>NZ_QTSZ01000029.1 GCF_003730295.1 Ornithinibacillus gellani
GTGCAGATTTGGCAGAGGACGGTTCCTATTCCAAGCGTATTCTATTGGATAATGGAGAGAATGTGATTGAAGTAACAGCCTATGATCTCGCAGGTAATTCTACAACCCAGAGCGTCACATTGGATGTACAATTTGATGCACCAGAGATTGAAAATCTAACACCTGCTGAAGATTTACAGCTCAAAAAAGGTGAAACAGTAGCGATTGAATTTGATAGTGAGCCTGGATTAACAGCAACATATGTTATCCACATGCCATTAACCAACCAGTTGACTAATGCTACAGAATTGCCATTACTTGAGGTATCACCTGGCCATTATGTTGGCTACTGGACTGCTACCTCCAATGTAAAAGCAGAAGGTGCGGTAATCGAAGTAATTGCCAAGGATGTTTATGGTAATGAAACCCGCGCACGTGCAGCTGGAAAACTATTCATCAATATGGATGAATAAGAAATGAATCTAGAGCTTTTGTAGTAATATAGATGAATAGTCTAAGACAAAAGCCAGTGAAACACAACAAAAAGAGTACCAGTGAATGAATTTTACTGGTACTCTTTTTCATTTTATTGGATCTACACCGTCTCTCCATCAATCTACTCCGCGTTCTACGGGCGGCCTCAACCAATATAGAAAGAAAGAATTTTACTGTATATATTTTAAAGTTCTAATTGTTCAGCTAAGAATGCGTTTAGTGCTTTCACAAATTCAGGCGCCAATGGTAACGAAGGATTGGTATACGTAGCTAAATTACCTTGCCGATCTGTGGGAGCAATTTTCAAAATATGATTCATATCATCGACGATTTGAAGCTGTGTATGTTCATTCGCCTTTTGTAGAAGTTTGGCATCCTCAACTGGGACTTGCAAATCATTCGTTCCATTTATCAGTAATATTGGTACTTGCAGCTTAGCAATCTCCACGACTGGATCATACTCCATCCAAGACATCAAAAACGGTTGGACTGATGGACGAAATAACGCTTGTAACTCTTTACTTATTTGCTCCACCTGTTTTCCCTGTTTCATTTGAGCTAAAATTGTTTTGCTTTCTTCAAGCAGTTTATCTGAGAGCTGTTCTTCCAATTGTCCTTCCAGCACAGCATCTAATGTTTTTCCCGCTCCTGCAACAGAAATAAAAACATCCACTTTTGATTGCTGTGCGGCTAAAATTCCAACAAGCGAACCTTGACTATGTCCAATCACACCAAACCGACTAAATCTATCATCTGTTTTCAATTCATCTATCCAATTAATAGCATCCTGTACAAAATCATCTAGTGTAAGATCCTCCTCATCAATCACAGCTTTCATGTTTTTACCTGCACCACGTTTGTCATAGCGCAGACTTGCGACTCCATTTTCTGCAAGCTCTTCCGCAACCATTTTCAGACTATCATTTGTCATCCCTTGACTATTTCCATTACGATCTGTTGGACCGGAACCTGGTATAATGAGCAGCACAGGGAAAGGCCCCTCTCCTTTTGGAAGTGCCAATTCACCGGTTATTTCCCCATGATTTGTCTGGATAGTTAGAAACTCGCCTTCTTTCTCATCACCAACTGTTTCATCATCTTTCTTTAATTGAAACGGAAAGGTTTGTCCATTTTGATGAAAGCTGCCTGAAATTTCATTTGCAGCGGTCGTACCGTCAAATGTCATCTCCTGCCCTTGAATGGATAGCTTTAAAAACAACTTTTCCTCTTCTTGTGTTACTTTTTCAAAAGGATAAGACTCTATGCCTTGTGCAGGTATATCTATCGTGGCCGAAATGGATTCCCCTGCTTCAAAGGTAATCATAATCGGAAGCGGCATATTCGGTATTTCTATCTTACCTGACCATTTGCCGGTCAATTGAGCTTCTTCACCCATCTTTTCATCTTCCCCTTTATGGTCATCCTTACATCCAACAATCATAATCGTAGCTAATAATAATATCATTGCTAACCAAAATGTTTTTCGTCGCAACTTGATGCTCCTCTCTATACCATTCACCTATCCCATACGATACACATGATAAAAAGTTTCAATATAAATAAGCAAGACGCCGCATTGGCATCTTGCTTGTATTAATCTAACAATCGATTGTTTTCATCTACTTCCATAATTCGTACATTCCGATTGGATGCTACCCTATTTTCAATCCCATTACCATGACATACACTACAGGTGTACTGCCATCCTTCATCGTCCGACAGCATACCTGTACCATGACATGCTCTACAAGCAATTTTTCTCACGGTCATTATGTTACCTCCTATACACGTGACTTGGCCCAATTAATGATTCCACCATATTTCATAATATCTTGTTGACGTGCTGATAATGCATGTTCAACCTCGATTTCAAGCCCTTTATTTTTAATCGTTATACGAAATGGCTCGTTCTTACGAATGTGATGCTGTAAATTGGTCAGGACCAAAATATCACCCTGTTCCAACAGGTCATAATCTGTTTCATTTACAAAAGTAATTGGTAATATACCGAAGTTCACCAAGTTTTGCCAATGAATTCTCGCAAAATCTTTTACAAGCGCTACGCGAAGACCAAGAAACCGCGGTGCTAATGCTGCATGCTCTCGGCTGGATCCCTGTCCATAATTATAACCTGCAACGATTGCATGACCACCGTTTTCTACGATAGCTTGTGCCCGGTCATAGTAGGTTTCATCAATGATTTCAAAGGAAAATTTACTGATTTCCGGTAAATTACTGCGAAACGGCAATACCCTTGCACCGCCGGCTAGAATTTCATCCGTTGAAATATTATCCCCCATTTTTAATAAAATAGGAATTTCCATCGTGTCATGCATGTGATCCATATCTGGGATGGATGCGATATTTGGACCCTTTTCAAGCTTCACCTGCTTCGCTTCTTGCAATGGAAGTGGAGATTCCAACAATTGTTCGTCAACGGTCGGCTTTACTGGATCCTTGATTTCTGGATATGTCATAGTTAGTGTACTTGGGTCGGTTATTTCACCCATTAATGCGGAAACAGCAGCAGTTTCTGGACTACAAAGGAATACACTATCCTCCCTGGTTCCTGATCGACCTGGAAAATTTCTAGGGGTTGTTCGCAAACTATTTCTTCCGGTTGCAGGTGCTTGACCCATTCCGATACAGCCATTACAACCTGCTTGATGCAAACGTGCTCCCGCTTGTAGTAAATTTGCAATGTGTCCTTCCTTCACTAAATCTGTAAGCATCTGGCGCGAAGTCGGATTGACATCAAGCGATACCCCATCAGCCACTTTTTTATCTTTCATCATTTCCGCAACAATTGCAAAATCTCGAAATCCTGGATTTGCTGAAGAACCAATATATGCCTGATAAATTGGTGTTCCAACTAAATCCTTAACAGACACAACATTCCCAGGACTAGATGGTTTCGCAATAAGCGGTTCCAATTCCGATAAATTCAATTCTTCATTTATATCATACGTTGCTCCATCATCTGCCAATAATTCAAGCCAATCAGATGCACGATTTTGTTCCGTTAAAAAGCGCTTTATCTCCCCATCTGATGGAAAAACAGTACCAGTTGCCCCGAGCTCTGCCCCCATATTTGCAATTACATGACGATCCATTGCACGAAGATTGGCAACACCTGGCCCATAGTACTCAATGACCTTCCCAACGCCTCCTTTTACATCATGACGACGAAGCAATTCCAATATAACATCCTTTGCGCTAACCCAATCTGGTAATTCCCCAGTTAACTTCACACCCCAGACCTGTGGCATTTTCACATGAAAAGGTTCTCCAGCAATGGCTAGTGCTACATCAATTCCACCCGCTCCCATTGCAAGCATGCCCATACAGCCATTGGCACAGGTGTGACTATCTGAACCAAGCAACGTTTTTCCAGGTTTTGCAAGGCGCTGCATATGCACAGGATGACTAACCCCATTACCCGGACGACTATAATAGAGACCAAATCGTTTCGCGGCACTTTCTAAAAATAAATGATCGTCCGGATTCTTGCTATCCTGTTGGATCAAATTATGATCCACATATTGTGCGGATGCCTCTGTTTTTGCAATATCCAATCCCATTGCTTCCAGCTCCAGCATGACCAATGTACCTGTTGCATCCTGGGTTAAGGTTTGATCAATGGTCAATGCAATTTCTTCCCCGGGTATCATTTCACCTGATACCAAATGATTCTTTATTAATTTCTGGGTGACGTTTAAAGCCATGTATGTTTCCCTCCTCGAAACTTTTCCATCCATTAAAGCTAGTATATGAACGATTCCCAATTATTATTAGAAAGCGATTCTTCCTCCCTAATGATTGTTTCATGCACTTTTTGTATCTTTTCCCGTAAAAGAAAATAAAACACCCCTAATCATTTAGAAGTGTTGTATTTTAACCTGATTTAATTTAGACAGACCTGTTTGGCACGCTTTAATTCTTCCTTTAATATTTGCAGTTCTTCATCAGTAATGTCCTGTTCCCCGTATCGAACGCGCTCATATAAATCCATATTCGCATGAATCCCAACTCGTTCAAACCATTCCTCAATGGTTTCTGAGTGCTTTCTTCCAAGCTGATGCTTGGCAAAGGTTCGTTCAAATTGCTGAACAAGCCTTCGTGCCGGATGCATGGGACGGTATAATTTATTCCATTGATTGCTAAAAAAATGATTACCTTTTTTTCGCTTTTCGATGTCTTCAAAATGAACGACATCCAGGGGATCAGCTTTGGAATCTATTTGTGAAAAAGCATTTTTTCGCAAACGATAGATGACCACTGCAATGATTGTAATAACAGCAATAATTAATAAAATATAGAGGAACTGATTTTCATTTCCATCCATCATCTCAAAGGTTTCCTCTTTATCTATTTCTTCATCGCCAAAATCTGAAATAGGTACGTCTGGAAGTTCCAACGGCTTTATTTTAATAAAACTTAAATGCTTTCCGAGAAAAGTCATGACATTGGAAAATAAATAAATGATGCCATACCAAACCGTCATCAAAGTATGCCGAATGGTGTCAAATAATAAATAAAAAACAACTGCACCAAACGCAGGTATACCACATAATGCAATAAGCTGTCGCCATTTGAACTGCTTACGATCCTGTTTATTCACCATGAACAAATGACTCAAAAAGTTGCCGATGATGATTAATAAAAATTGCAAGAACGGAAATATCATTATCCAAGTTTGTTGTACCATGATTAAGGCGAATACTGTCAAGCATAAGGTAAGCATCAAATAAATATTTTGTCTGTTCACAATTTCTGTTTTACGAATGCGAATGTATCGTAATGGAAGCACCACTGAAAATAAAACAATGAGCTCCACTGGATAAGCAAATAAATAAAACACCAATCCCAGTATAGGAATGATCAATAAATAATAAATATATTGATTTGTTCTCCGTGTAAGCTGATCCAATAAAAAACAAGCGAATACCGCAATAACCAAATAACTCCAATACGGGATGCTTTCAAAAAAATACGTACTAAATGGCAATACGATAAGGAAAATAAGGATTGCTTCACTTAAAAAATGATATGCATAGGATATACTAGGATGAGCGATTAACATGTTCTTGCCCACCTTTCCATGCTTGTAACAACGCACCCTTTGTACCAGAAGTTACATAAAACAGTGAAGATTGAGGTACACGCCAACGTCGCAAAATAGCAGCTGTATTTGCTGGTATGTCACCAATAAAAATGATCGTTTTTTGTCTATCAAAACGGGTACCAATGCGATGCAGCATTTCAGAAAACGAAAGTGTGATTGCTATATTTGGAATTCGGGCGAGCATTTCAAGTACGTGTGCATAATGAGACCGCCCCGCTCCTTCCGGCATATGAATAAATGGAACATTCCCAGGGCGTCTTACATTAATAAATAACTCAAAAGGAATTTCCTGTTTAGCAGCTTCCTTACATAAATATGCCGTGTAAGAAATGAGATCCTCCACTTCTTGTCCCAGTTTTCTAAAAGATTCAGCATTCGTGGATCTTACATTTAAGATAAACACAAAGGATCGATCCATTACCTTTTCGTATTCATTCGTTTGTAAATGCTGCGACTTTGCAGAGGCCTTCCAATTTACACGATGGAATGGATCAGTAGGCTGATAATCTCTAATTCCCATTAAACTTTGCACATCTTCAAATGGCGAATGGCGGGTACGACCGTCGCCTGGCATCATTTGAGCTACCGCGTCCAAACCTGTTACAGGTAACAACTTCGGGTAAACAATTACTTCTTTTTTATACGTACGATCCAATCGCAGTGTTGTTGTATGAAAATGAAACAAATGCGGAAATCGAATCTGCAAATTTTTAATCCGTGAAATGCCTCTTGTTTTAGCGGTAATTGGAATGTTGATCATGGTCTTTTTACGACGCATCATCGTCAATGGAAAATGTATCTCCATCCACTGTTTTTCACGTACCCGTATCCTTTCATCTGTATCTACCGCGTTTCCAATTTTTAAAAATAGCTCTCCATTAATAATTGGAAACATAGATTGATTTTCAAACTCTATGCACAGTGAGCTTGTCTCCCCCGGAAATAATCGAATGATTTCCCGCTCATTTTTTAGACCAATTTGATGAACAAGTCGTTTATCATACCATTTAAAAATCAACAGATAGATGATAAACAACCCAACACCAAGAAATGCAATGCTTAGCTTTGCAAAAAGACCAATTGCAAAAAATAAAATAATTGCGATGAGGAGACTATCAACTACTTTTACTGTTTCCAGTTCAAAGTCTCGTTGCCAAATCATCGTGCTGTAGCCCCTTCTTCAACAGGTACTGGGATAATAGCTAAAATTTCTTTGACCATTGCAGCAGCTGTCTTTTGCATCGATGCTTCCATGGATAAAATGAGGCGATGTTCGAACACATATGGGGCAAGCTGCTTCACATCCTCTGGCGTAACATAATCCCTACCTAATAAAAAGGCTTTCGCTTGGCACGCCCGCATCAATGCAAGCATCCCACGTGGACTAATACCCAACTCTACACTTTCATGCTCCCGTGTGGCATGCACAAGCTGCAACATATAATCCGTTACAACGTCACTTAATCGAACTTGCCTTACTTCGTCCTGTAAATCCGTAATGGTATCCCGTTGTAAACAAGGCTGCATTTCTTGATATGGATCATTTGATTGATATGTACGTAAGATTTTCTTTTCTTCTGTTAGGGCAGGATAACCTAAATCAATTTTAAATAAAAAACGATCCAGCTGCGCCTCTGGAAGTGGAAAGGTACCATAATTATTTTCGACTGGATTTTGAGTTGCAATTACCATAAATGGGGAATCAATCGCTACTGTTTCTCCATCTATTGTAGCTTGATGTTCTTCCATTACTTCAAGCAAACTTGATTGTGTTTTCGGAGTCGCACGATTGATCTCATCGGCTAGCAATACATTCGCTAAAACGGGACCAATCCGCAATTCAAATTCCTGTGTTTTTAGATTAAAATAACGAATCCCTGTCACATCACTTGGTAACACATCTGGTGTAAATTGAACACGGCTGAAGGTACTATCCATCACCTTTGCAAAGCTCTTGGCTAGCTTCGTTTTACCAGTACCAGGAACACTTTCCAATAGGACATGTCCTTGTGCAAGCAATGCCACGAATAACAGGTCAATTGCCTCATCTTTACCAATTATTACTTCCTTTAATGCTTGTTTTGCTTGCTCTATTTTTTCAATGTTTGACAAGCTTACTCCCCCTATCCTATTCACGCTATAAATATTTTTCTTAATTGTAACACATTTTATAAAATCTGATAATAAAGCATATGTAATCGAGACGATGTACATCGTGTAAAATAAACTCCAAATGATATGCTTTGTCGATAAAAAATATAAAAGTCGTTATCTACTGGTAGATAACGACTCTCTATCATTCCCTTATTTAAAAACGTCCTTCAGATGTAAATTCATCAATTGCTTTTCGGCCGGATGGTATCTCCCGTTCACGTAAATCTTCAGGAAGTGATGCTGTTTCACCATGATAACCAACAGCGACGATTGCGTGAAGCTCGTAGTTCTCCGGAATATCCAGTAATTGTTTCGCTTGTTCACGATCAAAGCCACCCATCGCATGGGTTACAAGCCCCTTTCGTGCTGCCTCCAATGCCAAAAAACCCCAAGCTGTACCGGTATCAAATGCATGGGCAATATTATAGCCTCCAAATCGCTCTGCATCGATTTTAGACATAACAGCTACGAGCACTGGCGCTTCCTTACACCAGCGCGCATTATTTGGATTAATAAACTGTAAAAATGTATCACGATCCGCCTCTGTCCTTGCATAAATGAAATGCCATGGTTGAATATTCGCTGCTGACGGTGCCCATCTTGCTGCTTCAAAAACACTATATAGTACCGATTCAGGAACCTCTTGATTAGAAAATGCTCTTGGTGACCAGCGTGCAACATGAATCGGATCAATTTCATGCATGGCTTGTCTAAGTTCTTTTATATCTTTCATTCGTATTCCTCCTAAAACTGATTGCAAAATTATCCACTATTTAGTATACAATCGCAAGTTACTTTTCACAACTGTTTTACAAATAGTAATAATGGATATAGTTTCAATCTAATCATGTGTACAAACACCCGATCAAGTGAAATTTTAATAAGTAGGGATTTTCTACCTCCCCCACTGATTGTTAGTTAAACCAATCAGGCCTTTACTGGCTGTTGATCCCCCATTTACTATTCTTGTTTGCAACAAAAATTTTTGGAGTGGGGGGCTTACAGCAAGTTAATCTGTAATAAAAATGGCCCCGGCAGATTTGCCAGAGCCATATCACATATATCGTTATTATCTTACGCGTCTTACATGACCTGCAAACTTACTCTTCCAGTATCCGCTCGTCATGTTTGCTACTGCTAACCCGGTTGAATTCTGGGAGCCGATAAACTTACCGCCGCCCAAGTAGATTCCAACGTGACCATTTGTTTTGTATGTGTTGAAGAAAACAAGGTCACCAGGCTGTGCTTGACTGTAAGAAATTTTCGTACCAACAGACTGCATTCCTGCTGTACTAGATGGTAGAGAATAACCAGCTTGTGCAAATGCCCAAGATACAAATCCGGAACAGTCAAATCCAGATGGAGATTTTCCGCCCCAAACATATGGAACACCAAGATATTTATATCCCGCATTAATCGCTGCACTTAGGTTTCCACTTTGTGGTGGCGCACTTGCTACATTATTATTACTGTTGTTATTGCTATTGTTACCTTTTTTGCTGCTCTTCTTATCTGCCAATGTATTTAGGTTTCCACCATCAGATGGATTACTTCTAACTACTACTGGATTCTTCTTCGCTGCAATACTTGATTTAACCTGTGCTTCCAGGCTAGCAAGCTTGCTATCTTTCACTTTAAGTTCATCTTTCAATGCAACAAGTTCAGATTGCTTCTTCTTAAGAGTTTTTTGTTTCTTTTGGTTTTCTTGCTTTTGATCTGCGATTAAGGAACGCATTCCTTCCAGCTCAGTTTTCATATCTGTTAATTCAGCAAGCTTACCTTCCAGCTTACCTTGTTGCTTTTCGACAAGTGCTTTATCTTCTTCTTGCTTTTTCATCAATTCTTGGTCAGAATCTGTAATCTTGGAAACAGCTGATACACGGCTGATGAACTCACTGAAAGTTTTTGAACCAAAGATTACGTCCATGTAACCGACTTTACCACCATTTTTTTGGAAAGAAACAACACGTTTTTTTAAAATTTCATAACGTTTTTCAATGGCTTTCTCTAGTTTATCAATTTCCGCCTGCAATTCTTCAATATCTGCAGTTGTGGAATTAATATCTGTTTGCGTATCTTTTAAAGCATTTTTATTTGCTTGCAATGCGTCATTAATCTCTTTAATCTCACTATTCAACTCTTCCAAGTCTAGCAAGACGTCAGCGATTTTGGACTCTGCCTTTGACAAGTTTGCTTTAATGTCGGAACGTTCATTCTTAATTTCTGATTGTTTATTATGTAAGTCATTCAAGGTCTCTGCATGTACGGTATCCGCTAAAAATGCGCCCCCAAAACCTACAACAGTTACTGTTGCAATTGCAACAATCGTTTTTTTCAATTTCATTCCTCGCTTCCCTGAATAATTACTGTACTTCTTTTTCTATGTATTTTCTCTCTTTATTTACATGTTCATCTGATAGATTAGAACTATAATCTATTCAACAATTCGAAGTATAGCACGAATAAATTTCAGTCATATTATAGTAATGTTACAATTATGTTTCAATAAAGACTTTCCTCTGCTTTTTTCACGCTTTTTCCCGAGCAATTTTTGACGAAATACGATAACAATAAGGTTTAAGACCTATACATATCGGGTATAACATCTAGTCATTTTTTTCTAAAAAACTTTTTAAAAAAGACAAAAACAGCAAAACTTTAGCTTGTTTTGCTGTTTTTGTCTGATAGAAAACTGTCCGACTATTTTACTAATTGATGTTTAAACGCATAAATGACTGCTTGGGTTCGATCTGTTACTTGTAATTTCCCCAAAATATTACTAACATGGACCTTAACCGTCTTTAATGCGATAAATAATTGATCTGCAATTTCCTGATTGGATTTCCCCTCTGCAACGAGCAGTAATATTTCCATTTCCCGCTCGGTTAATTGTTCGTGTAAATCTTCATCCTGACCTTGGCGCATTTTATTCATAATTTTCCCTGTAACTTCTGGTTCAAGCACAATTTGACCATCGTAGGTTGCGCGTATGGCTTTGGCAATTTCACTCGCTTTGGAGGTTTTCAATAAATAGCTCGTTGCTCCAGCTTCTAATGCTGGGTATACTTTTTCATCATCGATAAAGCTTGTCACAATAATAATCTTCGCTTCTGGCCATTGGTCCATAATGTGACGTGTAGCCTCAATTCCATCCATTCGCTTCATGACCAAATCCATCAAAATGATATCTGGCTTTAGCTCAATTGCCAATTGTACCGCTTCATCCCCATCATCAGCTTCCGCAATTACTTCCATATCTGGCTGTGCAGATAAATAAGCGGAAACTCCTATTCTCACCATCTCATGATCGTCTGCGAAAAGAATCCGTATCATGGTTTGTCACCTTCCTTCTTAACAAGTGGTACCTTTACTTCCAGTTGGGTTCCTTCATGAGGCAAGCTAATTATTTTAAAGCTTCCACCTACTTCAAATGCCCGTTCTCGCATATTATTTAATCCATAGGAGCTCGCTCGAACAGCGGACATATCAAAGCCAATCCCATCATCGATGACACGCATGATAACCATTTGATCTCGTTCAATTAATAATACATGTAAGCTATTTGCCTTTGCGTGTCGCAACGTATTGGATACCGATTCTTGCAAAATTCGAAATAACTGGTCCTCAATTCCTTTATCCGCTTCAAAGTCCTCAATTTTCCACTCAATTTCCATTGGTACTTTCTGGGTTAATTCCTTTAATAACTCTTCAGCCCCTGCTTGTAACGTTTTCCCTTTTAAAGCAACTGGGCGCAGATGTAATAAAAGTGCACGCATTTCCAGCTGTGACTGATGTATCATTTTTTCTACGAGCTTCAATTGTTGATTAACATGCTCGTCCGTTACTTGCTCCGACTCCGTCAATGCAGACATAAGCATTGATGCAGCAAATAACTGCTGGCTAACAGAATCATGCAGTTCTCTTGCCAGTCGGTTTCTTTCCTGCACGACAATTTCCTGCAAGCTTTTTTCCCGTTCATTAGCACGTTCTGTAGCAATGCGCTGAACATGCTCCGTCTGTTGTCTAAACTTCTCCTCTATTTCTGTCAATTGTTCACGTATACGTTGAAGCTCACTAAAGGGTTCATCACCTGGTGGTAATTTTTTCTGTTTGATTAAGTCATGTAATAATCCTTCAACGCGGTATATTCGTTGTCGAAAGTAAACTCCAGTTAATATGCCGCTAATACTTCCTCCTATAAAAGGAATGAATAATATAATTGCCCAATATGGTACATCACCAAGCGTTTCTTTCCATAATACAGACCAATCCGCTGGCGGAAAAGCAAGTAACGTGACGCCCACGATGCTGAGAGTAATGAGAAAACTGAAGAAGATTGCTGTCCATACATGCCGCAATATAATCCTCATATCCGCCTCACCTCGATATCTCCAGAAATCAAGGTTGTTATGATTTTCACTCTTGGGTAGTTATCCTGATAATGAGCCGTATGATAAATCATTGTTTCATTCAATAAGCTTTGCTGGGTTTCTCCTAGTATATTGGCGCGTCCAAACAATGAGCTATGATGAATACTAACTTCTACTTCATACGGAATATAAATGATTATATTGCCGATGATATGGCGAATAGATATGACCGCCGTATCATCCGGTAAAACAGTATTACTTAAATCAATAATGCGATCTCCAAATGCACCATGAATATTGATATCACGCCAAGCAAAGGCTCCATCCTTTGTTTGCTGATCCTCAAATAAGCCATGATGAAACAATGGCTTGATACGTTGAACAGACTCTGAATCCACAACTGGTTCTGATTTCAAGATTGGTGCGGAAAAGGTAGGGTCCTTTTTAGAGCGGTGATAATCTATGATAAAAAGAACTACTACGGCAATAACAAAAAAACGAACTGCCAGCATATTTAAGACAGCAAAAAAAACTCCAGCTATTCCAATCCAAAAACAAATTTTACCCCATAATTCCTTAAAATTCTTCCAACCAATATAGATTAATACACCAAATATAAGTGCAGATACAATCATTCCACCATGAAAAAATACGATTTCAACAATGAAGAGGACTACTCCAATGATTAGTATCCAGTTCAATGTGTCAGTACGAAGCCTATTCAGCATGGAGCAACCCTCCTCTTTTATGTAGTAAAACAGGCGCTGTTACATGCGCCTGTTTAGTATATCATGTTTGTTCATGAAGCTGAATATAGAGAACACATCTACGTTATTCTGCTTGACGGCTCGCTTCCATCTCTTTTTCCAGCTTAGCAATTTTGCTATCAAATGTACTTCGGTAATATGCATTATTGACACGATATTCTAATCCTTCAATATAACGTTCCATTTCCGCGAATCGTGAGAAAGGCTGTTCGGAAATTTCGTCTACCACGCGATTAATTTGATGACTTGCACGTGCAATGTTTTCTCTTCCCATCAATTCCATTCGCTTCAAATGCATGTCTTTTAGTTTACGTTTCATTTCTTCATATTTTTGCTCTAGGCGATCCAATTGTTCACCTGCTTCTTCACGAGAAGCTTTCATTCGATCTGCTCTTGCTTGATACTCTTCATATTCCTTTACTGCAAATGCATGTAATTCCGTTTCACCTGCTTTTTCCGCAATTTCCGCTTGTTTCTTCCGTTTGTCAGCTAATTCCTGTGCACGGATATATTCAGTGGTAAATTCATCTTTTAAGCGATATTGACGATCAACAAGTTTTCTTACCTTTTCTTTCTCCTGTTCGCTTTGACGTAAATATTGATTAAGTGAAGCAATTGGATTTTTATGCTCCTTTTGATCTAGCATATGATGCAAGTCTGCAGAAATACTATCCTTAATTCTTGTAAATAAATTTGCCATGTATATCTTCTCCTTTATGATTAATGATTTAATTCTGCCCATTCTCTTTCAAAGTTTGTAAATGGGTCATTGGAAGTAACTACCGTATCAGAAGGCATGTCCTTATCCTTTTTCCAGCTCTGATAGATAAGATACAGTACATAAGCAGCTGCAATACCAATTACAGCGTACATATTGGACAACACAATCGAAAGTACAAACAAACCAACAAGTACCCAGCCGATTTTTCCAGCTGTGGAATCACTGCGAACAAATTTTTTAAATACAACATACAGTAGCCAAATACCAAGCCCTAGAAATATCATTGGACCAATATTTACTAACAATAGGAGCAGTGCGACAAGACCCCCAACAAACAGCATAAATTTTTTCATTTTGCCTTGCCTCCTTTCTTAATTCCATGTTATCTCATAAACCGCGTCATCGTAACGTTCTGGAGCCATATTTTAGACTAGGACCTAAGGCGTATCCATCCCTCCGTCCACCGTTCATGAAAACAGAACCAAGTAAATAGCAAGGGCAAGAATAAGTCGATATATGGCAAAAGGTTTTAATTTCAACCGATTGATCAGCTTCAGGAAAAAACGTATCGACAATAATGCAAATCCAAAAGCGCTGAGAAAACCAACTACAAAAAATGGCATCATCTCCAGCGTAAATACATGCCAATGGTCGAGCAGCGAAATAAAACTAGCACCGGCCATAATTGGTATAGCCATAATAAACGTAAAATCTGCGGCAGAACGATGGCTCATTCCAAACATGACACCACCTGATATTGTGGCACCAGATCGTGAGAAACCCGGCCATAGTGAAAAACATTGAATACAGCCAACAAGCCATGCCTGCTTATATGTCATCTCATCCATCGATATGGCTGCTTCTTTTTTTGGTGCATAACGGTCGGCTAGAAGCATTGTAATCGAGCCAAGCACGAGTCCAATTAATACAGTCTCAACAGAAAATAGATAATCATCTATCAAATCTTTCAATAAGATACCGAGAATTCCTGCGGGCAGTAGTCCTACAAATACCTTTCCGAGTCCTAATCGTTGTCCCTTCCCCTGCTTACTTCTGCGACTCAACCCGCTTAATTCCACTAACCGTTCCTTAAATACGATCACTACTGCCAGAATGGAGCCAAGTTGAATGACGACTTTGAATGTGTTCGCTGCTTCATCTGGCATCAGCTGCTTTGATTTGAGCCACACATCATCTACGATAATCATATGTCCAGTAGATGAGACTGGGGCAAACTCAGTTAACCCTTCTACTAATCCTAAAATAATTGCCTTTAATAAAATGAGCCATTCCAACATTTTATTCGCCTCCGCATTTAACATTTTTTAGCTTGAATGTATACCAGCGTTTGTCCACATGTAATACAGTGTATTAGCTGCACCATGATGATATGTGAACATATCGGGCGGAAGCATCTATATATGTATAGTCAACAACATGCAAAAAAACGGATGAAAGCAACCTTTAAAAGTTGTTTTCATCCGTTTTGTAGGATTTTCACTGTATATGTTATGCTTCTGGTTTATTCATTTCATCAACTATTTTCTCAGCAGCACGTCGATAAAAATTACTGAGGTTTACAAATGAAGCAAGTAATAATAAATTACCTAGATATGCTTTATCTGCATCCGGAAATTTTTCCATTTCAGCAGCAGCAATATCTGCACATTTATTGGAGTTTACAGAAAACTGTTCCGCATTTTTCTCGGAAATTTGTAAAAAGCTTTCATATAACACACTAAGATCAATTGCGCCTGCTCCAGCTTTTACATTTAACGCTTGCAAGCTTTCTTTAATATCATTAATAGATAAAGTGCCTTTCATTTGATAGATAAGACTGATCATAATTAAGTGATCACGTGAGTATTTTTTATTTTGAATAGGGAAAAATAATTTTCCCTTGGCATAGTTATTGATCATTGTTTTGGTCAATATTTTTTCTTCATCATTGCGTTTTGCATCTGCAAATTTGGTTTCAAATAATTGGATGACCTGATCCATATACAGATCAATGTCAGGTATATCCTCCAAGGATAGATGGGTCTCCAAATGCATATCTTCTATTACTTTTTTTATGTTTTTCAACGGAACCCCTCGATTCTAGCTGTTTTTTCCATTATACTGATAATAAATCTGAAAGTAAATGTTGACTACATGATGAAATGCGCGTATCATATGATGTAGTATCGAAAACTACTTACGTAAAGGTGTGGATTGCATGAAAACTTATATTCGTGAACCGATTAATGGATTTACCCATTTATTCGGCGCTGTGATGGCATTTGTCGGACTGCTGGCCATGGTTATCAAGGCCTCGTCAAGTACTGGTTCGGCATTGGCTATTTTGGCAGTAATCATTTTTGGGGTAAGCATGATACTGCTTTATTCCGCATCCGCTACTTATCATATGGTAGTTGCACGGGATCACGTCATTGCCTTTTTACGACGAATTGATCATTCCATGATATTCGTCTTGATCGCTGGTACCTACACGCCATTATGTTTAATTAGTCTGAACAACACAACGGGATGGGTCTTGTTCTTCGTTGTGCAAGGACTAGCAATTGCAGGTGTAATGTACAAGCTCATTTGGTTCCATGCCCCACGTTGGTTGTCTACGGCATTGTATATTGGTATGGGCTGGATTGTCATTTTCTTTAGCTCTTCCCTGATGTCTATTATTGGCGGAGAGGGCATGCTCTTACTCGTTATCGGTGGAGTTGCCTATACAATTGGTGGATTTATCTATTGGCTAAAGCCAAAATTTATGGAATTTAAACATATGGGTTATCATGAGATTTTCCATATATTTATTTTGATTGGTAGCCTGTTTCATTTCTTATGTATTTACCTATACGTCCTTTAATAAAATGTAAACGAAAGAATGCCCACTGCAATTGCGGTAGAGCATTCTTTTTTGATCTTTGTAATGCTTATTTCCTTATCCATATGACTGCATATTGGATAATACATAATGATAAAGTAGCTGTTCGGTATTTTCTAAAGAAGATTCATGGGTTCGCTCAAAAGCATGAGATGAATCGATACCCGGTCCTACAAGCCCATGAATAATATCGTGACCCGCGCGAATTGCTGCTGATGCATCAGAACCATAATATGGATAGATATCTAATTGATAGCCAATAGCATGCTTCTCTGCTAAGCCTACAAGATGTTTACGAAGTCCATAATGATACGGACCACTCGCATCCTTCACACAGATCGAAACTGTATATTCATCTGTCGATTGGCCATCGCCCATTGCTCCCATATCAACAGCAAGATATTCAACTGTTTCTGCTGGTATATTTGAGTTTCCGCCATAACCAATTTCCTCATTATTGGATATGAGAAAATGAGTGGTATACGGCAGTTGCTTTCCTTCCGCTTTTAAGCGTTTCACCAGCTGCAATAATATGGCAACACTTGCCTTATCGTCTAAATGCCTTGATTTAATAAAACCATTCTCCGTTTGCTCTACGCGCGGATCAAAAGAAATGAAATCACCGACTTCAATTCCCAATTCCCGAATTTCTTTTGCATTGCTGACCTTTGCATCAATGCGAACCTCCATATTTTGCTGATTTCTTTCTGCAGTACCAGCATCCTTATATACATGTACAGAAGTCTGATGCATGAGGATTGTACCAGTCATTTGTTTTCCGGACGATGTATGAATGATACAGTATTCCCCTTCTACTGCCGTGTAGGGAAAACCGCCAATTAAATCGATTCTTAATCTACCATTATCCTTTACCTCTTTAACCATTGCCCCAAGTGTATCAACATGAGCTGTAAGCATGCGATGCTCGTCGCGATTCTCCCCTTCGATGGTAGCAATCAGGCCACCTTTACGATTACGGAATGTATCCACTCCCAAATGCTGAAATTCTTTTTCAACGAAACCAATTACCTGATTTGTAAAACCAGATGGACTTGGAATCGACACCAACTGTTCAATTAGCTTCATTGTTTCCACTGTATTTGGATAAGCCGTCATATGTATTACCCCTCTCTTTGATATACATAGTTTACCGTTTATACCCCTATCCTAGCAAACGATAAAACCAAATAATCTGAACGGTATAAATTCAGTTAGACGATGCAAGATATAGAATACATCAGTTGAAGGAGGTATTAGCTTGTCAAAGGAAAAAGATACTTACACTACCAATGAAACAAATGAGGTAGAACGTGAGACATTAACAACAAGACAAGGTCATCCCGTCAAAGACAATCAAAATATCCGTACCATAGGCAATCGTGGTCCAGCTACACTTGAGAATTACCATTTCATTGAAAAAATTACGCATTTTGATCGTGAGGAAGTACCAGAGCGTGTCGTGCATGCACGTGGTGCAGGTGCATTCGGTTATTTTGAAACGTATGGAAAGGTCGGTGATGAACCGGCCGAAAAATATACCCGCGCAAAGGTTTTTTCTGGTGCCGGGAAAAGAACACCGCTTATGGTACGTTTTTCTACCGTCGCTGGTTCCAAGGACTCTCCTGAAACAGCGCGTGATCCACGCGGTTTCGCAGTGAAAATGTATACAGAAGATGGTAATTGGGATTTGGTTGGAAATAACCTTAAAATATTTTTTATCCGTGATGCCATGAAATTTCCCGATATGATTCATGCGTTTAAGCCCGATCCCGTATCAAATATCCCACACCCACAGCGTATGTTTGATTTTGTCTCTCGCACACCGGAAGCAATCCATATGATTACATTTTTATTCTCACCTTGGGGGATCCCGGCTACATATCGCCATATGCAAGGGTCTGGTGTGAACACGTACAAATGGGTCAATGATAAAGGGGAAGCTGTACTTGTGAAGTATCATTGGGAACCAAAGGAAGGCATTCGTAACCTTACCCAGGAAGAAGCAAATGCCATTCAAGCAAAAAACGTAAGCCATGCGACCCAGGATTTATATGAAGCGATTGAGCGTGGAGATTTTCCAGAGTGGGAATTATTTGTACAAATCATGGAGGATGATTATCATTCAGAGCTTGATTTTGACCCGCTCGATGATACCAAGTTATGGCCAGAGGAGAAATTTCCGTGGTTGCCGGTTGGGCGAATGGTACTTGATCGTAATCCCGTTGATTTCCATGCAGAAATAGAACAAGCTGCTTTCGGTACTGGAGTGCTGGTCGATGGAATGGACTTTTCAGATGATAAAATGCTGCAGGGGCGTACTTTTTCATATTCCGATACACAGCGCTATCGTATTGGTGCCAACTATCTGAATCTGCCAATGAATGCGCCCGTTGTTCCCGTTCATACCAATCAGCAACGGGGACAAATGGATACACGAGATCTAAATAAAACAGGTATCGACCCCCATATCAATTATGAACCGTCCTTAATCGGAGGATACGAAGAGGCAGAAAAACATGGACAAACTCCACATGAGCCCAGTTATGATGACGTGGTTATGAGTGCACCGATTGATCGGCCAAATAACTATGGGCAAGCTGGACATACGTATCGTAGCTTTGAGGATTGGGAACGTGATGAATTAATCGATAATCTTGCCGATGCACTCGCTGTTTGTGATCCGCGTATTCAGCAAGTTATGATTGCGCATTTTACAAAAGCAGATGAAGATTATGGTAAACGGGTTCAGGAAGCGATGCAAGAGAAAATAAAAGAATTGGAAAAGGATACTTCGACACAACCCCTTCCAGGTCGGGAATCTGGAAAAACAAAATATGGTCAAGGTTCGATTGCTGCCAATGAGGCTGCAAAAGATGCTGTCGATAAGAGTCAAGAAGCAGACCCTTATTAAAAGCGACGCATAAATCTGCACAGAGGTTAAGTAGAACCATGTGAGACTTTACAAGTATATTACACCTATTCCTTTTCATTTAATTTGATTAGCTTCGTCGCTCCATAAATCTACTCTGCGTTCCACAAGCCGACCTCAATCAACAAAGAAATCCACTTTCTTTGTCGTTTTCGGACACGGCTAGTCCCGCAGGAGTCTCCGTAGATTTATTCCGCTTTATTTAATTTAGATACATTTTTGGTCATGTTTACCTGTTCGTGGTAAACATGACCATTGTTTCAAGATCAGAGACTAGTTTTATCCCAGACTTGTTTGATTAATCCACTTGCTGCAATGCTTGAATGAAGGATTTGATGGCTGTACTTTTCGTTTTCTGAAGCCATTCTTCCAACCGTTCAGATTGATCTTGGAAAAACCAATCAAGCACCTGAATCAATTCATTTTTCTGGTTCTCGTCATCCTTCATAGACTGCTCCATATCCTTGATCAGTTTAGGCCAATCATGCTTATCCTCACCATAAGGTCGTTCTGGATATGCATTGGCAAGTCGATTCAACGTTTCAAAATCATCCTGTTCGTGTAATCTGACCGCTAACAAAGCACCAATAAACCGACCACTTTTATCGCGTTGGACAGATTGCTTCAATATCTCTGTCGCGTCATCTAACCTTCCCTGACGCATCTTCATCATGCCATGCACCCCAAGCTCATAGCCATCAGTCGAGAATGAATCAGATGCTTGCCAAAATTCTCCAAACCATTTTTCACTTTCCCGCCAATTTCGTTTTTCACTATAATATACTGCTAGTCGGAACATATACTCCGGTGCAGGCGACTTTTCTGCGAGCTCCAATACATAAGGTAGTACCCTTTCATCCTCTGCTTTGCCGGATTGTCTTGGTTCAAGTCCAATTAATCGATCCAACATTCGTAAACTATGAACATCATTTTCATCAGCTGCATAGCTTTCTTTGTATGCTGTAATCGCCTGATCTACTTTATGATCCAGTAATAATCGATCAGCTGCTGTCAAAGTTCTTTCCTGCAAGTAAAATAGTGGTACATTACCTATGGTCGATTCATGAAGCCGATAACCGGCGCTACTCGTAATTAACTCCCCTTCTGCTGTATAGGCCGCAACTGACCAAGAAATCTGATTTTCCGGATTTGATAATGCTAAAATCGTCAATGGATCTACCTGGTTCGGCGGATCATCTGTAAACATGACACCGACCCGGTGATTATAGAGATCCTCTACTTTTAATTGAACATGATTCGTTGGAAATGATTTTTGCAGTATAGTAGTCAAATATCCCCCTTTTTCTCCTTCTAATCTAATACTTAGTTGATAATAATCCGCTTCATCAACTGGTTCCCACTCAAATTCAATTTTGTTTGCTGTTATTTTTTGTTTATTTGCCGGTTTTTCAATTTGGATGAGTTCATGTAAAGTAATATCATATTCTTCAGATTCACCTGCTTCCATATCAATCCAATCATTCATATCAACCGGCCACATATATCCATCAATCTGGTCATACGTAAATCCAGCCATTATTTGGTAATTACCAGGTCTGACATTTTTAATTTCATAATTTCCATTTTCATCTGTCGTCGTATAATAGGGCTCCATAAAAGAAACACTTTGCTGAATATGATTCTCATCCCGCAAAAATATCCCAGCGTGACGAACTGGCTCCCCATTGCTTCGAATTACTTTTCCAGATAAGCTGGATGGGGATTGATTCTGCTTTGCTTTATCCATATGCGCAAGGAAGTATTCTAATTCTTCCCCTATAAATGAAATTTCCTGTTCATCGAATGCAAGATCAGGTGCTGCTTTTTTTTCATGTTCAAGTAGCTCACGATAATCTGCCAAAGCCTGTTCTGCAATCTGGCTTGCCTGTTGTTTATCTCCCTGTTGTAAACAAATTTTTGCCTTCACGTATTGAGCCTCTACTATCATATATCCCCACTCAGGACCCTGTTTATCTATGATTTCATCGGCATATCGATCTGCTTCCTCCAAGTAACCTGCTTGGAGGAGCAGTTGCAAGCGTTCGGAAAATATTTCATTCACCACATATCCATCTTTATCCATTCGTTGCACCACTTGGTCTAACATGCGATTTCCCTTGCTGACATTATTTTCAGCAAGATAAATCTCATACAGCGCCATTGCTGCAGTATTCAATGTAGGATCAGCTGGACCATTTTCCACATAGTCCTCCAAATAAGGTTTCCTCTCCGCGTTGTTAAACCGGACGAATAATTCTTTCTTTGTTTGACTAAACGATGGGCTGACGTATACATCGTAGCCTTCTACCATAGAATTAGAAATCATATAACTGCGGATGAGATCCCATTTTTGAGATGGTAGGATGGGATCATCCAGCTTGCTCAAAATTGCTTGTTTACCAGCTTCTCCACCTTTAGCGGCTAATTTCTTCACCTGAGATAATTCGTATTGAGGAACAACTAGATAATGAAAAAGTGGAAGGAGACATGCAAGGGTGAAGACAATATAAACCAGATGTTTTACTTTAAATTTAATCGTCATCTAACTTAACCACCTTTTCTAATTCGCCCTTCCAATACGTGCTTCCTCCTATTTTAATCTGTTGGCGATTATCGTTCATAACAAGATCTGTTTGCAAACTTCGGATACCACCAATTCCAAGAAAAGAGTAAACGCCAGTAGAATGACACCCGCAGTACTTCCGCTAATTTCCACTTCCTTATTCCATAGTGCGTATATTCTTTGCCTCCACGTCGTTGGATGAATACGCGCATGTACCTTATCAGCACTTGTGAAAGTTATATTTTGAAGTTCCTGATCTAATTGATCACGAATATTTTGTCTGCTGTTCACCATCGATTCGCTCCTCCCTTTCCAACATAATGCGTAATTGACGACGGCCTCTCACTAATCTTGATTTGATCGTATTTTCATTCTCGTTCACATGTCTGGCAATTTCCGTTATTTTCAATTCGTTATAAGTATAGAATAATAGCCTCGCGATAAACATACTCCAATTGCTGTATTGCCTGACTTAATTGCTGATTTCCAAATTCTTGTAATAGCTGTTCTTCAGGATTTCCCATCTTATCGATTTCCTGCTTCCAATCATCGGTCTGGTGTCTTAGAAAGATGTGTTTCCAGCTCCATTTTCGCATTTTCGAACGGCATTGATTCAGTACAATCGATGTGAGCCAGCTCTTTAACTTCGTTTCATCGTGGAGCTGTGATATTTTATCGCAAGCAATGATAAACGTATCCTGTACCAGCTCCTCCGCAAGCTGGTGATCTTTAACAAGCAAAAAAGCAGTGCGCATTAAATAATTCCCATATACATCCATAAGCTGTTGAAGTGCTTGCTCTTCTTTTCGTATTAAGCGATTCACTAACTGCAACGCTGACTCGCCTCCCCCTTGTACTTATGTAGACGTCAGTGCCCACTAAAAAGTTGCAAAAATAAAAATGAATTATATTTCATACATTTTATCAGTATATAATAGATTCATCATACGTTTTCGATAGAGTATGTAAAGGCAAAGAAGGGTAGGAAATAAGATGATTCCATTGGTATATGATCAGGTAAATCGCTGGGGAAAAGATGACGCATTTTTTATTGCATTGTTGAAAAAAACCGGTGTAAAAAACATTGCGGATTTAGGATGTGGAACGGGAAGATTAACAACTCATTTTGCTAAAGAAGGACTTCATATTACTGCGATTGATCCACATGAAGCAGCGATTGCAACTGCTAAAAGGAAAAAGATTTCCAACTGTGGTAAGATCACATGGATTATAGGGGATAGTTCCAAGCTACATGCCAATTCCTATGATGCAGTTATCATGACGGCAAATGTTGCCCAAGTGTTTTTAACAAACGATAGTTGGCAACAGGTTATTGCAGATGTTTATCACGCTTTAAAACCGGGCGGGCATTTTATTTTCGACACAAGAAATCCGCAGGCAAAAATCTGGGAACAATGGGAAAAGGATGTCACACCAGACGAAGCGGTCAATCAAGAGAATGGCGATCCGTTAGAAATATGGACATCCTATGAAGGCTTTCAAAATCAAATCTATACTTTTTATGAAACTGTAAAGCTGGCACAATCAGGTAAAGTAATCATGAAAGAAAAAATACAATTAAAATTCCGTACGTATGAGGAAATACATTCATCATTACGTAAAGCAGGATTCTCACAAATACATGTATATGGGGATTGGGAGTTTCAAGAACCAACTGCGGAAACCAAATCGTTTATTTTCCATGCTGAAAAACGAAAGACTCATCACGCCCAATAAAGTGAAACTTCAATCAGTGGGGGTTTTGCACTTCCCCCACCGATTGTTAGTTGAACCAATCAGGCCTTTACTGGCTGTTGCCCCCCACTTACAATACTTGTTCTCAACAAAAATTCTTGACGATATTTTTTCCTAATAAACAGTCGAAATAGATGTCATACTTATTCATTCCAATCATATAACCATTTCCCAGCCTGCTTAACGATGGAATGATGAAATGATGCTTTATAAATCACAATAATACAAGTGGCAGGTCCCGCTGAATCATGTAGCGAAGCTTGGTTGGCAAATGGGTTGGTATATTCCGGCATTATTTTCTTCCATGCGTCTGCGATTCCTTTGGAGCCAACCGGCTTTAGAGCGATAACTTCCGGTTGTTGTGAAAACCACCGAAATAATGGCAGAGGCGCAACATCAACATTCTGTTCAACGACAGCCTGACCAACGAGTGGTTTCCCAATTACGGCTGCCCGATAGTTGTTCAAGCTTCGTTCTGCTTCTTTCGTTTTTTCCCGTTTGCCAAGCACGCTAATACCTGTTGCAGATTGCTTTAAATTGAAATTGGTTTCTGAACTTCCTGTTATTTGAAGGGACTCCATCTCCAATTCCTTCCTTCCGTATTCAATTCCTGCAATCAATGAATCCCAAGCAGCATCTCCATTAAAATTCTGTATGACAACTGCGAATGGCTGTCCACCTGCTGCCACACATTCCATATAAGCAACACGGAAAGCGTAATAAGCAACACGTTCATATGATATATGTATTTCATCTTCTGATTTCATACCAATTGCACCACTGTTATCAGCAGCAATGATTAATTCTACTCCTTGCTCCATTGTGATGGATTGTATGTCATGCTTTGGAAATATCTTCATGTTGCATCCCCCGGATTAAAATCATTGGCTTCACCATAATAGTGACAGCCTTCTGAATATATATTTATTGCTTAAAAAAAAGGTTTTAACTTAGATATTATAAGTAGCGCCAAGATGGTATTTATTAATGCAGCAAGTAACAACATCGGTGCAATGGCGATATAAAATGAAAAGCTGATGATAAATGCAAATGGTAAAGCAGCAAGCAATCCGTTGCCAAGCACGAAAAGAATAGAAGCCAATATCTGACGTCCTGATTGGTATAGAAGACCAAACAGCAGCACAAGCAGCGCCATTTCTACAGCAATCATTAGATGTAATGGTCCAAGAGGAAGCCCACCTAATTGTGCGGAAATCACGTGACCAAGACCACCTACAAGTGCGCCTGACTTGTTTCCAATAACAGTGACTGCGATTAATGCTGGAAAAATATCCAATGCGATACTACCTACTGCAGATGGTAGTTTTATGAAACCACCGACTGCTGATAACGCGATGAATAATGCAATAATCGTTAATTTTTTGGTATTCACAGCCATCCTCCTATTTGATTTTCCTTGCAATACCATACCAGATTATTTCTACTCGCTCGGCAGCTTTTGCAAGATCCTGATAGAACCATCCCGTCGCATCCCGCCACTTTCGTTCCAAAGGATCCATCGGTACAATTCCTTTTGAAATATCTGAGCCTATAATGATTAAACGACATTGATTTGTTTTCTCCCATGCCAACCAGGACTGAATGACTTCTTTAGCATAATTTCTAAATACATCTGCTTCCATATTCTTCACTGCAGTATATACCCATTCCTCCACATGATCCAGCACCATGATATCACCAATCGCTATGTTACTTGGGGGTTTCTCACCTTGATAGACGGAGATCCAATTGGATGGTTGTTCTCGTTCAATCTGATAGGTTGCTTTTACCCAAGCTCCTTTTCCCTGATGGGAACCTCCTGATATGAAGTGCATGTTCTTCTCCTCCTCCAATCGGCTGTGTTCCACACCAACCGATGTCCTTTATGCATGGACACATCCCAATCGTAAAAGCTGTGATGAGAAGCTACCATTTCACTTAATAAATAACGAATTACCCCACCATGGGTTATAATTCCTACTTCTTTTACGTCATGCTGTTCCATCTTGCGACATATACTGTTAAATGCTGTGGATATCCGTCCGGCAAATTGCTCCCACTTTTCTCCTAAAGGTGGCCCACCGGTAAAAGGATCGTTTAACCATGCTTGATAGGCAGGGTCATGCTGTAAATCCAGGTAGGTCTTGCCATCCCATGCTCCAAAATGCAGTTCACGAAGCCCCTGCATAGAGGTTAACGGTAGCTGTGGAAATAGAATTGCAGCCGTCTCCATACAGCGTGTTAAATCACTGGTGTATACCAGCTCCGTTTGAGAAAAATATGCTTCCAACCGTAACGATTTCCTCCATTTACTTGTTGCTTCTCTACCTGTATCACTTAATGGAGGGTTGGACCAGCCAATATAGGCTTTGCGCTCATTTTCTGCTGTCAAACCATGACGATATAATGTAATCCCCATAATATCACCCAATATATTACCTCCATTCCCTCTGTAGCTGCTCCAAGTACATCTCCCGTAATTCCACCGAACCAAGTTTCTGTCTTTTGCTTTAGAAATAGATACAATATTGCTAGTAAAAGTAACATACCTGATGCAAGCCACATAAGTTCAGGTTTCCACATCCATAAGATGCTAATTAAAATAAGCAAATATAAGCAATAAAAATAAATAACATGTTTTCCAGTGGCTTGTTTAAACATACTGGCAAGCCCTTCCTGCTTAGCAGTCACCATTCCAGTGAGCATCAATCCCATGAGCATGCGTGTATAAAACGGTATGAGCACGATAGCTGCAATAAAATAAATATCTACACCACGGTGCAATAAAATTTCATAGATAACCAGCCATTTACAGGCTAATAGAAGAATGACACCAATGACACCAAATGCACCTGCACGTGGATCTGACATAATGGCTAATCGTTTTTCCCGGTCACGATAGGAGAAGAAACCATCACAGCAATCTAACCAACCATCCAAATGAATACCACCTGTCAAAAAGATGGTCAAAATAACGATGATGAATGCGACCGCAAGTGGAGAAACAGGAGTAAGCTGTAATAAAAGTACTGCTGAAGCGATCATCGTTCCAAGCATCAGACCTAATAATGGAAAGGAGCGAATCGCCCAGCGGAAATGCCCCGCTGACATCGGAATTTCTTTCTTGATTGGAATTGTTGTAAAGAACTGTAAATTAATCAGTAGCCCATTCCAAAAGCCTTTCACGATTCACACCACCGCTCCATCATCCGTTCTATTTGTTCGACATCCATATGTTTGGAAATTTGATAAGCCAAATCATCATACCTATCCTGCTCTTCGGAATTTGACTGACACCCCTTATCGTCAGATAAACTATCCTCCGGAGGTATTGTATGGTTGATATGAGGCACCACTCCGATAACTGGAATACCTGTTCTTTGCTCTATCCATGCCACCCCATCAGCAAAAAGACATGCCTCCCCGCGGAACTTATTAATGATAATACCTTGGACACGTGCAAGTTCATCTGGGGTCAACAATTCCAATGTGCCAATAATGCTAGCAAACACACCACCACGATCAATATCAGCAACAAGCAGCACCGGAACATCTGCCATTTCAGCAACCTTCATATTGACAAGCTCTCGATCCTTTAAATTGATTTCTACTGGACTGCCTGCCCCTTCAAGAATCAATACTTCCGCCTGCTTTTCAGCTGTTTCCAACGCCTGCTTCACAGCCGATAATCCGATTTCATAATACCTTTCCCGATAAGCAGAACCAGATACTGCATCAACGGATTGACCAAAAAGTATGATTTCAGAAGCTGTATCAGAAGTTGGCTTTAACATAATAGGATTCATCCAGGCAGCTGGTAATATGCGAGCTGCTTCCGCTTGGATGGCTTGTGCATTGGAAATTTTACTACCATTCGGTAATGTATAGGTATACGAGGACATATTTTGGGATTTAAATGGGGCAACCAAATAGCCTTTATCTGAAAGCAAACGGCATAATGCGGTAACGATTAAACTTTTTCCTGCATCGGAAGACGTTCCTTGTACCATAATTCCTCGCATGAACTTCACCCCTTCATCTCAATTGGAATACCTGCTTCAACTAAATATGCTTGATTGGATTGTTGAACAATTTGCTGATGGATATAGCCAATCAGTCGTTCATATATGGCTGTTGGTGCCTCAGCCCTCATTGCACCATGCAGCACCTCATTCGAAACAACGATAACAGCACTCGCTTTTTCTCGGAGCCGCGTAATCCCCTCGATAATAGTCGCCTGTACTTCTACATGAAATGCTGGGTCAGCCCATTTCCCACTGGCAAATCCGGATTGAAATAGAGTATTCGATAATAAAATGGTGACACAGTCCAATAGTACGACACTACCTGGCTCGATTTTTTCTACACATGTTTGAATGTGAGTTGGACATTCTAGTGTCGCCCACTGATAACCACTTTGTAGACGATCTGTTTTATGCCACTTTATGCGCGATTCCATTTCTTCATCCGACCCACGCGCTGTGGCAATATAAAAAAGCGCTGCCTCATGACTTTTGGCAAGCTCGATTGAGTGCGCCTCGGCAAAGCTGCTTTTACCACTTCTAGCACCACCAGTAATAAAAATTAATTTTCCTGTTTCCATCGTTGCAGCGCCTCCAGTAGAACATCATTATCTGCTGTGTCTCGAATAGCAAATCGCAGCCATCGACCAGCAAGCCCTTTATAATTGTATGTATGTCTCGGTACAATTCCTTGTTTAAGCAAGTGGACGTAGAGCGGATACTGATCATCCAGCTGTGTGTCCTGTAATAAATAATAATTTACATGACTTTTCGATATTCGATAGCCATACGATGTTAGTTTTTCCAGCATACGATTTCTTTCAATGGTACATTCCATTCTCGTCTGTGCGGCAAAATCTGTTGCCCGCAAACATTGCAGACCACTAAGTAGTGCAATGGCATTTACACTCCAATGTGACTGACGTTTTTTCAAATGCTGGATCATCCTCGGTGATGCGAGTAAATAACCAAGCCGTAATCCAGCAATGGCATACATCTTGGTTAACGAACGCAATACAACAAGATGATCTTGCCCCGGAAGCTGAGAAGCCATTGTAAACGGTCTGTCCATAAAATCATAAAAAGCCTCATCAACTATAAGTAAGCAGTTATGCTGTGAACAGGCGGACAATAATGCTACCAAGCTTTGTTCGCTGCTTATGACGCCTGTTGGATTATTCGGATGGCAGAAAAATATCGCATCATGGGTAGCTAACAAAGGTTCTAAATCTGATAGTTCAAGCTGCCATTCATTTACACCTTCCAATACAAAATGGGTAATTTCGCAATCAAAGGCTCGACACATCCGTTCATATTCAGAAAAAGTCGGCTGTATGAGCAGTACCCGTTTTCCTTGCAAGCTACTGGCAAGCAATTGAATCAATTCAGCCGCTCCATTACCTAGCATTATCTGTGATGTTGACAGCCCTTCTTGAAGGGAAATATCTTCTATTAGCTCACGACCTTCTGGATCTGGATAATCATTTACTGCTGGCAGCCAGTCTGTCCAGCACTCCAATATTGAGGCGGGTGGCCCCGCTGGATTTACATTCATGCTAAAATCAAGCAGGTCTTCCGGCTGTTTGATAGCCATGGCCTTATAAACATAATCCGGATTGGCACCATGTTGTGGCAGCTTCATAAAGTAGTCCCCCAATCATAAGCAACAATATGAATAAATAGATTGTTTTTTTCATCCATATGATGACTTGTCCAATATGTAATCGAGTTAAAACCTGATGTTGGTCACCCATCGTTGGTGCAATAGACTGCTTCCCTTGATAATAGTTAATACCACCCAATTGAATGCCAAGCATCGCAGCTGCGGCAGCCTCTCCCCAACCACTATTTGGACTGTTATGCTTTTTAGCGTCACGACGTAATACCGCCCATGCTGTTTTCCGGTTACCATACTTTGGCCGCCCGGCAAACATACTTACAAATCCAGTCAAACGAGCGGGAATCCAATTTACTACATCATCCAAACGCGCGGATGCCCAGCCGAATGCTTCGTATTTTTCATTTCGATAACCAACCATGGAATCACAAGTATTGATTGCTCTGTACATCATTGCTAATGGAGCTCCGCCTATCCATGCCCAAAACAATGGCGCTGTAATTCCATCTGTTGTATTTTCCGCTACTGTTTCAACGGTTGCACGTACAATTTCAGATTCATCTAATGCGGCTGTATCCCTACCAACTATATACTGCAGCTTTTCTCTAGCATCTATCATATCATGCTTTTCCAAAGCGGCATCCACGACAAGTGCTGCATCCTTCAAGCTCTTCTGAGCAATCGTTGTAGCAATGATGATGCCTTCCACTGCAATACCAACAATAGGATGGATCTGATAGCATCCCCACACGAGTAACCCGACTATTAGGCCTACAATGATAAGCAAAATCAATACCATGAATACACCATTTAGCCGCTTATATTTACCACGATTCAGCCATTTATCAAGCCTGGATATGAGCGAGCCCATCCAGCGAACCGGATGTGGCCAATTCAATGGATCACCTATGATTCGGTCCAGCACATAAGCAAAAGCGATCGCAATTACATGATGGATCATTCCCGATTCCGCCTTTCGAAATTGGACTTAAGCGCTTGTTTGGTGCATTCGTAAACAGTATTCCCGATTAGCTGTCCCAACGGAGCAATTGGTCCACCATATGTAAGCTTTTCCCCTTGTTGTGAAGCTGCAATTAAAATACTGTCTGTGGAAGTGCCAGTTGCGAAGGTTCCAGTCAGCTTATCCATCACATGTAATTCCCTTAATGCCTTTGTCTTTGCTTCTGTTGCAGTAACCATTCCTTGAATATACGCTTCATCAGTCACATTACCATTTATAAAAATCCAAGTATTAATGGTACCTGGCTTCATATTTTCGACATGTTTAGAACCATATGCTGCATCGACAGCATTTCCAACGCCGGCAGTCACGACAACAAACAATGAAAATCCTTCTCCTTGCCGCGAAAGATACGCAACCGTATCCAATGGAACAGCAGTCATCATCCCAACGGTAGCATTTGGGTCGAATCCATTTTGCCGTAAATAATGCTCCATGTCTCCCTTATGATCTATTTCCTGATAGTTTTTATCCACATAACGATTGACAAACGTATCAAACCAGCCCATCCCCGAACCCGTCACCGCCGATGAAAAGCTCTTCAAAGGTATAGGTACATGCATCACAATATGTTTTTTCGATTGCTTCAACATGGATTCATCGATATTACATGCTTTCATGTTACTTTGTTCCGGTACGAGCATCATTTGTGGTTTTGGAACCCGAGGATGCGGGTATTTTTCAATTTCTGTATGATATACCTGTTGAATTTTATCCGCCTTTAACACTTCGTCAGGTTGTCCATAGCCACTCATTTTGCCTTGATTTAGCAATAGAAGCTTATCACAATAAAGTCCAGCCAAATTCAAATCATGAAAAATAGAAATAACCGTTAATTGTTTTTTCTCCGTCCAGTCCTTTAATAAATCCAGCAGTTCTTTCTGATAAGCTAAATCCAGATGGTTGGTTGGCTCATCCAAAATCATAATTTCAGGCGTTTGAGCAAGTGCCTGTGCTAGAAAAACGCGTTGCTTTTCTCCACCAGACAACTCATCTAATGGACTATCCGCATATTGTGTTACCCCTGTTTGCTCCATCACCTCAGCAATAATATGACCATCCTCATCAGATAAGGTCTGAAACAATCCTTTTTTAAATGCATACCTGCCAAGTGAAACAGTTTCTTTTACAGTAAAGCTAAAAGCATGTGAAGTCAGCTGTGGTAAAACAGCTAATTTTCTCGCTAATTCTCTCGATTGATATGCAGTTATTGATTTCCCAGCTACCTGAATTTCTCCTGCTTGCAGGGGTAAAATACCACTAATCATTTTGACAAGCGTTGTTTTCCCACTACCATTTGGACCAATAATACCAAAAAAAGAGCCTCTATCAATGTGAAGAGAAATATCACGAAGAATTGGCTCTTGGGAATAACCACCGGAAACCTGTTCAATATCTATCATCCTAGCTCCTCCCCTTCTTCCGCTGGCGCATAAGAATAATTGCAAAAATCGGTGCCCCAATTAAAGCAGTAATAACCCCTATTGGTAATTCAGATGGCGCGATAATCGTCCTTGAAACAAGGTCGGCAATAATTAAAAATGCTGCTCCAGTAATAACGGATAATGGGAGCAAATGGCGATGATCGGGTCCGATTAATATGCGAATAAAATGCGGAATGACAAGTCCAACAAAACCAATCGTACCGGAAACTGCGACCGCAGCACCTGTTAAAATGGCACCCGCAAGCATGATGTTCATTTTTTTTCGTTGTACATTAACACCTAAATGCTTTGCTTGTTCCTCACCAAATGCCATTGCGTTTAACTCATTGGCGTGCATATATAAAACGATAGATCCTATCACTAAAAACGGTAAAATAATCCAAACATACTCCCAGCCGCGCATCGACACGCTGCCAAGCAACCAGCCAATAATTTGTCTCAGTTCTTCACCTGTTAGTGCAATCATTAAAGATATGGTGGCACCCAAAAAAGAACTAAATATAATTCCAGTTAATATAATCGTCTCCACTCGCATGGTACGATCAATTTTTCGTGCAAAAAATAAGACGATAAAAATAGTAAGAATAGCAAATACAATACTCACCAATGGCAAGGTAAAAATGCCGATGCCTGGAATCGTTATATGAAAAAAAATCGTCATGACAGCACCAACACTGGCACCTGACGATACACCAAGTGTATATGGATCAGCTAGCGGATTTCGCAGCAGTCCTTGAAATGCTGCCCCTGCAATCGCTAACGATGCCCCTACTAATCCGGAGAGCACCACACGCGGCAACCGAATACGCATCACAATATTTTCAAGCGTTGGATCGATTGATTCAGGCACAGGGGCCTGAATCAATCCGTAAAACAGCATTCTTGCGGTGTCCCAAATTGGTATATGAACGGTTCCAATTGAAACACCAAGTAATACTGCTCCAACGAGCGCCATGCTCATCGCTGCGTAGGCTATTGCTTGCTTAGTTTTCAAATACTTCTGGGTAAATAGCTTTTGCAAGTTCCTCTGCTCCTTCAACCAAACGCGGTCCTGGTCGACTAACAATATCTTCATTTATTTCAAATACTTGCTTGTCCTTAATCGCTTGTACATCTTCCCAGCCTGCACGTGCTAATACTGCATCTTCAGCATCTTCCATGTAGTTATAAGCTACAATAACGACATCTGGATTGTAAGAAAGAATGGCCTCTTCATTTAACTTAATCCAACCCTCTTCTTCTCCAGCAACATTTTTCGCATGGATAACATTCAGTAATTCGTCCATAAAAGTATTCTTACCAGTTGTGTAAATTTCCGGTTCTGGTGATACTTCTACAAATACATTTTTCTCATCATCTTTTTCAATTTTTTTCGCTTTCTCTTGCAACGCTGCTAAATCTGATTTCATTCCATCAATCATTTCTGTTGCCTTATCCGTTGTTCCCGTTCCCTTACCAATCATTTCAATTACTTCATACACGTCGTCAAAATTATTCGCTTCTCCTGCAACCAATACGGGGATTCCAGCATCTCGAATTTGCTGCAAACCATCCGGATCATTCATCAAGTCCGCCAATACGAGCTCTGGTTCCAAGGAAATAATTTTTTCAATATTTAATTCCATTCCACCCACTTTTTCCTTATCGGCAACTTCCTCAGGGTAGTTATCATTATCAGATACGCCAATAATTTGCTCCCCTAAATCTAGTGCAAATGCAATCTCTGTTGCGCTTGGAATAATGGAAACAATTTTTTCAGGCTTTGCTTTAATCGTTACTTTTTCTCCTGTTCCATCAACTATCTCAACTGGAAAAGCCGCCTCATCAGAAGCTGCATCTTCCCCTTCTGTTTCTTCTGTCTGTGGATCAGAACTATTGTCCTGTGCTTGATCTTTATTCGTATCATCATTACTTGCACAGCCTGTCATAAGCAGAATCGCTGTCATTAAAATGAGTAAAAAAGAATATAACTTTTTCATATTTATCCTCCAATAATATGTAATATAAATAAGAAAGCCAATTACGACTTGCAATAAAAAACACCTCTACAATTAGAGATGTCTATCACCATGCAAGCGCATCAAAAATACAGCATGTGTGTTTCACATACACCTCCCTATTTCCCGTAGGTTAAATGGCATATCAGATTTAGGCAGGTCTCCTGGCTTCGGATATCACATCTATCCCTTCCCATGCGAATTGCACAGTGGTTATGATAGCTGCATCCTATTACAGTGGCGGGACCGCGTTGGATTTACACCAAACTTCCCTTTTCGTCAACTACACCAAGCTTGTATGCATAGTTAGACACCTAAACCCTCTACTTATTCAGTTGTCACCGTAAATTATACACTAAGACAAGCGATGTTGAAAGATGTTGCAACTTGATAACACTGTTGTCAGCATGTGATTTTCGACACAACCCACATTCAAAATCACGAGTATATATTGGAGTTAGAGAAATCGCAACCTGGTGTAAGCTTTTTAGAAATATGCCATACGCAGCACGGCCTGTATATCATAAAATTGCATAAACACAAGCACATGTCTTTATTTCAAACAAAAAAATGCAGATCAAGCCTTCAGGCAAAATCTGCATTTCTTTGTTTATATCATCTTGTTAATTTCTTTAAGCAGGTCATCTTTACCCTGACCACCAAGTAATGTGGTAAATACCTCTCCAGCTTTCATTAAAATAATCGTCGGAAAGCCCATTACATCATATTTTTTAGCAACTTCATTGCTGTTTTCAAGTACTTCATCCAATGACACGTAAAATTTTGCAATCTTCAGCTTTCCTACATACTCAGCAGCAATTTCATCAAGAACTGGGACAAGTGCCTCACATGGACCACATCCATCCGTATAAAAATCAATTAAAACTGGTATATCACTTTTAAAAACTTCTTCATCAAATATTTCTTGGTTCACATCTTGTATCTGACTCATTATTTCACTCCTAATATTTATGCATTATTATTCTGCATCACAATCTACCAAGCAAGCATCTGTTCTTTGGCAAATTGAATCTCTACTAACTCACGATACAGCTTATTGCTTTCCATTAATTCATCATGTTTACCCTGTCCACTAATCATTCCATGTTCCACAACGACAATATGATTCGCCTCTTGTACAGTTGACAAATTATGGGCAACAACAATAGTTGTACGGCCAACCATCAGTTCATCAAGGGCTGCCTGAATTTTGGTCGTCGTCTGAATGTCAAGACTTGATGTTGCTTCATCCAATAATAGATATTTGGGATTCTTGATAATTGCTCGGGCAATCGCAATCCGTTGTCTTTGTCCACCAGACAGTTTTGAACCCATTTCTCCTACTTCTGTTTCAAATCCATCTGGGAAATCCTTAATAAACCCATAAGCATTTGCTTTTTTGGCTGCTTGTATAACCTCTTCATCACTTACTTCGCGTTCTGTACCGTACGTTATATTCTCTCTTATTGTCCCAGATAAAATTGGACTGCCTTGTGATACGTATGAAAAGGCATTGCGCCAATCATCTAAATGAATTTGCTCGGATGGTATGTTACCAAAGGTAAGTCGGCCTACATTCGGTTCATAAAACCGTTCGATAAGTGATAAAATGGTTGTTTTACCCCCACCACTTGGACCAACAATCGCAGTTACTTTTCCTTTTGGAATCGTAAAGCTTACATTCTTAAGAACATTGCGCTCCTCATAACTGAAACTAACATGCTCAAGTGCCAGATTACCATTGGATGATTGTAACACTTCATCAAAAGCTTTCGATCTTTCATATTTTTCACTATCGGAGTCAACAATTTTAGATATTTTATGGGCTGCCCCTTTTGCACCTTTTAATACCTGATAGAATAATCCATATTGCTGTACATTATTATGAATATTTGCCGAATATAAATAAAATGCAATGAGAGACCCAATATCCAATTCACCAATCGACGTCAAATATCCCCCATAAATCAGCACAAGTCCCATAATAATTCCTTGAACGCTTTGTAATAATGGTTCTCCGTATAAGTCAACCACGGCCCGAGACACATCTGCCTTATACTGATTTTCGATTACATTTTTTCCGTTTTCAATTTCTTCCCCTTCTTTACCAAAGGATCTAATTAAACGAATTTTTGGTAACCGTTCTGCAATAAATGCAGTCATCCCTGAATATCGATACTGTACCCGTTCTTGGGTCTTTTGTGTAAAATGTCCCACAACCAATGTAACAATTAAAATATAGGGAATAACAGGCAATAACACGAGTGTTAATTTAACATTCATTCCCCACATAATAATAATCGATCCTACTAAAGAATAGGTAGACATCAACAATGACATCGTATAATTGATCGCACCATTTATATGTGTCGGGTCATGTGTTAAACGACTTATTAACAGCAAAGATGGTTCTTTATTAAAAAAAGGTAATGGGACCCGAATATATTTAGACCACAGGGTGTTTTGAATATTTCTTGTCGTACGGGCATTCGCAAAGATTCGAGTAAAACCCGATAAGCTAACTGTAATTGCCGTTACGATGGCTAGGCCAATGTATTGAAATACGAGTTTTGCATCAAATATTTCACCTGACATTATTTTTTGTAAAATCAGTGGAGACATCAATGTAACAGAAGCTGTTGATATCATTACAATAAATGTCAGTATATACAATCCCCAAGGTAATTTTGATTTGGAAATAAGACTAAAAAATGGTTTCCAGCCAACTTTATTCGGTTCAGACAATCTTCTCCCTCCCTTTATTATCCGACGTATTATCGCTTTACAAAATTGGTTTCCCTAGATGTAAGTCGATATATTTACGATATAGCTTATTGGTTTCCAAAAGCTCATGATGTTTGCCGATTCCATTAACCGTTCCTTGATCCAAGACGACAATTTGATCTGCATTTCGAATCGTCGTCAAATCATGTGCAATTACAATAGTCGTTCGATTTTTCTTCATTAAGCGATTCATCGCTTCTAAAACAACCTGCTCGGATCGACTGTCCAAATTAGAGGTTGCTTCATCCAATAAAAGCACGTCAGGATCTCTTAAAATAACTCGTGCAATCGCTAAACGTTGTCTTTGTCCACCGGAAAGCTTTCCACCACTTTCACCAATATGTGTGTCAAAACCATCTGGTAACTGTTCAATAAATGATAAGGCGTTTGCTTGATACGCCACTTCACGTAATTCCTGATTACTTACTTCTCGATCAACCCCATACACGAGATTTTCCCTTACAGTACCAGTTAAAAGAGGAATATCCTGTGCAACATAACCAAATGCTTTGTGCCAATCATGGAGATGGAAATCTTCGATTGGAACTTCTCCCAATCGAATGGAATGAGGTGCCGCTTCATAAAATCGCTCAATCAAGGATAAAATCGTTGTTTTCCCACCCCCACTTGGGCCGACAATTGCTGTTACCTTCCCGTAAGGAACGGTAAAGCTCACATCAGATAGCACTTTCTCTTTCCCATAACTAAAAGAAACGTGATCCAACACCAAGTCATCATCATACTTTTCAAGAGGATACGTTCTTTCATACACGACTTCTGGGTACTCCACTAATTGTGCAATTCTCGCTGATGCTCCTTGACTCTGTTTTAACTCAATAAATAAATAGCCAAACGTTCCTAAGACCCCATACAATAAATCAACATAAAGGAAGTAGGCAACCCAAGTATCAACCGTTATCGATCCATTAGATATCAAAAGTACGCCTAGTCCGATAACGAGTGCTGATTGAACAACACCAAAAATTCCTGTCATGGGGTGTTCAATCCAGCTGACAATCCCTTTTTTGATTCCTGCCTTGTAATACTGATCAATATTGTTAATTCCACGCTTTTCTTCTTTCTTTTCCGTAACAAAGGTTTTAATCAGTGGAATATTGATGAGTAGCTCTGATAAGAACTGCGTTAACTTGGCTAACCTGCTTTGTACTTGTTTATTAACACGAAAGCTCCAACGGCCATACCAAAGATAACAGCCGAAATATATCGGTAAAAAGATTACCTGTGCAAGACCCAATCTCCAATCATACCCGAACAGTTTAGATACCGTTCCAACTGTTAAATACATCATCGATAATAACGTTGGCACGACATATGAGAAGATGATACTTAAACTCGCAGTATCTGTAGACGTACGACTGACCATTTCATTTGCTTTCACTTTGTCAAATAAACGAATTGGTGAACGCATCAATTGGGACCAGATTAATATTCGATAGCTTTTATCGATTTTATACATCGTTAATTTACCAATAAATCGTAAAATGCCCGAAATGAAAATACGAGCAACAATGACACCAATGGCTCCAAAAACAATCGCCTTTTCAATATGCCCTCCTGCGATCTTACTCGTTAAATCAGGAAACATAAGCGCCAATTGAGATTCACCGAGGGTAATAATAATAAGTAAAATAATCCAAAACCAAGGAAGTTTTGCCCTAAATAATAGTTTAATAAAAGGTTTCCAAATAGCTTCGTTTTGTTGTTTTTCTGATTGTTTTTGTGTTGTATTTTCGCTCATCCGCATCCTCCTTTCTACTAAAATCAGCTATATTTCGCCATACAACGGTACACGTCTGTCATCTCGTTTTATCACAGATTAACTGGCTGTACGCCCCCCTCATCAAGAACTTCTGTTAATCACAAGCATTGTAAGTGGGGGATCAACAGCTAGTAAAGGCCTGATTGGATCAACTAACAATCCGTGGGGAAGTACGAAGACTCCCACTGATTGAAGTTTCACTGTATTAAAATTGTTCTAAATACCCAACGATTTCTTTACCTTTATAATGGTCGTCTGGATTAGCGAAGCCAATACCATCATGTACAAAATATGGAATTGGAAATTCTTCTCCACCGACATCAATGGTAATTGTACCTTTTTCAGCAGCTTCATCATACATCTCATTATCTTCTGTATTAAACAGATAAAATTGAGCTTCAATACCTTCTATTGGAATAAGAACACCTTTTTCAGCACCTACCGATTCTGTTACAGCAGCATCCTGAAGCTTGGCAGCATCTGTATCGACCTCGAGTTCCATTGCCTCTAAATAAATAAAGAAGTCTTCAAAACCTTCTAATACATCACCAGCATCCTCATTTTCCGCAGCTTGATCATCTTCTTTAGAAGCATTTTCGCTTGCTTCATTTTGTGCATCCTTCTCTTTATCCGCACTATCCTTGCTGTCCCCAGCATCATTACCTGTATCACCACAAGCACCAATGATGAAGGCTAACATGATCACAGCACATAATGAAAATAGTTTACGCATTTACATTTCCTCCTAATTATGTCTACTTTGACAATATACACTTTTCTGACAATTTTAATTAAAAATAATACAGCTACATGAGCCTTCTTCTCGGGTACGAACGACGGTATGTTCGTTTGTCTCTATTTTCAAACACAAAATTCCAGGTTCCTCCCTCCTCCAACAAAACGTTATTCTCGTATGAAGTATCAAAAGAATGTATGTAATTATACAATGTGTGAATTATCTAACACAATATCATTTCACTAACATGGTATTTTATATGTCTATTTCATCCACTTTCGCAATTATCTCGTCAGACTTCTTGCAAACTTTTGAAGATAACCCGATGAGATTTTAAAAATAAATCCACCAAAAAAAGAAATAATAATATAAAAAATACCCTACAGCTGCCTGTAGAGTAAATTGTTTTAAAACATATTGTTAATCATCACCACCGGAAACCACCTGCACGATACCAACCACCAATACGATCAAAAAAAGGAGTAATAGAAATGGGAAAATCCCCTTATGAATAAAAGAACCAATAATAAATAAAGGAAAGCTTATCATTGCAATCAGAGACATAAATTTTGTATAACGAATAGCTGTTTCCGAAGGCTCTGGATCATGCTTAAACATCCATCTTTTTCCGAATAGAATACTTTGTTCAGGTGCAACGTATGACCAAATGAATATTCCATATAACGGAATAAATAATATAGTCATAACGATCCAAAATGCTATTTGTTCCATCCTTATCCTCCTTTAGTTTAGATTGTCTCTACTTATTTATACGTTTTGAAGATAAAATAGTTTCGTATCATACGTATTTTACCTGGAAGCTTATTTTTGTGTAACATAGGTGATTGCATTGGTTTTCAACGCTATCGTTTTGCCGTTACGCATAATATGGTAGGTCAATGGCTTAACCAATACTTTTCGTTCCTTCCAGCCATGATAAACACGTCTTAGCCGATTCAGCATATCATCCGTTGGTAAGTTCACTTCGATATAAGGATCCAAATTTTTATTCGTTTCTATATCTATTTCTTTAACTTCCGAATGAACTATTAGACAATTGATGCCACCAAGTTTTGTACCCTTTTCCATATGACGAAGAACGTTCATCATTTCATCCGCAGATGTCACATGCTCTAATGCAGACACCACCACAATGAGTTCATAGGTATTGGGACGAATTGAGAATGTGGCAATATCTGATTTTATCGGTTGAATAACCTGTTCTACTTGGTATTTTTTGCTGTATTCTTTTAATTTATCGAGTGCAGTATCCAAGATATCAACACAGGTGACAGTACCAGGCCTTTACTGGCTGTTGGTCCCACACTTATAACTCTTGTTAGCAACAAAATTCTTGATGTGGGGCTTACAGCCAGGTAATCTGTGATAAAGAAGAACGACACAATTGCATATAAGAAATATCGACAAAAATAAAGAAGCCGTCTGCAATAGAGCGGCTTCTTTATTTTTATTTATTTCGTTCTTGTTTCCATAAAAGCTACAAACGAAATGATAAAACTTTTATGGAGACGGCGGGAATCGAACCCGCGTCCAAAGATATCGTCACTTAGGCTTCTACACGCATAGTCGATATATTATCATTCGCTATTTCTTCAGCCTATCGACAGGCTTCCGAAAAGCTAGTTCGATTATATTCAACGATTATCCTCGAACAGCGAACAACCGTATAGCCTGCTATAAGTTGAGACCCTTCAATCTGCTACACAGGCGATAGCAGGAAGGATCCTTCAGTCAGCTTATGCAGCTGCTAAAGAGAAATTGTTTTCTTTGCCAGTTATTTTAGGCGAGTAACGTTTTACGAGTCGTAACCTCGACGCGCCACCTAAGCTCGATCTACCCCTGTCGAATCCGTAACGTCCCCTCAATGCGAGAAGCGCTCGGGAAATGTCGAGCATACCTTGATGGAAAGGTCTTCTTCATCAAAACTTCTATACTTAGTATAACATCCTTTAAGCGAAATGAAAAGCGTACGTGGGTGCCATCATTTGCTAGTTTATTACATGCGATCTTTGTCACGTAATGCTCGGTCGATATCACGTTTCATTTGTTTTTGCTTTAAGTCCTCACGCTTATCATATTTTTTCTTCCCTTTACCAAGTCCAATTAATACTTTGGCAAAGCCATTTTTAATATAAATGCGTAGAGGTACAAGCGCATATCCTTGTTGCTGTGTCAGACCAATTAACTTATCAATTTCTTTTCGATGCAATAATAATTTTCTTGTTCTGGTCGGATCATGATTAAAACGATTCCCTTGCTCATATGGTGCAATATGCAGGTTGATTAATTCAACTTCGCCTCGATTAATCCGGGCATGCGAATCCTTTAAATTCACACGGCCAGCACGTATGGACTTTATTTCTGTCCCTTGCAGAACAATACCTGCTTCATATGTTTCTTCTATAAAGTAATCATGTGATGCTTTTTTATTTTGGGCAAGAACCTTCCCTTTTCCCTTTGGCATTCTTTTTACCCCCTCATTCCGTGTTGTCATTTTAGCAAATATTTATGCGAAAGCCAACAAATATAGGCGTATAGAAGAAATACCATCCCCTATCCTTGTCTTTTTGCATGAAAAAAGATTCCAATCAAAGCATCACTTTAATTGGAATCTCAGCCAAATTATTTACTCATTCGCTTCCCTTTAAGCCATCATGTATGATATTTATATTATATTCAAGATACTTCATGTACGTATCCACTTCTTCACCTGGTTCACCAATTTCATCGGAATAAATAGTTTTTTCAAAAATAGGCACTCCCGTTTCACTGGATACAGTCTCCATTGGTCGGGTATCCACATTAGATTCAACAAATAATACGGGTACTTCATGTTCTTTTATAAACGATACAAGTGATTTAATTTGAGATGGTGAACCATTTTCCTCTGTATCGATTTCCCAAATAAAAGCCTCTTTTAATCCATAATGATTGGCCATATATTGAAAAGCACGTTCACTAGTAACTAAAACCCGATCTGCTTCTGGAAGATCATTTATTTTCTCTTCGTAGGTTTGATCCATTTCTTTCAAGCGATCCAAGTAGGCCGTTGCTCGCTTTTCATAGTCTGCTTTACGATCTGGATCGACTTTCATAAACGCATCTCGCATTGCTTCAGCCATTTTAATCCCAACAGCCGGATCAATAAATGCATGTGGGTTTATCTCTTCGTCTTGTCCGTCTTCACCAGCGATATACATAGGTTCTACCTGATCGGTCAAACTAAAGATATGCTCTTCCTTCTGTCCAACGGTATCAATCATTTTAAAGAACCAACCATTTTTTCCGCCTTCCAAATTTAACCCATTATAAAACAAAATATCTGCATCTGTTGCTTTTTTAATATCCTCAGGAAGTGGCTCATATTCATGCGGATCTGTACCTGTTGGAACCAGGTTGTGAATGTCTACATCATCCCCACCTATCTCTTTCGCTAAATCGGCAATAATTGTAAATGATGTAACCACCTGTAATGGTTTATCTTCCGATGAATCATCCGCTCCTCCACTGCCACATGCTGACAGCAAAAACACTGTCATACTTGTCAAAATAAATCCCAACCACCATTTCTTCATGTTTCTCATACGCTCCCTTAATGTTTATATTTCTTTATTTTCCAATAGCTGCACGATGACGATTTCCCCGAACCGCGCGCCATAGAACTCCTTGCTTTGGTGAAAAAATAAATGCAATAATAAATATGGCTGTAGTAGCTAATGCGATTACCGGACCAGAGGGCATGTTGTATAAGAAACTAATATACAATCCAAGCACTGCAGATAATGCGCCAAAAAATGATGCCAAACCAATCATTACCGACAAGCGATTGGTTAGCAGATAAGCTGTTGAAGCTGGTGTAATAAGCATAGATACTACTAAAATTACCCCAACTGTTTGCAAGGACGCTACCGTTACAAGTGTCAGCAGTACCATGATGCCATAATGTATCAACCGGACACGAAGACCGTATGCCGCAGCCATCGTCTCATCAAAACTAGAAACGAGTAATTCTTTATAAAAGATAATGACTGCAAGTAGTACCACTGCGCCAACAATTAATGTTAACCACATATCGGATGTTCGTACTGACAGCACATTTCCAAATAAGATTTGTGTTAAGTCGGTTGCACTTTTGGCCCTGGTAATCAAAATAATCCCTAATGCAAAAAATGCCGAGAACACAAGACCAATGGACGAATCACTCTTCACCCGACTATTTTGGCTAATGACACCTATGCCAAGTGCAGTTAACACACCTGTCACAACTGCTCCATAAAAGTAATTGATTCCAAGCATATAAGAGATGGCTACACCCGGAAGTACTGCATGTGAAATAGCATCTCCCATTAGCGCCATTCCACGAAGTACGATAAAGCTGCCAATTACACCGCAAATGATGCCAACCATGATGGAGGTTACAAATGCTTTTTGCAGAAATCCATAATTCATTAAATCCTGAATAAATTCCATTACACACCCACCCCAAGCATGCCAAGTCCTGTAAATGGTGATTGATAAGCTTTTTGCAGTTTTTCCGGTTGAAACACCTGCTTCACTGGACCAGCATCAATCAATTCTTTATTAATTAACACAAGACCATCAAAATATTTCTCTACCTTGGTCAAATCATGATGAACGACAAAAATTGTTTTTCCTTCATCACGCAGATCCTTCAATATCTTGATAATCACTTCTTCACTGGATACATCGATTCCAACAAAGGGCTCATCGAGGAAAAAATACGCAGCTTCTTGTGCAAGTGCTCTTGCCAGAAAAACACGTTGCTGCTGACCTCCGGATAACTCGCCGATTTGGCTATTTGCATACTCTTCCATTCCTACCTTTTCCAAGCATGCTAACGCCCATTCCTTGTCTGCCTTCTTTGGCCTGCGAAATAGTCCAAGTCTTGGATAGGTTCCGAGTAAAACCGTATCCTTGACTACAATCGGAAAATCCCAATCAATATTGGAACGTTGTGGCACATAAGCAATTTTTTTACGAACTGCATCCACATGTTCATTTCCAAACGTAATACTTCCGGCATCCTTTGGAATCAGTCCAAGAAGTCCCTTTAACATCGTAGATTTCCCAGCACCATTTGGACCAATTATGCCAATTAAATTTCCACACTCAAATTGAAAACTCACATGTTCCAATACTTGCTTTCCGTGATAAGAAACATGTAAATCGCTTACTTCTATTGCCTTCTTCATCCCCGTCACCTTCCTTTTCTCTCTCCAGTACAAACCGCAACTGTTTGATATAGCAACATTTGTTTACCTAATGCAACTTTTAATTAAAAAAAAGTAATCTTCCTGATGAAATAATCATGCTGTATTATAAATATATTTCTATTATTTAAATTGATGGGCTCTCTCTAATGTTTAGTGTAATAGACAAACATTTCGATGTCAACAATTAATTTGCCTATGCGAAACATTTATTTTTATAATAACACCATATGCATGATTCCTACAATGATTCCAATCTTTTACGCCCAATTAATCCGTAACTATCATCACTTATACATTATGTACCCGATTGTATCTTCCTTAATCCAATCAATATAAAAAAGAAAGCCGATAAAGGAATGGAAGTCCTCCTTTATCGACTATTTTTCTTCTTTCTTTTTAAATTATGTTTTTTCTTCTTTCTATTTTTATCCGGTTGCTTTGCTTTCGATTTTGTTCCCTGTTTAGCTTGCTTTCCACGACCATTTTGCTTTCCTTGCTTGGCGGGTTTTTTATATGGTGATTTCTGCCTGTTATTTGATTCGGAATCTGCTAACTCAAAGTCAACGGCATGTTCTTCCATATTAACGTTGGTAACCTTCACCTGCACCTCTTGGCCAATACGATAAATCTTACCGGTTCGTTCACCAATCAATGCATAGTTCCGCTCATCAAAATGGTAATAGTCGTCAACGAGGAAGCTGACATGAATTAAACCTTCAACCGTATTTTCCAATTCGACAAACATACCAAAACTGGTTACAGAGCTAATAATACCAGTGAATTCCTCACCAATTTTATCCTGCATAAATTCTGCTTTTTTCAAATCGTCTGTATCACGTTCCGCATCAACCGCTCTTCGTTCCATTTCAGAAGTATGTCTCGCTATTTCAGGCATCAAACTTTTCCAATGCTGAACGGTTTGCTTGTCCATGCGCTTGTCAAACAAATACGTACGAATTAAACGATGCACAATGAGGTCTGGATACCGACGTATTGGAGACGTAAAATGCGTGTAAAATTCTGTTGCCAAGCCAAAATGTCCAATACTATGTGGATCATATTTTGCTTGTTTCATCGATCTGAGCATCAGCTTGGAAACAATCATTTCCTCAGGTTCTCCTTCTATTTCCTGGAGCACATTTTGCAGCATTTGAGGATGAATATGATTAATACTACCTTTGATCCCATGACCAACCCCAGCTAAAAACTCGAAAAACTGCTGCAGCTTTCCTTCATCAGGATCTTCGTGAATTCGGTGAATAAACGGTACATCCAGCCAATGAAAATGTTCTGCTACCGTCTCGTTTGCTGCAAGCATAAATTCTTCGATTAGCTTTTCTGCAACATTTCGCTCTCGAATAACAACGTCAACTGCTTTTCCATCCTCATCCACAAGCACCTGGGCCTCTTTAAAATCAAAATCAATTGCACCACGATTCATTCGTTTTCTTCTTAGAATGCTCGCTAATGCCTCCATGTTTTCAAACATGGGTACAAGCGATTCATATTGACTGCGCTCTTCTTCATCCTGCTCTACTAAAATTGCATTTACAGAAGCATAGGTCATTCGTTCCGTTGTTCGAATAACACTAGGGAAAATCTCATGTGCCACCACTTGTCCATTGGTGTCTATTTCCATCTCACAACCGAGTGTAAGCCGGTCAACTTGTGGATTTAAAGAACATATCCCATTTGATAACCGGTGCGGAATCATTGGGATAACACGGTCAACCAAGTAAACACTTGTTCCTCGTTCATACGCTTCCTTATCCATTGGTGAATCCTCTGGAATATAGTGACTGACATCTGCAATATATACACCAAGCTTATAATTGCCGTTTTCCAATTTCTTCACCGAAACAGCATCATCTAAATCTTTTGCATCTGCACCATCAATGGTTACGATGGTTTCCTCACGTAAATCGCGTCTGCCATCCAAATCGGATTCAGCAATTGCGTCAGGCGCTGCCCCTGCTTGTTCCAGCACTGCCTCTGGAAAATCAATGGGAATCCCATGCTTATAAATAATCGAAATAATGTCGATTCCTGGATCATTTTTATGACCAAGGATTTGGGTAATTTCCCCTTCCGCAAGCATACGATCCTCTGGATATTTCGTGATATGCGCGATGACTTTATGTCCATCCACCGCACCATTCATATTTTCCTTGGCGATAAAAATGTCATTCGGGATTCGTTTATCATCTGCAATGACAAACCCGAAAGCACCGTTTTTTTCAAAGGTACCGACAACCTGTGACACACTTCGCTCTAGAATACGAATAACGGTCCCTTCAGGCCTATTCCCTTCCTCAAAAGGTTTCTCAAGACGAACAAGCACCTTATCATTATTCATCGCGGAGGCTAAATCAGTTGGATGAATATATACATCTGATTGGTCACCATCATCTGGAATTAAAAAGGCAAACCCTTTTTTATGCATTTGGATTTTCCCACGAATTAAATTCATTTTTTCCGGAATTCCAAATCGATTTTTACGGGTACGTACAATCTCTCCTGTATCCTCCAGTGCATTCAATGCCTTCACCAATTCTTTAAATGCAACGGAGCTGTCAATTTCAAGTCCAGCTTCCAATTCATTTACGGAAAGCGGGCCCGCACTATTTGCTTGAATATAGGATAATAATCTTTCTTTCATCTGGTTCTCCATCATTTACACCTTCTTTCCGTTCATAGTCTTTACGCTTTTAACCATTATTATCATGCTTCCCAATCAAGGGATTCTAGAAACATGAATATGTCCTCATGTAGCTTTTCTTTTTCCTGATCAAGGGTAATAACATGTCCAGACTCTTCATACCAGTGAATATCCTTATCCACCGCTTCTACATGCTCATATATATAATTAGCACTCTCTGGATTAATCATTTGATCCTTACTTGCCTGTATGACAAGCGTTGGTGTGTAAATCGTATCTAAATTCCCTTTCACATCCAAAATAAACTGTTTCAGCTGTTCAAACAATGGTGTGGATGCCTCCATCAGGCTATCCATTTCTTCAGTAATTTCTTCCTCGGACTTTCGTTCCAGCTGTTTATATTCCTTTGAAAATTCCTTAAATCCAGCCGTTAGCTGCGTTTGATTATCAAAATACATCGGAGCACACATTGGAATAACACCTTTCACCTTGGTTGAATAAGCCAGCTTCAGTCCAAGCACACCACCTAATGATAAACCAGCAACAGCAATCTCTTCATACCCTAAATCCTGTAAATGCTGATAAGCAGCTTGTACATCTGCCCACCATTGTTCAGGATTCGCTTTGATTAACGCTTCTGGCGGAAGCCCATGCCCACGATAAATAGGAGCATGTGAAGTATATCCCTTTTTCTCTAGAAACCGACCAAGCATCCTAACATCTGCTGAATGGCCAGTAAATCCATGTAATAACAAAACTGCTTTCGGTCCCGCTTCAAATGTAAATGGTTTTGGTTGAATAATTTTCATCTTATTTTCGATTCCTTTCTTTCATTCGTTCATCCCATGGTATATCCAAATTATTTCATAAATAATCAAAACAAAAAACCCTTATCTCATAAAGCATGGGATAAGAGTTTACTTCTATTGTAATACATATGCACTTAAAAATGCTAAAACGAACAATAAAGTTCCGGTAATTACAGTCCCGCGGTGAAGCACTAAGTCAATCCCACGTGCCTTTTGCTTACCAAATAATTGCTCGGCCCCACCAGAAATTGCACCTGATAGACCTTCACTTTTACCACTTTGTAGTACTACTAAGACAATCATAATGATTGCATCAATTACCAATAGCGTATTAACGATTGTAAGAGCCATGTAATCCCTGCACCCCCTGCGGACGAATATCTATGTATTACTTTAGCATAATTAGCAATTAGATGGCAAGCTTATTTTTATCAACAACTTGATAAATAAATGCATTTTCAGAAAAAAAGGAAAGAATCCTGCCTTTCATCATCAAGAAATTTGTCACAAATACATATTCCTTCCAAGTTCATACACGTTATCAGTCGCCATTTTGCTTTAAGTTTTCTATAATTTATCTAAGGATAGTTCTGTGATAATTTGTTCAGGACGCAGACCGTAAATAAAACAACGCTAAAACTTGTATCCAATGGTTCTATGGAAAAAGCTGTTTATAGCTATCTCTGCATCATTAGAAGTGAATAAATAAATCATGTTTTAAATATTATGACACGAGGAGGAGAATGCATGCAAACTGCATTTTGGATGGAAGCTAAAGACGGAGAAGCAATCTATGTACAACGTTGGGACAGTAAAACCCCTCCAAAATTAATCCTGCAATTGTCTCATGGAATGGTCGAGCATATTGGGAGGTATGATGCTTTTGCCACTTATTTGACTGATTATGGCATCACTGTTTATGGGAATGATCATCGAGGACACGGTCAAACGGGGCTAAGACAAGGGAGGCTTGGATACTTTTCTGCAGAACAGGGCTTTGAAAAAACGACCAGCGACCTGCATCGGCTTACCAGCTACATTAAAAAAGAGCATCCAAATATACCTGTTGTATTATTGGGGCATAGTATGGGATCGTTTTTTGCAAGAAACTATATTCAAACCTATAGTGATAATATTGATGCATTGATTCTATCTGGCACAGGCTATTATACGAAAACAGAAGCAAGACTAGGCAAGGCACTATCCAGTATCCTCTCTCCGACAGAACCATCTGCTCTGATGAACTGGCTCTCCTTGGGAATGAATAATAAACGAATTAAACATCGCCGCAGCAAATTTGACTGGCTCACAACTGATGCGGGAATGGTGCAACAATTCGCTAATGATCCATTATCTGGTTATGTACCAACTGCCCGCTTTTTCTATGATTTAATGGGCTTGTTACATCAGGTACATGATAACAAGAACAACCGCGCCATCCGCAATGATTTACCAGTACTGCTAATCAGTGGAAATGCAGACCCTGTTGGCAGCTATGGGAAAGGTGTTTGGAAAACTGCACATCAATTAACAGAGGCAGGATTAACGAATGTCACGACGATGCTGTTTGAAAATGGACGTCATGAAATGCTAAATGAAAAAAATCGGAATGAAGTATACCATATCCTCAAAAATTGGTTGCTTTTTCAAGTAAAATAGCAATTTAAACTATTTTATTCCTGTTTTTTAAATTAAAACGTTTACATATTGTTGGTTTCCTTGATACTTTGCAATCACTCGGTATAAAATGAATATATAGTAAAAATATGAAGGCTGGAGGGTTATGTAATATGACATTACAAGGAATTGCAGCTTCTTCCGGAGTTGCTATTGCAAAAGCATATCGATTGGAACTACCGGACTTGTCCTTCGATAAAAAAACAATTGAAGATACAGCAAAAGAAGTTCAACGACTCGAGGATGCATTAACAGTTTCCAAGTCAGAGCTTGAAAAAATTCGTGAGCATGCAAAAAAAGAGATGGGTGAAGAGCATGCCGAAATCTTCTCTGCTCACCTGCTCGTTTTAGATGATCCAGAGCTCATCAATCCAATCAAGGAAAAAATTGAATATGATAAAAAATCTGCTGAGGAATCCTTACAGGAGATTGCAGCCATGTTCATTGACATGTTTAAAAATATGGACAATGCATATATGCGTGAACGTGCAGCAGATATTAAAGACGTTACAGAGCGTGTATTAGCTCATTTGCTTGGTGCAGTCTTTCCAAATCCTGCATTGATTAATGAAGAAGTCATTATCATTGCAAATGATTTAACACCATCTGATACAGCACAATTAAATCGTGAATTTGTAAAAGGTTTTGCTACAGATATTGGTGGCAGAACTTCCCATTCCGCTATTATGGCACGTTCACTTGAAATCCCTGCCATCGTAGGTACCAAAGATATTACAGCTAAGGTTGAGAATGGTGACATGATTATTGTGGATGGCTTAGATGGTGTAGTACTGATTAATCCATCTGAAGAAGAGATCAACACGTATCGTGACAAACAAACGAACTTTGCTAAACAGAAAGAAGAATGGGCAAAGCTGAAAGACGAAGCAACCACTTCCAAGGACGGGCAGCATGTAGAACTTGGTGGAAATATCGGTACACCAGAAGATGTTCAAGGTGTGATTAATAACGGCGGAGAAGCAGTTGGGTTATACCGTACGGAATTCCTATATATGGGCAAGAGCCAGCTTCCAACTGAGGAAGAACAATATGAAGCATATAAATCTGTCCTGGAGCAAATGGGAGATAAGCCAGTTGTCGTTCGTACGCTTGATGTTGGTGGCGATAAAGAGCTTAGCTATTTAGATTTACCAAAGGAAATGAATCCATTTTTAGGCTTCCGGGCAATTCGATTCTGTCTGGAGAATGAAAATGTATTCCGACCACAGCTTCGTGCGTTACTTCGTGCAAGTGCACATGGTAATTTAAAAATTATGTTCCCAATGATTGCAACACTAGAGGAATTCCGTCAAGCGAAAGCAATCCTTCTAGATGAAAAAGAAGCTCTAAAAAACGAAGGCCATACAATATCCGATTCAATTGAAGTTGGAATTATGGTGGAAATACCATCAACTGCTGTATTGGCTAAGCAATTTGCGAAGGAAGTAGACTTCTTTAGTATTGGAACAAATGATTTAATTCAATATACGATGGCAGCCGATCGCATGAATGAACGGGTTTCTTACCTGTATCAGCCATATCACCCAGCAATTCTAACCCTTGTTAACAATGTTATTGAGGCAGCTCATAGTGAAGGTAAATGGGCTGGCATGTGTGGGGAAATGGCAGGAGATCCAATCGCCATTCCAATCTTACTTGGTCTTGGCTTAGATGAATTCAGCATGAGCGCAACTTCCATTTTACCTGCAAGAACGCAAATTCGCGATTTATCTAAAGAAAAAATCGCCGCAAACAAGGACAAGCTATTGGCAATGTCCACCGCAGAGGAAGTCGTTGCATTTATGAAAGAATTAACAGAATAAAATCGATAAGACTGGGACAAAACCCAGTGAAACACAGCAAAAGGAGTTCCAGTAAATTTTTCTACTGGAACTCCTTTCTTCATTTTATCACAGATTAACTGGCTGTAAGATTTTGATAGGTATCAAGAACTTCCCTACTTATTCATTGATCAGTTCCAGCTTTTCTTCAATAGGTGTTCTACCTTTATCACGAGGAATCTTAGCTGGATAGCCAATTTGTAATACTGCTGCGATCTTTTCCTGCTTGGACAAGCCTATCTCTGCTACAAACTCCGGATCATGCATATAAGGCGTGATGGTCCATAGCATACCTACCCCAAATTCCCATGCAGCTAATTGCGCATTTTGAATAAAAGCACAAACAGCCGCATACTCCTCCTCATAGCGAACAGGATCTGGTTCAATTGGTAAATAAATGACGGCATGATGCGGGATATCCAGTAAAAACTGCCCCATCGAATCAAGCATCCGGACCGTTTTGGCATGCTGATTTTTGGGAATCATACCGAGTCGCTGATAGCTTGTCAATATAGCATCGACCAAGTGTTGTTTTCCTTTCTCCTGATACAGCTTAATCCGCCATGGCTCCTTCATATAATGGGAGGGTGCATACGAACCATATGTAAAGATTTCCTTTAGAACAGCCGTATCGACCACATCTTTTTTAAATGAATGGATGGATCGTCTTGCCTTAATTGTTTCTCGTATTGCCATCAAATTTCCCCCATTTTGTATTTTCAATGAAGCAGTTTTAATGGATTGCAGGTTAATGGCATTAAGGCATCGTTAACCAACCATCCACCTTAAAAACTCCTGCTTCCCTTTTAAACGTAATAATGAACTTTTCATCTGAATGATTCACATGAATGGTGACATCAAATTGATTCATTTTTCGATTTACCTGTTCCAGTACTGGCTCTGTCCAATCCAACCGGGGTACCTGTTTCATCATTGCAAATGTTTGTACCATATCTGCTGTGAAAGTATGCTCCATAATTATATTCTGTTCGGCCTGATCTAAAGTGTCATCCTGCAAAAGTGAAAGATATTCTATTTGATCCTTCGCTTCTGTTTCAAGACTACTTGTTGAATAAAAATAGGGTGTGAAGATTTGATAGCTAAAGAAAACGAGAATAGCCACAATCGTAAGTAGACGAGCTGGCATAGCAAATCGATAATCCTGCAGCTGATGATCTATGTATCTACTAATGACTATTGCCAGCGTACTTACGAACAGAAGGACAAAACAACTTGCTATAAAATTAAAATGAACTACTTCCATAAACCCATAAAACATGCATAAAAAAAACACACAAATAATAAATATATCACGAACCAATCCAGTTATACCTGCTTTCAACGGTACACCTCCAACATCAACTATTAATGAATGCTTGATACAAATATATCATATGTCCACGTATATATATAAGAATATTCTAGCATTAGCTACAAAAAAATCCCGAGCAAGTATTATATCTTGCTCGGGAGGCTGAAAAGTACCCATTATTTATTGAGGTTGTAAAAAGCGGTACGTCCTGCATATTCGCCCATACCAGCCAGCTCATCTTCAATGCGAAGCAACTGGTTATATTTCGCAACACGGTCTGTACGAGAAGGTGCACCTGTCTTAATTTGACCAGCATTTGTTGCAACAGCAATATCTGCAATGGTTGCATCTTCTGTTTCACCTGAACGGTGAGAGATGACTGCAGTATAGCCAGCACGTTTTGCCATTTCAATTGCTTCAAATGTTTCTGTCAAAGTACCAATTTGGTTTACTTTTACTAAGATGGAATTACTAACACCTTGCTCAATACCTTTTGCAAGCTTTTCTGTGTTCGTAACGAATAGGTCATCACCAACAAGCTGGACACGGTTACCAATGCGCTCAGTCAATAGCTTATGGCCATCCCAGTCATTTTCATCTAGTCCATCTTCAATGGAGATAATTGGGTATTTATTAACCATTTCCTCATACCAGTCAACCATTTCTGCAGAAGTACGAACAACGCCTTCTCCTTTTAGGTTGTATTTGCCATCTTCATAAATTTCAGAGGAAGCAACATCCATTGCAAGCATAATTTCTTCACCAGGCTTGTAACCTGCTGCCTCAATTGCTTCTACAATTGTTTGTAATGCTTCTTCGTTTGAGCCAAGGTTTGGTGCAAATCCGCCTTCATCACCAACTGCAGTGTTTAGGCCTTTTTCATGCAATACATTCTTCAATGCATGGAAAATTTCCGCTCCAGTACGCAATGCTTCTGCAAATGTTTCAGCAGCAACAGGCATAATCATAAATTCTTGGATATCCACGTTATTATCCGCATGCTCTCCACCATTTAGAATGTTCATCATTGGAGTTGGCAATACTTTTGCGTTAAATCCTCCAAGGTAATTATACAATGGGATTTCAAGATAATTTGCAGCCGCATGTGCAACAGCCATGGAAACACCCAAAATTGCGTTTGCACCTAGCTTGCCTTTGTTATCTGTGCCATCTAATTCAATCATCAAGTGGTCAATAATATTTTGACGCGTAACATCAATTCCAATTAATTCTGGTGCGATGGTTTCATTTACATTTTTAACAGCCTGCAAAACACCTTTACCTAAATAACGGCTTTTGTCATCATCTCGGAGTTCTACAGCTTCATATTCTCCTGTAGATGCACCACTTGGCACGATGGATGAACCAAATGCGCCTGATTCCGTATAAACTTCTACCTCAATTGTTGGGTTACCTCTTGAGTCTAAAACTTCACGTGCGTAAACATCTGTAATGTATGGCATGGAAATCTCTCCTTTAATTTCGAATTTGATATTTAAAATTATTTGATCAGGGATTCCCCTGTCATTTCTGCTGGTTTTTCCACATCAAGCAAATCAAGTAAGGTTGGTGCCAAATCTGCTAAAATACCACCATCTCGAAGCTCAACATCATTTTTTGTAACGATAACTGGAACTGGATTGGTAGTATGTGCTGTCATTGGTGCATCATCCAATGTAATTACTTCATCTGAATTACCATGGTCAGCTGTAATAATCGCAGTACCACCAAGCTCCAGAATCTTATCAACTATCTTTCCCAGGCATTCGTCAACTGCTTCAATTGCATCAATCGTTGGTTGAAGCTTGCCTGAGTGACCTACCATATCCGGGTTAGCGAAGTTAAGAATAATCGCTTGCTGCGTTCCTTTATCCAACTCTTCCAACAAGGAATCAGTCACTTCATATGCACTCATTTCTGGTTGTAAATCATAGGTCGCAACTTTGGGAGAATCAATTAAGATTCTTGTCTCTCCAGGGAACTTTTCCTCACGGCCACCACTCATAAAGAAAGTGACATGTGGGTATTTTTCCGTTTCAGCAATACGCAATTGATTTAAATTATTGGCTGCAAGTACTTCGCCAATTGTGTTATCCAAGTTCTCCGGTTCATAGGCAACATAGCCATTCACCGTTTCACTAAAATGGGTGAGCATGACAAAGTCGATATCCTTTGGTACAGCAGATCCTCGATCAAACTCATCAAAATTTTCATTTGTAAAGGTACGGGATATTTGAATCGCACGGTCTGGTCGGAAATTATAAAATATCATGGAATCGCCATCAGATACTTTTGCAACTGGCTGTCCTTGTTCATCAAGTATTACAGAAGGAATTACAAATTCATCGTAAATACCATTCTTATACGAATCTTCAATCACATCTGTTGGATTTGGATAAGAAGGGCCTTCCCTATACACCATTGCATCGTATGATTTTTTCACACGATCCCAGCGCTTGTCACGGTCCATGGAATAATATCTACCGGAAATTGTTGCGATTTGGCCGACACCTAGTTCTTTCATTTTCGTTTCTGTCTGCTCAATATAATTTTTAGCAGTTTGTGGACCTACATCACGTCCATCTAAAAAGGCGTGCACAAACACTTGATCTAAACCTTCATCCTTAGCGAGTTTTAACAGTGCAAACAGATGATTAATATGACTATGAACACCACCATCTGATAGCAAGCCCATCAGATGCAAGGCTTTTTTATTTTCCTTGGCACGGCGAATAGCTTGCAGGAATGCATCCTTTTCAAAGAACTCACCGTTTTCAATGGATAAATTAACTCGAGTTAAGCTTTGATAGACAATTCGACCAGCGCCAATATTCAAATGACCAACCTCGGAATTACCCATCTGACCTTCTGGTAGACCGACCGCATTACCACTTGCAGTTAACTGGTTATGCGGGTAGGTCGAAAAATAACGATCAAAATTTGGTTTATTTGCCTGTTTGACTGCATTGCCTTTTACTTCATCCCGGATTCCAAAGCCATCTAAGATGATTAAGGCTGCTAGTTTGTCCTTACTCATTTTGCTCCCGCCTCCACGAGCTTCAAGAATGATGCAGGCTCTAAGCTTGCGCCACCTACAAGTGCACCATCAATATCTGATTGTGCCAGCAATTCATCTACATTATCCGGCTTCACACTTCCACCATATTGAATAATTACCTGTTCAGCAGTTTCAGATGAGAAGCTATCGGCAACTACTTTACGAATATGTGCACACACTTCATTTGCATCCTCGCTTGAAGCAGTTTTACCAGTTCCAATTGCCCAAATCGGTTCATAGGCAATAATGGTTTTACTGACTTGGTCATGAGATAGACCAGCTAGACCTTTTTCTACCTGTTGTTGGACATGAGATTTTGTTTCTCCAGCCTCACGCTGTTCTAACGTTTCTCCAACACAAACGATTGGAGTTAGCTGATGAGCAAATGCTGCGTGCACCTTTTTATTAACCGTTTCATCTGTTTCTCCATAATATTCACGGCGCTCTGAATGGCCAATAACGACATGGCTAACACCAATATCTGCTAGCATGACAGGGCTAACCTCACCTGTAAATGCACCATTTTCTTCGTAATGCATATTTTGAGCACTGATTTTAATCGTAGTGCCTTTTGCTTTTTCCACCAGCTGAGCCAAATACGGGAATGGTGCACAAACAATTGCATCCACCTGTTCACTTGGCTTCACTTGTTCGGCAGTCTGCTGAACAAATTGTACAGCTTCGCTACCCACTTTATTCATTTTCCAATTACCTGCAATTACTTTCTTACGCATGAATACAACCCCTCTCCATTACCATTAAGATTATTCCTTATCATCCAATGCATCGACTCCAGGGAGAACTTTTCCTTCCATAAATTCTAAGGATGCGCCTCCACCAGTAGATACATGATCCATTGCTTCAGCAAAACCAAATTGCTCTACTGCTGCAGCAGAATCTCCACCACCGATTACAGTATAACCTTCTGTCTCGGCTAATGCTTCGGCAACTGCCATCGTTCCACCAGCAAATGCATTCATTTCAAATACACCCATTGGGCCATTCCAAATGACAAGCTTGGATGATTGGATAATATCAGCAAATTTAGCACGTGTTTCCGTACCAATATCCAGCGCTTCCCAATCGGAAGGGATTTCGTCTATTGATACAATTTTTGTATTGGCAGTTTCCGAGAAATCATCCGCAACAACCGCGTCAACCGGCAACACCAAATTAACATTTTTGTCCTTCGCTTTTTGCATAAATTCTTTTGCCAATTCCATTTTATCTTCTTCCAATAAAGATTTTCCAATTTCATGACCGAGTGCCTTGATGAATGTATAAGCAAGTCCACCACCGATTAGTAAGTGATCTACTTTATCCAACAGGTTATCAATGACATCGATTTTGTCTTTTACTTTGGCACCGCCAATAATTGCTGTAAATGGTCGCTCAGGATTTTCTAATGCTTTACCCAATACTTTCAACTCTTTTTCCATGAGAAAACCTGCAGCTGCTGGCAATAATTTTGCCACCCCAGTTGTTGATGCATGCGCACGGTGAGCCGCTCCAAATGCATCATTGACATAGAGCTCAGCCATTGCTGCAAATGCTTGGGCTAACTCAGCATCATTCTTCGTTTCACCAGGTTCGAAGCGAACATTTTCAATCAATAACACATTACCATCTTGCATGCCGGCAATTGCTTCATCCACTTCTGGGCCGTATACAGCATCTGTTTTAATCACTTCAGCACCAAGTAATTCACTCAGGCGTTTCGCTACAGGATCCAGTCGTAATTCATCTACTACTTGTCCTTTCGGTCGACCAAGATGACTAGCAAGGATTACCTTTGCACCTTGTTCTATCAAATACGTAATGGTTGGTAGAGCAGCTTTAATTCGTGTATCATCCGTCACATTTCCGTCCTTCATAGGAACGTTAAAATCAACCCTGCAAAATACTTTTTTTCCTTTTAGTTCTAGGTCCGTTATTGATTTTTTATTCATGCTCCAAACCTCCCGAATTTTATACTGCCAATATGTAATTCAATTTAGGGTTTCCCTTTATGCTCACTTATTAATCATTATACAGTAGAATATCTTTGAAAACAGTTAGATTAGCATGGAAAAAGGAGGAGGATCAACCCCCTCCTCCTATAAATGCTTTCTATTATAGACCTTTTTCATCCATAAATACTGCTAAATCAATACAACGAGCAGAATAGCCCATTTCGTTGTCGTACCAAGATACAACTTTAACCATGTTATCTTCCATTACCATTGTAGATAGACCATCTAAAATAGAAGAATGGACATTTCCAACGATGTCAGAAGATACTAATGGTGCTTCACTATATTCCAGAACGCCTTTCAAGTCGCCTTCAGCTGCTTTCTTGAATGCTTCATTCACTTGTTCTGCAGTTACATTGGAGTCTAGTTCAGCAACCAAATCTACAACAGAACCGTCTGGTACTGGAACACGTACTGCCATACCATTCAATTTACCTTTTAACTCAGGTAATACAAGTGCAACTGCTTTTGCTGCTCCTGTCGTTGTTGGAATGATATTTTGTGCTGCTGCACGCGCACGACGATAATCTTTATGTGGCAAATCAAGAATTTGCTGATCATTCGTGTAAGCATGGATAGTTGTCATCATACCACGTTTGATTCCAAAGTTATCATGTAGTACTTTTGCAAATGGAGCCAAGCAGTTTGTCGTACAAGAAGCATTGGAAACGATATGGTGTTCAGCTGGGTTATAAGCATCATTATTTACACCCATTACAACCGTTAAGTCTTCATTTTTAGCAGGTGCTGAGATAATAACTTTCTTTGCACCAGCGTCAATATGCTTTTGAGAGCTTTCACGGTCTACGAAGCGGCCAGTAGATTCAATTACAATATCTACACCAAGCTCGCCCCAACCTAGGTTAGCTGGATCGCGTTCAGACAATACTTTAATTTCTTTACCTGCAACAACGATATTGGAACCATTTACGGATACTTCTTCCTCCAATGTACCGTGTACAGAATCATACTTTAATAGATGTGCTAGCATTGCAGCATCTGTTAAGTCATTTACTGCAACTACTTCAACTGCATCATTTTTCAAAGCCTGGCGAAATACATTACGTCCAATACGGCCAAATCCATTAATTCCTACTTTTACTGTCATTTTCTTTTCCTCCTATGATAAATAAAATTTGGAATAGCTATATTTAAAGGGGTTTGTCCCTTAAAATCTCTCTTGCGGCAGCCTCGTCTGTAATAAACAGGTCACTCGTACCTTGTTTAAAGTAAGAAACAATTGCGGCTCCCTTCGATGCACCACCTGCAATCGTGATGACATGTTTATCTTCTTTTAAATCTTCCAACTGAATTCCGATTGTTCTTACTTGGTGAACAACCCTTCCTTCTTTGTCGAAATAATATCCAAACGCTTCACTAACTGCATGTTTTTTTTCCAGCTTTTCAATTACAGTTGTTGTTGTCCGGCGCCGTTTGGCCATCGTTAATGCGTCACCAATTCCGTGCACGATAATGGCAGCACCTTTAATGATGCAGGATTTCTCCTTGATGGAAGGCTCCTGAAGAAGTGTTTGGTATGTAGCCTCACTTAATGGATCAGGAACATAGAGTAATCGATAATCACTATTTGTTTTTTTGGCCATTGTTGCGGCAATGGTATTTGCTTGATATTCCACTTTTTCATCCATACCGCCACGAGCAGGCACAAATAGTAAATCATCGTTTTTATCTAGTGGGGTCATCACATCTGCAACTGCAGCCATTGTCGTACCACCTGTTACTGCAATGGTTCCACCTGCTGCTGCCATTTTTCGCAGCACGGTTACACATGCTTTGCCCATCTCCTGTTTGACCCATTCATCCAAGTCGCTATTGCCTTGGATTACTATTGCTTCCTTGATGTGAAGCTTCTCTTTCAGCTGGCTTTCGAGAACCCGAATGCCCATTACTTCATTGTTAAATACAGCAAACTTATCGAGGGTTATCTTTCCCTCTTTTGTAATATACATGCCCCTGGACGTTACTTCAATCAAGCCCTGGCTTTGCAGAAAATCTATTTCCCCTCGAATGCTGCGCTCCGATAGCTTCGTGTTCTCCACTAGTCCTCTTCTGCCAATGGGCTGAAATAAATCAACATAATGAAGTACAGTGTATCGCTGCTGCATAACTTCAATTAAATCCGGATATAATTTTTTCTGCAAATCAATTAAATCTCTCATGTTCGAGCTCCCTTTCAATGGGAACTTAAAAGTCCCAGGTGGAACTTATTTGCCCCGAAGCCTGTAAAAAAATGCTGTCGCTGCTGTATTTACAATTTCATTATACCACATCATTGTAAATTCACAAGCAATAGCAGGCTTTCTGATTACAATAAAAGTGTTCCCGGGTTTTCACTGAATTAAACATTTTTTTATATGACTGGGACATTTTTTTGTCCGTATATGTATAAAGGCTTTGGAGCGCGTGGTTTAGCCCTCCAAATTGTGAATAATTGCTTGTTCTAATCGTTCCATATTCAATTCTTCACAATTTAAACTTGTGTCGTTAATTTGAACAAAAGGGATCAACAATTGATATTCTTCTAACCACTCATCCTTTGAATAGATATCCCGTTCTTCCAGTTCAAAACCATATTCATGCTGAAACATTAAAAGTAATGCCTTTGCATCTTCACATAATGAACAAATTTCCTTCGTATAAAATATAACCTTCAACATGCTAATCACCGCTTTCGTTTTGTGGAGGATGGAATGTTTAATTGCTTACGATATTTCATAACCGTTCGACGTGCAAGTATAATCCCAAATTCACTTCCTAATTTATTTTTTATTGACTCGTCAGATAAAGGCTGCTGCTTATCTTCATATTGAATCAATTCTGCAATGAGTTGTTTCACTGTAAAAGCTGCCGTTTGTTTTCCAGCTTGATTATTAATACCTGATTGAAAAAAGAATTTAATTGGCAAGACCCCATAGGGTGTTTGTACATGCTTGCCTCGAATAGCTCGACTAATGGTGGATACATGCATGTCTAATATTTGAGCAATATCCTGCATTTTCATGGGCTGTAGCATAAAATGCCCATGTTCAAAAAAAGAATGCTGCAAGCGCACAATTTCTTTTAGAATACGTTCCAATGTGCTTGCGCGCTGGGAAATCGACTTGGAGAGCCAATCCAGTTGTTGTCGTTTTTCTTTGATATACGCCATTGCTTCTGGATCTGTCGCTTGAAAGTCTTGATATGCTTTACGTACTTGTATAATTGGATGATTCCATTTATAAAATACTATCTTCCAATCCCCACGATCTTCTATAATATTCGCTTCAGGAATAATATAATCTGCTGTTGGATTTGCTAACAATCTGCCTGGTTTGGGATGACAGCTTTTAATAGCAGTGAGTATAGCCATTACTTCACTTCGCCCTACACCATAATACGAAACAATAGCTTCCACCGCTTCTTCCGCAATCCAATCCAGATGATGATGTATTAAATTTGTCGCCAGGGTTTGTTTTTCCTGTTCCAAATCCAATTGCAGCAAAATGCATTCACTTAAATCGCGGGCCCCTACTCCGGCTGGCTCTAAGGATTGGATTGCTTTTAAAGCAGCTTCAATTTGTGGCATTGGAAGACCACATCTTTCTGCCCATTCATCTAAATCGATTTCTATATATCCATCCTCGTTTAAAGAATCAATACCAAATAAGACTGCTCTTTTTAATGTGGAATCTAGCCGAAGTGTATATAACTGATTTTTTAGTTTGTCATACATCGTTTCTTCCTTACTGTTTCTTTCGCCAACAGAAGGTACATCTTCTGTATTCACTTTATAATCAGTGATGTAAGGATCATAGTCTATTTCTTCAATTAATGGATTTTCCTTTGTAATTTGCTCTATATACGCAAGTAATTCCAATGAAGAAAATTGTAAAATATGAAGGGATTGTAATAATGATTGATTCATTTTCCGACTTAATCGCTGTTCCTGAACCATCCTGGTATCCATTTATCCGCCCCCCTTACATATCCACTTCCTATTTTGCCATACTTGGGTATTTTTCTCACCTTAATTAACGTAGAATTACTGATGATTACTTCCACGGTGAAATGACTTCTAAAAGAGGCTAGCAAAATAGGATACCTGATTATACCTGATATACATTTTTATTCCCTCGTCATATCACTCCTGTTATACTAAATAAAATAAGAAATGACTGGATATACATGGGAGGATTGAAACGTGTCGAAGCAAAGCATACATATAGGTAAAAGTATTGTCCTGATTGGTTTCATGGGAGTCGGTAAAACGAGTATAGGGAAGGCACTTGCTGAACAAATGTCACGCCCCTTTATCGATATAGATCTAGAAATTGAAGAGACATTTGACATGGCAACCACAGCCATATTTGATACGTATGGCGAAGCTGTATTTCGCAACAAAGAAAAAGAACTCATCAACCAGCATTGTCAAACACCTGGAAGGGTAATTTCCCTTGGTGGCGGTGCATTTTTACAGGAAGAGGTAAAGCAGCAATGTATGGAAAATGCCTTGGTTATTTTCTTGGAGATGGGCTGGGATGCTTGGCAGGAAAGGATTCCCGAGATAATCGATACCCGTCCCATTCTACAAAATAAATCAATTGAAGAAATCAAAGCCCTATATGAAGCAAGGCAACAGGTTTACGCGGATTATCATATTCGTGTGAATGTAGATACCCTTCAAATAGATGAAGCAGCACAAAATATTATCAAAAGCCTACATCAGCTGACAAATTAAATATCCTTTAAAAAAGAAAGTGGATCCATTGACAGTTGTCAATCATCCACTTTCTTTATCTATTATAAAAGACTGCGATAAATATCTGCTGACGATCGGTGGGTTAATGCAGATAACGGGATATCAAATGCTGTTTTTGCTCCAGTATCACCGACTTTATTTAATGTATAAGCAGCACGTGCATAAGCCACCAGTACACTTGCTGTAAATTCAGGGTTACTATCCAATGCTAGAGAAAATTCAATGGTTTGTTGATTTCCCTTACTGGTCTCTCCAGCATGAATAACGAATCCACCATGTTTCATTTTGCTATGATTTGTTTGCAGCTCATCCTCAGTAATAAAGTATACCGTCGTATCATACGGCTCAAAGTAATCTGGCATTGTTTTAATCGCTTGCTCTATGTCAGCCTGTTTATCTTCATCCTCTGCAACTACATAACAAACCCGTTTATGCCGATCCGCTCCATTCGCACTTGCTCCTTCGCCAGATCGGGCCTTTTCCAACTCTTCAGGTACTGGAACCGTATATTGAACCGCATCTTTCACGCCTGGTACACGGCGGACTGCTTCAGAATGTCCTTGGCTTAAACCTTCTCCCCAGAACGTATACGTATTTGCGGTTGGCAGTACAATTTCACCTAATAAGCGGTTCATAGAGAATAAACCTGGATCCCAGCCAACTGAAACAACGCCAAGTTTTCCACTTGCTTTAGCCTTCTCCTCCACCCGAGCAATATGGTCCGGTATCTTTGCATGGTTGTCAAAACTGTCCACGATATTAAACTGTTGAACAATTTCCTGACTCATCGTCGGCAAATCCGATGCCGATCCACCACATAGAATCATCACATCGATATCATCCTTAAACTGATCCATTTCCTCATAACGATACACTGCAACCCCTTTATGAGCAGTTTGAATGGATGCGGGATCTCTTCTTGTAAAGATACCAACGAGTTCCATATCCGTATTTTGATATATTGCGAGTTCCGCACCTTTTCCGAGATTACCATAGCCTACAATTCCGATTCGAATCTTTTGTTCCATGCAATCACCCTTCTCCCTTAAAAAAATATAAATTCTATTATAACTGTTAATTCATTTGATTGCTCCCATTTTAACCCTAAAATGCCCATTCATTCAAATGCAACTAAAGAACGAATGATTGTTCAAATACTTCTTTAAAACCATGAATTGACCTTTTCTAGTTCTATAGCTGTGCACATTTTTTGTATGTCCTATAACTTATAATCGGGTTAGACAGATGGTCATGATAGTAAAAAATGACTAAAAAACAAAAAGGTATCAACGAGAATGACTATGATTCTCGTTGATACCTTTTTTTAATGAATAAGCGCGCTCGAGAGGATTCGAACCCCCGACACATGGCACCGGAAACCATTGCTCTATCCGACTGAGCTACGAGCGCATATGTATGTTCCTAGCTAGGACACATAGGATATTATAACCTGTTCAGCATTTATAAACAAGTGTTTTTTCGTAAGCTGTTTATTTTCAAAGAAAAAGGGAAAGATGGAAGGTATGATTTCTAGTGTTTGTTTATTATTTATGGCATAGGGCTATGACTCTTCGTACATCTGCGATAAACAAGAATGATTGATGGGGAGTTTTCGCTCTTTCCCCACTGATTGTTAGTTGAACCAATCAGGCCTTTACTGGCTGTTGATCCCCCACTTACTAATTCTTGCGATTAACAAAAATTATCGATGTGGGGGGCTTACAGCCAGTTAATCTGTGATAAAATAAGTAATATATAGCAATTGTTTTTGTTTGACCTTTATTGACCATAAAGGTATGATAAAGATAAATCCAAATGGATGATAGTATAGAAGGAGGAAATAAAAATGAATTTAATACCTACCGTTATTGAACAAACAAATCGCGGAGAACGTGCATATGATATCTACTCTCGCTTATTAAAAGACCGCATTATCATGCTCGGAAGTGCAATTGACGACAATGTCGCAAACTCCATTGTTGCACAGTTGCTTTTCTTAGAAGCAGAGGATCCAGGAAAAGATATTTCCCTGTACATTAACTCACCAGGTGGGTCGATTACGGCGGGAATGGCAATTTATGATACAATGCAATTTATTAAATCGGATGTTTCAACCATTTGTACAGGTATGGCAGCTTCCATGGGTGCCTTCCTACTGGCAGCAGGTGAAAAAGGAAAACGTTATGCCTTGCCGAATAGTGAAGTAATGATTCACCAGCCACTTGGCGGTACACAAGGTCAAGCAACAGACATCGAAATTCACGCCAAACGTATTTTGCAAATGCGTGAAAATATTAATAAAATCTTGTCTGATCGTACAGGTCAGCCAATTGAAGTGATTGACAGAGATACAGACCGCGACAACTTCATGACAGCAGCATCTGCTGTCGATTACGGCTTAATCGACAAAGTACTTGATCGCAAACCAGAATAGTAGTATTCAAATCCCAATTCATGGTATATGCCTTGAATTGGGATTTTTCTCTTAAAATGATTAAAATAGTCAAGAAGAATCTTTCTCCGTTCAAACTAGTCGTGTTTGCCACCATCGATAAGCATCCGTTATTTCCAAGAATCCTCTTCAATCAGACACGAAGGTCAATAAATGGCTGGTTGCCCAAACCATGTATTTATCATTCAAAAACACGTTCTCCTAATACGAATCCAATTAAATCTGCCGACGCTCGTTCTGCATCATTACCTTCTGCGAGTATTGTTATCGATTCTCCTGTACCAATTGCAAGACTCATCAGCCCCATAATACTTTTGGCATTTACGCGTTTGCCATCCTTCTCCAGTACCAAATGGGCGTCATAATCATTCGCCAGCTGTACAAATTGTGCAGCTGGTTTTGCCTGCAGTCCGGTTTCAAGTTTTACTTGTACGGTCTGTTCTATCAATGGTCTCCATCCTCTCCGTCATTGTTTTCCGGCAGCATTGAAAGCGTTGTCAATTTATACTAAAAAACCCATTCTATATTGCTATAGAACGGAAGTATTCGCATTTGTTGTTAAAACCAACATACAATTATTTTATTTAAACTGCAAGTCTCCTTGCCGAATTTTATCAGCGAAATCATCTATTTTTTTCAATCGATGATTTACGCCTGATTTAGAAATTTTACCACCGGATACCAGCTCTCCCAGCTCTTTTAAGCTAACATCCTGATGTGCTTTTCTCAGCAATGCCATTTCACGAAGTTTCTCGGGCAGTGCATCAAGACCAACCGTTTCTTCTATCAGTTCAATATTTTCAATTTGACGAAAAGCTGCACCTATTGTTTTATTTAAATTTGCTGTTTCGCAATTCACCAAACGATTAACAGAATTTCTCATATCACGTACAATCCGAACATCCTCAAATTTAAACAATGCATTATGTGCACCAATGATACTGAGAAAATCAGTAATTTTTTCAGCTTCTTTAATATAAACAATATACCCATTCCGTCTTTCTAGCATGCGCGCCCGAAGATCATATCGATTCAATACATCACAAAGTGCCTTCGTATGCTCCTCATGCACATTAAAAATCTCCAAATGATAGGAAGATGTTTCCGGATTATTAATTGATCCACCAGCTAAAAAAGCACCTCTTAAATAAGCTTGGCGACAGCAATCATCTTCAACGTATTGCTCCGAAACATTTCGTACAAAAGTATAATTTTCTTGTAGAATATCTAAATCTGCTAACATTTTGGCTGCAAACTTTTTCATTCGAACGATATATACATTATTTTTTTTTAACTTCATTTTTCTTCGGACAAGTAATTCAACCGGGAAATCATATGCAGATTTTATTAGCGTATAAATACGCCTTGCTATTGCAGCATTTTCAGTCTGAACATCGAGCATATAATCTTGTTGTGCCAAAGAAATGGTGCCATTCATTCGAACCAAGGCAGCTAATTCTGCCTTTATACAACAGTCATCTGTTTCTATTCCAGTTAATTCTTTTTTTATTTCTGAAGCAAAGGACATGTTTTTCCCTCCTTTACCACTTTACTTCTTCACTTTATTGCACCATGGAAAATAATAAATTCGCAATTTTATTTGTATCGTGTCGCAGTGTTTTACGTCCATGGTCAATTATATCTCCCTCAATTATTTCCAGCCCCATGTCAATCAGTCGAATGGTATCATATTCCACCGGCTCTGCATTCTCTTCAGCATATATCGCACGAATCGATTGCTTGATTGGTTCATTATGCACGACAATTGCATCGACCGAATCCTTCCCAATATGATCAAAGATAGCTTGAATATGATCAGCAGCAGTATAACCAGTCGTTTCCCCTTCTTGGGTCATGACGTTGCAGACATAAACAACTTTGGACTTAGCTGCCTTAATGGCGTCAGCAATATGTGGAATAATTAGATTAGGCATAATGCTTGTATAGAGACTACCTGGAGATATGACAATCAGATCCGCTTCTTCTATTGCACGAATTGCATTTGGAAAGGGTTGTACTGGTTGCGGACTTAGGAAGACCCGTTTAATATGCTTATGTGATAGTGGAATATTGGATTCACCCGATACAATTTCACCATCATCCATTTCAGCATGTAGTGATAGACTTTCATTGGAAATTGGATATATCTTTCCTCTTACATTTAATACACGGGAAATTTCTTTCACACCAGTATAAAAATCACCGGTGATAGAAGTCATTGCAGCCAACAGCAGGTTGCCCATCGAATGACCGGACAAACCATTATCAATAGCAAAACGATGCTGGAATAATTCAATCAACATTGGTTCTACATCAGATAATGCCGCAATCACATTACGAATATCACCTGGTGCGGGGATAGACATTTCATCCCGCAATCGTCCCGTACTCCCACCATCATCGGCTACCGTTACCAATGCGGTTAGTTCAATCGGAAGATCCTTTAGTCCTCGCAGCAATACTGGCATCCCGGTTCCACCACCAATTACAACGACACGGGGTTCTTGAATTCCCATATTAATGCCCCTTCCTCTTGTCGATGTCACGGTGACTTACATGGGTAATATAGTTTCCAGACAACTGTTTAGCAAAATACTCTGCCAATGCAACAGAGCGATGCTGGCCACCTGTACATCCAATGGCAACCACAAGCTGTGATTTACCCTCTTTCTTATATTGCGGAAGCATAAACTCCAGTAAATCAAGTACCTTTTCGTTAAACTTTTGCGTATCAGACCATTTAAATACGTAGGAAGATACGTCTGGATTCAATCCTGTTAATGGCTGTAAGTGTGCCACATAATGTGGATTAGGCAAAAACCGTACATCAAAAACAAGATCTGCATCAATCGGGATGCCATATTTAAAACCAAAGGAAAGCATATTAACCGAGAAAATCTCCTGTGTATCCTCTGTATACGCATCAATAATCTTCTCGCGGAGCTCTTTTGGTTTTAAGTTTGTTGTATCGATTATCCGTTGTGCCCGCCCACGTAATTCATCGAGTATTTTCCGCTCCATCTTTATTCCTTTTAATGGCAAATCACCTACTGCCAATGGATGGGAACGACGTGTTTCTTTATAGCGACTAACTAACTGTTCATCCTTGGCATCCAGGAATAAAATATGTTCTTCCAACCAATCTTCATCACCAAGCACATCCAATGATTCAAATAAGGAATCAAAGAATTCACGCCCCCGCAGGTCCATAACAAGGGCAACTTTGTCGATGTTATTCGTGCGGTCTTTCATCAGTTCAAGGAAAATAGGCAATAATGTCGGTGGTAAATTATCCACACAATAATACCCTAAATCCTCAAAGCTTTGAACAGCAACTGTTTTACCAGCTCCTGACATACCTGTTATAATAACTAATTTTGTTTCAATAGCATTTTCTTTATCCGCCAAAATTACTTCCCCTTTCCAAATCCATAGCATGTGTAATGTGGGATAAGAATTAATTACCAGCTGGATCCAATTTACTTGCTAGCAGTTTATCATCTGTTGTATAAGAAAAGTTCCCATATAAGATTTGTTCTGACTGTAGCACATGTTCAAAAATACTACGGTCTCCTTCAGCCATTGGTAAAGATGGAATGCTGTCAATTGGAACCCATTCTAAATCTCCCTCTGGACATGCATGGATTAACTCACCTTCATAAGATGTAGCACGAAACGTAAACATCATCCATTCTCGAATTAGTTTATCTGCTTCATATATTGAAAAGGTAAATATCCCGCATAGCTGTGGTTCGACAAGACGTAAACCCGTCTCCTCCGAGTATTCACGTAAGACTGCTTCTTTCACGAGTTCCCCTTGTTCCATCTTTCCACCGGGGATTGCGTACCAGCCTCGTCTCGGTTTTTTTAATAGAAGTATGGAGCCGTTATTTATTAATATGCAGTTTGTTACCCGTTGCATGCATCTCTCACCACTTTCTATCGGAGAAATCGTCATGATATCATCTCTTCCTCTTCATTATACAATGAAAGAAATTAAAGCAACAAGCATATGGTTTACTTTTCAAGGAAACGAACGTATACCATTGGAAATAGAATCTGAAGGAATTTTCCTTGTACGGATTTCCTTACGAATGTACCATCCGCATTTATAAATCATTTATCGTAATGGGAAAAAATGCGAAACCTGTCGAGCAAGCGTTTAAGGACAAAAAAATGCACGAGCAATACATGCCCGTGCCATCAACTAATCTATCTATTAAAAAGGGGGTCAATTAGTTAAATACATTGTACCCCATAAATGTTTCCTCCGTGTTACAGCAACGTTAAGATGCAATTACTTTAGAAGAATTTTTCCTGCTTAGGAATTTGCTGCTTTTAACTTGCTTGTTAGTTCTTCAATATATGCTTGCGCAGTTTCGGCTGCAATACTGCCATCGCCTGTCGCTGTCACAATTTGTCGAAGTGATTTTTCACGGATATCTCCAGCAGCAAATACCCCTGGAACTTTAGTCTCCATGTTTTCATTTGTTGGGATATATCCATCTTCATTGGTAATACCCAGGGATTGGAAAGGTGCGCTTAGCGGTACCATTCCAATATAAACGAAGACACCGTTTGCTGTAAATTCGGTTTCCTCACCTGTTTTTGTATTCTTTAGTGTCACACTGGAAACCTTACCATCTGGACCATTAATTGTTTCTACAACTGTATTCCAAACAAAGTCAATCTTTTCATTGTCAAAAGCACGTTCCTGAATGATTTTTTGTGCACGTAATTCATCACGACGGTGGATAATGGTAACTTTACTTGCAAAACGTGTTAAATAAATTCCTTCCTCAACTGCAGAGTCTCCGCCACCAATTACGACGAGCTCTTTATCCTTAAAGAACGCACCATCACATACGGCGCAGTATGAAACACCACGGCCGGCAAGTTCTTCTTCACCTTCGATACCCAATTTTTTGTACTGTGCACCAGTTGCAATAATAAGTGTTCTTGTTTTGTATTCCTTTGTACCTGCAAAAACGGTTTTAAAATCACCGTGATCTTCTACACTTTTAATATCGCCATAAGCATACTCCGCTCCAAACTTCTGAGCATGATCGAACATTTTAGTAGATAGTTCAGGTCCAAGAATATGATCGTATCCTGGATAGTTTTCAACATCCTCCGTATTGGCCATTTGCCCACCCGGAATACCTCTTTCTAACATCAACGTATCCAAATTTGCGCGTGAGGCATAAACAGCAGCGGTCATGCCTGCTGGGCCAGCACCTGCAATAATGACATCGTAAATTTTTTCTTCGGACATATTAATCGCCCCTTTTTCTTATTGATTTCTCTATTGTCTACAATCATTGTAACGTCTTCATCCAACATTGGATTATTTATTACCCTTATCAATCGTATAAAAATATTTGATATCCGTCTAATTATCTGCTCAGCTATCCCAAGGTCCTTCTTCTGCAGATAACTGGGGATGTCTTCTACACCCTTCCTCCCAAATTGCCAATGATTTTCCAAGTTCACCAACGCGGTATAATGCTTTACTGGACCATCGGTAATACGAAGCATGTCCACGCATCGAGCCTTTTCTCAGGAGATTAAATCGTGCATTTGCTTCCTGAAAGTTTCCGGTTCTCGCTAAAGCTACTGCTATGTTTAGCTTTTGTTGTTCATGCAATGGATATACGTTCCTTAAGGTATGAATATGCAATTCACAAGCAGACATTTGTCCAAGCTCATAGTAAAAGATTGCTAAGTTCACATGGCTGTATAAAGAATCTGGATTATCAGCAAGCAGTTTCAACTCCATTTCCAATGCTGCTTGTTGTTCACCAGAGAAAAACATCGCGTACGCTAAATCATGTTTCGTTGTTTTATGCTCAGGAAATAGTGTGAGCATTTCCTCTAATAAAATAAGTGCCTTTTCCCATTCCATATTTTCCATATAATAAAATACGGTTTCCTGGTAAATGAGAAGTTCATCCTCATCATCCATTTCCCATTCCGTCTCCATGTCTTCCTCATCAAAGGAGATATAATCCAGCAGCTCTTGCGCTTCTTCATGAAAGTCGCCATCTGGTTCTCGCTCTAAGTACGAGGATGCATATTTTTTCGCATCCTGTAGTAAACCTAAATGTGCATAATTATTTGCCAGCAAATAATAACAGTCTGTATATTGGTTACCACTAGACTGAAGCGCGGTGGTTAATAATTGATTGGCTTTATGAAAGGAACCAATTTCCGTATAGATGATGGATATTTGACATAAGTACAATGGATTTTCGGGAGCAATTTCAACTGCCTTTTTCAACCATTTCAAAGCCAACTCAAACTTGTGCTTTTGAAATGCCTCTACACCCTTTGTAAAATAAAAATCACCATCAGGAATAAATGGAATGATTGTATGCTGTTGTTTTTTCCTGTTGAAACCTCTATTTGAACCCTGCATGATGATCCTCCGTTTTAGTTCATGGCATAACGATTTCCCACCGCTTCAAGTTTTTATACTAAAACGGTGGGTATCACTTTGTCCATTATAATACGAATTGATAAAAATAGCATGCTTTCCCGCGTATTTATTTTAAAATATCTTAATGATACCTTTTTTTACTGGAATTGCGCTTCTTTTAATAGCTTGGTAAGCTCTTTTTGATATGCATCCGTAACGTATTGTTTCCAGCTAAATTTTTTTGACATATAGCGTATAACTGGTTCCTGGTGTTTTTTCACCCAATCAATGTCAAAAAATAAGGCTCCAGTTCGACGAATAAAAAAGTCCACTGGTTTTTGAACAAATTCATATGCCATACTATAGCTTAACTCCGCTAATACAACTGGGTCAATGCCTTCTGCCTCCGCTTCAGATTTCTTATCCTGATACAATCGGAAGAGCTCGATAACCTCTGATCCATAACGTTTCACCAATTTTTCCGCGATGGTTGTTTCCAGACCAAGGCTCTCACCAATCTTGATTTGTTGTTGTACAAAAGCTGTAAATCCTTTCGAACCACCGACATCGCCACCAGCAACAGGGATATGTTCCGTTTCCGACTTAGAATAAAGAATATTTGTTTCTTCCTTTAACTGCTGAACAACGACATCCACTGCTTCTTGTGCCATTTTTCTGTAACCCGTCAGTTTTCCCCCAGCCATGGAGATAAGTCCAGAATCGGAAATGAATATTTCATCCTTTCTTGATATTTCACCAGGATTCTTTCCTTCTCCATCTGATATAAGTGGGCGTACCCCTGCCCAGCTTGACTCCACATCTGAAGCGTCTACCTTCACGGAAGGAAAAATATAATGAATGGCATCCAATATATAATCACGATCTTTGACAGTTGCCACCGGATGACTAATATCTCCTGTGTAATCCGTATCCGTGGTACCTACATATGTTTTATTGTCACGTGGAATGGCAAACAGCATACGTCCATCAGGGGTATCGAAATAAATCGCTTGACGTAATGGAAACACATCCTGTGAAAAGACCAAATGAACACCCTTGGTTAAATGCAGCGTTTTCCCTTCCTTTGACCCGTCAACTTCACGTAGCTCATCCACCCATGGACCTGCTGCATTAATAATTTTTTTGGCATACATTTTATGTGTTTCCCCATTCAATCTATTTTCCACCATTACACCTGCAACTTGGTCAGATTGATCATAAATGAAGTCGACTACTTTTGCATAATTAGCGGCAAGTGCACCAAGGCTGACAGCTTTTTTAAGTACTTCAATGGTTAAGCGTGCATCGTCTGTCTTATATTCGACATAATATCCAGCACCCTTCAGTTCATCTTGTTTTATCAATGGCTCTTTAGCTAATGCTTCTGTTGGGCTTAACATTTCACGACGTTCCTTCTTCTTCACTCCTGCTAAAAAATCGTATACACGTAAACCTACGTTCGTGGAATACGGTCCAAAAGTGCCCCCTTTATAAAAAGGCAATAGCATCCACTCTGGTGTGGTGATGTGCGGACCATTTTCATATACAATGGCACGTTCTTTCCCCACCTCGGCTACTAGTTTTACTTCCAATTGCTTCAAGTATCGAAGTCCTCCATGTACAAGCTTCGTTGATCGACTGGATGTTCCAGCAGCAAAATCCTGCATTTCCAGGACAGCTGTCTTTAACCCACGTGACGCAGCATCTAATGCAATTCCCGAACCAGTAATACCACCGCCAATGACAAGAATGTCCAAAGGCCCTTTTTTCATTTGTTTAAACACGTTTTGTCTTCTGGCTTCATTTGTTTCCATCATTGGTACCACTCTCCGTTTCGTGATTTCAATTCAAAAAACACATCATGTTTGAGAAGGCGTTACATAAAAAAACCGCAGAACAAACACATGCTTCGATAGCATACGTTATTCAGCGGCTTCTCCATGTCTCCGTCCAAATGTATATCCTTTAATTAAATCATATCACAGCGCGAGCAACTATTTCAATGAAAAGGCCAATAGCCCATCGATTTATTCTCTTACATTTTAGCTAGTTTGTCGAATGGGATCAGCTTATTCTTCCGGTGTAATGTCTTGTTGATCCAACAGGTGTCTTTGATCCATTTCCTCTTTCGAATAGATGAGTTGCATGGGGTTTCCACCGACAAAGCTACCTGCTGGTACATCTTTATGTACGAGGGTGCCGGCGGATACAATCGCATCATCACCAATGACCACTCCAGGTAAAATGGTGGAATTGGCACCTATCATCACACGGTCGCCAATTTCAACAGGACCAATTCGGTATTCTTCTATTAAATACTCATGCGCCAAAATGGTTGTATTATAACCGATAATACTATTTGTTCCTACCTTGATTTCTTCCGGAAACATAACGTCCGGCATGACCATTAAAGCAAAGGCTGTCTGCTCCCCAACTTCCATGCGCAAAAAGCTGCGGTAAAGCCAATTTTTCATTCGTAAAAAAGGAGTGTAACGAGCAAACTGAATAACAATAAAATTTTTGGTAACCTTCCAAAAGGAAACCGTCTGATATATTTGCCAAAGCGAATTAGCATTTTTCACTGGATAACGTCTCGTCTTGCGCATGCTGTCACTCCTACACTTCATTTAACAATTATGTTCGTGTTACTTTTGATCCACTAGACCAAGTAAATCAGTCATGGTCTGCAGCATATAGGTGGGATTGAATTGCTCCAAATAAGCAGCACCACGCTGTGACCAGGCAACTCCTGCTGTCTGTACACCAGCATGCTGTCCAGCCTCAATATCTTGCGCATTATCTCCAATCATTAACGTTGTTTCTGCTATTCCACCTAATTCTTCCATTGCTTTTAACACTGGCTCTGGGTGTGGTTTAGCATGGGTAACGTCCTCCAATGTGATGACTGTATCGAAATATTGATCCAAGCCTGTAATGTTCATCCCCAGATTTACCGCATAACGAAGCTTCGTTGTTACGATACCAACTTTTACATCAAGTGCCTGCAGTTTTTCCAATGTTTCCATGACGCCGGGAAATGCAGTAACATATGTTTCATGTTCGGCATGGTTAAAATCCCGATATACCTTTATCATTTCCTGTGCTTGATCCGGATCAATCTTTTCAAAGGTTTCGACCAAAGGCGGCCCATTAAATTCCACAATCTGTTCCCGAGTAAAATCCAACTCATATTGATTAAAGGTATGCATAAAAGATTGGATAATCAATTCATTCGTATTTAACAGCGTACCATCCAAATCAAATAAAATGGTTTGTATGTTCTTCATATTTCCATTCCTTTCGAGCCTTTTCCTTCCTTTATTTCTTCTTTCTGCTTAGCTTCTTACCATCATAATGTTTCTCAGCTGTTCCCGTTTTACGGCGATAAATCAATAATGCAGCTGCGCCTACAATAATCAAAATAGAAATGAACTGAGCCATTCGGATATTCGTACCGTGAATATACAGACTATCCGTCCGCATGCCTTCGATAAAGAAACGTCCAACCGAATAGGTCATGACATAGCTGAGGAATACCTCGCCACGTAATGGATTTTTTCTTCTCAGCACGAGTAAAAAGATGAATACGAGTAAATTCCAAAATGACTCATATAAAAATGTCGGGTAATACATGACACCATCAATACACATTTGATTCATAATAAAATCTGGTAAGTATTGATGGAAGTTTTGATAAGCCGCTTCGGAAATCGGTCCACCATGTGCCTCCTGGTTCATGAAATTACCCCAACGCCCGATAGCCTGTCCCAAAATCAAACTGGGAGCAGCAATATCTGCTAATTGCCAAAAGGAAACTTTTTTAACACGTGCAAAAATAATGGCTGTTAATACAGCCCCAATTAAAGCACCATGGATGGCAATACCGCCTTCCCAAATCGCAAAAACATCAGTCCATGGGCCATCTTTATAGCGATCCCATTCAAAAATCACATAATAAATTCTAGCAAAAATAATAGAAATCGGAATTGCAAATACAACGAGATCAATCATTAAGTCTTTTTTCATCCCTAAACGATCAGACTCTTTCGTAGCGATGTAAAGACCTAAAAATGCACCCGTAGCAATGATAACGCCATACCAATAGATAGGAACATTACCAATTTGAAAAAAGACTCTATTTAATTCTTCGGCAGAACAACTCAAATATCAACACTCCTATTCCATATCCTCTTTTTCCTGTTCAATCATCTCAGACAAGCGCTCGGAAAATTCTTCCGCTGCATTGACACCCATTTTCTTTAAGCGGAAATTCATTGCTGCTACCTCGATAATGACAGCTAGGTTACGTCCCGGTCGTACCGGAATAGTTGCTTTCGGAATATGTACATCCATAATTTTTAATGTATCCTCATCCAACCCAAGACGATCATATTGCTTCATTTTATCCCAAATTTCCAAATGAATGATGAATGAGATTTTTTTGGAGCTAAGCACAGAACCTGCCCCAAATAATGTCATAATATTAATAATACCAACACCGCGAATTTCTAATAAATGCTCGATAAGCGGTGGGGAATTGCCAATAAGCGTGTCATAATCTTCCTGACGAATTTCAACACTGTCATCTGCCACTAAGCGATGACCGCGCTTCACAAGCTCTAGAGCTGTTTCGCTTTTTCCAACACCACTTTGCCCAGTAATTAGAACTCCAACACCATATACATCTACTAGGACACCATGAATTGCTGTGGACGGTGCAAATTTTATTTCCAAATAATTAGTCAATCGACTGATTACTCGAGTCGTTTTACGTGGCGATTGTAAAATCGGAACGCCAGCATCATTTGCTGCTTCAATCATCTCATTCGGAACGTCCATTCCACGAGTAATCACGATACCCGGTGTGATATCTGTAAATAATCGGCGTACACGGTCCCTTCTTTTATCCTCATCCAATTCCAAAAAATAAGCCATTTCTGTACGACCAATTAACTGCAATCTTTCACTTGGATAAAATTGAAAAAACCCAGTCATTTCAATACCCGGTCGAGAGATATCACTTGTTGTAATTTCCCGATGTAATCCTTCTTCGCCAGCAATAAGTTTTAAATTAAAATTATCCAATAAATCCTTCGTTCTTACAGTTGGCATTCCGGTTCCCTCCTTTACCACTTAACTGCTACTAATTGTAGCATATTTATTCACTAGGTTGGAATCAGAATGAATTTAATAAATGGACGGATTCAGCTTTCCTTTCTTTACCCAACAACATGTTTCCAAATAAAAAACCTGCAGGAAATCCTGCAGGCGGAAGAATCATTTACTATGAACGGATAGTATCTTTGACCAATTGATTCAGCAGCAAATTTAAAATCGAGATAACAATCGCTGCAATCACTGCTGTACCAAACCCATCTATCACAAAGCTTGAACCAATGATTCCTTGGGTTAGCATTAAGGTAATGGCATTGATAACAAATAAAAATAACCCAAGAGAAAGAATGGTGATTGGTAAGGTTAAAATGACTAGAATTGGCTTAACGATGACATTTAATATCGACAGGATAAAGCTTGCCAACAATGCCGTTCCAAAGCTTTCCAAATGAAAGGACTCGAACAACATGGATACGGCAAGCAATGCAACAGCATTCAATATGAGCGAAAGAATCCAACGCGTAAACATTAGTACACATCCCCTTCACTCGGAATAATGATTACAGCCAATATATAAACGAATGTAAGGATCCCAAAGCTGGACAATAATGCAATCACGAAGATGAGTCGTACAAGTGTTGGATCAATGTTTAAATGCTCCCCTATGCCACCGAGAACTCCAGCAATCATACGGTTCTCTCTAGATCGATGTAATCGTTTCATATGGTGTCCCACCTTTTTATCGTATAATCTAATCCATTCATAATTGTGAATAACGATACAATATAAATATCTATTCCCTTGCTAGTATACGTTTCAAACAGCCAAAGGTTTCATCCAACTATTTATTATTCAACAGCGGCGGCTCTGTCTGCTGTCCACGTAAAAAATCTTTCTGTTCCAAAGCGCTCTCGCATCAATGCTTTGGCAGCCTCTTCATCTGTTTCATTTTCTGTCCATTTACTGATCATGCCGCCTGCCTGTGATCGATGGCAAAATATCGCTTCTATTTTACGATCAAAGTAAGCTGTAATATCTTGCACCACATCCGGCTCGCCCAAATCTTGTACGAATGTATTAGTAATTGCTTGGGTCCAAAGTACAGGTCGCTTATCCGCTGCCATCATTTCCACCGCCAGGACCGCCGCAGCACCAAGCGCATTATGATCCGGATGCACTGCATGACCAGGATAATGTGTAATAACAAGGCTTGGTTCTATATCTTCTAAAATAGCTTTTAGTTTTACAGCTATTTCTTTACGATCCTCATATTCAATCGTTTTATCCCTTAACCCCAGTAGTTTTAAGTCCATATCTAACACCTGACAAGCTGCTTCTAATTCCTGTTTGCGAATTTCCGGTAATGTTTCCCGATTTGCGAATGGCGGGGAGCCCATATTTCTTCCCATTTCTCCCAATGTTCCGCATAGATACGTTACGGGTACTCCTTGCTCGCGGAATTTTGAAATTGTTCCTGCTGCACCAAACGATTCATCATCTGGATGTGGATAAATAACAACAACATGCTTTTCCATATGTTAATCAGTCCTTTCATTTCAATAGTTAAATGGTGTTTCACTAATTTGCAATGCGACCATTAATCTTCCTTCTCGGTCGTGTCCGGCCATCAAGAGCTTACCATCTTCAAGCATTTCCCAATGTGTTAATCCTTCTGCATAAATCCAACCCATGTCGAGTTTTAGCCCAACACGATGTACTTGTTTATCGCCAACTATTTTCGCTTGTGAAAATTGCACCTTTATATTTCGAGCATACGCTCCAACATTATACGCTTTTTCATTCAAATGGCTTGCATACGCACCATTCGTCGTTTCCAAATGGATGTAAACCTCTTGATGCAAAAAGCTGTCTAATTTTTCCTGTACAGTTGAAATTTCTATCGGTTTCATGTTCTAATCCTCCCTGTTTCTTCTCTTTTACATTACAGAATTGGATGGTCTCCGTCAAAAAATATGTATTGAATGTTTGGATGCATAAAGTAGGTGAATAACCGGAATTTACAAAAAAAAACTGGTAGGATTTTTAGATTCTATTAAAATCCCACCAGTCAGCAGTCTTCTTTTATTGAGTTGCTTTTAGTTCTTTTTTGGTTAATTCATCTTTCATTCTATCCTTGTCTCTTTCAAGCACGGGTTTCAGGTACTGGCCTGTATATGATTTCTTAACCTTGGTAATTTCCTCTGGTGTGCCGGAAGCAATAATTTGCCCACCACGATCACCGCCCTCGGGTCCAAGATCAATGATATGATCAGCTGTTTTAATGACATCCAAATTATGCTCAATAATTAAAACAGAGTCACCATTATCGACCAAACGCTGCAGTACCTGTAGCAGACGCATAATATCATCTACATGAAGACCAGTCGTCGGCTCATCTAAAATATAGAAGGTTTTCCCATTGGAACGTTTATGAAGCTCACTGGCTAGTTTCACCCGTTGTGCTTCTCCACCAGACAGGGTCGTCGCTGGTTGTCCCAGCTTAATATATCCTAGCCCTACATCAAAAATAGTTTGTAGCTTCCGCTTGATTTTTGGGATATTAGCAAAGAAAGCTAAAGCTTCTTCAATATTCATATCTAGTACTTCTGCAATGTTTTTACCTTTATATTTCACCTCGAGCGTTTCACGGTTATATCGTTTCCCATGACATACCTCACACGGTACATAAACATCCGGTAGGAAATGCATTTCTATCTTGAGAATGCCATCCCCTCTACATGCTTCACAACGCCCACCTTTGACGTTAAAGCTAAAGCGCCCTTTTTTATAGCCACGAATTTTCGCTTCATTGGTTTGAGCAAATACATCACGAATGTCATCAAAGACACCTGTATATGTTGCCGGGTTAGACCGTGGAGTTCTGCCAATCGGCGATTGATCGATATCAATCACCTTTTCAATATGCTCCAGCCCTTTGATTTCTTTATGACGGCCTGGTAAGTTTTTTGAACCACGATACAAATGCTTGGCCAATGATTTGTATAAAATCTCATTCACAAGTGTACTCTTTCCGGATCCCGAAACTCCTGTTACAACCGTCATCAGTCCAATTGGAAATTTAGCAGTAACCTTTTTCAAGTTATTTTCTTCCGCTCCAATTACTTCGATGAAACGTCCATCAGCCTTACGACGTTCGACTGGTAATGGAATAAACTGCTTCCCAGATAAATAATTTCCTGTTAGTGACTTTTTATTCTTCATCACTTGCTTTGGAGTACCTTCTGCGATGATTTCCCCACCATGTGCACCAGCACCTGGTCCAATGTCGATTAACCAATCCGCAGCAAGCATGGTATCTTCATCATGTTCTACCACAATTAATGTGTTATCAAGATCTCGCATTTGCTTTAAAGTACCAATGAGACGATCATTATCTCGTTGATGTAATCCAATAGATGGTTCATCCAATACATACAATACACCTGTTAAAGCTGAACCAATTTGGGTAGCTAGTCGAATACGTTGTGCTTCCCCGCCAGACAACGTTCCAGATGCTCTGGAAAGATTTAAATAATCCAAGCCGACATTTTCAAGAAACGCCAAACGATTCGATATTTCTTTTAAAATGAGTCGGGCTATATTTGCCTCTTTTTCAGTTAATTCCAATGTCGCAAAAAAGTTTTTTGCAACTGAAATGGAGTAGTCTGTTACCTCACTAATATGTCGGCCATTGATGCGAACGGCAAGGGCTTCTTTTTTCAAACGGTAACCTTTACAGGTTGGACAGTTTTTAGTGGCCATATAATGCTCCAGTGTTTCCCGAATAAAATCGGATGACGTTTCCTTGTACCGTCTGCCAATATTTGGGACAACCCCTTCAAATACAACATGATTGTCTCTTACATTGCCAAAATCATTCACATAATGAAAATGAATCTTGTCTTTTCCACTTCCATATAAAATAATATCCATCTGTTTTTTCGACAAATCTTTTACGGGAATATCCATATTAATATCATAATGATCACAGACACTTTTTAAAAGCTGTGGATAGTACTGCGAGCTGATTGGTTTCCAAGCGGCAATGGCATGATCGTTTAAAGATAAATCCCAATCTGGAATAACCAAGTCCACATCTACTTCCAAATTTGTTCCGAGACCATCACAGGATGGACAAGCGCCGAATGGGCTGTTAAAGGAAAATAACCTTGGTTCTAATTCCCCAATAGAAAAACCACAAATGGGACAAGCGTGATGTTCACTAAACAAAAGTTCTTCGTGCTCCATCACATCTACAATGACACTACCTTCACCAAGGGAAAGTGCTGTTTCCAGGGAATCACTCAGCCGACCTTCTACATCTTTCTTAACGATGATCCGATCCACGACAACTTCGATGGAATGCTTTTTGTTTTTCTCTAATTGGATATCCTCCGAGATTTCACGCATTTCCTGATCAATCCGCAAACGGATATATCCTTCTTTTTTCAATTTTTCTAATACCTGTACATGTTCACCTTTTTTACCGGACACGACTGGTGCCAAGATTTGCAACCGCGTACGTTCTGGATATTCCATAATCCGGTCAACCATTTGCTGTACGGTTTGTGAACTAATCTCAATACCATGTTTTGGACAGGTCGGTCTTCCTACCCGGGCATAAAGCAGGCGTAGGTAATCATAAATTTCAGTTACCGTACCAACTGTCGACCGCGGGTTTTTACTCGTTGTTTTTTGGTCAATCGAAATAGCAGGTGATAAGCCCTCTATGGCATCAACATCCGGCTTATCCATTTGTCCCAGAAATTGTCTAGCATATGCAGAGAGAGATTCTACATACCGACGCTGTCCCTCGGCATAAATGGTGTCAAAAGCGAGTGATGACTTTCCTGATCCTGAAAGTCCAGTTACGACAACCAGTTTATTTTTTGGAATCGTGACATTGATATTTTTCAAATTATGTGCGCGTGCACCTTGTATATAAATTGATTTACTCGGCATGAAAATTGTCTTCCTTCCAATTGAATAGATTAAGCCTCGGCCTTCAATTCAAATATAATATCGCGAAGCTCGGCTGCCTTTTCGAAATCAAGCGATTTGGCGGCCTGTCGCATTTCTTTTTCCATTTGACCAATTAACTTTTCTCTTTCCTTTTTCGTCATCTTGCTGATGCTTGGTGACTTTTTATCATACGCTTCCGAATCCTCTGCAGCGATTGTTGCTCGTATCACATCACGAACTTCTTTCTTAATCGTTGTAGGGGTAATGCCATGTTTTTTGTTGTACGCCATTTGGATTTCACGTCGGCGTGTTGTTTCATCTATCGCAATTTGCATTGAATTCGTAATCCGGTCTGCATACATAATAACTTGACCATTCTCATTACGAGCAGCTCGTCCCATTGTTTGAATTAACGAACGTTCGGAGCGCAGGAAGCCTTCCTTATCCGCATCAAGAATTGCTACCAAAGAAACCTCTGGTATATCCAATCCTTCACGTAACAAGTTAATACCTACCAACACATCATATTTACCGACACGCAGATCACGAATGATTTCAATTCGTTCCAATGTCTTGATTTCCGAATGAAGGTATGCCACCTTCATGCCAATCTCTTTCAAATAATCTGTTAAATCCTCTGACATTTTCTTGGTTAGTGTAGTAACCAATACCCGTTCTTGTCGGTCGATACGCTGATTAATTTCGGAAATTAAATCATCTATCTGACCTTCAATTGGCCGGACATCAATTTCTGGATCCAATAATCCTGTCGGTCGGATAATTTGTTCCGTCATTTCCGGCGTATGCTCGAGCTCATATGGACCGGGAGTTGCTGAAACATAAATCAATTGATTGGTAGCTTTTTCAAATTCTTCAAATCGTAACGGACGGTTATCCATCGCAGAAGGCAAACGAAAACCATGATCTACCAATACTTGTTTCCTGGCCTGGTCCCCATTAAACATGCCGCGTATTTGCGGAAGCGTTACATGGGACTCATCTACGACAACAAGAAAATCATCTGGAAAATAATCCAATAAGGTATATGGTGTTGCTCCTGCCTCCCGCAATGTCAAATGTCTGGAGTAGTTTTCAATACCAGAGCAAAAACCCATTTCTTGCATCATCTCTAAGTCATAATTCGTCCGTTGTTCCAAACGCTGTGCTTCCAATAATTTATTTTCTTCATGCAGCACCTTCAGTCGTTCTTCCAATTCTTTTTCGATATTTGCAATCGCCAGCTTCATCTTTTCTTCGCGTGTGACAAAGTGTGATGCTGGAAAAATAGCAATATGCTCACGATCTCCGATAATTTCTCCTGTCAACGCATCGACCTCACGAATTCGATCAATTTCATCGCCAAAAAATTCGACTCGAACACAATGCTCTTCTCTTGAGGCAGGAATAATTTCTACCGAGTCACCACGAACCCGAAATGTACCACGTTGGAAATTGATATCATTTCTTGCATATTGGATGTCAACCAACTCACGTAGCAGCTGATCGCGATCTTTTTCCATACCCATCCGCAGTGAAAGTACCTGGCTTTTATATTCTTCCGGATTACCTAACCCATAAATACAAGAAACACTAGCAACAATCAGTACATCTCTTCTTTCAAATAAAGAAGAAGTAGCTGAATGTCGGAGTTTATCTATTTCATCATTAATACTTGCATCCTTTTCGATGAAAGTATCTGTTGATGGTACATACGCCTCTGGCTGATAATAATCATAATAACTAACGAAATACTCTACCGCATTGTTCGGAAAGTATTCCTTAAACTCACTATACAGCTGACCAGCCAACGTTTTATTATGTGCAATAACCAATGTAGGACGATTAATTTCTTTCACCACATTGGATACTGTAAATGTCTTACCTGTACCGGTTGCACCAAGTAGTGTTTGATGGTGCTGCCCCGCCAATATCTTTTCCACAAGCTCTTCAATGGCATGAGGTTGATCACCTTGTGGTTCATATTGTGATACCAATTCAAACTGATTTCCCACTGGTCTAGCCTCCGATCTTTTTCTTCATTTATTGTAACATAGACATAAAACTATTTTAACAAAAAACGAACAAATATTCGATTGTTTTGCTTAACGTGATCAACTTATCCTGTTCACGAATATAGGTTCAAAATAAAAAAGCACCCTAATTGTTAATATATAGCTAACAATCGGGGTGCCGTATTGTGACAAATGCTTATACTTTCCTGTTCTTATCTGTTACTCTGTTACTTCAATGATACCAGTTGCTCCTTTGGTAGCATGGTTAAACTGGTGTGTAACAAATGGATATGTGCCCGCTTCCTTCAAGGTAAATTCTACAACCGCTCCACCACTTGCTGGCAGCATAACGGTTTGCATTCCTTTATAATGGTTGGCAGGATTACCGTCTAAATAGACATCCTCCATAATGGTGCCAATGACATGGAAAGAGCTCACTTCATTTGGTCCGACATTATTAATATAGATACGAACCTTATCACCAACTTTGGCTTTTAGGGGCTCATCCTTTACAGCAGTTGTTGTACCGTTCGTGTTTGGCTGACCTTCATGCAATGCTTTAGTAGAAAACACAACCTGAGAAGGTACTCCATTTGTCATATCATCTAAATCATTGTATTTATACCATTCATTTTGAATAACAACATATTCTTGATCCACTTCATCGTCTGTTGGGAAGCCGTCCTTTGGTTTTACAATAATTACACCGTGCATGCCATTTGCAATATGAGATAATACAGGGTCTGTCGCACAGTGATACATGAATACACCAGGACTGCTTGCAGGGAATGAAAATGCGCCATGTTCATTTGGTTCTACATCTGCAAAGCCTGTTGCTGGATTGGTATGAACAGCATGCAAGTCGATGCTATGCGGAATGGCTGGGTCCATATTATCCAATTCAACATGTAAGGTGTCGCCTTCTTCAATAACAATTAATGGTCCAGGCGCTTCCCCATTAAATGTCCAAGCTTTGTACATATAACCTGGTTCAATTTCAATGTCAGTAATTTGGGTTGTCATTTTAACATAAACATCTGTTCCATCTCTTTCGATTTCAATCGGTACCGGTTCTTGATTTAATCCTTCGTGGGGTTTAATTACTTCGGGTGCTTTACTACCGGCATTGGCTGTCTCTGTTGTTTTTTCAGAATCCGCTGATGCCTGCTTCGCACCATCATCCGTTTTTACGCCACATGCAGATAACAATAGGATAAACGTACTTAAAACAATAATGAGTCTAAAAGTCATTTTTCTCATCTTACTCACACTCCATAATTATTTTAAGATAAGCCTGGTTGCTTAAACCACTCAATCAATACTCCCCGTTACTGTTATCTGCTGGATTGAATGGCTTCTCCTTATCTTTAAATCAAGTATAGCTTGCTGTAAAATCACCACATGTGACCCAGGTCACTAAAAACTGTTCATTAATGAACAAAGTTTGACATAAATTCATTTGAATTTTGCTGGTTTAAATACGTTGTATATATTAATAAATCAATATTATAAACAGTTTTGTCACAATTAAAATATGATTAATCATTGTGAATTACTTCACATATAGGTATAATGAATTTTACATATTTAATTATCCCTTCAAACACTTGGTACGTAAGGGTTTATGATATTCGCGCTGTAACATTTCCTTCAAATTATGCACATCACATAACAGAAATGAAAAAAGTATCTTCTATTTGTCGATGATAACTAAACATGAACTGAGAAAAATGATTTTTTGTCCATGTAAAGTGAAACTTCAATCAGTGGGGGTTTTCGCTCTTTCCCCACTGATTGTTAGTTGAACCAATCAGGCCTTTACTGGCTGTTGATCCCCCGTTTACCATTCTTGTGATCAACAAAAACGCTTGTAGCGGGGGTCTTACAGCCAGTTAATCTGTAAATAAAAAAAAACCCCTATATGTTTTTGGCATATAAGAGGTTCTGTTCATTTTTATGTCGATTCTGATTGATCCGTGAATACCATTTGCACCAAGTAGATAATCATAGTAGCTGTAATGAACAAAAATCCCCAGCCGAGCAGCTGTTGTTCCTGGGCAGCATAATTATTACATATTTGGACCGGTGCATCGATATATAACCAGGCCATTAGCGCAAACATAGATAGGTAATTTAAAAATAAAAAGCTTTTACCAACAAGCTTTATTTTTGGCCAGCTATCACGCAGACAAAGACCAGCAAACGGAAGCCCAATAAATTTAAATAGTTCTACCTGCCAAAAGACAAGTGATTCATCCATCGCCCTTGGGAGCATCCAATAAGTAGTTATAAATACAATGACTAGAATACCTGGAATCCCATTTCCATTCCACTTCGCTCGATAGTTTGGCATCCTACGCAGAATTGCTGCTCCACATAACCAGCCTGAGAAGATAAGTAACGGCAGTTGGACGAGCATATGCAAGATCATTTGTCCCTCTAATAATCCTATTATTGGTGGAAGTAGAAGTATGCCGTATAATAGGATACCTAATATTCCTGGTCGCATGATAACCATTCTCCTATCTTTCGGCGAGTCTGGCGGTAAGTAGCGCTGCTGCAGCATTTGGCTCTTTATAATCAAGCACTTCAACAAGCTTCCCTTTTGGGTCTACAAGATAGAAAGCCGAGTTATGTGAAAAATTACCCGTTCCATCAGGAATAACAATCACACCAAATTGATCGAGTAACTGCTCTAATTCCTGCTCATCCTGAATCCTGGCCATTCGCCATGTTTCGCCATCACTATCAAATGACTGTTGATATTTTTCTAATGTCTTCACATCGTCCCGTTCTGGATCAAAGCTGATACTGAGGAAAACAACATCCTTCCCCATATATTTCGATGGTATTTGGTCATAGACCTGCGCTAAATTTAATTCAAGCTTAGGACAAACATCTGTACATGCCGTATATATAAACGTTAACATCACATATTTCCCTTCAAATTCAGAAAAGGAGTAGGTCCTACCTTTACTGTCTTCCAATTCCAATAAGGGAAACTGTGGCTTTTCTTCATATAAACGAAGAACCCTGGCACTTTCTTCTGTAAATGCGCGAAAACCATCTGTTGTAGCATAAAGAAACAGTACACCAAAAATAATGACGAGTATAGTGGCAGCTGTATTATGCCAGTTTTCTTTCATGGAAAACCTTTCCTTCATTCCCTTTATTCCGTACCATCATGTAGCGGATAAAGTGAATAACGAAAATCGTAACCGAAATAGCCGCTAGCACACCTGAAACTGCTCCAAACACAGCGGGTCCCATCCAATCAGGAAAATGTGTTGCCCATCTTCTTGGTGTACTCAATGCCCCTGAAACAAGGAAACCTCCACTTACACCGATAATGGATAGGGTATAGCAAATTAAAGCAATGCGATCGAATAGATTTGTCTTTAAACTGCTATCCTCCTTCGATAAGAAATACATAAATCCAAATATCATCACTACTGCTCCAAGCCCCATATACATGTGGAAATGGCCTGGAACCCACTTGGTATTATGCATGACATGGTTCACAACAATTGTTGCATCCACTATCGCTGGGACGACACCTACTGTCCAGCCAAACATAGAGATAAAGATTAACCCGGAAGCCATATCCCACTTGATCCCTGATTTATACACAATCATCAAGGCGCCATATGCAGTAATGACCAATACAGGCAATCCATTCGCATAGGATAAAATCTGCCCCATAATGAGCATCCATTTTGGCATAACACTATCCATCAACATATGGTGTGTATAAATAACGAGCGTGAATGATGTTGACATGGTCCAAGCAATTAAAAAGATACGATTCGCTTTCCACGGACGATTCGTATATCGTGGCAAGATCTCATAAACTGCAATCACACCCATATAAATAATGGAGTTAGCGAAAATATGGCCAAATGCATAGGTGAGGTTCTTTGCAAGTAATGGATCAAATGTGAAACTCGGATTAATGACGTTAATTATATTCATAATTAACACTGTGGCACCGGCAGTTAACGCCGTAACGTTAACAATCGTTACCATCGTACTTGCCACAACTGTCGCTGGTGGGGCATCTGCTTCAGCCTTCTTCCCAGATATCACGTCCCAGCCAAGCCCTTTACCCAGACTGCCGTATTTTTTAATAATGGCCCTGCCAACGTCGATATACATGAGCAGAAACCCTACACCAAGAACGAGCATTCCAACTAAATAAAGTAGCGCACCAATTGTTCCCCAAGCATTTGCTGAAAGGGCTGGTAATGGGTATAAAAAGGTCCATGAGCTTGCATATTCAAAAGAAAACACACCAATAATAACCATTACGATTCCAATAAGGGAAAACAATAAATTTAGACCAAAAATCTTTTTGCTTAAATCAACATAATTTCGTAAAAAATACCACATGACTGCTGCCCCTGCCAATGCAGCAGCCCCAATCATTCCAGTACCATGAATGGTTAAAAACTGATAAAACGCAGCTGGCTGAAGTTCCAGGACGCCCCCTTGAGCAAGTAACATCAGAATTCCGAAAATCATCATGACACCAACAACAGTCGCGCCAATTGCAAGATACGTAGCAATAAGGGAATTATCAGATCTTTTCTTTCGTATCATCTCCATGTCTCCACCTCCAAATTATTCCGTAACTTCTAGGGTTGCAATCATTAAATGATGTGCTAAACCACAATATTCCAAACATAGAACTTCATAGGTGCCAGGTTCATCAAAAGTGATATACACTTTGTTTACATATTCTGGCATTGCTTGCGTTTGAGCAATTAGATTCATATCTTCATCATAGATTCCAAAACCATGGTTCACATCCGCACTCGTTACGTCAAATTCAATTGGTTCACCAACCTTGAAACTTGTTTGACTTATATTCCATCCAAATTGCAATGCCTCCACATCCACAATGGTTGGATCCTTCCCTTGTCCATACACAGGCTGATTATAGGGAAGTTCACGTAACGTATAAATAGTCAATACAAGCATTAGTACAACTAATGAAATACCATAAAATGTACGAGCCTTATACCATTTTTTCTTAATTGGCTCATAATCTTTTCTCTCTTTTGATTTCAAAGCTACAACACCAAATACCGCGGCAACCATTAACATAAAGAATAAACTTGTAATCCATGCTACTGTTTGAATCATTTTCAGGCCTCCTCATCCCATCAGGCGTGCTTTATCATTTAATACACGGGATAGTGTTTACGATGCTTGCAGACAGCTGCTCCCATGTTCTTTTCAATTATAGAAAAGGTTTTCACTATCACCAGTGAGCAAAATCACGACAAAAGACTCAGGTCTATTCTCCTTATTTACGCTGTGTACAGTGTAAAATAATGGCGACATATCGTACGAAATAAAACACCATGGAAAAGAAGTCATAAAAAAAGAAACCGTTCACAATTTTGTCAGGTTTCAAAAGTAAAAAAATATCTAATTATCAACATTTGATTACAAAAACAAGGGATATATCAGTACTTGCAGGCATTTTTAAAATGTCCTATTTTGTTGTCATACGAATATTATAGGATCAAACATAACGCACATGATTTAGTCATGCTCCTGAAATATATTTCAATCTTCTTGTAGTTCAAATCACGCTTCTTGCTCAAGAAATGGATGTACCTCAGAATCATAGATTAAAAAAGCAAGTTGGATTCCAATATAATCCCAACTTACTTTTTAAATTTTTTCGTAGTCCCTCTTTTCTTCCATATACAGCACAGCTTCACACTAATAGATTGCCCTGCGTCGATTGTTTCTATTATTGTTCGTCTATCCAGCTAATTATTTTAACAATGTACCTGCCGTCCATCAACCTTAATCTGAAGATTTCATTCGATACGGTTCGGAAATAAAAATCATACCCAGTTCATGATGATCGCCTTCATATAATGCACTTTGTACGAAACGAACTTCATTATCTTTATCTAGTATTTCCAATTTAAAAAAGGATCCGGTAGTTTGTAAAGCCTGATAAAAGTCAGCTGCATGGTGAATTCGATTGCCATTCACCTTCGTGATCACTTCACCTGCAAGTATTTGCAGACGGTCTGCCGGAGTACCTGGAACCACCCCTAATACCCTTAAACCATTTGCTGTAGGAGAAAAATAAGATTGATCTTCCTTTTCCTGTATTCGATACCGATAATTGATTAACTCTCTACCAACAATTGCGATGATAACAGCTAACAATGACAACCAGGAAATAAAGATGCTGCCAATTGCTAAAGCAATAACGAGTAATCCCAATAATAAAACATGACGCGAAATTACAGCTGCTGATTGCTGTGGTAAAGTTGTTCGTGCTTTATATTCAAAACCGATAAGAAATGGTACAAGTAAAAGGCTAAACTCATTGCCTCCAATTGTAAAAAACGGCCAAAAATCAGCAAAAGGCGTGATCAAACCAGACGGTATAAGTACGAAAAATGGGATAATTGCCATTCGCTTCATTCGATGAATCCCAATCCATCCTCCACGTTTTCCTTTCGCCAATTCCGGGAAGGTGTTCTGATTCTTCGTTCGGCTTATAAACTGTGCCTCGATGAGTAACAATAATCCTAATAGAATGGTTAGTGCTATAAAATTTGTATTCGAAAAAAATGTTTTGGAGAAAAACGTTTGCTGTTCCATCACGAAAGGAAGCAACAACAGTAATAAATACGTGATTCCAATTGTATAGCTTGGAGATAGTAACGTGAAACGTCTAGTTATGCTAAGTAAAATCGTGATAATACCTAACATGAGTATTGTTTCATATGTAAATACAAATCCAATTCCAATAAATAAAACAGAAATAAATAATCCAAGTAACAAGGACAACTGCCAATTTCCCTTCCACTCGGCAAAAATATCATACACACGAGATCCAAAGTGACGTCTTTCTCGCTTGATCCGGACTGTTCCTGCTAAGATAACAAGCAAGAAAGACCAATAGAATAACGGATTTAAAAATAATCTACCAATTCCCTTTGCAAGTTCTATCAACCATGCTTCTGCCATAAGACCACCCCATCAAGTTGATTATCATCTATAATGATTGATGTTATAATGGTGTAACTTTTTGTATTGTATCTAGTATACTTGAAATCCGAAAAAAATTCTCGAATCACCCAATATTTGATTGAGTCACGTATGTGTGGAAGAATTCCAAAGTTCCACATTTTATATCGTTTTATAGAATATCCATCGCTTTATTGCGTTACGCGCAGATTTCCAAGGTTGTTGCAAGTTGTTTATACGGCTGCCTACCCGAAGTCAAATTCAAATTTTTGGTCTGCGTATATCATTTTCCCATAAACATGTGACGCTACATATTTATCATGAAAACGGATATAGTAGGGATCAGGATAAAAAAATCAGCCATTGGAAATCTAATCGATTCCATGGCTGATTTCTTCATTAATTGTATAATGCTTCTACTGCTTTTACAAGCTGTTCGTCATCTTCACCACTGCGGATTCTTTCGATAATCCTTGTTTCCATGAGACCAGCTGTTTTTTCATCCACTTCTCCAGTTTGTTTCAATTCATTTTCCTTTTGAAAAGCTTTTACTGCATTTTCAGTTTGCTTATCAAAATAACCATCCGTTCTTCCTGGCTTATAACCAAGTCCTGTCAGCATCTGCTGGACATTTTCTATCGTTTCACCGGTATGGTCAAATGTTAATGGTTTTTCGATTTGAATTGGATTTGCATAATAATAATCAGGCTGGTCAACCTTTACCGTTGGCTCCACACCTTTTTCATTGATCCAATTCCCTTTCGGTGATAACCACTTAAAGAATGTAAGCTTAATGGTGCTTCCGTCTCCCATTGGGACTGGCTGCTGAACGGTACCTTTTCCAAAACTTTTCGTTCCAACAATATCATAACCAATTTCCTTCATTGCCACTGCTAAAATTTCTGATGCAGATGCACTGCCTTCATTCACTAACACGGTAATTGGATAAGATTTCTTCTCTTTTAAATCTGTATAATATTTTTCTTTTTGTCCATTTTTATCTTCAATTTGGATATATGGCACATCTTTTGGAATAAAATGTTCCAAAATATCCTCTACAGAATTTAATAGACCACCTGGATTTCCACGAACATCAAGTACCAAACCTTCCATGCCGTCCTTTTCCAGTTTTTCTAATTGTTCAGCGAATTCCTCAGCTGTATGCTCAGAGAAGTTCGTAATTTCAATCACACCGGTTTTCTTGCCGTTATCTGTATTCATTTCACTATAGACAGTCTCAATTGGTATCGTATCGCGTACAAGCGTCACATCAAAAGGTTTGGATGCTCCTGAACGTTGAATCGACAAAACAACTTCTGAACCTTTTTCACCTCGAATTAAATTAACAGCTTCATTTAAATCCATACCTTCCAAGCTCTTTCCATCGACGGTTAACACCTGGTCATTTGGTCGAAGCCCCGCTTTTTCCGCTGGTGAGTCCTTAATTGGAGTGACGATGGTTACCTTTCCATTCACCATGCTAACCTCTGCTCCAATACCTTCAAATGAGGACTCAATCTGTTCGTTGAATTCCTTCATGGCTTCTACATCCATATACGTGCTGTATGGATCTTCCAATGATGTCAGCATGCCTTGGATAGCCCCTTCAACCAACTGCTTGTCTTCTGCATTTCCCACGAAGTTTTCCTTGATTAATGCATATGCCTGTTCAATTTTAGTCATGTTATCAGGTTGTTTGTCTGCATCATTTTGTTTATCATTGTTTGACTGCTGTGCTGCTTGCTGATTGGTTCCCTCATCGGCCGCGTTTTTATTCCCTACTTGAACTCCCCAATATGCTCCAAAAAAACCTAACAGCAAGGCAGCAAGTAATATAAGTAATGTTTTCTTGCCGTTTAACTTCATTCCTTCACCTTCTATCTTTGTCATTGAAACTACTTCAATATGTAAAATGATAACATGTTCCAGCCCATATGACTATTTGTCTACCTATAACAAAGCTCCAAATACTGTTTATTTAGTAAAACAGGCATCGCACCTTAGTGCAATGCCTCGTTATATTTCTAGCTTTTTATTACGTTATGCAATTTTAGGTTTGTTTATGCTTGTTTATGGTAGATACCCCAATGGATTAACAGGGTTTTTATATCCACCAGGGTGAACTTCAAAGTGCAGGTGTGGTCCTGTTGAATCTCCAGTACTTCCTACCGCACCTATTGAAGCTCCTTGCTGAACAACCTGTCCAGTTGAAACGTAAATCTGGCTAAGGTGTGCATATAATGTGGAATACGTTTTACCACCAATAACATGTGTTACGATGATAAAGTTACCATAACCGCCGTTATAACCATGTGATGCTGAACTAACTACACCGATCGCAGCAGACTTAACTGATTTCCCTGAAGGAGCAGCAATATCAATACCAGTATGCAATTTACCTACAATACCTGAAATCGGGTGGATACGTGGGCCGAATCCACTGCTCACTCGACCTTGAACCGGCCAAATAAAATCACTCTCGACATAGATTGGACCGGAATCATCATTTGATCCATCATCGGAATCATTATTTCCTTCATCGTTTCCACCATTTTCATCATCTGCTATTTTGTTCTGATTGTCGCGTCTTTCTTTTTCACGCTCTGCTCTTTCACGCGCTTCCTTTTCTCTCGCAGCTTTTTCACGGGCAGCTTTCTCTCTCGCTAATTGCTCCAGCTTTCCTTTTTCAGCCTGCGCTAATTCTTTTGCTTTTTGAATGGCAACTGCTTGCTCATCTAAAATCTTTTGTTCTTCAGTCAATGTTAACTTGTAATCCTCTAATTCGTCATGTTCTTCTTCCAATTGAACAATCAAACTTTCTTTTTTGCTCATTTGCTTGTCCAACTGGCTTTTCAAAGCAACCAGCTCCCCTTTTTGGTCTTCAAGGGCAACCTTTTTCTTTTCCACATCCATCTTCTTCGCTTCTACATCAACTTGTTTAACCTGTAAATCTACTTTTTCCTGCGCATGAATTTCCATAATGTTTTTATCTTGATCCATAATTGTATTTACAGCCGAAGAGCGACTAATAAATTCACCGAAGCTTTTAGACCCAAGGATAACTTCTATGTATTTCATGCTTCCGCCATTCTTTTGAATGGCGCGAAGCCTGTCCTTTAATAAAGCATCTCTTTTTTCTATACGGTCCTGCAACTCAATGATGTCTTCCTTTAATTGCTTAATGGTTGCCGTTAATTCGTTAATTTCATCCTTTGTTTGGTCTATTTCTCCTTCTTTAAACTGAATAGACTGTTGTGTCTTATTCAATTTCTCCTCGAGAGAAGTGATTTCTTGCTTGATATTTTCTTGTTTACTCAGGTTTTTATCTATTTTTTTATCTGTATCTTGCTTATCTGTATCTACTTCACTCTTTTTTTCGTGCACATTATCTTGTTCTTTCTCTAAATCTTTCAATTCATCCTCGACATCACCTATTGTTTTAGCAAATACTGGACTTCCATTGGAAAATAGGCTCCCCATTGTCAGGACCAGTAATCCAATAAGTGTAATTACAAAAGACTTTTTCTCCATTCCGTTATTCCCTGCCTTCCCAAAAAATATTTCGCCCTATTGACACTTACAGTTCGTTATACCTTCAGGAATTTACGTACACTCATGACACTTCCCCAAATGCCAATCAATGCGCCGACACCTACAATAGCAAGCGATAGTTGCCAAGCAAAAGGATTAAATGGAAGCAGCTTCACAAACGGAAGCGTAATATGCTGACTAACGTTTGTAATCAAATAATAATAACCAGCCATGATTGCCGTAACTGGTAAAATGGACCCTAAAATACCGAGTAGCATTCCCTCAATAAAGAATGGCCATCTGATGAATCCATTTGTTGCACCAACCAGCTTCATAATTCCAATTTCGCGGCTTCTTGCCATAATCGTTAGCTTAATGGTGTTTGAAATGAGGAAAATTGCAGTAAATACTAATCCTCCAATAAGCACCAAGCCTATGATTCTAGCATACTTATTAAACTCAAATAACCGCTCGACAACATCTTTTCCGTAGTTTACTTCCTCTACATGATCCATTGCTTCAATCTTTTCCGCTATAGCCATCGTTTGATTCGGATCCTTTGCCCGAACAATATATACATGATTCAATGGATTGTCCTGTTCAAATAATCCCCAAGATTTCCCTTGTTCTCCCATGCTTGTAATAAGCTTCTGTAATTCATCATCCTTGGAAGAGAACAGAACGGAATCAACACCATCGATTGCTTTTATTTGATCACCAAGTTCTAAAATGTCTTCTTTATTCACGGTCAAATCAATCAGTGTATTAATTTCAACATCTTGTTCTACATTTTCTGCCATTTGGTTCAAGTTAAAAATAAGCGTTAAAAAAGCACCTACTAAAATAAGGGTTACTGTAACGGCACCAATGGATGCGACGGACATCCAGCCATTACGGAAAACATTTTTAACACCTTCTCTTAAATGACGATTAATTGTTCTAAGCTTCATAACCGTAATCACCCCGGCGCTCGTCTCTTACAATTAATCCGTCCTCAATTGCAATAACACGTTTTTTAATGGTATTAACTATTTCTTTACTGTGTGTAGCCATAATGATGGTCGTTCCTCTAGAATTAATTTCTTCAAATACACGCATAATTCCCCACGATGTTTCCGGATCAAGGTTACCTGTTGGTTCATCAGCAATGACAATTTTCGGATGGTTAACAATAGCTCTCGCGATGGAAACACGTTGCTGTTCCCCACCGGATAATTCGTTTGGAAAGGATCTTGCTTTATTCTTTAACCCGACTAAATCGAGTACTTCTAATACACGTTTGCGGATATTGCGTGGATGTTCCTCAGTTACTTCAAGTGCAAATGCAACATTTTCATAGGTTGATAGTTTTGGAAGCAATTTAAAGTCTTGAAATATAACACCAATCTGTCTGCGCAGCTCTGGTACTTTCCTTTCCTTTAACTCGCCAAGGTCAATATCATTAATAATGATAGAACCACTTGTTGGCTTCGCTTCCCGATACATAAGCCGGATAAAAGTCGACTTTCCTGCACCACTCGGTCCAACTATGTAAACGAATTCACCCTGTTTTATCTCAACATTTACGCCATTCAGCGCCGTTACGCCGTTGTTGTACGTTTTGAATATATCCTTCATCACAATCATAATTTATTATCACCTTTATACATTATTGTTCTTGCCTCTTGATGTCTGTTTCTTATTGTGTAAAAAGCAATCGCGTTTTTCACTCGATTACAACCCATTATAACATTAAACGACATCATTTTTAGACATAAAATTATTACAATTGTATTTCAGACAATAGAAAATAAACGCAATCTGTTACATTTTATTAATATGGTATAAATGGTGCAAAATGGAATAACGGTCGAAAGAATTGGCGGTAAAAAGTCTGGAGAAAACATCATTTTATTGGGGCAATAAATACGTGAATCATTCGAGGAATTCCAATCGATGTTCAGCATTTTTCTTATCAAAATCAAAACGAGGGTCATCGAAAAATCGATGAAACCCTCGTTCACGTTATAACGTGCTTATTTCTTTTCAGATAACCAATCTGCCAAAGTTTTAGCATCTTCGTCACTTACTTGCTTTTGAGCTGGCATGCTACCAGTTCCGTTGTGGATAATATCTACAATCTCGTCAGCAGAATGGTCTGAACCAACCTTAGTTAGGTCTGGACCAGCGCCTCCACCTAGATCTTGTCCGTGACAAGAAGAACAATTGCTTTTGTAGATATCTTCAGCACCTGAAGAATCCACTGTTCCACTGTCTGCATTGTCATCTGTTCCTTTGTCAGCGCTATCGTCGCCGCCTCCGCACGCGCCAAGCACGAGCACAGAACCGAATACAATTGCTAGAAGCCATTTCTTCATACTTTAAATCCCCCTAACAAAATTAATAAAATGCTGTCAATGTCTATTATACCCGAACAACTAGAAAATAAAACACATCGATATGCCAGATTTTGGTGAACTTTGTTGCCAATAGCTGCCATATCAAGGTTTAGCTAATTGTGGCAAATTCATGAATTCATTTTCCCTATAAACACTGTAGTAATAGGGTTTATAGGTGTTTTTGTCTACTTGATAACAAATTAATGAATATTGGAACGTAGATATGCATCAATAAATGGATCTAAATCCCCATCCACTACGCCTTGGGCATTACCGATTTCTACATTGGTTCGATGATCCTTTACCATCGAATAAGGATGAAACACATAGGAACGTATTTGGCTTCCCCAGCCAATTTCCTTTTGTTCTCCCCGAATTTCCGCTAATTCTTGCTGTTGTTTTTCAATTTCAAGCTGGTAAAGCTTTGACTTGAGCATTTTCATTGCAGATTCCCTGTTCTTAATTTGTGATCTTTCGTTTTGACAGGTAACTACCGTATTGGTAGGTAAATGGGTAATTCGTACAGCGGAGTCGGTTGTGTTTACATGCTGTCCACCAGCACCACTTGCACGATACGTATCAATTTTTATTTCTTCACTTTTGATTTCGATATCCACGTCTCCAGACATTTCTGGCGTTACATCACAAGAAACAAAGGAAGTATGTCTGCGTCCTGATGAATCAAATGGGGAAATACGTACCAGGCGATGGACACCTTTCTCTGCCTTCAAATAACCGTATGCATTATGTCCTTTAATAAGTAAAGTTACACTTTTCACACCAGCTTCATCACCTGGTAAATAATCCATGGTTTCTACCTTAAAGTTTTTATCCTCACTCCAACGTTGATACATCCGGAGAAGAATACTTGCCCAATCCTGTGATTCTGTACCACCAGCACCTGGATGGAGCTCTAAAATAGCATTATTAGCATCATATGGCTCACTAAGCAGCATTTGCAGTTCAAAGTCATTCATCGATTCGCGTAAACCTACAATATCCTGGTTAAGTTCATCAAATAATTCCTGATCATTTTCTTCCTTCACCAATTCATAAGATACTTCGATATCATCATAGCTCTCAACTATTTCCTGAAAAGCGCCAACTTGATGTTTTAAACCATTTACTTCATCAATTACAGTTTGGGCTGCCTGTTGATCATCCCAAAAGTCGGGTGCCGTCATTTGCTCCTCTAGCTCCGCGATGCGCGCTAATTTATGATCTAAGTCAAAGAGACCCCCTAAATTGTTCAATTCTTTTCTTCATCTGATCGAGTTCACTTTTAATTTCAACTAATTCCATATGATTCACCTCTTATGTTTTTTCACTATATGTTATGAACAGCAATGAAAACACTCCCGCTTTGGGAGTGTTTTTCTAACTTATTGGCCATGACAGTTTTTAAACTTTTTACCGCTACCGCATGGACACGGGTCATTTCTTCCGATATTATGCTTTCTTACATATGGCTTCCGTTTCTTTTTCTCTTTTTCTTCACCGCCGGAAACTGCTTGTGTATTTTTAACTACCTCTTGACGTTGCAGATTTTCACGGATTTGTGCTTTCATGATATACTTAGCAACTTCATCCTCTATACTTGCAATCATCGTTTCAAACATTGCAAAGCCTTCTGTTTGGTACTCACTTAGTGGATCGTTTTGACCATAGGCCCGTAAATGAATTCCCTGACGCAGTTGATCCATCTGGTCAATGTGATCCATCCATTTTGTATCCACGGTGCGTAGCAAGATTACTTTTTCAAATTCACGCATCTGCTCCGCAGACAGTTCTTCTTCCTTCTCATCATAGCGCATATTTACTTTATCCATGATAAAGGCAACAATTTCTTCATCTTCTTTGCCCCGTAGTGATTCAATCGATACATCTTCCGTCTCGACAAGGTTACCATGGGCATAATCGACAATGGACTGCAAATCCCAATTATCCTCATCATCATCCTGTGTATGCATATGAACGACCCGCTCCAGGGCTGAAGTGATCATATGGATAATAATTTCGCGCAAATCATCCCCATCAGAGTCAATGACTTCGAAACGCTGCTTATAAATAATTTCACGTTGTTCCCGTAGTACATCATCATAAGATAGTACCGTTTTACGGGCGTCGAAGTTATTTCCTTCCACACGCTTCTGGGCAGATTCAACTGCACGAGAAACCATTTTACTTTCAATTGGTTGGGTATCATCCATGCCAAGACGTTCCATCATCGTTTTCAAATTATCTGAACCAAAGCGACGCATGAGTTCGTCTTCCATCGACAAGTAAAACTGAGAAAGTCCTGGGTCTCCTTGACGTCCGGAACGACCACGAAGCTGGTTATCTATCCGTCGTGATTCATGTCGCTCTGTACCAATTACAGCAAGACCACCAAGTTCTTTTACACCTTCACCAAGTTTAATGTCTGTACCACGACCAGCCATGTTTGTAGCAATCGTAATCGCACCTGGCTGACCCGCATTTTCAATAATTTCTGCTTCACGATAATGGTTTTTTGCGTTTAACACATTATGGCGTAAGCCAGCTTTTTTAAGCAAATTAGAAATTAATTCTGATGTTTCAACGGCAACCGTCCCGACTAGCACTGGTTGTCCAGATTGATGTCTCTCTTTAATGGTTTCCACGACCGCACGGAATTTACCGTCCATGGATTTATAAATCATATCCGCCCTATCATCTCTCGTAATCGGACGATTCGTCGGTATTGCAATAACATCCATATTGTAAATGTTACGAAATTCTTCTTCTTCCGTTTTTGCCGTACCTGTCATACCAGCTAGTTTATTGTACATCCGGAAAAAGTTCTGGAAGGTAATGGAAGCAAGTGTCATGCTTTCATTTTGAATTTGCATGCCTTCTTTTGCTTCAATTGCCTGATGAAGCCCATCGCTATAACGACGTCCCTTCATTAAACGGCCTGTAAACTGGTCAACAATAACTACTTCGCCTTCTTCAATCACATAATCTGTATCGCGATGCATAGACACATGCGCTTTTAGGGCTTGGTTAATATGATGGGTTAAAGATACATTACTCAAATCATATAAGTTTTCAATGGAGAAATATTTCTCTGCCTTATTAATTCCTTCTTCAGTGAGCTGCACACCTTTTGTCTTTTCATCGTACGTATAATCTGTTTCACGATTTAATGTGATCACGAAACCATTTGCTTGCTGATAAAGTGCTGCTGACTTTTGGGCAGATCCGGAAATAATTAATGGTGTCCTTGCTTCGTCAATTAAAATAGAGTCAACCTCATCAATGATAGCAAAATTCAATGGTCGTTGTACCATTTGTTCTTTGTAAAGCACCATATTGTCCCGTAAATAATCAAAACCAAATTCATTGTTAGTACCGTACGTAATATCAGCCTGATAAGCTTCTCGTTTTTCTTCTTTGGACAATCCATTTCCATTTAGTCCAACAGTTAAACCTAAAAACTCATATAACTGACCCATTTCACTGGCGTCACGATCTGCCAAGTATTCATTCACGGTAATAATATGAACACCATCACCAGAAATGGCATTTAAATAAGCTGGCATGGTGGAAGCTAATGTTTTACCTTCCCCTGTTTTCATTTCAGCAATATTTCCTTCATGAAGCGCAACAGCGCCTACCAGCTGAACGGGAAATGGTCGCATGTTTAACACACGTTTAGAGGCTTCACGTACAACCGCATAAGCTTCAACGAGTAAATCATCCAAGCTTTCCCCATTCGCATACCGTTCTTTAAATTCTGTCGTTTTTTTCTGTATATGTTCATCCGAAAGCTTTTCCATCTCGGGTTCTAAAGCTTCAATTTCGTCTACAATTTTCTGTAGTCGATTGAGTTGTCTTTGATTACCATCGCCAAATATCTTTTTTAAAATCCCTGCCATCTTTAACGCTCCTTCAACTAGCTAAAAAATTTTATAACAGCTTTATGCCAAAAATCATCATTCATGCACTTGTTATGCACATCGTTGACTATGTTTAATGCTGAACATAGAGACAAGTTCCTCTATTAAAAAATGGAAGCCCTAGATAGCATTCCAACATTTATAATAACACTAGTGGCAGGTGCTTGACAACTTGAATAAGCCGTCTAATGGTGTGGAAATAAAGGCAAGAGCAGCCCGGGGATGAGCTGCTCTTAATCATTGGGGTTATTTCTTAAATACGTGGATCGAGAGGAATCTTGTTCCGGGGAAATCCGACGGGGTGAAATAGCATAATGCTGAATTTCCGTAAACCGTTTAGATAGTTCAGATACACGTTGATTTGTTGATGCTAAAATATCAACCAGCTGTGCAATTGTATCCTCCTGCTGACGAATTTTCATTGTCAGTTCTTTAAGACCAATAAAAGACCGCTCACTCATTACACATTCCTCCCGTTCTGCTACTAATCCTTTTATACCATAATCAGTTCTTTATGCCTATTTACCAATTATGCATTTTGGTATGCATTTCGACATAATTCCAGTAAATTTATACATAAAATCGGTTGAAATGACCGTTTTACATTGTTTTAATGATTCAACCGGCATTCAAATATGAAATATGGTGTTTCGTTCGACTTTATTCGACGTAGTGATCTGTTGGATGATGTCGAAACGATTTTAATCAAACAAAAAAAGCGATTTTTGGATGTAAACCAAAAATCGCTTCCTCTATGATGTTTAACTATTTGGTTCAATCAAACCGTATCTTCCATCTTTACGACGATATACAACGTTTGTGTCACCAGAAATAGCATTTGTAAATACGAAGAACGCATGCCCCAGCATATCCATTTGTAAAATGGCTTCCTCAGAATCCATAGGCTTCAAATTAAAGCGTTTCGTACGTACAATTTCAATTTCGTTTTCTTCTTCTTGGATTTTTTGATTTTGTGCTTCTTTTTCAAGTTCTGCGAAAATGTATTTTGGAGATCCATCCTGACGAAATTTTCGATTTACTTTCGTTTTATATTTACGGATTTGACGCTCCAGCTTGTCCACTACCAAGTCAATGGCAGCATATAGGTCATTGTGCTGAACCTCTCCACGCAGTAGCAAATTCGTCATTGGTATGGTAACCTCAATTTGCTGTTCATCATTATAGACACTTAAATTGACATGTACATCAGAAGTTGGCGGTGTATCAAAATACCGTTCCAATTTATTAATCTTCTTTTCGGTGTACTCCCGGATAGCATCCGTTACCTCAATATTCTCCCCGCGAATGTTATATTCCATAAAAGTGTCCTCCCTTTGCGTTATGTCTTTAGTATACTATGTTACCCTAGAAAAATCTTGTTTAAACTAGCGAAAAGGCGAAAAACATCTGGGCAATTCGTTTCTTATAATGTGTTCTGCATCTCATATTGGCGTGTGATTCCCCTTCATATTAACGGATACAGCAACAAGATAAATGATTTATTATCTGACACTTGTTTCAAGTCATACCGCTTGTTTTCTCCATGTTCATCTTAGGTATTTTTTCCTAAATAAACAGCCTTCATAAAGAAAGTAAATGCTTTTTCCTTTCTATGAAGACTGTTGTTTACATCCACTTATTGTTTGCTATCCAAAAACATACCATCTAATGCTTGCACCGATTTATAAGGATTCGTGTAATTTCGATTTGATTTCTTTTGTTTTTTTACCTGACGCATTTCTTCCTTTAACTCAGAAAATAGTTGTTCCAGCTGCGCCTGGATGGTTGAATTCATGGTAACAAGCTCTTTGCCTATTTTCGTTTCTTCTTCCGAAAATGGTGGTTGTAATTGCTCCATTGAAACAGCTCGAGCTTCGATTAATTCATGTACTTCAAAAATAATGGCTTCACGATTTTTCGGTGTGATTTCCTGACCCAATACAGTTGTCAGTTGCAAGGTGATTTCAAGCGTCTGCTGTAATCTATTCATTAGATACGCGCACCCTGTGTATACCCGCTTGTTCTAGACTGGAGCAATACTTCTTTCCACACGTCACGAAATTCAACCACATATGCAAGTACTTCTTCCAGCATCGAAGGATCGTTATTTATATTCGCTTCCATTAATCGATGATACATATATTCATACAACGGAAGCATTTGTTTCGAAAGCTCAACCTTTTGGTCCAATGTGATCATCAATTCCTGTATAATTCGTTGTGCCTTTTGGATATGTTCATTCTTTTTTTCAATATCCTTCTGTTCCATATCTTTTATTGCTTGTTTAATAAATTTCATACAGCCATTATAAAGCATCATTGTCAGTTCTCCACCTGATGCTGTATTCACCGCATTATTCTGGTAGGTTTCAAATTTATTAACTGCCAATCTGTTCACTCCTCGCTCTGCCAGTAACTGAAGTCTTTAACCATGTATTATCCGAATTGTGACATCAAATAATCTGCTTGTGAGTTCATATTTGAAATTGCCTTTTCCATTGCTGTAAACTGACTCCAATATCTTGATTCTAATCGAACAAGTCTTTTTTCAAAAGTTGTAATTCGTTCATTCAAATCCTTCATTTGTTTCCCAAGTGTATAATTTTCCAATGTACTCGTACTCTTACCAGCTTTCGTTTCGATTGCTTTCATCGTAGAATCAATGGAATCCTCTAATCGGTTAATAAGCCCGCGTGATCCGTCCTTTGCATTATTGGTGAATAACTTTTGGACACTATCTGGATCATTACGTAAGGCTTCTTTCAGTTTTTCTTCATTTACAACGAGCTTTCCGCCGTCTCGGTATGCACTAGAGGTTTGAATTCCAACCTGTGTTAAAGTTGTAAAAGCTCCACCTGTATCCACCTTTGAATACCAGCTGGAACGAATATCATATAGGCCATTGGAAATGGCAGATTCACCGCGTAATAAGCCGCTTTTTGCTTTTTCTTCCCATTTTTTAATTTCATCTTCGCTCATTTCTTTCTTTTGAGCATCTGTCAATGGCTTGAAATCGCGAAATTTTTCCTCTTGCTGTGATTTATTCATGACTTCAACAACTTCATTATACGTATTCACGAAGTTCATAATTAAATCAAATGTTGAGTCCACATCATGATCAATCGTGATGGTGGCATTTCCTTCTGTTACATTCTTAAACTGAAACGTAATCCCATTTAATTGATATTCGTTATCCTTGGATTCTAGTTCCAATTCACCATTGTAAATAAACTTGGCATTCTGTCCGCCTTTTTCATTCGCTGCATCCAGTTGCAGGACGTTCGAAAAAAATGCATTGTCTTGCGCATCAAACACAATTTCCTTACCATTTTCATCTGGGTTATATTTACCTGTACGTGTTGTTTCCAGTATGACACGTTTAGATTGCGTATCATAAAACGCACGTACATCATTATCTGCACTTGTAATTCGATTAAGTACATCTGTTAAAGTGTCTTCTGCTGTCACTTCAAATGTATGCACTTTTTCCTTACCATCTTCATCAAAGGTTGTAAAGGAAAATTCACCTAATGGCATTCCATCGATTTCTCCCAGCTTCTGCTTCGGATCAATTCCTAATGGTTCACTGAAATTAATGGCGTTTTTGGCTAATTGCTGCACTTCTATATCATATGAACCTTTTGGAACGCCACTTGCCGCAATCGCTGTTACAGCATTTTCTTGAGAAGATACAGCTGTTTTTGGATTATAATTTTTGCTTCGCTTCATTTCAAACATTAAATCATCTAATTTAAATAAAGCTTTATTAATATCGCGAAATCCATCACGTTTCCATTCCAGCAGGGTACGATCCTGGTGCATTCGATCCAATGGCATTCTTTCTGCAGACATTAATTTCTCAACAATAGCATCGATGTCCATCCCTGATGCAAGTCCACCAATTCGCATCTACAAACACGCTCCTTAAATCTTTTGATCAATCATAATTCCCATTAGCTCAGCCATTTCCGCGTACATATCGAGCATTTTCTTGGGAGGTATTTCTTTGATCACTTCATCCGTTAAAGGATTAACAACAGTGACATAATATTCATTTAGCTTTTCATGAAATTGAAATTTCAAATTGGTTCGTAATGGTTCAATAAACTCATTGATTTTATTAACAACTGTCTCTACATCACTTTTGTGAACTTTATTTCCTTGTTCTTGTAGTAATGCTGCTTGCTGATGTACACTATTTCTTGTACTATTCTCCAGTGTAGATATAGAATCTTTCGTGATCGATGTCTGTGCATGCACAGCGGTCTGATCCAATCTCATAAGCCCTACAGCCCCTTGCTCTTTTTTTCTTATATCGGAGCAAATGAACCTTTTGTTTAATTTTTTCCATTATTTATCTTCTTCAGCTTGATCTACCTGTGTTTGTAAGATTTTCATGATGTCTAATTGAAGATTTGCCGCTTCTGTATTTTGTTCTTGAATGGCTACATAAATTTCCTTCCGATGTATCTCTGTCGTTTTTGGTGCCGAAATACCGAGCTTTACCTGGTCACCTTCAATGGCAATTACCGTAATTTCTATATCATCACCGATTTGGATTGCTTGTTGCTTTTTTCTAGAAAGTACGAGCATATCTTCATTCCCCTTTCCCTATCGTATTACGCATTGGGGCAATAGACGCTTTCATCGAATAGTGATCGGTATTCAATATGTATTGCCTGCCAGATGTGATGGTTGGGTTAATAATCAATGGGGCTTTTAAATTGATTGTGCTATCCATAAAAGGCTCTTTCAATGTAATAATAGACAGCACCACCACATCTTCTCGTGACTGGATTTGTAAAGCTTCTACAGTGCTATCATCTAATTCAAAGGAATATTCCGGATAGAAATGATATGGGTCAGCAACAATAAATGCCAAATCAGCTGTTTGGATCGATTGCAAAATTTGAAACAGTGGGTTACCGGGAAGTCCAAGCAAAACAAATTGCTTCTCCTGTTGAAATCCCGGTATTCCATTTGAAAATTGCAATATGTCTTTCTTTTCTACCTTTACCGTTCCTAAATATTTAGTCTCAATATTCATGTTTATCACCCTTTCGATGGTGTTAAATTAAAAGATTTGTAAATGATATATCAAGGTGCTGATAATTCTTCATACGAATATCTACTTTTCCACGTTCATATTGTATGTTGGGTGGGCTCGTTTTTGCTTGGATAATTGGTCGGTTCGGTTCGACGCGGATGTCAAGCTGAGCTGGAGTGCTGGATAATTTCACAGAAAATGCAGACGGAATAAAGGTAATCCCAACTTGTTTTTCGGAACGATGTCCATTTTGAATCGCTTGACTAACAACCGGATTTCCTGCCTGCTCCAATTTCATTAACGCACTTCCCTGTTCCGCTCTTCTTGCCATCCCGTCCAACACTGCCTGCTTACTTTCACTGGCTTGCTTAGCAGTGCTTTTTAACGGGCCATATAAATTCATATCCTCCCACGCCTTGGATTGGTCAATCATTAAGGTTGCCGGTTCAGATTCCATTGTCATCGTTGCGCGTGGTTGTTCCATCGTTAAAACGGCTGGTGGTTGTTGAATCTCCTGTTTACCAGATAATTGTCTTATTTCAATCATTGCGCGTTCTGTTTGTAGACGAATTTGCGGGAAATTCATTATGAACACCTCATTTTACGTAAGTTAACCCTGGTTCCATTAGGGCCAGGGTTAATAATTAACGTAGAAAATCCAGTAGTGATGGTTGAATTATTTTTGAACCTGCCGCCAATGCAGCACGATGAATACTTTCTTGCGTGATTAAATCTGTAATTACCTTTTCATAATCAATGTCTTCATTTTTCGACATCATATTTGTAGCGACCAATTCCTGTTCACTCAAACGATCCTCAATTAAATCAAGTCTGTTCATTCTCGCACCTAAGTCGGCTCTAGCATTAATTACTTGATTTAGACTGGCTTCCAAATCTTCAATACTGGCACTAATATCCCCTTCTTCATTGGTTAAGCGGTTGATGAATGTATCTATCACTTCAAATACATTTCCTTCATCCGTCCCTTCCGGGGTACCAAAGACCCGGTCACCGTTTACATTGGCCTCTAAGGTTACACCAGGTGCGATTTCAATAAGCACCGTATCTGCATTAAAGCTATCTTGCTTATTACCATCTGGATCATATGGCTTTTCAGTTGTATTCGTGCCATTAAAGATATATTTTCCATTGACACTCGTATTGGCAATACTAATTAAATGCTCCTTCAACTGTGCAGCCTCTTCCGCAATACTCGACCGTGCTTCCGCATCATATGTATCATTGCTCGCTTGAACCGCTAATTCCTGCAGTTTTTGTAAGGTTTTAGTTGCCTTATCCAATGCCGCATCACTATTATCCATCCAATTATGCACTTCACCCGTATTTCGCATATATTGGCCAATACGGGATACTTCTGAACGATAGCTCATCCCTTTCATGACAATCACTGGATCATCTGATGGCTTATGCACCTTCTTGCCTGTATTTAACTGCTCCATATATTTACCTAACTTGGAATAGCTACTAGATATATTACGAAGCATATTATTGGCTAACATATTTTGTGTCACACGCATGATATACCCTACCTTCCTACTAATCCCATACTATTGATAATTCGGTCCAGCATTTCATCAATGGTTGTCATACTGCGAGCTGCAGCGTTAAATGCATGCTGAAACTTGATCATGTTCGACATTTCTTCGTCCAACGATACAGCGCTAACTGACATCCGCTGATTATCAACCTGAGATAGAAGAATCATTGTATTTTTCGTTTGCCGGTTCGCCTCACGGGCATTTACACCTAACTCACCTATAACCGATTCATAAAATCCTTTGATCGATACCTTTTCACCAAGTCCAACATCCAATTGATCAAAAACACCGGATAGGGCTAACGCATTTTTTCCATCGCCGGCTTTCCCATTTTCACTAGCAGCAACTAAACCTGGGTTGTCTTTCATTGCTTGGCTCACATCTATGTCTGAAGCATTTGTACCAGTAAAAAATGGATTTCCTGTTTGTCCTTCTATGCCAAATCCTGCTTCATGGACGGCATTGAATGCAGATATAAAAGCAGCTGCCATGTCATCTAGTTTCTGCAGCATTTCAGGGTAGTCTACTTCATTTGCAGTAATGAGTGCATTTAATGATCCATTTGTTGTCATTGGTAGCTTCTGTCCATCAATTTCAACGGCATGTGTGTCTTTATTCAATGTAAGCGGATGAATGGGATCTTCATTATCACCTGGCTTCCCCTGAAGTAACGTAATACCAACAGGCTGACCATTATCATCCACTAACTCAATTGTTGCCAAACCATCTGCCGTTTTTGGTGAACGGTCACTGCTTGGTGTATAAGTTACTTGTATATTTACAATGGTAGAAAGCTGATCAACCAAACGGTCTCTTTCATCATATAAATCATTTGCTAAATAGCCATGGGGCTCAATCTTTTGTAATTGCTCATTAATCGCATGAATTTCACGTAAAAGTGAGTTGGCATCTTTAATCTTACCATCGATTTGACTTTGAATATCTTTTTGAATGGTTTTTAATGAGCCTGATAAATGCTTAAATGTTTCAGCAACGGCAACACCATTCTGAACAACGACTGAACGCGCACCAGAGTTTTCAGGAGTGACAGCTAAATCTTGTAAGGAAGACCAGAATAACTCCATGGACTTGCTTAGACCACTGTCATTGGTTTCATTTAGCACGTTCTCCATACGAGATAATGCCTCTGATTTTGCCTCCCAATAGCCTGCTTTACTATTTTCCGCACGAAATTGATTGTCTAAAAACATATCACGAATCCGCTCAATGGAACCAGTTTTGACACCAGTACCAATCTGTCCAGGTAATTGAGGACGATTTCTGGAACCGCTTGGATAAGCAGGCATCGTTTCAAAATTAACACGCTGTCTGGAATATCCTTCCGTATTGGCATTGGCAATATTATGTCCTGTTGTATATAGTGCTGACTGCTGGGCATACAATGCCTGCTTGGCCATTTCTAAACCGTGGAATGTGCTCATTATGCTTACTCCTTTTTCATCGCTCTTTTCAATTATGCCTTCGAATCAAATACAGATCGCTTCATTGTTTCTGTCTGTTTTCCACTACCATAATTCAATTTGGAGATAGATGGACTTAGCTGATCCAATGAAAATTGGACAAACTGCATCGATTGGGCAATCAGCATATGATTGAGCTGCTCCTGCTGTTTAATTTTCAAGATAAGCTCTGACAAGGTAATGGTCCGCTCCTCCAACTCCTGAAGCATCTTATGGTCTGCTATATGTGTAAGGATTGTCGTAATATTCCCCTCGGAAACCGGCAAGTTTTGCTCCGCACACCATTGTTCAACAGCTGCCTGGCGTTTTCTTTCTGCTAACTCCAGTACATGGACTATCTTTCGTTCCTGCCCAAGCATCTGCTGCAGCTTATCCAAGTTTCCTTCTTTTACATACGCTGTTTTTTGTTCAGAAATCTGTAATAGCTCTTCGTGAATGGTGCATAAATTAGTAATTGATTCGTTAATTAGTTGTAGGGACTGCATAAGGTTCTCCCCTTTATGGAACGTCCGTGATTGGACTATTTATTCTTTATTGTTTCGACCAAAAGTCAATCATTTTTTGGGCTGTTTTTTCATAATTAATCTCATAGTTCCCGGTTTGAATATCTTTTTTTAATTGCTGAAGATATGCTTCTCTTTTTGGATGCAGCTTCTCACTTTCTTGCAATTCCTTTGCCTCACTGGAAATCTCAAGCTGATCCTGTTGCTTATACTGTGACACTTTACGATCATGCTTTTGAAGTTGATTGTTATACGGATTAAAATGCGTTTGATTTGGACCATTTATTTTCAAAGGTCTTCACCCTTTCTTTGAGTATGGGGCATCACCATCTATCCCTGATGGTCATCCAATAAATATGCTGTTTGATGGTCAATGACCGCATTCCTCGTTCCCATCTCCAGATTCTATTATTTTACCTATGTTGTATGATCTGTTGGCGATGTGAATCACTAGTCATGTGACTGCCCCATTCATAACGTTTTCGCCTTATTATCTTTTATCGACTTGTTTTCAATTTTATAAAGTTTATTGTTTAAATTGATCCATTGTATAATAAATTGGCTGTTTTTCCTGCTTTTTACTTGTTGAAGAGATCGCCTCAACCCGTTCGTGATGTTTGAGTTCTCTTTTTAATTCATCTGAACAATTCGCACAAATATGACCGGTTTGAATGGAGGTTCCACATCGCTCACATGGATAGCCAAGTGCAGGAAACTCAGATGTTCTAAGGCGTTTTTCGCGGATGAATTTAATAATAATGGATTCATCTACCTCGGTAGACGCTGCTATTTCCTGCAAGCTTGCTTCTCTATTTTTATGTGATTTCAAAAAAGTATATACTGTTTGAAAATCCTTCTCTTCTGCCTGATAGCAGCTTTGACAAATGGGACGCATCATCTGAACAAAAACAGCGCCGCAGCGGGGACAATTTGCTAACTCAGCCATATATAAATCTTTCCTTTCGATAAATACATCATAACATTTATCCTCTAATGAGTGTGAATGCGCAAACCTTTGGACAGCCCTGTTGCTTTAATACATTCGCAGCATGTCGTAAGGTCGCACCTGTTGTATATATATCATCGACAAGAATGACTGGTTTGTTAATTGTTTTTTTCATTCGAAAAGGGTTTTCTGCAAAAATTCGATCTTGTCGAGATTTTTTTGATTGTTTTTCCCCATCTTTTCGTTGTAGCAAAGCCACAGACTTTCTATCCAAAAAAGCCGTCAGCATTTCCGCTTGATTAAATCCTCGTTCGCGATGACGCACCACACTAAGAGGGATAGGCACAAGTATTGCCGCTTTATCCCATTTTAAAAAGCTTTGTTTAAAAGCATCTATAAAGGGCCATCGAAAGGCTTCGCCAAGTAGATAATCCCCTCGGTATTTCCACCTGCTAATCATCTCTTTCATGGGATCATTATAATGGTATACAGAATAATTCCAGGCCAGCGGGTCTTCATCCTGAAAGATATCTTTCCACCATATACAATCACCACAGACAGTTTGATTGGAATACCTGCTACAACGAACACATCGTCTTCCATCCAGCAGCTGCAGTTTATTCGTACAAGCAGAACACAGAGGGGACCTGCGACTTGGCATGAATACATTTCCCCAACTTACCTCCACTAGGATTGAATCATGACACCATAAACAATGCATGTATTTCCTCCTTTTTCACGATTATTCCAATCCTGCGCGATGATTCATTTTTTTGATGGAATGAATGGCCTGAACCATTGCATCTGTCTTCCCATCATGGAAGAAAATAACTTCCCCTGTTGGGTCATCGCCACTCCGACCAGCTCGTCCAGCTATTTGTACAAGTGCCGCTTCGTCAAACACCGTATGACCAGCAGCCAATATAGCCACATCGACAGAAGGAAAGGTTACCCCTCTTTCCAAGATAGTTGTTGTAATCAAAACGAGTAGCTTTTTATTACGGAACTGCTGTACCTTCTCTGTTCGATTAGGATCTTCAGCATGTACGGTTGCAAGCTGTTCTGTGTGTTCTATTATCCCTAAATTCTGGAGTAATGCAGCCATCGGTGTATAGAATCGTTCGGCAAGCATAATAGTTGGTGTAAAAATTAGGAGCTGGCGGTTTGGCTGTTTACGGTTAATTAACCAATCTGAAAGTTCTTTAGGTATGGTAAAATGCTGAATATGTTTTTTTAATGACCAAACTAATTTCAACTGGGGTACTGGTAAAGGGTGACCATGGTATCGTACAGGAACGAACACATGAGGAAGCTTTCCTCTATTGAGACGCGATTGATCCTTTGGCCTTGGTGTAGCTGTTAAATAGATGGTTGTCGCCTGATTTGTTATTGCATGTTTCGTGGCATAGGGAAGTGATGCATCTGCGTGGTAGGGAAATGCATCTATTTCATCAATAATCATTACATCAAAAGCCCGATAAAATCGCAGCAATTGATGGGTGGTTGCAAGCAGCAGTTGTGCTGTGCCAGAACGATCTGGACTGCCGCCATATAGTGCTTCAATCGACACATCGTGATAGGCTGTCTGCAACCGTGGTTTTAATTCGCGAACAACATCCGCACGTGGCGTAGCGATACAAATGCGCCAACCACGTTGGAGTGCGGCGGTAATACCAGGAAATAACATCTCTGTTTTACCAGCCCCACATACTGCATAGACGAGTAACTCTTTTTCCTGGTTGTCAATAGCTTGAACAATGCGATCTGCTGCCAGCTGTTGCTGTGTGGTTAGCTCCCCCTTCCATGTGCAAGGGTCTTCATGCTTTGTCCAGCCAGGGATTTCTCCTGACCAAATATAAAGGGCCTCACATTCAGATACCCTTCCCATATGAATACATTTACGACAATAGGCGTGCGTTGATTGACAACGAAAACAGGGCATCCTGCCAATTAAATGAGGGGTCTGATTACCACAGCGTTGGCATGTTAATTTCCATTGCTGTCGCACCATGGAAGGTGTTGCGGTAAATTGCTGTTCTGCAAGCAGTCGTGTAAATACAGTTGATTCTACTTGAATTTCCTGCCGTAATAATCTTTTTCCAGCAAATTGCCGAGATAGTTCAGTGGATAGTGGTTTGTTGAAAGAGGGGACTGTCTGATTGATAGACTGCATATCCATTCTCTCCTTTTATGAGGTATGTTTAGGGGGAACGAAAGGAAATACTGCCACTAGAAAAACACTAGTGGCAATAGAGATGATTTAAAGATTTGTATAATCTTCTAAAATGATATAAGGGCTATTTTTTATACCAGCATACACCAATGGCGCCTTCTCCAAGATGGGTTCCAATAACAGGGCCAAAATAACTGATACTAACTTCTAGGTTGGTATACTTTGCCATGAGCTCTTCTTTTAAAGCAATAGCTGCTGGTTCATCATGCCCATGAATAACGACTACTCGTAGTTCATGACCAGCATCAGCATCATCACCGAGCATGCCAACAATACGATTTAGCGCTTTTTTACGTGTGCGAATTTTTTCAAATGGAACGATAACTTTATCAACAAAATGGAGGATTGGTTTTACCTGTAATAGACTACCTACAATTGCTTGGGCGCTATTCAAACGACCACCTTTTTGAAGATTAGATAAATCGTCTACCATAAAGTAAGCGCGCAAGCTCTTTTTCATCTCATCCAAGCGAGCAATAATTTCTTCTGGTGCATGGCCTTGATTAGCCATTGCAACTGCCTCCAACACATAAAAGCCTTGTGCCATACAGCTTATTTCGGAATCATAGGCATATACATCAATACCTTCTACCATGTCTCCAGCACTTATAACTGCTTGATACGTGCCACTAATCCCACTTGATAAATGGATAGAAATAACCGCATCATAGGCTTTAGCAAGCTCTTCCAGCTTTGAAGTGATATAGCCGATTGATGGTTGAGAGGTTTTTGGTAATTCCTTTTCATCTCTCATTTTCTCATAAAATTCATCCGTAGTTATATCAATTTCTTCCTCGTATGTACTGTCTCCAAATACGACACTCAAGGGAACCATATGTATGCCAAGCTTATCCCGTTGCTCCTTTGGGATATAAGCGGTACTATCCGTCATCACTGCAACCTTCATATTCATGTCCCCTCCCTTCTTTCCTATATAAGTTAATAGCTTCTATTCTTATCCTATCATTCTACATGATTGAACTGGAAAAATCACCTGCAAAATATGGTTCAACTGCATCTTCCGTCATAGGTGACATGCATATGTATGTTTCTACTCGATATAAGACGCTATAGCCATTTATCACAACCAAGGTATCCACAATAGAATAGGAGGTTGAAAAAGCAAAAAATGCAAGTTGGATTCATTTCAAAATCCAACTTGCATTTACACGATTGATTTGCACTGCAGCATGATGCTAACAATGAATCGCAGTGGCCCCGTGTACGCATACACTTCGTTTCACATTTTTTATCACAGATTAACCCGCTGTATGACCCCCACGGATTGAAGTTTCACTATATTATAGTACTTCGACCCAGCCCTTGCGAATTGCTGATACTACAGCTTGGGTGCGATCATTTACATTCATTTTTTGCAAAATATTACTGACATGATTTTTAACTGTTTTTTCACTAATATAAAGTGATTCTGCAACAGCCCGGTTACTTTTACCATCTGCCAAAAGCTGTAAAACTTCGCATTCACGTTTCGTCAGCAAATGAAGTGGTCGACGGAATTCAACGCCACTATCGGCAATACTAGTAATGTTCTCCTCTGCCAAGCGACGGTATTCTTTCACGAGATTATGTGTTACCTTCGGATGCAGGTAAGAACCTCCTTCACTGACAACTCGAATTGCTTCGATCAGGGAGTCAGAATCCATTTCCTTCAGAAGGTATCCCTGTGCACCAGTTTTCAATGCATGTGTAACATAACTTTCGTCGTCATGAATAGATAATATAATGACTCTCGTTTTTGGAAAATGTCTTACCAAATCCGCTGTTGCCTGTACACCATTCATGTTTGGCATATTGATATCCATTAAGACAACATCTGGACTATATTCTTTTACAAGCTTATTCGCTACTGCGCCATCATCGCCCTCTGCGACAACATTAAACTGTGGTTCAAATTCCAGGATACGCTTGACTCCTTCACGAAATAGCTTATGGTCATCGATTAAGATAATATTTATTGGCTTCGTTGTGTTCATTTTCTCCGTTCCTCCCAAATATTGTTCCTGATCAAATGTTACCTATTGCTATGATAGATGCATGCTGTTTTATTTATCTCTTTTTTGTGTTGAACAATGGTAAAACACAATTGGTTGCCAACCATATTACTTTCTATTTATTATACCCTTAATTTGGTTTATATGGTACCTTGATTGTAATTCGGGTTCCTTTTCCAATTGCAGAATCAATTGTCAGTTTCCCTTCAAACATCTCAACGCGTTCTCTCATACCAATGAGCCCAAAAGATTTATCACGTTTTTGCTTTGGATCAAAGCCTTTGCCATTATCCTGAATAATCATGGTAATACGATCTTTGTATATTTCCAATTTCACTCGGATATGTGAAGCCTCTGCATGTTTGACTGCATTTTGGACTGCCTCTTGGACAAGGCGGAAAAATGCAATCTCATATGGCTGCGAAAGACGTTTGTCCTCCCCGATGGAAGTAAAATCAATTCGGATTTGATTATATTCTTCAGTTGTTGCAAGGTACCGTTTTATAGTCGGAAGCAAGCCAAGATCATCCAATGCCATTGGTCGCAAATCATAAATGATTCTTCTAACCTCATACAGGGAAGAACGGATCATTTTTCGGACGCTTTTAATTTCCTTTAACGCATCGTCAGTGCTACCTTCACGGAATGTTCGATCTACCAACTCCGATCGTAATAAAATATTCGCTAGCATTTGGGCTGGTCCATCATGAATTTCGCGAGAGATTTTCTTTCTCTCTTCTTCCTGAGCTTCAATGATTTTCAGACCAAACTCCTGTTTTTCCTTCGCTTCTTCCAGCATCTCATTGACCTTTTTAAAATCGTCATTTAAATAATTTAAAATGACAGTGATTTTACTTGCCAAGCCATTGGCACGCTCAATTGTCTGGCCAAGCGAAAGAATCCTTCTCTCCAGCTCGTCCCGTTTTAGGCGAAGACTTTTTTCTTCCTGGCGCAGCATCGCAAGCTCTGTCTGCATATCATGCGTACTTTCGTATACTTCACGGATTTCCTGCTCAGAATAACGGTCAAAATATTTACTGACCTCTGAAAGCCGTTGCCGTGAATAGCGCACACGCTGCTCCAATTGATCGCCTTCATCAATATGCACGAGGACACTTTCCTTTGTCTCACGAAGCTCACGGCGTAATTCTTCATGCTCCACTCGAGCTTCTTCGCTTATATTGAATATTTCATCTTTACTCTTTTCGACTACCTCTACCATTTCATCAATAATATAATCCAATGCTTTCTCCTTGGGTTTTAACGTAGACATCTTTTTATGACACCAACCTATGATATAATTATACGCAGTTATGTAACATTTTTATAGGGTCTTTTTGCGCACTTACAATTGACCTATTTGACGAAGAGCCATATCCATAGTCCCAATGGTTGGATTCGCTTACGCTAAGTATGGCGGCATTCCTGCTTTTGAACCAGGAATATGGTAGCTGTTCCATTAAATAAAACAGCTTTCAATCCTTATATTATATACTATTTTCATAGATTAAGGGAGTAATTAAATGTTAAAAAAATATTTCACGGTAAAGTCTCATGGAACAGATGAAATAATCATTCAAAAGTCCCGTTTTATCGGCACCGTTCGACGGGTTGAGACAGAAGAAGCAGCACAAGCCTTCATTCAAGAGATGAAAAAGAAGTACCATGATGCCACACATAATTGTTCTGCCTATCTCATAGGAGAAAATGACCAGATTCAAAAAGCAAATGATGACGGGGAGCCTAGCGGAACAGCTGGTGTACCTATTTTGGAGGTTTTAAAGAAACAAGGACTCAAGGATACAGCGGTCGTTGTGACAAGATATTTTGGCGGAATCAAGCTTGGCGCTGGTGGATTAATTCGCGCCTATGGTAGTACAACTTCCCAAGCAATTCAAACGACGGGTATTGTTAAAAGACAGCTGATGCAAGGTTTTACTGTCGTTGTCGATTATACACTTCTAGGCAAACTGGAAAATAGTTTGCGAAACTCGTCCTATGTATTGAAGGATATTCATTATGTGGATAAGGTGTCATTTGATGTGTATGTGGAAGCAGGCACAGAACAGACATTTACTGATTGGCTCGTCGATTTAACAAATGACCAACTTGAGATCATAAAGAAAGATACTGCTTACATGGAAATAGAGGTAAAATCCACTTCTGAATGATATAGTGAAACTTCAATCAGTGGGGTTTTCGCACTTTCCCACTGATTGTTAGTTGAACCAATCAGGCCTTTTTTCGGATCAGGGAAGTGTGTACACATCCCATGCAATTCAAAATATTGTAAAGGAAAGGCATCTGGTGGCCAGCATGTCCAGACGTGGGAACTGCTGGGATAATGCGGTTATTGAATCTTTTCACATTTAAAAGCGGAGGAATTTCAGTTTGTAAAAATACACTCACTTAGCACGAAGGAAGTCACAGACCGTGTCGATCAATATATGTTGTATTATCATTCAGACAGGATACAAGAAAAATTAGGCTACCAAACGCCCAAAAAGTTTGGACGTTTAGCAGCCTCGTATAGGGGGGTTATGCGTGTCCCATTTTAGTAGGGCAGTTCATTTCATACGTCGATTTTTTAATGATTTATATTGGATTATTTTACTTTAGCTAGTGCTGCTTCGTCTGCAATAATCGTTACGCGTGGATGTTGTTTTAAAATAGAAGCCGGTAGCGCCTCTGTTAATTCACCATCAATTACGCCAGCGATTGCATCCGCTTTGTTTTCCCCAGAAGCTAATAATAAGATTTCCTTACTTTCAATAATCGAGCCAATTCCCATCGTTACTGCTTGCTTCGGAACATCATCCATTGAATCAAAAAATCTTGCATTAGCATCTATGGTTGCTTGTGCTAAATTCTCAATATGTGTTCTGCCATCAAATTTTGCACCTGGTTCATTAAAGCCAATATGTCCATTGGAACCAATTCCAAGCAGTTGAATATCAATGCCACCAGCATCTTTAATGAGTTGCTCATAATCTGTGCATTCCTTTTCCAAATCTGTTGCAACACCATTTGGAACGAATGTATTTTCTTGTTTAATATCGATGTTGTTAAATAGCTTTTCATTCATAAAGTAACGATAGCTATTTGGGTTGTCACCAGCAAGACCAATATATTCGTCCAAGTTGAACGTTTTTACATCCTGAAAAGATATTTCACCATCTTTATATTTCTGAATTAAATGGTCATACAAACCTTCTGGTGTAGAACCTGTTGCTAAACCTAGCACAGGGGTTTCCATTTCTTTCAGCTTACCAACAAACCATTCACAAGCTTTTTCACTCATTTCAGCGTAGTCTTTCACTTTTATAACTTGCATTGATTATTCCTCCTCATATGAAATAATTCCTTGGCAAATGGTATGATGAATATTTAATTCATCATCTACCAATAGTATATCCGCATCTTTTCCGACCGTAATACTTCCTTTTCGATCAAATACATGGATCTGCTTTGCCGGATTTTCTGAAGCCATTTCGATTATATTCCGAATAGATACATCTTGTAAACGATAAACCTGTTTTGCACCATTAACTAATTTTAAAATGCTACCTGCTAGCGTTCCATCTTCCAATATAGCACGGTCCTCGGTTACTTCAACAGGCTGACCACCTAACTCGTAGTCACCGGGCTGCAGACATTTGGCACGCATGGCATCTGTAATGAGTATTAATCTTTCACTGCCCATATTACGATAAATTAAGTCAATCATTTCCGGTGCGACATGAATACCATCGGCAATTAACTCTGCCCGAAGCTCTTTTAATTGTAATGCCGCTCCTACTGCACCAATGTCCCGGTGGTGAATGCCGTTCATTGCATTACATATATGCGTAACCTGACGAACACCATGCGCTACGGCTTGTTTCATCTGGTCAAAGTTTGCATTGGTATGTCCTGCAGAAACATTTATGCCTGCAGCAGATAAATGACGAATAAAATCTCCATTTGGATCATGCTCAGGAGCCATGGTAATGGTTTTTATTTTATTTCCAGACAAAGCCTGCCAGCTATCGAATAATTCCATATCTGGTTCCAGAATATACTTCGCCGGCTGTGCACCTTTTTTTTCCACTTCTAAAAACGGTCCTTCTAAATGAATGCCAATTACTTCCGCATATCCGGGCTTATTTGGATAGTGAGAAATGTTTTTTAAAGCATGTTCAATATTATCCTTCGATTGCGTAATTGTCGTAGCAAGAAAGCTTGTTGTACCTTCCTTCGGCAATACCGAAGCTATCTTGTCAATGGCTTCCTCTGTTGCATCCATGACGTCCGCTCCATTCGCACCATGGATATGGCCATCAATAAATCCAGGAATGAGGTTTAAACCTTCCCCATCTATCACTCGGAAGGAAGGGGGATAAGCAGCAGGCTTTTCCCCATCTCGAAAAATAGCTTTTATTTTGCCTTTTTCGATTAGTACATTCCCATTCGTCAGTGTTTCTTTTTCTGTATATATCGTCGCGTTGCGGATGTATAAATTACGCTTATCCATCATCCATCGTCCTTTCTTCGTATGATTCGATCTTATATGTTATCGGTTAATGGAAGCTGCCATCCGTATATACGTATGTCTTCTTCCACGTATGGCTATAGAATAAGTAAGAATGTTTTCCGGTACAGCGATTCCATGTAAACCAGCATCCCCAATATGATGAATCGTTGCTCCCGCCATCTTATTATAAAGTGCCATTTGTTGAATGGTTTCCTTTTCTGCACCCTCTTGACTTGTTCCAATTGTTGTTAATGCAAGCGCACCGTTTTCTTCTGCCGTACGGATTAACGCACTGGTTTTATCCAAGGTGGAGCCGGGGACACTACCAACTCCTGGTAATAATATGACATCTGCACCTGCTTTTGCAAAGCTGGCCACCGTTGCAGTATCTGCTAACCCTTCTTGAGTATCTACTGTTATACCAGCAGCATGCATCTTCCCAGCAATAATAATTAAATCGTCTCCAACCGTTTTTTTTGCGCGGACAATAGCTCGTTCGATTTCTTTATTGGATACCCCTGTTTTAGGATTACCAGTCAGGCAAATAAAATCAAATCCCAATTCTTTCGCACGTAAAAACGAAGCATCATTTGCCCTTCTCCCTGAAGGCAGTTCGTCAAGTTGTTCCAGTGCATGCGCTGATTCATCCACTGGTTCTAAGTTAATGCCAACTGGACGTCCAAGTAATTCCTTTAATTTCCGAATCGTTTCCTCTGGCTCTACTGGGGGCATCCCCATTATATTTGGATGATTCACATCAAATACATTTAACAAAATAAGATCCGCACCAAATGCTGCTACAAATTCCGCATTAGTCAATTCAGGATACATCGGTGCACTTGCACACACTACCTCTGACATCATGGTCCTACCTTCTGAGGCTTTCATCGCCTGCAGTAATGCTTCTTTATTCATTTGAGCAAAATCGGATGCCGTACAATTTAATAAGCGCTTCATCAAAATCCTCCTTCAACGATTACTACTGCTTATATTTTAGCTTAAGTGAAATGGAGAATCCAACAGCTTGCAAGTTCATCATAAGAAATGATGTCATTTCTGTGTACATGACATCATTTCCATACTTTTCATCCTACTATCTAGTAAAATAAAAAACCCTAGCGAAATATTAATTCACCAGGGGTTCGGATACACTATTTGATTGCTGTTTCATGATAGTTGAACTTGATAGCTCCATAATTAAAGTCTTAATTAATTCATCTGAGGTTTTTATTTTGTCATTTTCAGTTGCATCAATTACTTTCTTTAAGACGCGTTTGTATTTTTCTTGTTCACTCATTTAATTAACCGCCTTTACAAGCCTATTTTCCAGTTCCTACTAAAATCATAGGGTAAACGTATCATAACACATAATTTTACAAAATGTTAGGTTAATCTAGTTTTTCTCGCAAAACTATGAATTATTCTAGCTTTTACGACGTGTTTTCCAATGCGAGAAACATAGAAAAATGAAACCTGCTGTAATTGCTCCAGCGCTATCTATTACGACATCACCAATATATGGTGTTCTGTTTTCGGTAAAACCTTGATGATATTCATCCAAAAAGGCATATATTACGGAAAGGAGCAAAGCAATTAATACTATACTATGCTGCTTGAAGCTGGATGACTTTATCCATGCCACGATGAAAAAGCACATTAATATAAAAAAGACTCCAAAATGGGCACCTTTTCGAATAAAAAACTCCAGCAAGCCCGCAATCCCAAGTGCTTCCACGCTCACTTCCGACTGAGCATAGGTAAAATGAATCCAATTTAGATATGGTTCCAACATCGTTAAATCCAATGTATTTCCCAAGATTGGACGAATATCCTGCTTTTCATATGGCTGTGCGGAAAAAGCAAAAATGATCCCCATCCACCCTAATGGCAACAGCCAATATACAATATTTCGTTTCTTTTTCATTCATTCCATTCCTTTGTTGTTTCCTTTTTATTATTGCTTTTTCTTGTTGTCAAATTCGGTAATTTAAAACCATATGGTATATTTTGTCCACAAGAAAAAAGACCGTATGGCTTCATCCATCGGTCTAATACACTAATGTTCTTGTTGATTACGCCATTTATTAAATTCCAGATATTCTTTAAATTGTTCCTTTGATACACCAGATTCCATTGCTTCTCTTACAATTTCCATCCATTCCCCATCAAGCTGTTCTTCCATTTGCTTCTTATGGTCATCCTGGATTAATTCATTTACAGAAACACCGAGAACTGTACTGATCTTCTCGATGAACTGGATCGATGGATTTACTTGTAAATTTCGTTCAATCGAACTCAAATAGGATTTTGCAACATTTGCCCGTTCGGCTAATTCTGAGATGGAAAGCTTCTTTTCTTTTCGTAACCGTTTGATTTTTTCACCGATCAAGTCCACTCACCTACTTTCAAAACGAATTATACCATAAGAAAGGTAAAGTGAACGATATAAAGTACAATATTTAATCAAATTTTAATCATTGTCATCCCTTTGACCAATAAAATTAACTGGCTGTTAGACCCCCACATCAAGAGTTTTTGTAGATAACAAGTATTGTAAGTGGGGGGATCAACAGCCAGTAAAGGCCTGATTCGTTCAACAAACAATCAGTGGGGGAAATGCGAAAACTCCCACGGATTGAAGTTTCGCTTTATTTAACATTCATTATTTATACCAGCGATACAAAAAACAAAGGCCCAAGGTTTCTGTTCTGCAATTGTTCTTTTTAACATTCATTCGTTCACTTTTAAGAACGAATTAAATATATTATAGGTTATATTCCCTAATCTGTAAACATAAAAATGGGACTTTTACTTTATAAAGAACAATGGAATACATTACGAATATTTCTATACCTCACAGCAAGCCAAGCATGCTTATTTCAGGCATCATCTCCACGGATACAGTTTGAACCTTATGAAAAAAACATGGACTTCATGTCATATTTTCGATATAATTTAGCAGAGCTTCCTAAAGAACATGAATATTTTAAATAAGAGGCCTAACCATATAGATAAAATTGGTTTCTTTTTTGTAGAGGAGAATACAAGTGAGTTCTAGAATAGAGCAAAGACGTAAAAAACGGAAATGGCCGAAATGGCTTGCTGGAATTATCATCGTTTTGATTTTAGCTGTAGGTGGTTATGCCTATTATATGTGGGATAAGTTGAGTGATACATTGGAAACAATGCATAATCCCTTGGCTCGTGATGATGATCCAGATCGTCAAAAAGAATTAAAAAAGATTTTTAAAGATAATAAATCAGTTAATGTATTGTTGCTTGGTGTCGATGAACGCCCTGGTGATAAGGGTCGGTCTGACACGATGATTCTAATGTCATTAAATCCAAAAACAGATTCTATGATTATGCTAAGCATCCCTCGTGATACGTATGTCAATATACCAGGTCGCGGCATGGACAAAATAAATCATGCGTATGCATTTGGTGATGTCGCTCTATCCGTGCAAACAGTCGAAAATGCATTTAATGTGCCTGTTCACTTCTATGCACGGGTCAATATGGAAGGATTTAAACAAGGTATCGACGCTATCGGCGGTGTTACAATCCAAAACGAGCAATCCTTCTCACAAGGCGGCTCTACCTTTAGTCCAGGTCAAATCCATTTAAACGGTAATGAGGCACTGAATTATATCCGAATGCGTAAAGGTGACCCTCGAGGGGATCTTGGTCGTAACGAAAGACAACGAAACGTGATTCGGGCCGCTATGAACGAAGCAGCAAGTTTCTCCAGTATTACAAAAGTGGGAGACATTCTAGGCATACTTGGCAATAATGTTAAAACGGACTTAGACCAGAAACGTATCCAAAAACTATTTACAGGTTACCGTGACACAAGAAAGTCCATTAAGTCACTAGAGGTTAAAGGTAGCGGACAAACAATCAATGGTATTTGGTACTATGCCGTATCTCAGGATGAGTTTAACCGGATAACATCTACGATTAAAGATCATATGCAAGAAGGATTCTAACATACAACAAGTCACCTCTGAATACGTGTAGAGGTGACTTTTTTCATGAAGCACACATGTGAAATACAAAAAGATGAAAACTGGATGCATAACCATTCCGATGAAAAGTTATGCTTATTAGTTTATTCTAACCGTTAAACTTGTTAGCACATGATATAATAATAAAAAGATAAAAGGCATTGAGGGGGTTCTTATGAAAAAGCGTTTCATTTTTATTGCGTTATTTGCATTATTACTTGCAGCTGGCTGTTCTAAAAAGGACGAAACAACTCCTAACGAGGTATTTAAAAACTATACTGCCCATTGGAATAAGCTGGAGTTTGAGGAAATGTACGACATGCTTGCAACAGCATCTACATCCACGTATCCACCAGAACAATTTATTGATCGCTATGAAAAGATCTATCAAGACTTGGAAATTGATGATTTAAAAGTTACATTTGAACCATTAAAGGATGAAGAAGTGAAGAAAGCTTTCGAAAATGGAAAAGCAACGATTCCATTCCAAGCGAAGATGACTAGTACTGCTGGTGAGATTACATTTGATTATAAAGCAAAACTTGTCCAGCAAGGTGATGAAGAAGAAAAAAATTGGTTTATTGATTGGAACCCAGGCTATATTTTTCCGGAAATAAAAGATGGTGGAGAAATTAGCATTAAATCCATCTCTCCGACAAGAGGAGAGATATTAGATCGTTTTCAAATGCCACTGGCTATCAATGACTTGGTATGGGAAATTGGCATCGTTCCCGAGAAGCTAGGTGATCAGCCTGAACAGCAAAAAAAACGGATTGCCCAATTACTGAACATATCTGTGGATAAAATTGATAAAGAGCTCAGTGCAGGTTGGGTAGAGCCTCACTTATTTGTACCACTAAAGAAAGTAGCAAAAACAAACGAAGAATTGCTAAACCAGCTATGGGAAACACCAGGAATCATGGGAAGAGAAGTCAATGGACGGGTTTATCCACTTGGAAAAGCAGCAGCACATCTGATTGGATATGTTGCTCCTGTCACAGCAGAAGATTTGGAAAAGGTAGATCGCGATCAGTACGCAGCCAATGACGTCATTGGAAAACGTGGCATAGAGCAACTATATGAAGAACAGTTAAAAGGAGAACGCGGCGTTCAAATTATTATCAAATATCAAGAGGAAGAAAAAGATGATGTCATCCTTGCAGAAAAACCAGTCAAAGATGGCGAAAACATCATGCTAACGATTGACTCTGCTATCCAAGAAATCACGTTTGACGCATATGAAAAGGATTCTGGAACAGCAGCCGCAATTGATCCAACAACTGGTGAAACGCTCGCTTTAGTCAGTAGTCCTGCCTTTGATCCAAACGCGTTTCAGTTTGGCATTAGCCAAGCGACATTAGAGGCGTATGAAAAGGATGAACGACAGCCGCTTATTAATCGTTTTGCAGCAACCTATGCTCCTGGTTCGGTCATTAAGCCCATTACTGCAGCAATTGGTTTAGAGAACGGAACCATTAAACCCGGTGAAGGCGTCACTATCAATGGATTAACATGGAGCAACGGAAAAGGTTGGGGTGACTACAAGGTAAGGCGTGTTTCCGAATCATCTGGCCCAGTGGATGTAAAGGATGCGCTGATCCGATCAGATAATATTTATTTTGCGATGAAAGCGGTAGAAATGGGTAGTAAAAAATACATTTCGGGGTTGGAGTCGTTTGGTCTTGGAGATAAGTTTCCATTTTCCTATCCCATTACAGGCTCAACAATCTCCGCTAATGGAGAACTAAATGGAGAAGTGATGCTGGCTAATACCAGTTACGGGCAGGGGCAAATTCAATTTAGCTCCTTGCATATGGCCATCGCCTACACCCCCTTTCTAAATGAAGGAAATCTATTAAAGCCGACATTACTAGCGTCTGAAGAAAAAGGTCAAGTGTGGCAGAAATCCATTGTATCCAAGGAGCATGCTGATCTTATCGAAACCACACTACGTGAAGTAGTAACAAAGGGAACAGGCAAAAAAGCACAGGATGCAGATTTCCCCATCTCAGGAAAAACCGGAACTGCTGAATTGAAGCTATCTGCCGATACATCTGGTAAAGAAAATGGCTGGTTTGTTGGCTATCCAACAAAGGATCGCGATATTCTCATTGCGATGATGGTTGAAGGAACGGAAGATCGTGGCGGTAGTTCTTATACGGTTAAAAAAGTTACCGATATCCTAAAAGCTCTGAAATAGAAAATAACGATGCTGGGACATAGCGCGTCTCTCATCACGAAAAAACGGTCATGTTTATCACGCATTAATAAACATGACCGTTTTTACTGTGAATTTATTGGAATGATGGGAACTGGCATTATATCTTCTCAAATTTTCCGCCAATAAAGTTATCATGAACGAAAATGGCTCCTTAATCGTAATATCGTAGGTTGACTTGGCAATACAGATTACAAAAAGAATACAAATCAGAGCTACAATACGAAAGGAGCCATTAATATGAAGGATAACACAAAATACGTAGTTTTATACGTGTCTAAGGAAAAAGTTGCAGTTGCTGATGAGCGTAGAGAATAACCAGGATATTACGGAATGATTCCAAATTTATCGGCAGCGATAAAAACGGTAATGAAGAAATTAGGAGATCCGGATATATTCTTGAATTGGGCGTCTTACAGCCAGTTAATCTGTGATAAAGCAAATCCTTGTTTATTTTCATAAGGACTACTACCTCCATAAGTTATGGAGTAGCTAAAATGAAAAGAAGTTCCAGTAAATTTGATTTACTAAAACTCCTCTTATCGTGTTTCACTGGCTTCTTTCCCAGCCCTATTATGTTTTAAATTGCTTGGATAATTCCATAAAGGCCTCTTTATCCCGATTATCCAATGCTTGATCAATTAAGCTTTTTAAATTTCGCTGCTCCAATTCTGCTATAACCGAATCAACAGACTCCGATTCCTTCGTTGTTTGGAAATAGGGTGCTGCAATCGCATGGAGCTGGAATAAAAAATCAGGTAAAGAAATTAACTCTGTCATTGTCATATAAATAATTTCTTTCCCCTTTTGAAAGGCGAAGGTCGCTTTCCGATTTTCAATCTGTTTTGTGGTCCGATTAATTCGTATCTCATTTGACTTTACAGGGATGAATTGATATACCTGCTTATTCACAAATACAGAAAAATATTGGTAAGCTAGCACAACCTGAATTTGATTTTGATTAGCGATAATATAATACGGCTTCAGTGTTTTCACGGTAATCATTATTTCCACCCCCAGTTTTTATACTCTTAATTTTCAGTTAATTAATTTTACACTAGAATGTAGAAAAAAACAAGGAAAACTTATTAATTATTTACATCTATCTTTGGAATCATGGTGTAAACCGTTGAACAATATGAGTACAAATTTCCACAACTGTTTCTTCCAGCCAAGTAAATTGACCTTCCCATTTACTGCGATATTGATTGGCACGTTGAAGTGCGGTAATACCATTTTTCATTTCCTGCTTATACGCAGTAGATATATCAGCAATTTCCGTCGCATAGCGTTCATCCGTACCTGGCTTTACCGTTTTTTCATACATGTCAATAATCATTTCACCTGAACGAGAGGGAAAAAACGCATGTGGTGCAGTACTATCAAATAAGCAAACATCCAATTCCCGGATAATGACCATATCAATACTGCCCGGATCGAAACTGCAATGATACAATTCCAAATCAATACCGCGAGCTTCTGCCGCTGAAATAATCTGTCTCATCAATGTCGACTTTCCGGTTCCAGCCCTGCCTTTAATATAATAAACAGTAGAGATGGGCTGAATTAATTGCTCCACAACATTAACCGCTCCATCTGGCGTGTTTGTGCCAAATAATCGCTGCCGAATAAGGGACTGTTTTTGATAATGTTTGGACTGCACAAAAATCTGCTGGATTAATTCCTTCCCTATATCATTGGCTTTTTTAAAATCCATCTGTTGAATATAAAGCTGTTCTAAATCATCATGAATGGATAAACCTTTTTTGAAAAATCGGAACGCATCTGTCACATGCTGCTGTATATGTTGTTGCGTTTTCTCATCTGCAGTGATATTTGTCGAAGGCGCTACATTAGCCAAACGGATTACTTCCATCCCTGTCTGATCCATATTCTCCACAACTCGTTCCACAACAATCGCAACATCTATAGAACGAATAATCAATCCGTCCAAATAATCCCGCCCCAGTGCACTGTACAGTACTTCTAGGTTGTGTTTTTTTATAAAATGTAAACGGATTTGCCGCAAGACGGATGTAAGCAGCACCTCTGATGCGTGCTGGAGAACATAAATTTTTTTAACATCCGAAATATTAGATGGGAGATGATTAACAACACCCTCTGCAGTATAGCCAGCCACATAATATGGCGTTATTTTTGGCAAGTGATCACATCCCTTCTTACGTCATTCTTCCCATTTCATCCTATTTATATGTCTGTGTGGGCATATCTTATTCCAAAGCTTGAAATAAAAAAAACAATCCTCACTGCAATACTGTGCAAGGATTGTTTTTTTACAAATGGTGCAAGACAATTTAAAAACCACAGCGTTTCCCTTTTGCAAAAAATAAAGTGAAACTTCAATCAGTGGGGATTTTCGCTCTTCCCCCAATGATTGTTAGTTGAACGAATCAGGCCTTTACTGGCTGTTGATCCCCCACTTACAAATTCTTTTTATCAACAAAAAATCTTGATGTGGGGAGCTTACAGCCAGTTAATCTGTGATAAAACGACTGCTATGCTGCACCATGGTACCTAAAACGATAAAAAAAATGTCGTGTCTGACATTTTCGTTCTGAAGTATTCGTTTTTTATTTTTTGATAGGAGAAATTGTAATTAATCCAGCTCCGGAAGCATTCGGACTTCCTGGTGCATGGAGGACTTACAAAACGGACAAGCTGGTTCCGTTTCAAAGCTATAAGATTCGCGCATCCAACCGTTACAGTCTTCGCTCGAGCAAACCCAAATCTTCGTTTCTACCTCTGGTACCGGCTCTTTCGGTCCGCGTGAAAAAGACATGAGCGTACATCCCCTTTCATCATTCTATTTATATTATACTCCTTTTCAAAAGACAATGGAAGGGGCGCCATGACAAAGCCTCTGCTCGGATCTCCTAGCAGAGGCAATGATCTTATAGTATGAACTTTTCTATTGCTTTAGCTACACCATCATTTTCATTCGTATCAGTCACGTGATTTGCTACTTTTTTAATTGCTTCTTGAGCATTACCCATGGCAACACCAATTCCAGCTTCCTGAATCATTTTAATGTCATTTAGGCTGTCACCGATAGTAAGAACATTTTCCATCGTGATACCCATTTTCTTTGTTACCGATTTTAAAGCATTTGCTTTATTCACACCTATTGGATTCACTTCTACGTTCGTAGGCAAGGAATTCGATAGCTCCAGATCCTCTATAAAAGATAGTTCTTTTACAATATGATCCAGCTTATGCTTATCTTCCATATCATAGCCAATCTTTAACCATTGATAATCAGAAAATCCAGCTGGCACTTGATCAATAAAAATATCCCCGGACGACACAAGCCACATACGAGCTCCTGCTTCATGACCAATATGCCACATCTTCTCCATTTTCTCGGCACTAAATAAATGCTGTTCCACCAATTCCTTTTCCGGAGACCAAATTTCACCACCGTTTACCGTTATAATATAGGAATCCAATTGCAATTCTTCATAATAGGAATAACAGGTATTCAACCAACGTCCTGTACTCAGCATCACCTGTACACCTTTTTCTCTTGCTTGTGCAATTGCCTGCTTCGTACGCTCTGTCACCTCATGATTTCCAGTAAGTAATGTACCATCCATATCTAAAGCAATTAATTGAATTTTATTTTCCATACCATTTCCACTCCTCAATTTCCTTTTGGTCTATTTTTTCTCTACTGCCGATCCTAGCTGCACATTCCGATCAAATAGTTTTGTGGAAACAAATGGAACTAGCAATAGGAATAGTAGAATAAAGAACAATAGCTGTATTTGAAATAGGTCAACAATGAGTCCACCAGCGACTGGACCTATCATTCTTCCAGCTGCTCCAACGCTGTTCACAAAGCCCTGATAGAAGCCCGACCTTCCAGGCGGCGCCAATTCATTTGCCAACGAAGGTATAGCTGGCCAAATTAACATCTCGCCTACTGTCAAGATTACCATCGCAATGGCAAACATCGTAAATTGTTCTGCCATCATCGCTACAGCAAAGGAGCCGATTAATATGATATTACCAATATATATATGCCCTTTTTGGGACGGAACCTTCTCCGTAATCCATTTTACCAGAGGTTGTCCTAAAACGATAAGAAAACCATTTATTGCCCATAATGTACTGTATTGCTCCAACGGAATTCCGATATCCTGTGTATGTGAGGCAATCGTGGACTGCCACTGACTATAAGCGAGCCAGACAACAAAAAATCCACTACATAAAATGAGCAGTGCATAGAAAGCGGACCGATCTTTAATTTTTCCTGTTTGTTCAATAATAGATGTATGCATTTGCCGATCCCGTTCTTTGTCCATCCAACGGAAAGCAAATATTACAATGATAAAAAAGACAACAAACAACGATGCGTTTGCAATAAAAATATAGTTAAACGAAATGCTCGCTACATAGCCAGATGCCGTCGCACCGATTGCCACACCTAGATTCTGTGCAACATATATCGCATTAAAGGCTCGACGTCCCCCTTCTGGCCAAACTGATCCAGCCATGGCAAACATAACCGGCCATGTGACCCCGGAACCAAACCCAATGAGCACGAGTAAAATTGAATATGGTAGGATGCCATGGTAAAAAGATAATATAATAGCCGCTCCCATTGACAGCATCGTACCATAAAGAATTGTTTTATAAGCACTGTATTTATCAAACAACACCCCGCCAATTAAATTTCCAGCAATCGTTGCCCCTTGATTAAACATCAGGATCATACCCGCAAAAGCCAGGCTCTTTCCTAACTCATTGTGCATGTAAATTGTGTTCATTGGCCATAAAAAAGAACCACCAGTAACACTGATCGTCGTAGCAATGGCCAACAGCCAAATATATTTCGGCATTTTTTCATCATCTCTCAATCCAGTTTTTTCATCTCTCTATTTTATATGAAGTGTCGAGCGGGGGCAATGGAAAGAAACCGAAATAAAAAAATAAATCGACAATCTGTGACAGCGTCTAAAATATTTATTTTAAACGCCTCATTCGAATGATAAGCATCACCACTTGCAGCAACATGAGAAATATAAATCCACCAATTACCCAACCACTATAAGGTACATGATTTCCCTTTGCAAGCTGTATGGACTCGATGCTAATAAATGCCATTAAAGCTGCAATTTCTACATTAAACCAAGCAACAAACAAGCGCATTTCATGATATAATCTTGGCGCATTTTCCTCTGTGACCTTAACACTATAATTAAAAGTATGTGGTACTCTACTAAGAAAAAATAAGACAGCAAATGCTGGAATAATTGTTAATGGAATGGCAAATAATGTTGCCTTATTTCCCCAGCCGTCCACTTCCCCTTTCATGTTAAAGTGAATCGGTACCCGCTTGGGTAAATCTTGATACATGATGATGATATAAACGAACGTCCCGACAAGCAAAGCGGCCCCTAATAGATGCAAACACGTCAAAACGCGTGATGGTTGCAATACTATTTTTGGATTGTTTTGCAATATGTATCACCCTTCTTCCAGACAGGATATGATTAACTCAACCGCCTTTGTCAAATCCGACTGAGACCAGCTTGGCATTGTTTTTTTCAAAGCCAATTCATGTGATGCTGGAATATGAATGAATCCTGCCGGTATCTCCTTTTCCTGTTGTTTACAAGCATGTAAGACCTGGTACATGACATGATTGCAAACATACGTACCTGCAGTATTGGAAATCTGTGCAGGAAAAGTATTCGCGTGCAACTTGTTTACCATCGCTTGAATAGGTAAAGTGGAAAAATAGCCATCAGCACCTGTTTCTTGAATCTTTTCTCCTAAAGGTATATAACCGGCATTATCCTTTGCACCATCCTGACAATTAATCGCAATTCTTTCTGGTGTAATCATTTGTCTTCCCGCAGCCAAACCCAATGATATAACAGCATCAGGTTGATGTGTTTGGATTGCTTCAAGTACGTGTTTTCCGGCCTGGTGAAAATCAACAGGCAATAATTTTCCTTCAACTGTCCAGCTAGCTATGGTTTTTCCATCTAATGCTTCAATGATCTTTGCTGTCGGATTAATTGGGTTATCCAAAAATGGTTCAAATCCTGTCAATAATAATTTTTTCATCATTATCTCTCCTTCTTCCTACGTCGTGTATCCAAAAAGGTTTCCTATTATCCGAATACATATCGTTCTTTTCCTATTGCAACTCCAAACATCATGACAAGTGCGGAAACGATGATAAGTACGACAACAGGAACATTCCAATTACCTGTTAAATCAGATAAATATCCAATGAAAATTGGGCCAATCGCCGCCAATACATAGCCAGGTGACTGTGCCATCCCTGATAATGATGCAGCTTCATGCGCATTGCGGGCACGAATAGCTAAAAACACCAATGCCAAAGAAAAATTTCCATTTAATCCAAGACCAACCAATGTTACACATAATACGAGCAATGTATGACTTGCACCTATTAATAACCCAACATAACCTATAATGGAAAAAGACCCTAGAATAAATACAAGATGACGTTGGGAGCTATATTTTGCAGCGATCATGGGAACCACGAAGCTAGCAGGAAGTCCAACAAGTAATAAAAAGGAGAGCATCCAGCCAGCGGTAGCCCGATCTACACCATTCGCAAGTAAAATTTCTGGTAACCACGATACGGTTACATAAAATAAGAATGATTGCAGTCCAAGGAAGGAAGCTATCTGCCACGCAAGCGGTGATCGCCAAATACGGCCACTCGTAGAAGCTGCATTGGAATTTGTACTTGCTGACTTTTTATTCTTACCAGCGAGATAAATCCATATGAAAATCCCTGCTATCGCTGGGATTACCCAGATTTGCAACGCAACCTGCCAACCAAGGTTCATCCCCCTTGCAATCGGTATACTTAAACCAGATGCCAGTGAAGCGAAAATCCCCATTGCGGTAGAGTAAATACTTGTCATTAAGCCGACCTTTAACGGGAATTTTTCCTTAATGATCCCCGGAAGCAGTACATTACAAATAGCTATCCCAAAACCGGCAAATAAAGTGCCGATAAATAGAAAGCTAACTTCAGGAATGATGGAACGAACTAAAATTCCAGCAATGAGTAGGGATAAGCCCAAAATCAAATTACGCTCGTTGGAAATATAATTACCGAGACGCGGAACTAAAGGTGACATGATTGCAAAGGCAATAAGTGGTAGACTGGTTAAAAATGCAACACTCCAATTTGATAGCCCAATATCATCACGAATAATTCCCATCACAGGACCTACAGAAGTAATTGCAGGGCGTAAATTGAATGCAGCCACAATGATACCAATAATAAGCATGGCTTGATATAAACGATTAACATCTGTTTGCAATTCTTTTTCTTTCACCTAAACACCTCTTACTTATTTTCGGTTATTTTATATTACAATTATGTATTTTAGTGAATATCATCACTACTTCCCTAATATAACATAAAGTGAAACTTCAATCAGTGGGGCTTTTTCCACTGGTTGTTAGTTGAACCAATCAGGCCTTTACTGGCTGTTGATCCACCACTTACAATTCTTGTTGTCAACGAAAATCCTTGATGTGCGGATCTTACAGCCAGTTAATCTGTGATAAAGTGAAACTTCAATCAGTGGGGATTTTCGCACTTCACCCACTGATTGTTAGTTGAACCAATCAGGCTTTTACTGGCTGTTGATCCACCACTTACAATTCCTGTTGTCAACGAAAACTCTTGATGTGCGGATCTTACAGCCAGTTAATCTGTGATAAAGTGAAACTTCAATCAGTGGGGCTTTTTCCACTGGTTGTTAGTTGAACCAATCAGGCCTTTACTGGCTGTTGATCCACCACTTACAATTCCTGTTGTCAACAAAAATCCTTGATGTGCCAACTTCATTTATTTTCCAACATGTTATCCTTTCCATCTGTTCCAAATATGGTATACTTTAGGTAGAATGATGCATATTACTGTTATTCCAAATAAATAAGGTCACAGCTGCCACTGTGACCTTAAGATAATCGGTTCCCCTAGGGATCGGCTAACAATCTAACTGGACCTCTCCCAATCGACATTCAGGTTAATAGGGAGGTCTATTTTTTATTGTTCATTTTCAAAATCAATGTGAGCAACGCAATCAAAAATGTTCCGAAAGCGAAGAGGACAACAAATGATTCATAAATGTTCAACTGGCATCACCTCCTAAGAAGCAGGCTAGCCGACCATTCCCTAAAAGAACATTATCTATTAACTAGTTTAACATATTTCTGAATTAATATAAGAACAATTGTTCCTATTTTTATATCTTGTACAACTTTTTGTATTGGACTTTTTTTCCACGTATAAAAAACGCTGAAGCGAATATTGCATGTGCCTCAGCGTTTTTTAAATTATTAGTTCTTTATTTAAGAGCCTTGTACTTGCATTGATGGTGTTTTACCTAAAGAATCATCATCATCCTTGCGCTGTTTTTGGATGAACCAAATGGCGCCCATTATGACGAACCCAATAATATTCGTGATCCAGCCCGGATCCAGCATCATAATGCCGCCAGCAAATAATAAAACGCGTTCCCATATCTTTGAATTCTTCAAAAAGAACCCAATCATGGCACTACTTACCGCAGTCATGCCAAGAAGAGCAGTTGCTACTGCTGAAATAAATGGTAATGGTGTGACATCGACAAGCAGCAAAATAGGATTGGTTACAAATATATATGGTATAACAAATGCTGCAATTGCTAGCTTGACGGCAATAACCCCGGTTTTAAACGGATTGGCCCTCGCAATACCGGCTCCGGCATATGCTGCCAGACAGACTGGAGGTGTAATATCTGCAACGATTCCAAAATAAAATACAAACATATGAACCGCAATCGCTTCCAAGCCAAACGTATTGATTAGAGCAGGTGCAGCAACGGTCGCTGTTACCACATAGTTTGCGGTTGTTGGCAGCCCCATTCCGAGCACCAAACAAGCAATCATAGTAAACCCTAATGCAAGTGGTAAAATACCGCCAGATAAGGCAATAATTCCTGATGCAAATTTAGCCCCTAATCCAGTAATACTAACGACTCCAGCAATAATTCCTGCTGTTGCAACTGCCGCAATCACAGGTAAAGCAACACGTGCGCCTTGCTCCAATACTTCCAATGTTTGGCGTACATTTAATCGTGTGTCTTTACGGATGAGACTTACCCCATAAGCAGAGAATATCCCCAATAGGGCTGCACGCTGTGGTGTAAAACCTACTAATATCGTAGCGATTATCACGACAAGCGGAATGAGCATATACCCATTCTTAATAATTAATTTTCGAAAACTCGGCAGCTCTGACTTTGGTAATCCAACAATACCAAGTCGTTTCGCCTCAAAATGTGTGCCGATAAAAATACCTGTAAAATACAATACAGCAGGAATAGCAGCTGTTAGCATAATCGTGGAAAAAGGTACCCCTAAATATTCCATCATAATAAATGCTGCCGCTCCCATTAACGGTGGCATAATCTGCCCACCTGTGGAAGCTGATGCCTCTGTTGCTGCAGCAAATTCTGGTTTAAATCCTGATTTCTTCATCATCGGAATTGTAAATGATCCCGATGCAACGGTATTACCAACCGAACTACCAGAAACCATTCCTTGTAAGGCACTTGCTGCAACAGCTGCTTTTGCTGTTCCTCCTGTATACCTGCCTGTTAATGCGAATGCTAAGTCATTAAAAAATTGTCCTATTTTGGTATGGACCAAAATGACGCCGAAAAATAAGAAAAGGAAAATAAACTTCGCTGATATTTGTATCGGTGTGCCGAATACCCCGCTCTCTTGGAACCATAGATTCGTTGTTACACGATCAAATGCCCAACCTGGGTGAGAGAGTATGGTGGTCGGAATGTATTTACCGAATACCGCATACAAAATCGTAATCGACGCCACAATAACAATTGGTATACCTACCGTTCTGCGGGTTGCCTCCAGAACGAGCAAAATTCCCAATATCGAAATAATCATGTCGACAGTACTATAACCAGAAATACGGCTTTGTAAAATAGAATCAAAGAAAAACACTTTATGATAGGTGACATACATTGCCGTAAACGCAAGTACCACATCATACCAAGGCACTGTTTTTTGGGTTTTATGCTGACCAGATTTTGCCGGGAATAAAAGAAAAATAATACCCAAGGCGGTTCCAAGATGAATGGCTCCCTGCTTTTGGGTTTGCAATGTCCCGAAAAATCCTGTGTAGAGATGGAATATCGTTAAATAAACTCCTAGAAAAGTAACAACCCATTTCCATCTACCAATTTTTGTTCGAAATTGATTTTCCTTATCAAATTTTTCAAGTATTTCTTGAGCGTCTACTTGTTGTACATCTTTCATCTGACCACCGCCCTTTCCATCATTGGGAAGAGATAATAAACTTCATTATCTCTCCCACAGCTTGATATCTTAATTCATTTATTTCTTTAGATCTTCAAATGCTTCAATTCCAACCTTTTCACGGGTAATAATTTGTACGATTTCAGGATAAATATGTCCAATAAAGGCAGCGTTTGGCACTTCATTTCCTTCAAAGTCTCCCTCGCCGTTAATAGCCTCTAGAGCAGGAACGTGCACAGACATACCTAAATCCATATTTCCGTCACGAATACTAGCCATATTTTCAATCGACGCACCCGTTTCTGTGTTCGTCACATTTATTCCATCGATATTGTTATTCCAAACGTTTGCCATTTCTCCGCCTAATGGATAGTACGTACCACCTGAGCTACCAGTACCTAAAATAAGTTCTCCTTTACTACCATCTGCAGAAAGCTCAGCTACAGGATTATCCACTTGAACTCCTTGTTCTTCATAATAGCGTTTTGCACCTGGGTGAATGGGCAAGCCTTCCGCACCATTCAAAGCATTTTCAATCGTCATCTGGACTGCTTGTGCGTGGGTATTCTCGCTGGCATTTTCAATCATTACCTTTGCCAGTTGATAACCAAGTTCTTCATCGATTGTGTCAGTATTTCCCATAAGAATGGCGTAAGCAGTTATGGTTTCAATATCCTTGTCCAAGAAATCATAAGACTCCTTTGGAATGGTATAACGCTTATATCCTGTATTTTCTTCCATATAATCAATTGCTTCATCAGAAAGCTCGAGCATGACCACGTCTCCAGTTGATGCTTGGATATTTTCGATACTGGAGGCTGGTAATCCTAAAATCCCAACGGACACATCAATGTTTCCATCTTGCAGCATATCTGCTGCATCTCCAAAGCCTTCTTGATATTCCTTGTAATCGCTTTCGTCCATGTCATATGCTTTGAAAAGCTGTTTGGAAACTGTATTTGTTGCACTTGCTGGTGGCCCAATTGCAATGTTTTTCTTTCCACCGCCACATGCAGTTAACAATAATACCGTTCCAATTAACACCATCATAAACATCCATGTCTTTTTCATTTTTGTCCCCCTTATCATATTTTTTCAGCTTCATCTTTTTGCGAACGCTTACATTTATGGTTGACTGAATGAATTTCGAGAAGCTTATGTTCAATTATACGTTAATTTGCCTGATTATCAACTGTTAATTTGGTATATTCAGATTTCTGTAATCAAAGCTGCAGAAAGATATTCTTTGTTTATGGATGGTACTTTTCGCAGCCTTCTTTATGTATCAAAAAAACAGTCCAACATAGCAGGAATCACTATACTAGACCGTTATCATGTTTATTTTCTATAAATGGTTATGTCTAAGCTACCCAATTGATCCTGGTATAATGCTTCATAGCTTTGGTTTAGTTCATAGTTTATTTCTGCTTCAGATGCTTCTGATTGATCCGCGATGAGCTGCTTTTCCAAGTCTTTTGCGACCCTGTCACGGAGCAACGATCGTTGAACATACGCTTGCATGCCTTTTTTCACATCTCTTTCCCGATATTCCTCGACCAATTTCATAGCTGCTTGATTGTTTGCTATATCTTGCTCCAGTTTTTTCATCGCCTGTTCCAGCTTTTCATCGGGGATAAAATAGTTCTTCTCTTCCCCTAATAACGCCATGGCATTGATTTCAATTAATTGTTGCAGCAGTACATTTTCATTATCATAGTATGCGATCTGTTCATCCCAATATTTTTCCTTGTCAGCTAAAGCAGTGCCAGTTAGTTTGGCTTGATCTGCAGCTCGATTCCATTCTATTTTTATTTTTTCCATTAAACCATACAATGTAAGATCCGTTTGATAAAAGTCTTTCTTATTAATGGTAACCACTTTATCTACTGCATTTGGCACTGGGCTCTCCTGATTTGTAGATTCTTTCGCTTCAGGCTTTGCTGTACAGCCGGCCATGAATAGGATAACGATGATTAGCATTATTAACATAGATTTTTTATGCATACAAATCACCCTTCATTTACGTCGAATGTTAATAATTCCTCATATGTTTTACCATCCATCTCAGCTGTTAAATCAATGATCCATTCCCCACCCATTGGTAGTTCTACCTCACCTTCATACATTCCATCGCCTTGATTCGTAAAGACGACTTCGATTGTTCCATGATCCATTTTTGCCATTTCCAATTGTCCTGAAAGTTCAAGATCAGCTATCGCTGTTCCATTTTTTTCTGCTTGGATGACAATGGTAATCGCTTCTGCTGCTTGATATGGTGATACACGTTCAACGGTAAAATCAATTGCTTCAGATGAACATCCGAATAACAGTAACATTAATAAAATCGCGACCACTTTTTTCATTGCTATGCCTCCTGCAAATATTTTTTAGCGAAATCCTCAATCGTATGTTTGGTAATCGCACCATCCTCTAGATAAGCCACATGTGTACATACCTTTTTAATCTCATCCACATGATGGGATGCCATTAAAATGGTCTTATCTGTTAACGACTGGATGATTTGTAAAATCTCCTCACGTCCGATTGGATCGAGTCCACTTGTAGGTTCATCTAATATAATGATTTCCGAATCATAATAAAGCATGATAGCTAAGCCCAGTCTTTGGAGCATGCCTTTTGAATACTGGTGAATCTGCATGTGTCTTGCATTCCATAAGGACACAACTTGAAGCTTTTCTTCCATTCTTTTTTGATTGACTTGCTTTGATTCCAATGATGCAAAAAACCGCATATTCTCTTCACCTGTCAAATGCTGATATAGATGAAACTTTTCAGGTAAATAAGAGACATGCTTTTTCCAGGTCTGCTTTTTATTACAATGTCCTCCGAGCATGACACTCCCTTGCTTAAGTGGAAGTAAACCCAGCATCGTATGAATGAGTGTTGACTTTCCAGCCCCATTACGTCCAACAAGTGCACAGCGTTCATTCCGTTCAATAACCAAGTTCACGTTATGCAATACTTGTTGTTTTTGATAGGACTGGGATACATTTTTAATCTCAATCATTGCTTTGCCCCCCATTTCTAAACGATATAGATAGGATAAAAAACAAGCTTGGCCACAGAATCGTATTCATCAGCAAGAATATCCACATGTCCATGAACATAAATTTATCCATCATTCGCGACATATTGGTCGTTGTAAATAATCCAAGACTCGATTCCAAATATAGTCGCAACGTATGGATCGGATCGAGAAAATATACCCAGGAAAACAATCGTAAATTATCAAAGGTTACTGCAGGTAAAAAATAGAGAAACATCAGATCCAGTAAAAACACAACAAAAAACCATGTTAAAATATTGGCCCCGACAAGTTGCATTTTTGTTTTACAAATCGTTCCAAGAAATATACCAATTTGATTAAATATCCATAAAAACAGGGAAATCACCAGTAAAAAATGCAAAAAACTAACGATATGAAAGCTTAAAAATGCTTTCATGAATAAGGCTAGAATAAAATAAGCGGCAATAAATGCAGTAATAATAGTAAATTGAATTGCCAATGATTTTTTTAAGACAAATGTTCCCTGTGATTCTTTTTTGGTTAATAAAATCATCACTGTCTTTAATTCCTTTTCCTGATATATGGAAAAGGATGATAAAAACATAGCAAATATAGGAAGAATATACATATTGGTATCAAATAAAGATAGGAGAAGTGCCTCAAATCCAAAGTCTGCTGGAAATGCCCGTGCCTCTGCGATTAAAAAAATGGAGGTTAGCATGATTACTCCGATTCCAAGCCATAATCCTTTTCCTCTTGCTTGTTCTAAGCCTTCCTTCCAAATATACGACATGAGCATCTTCCCCTTTTATAGAAATATAGTACAGCTAAGACCCCTATGAAGATGGAGATGAGCCATCCAATCGGGATTCGACTCTTTCCAGTTACCATTGGATATTTATCAATAGCCATCACTTTTTGGTTGCTAAATAATTCATTTGCTTTTTCATATATTTGGATAGCCGGACTATTTAAAAATAAGTAGGCTAGTTCATTTTCTTCAATCAATTCATTTAAAGAGGACGTATATTCCAACGGTGCATCCCCAATACCATCCTGATTCAAATCTAGCATCGGCTTATTCCAATAGTTGCCGACTCCATTTTCATACCATTCGTTAATCGATTCACCACCAACTGTCAGCACATCACTATTATTCCTGTGAAATTTATTTTTCACAAAAACATGTGCAGTAGAGGAGGTCCATAATTCAATGCCAATTTGATTGCGAAAAAAATCATTGCCTTCAATGCGATTATTCGTTGATTGTTCCAGATAAAGGCCACGCTGGTTCAAATGAAAGTCATTATGTTTTACCTCAATATCACGACTAGCTTGAATAATCAATCCAAATGAACGTGAACCCTGATTATATGAAAAGCTATTGCCCTCCAACAAAATGTGGTCAGAATGCATGATTGCTGCACCGCCCACATTACGTGTAAATTGATTCGCTTCAAAATAATTATTATTAGAATACATATAATGAAGGCCATAACGGGTACCACTAATCATATTATTTTTTATTTCATTATTATTGGAGTACTCTACAAAAATACCGTCCCGTGTTTGCTCAATCGTATTTTTTTCAATGATATTATCACCAGAGCGTACAATGTGAATACCATTTCCCTGATTGCCCAAGCTAGCAGCTCCGTGCCCAGTAATATGGTTATTTTCAATCGTGATATCCTTCGTTTTATTTAAATAAATGCCATGAAAACTATCAGAAATGATGAGATTTTTTAAGGTAACCTGATTTGCCATGACGCGTACACCAGAATACTCTTCCTTCGAGCTACGGCTCATTCCACTATGTTTCACCTGTAAACCGTCAAGTACGACTTGATCACTTTCAATTTGAATCACATTGCCTGTACCATCTCCGCGAATGATTGTATTTTCCTTACCAATAATCGTCATTGGTTTATCAATCAGGACATTTCCATCGTATGTGATGTTATCCAGCCGAAGTATTCCCGCTTCTGGTGTTTCATCGATTAATTGTTGGAGCGTATTCGATTCCTGTGCAAATACAAAAGAAGGTAGACAAACAATCCACATGCTAATGAAGAGGAATCCGCTTAATCTTTTCATTTTGCTCGATCCTTCCATAATGGAAAAATAAGAAGAATAAATATAATTCCCAGCATATAACCGCCATAAGTGAAATAACTATGGGTTACAAAATTGGCAATAACATTTTCACCAATAATCGGTGGAATAAAGGGTTCCAATTCAATAGGTGCTTTTGGATCCAACTCCGTACCAAATTTCCTTAACCAGCGATACATATCATAGATTCCGATAGCACCGGCAAATACATAAACAGAAATAAGTCCATAGAGAAAAGATTTTCTTCGTAACCACGCTACAGCCAATGTAAGAATAGCGATCCCGATAATTATATATGGCATATAGGCAAGTTCCGGAAAGGATTCATTGCTGAACAATGACATGCCAATATAATGATTTAGACCATTCACGATATCAATATCACCAGCTAATGTTGTCGGATAAACGATAATATCGAGTCCTTCCGGATATTGCGGAGCATAGAATTTCATCCCCCACCATGGCATAAATATTGTCAAAACAATCATCATGGCTGCAGCAATAAGAACGATCATAGAAGTTTTAGATAGTGTTTTGTTTTTCAATCTGTACGCCTCCTGGATAAACGCTTTTGAAAAAGTAAAGGACGCAAAGGCCCTTTACTTTTTCAAATTAAATCCTGCTTATTTCGGTTCAACTAGTAAATATCCGCTCATTTCCTGATGTAATGCGGAGCAGAAGTTTGTACAATAGATTGGATATGTGCCCGCTTTATCCGCAACAAATTCAAGTGTGCTCGTTTGCCCTGGCTGAACTTCAAAGTTTAGATCATAATCGTTAATCCCAAATCCATGGGTAATATCCTGATCTAAATCAATATTGGTTATATGGAAAAATACACGATCCCCTTCTTTTACTGTTACAGCATCCGGTCGATCAGCTTTTGCATCAAAAACAAAACGTGATCGCATCGCAATACCGTACACATGTACTTCATCGCCTTTTCTTTCTATATGCGCGTCCTCTTGTTTCCAAACAGCGTTTTCTCTTTTTTCATCTTTCTCATATATTTTGACTGGATTGATTTTATCGCGATGAATAATTTGTGCATAATGTGGTTCCGGGTCAACAGGAACTGCCATAATATGCTCCATCTTTTCTCCTGAAATATCAATCAAATCCATGGACTCAGGATGTGACGGACCAACAGACAGGAAGTTATCCTTGGCAATTTTATTCAATGCCACAATCCATTTGCCATCAGGATCTACTGTATCGCCTTCTGCTGCTGCAGCATGCCCAGGAGAATAATAGGTTGGAATCCGGTCAATTACTTCTCCTGTGTCTATCTTCCACTTCACAATTTCAGAGGAGATAAACATCGTATTATATGCATGACCCTTATCATCAAATTGGGTATGCAGCGGTCCAAGTGCTCCTGGTGGATCCACCTCACGCTCCATGACCTCTTCATACGGCAAAATTGGTATACCAAATTTTTCATCTGAGAAATTCTCATTTTCTATAGCTGCAAATGCTTTTTCAAATGAAAATACGGTCATTAAAGGTGCCAATTTACCGGAAGCAATAAATCGGGTACCATCTGGCGTAACGTCCACTCCATGTGGAGATTTTGCAACTGGTACAGCGAAGATAGCACCTTTATGATCACGAGGATCAATCATCTTTGCGCCATTCACTTCATTATAATTCCCTTCAGCAACCTCCTTCTCCAATACCTTCCAATTGACAAGCACAATATAGTCACGGTCATTTTGGGAGGCATTAATTTCCAAATTGGTTGTCGCAAATTCTGTATTATAGGTTGTCATCACAATCCAGTCACTAGACATTTTTTTACCAGCATCAGAAAGGTCATAGGACCATGGTGGCAGCATAATTTGATAGGCGAGATCGAATTCCTTATTTTCTCGATCAAATGTTGCCATAGAAACGACACCTTTATATTCCTTTTCATAATCATCAAGTGACGCGTATTCCCCTGCTAATGGGCGCGCAAATCGAGTTGGCAAGGCAATATATTCCGTGTTTTCTGTGACAAACACCCCTGCGTGTGGTCCGCCCATATTCGGAAGTGACATCATATCTACCGTGTGGAAGGTTGATAAATCAACTGCTGCTACCCGATTATTCCCTACGTCATTCGCAAACAGAAATTCCCCATCATAATCTCCCTCTGTCTCTGATACAGCTGGGTGGTGGAAGTCCCCCCATGTATAGTCTCCGAGCATTTCTTTTGAGGCTTTATCATAGCCATAGCCGGTTGCGGGATCCGGTGTAAATACAGGTACCGTACGAATCTTCCTCATCGATGGGATTCCATATACGAACAATTGACCAGAATGGCCACCAGAAGCGAGCATATAATACTCGTCCAGTTCTCCGTACGGTACATAGACTTTCTCCGCTTTACTCTTATTCTCAGATGCAGCGTTATCATCTTTATTCAAATCAGCAAAAAATACAAATGCGACTAATAAACCAGCTATGATTCCAAATACTGCAGACAATATCCGTTTTAGATTCATGCCAATTCACCCCCGTTTTATTGTTCAGCTGCTTTTTGCAACACTTTAATAATTTCTGTACGTTCCTCATCTGATAATGGGTTATCGCCAATTACCGTAGACATCACAGCTGAGGTAGGCTCCTGCAAAAATTCATCCAAGCTTTTCCCATGCTTTCCTTCCACATCTTGAAAGGCTTTTGACAAATCAGGTCCTGTGGTTCCCCCTTCTACACCAATGGATTCAACTGCATGACAGGATAAGCAATTATTTCTTTCCAATGCCTCTGCCTCACTAGACACAGTTTCCTGACTTGTTTCCTCTTTGTTACCATCTTCCGTTTTTTCAGCATCTGACGTTTCCTGTTGTTCAGGCGAATCAGCAACCGTTCCCGCAGAATCTCCACCCGAAAATAGAAAATAGCCACCAGCAAAAGAAAGAATAAAAGCGATTGCAAAAATAAGGCTATTCATTTTCATCTCTACTTACCTCCCCTGGAATATGTTACGTACACCTAAATTTTATGGGTTCTAACTTGACCCACGTGTGATCTAAATCACACCTATAAGGGAGAGGTGTTACTGTTCCATGTCGAGTTTATACACATTTTGTGAAGGTATGAGCATTAATTCAATTGGCATGTTGTTAATAGGGTGTTGAGGTGATAAAGAGGTAAAAACATAGGCTTATTAAACCATGAGGTAAATCGAATCATAAAGTGAAACTTCAATCCGTGAAGGTCTTACAGCCAGTTAATCTGTAATAAAAAAACAGGCCTGCATCACAGCATGACCCGTTAAGTTCTGTTATTCCTGTATCACTCCTGCAATAAGCTCGCTTAATTGCTCAGCGAAATGTCGACAATCTTGAATATCTTCGGCATTCGGTTCCAAATCAACTTTTAATTTATTTGGAACAAGCATAGCGCCAAGCTGATGGAGGCGATCCCATAATAGATCAACCGCTCCTCCATATGAATCATAAAATGAATCAGCTGACCCAAAGATGCCAAATTTTTTACCAGTTAAATCTACGTCATCCAATTCCTCGTAAAAATCCTCCACCTCGTATGGCAATTCTCCGTCATCCCATGTATGTGTACCAATTAAGATCCCATCGTATCCAAGTAATTCTTCAGGCGTGATTGGATCAAAATCAAATGTTTTTGTCGTTACCTCATAACCCAGTGTTTCCAAATAATCGACCATTGCCTCTGCCATTAATTCGGTATTGCCTGTCATGCTTGCATAAAGCATTAATATGGATCCCATAGCAATTCCCTCCATCACAGAAATTCTATCTTCATTATAACTGATAATGATTATCAGTATCAATGACATAATAACGGATAGTTTGAATAAACTGTGTCAGGAACTGGCGGCATTCTTTAAGGACTAGCAAATAAAGTGAAACTTCAATCCGTGGGGTCTTACAGCCAATTAATCTGTGAAAAAAATCACCTGAGACAAAACTCCGTGAAACGCCTTTTCATTTTATTTGATCTATTTTGGTGCCCCATCAATCTACTCTGTATTCCACGATCCGGCCTCAGCCAACATAGGATAAATTTATATTCTCTATCGATGATGCGCGAGTTGGGGTGGTTGTTGTGTGAGTTTGGGTGAGTGGTGCGAGACTTTATTCGGTTGGTGTGCGAGTTGAGGTGATTGGTGCTCGACTTTTGGCATCAGGCGCGCGACATTCACCGGTCGGTGCGCGGGTTGGGTGGTCGGTGCTCGAATTTATCCGGTTGGTGCGCGACTTTCATTGGGCATACGCGACTTTGCCTAATCAGGGCGCGCGTGTACAGAGGCTCTAAATTTGGACTTCTAAAGATGTTGGAATCGGCAACTGCCGATTTCATCCCTCTCGATGCATGCGACTTTCGATTAAAGGTATGCGACCTTTCTCTAAAGACATGCGAGTTAGGGGCCAAGTCATGCGACTTCACCCCAAAACCATGCGACTTTGCAGCCAAATTAGCTGAACAGATTTTTTAAAAATAAAATGCAGTTGGAATCGACTTGCCGATTCCCTCATTTTATACTGACTCATCTTCCTAAGATTTTTGGCATAAAAAACGGACCTATTTATCTTTTCGTGATAAACAGGTCCGTTTTTTTTCATAATGAGGACTAGTTATGATCCAGCCTCATCAACTGGTTGCTCTTCCACGGAATCTCGATGGATGATTCGATGGGGAATAATAATACGTTTTGTTGGTTCGTTTTCATTTTGTGTTTTTTCAATCAAAGCTTTTGCTGATTGGGCACCAAGCTCATAGATTTGTACGTCTACAGTCGTTAAAGCAGGACTTGTAATTTCAGATAAATATACATTGTTAAAACTAACGAGTGACATATCTTTTGGTACACGGAATCCTTTATCTTCGAGTGTTCCCAATACCCCTAAACTCATCAGATCATCACTTACTACGAGCCCGGTTGGTGGTGTTTCAAGCGAGATAAGATGTTCAACAGCCATCCGTCCACCAGAACGAAGAAAATCAGCATGCACCTGGTAATCCGCGGGGGTATCTAATCCAGCTGCTTCCAAAGCAGCAATATACCCCGCTTTACGAGCAATTGTTACATGCAAATCCTGCGACCCACCAACAAAGGCAATTTTTTGATGCCCATGTGCAATCAAGTGATTGGTAATTTCTTTTCCTGCCTGAAAGTTATCCGTATCAACGTAAGTAATGGTATGCTGATGACCAAATGGCCGACCCACAAGTACAAACGGAAAATCCCGCTCACGTAAAAAGGATACTACACGATCATCCTTTCGTGAATACAGTAGAATTACCCCGTCCACATAACTGCCATTTACCATCCGCTGCACTTCATTAAATATTTCTTCTTCTGTTTGTCCTGTCGAGAGTGAAAGAGAGTACTGCATATCATGTATGATTGAACCGATTCCGCGCAATATTTCCGGAAAAAACGGGTTTTGTAATGCTTTATCAGCAGATGAAGGCATAATCACACCAATTGCTTTTGTTGATTTCACGACTAAATTCCGGGCACTGATATTCGGATAGTACCCCATTTCCTTCATAGCTTTACGTACTTTTTTTTTCGTTTCTTCACTTATTCTTGGGTTATCTGCAATGACTCTGGATACGGTAGAGGGTGAAACCCCACTTGCTCTCGCTACATCCTTAATTGTCACCATTCTTTTCACCCTCCGCTCCAATATTTTTGACCCTTGTCATTATAAGCAATCTTTTCTGCTTATGCAATAGTCAGACGATGCACTGAATCCGTTAGCACACCATTTATCATCACTTTCTGTTCAGCTTTTTGACCTATAACCTCTACCTTAATTTCCGAATAGGCTGGTTTGAAATCCCCTCGTTGATCAATTAACCGCACATCGATTGTATCCTCCATTGACGCAATCTCTATTTCCAATTCCAAATAGCTACCTGTTTCATATGCAAATGTTTCTCCATCATCCTCGTAAAAGGTGAATCGATACTTGTCGCCAGCCTGACCAGGATATACATATAAGGTTTGTTCAGCAGCCAGTTTATCCAGGTTGGATTGCCATTTCCCTTGCATGATTGCAGTTCCTTGCTTAATGAATATCGGCATATCCGCTAATTCCGCATGGACCAGATGTGCTTTTCCTCCCGTCAACACCTCACCAGTTGAATAGGACACCCAATTCCCCTTTGGCAAATAGACAGCCCGATCTGTTGTAGAAGGCGTTAAAATCGGTGCAATAATAACATTATCGCCAATCATAAACTGATCATTTAAATTATATGTCTTTTCGTCTTCTGGAAATTCCATTAATAATGGACGCATAACAGGCAACCCCGTTTTACTTGCCTTATGGAAAAGGGAATACAATTGCGGCATCCATACGTAGCGCATTTGAATATACTTTCTCATAATTGCTTCATACTTCTCCCCAAACTGCCATGGCTCCTGATACAAAAATCCAATGGCAGAGTGGTTGCGAAAATATGGTGTAAATGCTCCGACTTGTGTCCAGCGCGTTAATAGCTCCGGATTGGTATCATGGGCAAACCCTCCAACATCTGGACCTGTGAAAGGTACACCGGATAAACCAAGATTCATCACCATTGGAAGCGACATTTGCAAGTGCTCCCAAAAGCTGCGGTTATCCCCAGTCCAAACAGAGCCGTATTTTTGTACACCAGCATAGCCAGCACGTGTCAACAAAAAGGGACGTTTGCCGTGAAGCTGCTTTTTCATCCCTTCATAGGTTGCCTTCCCCATGAGTAGACCATATACATTATGCAGCTCCCGATGTGTGGTCGGTCGGCCGTCATTTCGGTGCATGACCTCGACATCCATCGTCTTGGTTTCGTTAAATACAGCAGGCTCATTCATATCATTCCAGATACCTTCAATTCCCTTATCTGTATAAAAAGAATGCTGTTTGCCCCACCATTCTCTTACTTTTTCCTCGGTAAAATCAGGAAATGCACTCATACCTGGCCATACCTCACCAAAGTAAATATCACCCTCCACATATTTACAGAAATAATCGGATTGGACCCCTTCTTGATAGGTAGCATATTCAGCATCACGTTTCACACCTGGATCAACAATTGTTACGACACGAACCCCTTGCTCACGCAGCTCTGAAATTAATTTCTCTGGCTCAGGGAAGCGCTCTTTATCAAAAGTAAAAACCCGATATCCATCCATGTAATGAATATCTAAATGAATCACGTCTAACGGGATATCTTTGTCTATAAAATGCTGTACAACCTCCCGCACCTCTTCAGCCGTTTCATAGCTATAACGGGATTGATGATAACCAATTGCCCATTTTGGAGGAATAGGCATCCGGCCTGTTAAATGTGTATACTGTTTCAATACATCTTTCGGTTTTGGACCAGCCAGTACGTAATAATCAAGTTGTCCACCTTCTGCTTGGAAAGAATACTGATCTGTCTCCGATTTCATATCAAAAAACGTACGGTAGGTATTATCGAAAAAGATACCGTGCGCCCTACCATTTCGCAATGTCATAAAATAAGGGATAGATTCATAAAGTGGATCTGTTTCCGGATTATGTGGTGCATATACATCTGTGTTCCACATTTCCAGCTTCTCGCCGCGTTTGTTTAGGTGGCCAGACTTTTCCCCAAATCCATAAAAATAATCTGCTGCTTCCATTTGTTTAAAGGCAATCACTTCACCATTTTCACGGTAAGCCATCCCACGTTCACCTTCAGCAACTAGCGTGTGACCGGACTGGTCCAACACAGTCAGTCGAAAAGGACGGGAGGTTATATGCAGCGTTAATGCGCTTGACTTTAATTCATAGCCAGCAGCTTCGGCATTTTCCATCACCTTCACAGCCTCAGGTTTAGGGTCGACGGCATAGGATTGGTCCAATGCAGGTCGTCCATGCTGATTCATCGTTACCCTTACAATGGAATCTGTATAAAATTGGATTGCTACCATACCATTTTCACAGTGGAAAAAATATACATGATCTTTCTTTTCATATTGTGTCACATCACCAATATCCCGGTAAACCACCACATCCTTCTGTTTTTCTTTACCCGGATGGATGGCAAAACTTGTATCTTCAAGCATACTATTAACTCCTTTACATAAATGATGTCTTCGCTATTTACCCTTTCGTTCCCCCCGCTGTTAAGCCCGAAATGAGGAATCGTTGCAGCAATAAGAAAACCAATGCAATTGGAATGGCTATCAATATCGACCCAGCTGCAAAGCGGGTAAAGTTGGTAGAAAATTGGTCATTGATAAAATTAAATAATCCTAGCGCAAGTGTGAAATTTTCCGGACTGGATAAGACAATTCGCGGCAATAAAAAGTCCATGAATGGTGCCATGAAGTTAAATAGCGCAACAACAGCTAAAATTGGCTTCGCAAGCGGCAACATAATAGAAATAAATATTTTCATATGTCCGGCACCATCTATTTTTGCAGCCTCATCCAGCTCCTTAGGAATCGTGTCAAAATAACCTTTTACGAGCCATGCATTAAATGGTATTTGCCCACCAAGATAAATGAGCAACAGTCCCCATAAGGAGTCTGTCAAACCAATCGTATTTAATAGAATATACAAAGCTACCATTCCCATAAGCGCCGGGAACATTTGCAGCAATAAAAACATATAGAGTCCATATTTCCGACCAAAGAACTGATATCTTGAAAAAGCATAAGCAATTAAGGACGTAATCAGAACGGAGCCAAATGAATTCAATACGGCAACAAATAAACTATTCTTATACCAAACGAGATAATCACTACGTGGGCTGGTAAACAACCATTTATAATGCTCCAATGTCGGGTTCTTAGGAAATAAATCCGTGACAAGCATATTTGTGCCGGGGTTAATACTCATCATCACAGCCCAAAATAATGGGTAGCCAATGATAATAAACATGATAATAAAGAAGAGGTAGATAAACGTCAGTTCTATTTTTGATTTCGTTTTTCGATTCATTAGTAACGTCCCTCCTCTTTAAATGCTGCTGTTTTCCTAAATTGGAAAAAGGCAAAGATCGATACAATCAACCCCATAATGATGGTAATCGCCGCAGCCATATTATAGTTATTTGTTTCAAAGGTCAGCTTATAGACCCAGGAAATAAGGATATCTGTTCCACCAGCATTCTGTCCCCGAACAGCTGGATTACCTTCATTAAATAGATAAATAATATTAAAGTTATTAAAATTCCCTGCATATTGCATGATTAATAGTGGTGCAGTTGCGAATAATAGATGTGGCAGCGTAATATGCCGTAGTTTCTGCCATCTCGTACCACCATCTACATCTGCAGCTTCATACATATCCTGCGGTACACTCTGTAGTACACCGGTAAATAGCGCAAATACAAATGGGAAGCCAAGCCATGTTTGAATCATTATTAATGCAACCTTCGCCCAAAATGGATCAGACAGCCACGGAATCATGATTTCAAATTGACTTAATATATCCCGATTAATAGCCCCGAAGGTCGGATTAAATAATGCAGAAAAAATTAAGATTGATACGAACGCTGGTACAGCCCATGGCAAAATTAACACCGTACGAATGGTCCGTTTGAATTTAACTCGCTTATCATTCACAAGTAGTGCCAGGAATAATCCTAGTACAATTTGTAAGGTCGTTGCCACAACGGTCCAGACAATTGTCCACGTAAACACGCTCATAAATGTATTTTTCCAAATACCAACATTGACCAAAGCTTTAAAGTTATCGAATCCAACCCAATTCAATAGATTACGTGGTGGAGCGTTATATTGATTGTAATCTGTAAAAGCAAGCCCAAGCATAAATAATAGCGGAAGTACCACGATAAACAGCAGCATGAGCAAACCAGGTAAAATCATAAAGTACGGAAATCCTTGGTTGTAAAAATCGCTGATACCATGTAGTAGAGATGGCTTTCGCTGACCATTTTCACCATCTATCGCATCCGCTCGTGCATCACGAATATTATAAATATAAATAGCGATGCCAAATGCTAGCACTATCAAGGATATAAGCCCCTGTATAAGCAATTGGACAGAATGATGCTCACGAGGAATTGTTCCCAAAGTAAATAATCCCCAAAGCCCAATGTCAATATAATTCCATGTCGTGATTAAAAAGGAAATGGCAACGATAAGTATGAGAGCGCCTTTTAGAAAACGTTTATTGTATAGCTGTCCAGCCCCGGGAACAATGACAGATAGTAATGTGGCTATATTTCTCGGGCGTTTCCAGCCTTTAATATTTTGAGATTCTTCCTTCGTCATTGGTCTTCCTCCTAACTACAGACTTTCGCCTGTATCAAACAGATAGACGGGAAATGATACATATCATCTCCCACTTATCTGCTTATTCATTGCTTGGTACGTGCTTGTTACTGATTTGCACCAGAGGCTTCAATTTGATCATGAATAGTTTGAACCGCTTCTTTCAATACCTCGTCAACAGGTTCTCCCTTTGAAATAAAACTCAATGCGTCATTGATTGGATCCCATACCTGCTGCATCGCTGGCACACTTGGCATTGGTTCACCATAATTCGTCTGTTCTGCAAAAGCAGAGTAAATTGGATCCTTTGCAATGACATCATTTTCAATTGCATCAGGACGAGGAGGTATTTCTCCAGCCACATCATAATATATTAAAGAATTTTCACTATTGGTGAGATAAGCCATCAAATCTTCAGCCCACTCTTTATTATCGGAGTAGTAGGAAAGCATGTAAGATTTCACACCGACAAAAGATTTCGGATGCTCCCCATTATCCAAAATCGGTAATGTTACGACACCAAGATCATCACCTAGTGCATCCTGATATTCACGCACCATCCATGGACCATTTAATACGGTTGATACTTTTCCTTCTTTAAACAAGCCATTCATAATATCTGGTGTTAAGTCCTGCGGAATGTATCCTTCATCAAACCAAGTCTTCACTAATTCGCCACCCTTAATTGATCCATCGTTAGCTAAGCCAATATCTGAGATATCGTAATTCCCATCATTATTTTCAAATACATATGCACCATTTCCAGAAAAGAAAGGGTATACAAAATAGAAGTTAGCTGCTTCCATTAGAAAACCAAATTCATCCTTTGATGCATCTGTATCCTGTTCGGCAATTTCCATGATATCAGCCATGGTTTCCGGTTCTGTATCAACGAGTGACTTATTATAGTACATTGCATACGTTTCAATAACTGCTGGATATCCCCAATAATCCCCATCAAATTGAACCGCTTCCAAAGAAGTATCTGTGTATTCATCTGCAATTTCCTCAACACCGACCGGATCTACTAATCCACGTAATACAAGGTCGCCGATTCGATCATGCGGTTGGAAAATAATATCTGGTCCATTACCAGCTGGACCTTCTACATCCAGCTTTTCTACTTGTTCCAACATGTCAATTGGTACAAGCTCAACCTTAATCCCCGTATCTTCTGTATATTTATCTGTTATTTGTTTCACTGCTTCTTCCTGTTTTTCTTCTGCGTTCACCCAGAGCTTTAACTTTTCAGGTTTTTCCGGCATTTCGCCAGCTGCTTCACTCTTTCCATCGTCACCGCTTGTACCTTCCTTCTTCGTATCCTCAGGACCACAAGCTGCCAGCAAACCAACCATAAGCATGAGAGCAAATAACATTGTAAGCCATTTCTTCATTTTCATTCTCCCCTTTTTTAAAATGATAAAAGCAAAGTGTATGCACATTTTGTGAAATCGTTTGCACAACTTAACTAATTCCTATTATACATCGTTTTAATTTTATAGCAACACTTTTTATATATATTTATCAATAGGTTTAGCGCTTACAGGTTTTTGTTATATTCTTAATGGACAATGGAAGAAACTACCGCCCCCTCTAGTTATTTAGTAGTATATATGTATCTTTGTGCAATCGTTTGAACTATTGTGGATAGACAAGCTATAATAAGATGGATGTATATTTCTTGAAGTACATGTAGTTGAATACTGGATTAAACATGAAGGAAAGGTTGGATGATATGACAAATCAATGGTGGAAGAATAGTGTAGTTTATCAAATTTATCCCCGAAGCTTTAAAGACAGCAATGGTGATGGCATTGGAGATTTAAATGGTATTACAGAAAAGCTGGATTATTTAGTTCAATTAGGGGTCGATGTCGTTTGGCTATCCCCTGTTTATGAATCTCCGAATGACGACAACGGCTATGATATTCGTCATTACCAAAAGATCATGGATTCATTTGGTACGATGGAAGATTGGGAGAATATGCTGAAGGAAATGCATGCACGTGGCATCAAACTTATCATGGACCTGGTAATCAATCATACTTCTGATGAACATGCATGGTTTATCGAATCACGACAATCAAAGGATAATGATTACCGTGATTTTTACATTTGGCGTCCAGGTAAAAATGGTCAACCTCCAAATAATTGGGCAGCAAACTTTGGTGGTTCAGCATGGCAGTATGACGAACAAACGGACGAATATTATCTGCATTTATTTTCAAAAAAACAGCCAGATTTGAATTGGGAGAATCCTGCCCTGCGAAGCAAACTCTATGATATGATTCGTTGGTGGCTGGATAAAGGGATTGATGGGTTTCGAATGGACGTTATCAATTTTATATCCAAGGATCAGCGTTTTCCCGACGGGGATGCTGATGCCAATCAAACCTATGTATCCGGACATCGTTATTTCATGAATGGTCCACGCGTCCATGAATTTTTACAAGAATTGCATACGGAAGCATTGGCCGGACATGATATTTTAACCGTAGGAGAAATGCCTGGTGTCACTCCTGAGGAAGGTAAGCTGTACACGGCAAGCGAGCGAAAAGAGTTGAATATGGTATTTCATTTCGAGCATATGGATATCGATTCCGGACCACATGGGAAATGGGACGTGAAGCCTTGGTCGCTTGTGGAATTAAAGCAAATTCTATCCAAATGGCAGCTGGCACTCGAGACAGAAGGCTGGAATAGCTTATATTGGAATAACCATGATCAACCACGTGTCGTATCACGATTTGGCTGTGACGGTGCATATCGCGTGGTTTCCGCAAAGATGCTTGCCACCACACTGCATATGATGAAAGGAACCCCATATATTTATCAAGGAGAAGAGTTGGGCATGACCAATGCTCACTTTGATTCCATTGATCAATACCGTGATATCGAAACAATCAATATGTACAACGAACAAATGGCGGCTGGCAGAAAACCAGAAGACATTATGGAGGCTATTCATGTGAAATCGCGTGATAACGCGCGTACACCGATGCAATGGAACAGTCATCCACAAGCAGGGTTTACAACTGGTGAACCATGGATTGCAGTTCATCCGAATTATAAGACAGTTAATGCAGATGCAGCATTAGCCGATCCTAATTCTATATTTCATTACTATCGCAAGTTGATTGAACTGCGAAAAAAATATGCGATTATCGTTCATGGTAGCTTTACCTTACTTGCACCGAAATCAGAAGAAATATTTGCTTACAGGCGTTCCTATCAGGGGGAACAACTACTAGTCATCAGTAATTTCACAAAAATGAAAGCGAGTTTCCAGGTACCGGAATCATTCCAGCATTTGAAGCTTAAACAAGTGTTGATTGGTAATTATCCAGACTCCCTGTCAAAGGACATAACACCTGAAATCCCCATGCGACCATACGAAACAATTGTGTATCATTTCATCAGCTAAAAAAGTGGCGGGATATAACTACTCTCTCCATCATGAAAAAACGGTCATGTTTTTCACAAAAGATAAACATGACCGTTTGTATTGTTGACCTGTTGAAATGATAGGAACTAACATTATATTTCCTCAAGTTTACTGACAATAAGGCACAACCTAGTTCATTTTTATAAGAAGCACCTACATAAGCTGTGGATTAGATACTATCATTTATGACGGCGTACACTTTTTGTATGTCTACATTACTAAAGCTAAAGCGGAATCAATCTGTGGACTTCATTCTTTGTTGGTTAGGCTGACCCATGGAATGCAGAGTAGATTGACGGAGCGACGAAGTGCATCAAATAAAGTGGAACTTCAATCAGTGTAGGTTTTCGCACTTTCTCCACTGATTGTTAGTTGAACCAGGCCTTTACTGGCTGTTGATCCCCCACTTACCATTCTTGTTATCAATAAAAATGCTTGATGTGGGGGGCTTACAGACAGTTAATCTGTGATATAATGAAACAGGAGTTCCAGTAAAAAAATAATTTACTGAAACTCCTTTTGTTTTATTTTACTGGGTTATGTCCGATCCTTAATCATCAAACATATACCGCTTCGTGTGAACATGGACATTGAGCACAATTCCAATAGCTATCATGTTCGTCAGTATCGAGCTTCCCCCATAACTAACAAATGGTAATGTGATACCAGTGATCGGCATCAAGCCAATTGTCATCCCAATATTTTGGAAGATTTGAAAGCTAAATAATCCAATCACACCAGCTACAAGGCAAGTTCCAAATTTATCACGACAATTAATTGCAATAATAATCATCCGATAAATCAAGATAAAATATACGATTAGTAACACGGCTGCCCCAATGAAACCGAATTCCTCACCAATGATGGTAAAAATAAAATCAGTGTGTATTTCCGGAACCCGGCCACTTTGTGACATCGTACCTTGTTCAAAGCCACTACCAAATAATTGACCCGAGCCTATTCCCATTCGCGCTCCGCTTAGTTGATAACCAAATGAACTTGCATACTGGTCTGGCTGCAGCCATCCATATATTCGCTCCATTTGGTGTTCTTTAAAAAACAAATCAAAAATGGAAGGCTGGTATATATATAACCACACAAGCAAGCCAAGTATCCCTAGCACACCCGCAATAATCAATAAAATGATATTCATGGAAATACCTGAGATAAATAGAACGGTCCCAGTGATTGCGGCAGTGACAAGCGCTGTTCCTAGGTCCGGTTGATCAAATATCAAGTAGAAAGGAACGATTCCTAATAATGCAACACTGACTAACGTATACAAGTCCCTGCGTCCCGTCGTTAAATTCTTCTCTGATATTTTATAGATTGCCGTTGCCAGCATAATAATAAGTAAGATTTTCATGAACTCGGATGGCTGTAATTCTATTCCACCAGGAAGTTCAATCCAGCGCTGCGCACCTTTACTCTCTTTACCAAAAAAGTGTACAGCCAAAAGAGATATGATACCAACTGAATAAAGCGGGATCGCCAAGGTACGATAATGTTCATATTCCAAAACCAATACCATCATCATGGCAAAAAAGCCAATTCCATACCAAATAGCTTGACGAATTAAATAATAAGATGGGTCCTGGCTATATTGTCCAGCGGCACTATATATAGAAACTAGGCTTATAATAAATAGCATTAATAAGCTAAAAAGAAGAACGTAATCTAATTTGTCGATAATTTTTTGAATGATGTTCATAAACAAGAACTCCTATGCAGTAATCCGGTTAAGCCGGCTAATTATTAATTGTATCACGATAAACATCATTATTCTATTCTAAATTTCTACATATATGAGTTAGCAGCATAAGCCTTTTGCTACGAAAGGATTTTCCATATATAGATAATGAAACTTCAATCAGTGGGTATTTTCGACCTTCCCACTGATTGTTAGTTGAACTGCATTCGTGTTAATTTTTTTATATGGAAGATATCAGATTTCTAGTCAAATATTAAAATATGCTATAGTTATAAATATAATCGCTGACTCTTTTACAAGGAGGATCTTGATATGACAAAGGTATTAATGCATGTACAAACAGCCTATCATGGAGATCTGTTACGAGCTGGTAAAGTATATGAAATTGATGAAGTAATCGCTAAACGATGGATTGCTAGTAAAATAGCCAGTAAAGCGGAAGAAAAAAATCAAACGGATTCAGAATAAAAAACTGCCGCAGCGATATTGCATGCGGCAATTTTTTTGGGGATTATCTTTACAAAAGATTGACAAGTCTGAATATAATGCCTACAGTTGGATTATACTCCGACTTTTTTACTACACTTTTGAAGGAGGACAAGAATGATGGTGGACAAATTCACCACCGCACACGAACAAAATACCGAGCATCTGATACATGAATGGGAGCAAGATTTTTTCATTGGTAGAAAAGAGGAAATTAAACGATTTCAGGATTTATTAAATGACTCTTCCTCTGAAACACGGCTCATATATTTTCATGGTTCAGGTGGCATCGGCAAAACCTATTTATTATCTGAACTCGCAAGAATTGCAAATAACGCGCATGTTCCTTTCCTTCATCTAGACAGTCAAGATTTTCTTCACACACCAAAAGGCTTCGTCGATTATTTGCTGCAATACCTACCAACTATCTTTCCATCCATTACACCCACCACAGATTACTCACTTCAAGCGTGTATCAAAATCATCAATCAATTGGCAATGGAACGACAATTAATTATCGCCATTGATACGTATGAAAAAATGGATGATTTAGACCGTTGGCTGCGTGAAATTTTTATTCGAAAAACAAATCCGACTATTTTATTTATTCTAGCTGGGCGAAAAAAACTTACCGGTGCTTGGGTGGAATCACCAGCATGGCGACGTTTCGTTACCCAAATTGAATTAAGAGATTTCAATTTTACACAAACAAAGGATTATTTAAAACATTATGGGATGCAGCAATCAGCAGAAGTAAAAGCGGCATGGCATTTTTCTAAAGGGCATCCTTTAACACTGTCTCTTGCAGCTATGACGATAAACACGGGGGACGAGAATGCTAAACATTCCTTCACAGCGCCTTTACCACATGTACTCATGCAGTTAACCAATAGATGGCTGCAGGAAGTATCAAATCCCGTCCTGCATCAAGTGATAGAAGCTGCAGCATTGTTACAGTTTTTCAATCAAGAGATTTTATCCCATTGCCTCCAGCACGATGTAGAGCGAAACATATTTTCTGAACTTGTTTCACTGTCATTTATTCGACCTTGTCGTTATGGCTGGACGATGCATGATCTCATACGTGATGCCATTCATATAGAATTCAAAAAAAGACAGCCGGATCGCTTTGACCAATTAAATAAACAAGCGACGCGTTATTATTATGAACGAACCATTGCAACAAGAAGGATACAGGATATTGCCCAGCTATTTTATCATTTAGGTGATGAAGTGATTCAATCTGTATTCTATCAGGATCATATCGATCAAACGATGTATATGGAGCCAGTTGGCCCGCATAACTTTGAAGAAGTACTGACATATTTCGAGAATAAAAAGCATCTGATGGAAGAAAGCAATGTACAGTTTTATAATCGTGAAGCAAATCAAATGTATCACTTTTATGCCTCATTAGACCATAATAAACGCGAGACAGACATGATCAATGCGAACTATATTAAAAAAATGGGATTCCATACGGCCAATTTAATGAAGCATGCAGACGGCAAGACTGCTGGCTTGTCCATCATCGTTCCGATAAACAAACGAACCTTGCCTTTCTTAATGGAAGAGCCTGTATCACGTACCTATTTTAATCAATTAACAGCTGCTGAACGAAGCATCTATCAAACAGAGGAGCAAGCAGGACTTTTTATCCGTTACCTGGACTATTGGGATCCGACTGATTCGGCAGCGAGATCCTTTTCACTGTATAATCTTTTTCCTTTACTACTTTCCGGTGGACGCATTATTGTATCAACGCCGCTTCCATTTTTTCAATCACTTGTAACAAGCTTTGGTTTCCAACAAATAGAAGCTGCTACTCATTTTGATTACGGTAAAGATAGCCCTTGCCATACGTATCTATTAGATGTAAGTGGCGAAAAACTGGCAGTCTATTTGCAACAATTTATTGGACATACAAGCATAGAGAATCAATTGGATTTTTTAGCAGACACTTTTTCCTTTACTACACGTGAAAGCGAAATCGTCCAGCTCATTTTAGAGAATCAATCCAATTTGGAAATCGCGGAAGCATTATTTGTTGCGGAAATTACTGTCAAAAAGCATGTTGGAAGAATTTTAAAGAAGACGAATACACGTAATCGAGCTGAGCTTATCAAACGATTAATGGAATTAATCTAATTCTCATTGCGCGGGGTCTATGCATGACCCCGCACCACATCAACTGATAATCTTATACTTTCCAATGATTGGTAATGGCTTTTCCTTTCCATTAGCTGCGTTCAAAATACCCAATATCGCCATAACGAGCCACGCAATTGAGACCACTGGCAAAATGAGCAACCAGCCTATGACCGGGAGAATCGTCCCAACAACATAAAGTCCAATTCCAAATAAACTTAAGATAATGCCTTGATTCACATGATACATTGCATATTTGGATTCTTTCGCTGCCAATAAAGGCACAATAAATAATAGTCCAATATATGCCAATATCGCCATTCCTTTGTTTTTTTGTACATCATCTTCTACCATTGTGGATGCTTCTGTCTCCGTCATCATTGCTCCTTCCTTTCCCCAATTATTTGTCAATTTATCCACCCCCTAAAACCAATCCTTTCTTTCCCCATCCTAAGTTTATCAACAGGCAACTTCATTGTAAGCTATACGAAGGTATACATTTTTAACCCTTTCATGGAATCCAGACAACAAAAAAGACTGCTCCCAGCTAGGAACAGTCTTTTTTCATCCAACTATAAACTATATTAACGATCTGCAAAGAAAGCCTCTGCACGCTCTAAAAATACTTCTTGTTCAGGCGTTAGATCGTATTCTTCTTCTATCGCGTCAACCGGACAAACGGCTTTGCAGGCACCACAGTCAATGCATACATCTGGATCAATATAAAATTGATCTGTTCCTTCCTCTATGCAATCAACCGGGCACACGCTGACACATTCAGCAGCTTTTTCCTGCTGGCATGGGTCAAGAATAACAAATGCCATCTATACTTACCTCCTTGTATCTTGGAGTTATATACTTTGCTCCAGCAAATTTTAACACTATTCATCTATTTATGATACATGATGGTGCCAGCAGAAGTAAACCGATTAACAACAATTCTTTGCGATTCTAGTAGATAAAGTGAAACTTCAATCCGTGGGGGTTTTCGACCTTCCTCCAATGATTGTTAGTTGAACCAATCAGGCCTTTACTGGCTGTTGATCCCCCACTTACCATTCTCGTGATCAACAAAAATTATTGAAAAGGGGCTCTTACAGCCAGTTAAACTGTGATAAAACAAACAATAGAACGAAAACAAGACAGAACTGGCCATGATTATGATCATGACCAGCTCATCACATACGTACTTATCGTTTTTTCCTTAGCAATGTGAAACGATAAACGCTGCATTTCCGGAGAGTTCATAATCCGTTATCCCATGAGGAAGAATAAAGTGTTTTCCTTTTGAAAACGGGAAAGTGTTACCGGCAACAGTTATTTCCCCACGACCTTCAATGACACTTACTTGTAAAAAATCCGCATCCATATGCTGAGTAGCTTTACCCGCTAAATTCCAATGGTACACGGTAAAGTACTCCTCTTCAACCAGTTTTTTATTTGTTAGTCCATCAATTATAACCGATTCTTGCTTTGTTTCAATGGATTGATGTGGAATCGTAGTCACATCTACAGCCTGCTGCACATGCAGATCACGCTTATGACCAGCAGCATCTGTACGATCATAATCATACACACGATAAGTAATATCTGAGCTTTGTTGTGTTTCTAAAATGACAATTCCCTTGCCAATTGCATGAATGGTACCACTAGGAACATAAACAAAGTCACCAGCTTGAACCTGTTTCCGATTTAACAGCTTGTCCCATTCACCTTGCTTCATCATTTGCTCAAGCTCTTCCTGGGAATTCGCATGATGTCCCAAAATTAACTCAGCACCATCTTCTGCACTTAAAACATACCAACACTCTGTTTTACCATAAGGAACGCCTTCTACTTTTTGCGCATACGTATCGTCTGGATGGACTTGAACAGATAAGTTATCATCTGCATCCAAAATTTTTACAAGTAATGGGTAATCCCCCTTATTTTCTTGTGATTTATGAAATAGTTCACCATGTTCCTTCCATGCAGTTGCCAAGGTTTTTCCAGCTAACGGACCATTTTCAATGATGCTTGGTCCGTTTGGATGTGCTGAAATCACCCATGCCTCACCCGTTTTATCATTTGGGATATCATAGTGATAGGCGGTTCTTAATTTTTTGCCTCCCCAAATTCGTTCTTGAAATACAGGCTGTAAAAAGATTGGTTCGTTATACATGTAAATACCTCCAACTTTCGTGATGATTTAAGTATTTTCACCTATGCACAGCTTTATAAGAAAAAAGAGAGCAGCATGCCCTCTTTTATCCTACTGAATTTCCTCCAATAATTGAAGTGCTTCGTCCTTAGAGGAAGTCTCCAATAATGCATTTCGGAATGTTTCATCCATCAATTTACGAGAAAGCATTTGTAAAATCTTCAGATGTGCATTGCCAGCAGCTTCTTCTGGTACAGCAATCATAAATATTAATTTTGCATTGGTCCCATCCAAACTATTCCAATCCACACCATCTCGATGAATTCCAAATGCTACTGCTGGTTTTTTAACTGCATTAGACTTACCATGCGGAATTGCAATATTCATTCCCAAGCCGGTCGTACTTTCTCCTTCACGGTTTAAGATGGCTGTTTTAAATAGTTCTTTCGATTCCAACATACCATTTGCATCCAATTTTGCAATTAATTCATCGATAACTTGATCACGCGTAGAACCTGATAAATGCGTCTCCATCAAATCTTTGTTCAAAATATCTGTTAGTTTATTAATTTCTATTTCTTCTGTCGGTTCATCCGTTGTACCAACTTCCGCTTCCTCGATAGAATCTGCCTGTGATTCATCTTCTCCTATATCTGCTCCGGCAGGAACTCCGGCTACTTCAACATCCTTCTTTAAGAAATTAACAAGGAGCGCTGTCACAATCACTCCAATGATCGCAGCAATAAAGAACATTAGCACATTATCGACTGCACCTAACACGGCAACGATTGGTCCACCGTGTGCAACACGATCCCCAACATTACCAAGCATGGCAATAACAGAGCCGACCATTGAACCCACAACAATACTTGGAATAACGCGCAGTGGATCTTGGGCAGCGAACGGAATGGCTCCTTCTGTAATACCAAATAACCCCATGGTAAAAGAAGCTTTTCCTGCTTCTCTTTCTGCACGCGAGAATTTACGTTTATTCATAAATGTTGCGAGACCAAGCCCAAGCGGTGGAATACAAATTGCCACTGCAATAGGTCCCATAATCTCGTAGTTACCCTCTGAAATCATTGCTGAACCAAATAGAAATGCCACTTTATTAAAAGGTCCGCCCATGTCAACGGCAATCATAGCACCTAATATAAGTGCCAATACAATCGAACTAGCTCCTTGCATACCTTCTAACCATGCTGTTAAAGATTCAAATACTTGTGCGACAGGAGCACCAATTATAAAAATAAATAATAAGCCAACAATCAAGGAAGCGAATATCGGAATAAAAATAATTGGCATTACTGGTTGCATTGCTTTAGGTACCTTCATTTTCTTAATCGCAAGTGCGACATAACCTGCAAGGAAACCAGCAATAATTCCACCTATAAATCCAGCCCCTGCTTCACTTCCGTAAAAACTACCATTAGCTGCAATATAACCACCAATCATACCAGGAACTAAACCTGGACGGTCGGCGATACTAACAGCAATGAATCCAGCCAAGATCGGCACCATGAACATAAATGCTGTACTACCAAGGCTCTCAATTTGTGACCAGATAGAACCTTCTGGTATAACAATGCCTTCAGGCGTTTTTTCGCCACCAATCGTCAAAGCTATCGCAATCAGCAATCCACCAACCACAATAAATGGAATCATATAAGATACACCATTCATCAAGTGCTTATAAATAGGATTTTCCTTTTTAGATGCAGTATTTTTTGTCATTGCACTAGAATGTGTACCTTCTTTATAAACCTTTGCGTCACCACTTTTAATTCGATTAATTAATTCTTCTGGTTTACGTATTCCATCTTGTACACCTGTAATAATTAATTTTTTCCCAGCAAAACGTTCTTTTGACACTTCCTTATCTGCTGCAATAATGATGCCATCTGCCTCAGCAATATCCTGGTCTGTCAATTGGTTTTCTATCCCTATTGATCCTTGTGTTTCCACTTTTATATCTACGTCCAATGCTTCCCCTGCTTTTTGCAGGTTCTCAGCAGCCATATACGTATGAGCAATCCCGACTGGGCAAGCAGTAACAGCTAATACTTTTGTTTTAGCCATTTTAATTCCTCCTTGAAAAATTAAATGTGTAATCGTTACCCTTAATATACACCCAGATTGACATATTAATATTTTTTGTTTTTACCAGAAGCTGTGGTAAAAAATGATTTATTTATAAATGGACGAAATATAAAAGCTTTTTCACTCGCAAGCAAACATGGCAGGACAACTGGTCCGTTTAAATCAAGTGCTATAATGATTAAGAAATAAGTAGTTTCCTCGATACTATCTATTTAATATATTGGTGATTTGTCCTACTTCCGAAGCTTCGATTAATTGCTGGATAATCAGCGGTTGTTCTCCCAATGCGGCAATTTCCTTAACGACACCACGCGCTAGACCCTGTTCATTTGCAAGGGCAAGCATAAAAACGACAGACACTTTCTCCGTTCCCCATTCTAATGGTTCCGCTAAAATGGCCAAGGCAACAGCAGATTTTTTAATCATCGATGGGCTGCCATGCGGGATTGCAATTAATCCACCGATGGCAGTAGAGGATTTTCTCTCTCGTTTGATTGCATGATGGGTGAAAGCTTCCGTAACCAAGCCCTTTTGATAAAGTGCCTGCCCAAGCATTTCAATCACTTCGTATCGATGTTCCCGATTTACATTGATAAAAATCAAATCCCGAGGCAACACATTCATAAGCTGGGAAGCATGCTCTTTTACTGCTGTTTGTTCCACCTTTTGAATAAAATGATTTAATTTTTTCTTGTCTTTAGTTTCTAATAGTGGCGAAACAACAACAAATGGTAAGTCTAACTTTTCGAGTGGAATCGTTGAAACGACAAAATCAACTTGATGATTTCGCAAAAAGGCAGGCAGGTCTGCTTTTCCAATTGCATCTACAATATCGATATTCTGAAAATGCTGGTCCATTTTTGCAGCTAATAAATTGGACATTCCAATCCCCATATGACAAACAATGACGGCTTTTTTCTTGGTTCGCTTGTTACTTTCAAACCGTTCAATAGATGCTTGGAAATGTAAAACGAGATATGCCGCTTCATCTTCAGGAATATCCAGATGATATTTGTTATTCAATTCATCCACAGCTAGCATGACCATACTAAATAAATATGGGTACAATTTTTTGATTTCAGCAAGCAATGGATTCATAATTGGAAAACCATATTTGATGCGATTAATTACGGCATGCATGTGTACAGCAAGTCCTTGTCTCAACACGTCATCCTGATGAAAATCTACCAGTGTTAGCGTTCCTAATTTATCCATTAATGAATGGACGACATCATTTGTTTCATTATTTTTCCATTCATCCATTACTTTACTGTTCCGCTTCGCACTAATGAAATGCCATGTATAATAAATACGCTCATCTGCTGGGAACTTGACTTGAAATGCTTGTTCCAGCCTATGAAAAAACCATGTTGCATAGTGATATTCCACATATTGATCTACTGCTTTTTCTTCTTTTTGGATCGATACAGGTGACTTTTGGCGTGTTCGCTTAATCATAATGAGCCCATGGACCAGCAAGCTTTCCATTGCATCATCGGTAAAATCAATGGGAAATTCCTTAACCAAATCCTGTAAAGTTTTTCTTACCATTGTAACCTCATAGGGCAGAAATAAATTCAATACATATTTTTTTCCTTTCCGAATGGTTGGAACGAGATCTGATAAGTGAGCAAGCGCATTACGCTTATGAAGTTCCTTGCCCTCAAGATAACTACCTAGCCGTTCTTTTGTTTGTAGCTTTAATCCATAGCGCTCCAACCATTTGGCTATTGTATCTAGATCTTTTTTGATGGTTTGTTTAGAAACGAAGTACTTTTCCGCCAGTGCCTGTAAAGTAATAGGCTGATTCTTCATTAGAAGCTGGTAAACAATTTCAATCAATCGATCCTCTTCGGTTAACGGTTCGTTTGAAAATAACTGATTAAATAAGACGCCTTTATCTGCTTCGCTAATTTCAAGCATTGTTCCAATCCCTGGTTTGCGGACAAGCTGTGCATTGGAAAACCTTTTTAGATATTCTTCCAACTTGTTTAAATCATTCCGCACGGTCTTTTCTGAACAGTCCAGCTTCATAGAAAGGTCTTGTACATGAAAGACTTGGTTATCGTTTATAAGCAAAGTGTGTAATAGTTTTCTTTGTCTTTCGTTCATTTCTGCACCTCTTTTATTCATTCCCATGTACTAGAGTAGTTCAAACGCAGACCATATTTCAACACTAGCTGATCAAGAAAGAAATAATCACTTATTTATCAAATTTCGTCCCTTTTAGTAATTCAGCAAATGGATTATTAAGTGGTTCCGTCTCTTTTTTCTGTTGATTTAAATAGCGCTGTACACCGCGTTTATCCATTTTATTGCCTCTCTCTTTTTTCTTACGCGCTTCAAAGGCTGATAATTTTTCACGATAGCCACATTTACAGGCGAAGATTTGTCCCTTTCCATCCCCGCGCAGTTCCATTTTCTTTTTACATTGTGGACAACGCGCATTGGTAATGCGTGATACATTTTTGCGATGGCCACATGCTCTATCCTGACATACCAACATTTTTCCTTTTTTGCCATTGACCTCAAGCATTGGCTTGCCACAGTCTGGACAATGCTTATGAGAAATATTGTCATGTTTATATTGTTTTTCACTTGCTTTAATTTCTGCAACAATTTCCTTTGTGTGTTCTTTCATTTCCTCGATAAACATATCTTTTTTTAGCTTGCCTTGTCCAATTAGCTCCAGCTTTTGCTCCCATTTTGCAGTTGTGGCCGGTGAACGTAATTCCTTTGGCACCAAATCTAGTAGCTGTCTACCTTTCGAGGTAATAAAAATATCTTTACCGCCACGTTTTTCAATTAAGAATGAATTAAATAACTTATCTATAATGTCAGCTCGAGTTGCAACTGTACCCAGGCCACCAGTTGATTTTAGTGTTTCTGCCAGTTGCTTATTGTTTGTATGCATGTACTTGGCGGGATTTTCCATCGCGGACAGCAGTGTAGCTTCGGTAAACCTTGCAGGGGCTTTCGTTTGACCAGATGTCTGTTTGATTAATTTAGTCTTTAATACGTCCCCTTTGTGAATGCTTGGCAATAATTGTTCTTTCACTTCATCTGGTGATTCTTCATCCTCAAACCGATTTTCATAAACTTCTTTCCAACCAGGATGAATAACTGTTTTACCTTTGGCGATAAACTTTTCATCCCCAATTTCCGCCTGAACGGTTACCTGTTCGTATTCATGTGCCGGTGATAAAACAGCTAAAAACCGTTTGACGACCAAATCATATATTTTTCTCTCTTTACTCGTGAATGCAGACAGATCGACATACCCTTCCGTTGGGATAATCGCATGGTGGTCACTTACTTTTGCATCATTAACGAATGATTTCTTAGATTTGATTGGCTTTGCCGCAATTTTATTAGCGGCTGTTCGATACTCCCCAACACCACAAGCCTTCAATCTCTCGGGTATTGTTGGTACAATATCACTTGAAATAAACCGGGAGTCTGTACGAGGATAGGTTAACACTTTATGCTGCTCATACAACTTCTGCATAATATTTAAAGTTTCTTTTGCCGAAAAACCAAAGCTTTTATTCGCTTCTCGTTGGAGCTCTGTTAAATCAAATAGTCCTGGTGCATAGGATTTTTTTGGTTTACGATCAATCGCCACAATTTTAGCATCTTGATTATCTAATGCATGTACAATGGCATCTATTTTTTCTTTATTAAAACTACGACTCTGCTGATTCGAATCTTGCCAGGTTAATTTTAATGTATCCGTGATAGCTTCTACACCATAATATTGCTTCGGCTTGAAGTTTTTAATTTCATCTTCTCTTGCAGCAACAATAGCTACCGTCGGTGTTTGCACGCGCCCGCAATTTAATTGTGCATTAAAGCGTGTCGTTAGTGCACGTGTCGCATTTAATCCGATATACCAATCCGCCTCCGACCGTGCCACAGCAGCCTGATATAAATTTTCATATGCTTTACCTGGCTTCAAGTTTTTGAAGCCTGCTTGGATTGCTTTATCGGTTACAGAAGAAATCCATAACCGTTTCATTGGCTTATTTACTTTTGCTTTATCAATAATCCAACGTGCGACCAGTTCGCCTTCCCGCCCAGCATCTGTAGCAATAATAATCTCTCCCACATCCTTGCGGTGCAATAGGGTTTTAACCGTTTGAAACTGTTTGCCAGTCTTCTTCATCACAACCAGCCTCATCTGTTTGGGCAGCATTGGCAAGTCTTCCAATCGCCAGGTTTTAAATTTTTGATCATATGCCTCGGGATCTGCTAACGTAACCAAGTGTCCTAGAGCCCAGGTAACAATATATTTATTCCCTTCCATATAGCCATTACGATTTTGGGTACATTTTAATACCCGTGCAATATCTCGGCCAACAGAAGGTTTTTCAGCTAATACAACAATTTTACGATTCAAATGAATAACTCCTCACTGATTAAAATTCTCTGATATAGTGTATCATATTTTGAACGATGATTCGGAAAAGCCAGCTTGTCCCAACATACGCAGTACATAGATTGCAGATAAACTTGCTGCATATCATTAAAGTGAAACTTCAATCAATGGGGGTTTTCGTACTTCCCCCACTGATTGTTAGTTGAACCAATCAGGCCTTTACTGGCTGTTGACCCCACACTTACCATTCTTGTTATCCATAAAAATTCTTGATGGGGGGCTTACAGCCAGTTAATCTGTGATAAATCGTAATAGAATTTCTTCATTCCTGTAACCTATTCCTATTCTTCTTTTATCGTTGTAACGCCCTTATCAATGGGTATCTACCCAGTCAATTCCCTTTTAACAACCATACAATACCATACATATGCCCCACATAACGAGGGGGGGAGTACGGATTTCCACTATGAGGTTACATGTCATAGTGGAAATACAGACAAAGGATATGGTTGGATGCTTTTTTATATGGGGTTGATTTTTTTAATCATTGCCGTTAGCTTGGATAGCTTTGGTGTAGGAATTGCTTATGGTATGCAAAAAATCCATGTACCTTGGTTGGCGATGGGAATTATCATGTGCTGCTCAGGAGTCATTGTGTTTCTTTCCATGACAGTAGGCCACGTATTGAATACGTTCATATCTGCTTCATTCACCAAATGGATTGGTGGTTTCATCCTTATTGCAATTGGTTTGTTTTCTTTCGTCAACAGTCTGCGTTCACAGCGGAAAACAAATTCCAAAGAGCAGAGCCATTCAAGTGGAATGCAGCATTTTAAAACGGTGCTAACTGCACCAGATCAGGCAGATTTGGACCATTCCGGTATTATTACTGCTGGTGAAGCATTATTACTCGGTGCAGCGTTGGCACTTGATGCATTTGGTGCCGGCATAGGTGCAGCAATCATCGGATATCCACCATTAATTACAGCATTTTCCGTAGCTTGTATGAGTGGAATATTTCTTCACATGGGGATGTGCACAGGATTCTTTCTATCTCAGCATAAAAAAATGCAAAGACTCACTTTTCTTCCATCCGTTCTATTAATCACGCTAGGAATCATGAACATCATCGCTTAAAAAACACCTGCAGCGGGGAGAACCCTTATCTGCAGGTGTTTCATATATCATTATCCTAGACCAACATCTAATATCATCATGACAACAAAGCCAATCATTAATGCCATAGATGCCAGGTCCTTATTGCCTTCTTCCTGTGACCCTGGTATCACTTCTTCTACGACAACAAATATCATTGCACCCGCTGCAAAGCTTAATGCATAAGGTAGAAGCGGTTCAATATACAGCACTGCAAAGGCGCCAATGACCGCTGCAACGGGTTCAACCATACCGGAGAATTGACCATACATAAAACTTTTGGTTCGGGACATCCCTTCTCTCCGGAGCGGAAGCGATACTGCAACTCCTTCAGGCAGGTTTTGAATTCCGATACCAATTGCTAGTGCAATGGCACTGATGAGCGTTGTCGAATTCAAACCAGCGGCAACAGCCCCAAAGGCTACACCGACAGCCAACCCCTCAGGAATATTATGCAACGTTATCGCTAATACGAGCAAGGTACTCCGCTTCTTTTTACGAGGCTTAATCCCCTCTGCTTCTGAGATATTCAGACCAGGATGCAGGTGGGGAAGTATTTTATCGACACCCCACAGAAATAAGCCACCAAGCATAAAACCTAATGCTGCTGGAAACCATGTAGGTAAGGAGCCTCCCTCGGACATCTCGAGTGCAGGTGCCAGCAAAGACCAAAAGCTTGCAGCAATCATAACGCCACCCGCAAAGCCGAGCATCCCATCTAGAAATCGCTGCCCCATGTCACGTTTAGCAAATACGACGGCAGCACCTAATGCTGTCATCCCATAAGTGAAAAGCGATGCTATCAGCGCCTGCATCACTGGGTTCAATGTTGAAAAATACGCTAACATATCTGCCAATCCCATCTTGATCGTACATGTATAAGTAGTTTTATCCTTGTCACCCCCTGATCATATAGAAGCATCAGGCAAAACTATCCTATCATTTCGATTTAATCCGTTTGCCAATTATAATAATTGAAATTGGCTTCATATGAAGCGAATTATAGCCAGTCATGCAGCCATTGTCAATTGATTTTGACTTATTTTGCTATAATGCTTTTATCTGTCCACCGTCAACAAGCAATGATTGGCCTGTAATATACGTATTTGCCCAACTTGCGAAGAAAACGACTGTATTGGCGAACTCTTCCGGTTGGCCATAGCGCTTCATGGCTATCTCTTGCTCCGCTTGTTCCTGAAATGCATCTGGCGTAATATTGGCCCGCTTTGCCCGATCTTTATTTAATTCTAAGATGCGATCGGTTTCAATCGTACCTGGACCGATTGTATTGATTAAAATATTCGCTTCACCCAGTTCTCGTGCCAATGATTTTGTTAAACCATTAATACCTGGTCGCATCGTATTGGACAACACCAAATGGTCAATCGACTGTTTAATAGATGAGGAAGATAAATTCACAATTCTTCCACCACCTTGCTTTTTCATATATGGTACAACTTCGCGAATTGCTCGAATAAAACTAAGTAAATTCAATTCAAAGGCATGGTACCAATCCTCATCACGCATCGACATAAAATCTCCGGCTGGCGGACCGCCTGCATTATTAATCAATATGTCAACTCCACCGTATGTTTCGACTGTATGCTTGATAACCTGTTTAATTTGTTCAGGTTTTTTCACATCACATAGAACATACCGAACCTCCTGATTCCCTGTCTCCGATTTGATTTCTTTCACTGCTTGTTCCAATGCCGCTTCATTCCGACTACAAAGTACAACATTTGTCCCCTCTGCAGCGAGCCCTTTTGCAATTGCTTTTCCGAGTCCTTTACTTGCGGCCAATACAACTGCCGTTTTTTCTGATAACTGTAAATCCATTTCTGTCCTCTCCCTTCTACTTATTACCATACCCTACCACAAAACAAAGCAAGCAGAAAAAAACCCGCACAATTGCGGGAGCTTTTCTTACCGTTTTTGATATCGTGCATGTATGGTGTTTTTTTTGAATGTTGGATTTGTAAATTCATATAGCTCTAACGATAAGGCAAAATGATCGGTCTGTAATAGGGAATGAAAATGAGATTCAAGTACATGAAATAGATGCTTACAAACGGTCTCTTTCACTTCAACTGAACGTCCACTACCCATTTTTAGCGTAACATGAACAAAGGCATCCGCTGCTTCTGTACTATCTGCAATTACATAATCTTGCAGCATCACAGCACGAGAACGAATGCCTCCGGTGGGGAATATATCTCCTTCAGCAATCAACTGGGCATTTATCTTGTGGAGCAGAGGCGGAATATTCGCTTGTTCTTGTATATTCTTCGTATATTCCACGATAATATGTGGCATACTCTCCCTCCGTTATCCATTGAATTCATCATCAATGACTATATTTTCCAGTGCACCTAAGCCCTCAATTTCTGTCACAACAACATCGCCATCGTGCACATGTACTGTTCCTTTCGGGGTACCCGTTAAAATAATATCGTTTTCCCGGAGCGTCATAAAGCTACTTAAATAGGAAATAAGATATGGAATATCGAATACCATATCACTTGTATTACCATCTTGTTTTAATGCACCATTTACATACGTACGAATCCTAAGATTCATTGGATCAATTACATCTTTTGCCGGAACAAACCAGGGACCAATCGGTGTTAGCGTATCCCTATTTTTTACGAATAGATTTGGTCGGTAGTAATTTTCCAAATAGTCCCGAAGCGCGTAGTCATTCGCAATCGTATAACCAGAAATATATTGATATGCATCCTCACGTGCGATATGCTTCGCCTGTTTACCAATAATAACGGCTAATTCACATTCATAATGCATATACGTAACATCCAGTGGTTTTTGGGACTGGGATTTGTGACCGATGAAAGTATTCGGACCTTTCAAAAACACAAGTGGTTCTTTTGGTGCTTGAAAGCTAATTTCACTGGCATGATCCGCGTAATTTAAGCCCAAGGCAAAGACTGTTCCAGCTTGTACTGGTGGCAGCCACACTACTTCCGATTGGGGAACGATTCTTCCATCGGCAAGCTTTAGCGTATGGTCCGGTAATTCCCAAGCATCATGCAATGCACCAAAGCAAGCTACACGTGCCTGTCTCATTTCCGCTCACCTCCAGGTTGATAGGCTTCTTCCTCAACCAATTGATTTTCCAAGCTCCCCATTTGATCGATGGTAATCGTTACCCGATCACCAATTGCAGCTGTAGGAGCGGCATGTGGCAAGCCAACCAAAAGCATATCACCGGCAAATAGCGTCATAAAGCTGGTAACGTCTTGGATGAGCTGTTCAATGGGACGAATAAGGCAATCAAGCCTGCTTTCATGAACAATGCTGCCATTGATATAGGTAGCTATTTTTAATGATGAAATAGATGAAATTTGGTTCTTATCGATGATCCATGGACCAGTTGGACAAAATCCATCACGCACTTTGTTGTATATTTGTGGTCGGTACATGCTATCATGCGGAACCGTCACATCATTAACTATCGTATAGCCTTTTACATAGTCCATTGCCTCACTATACATTACATTTGTCGCATCACGCCCGATAACGACACCAAGCGTTCCGTTCATTTCTAATGCATCCACATGCTTTGGTACAGGGATGGGCTGTAAGTGAGCATTAACCGTATTTCGCGGCTTTATATACATGACCGGTCGCTTTGGTGGTGCTAGATAAGGCTTCTGTGTAAAATATTTTTCAAACCCGTCACGCTGCGCTTTAAAATTAAATACGACACCATATATAGAACCAGTAACTGGAGCCTGCCATGGTACAGCTGCCACTGGTATTTCCTTCCCCTGCCATTGGAACGTATTGGATGTACCCACATGGATCTTCTCCAGCAGTTCAGAACTGTTAAACTTCGCCTGTGCTTCTAGCAATATACGATTTCTCCTTTCCAATTTTATATCTCTATGACCTTACTTCATCAAGGCAGGATAAACGCAGCTGGATTCTGCAGTAATTCCGCCAGTCGATTCGTGAAGCCAATTGCTTGCGCACCATCCGCTATTCGATGATCAAATGAAAAAGATAGCTGTTGCACATAACGAATTCCCAGCTTATCACCCGGCATTACGACAGGTTTTTTCTTCCTTTGATGAAGAACCAAATAAGCAGCCTGCCCTTTTGGGATAATTGGTGTTATTGCACTCCCGCCGGCATCCATCCGAATGATAAAACATCCATGCAAACTTGCTCCGGTTTGTTTTCTGGCTGAGTAAGCCTTATCTAGCGATTGTGTTTGTTCCTTATGAAGGGTTGTAATGGATTTTTGATCAGCATCTGCAATCACAGAAATGATTTCTTCCTTATGATTCGTATTGACCAAACCAATATGGTAATTTCTCCATAATTGGATGACAGCATTTTCCTCGTCCAGCCTAGCATGAAAAATCCGGTAATCCTGTAAAGCGATTGCAACAGCTCGGATGAAAAATGCGATTAAGTCTATATGTTGGCCACCTTTTTCCAGCTCGATTTGCAAACCAACCAAATTCGTTACATCAATTTCATCAAAATGGGTGACATGTGGAATGGTTGAAACAGCCTGGCAGATTGTATTGCCCCTTAGTTGTTGTTCCTTGCAATACGGAATGTATTCCTCTGTTTCAAATCTATTTTCCGCGGTTAAAGGCAGCATATGATCCTCGGTTGCTACCGCTTGTTGTTCCATCGATTTTCGTTCTGGTGTGACATGTCCTCGTAAATACATGTCCACATCCTTCCGTAATATGCGTTTGTTTGGTCCAGAGCCTGGAATACGCTGTAATGAAACCCCTTTTTGTGACGCATACCGCCGAACAGATGGGGTCGCAATCATACGAAATGGACCTGCCATCTCCTGATGATCTTCTTGCTTGTTGAAACGAGCCTGCAACTGTTCCTGTCCAGGTGTAAGATTTTGCAAGGTCTGGCTCGCCAATGGTTCCAATTCCAAAAGGATGGTACCAACTGGAACGACACTGCCAGGTTCCCTATGAATGGTTGCAACCTTTCCTGCCGCTGGAGAAGGTATTTCGGCAACCATTTTATCTGTTTGCACCTCAATTAATGGCTGGTCTGTTACAACCTCATCCCCAATTTGAACAAGGTATCGAAGAATTTCCCCCTCTGTCATTCCCTCTCCAATATCATGGAATGCCACCTCTACCATGTTTACACGCCCCCTTTTTCAAATGCATCTACTAGAGGTTATGTGCCGCGCACCTGCCATTTCGGACGTTTACTGTGCGAATAAAAGCTATTCCGTTTCGACTGTAATTCAAGATAACGCAAGCATTTAGCATTGGCTGCAGCCACGGTTGTTTGACCTGTCATTGCAGCTTGTTCATAAATATCCAAAAGGGAATGATAAATTGCTTTTGTCTTTAATTTCACACGTTCTTGATTCGGTTCATAAAGTTCATCAGCCACTTGAATTAATCCACCAGCATTCACAATATAATCTGGCGCATATAAGATGCCCTTATCCTGTAAAACTTGAGCAAAGTGATCTGCTGCTAATTGATTATTCGCTGATCCGACAATCGCTCTAACCTGGAATTGTTCCACAGTTGCAGTATGAATAATTCCCCCCACAGCACAAGGGATGAAAATATCAGCAGGGACTGCATAAATATCTTCCTGTTCCACAACCGTTACTTGCCCATCCTTTCCGCGTGTTACTACTTCACGAATGGATTGGTCATCCACGTCGGTCACATATAGACTTGCCCCCGCTTCTAATAAATAGGTCGCTACTTTGGAACCGACCTTTCCAAGTCCTTGTAATGCATAAGTATAATCCGCTAGATTTGTATGTTTATCTAAATGATAGACCGTTGCTTTCAAGCCATTTACAACACCTTCAGCAGTAGGAATAGAAGAATCTCCACTACCACCATAAGCCTCTGGTATTCCATTTATATATGGCGTTTCCTTCATGGCTTGCACAAAATCATCCATCGTTGTTCCCATATCCGTACCTGTATAAAATCGACCATTTAATGCATCCACATACTGGCCAAAAGCTCGAAACAAAGCCGGTGTTTTATCTGTCTTCGGATCCCCGATAATCACCGCTTTACCACCACCAAAATCCAAATCTGCAGCAGCACATTTATATGTCATTCCTTCAGATAAGCGCAGCACATCATCTAGTGCATGGATCCAGCTTTGGTATGGGTACATCCGGGTTCCACCAAGTGCTGGACCAAGGGTTGTATCGTGTATGGCAATAATTGCTTGCAGTCCTGTAGCTGGATCATTACAGAATACAACCTGTTCATGACTAGAAATTGTATCAAATATATCTATCGCTACCGTATTTGATGCATTCATTTGTGGCTTCATGCATCTATCCCCCTCCCTACTAGATTTCGCTCTAGTAGTCTATTTAACAACCGAAGGCGCAATCGTTCTATATTTCCCTTCAAAAAAGGTAAGTGGTTCCCCGTCACGCAGGTATAGATCGGTAACACGCCCAATGTATAACGTATGATCTCCAGCAACAACAGCATGATCAACCTCACAAGTAATGGCTGCAATCGCATCCTTAATGGTTGGCATATCTTGAAACCAATGAAAATCGATATTTTGTTTTTCCTTTATTTGCCCAGCAAAATAAGCAGACATATGCTGTTGATCTGCATTTAGCATACTAACTGCAAATTTTTTCGATTGCTGTAAATATTGATTCATATGTGCGTTTTCATCAATAGAAATCAGAACAAGCTTTGGGTTTAAAGAGACAGACATAAATGCATTTGCTGTCATACCATATGCTTCTTCGCCTATCATCGTTGTTATGACAGTAACACCTGTTGCAAATTTCCCCATGGCTGTCCTGAACGTATGATCATTCACAATGTACCCTCCCATTCTGATGGTCTAAATGATAAAGGTTGGCTTATGCTGCTCCAGCTTGGCAGGTTGTTCTACTACTGCTTCTTCCGTTAACACATGCAGCACAGTAGAAGCTTCTTGAAACCAGCAGTCTGGTGCTGCATGCCCCCAGAACGTTTGTCGCATCGGATCATCAATATCCCATTTTATTGGTTCAAAATCCGGGTCACTCGTTAAATAATCACCATTATATAGTTCAACACGATGTCCATCCGGATCTCGTAAATAGAGGAAAAAAGCATTGGATAGTCCATGCCTGCCTGGTCCACGTTCAATACTTTCACCATATCCCATAGCTGCGAGCACATCACATGTATGAATGAGTGCCAATGGGTCCGGTAACCAGAAACCTATATGATGGAGCCTCGGACCTGATCCATTCATAAACGCCTGATCGTGAACTGTCTGTTTACGATGCAGCCATGTTGCCCAAATGGCCCCCTCCTTGGTTTCGGTAAACTCTGAACAAGCAAATCCAAGCTGTTTTCGATAAAATAGCTCCGCCTTACCAACATCAGGAACGAGACAATTGAAGTGGTCAATCCGTTGCATTCTTGACCCCTTATATAAATCGAACCGCTGTAGCAACCGCTCCACTGTCTCCATTTCCGCAAAAAATTCCAATGGCAAGCCATTCACATCCTGTACCCGTAGTGCTCTGCCAACACCAAGCTGCTCGCCTTTTTCTATCCAAGCTACGGGTAATTGATGATGCTTAAATAATGCTGCCAACTGTTCCAAATCTTCTTCCGTAGCAACCTTATAACCTAGTACTTCCACTGCTGGTCTGTCAGCTTCTTTTAATACCAGGCTATGATGTCCATGCTCCTCTAAGCCTCGCAAATATAAACAAGTTCCATCATTAGCCGTTTCAATAAAGCCAAGTGCATCTACATAGAACCGTCTAGAAGCTTCTAAATCGGTGACATGTAAAACGGCACGCGCGCAGCGAATAATGCTAAAATCCACGTAAGCTCCCCCCGTTTGATCCTTCCAACATTACACCTTCATGCTAGAAGATTTTTTCAAAAAGTCGGCCACATAGTCCTTGTATGGTTGTTTGTCATACCCATCAAAATAGGTCATTCCCATCCGAACCGGATCACCAAAAAAGTAATATTCATAATGTGCCTGTCTTGCGCCAAATGCACTTAACGTCATATCCCACGCTAAACGAAATAGCTGTACCCGTTCATAACCCTCCAGGTTTTTCCCTTGTAAACCCCGATGGATGATTGGACCGATTTCTTCATGCTGAAAATCGGCTTCAGTTGGAATCCCCATTAAACCAGATGCTCCTAGAATTCTGACAATCTCCGTTAATTTAGGATAAATACGCGGATACCAATTTCTAGCAGCGTCCAAAGCGGCATAATCAGGAGTCATCGTGCCGGATTGATCCAGCTTTGCTTGATGTTCTGCACGATACAAATGCGAACGCATCGTCTCCAGTGTCAGCATAATTTCTGTTCCCTTATCCTTGACGTGCTGGAATTGATCAATACCAATGGCATCCATCATACTTAGAGCCACGCCAAGAACAAATTCCGTTTTAACAATATTTTTTGCAACAACCTGATGGGCCATGTGCACGACTGCGTTCGTTTCTCGGAAAGTTCGGTTACATACTGAGGCATTACCACAAACAAAAACACGCTCCCACGGAACAAAAACATGATCAAAGGATACAATCGCATCCCCTTCTTCAAAACGTGAACCGAGTGGATGATCCCAGCTATTCTTTCCATAATCAAATGATTCACGGCTAATAAATTTAAGCCCTTCTGTGTGATTGGGAATCGCAAATGCCAAGGAATATGGATCATTGAGTTCTCCTGCTTTCTTCACGGTCGAAGGGAAGACTAATATTTCATCGGTGATGCCCCCTTGTGTTGCCAGCAGGCGAATCCCATCGACAATAATTCCATCATCCTGTTTCTCTACCAAATGTAATGCGACATTGGCATCTTTTTGTTCATGCTGCATTTTGGCACGATTCACCTGGGGATGTATCAGTGTATGAGTAAGACTAATATCATGCTCCCTTGCATATTCATAATAATTTCTTGCATTTTCTGCAAATCTTGGATCCCCTTCAGCGAATAGGCTGTTATTCATTCCCATTGCCATAACCTCTGCATTCAAATAATCCGGTGATCTTCCCATCATGCCACCAGAGGTTCTTGCCCACTCCATGATTGCTTCTCGTCGTTTTATTAAATCATCAATTGAAGTCGGTTGTAAAAATGTCATTCCAACTTTGTCACCAGTAGTTGGTGAATCATACAGCATTTTATCTGGCTTTTCATATTGCAAATCATATAAATGAGCCATTGACCGTACGACATTTTTAAATGCTGGATGTTCTGTGATATCGTCAACACGTTCTCCGTGAATGTACACATTGTTATTCGCTTTTTTTAGACCATCTATATATTCCTGACCTGTTTTTGCCGGCATGGTTCTTTCCCTCCTCTTTTATTTCCATCTCTTTCCATCATTTACCGAACTGTGGTATCGCGTGATTACCGATTGCAACGTGAATCGCTTTTGGTTCTGTATAAAACTCCAGCAATGCAAAATGTCCGCCTTCACGACCTATGCCACTTGCTTTCATGCCGCCAAAAGGAATTCTTAAATCACGTACGTTTTGCGCATTAATCCACAACATACCAGAGTCAATTGCTTGTGCGACTCGATGACCGCGTTTGATATCATTTGTCCAGACATAGCCTGCTAATCCATACTCCACATCATTGGCCATTTGAATCACTTCTTCTTCTGTATCAAAGCCAATAACTGCCATAATTGGACCAAATATTTCATCCTGACATACCTTCATTTCATTGGTGGCATCCAAGAGTAATGTCGGTGGAACAAAATTGCCCGCCTTATGATCAGCTGGAACCGTTCCTTGATAGACAGTACACCCCTCCTCCTTCGCTATTTTGATATAGTTTGTCACTTTATTATAATGACCGCGATCAATTAAAGGACCGAGCTCTGTCTTTGTGTCCATTGGGTCACCAATCACAATTTGATCGACGCGTTCTTTCAATTTCTCTATAAACTTTTCTTTTATTCCTTGTTGTAAAAACACCCTCGAGTTAGCCGTACAACGTTCACCATTAAATGAAAATATCCCCCAAACAGCAGCATCCAGGGCCTGTTCCATATCTGCATCATCAAATACAATTAGTGGTGATTTCCCGCCAAGCTCCATCGATGTTTTTTTCAGTGAATCGGCAGCATTCCGAATAATTTCTTTGCCAGTGGTCGTTTCCCCCGTAAATGAAATCGCTTTCACTTTTGCGTTTTTTACAAGTGCTTCTCCAGCAACCTCTCCGTACCCATGCACCACATTGAATACTCCTGCAGGAACACCAGCACGCTGGATAATTTCTGCAAGCCGATTGGCGGACAAAGGAGACAGTTCAGCAGGCTTCAGTACAACCGTATTCCCACTAGCGAGTGCGGGTGCGACCTTCCAGGTTGTTAGCATAAACGGTGCATTCCATGGGGTAATGAGACCGACAACACCAAGTGGTTGATAAATTGTGTAATTAATAAAGTCTTGATCCACTGGATAGGCATCCCCATGCAATCTCGCTTGAACCATTCGTGAATAAAAACGAAAATTTTCTGCAGCCCTTGCTGCCATTTTTTTCGTTTGGCTAATTGGTAATCCTGAATCGAGGGACTCCAATAAAGCAATGTCTTCAGCCTCTTCATCAATGAGGTCTGCAATTCTTTCGATATAGGACATGCGCTCTTTCAGCTTCATCTTTCCCCAAGGTCCCTCATGAAATGCCTTTTCCGCGGCATCTACAGCTAATTCCACATCAGCTGCAGTCGCCATCGTAGTACGATTAGTGATATCATTTGTATATGGATTTCTATTTTCCTTTTGTTCCTCGGTTGTCGCATCTACAAATTCCCCATTGATATATAGCTGCACATCAGCTACTTTACAATGATTCATCTGGTTCACCTACCTTTTTTAAACATGAATTATACAAGATGATATTGCTGTAATGTGGCACGTATTTCCGCTTGAATGGAATCAGCTGGGGTAGCAAGTGGCTTGCGTAGTATCGGCTTTACCTTTCCCATCATGCCAAGTGCAGCTTTTGCCGGAGCGGGATTCGTATCACGAAATAACACATCATTTAGCGGCATCATGTGATAATGAAGCTCCTGCGCACCAGCCACATCCCCTGCGACCCAGCGATTGTAAAGTTCTGCCACTTCCTTTGGTGCTACATTAGCGGTTGCACTAATATGTCCAGCACCACCAATAGCAAGCATAGGATAGCATAATACCTCAATGCCGGAATATAGATTAAAGTCACGACCACACTTTAATAACACTTTATTCACATGTTCAAAATCTTTGTTAGATTCTTTTACACCAATGATATTGGGACAATCGGCTGCAAGACTCGCGATGGTGTCTGCTTCTAAATTGACTGCTGTTCGACCTGGGATGTTATATAAAATGATAGGAATAGATACGGAATCGGCAACTGCTTTAAAATGCTGGTATAAAGCATGCTGATTTGGTTTATTGTAGTAAGGAACGATGACTAATGCACCATCAGCTCCTATTTCCTCTGCAGTTTTGGTTAATCGTAGTGTTTCTTGGTGGTTGGTTGATCCAGTTCCAGGAACAAAAGGAACCCGGCCCTGAATGGTTTGATAGGCTGTTTCCATCACCTGCTCACGCTCTTCCAGCGTCATCGAGCTTGGTTCACCAGATGTACCAGTTACAGAAATTCCATGACTGCCACTGTCGATTTGCCATTCAATTAATTCCTTAAACGTATCGAAATCAATTCGCTCATCTTCATGAAACGGGGTAATCACTGGTGCAATCGAGCCACGAAGTCTTTTCTTTTCTTCAAAAAAAGCCATTACATATCCTCCTCGTATCCTATGTTTAAGCCTTGTTTTTGGCTTATTTATTGATTCATTTCAAACTTGATTGAAACTTCGGTATTCAACATGATTGACCTACACGTCATGTGATATCGGTCTTGAATCAACGAGTATGTATATAGCTTTCATCCGGCCGTGTTTTCACATCCTGATGAAGCTAATCCATCACTTGGTGGCCGAGTAAACTTCAAAAAAATTTTCAAGAAAAGTTATATCCTAAAGCTAATTTTAAAATTAAATAACTGTAAATTTTCTGAACAATTAAATCATATATGATTTCACATATAATGTCAAAGCAATTTTTTAGCATGTAAAGTTTTATATAATGGATGCCCAAGTATACGCTGATTATTATTCGTTTCATTCAAAAGGCTTCAGTTAGACTATCGAAGGCGATTTACCTCCCACTTACCGCTGATTTTTGCCCTTCATACGATTGAAGCAGAATTTTCCCGCCTGTTTTTAATAAAGGTAAACTTCATTCAGTGGGAGTCTTACAGCCAGTTAATCTGTGATAAAATATATTTTAAAATTCATGCAGACTGGTGCGAGATACGGCTTCCAGAAAGTACGCAGGAGCATGGGCGGTTTTTAACTTCTCAAAATCTGATGGTGGCATATATTTTTGCAATATGGGCAAACATGCAGCTAAATCGTTTTGTCTGTTGCCTATTACGGGATCTAATAAAAAGCGAAATCCAAAATCGGAATATAACTTGATTGCCCGATAGCTTTCTGGTTGAGTATGCAAAAATATCGGGTATTCCTCTTCCGGTAAACGATTCATAACAAAGGAAAGTAATGCCCTCCCGATTCCTTCGTTCTCATATTCTTTTAAAACCTTTAACCAATGTAGGGTCCATATCGAATTGTAAGATTTCCATAAAAAACAGGTCCCAATCGGCTTATCTTCTTGATTACAGACAAACATGCATTGTTGAAAAAACAAATCCCCTTTCGGTAAATACACATCTTCAAAATATGTCGTCATAAAATCGGCGTATTCTGAGGCTAATTCAGGGGTATCAAAGGGCATGGCTTTCCATATATCCAATTCATTTTTTTCACATGGACGAATATAAAAATTTTTTGGTAGTTCACTTACAGCGTCTTGCACTAGTTTCGTGCACATCATAAATAGATTCTTTTCCGGTATTTGTTCTGCCATATTTTTATCAACTCCATTTGATTGCTCAACCCAAAAAGAACCAGATATTATGCTGGTTCTTAAGGTGTCATTTTATTCTTCCGTTCAAGCTGATTTTGTCTGCGTCGTTCAAAATCTTCAGCCGTCCGAATTTTATGCATGCGCACTAGCATTTCTAATTCCTGTTCATCTCCACCAGATTCCAATAAATGAATCATCTGTGCATGTTCCTGAATGGATTCTTTTACCCGAAGCGAATACAATGTGGAACCCGTCCCTCTAATAGAATCCATTCGATTCCACGTGTCCTTAATGGATTCAAACAAATAAACATTTCCACACGGCTCAGACAAGATACGATGAAAACCCGCATTTAATTGACTATAAGCAATCATATTAAAATCTTCCAATGCCTCCTCCATCCGTTGATTATGCTGCTTCAGTTGGACAAGTTTATCTGCAGGAAACCGGCTTGCACTTAATGCTGCCGCATAGCCTTCCAGCACAGCAAGCACCCTTAGTGTATCCGAGTAATCTGATTCATTGACCTCTGCAACGACTGGACCAACATTTCGTTTGTACACAATCAGCCGCTCTGCCTCCAACTGACGGATTGCTTCACGCACAGGGATACTACTCGTGTGCAGTTCCCTGGCAATTTGATCAATGACGAGTCGTTGTCCAGGCACATAGGCACGTTCGATAATTCTTGCTTTCAATTTTCGATAAACCATTTGTTGTTTATTTTCTCTTTTCATAATAATTCAATAATATATAGAATCATATAGGATGTCAATGAAACGTAGGTAGATTGATGCTTTTTCCATCCATATTTTTTGAAAGCTTGACAAGTCTAGCCATCCATGAGATGATACATCAGTTAACACAGTGAAGTAGCAGATAAGTATTCTGGCATTCAACGAATGTTTTTGATGATGCTTATTCACACTGGCGCGACTATAGGGTCGCAAGGACGCAGAAGCAGGTAGGGTCTGCGTTGCTTAAGTTAGAAAACAGACAGTGGAATTTGATACCGCGGTGAAGAAATCCTTCGTGTGATCCAAGAATTGCAGCACAGGATCCATGTTGGAAAGGAACAATCATTCCTTAAAATAATTGAATATGCGTATCATTACATGCGCATTTAATAGAAGGATTTCCAGTCCATATATTCGGACGAAAATGGTAGGTTCAAATAGTTCTATTTTTTCCGGAGACTTTGAACAACCATTATATAAAAAAACTTATGTGTTACTTTCGCAATCAAAGGGGTATTCCTAACAATAAGGATTACCCCTTTTCCAATGGCATCATTTTGGAATACATGGCATGATTGAACATAGAACAACTTGAAATAAAAATGAAATAAAGGCAGGGATTCAAATGGATGAGCTTGTTATTGGGACCAATCAACAAATGACTGTTAGTCGCATCATCGATACCGGATATGTATTGGAGCAACACAGGAAAGAAGCAATGTTGCATACGAATGAGGCAACTTCAGAATTAGAAGTTGGCCAAGCAGTTACCGTATTTTTATATCCAAATAAAAAAGGGCAGGTTATTGCAACAATGACTTTACCTCCTATTGAAATAGAGACTTATGGCTGGGCAGATGTTATGGAGGTCATTCCCAACTTAGGCGCCTTCGTCAATATTGGTACGACAAAAGAAATTCTTGTGTCTGTCGATAACCTCCCATTATTACAACGTGTCTGGCCTAAACCTGGCGATAGCCTATTTGTTACACTTGGTAAAGACAGAAAAGGTCGGTTGCTTGCCATTCCAGCATCAGAAGGGGTTATTTCTGATTCCTATGAGCCGGCACCAGAACATTTACTGCACCAGGAAATAGAGGGCTGGGTTTATCGCGCAGATAAGGAAGGCTCTGCTATCATTACAGAGGATGGCTATCGTGGTTTTATCCATCATACCGAACGAAAAGTGGAGCCGAGACTTGGAGAATTGGTGAAAGGCCGTGTTATTGCGGTGAAAGAAGATGGCACCTTAAATCTATCTTTACGTCCACAGAAGGAACATGTTATGCTTGAAGATGCTGAAGCAATTTTGGCTTTACTGAAGGAAAACGATGGCGTATTAGCGCTTAGTGACAAAAGCAATCCAGAAGACATACGTACTGCATTAAATATTAGTAAAGCAGCATTTAAACGAGCATTGGGTACATTAATGAAAGCTGGCAAAATAGAGCAACGCGACGGTAAGACATTTTTAATTGAAAAATAATAGATATTTAAAAAAGAGCGGGACATTATTATGTCCGCTCTTTCTTTATGTCCTGATCAATTATGCTGCCGGTGAGCTATAAGCATCTACAATGGAAGTGATGATAAATCCAAATGCTGACGCAAATAGACATGCAATTCCCCAGCCGCCTAGACCTGCTCCTAAAATTTCAATCTTACCAGCAATTGCCGCTACAACGATTAGCACAATTCCGCCTACGAACACAATCATACCTGGTACATAAGGCATGTATACGCTCTTAGAAGATGCCTTCGCAAGCACTAATCCGATAACAACCATTACTGCTGCTAACACTGCACCAATGGATAATACCGCTGTTACCATATTTTTCACCTCTTAAAATAAAAAATAATATGTATTACATAACAATCCTCTTTCTAGTCTACATTTGAACTAGGATAAAGTCAATTCAAATTGATGATGCAAACGGGTGAACAAATAAAGCGTGACAAGGATTAGATTTTTTTTAATTCATATACATCTTCAAGCTTCTCCATGAGATAGGTATGGCAATCTTCAACTGCCAAATTATAAAATATAGGTGCAAGTTCTTCGATAAAGAAATCAAGAATAAAACCTGCCTCTAAATTTCCAAGTTCCTCTCCCCGTTCCTGTTCATAGTATGTCATAATACTGTTGACCAATACATCACGCTGTTCCTTTGAGATGTTGAATTGCTGCTTCATCTTCTTCTCTCTCCCATCTTATGACTTCTGTCTTCTATTTTACCGTTATCTTTTATTTGTGCAAAAATGATTAGATTCCTTCGCATCCAAGTCCATTTTACCGTATAATATCGGTTAAAAGGGAGGTATTATGATGCAAACATTTCAAGATTATACATATGAAAGGCCAAATCTAAATGAAGTAAAAGAAACGTTTTACACACTTTTAGACCATTTTAAGCAAGCAGAAACTGCAGCAGACCAGACAGCAGCAATGGAGGAAATAAATATCCTCCGCAATCGCATGTCCACCCTCTCCAATCTTGTCGCAATTCGCGCTTCCATTGACACAAATGACACTTTCTATCAAGCAGAGCGGGATTTCTTTGATCAACTGGAACCTGAATTAAATGAATTGGTGACCGCCTATTATCGTGCATTACTCGATTCACCATTTCGTACCGAACTCGAACAAGCGTGGGGTACTCAGTTGTTTGATATTGCAGAATATGAAATTAAAGCATTTTCCAAAGAGATTATTCCCCTCCTGCAAAAAGAAAATAAACTTGTATCTGATTACGGAAAACTTGTGGCATCAGCACAGGTCGATTTTGACGGTGACACATACACCCTCGCACAGCTTGCCCCATTTGCCCAAAGTGAAGATCGCAGCATTCGTAAAAAAGCGGTGGAAGCAAGTGCAGGATTTTTTGAGCAGCACAGCGATACGTTTGACGATATTTACGACCAGCTCGTTAAACTGCGCCATAACATAGCCGTGAAGCTTGGTTATAAAAACTTTGTAGAACTCGGTTATATTCGCATGATGCGTGTCGACTATGATGCAAAAATGGTAGAAGCATTCCGTAAGCAAGTAAGGGAATCTATTGTGCCGCTTGCAACCAAGTTATTTGAACGACAAGCAAATCGGATTGATGTGGATACATTGAAATATTATGATGAAAGCTTTAAATTTAAATCTGGGAATGCCAAGCCAAAGGGAACGCCGGAATGGATTATTGAAAATGGTTTAAAAATGTATGAAGAACTATCACCGGAAACGAATGAATTTTTCCATTTTATGCTGGAAAGAAACTTAATGGATTTAGAAGCAAAAAAAGGTAAAGAGGCTGGTGGCTATTGCACATTTATTGCGGATTATGCCTCACCATTTATTTTCTCCAATTTCAACGGTACATCTGGTGACATTGATGTGCTCACACATGAAGCAGGTCACGCATTTCAATGTTATCAGAGCAGGAACATTGGAATTCCCGAGTATGTTTTCCCAACTCTGGAGTCAGCAGAAATTCATTCCATGAGTATGGAATTCTTTACCTGGCCATGGATGGAACTATTCTTTAAAGAGGATGCAGATAAATACAAGTTTTCTCACCTTGCAGATGCACTCTTATTCTTGCCATATGGCGTAGCAGTGGATGAATTTCAACACCTGATCTATGAGAATCCGGAATGGACGCCTGATGATCGGAAACAAGCTTGGAAGCAACTCGAAAATGTTTATCTTCCACATCGGAATTATGATGGGAATCCATACTTAGAAAGTGGAAACCTGTGGAAGCGACAATCACATATATATGGCGCGCCGTTTTACTATATTGATTACACCCTTGCACAAATATGTGCCTTGCAATTTTGGACGAAGCTTCAGGATGATCATGAACAGGCTTGGAAGGATTATTTACATCTTTGCGGTCTTGGTGGCTCTCGCTCCTTCTTGGAATTGGTGGAAGCTGCAAATCTGCAATCACCATTTGCCGAGGGAACGGTCGATTCCGTACTTGAGTCCATTGAGACATGGCTTGATTCTGTCGATGATAAACAACTCTAGTCAATATAATTATTTCCATTCCAACAGAAGACATCCGCTTCCCTTTGATAAAGTATCGGTGGGAAGTTCAAGAACGTTATTTTAGGAGGCAACCATGACATACCGCATCGCATTTTTTGATATTGATGGGACAATCTTACGACCAGATAACACATATGAAGAATCAACGAAGACTGCGATCCATGCATTACAGAACCAGGACATTCATGTCGTACTTGCTACTGGAAGACCATTGCACGAGCTTGATGAGCTTGCAGCTGCATTACAAGTGACATCCTTTATTGGCTACAATGGTTCCTATGCAAGTTTTCAACAGGAGAAGATTATTCATGAGCCCATGCAGTTAAATATAACCAAAAAACTACTAAAAGCCGCAAGAGACCATAACGATGAATTATTATTTTATACAAGTAGTACCAATCATTTTTCAACACTGGATAGTAAATATGCCAAACAATTTATGGATACCTTCCAACTGCGAAAAAATGGGCTGATTGAAGAAAATATGTTGGATCAAGTATTAAGTGTATCCATCGTCCATGTGACAGGATCATCGCCAGCCCATTTTGAAGTCGACCCGTCTCTTCGGTTGGCGCCAGTGAATACAGAAGGAATTGAAAACAGCTATGACGTTATTTTAAGCCAAGTGAACAAAGGTGCTGCCGTTAAGCAGATGCTGGAACATTTAAACATACCAACTGAAGCTGCAATTGCATTTGGCGATGGGATGAATGATAAAGAAATGTTGGAAACCGTCGGAACTGGTTTTGCCATGGGGAATGCCCATCCTGACCTAAAGAAGGCTGCCAAATTTGAAACAACTTCTGTCGAAAACAACGGCATATACAATGGTTTAAAACAAATTGGACTCGTATAGTTGACAAACAAAACCCACTTGATAGCGCATGATAGTAGACTTCATAAGGGGTCAACCATGGCTTACAAGTGGGTTTTTCTATTGTGTAACAGCTTAAGTTGCAAAAGGATCCTTGTTCCCATATTGGTCAAAATGAATCGTATCTGAAATGAGATAGTTGTAAATGTCATCTACAATTTCAATTCCATCCTGTTCATAGGATGCTTCGGTAATCGTGTTTGGCTGCCCTGGATAGTATACCTGATCAAAACCTGGTGCTGGCTGAATCGCTTGCAGCTCTTCCATCGTTTGTGCAATGCGGTCCTTAAACGCTGCCAAGCTGGTAAAGAACTCCGGGTTAATGACGATATGGAGCTGACCTAAATTACGCCCAGCTGTCAAATCGTCATACATGGATGAAACATGCTTACCAAATGGCAGTCCAAGCAAGATACCTGATAGTACATCAACCATCATCATCAAACCATACCCTTTTGCACCAGCAATTGGCAGAAGTGCTTGAACAGCATGTGCATCTGTCGTTGAATTCCCATCTTGATCCACTGCCCACCCCTCAGGAATGGCTTCATTTTTGGAACGCGCATGTAAGATTTTCCCCCACGCTTGAACCGTTGTTGCCATGTCAAAAATCAGAGGCTCCTGTTTACCTGGTGCCGCAAAAGCAATTGGATTTGTTCCATAATATGGTGCTGCACCGCCAAACGGCACAACCATTGGATCAGACTGACAAACAGAAATTCCAATCATTCCTGCGTCTGCAGCTTGTTTTACGAAATATGACAATGCACCACTATGCGCAATATGTTTTACCCCAACTACCGCAGCACCACTTTCCTTTGCCATTTCAATTGCTTCTTCCATTGCCAGCTTGGCAGCAACATGCCCAACGCCGTTGTCCCCATCAAAGGTCGCTGTTGCAGGTCCTGTTTTTTCAAAGTGAAAGTTCGGCTCAATGGTAATACCACCTTTGGCAATTCGTTCTGCATAATAATCGACACGCATAGCACCATGTGAATGAACTCCACGTGCATCTGCATGAACAAGAACATCTGCAACAACCGTCGCATGTTCATTTAAAAGTCCTGCTCGCTCTAGTTTCTGTGCAATCAGCTGATGTAGCTTTTCTTTCGTTACCCGCATATCCTCCCACTCCTCTTCTATTGCTCTTGACAACATTTACCATCTGCTTATTATGAATCGGATACTGTTACTTGAAACAATGAATGTAACTTCTCTCTACTTTCCCCTACCACATTTTACTTTATGTAAGGAAAAACCCCCGCATCATTAGTGAAACAGAGGTTTAACCTTTCAAGTAACGTGATTGAATTAATTTGCTTCTGCGACGACCGCGCCTTCTACATTCGGACGGTTTTTCTCATCAATCATCAATACAGAAACAAAGGCGACTGCTAGCAATGCACCAGCAAAATAGAAACCAGCATTCAACGATCCAGTAACGTCAACCAACAGACCAGTAATATATGGCGCTAAGATAGAACCACACATACCGATAAAGTTGTACACACCAAACGCCGTACTTAATGCGTGCTTCGGTGCATTATCTGCAACAACTGCAACCAATACTGGATTCGTACTGATTTTACCAAAAATACCGTAACCAATTAATGCCGCATATAATACCCACATGCTGTCAAATGCAACGATAGATACAATCGCAATGATAGATAGTGGAATCATGACCATCAATACTGGACGACGTGTTCCCATTCGGTCAGCAATCCAGCTAAATAAAATGGAACCTGGAATAGCAGCCCAAGGAACTAAAGATGAAACAACGGCAACTTCTGTACCATCGATACCACGTGCGTGCTGCAAGTAGTAAGGAATCCAAGTAACAACTACGAAGAAAGCATAAATCGCACAGAAAATAGTAATATAAGCAAAGATTAGGTTCTTACTGAATAGGTCTTTTACTTTTAGCTTTTGACCACCATTTTCCGTAGCGCGTTCTTCTTTTGTTTTTGGCTTTTCTTTAATCACAAGGAACATCGCGATACCGATTAAAACAACAGGTATAGCGATAACAAAGAATGGTGTTCTCCAGCTCATTCCTAGTGTTCCAACGGTATAGCTTGAAATAAAGTAACCGATGGAAAGACCGAACGCCATCCCACTATTGATAATGGCACTCCCCAAAGTAATATGCTTTGGGGGAATTGCTTCAGAAGATAGTCCGTACTGCGGTCCATAGTAGAAGCCTTGGAACATACCAACGAGCAACCAAGCAACCATGAAAAATGCAAAGTTAGGCATAAGTCCTGTAACAGCTGCCAAAAGACCAAACATAATGACACCAGGTACAAGTACTTTTTTCTTCCCAATTTTATCTCCTAATATTCCTGAAGGGACGTTTAAACCAGCATAACCAATGAAGAAGATACTACTGATAAGTCCTAGCTGTGCACCAGATAAACCAAACTCACCCTGGATATTATCCATTACTGGGTTTAGAACGGCACGTGTAGCATAAAGCGCCACCCAACCAAGGAAAAATACTGTTACAATCTTGATCCAATAAGGAATTAAAACTTTCTTTTCATTCTCCATTCCTTTTCCTCCTGCTCCTAATATAATGTTTAAATTGAAAAGTTAGATAGATAGATTACTATTACAATTGAAATATACGATAAAACACATTGCAGTCGAATAAAATTGAAAGTGTTTACATTGCAAAAACATTAAAATTATCAAGAAGGCAAAATGAAGACATATTTCCAATCCTATTTCATGGGGAAAAAGAATGATTTTCAGGACAAAAACCTCATAAAAAATCCACCAGAGAGCATGTTTTAAAAACATAACATCGCTAGTGGATTCATTTCATACAGTTATAAACCTACACACTTATAACATTTAGTTCCATACATCTTCAGCTATTTTAATCACATGGCTTAGCTTAGCCCACTGTTGTTCTACTGTTAAATCATTTCCTTCTTCTGTACTTGCAAACCCACATTGAGGACTTAATGCCAGATTTTCTTTAGGAATAAATCGGCTTGCCTGTTGGATTCGATTTTTAATATAATCAACATCTTCCAAAGTAGGAGTTTTTGAAGTAATCAGCCCCAGCACGATTTCAACATCACGTCGTTTTATATCTTTCAACGGTTCGAATCCGCCACTTCGTTCATCATCATATTCCAAGAAAAACGCATCATAATTTAGTTGGTCAAAGAATGGCGCTACATAGTCATACCCACCATCTGCATGCATACTTTTGGAGCGAAAGTTGCCACGACACATATGAACGGTAGTCGTTAAATCTTCAGGATTGTCCTGCAATGCAGTGTTCGTTGTTTCAATAATTGTATGAAGCAATTCAGGTAATGCCAAGCCCGTTGTTTCTACCATCATGGTGGAGAATTTAGGATCTGTAAATGTCGTTAATGTCGTATCATCAAATTGAAGATAACGACAACCAGCTTCATATAAAGCCTGAACCATTTCTTGATACGCTCTTGCTAAATCCTTAAACATGTCTGTCGCATCAGGATAGATAACTTTTTCACGTTCATTCACATAACGATACATAATCACACTTGGAGCTGGAATCGTAAATTTTGCAACCTGACTTCCATCACCTAGTTCATCTACCGTCTGCTTTAAAAATTTAAAATGCTCAATCATATAATGATGATTAAACTTGATTTTATCAACAATTTCAAACGCGATAGGCTTTGTTTTAACACCATCGCTGAAACGAATGCCTCTATCCACTTCGATAAATTCTATTCCATCCAAACCTACGAAGAAATCATGACTCCAAAACAAACGTCTAAACTCGCCATCGGTAATAGCTTTAAGTCCAATATCTATTTGCTTTTGGACCAATTTTTTGATTTCTATATTTTCTACTTTCGTAAGCTCAGCTTGTGTCATTTCTTTTTGTTGATAAGCTTTTCTTGCTGATTGTATTGGCGCGCTTCTTAATAAACTCCCTACATGATCAGCCTTTAAAGGTAATTTATGCATCATATGTATCCATTCTCTCCTTATGTCAATATAAGAAAAGTATAACAATTATCAACCTTATAGTGTAACACCTAATATCTATCCATCGTTATAGCTTATTCCTATAACGAGGACAGTTCTTTAGCAATGGTTTCCTTTAAATATTGAATGTAAGTATTCACCAATGTATTATTTTTTACATTTTTATGTGTTATATAACCAACCGTAATGCGTTCATCGACATCCAAAGGAATCGCTATAATATCTTTACTGTTCAATGTATGGCTGATAACTCCTGTTGAAATGGTATATCCATTTAGACCAATCAATAGGTTAAATTAGGTCGCGCGATCACTCACCCGAATGTTTTTTGGTCTAAACATTGTGCTTAAAATCTCCTCCGAAAAATAAAACGAGTTGAAATCCCCTTGTTCGAAAGAGAGATATGGATATGGCAGTAAATCAGTTAATGTGACTAAATCCTTGTTGGCAAGTGGATTACTGGAGCTAATAAACACATGCGGTTTGGCTTCGAATAGATGATGAAATGATAAATTTCCTTCTCTGAGAAACTTATTAATAATTTTCTCATTAAAATCATTCACATATAATATCCCAATTTCACTTCGTAATTCCTTCACATCTGCAATAATATCCGCCGTTTTCGTTTCCTTTAATACAAACTCATATTCCGCTGGATCGTATTCCGTTAATAATTTAACAAATGCACTAACCGCAAAAGCATAATGTTGGGTGGATACTGAGAAATACTGTTGTGGTGCAGGTGCATTGGCATAGCGATTTTCAAGCAATTCGGCTTGTTCCACTACTTGTCTTGCGTAACCTAGAAATTCCGACCCTTCTGAGGTAAGCATAATGCCCTGATTGGTTCTAAAAAAGATTGTTATTCCCAATTCCTTTTCTAACTCTTTTAATACATTCGATAGGCTTGGCTGGCTAATAAATAATTTTTGTGCCGCTTTATTGATGGATCGACATCTTGCCACTTCAAGCACATACTTTAATTGTTGTAACGTCAACCTTCATCTCTTCCTTCCCTATAACAATTATCAAGAATTCTATTACACAACCAACAATCCATACCAATATTAAGCGGTGGTCATTGGAAAAACACCATTGATATTGTTATCAATGGTGCTCCATGACAGAGTTATCTTTCATTCGTATCCGTTCAGAGATTTCGATACTTTCAATCATATCTATGGAATAGAAGGTCTATTCTGGTTTTGGTATACTTTTTAGCATATACCCAAGTCCTGGATACGTAATAATATATTCTTGTTTTTCCGTAAGTTTTTCTTTCATTTTTCGCCGAATTCTAGCTATTCCAACACGTAAATATTCCACATCATCCCGATATTGTGCTCCCCAGACTTCGGTAAGCAGCTTTTCATGTTGAACAACCTTATCCAAATTAAGTGCGAGTATTTCCATCATCATAAACTCGGTATGCGTGAGTTTAAATTCAACATCATTGATCCAGCAACGTTTACTGCCAATATCAATTGCAAATTCGCCTGTATAGATCATCGGTGTTGTAACAACCTGTTGTTCTGCAAGGGTTGGTTGGCTCCTTCTTAACACCGCATTTACCCTGGCAAATAACTCATCCAATGAAAAAGGTTTGGTCAAATAATCATCAGCCCCAACATTTAAACCATGCACTTTATCCTGTGGGTTACTTCTTGCTGTGAGCATGATAACGGGTACATTCGTAAACTTCCGCAATTTTTCCAGCACGTAAAATCCATCATAGCCTGGCATCATGATATCCAGAAGAATAAGGTCTGGTGACATTAAATCAAATTTCTCCAATAGTTCCTCACCAGAACCGGCTGTGACGACATCATAACCAACCGATTTTAAATTAGCAGCAATAAATCGTAAAATTTTTGGTTCATCATCTACAATACAAATCGTCTGGTTCTTCATACACTTTCATCCTCCTCCCGTATAGGGAAATACAATGTAAAGGTACTGCCTTCTCCAGGTACACTTGAAACATTTATCGTACCACCATGGGCTTCCATGATTCCTTTGCAAATTGCCAGACCTAAACCGGTCCCACCTGTTCTTCTCGTTGCGGTAATATCCACCTGATAGAATCGGTTAAAGATCTTTTGAATATGATCCATAGAAATACCAATACCATTATCTGAAACAGAAATACAAATCCATTCTTCTTTCTGCTCGAGTGTAATATTGATTTTTTTCTCTACCTCATCATTATATCGAATGCCATTCATAAATAAATTAACGAGCACTTGTTGAACACGTATTTTATCTGCGAAAAAGTACAATGGTTCATCCGCTTTTTCCACAAATTCAAATGTAACATGCTGTTTGAGCATTTGAGGTATTTGATCGATAGATTCTTCAATGATATGATCTGCACGAATCATATTCGGTACAATATACATCGTACCGGACTCAATCTTGGATATATCCATCCAATCACTAACAAGATGTTGGATTCGTTCAATATCCTCATGCACGCCCTCTAATAGCTCCTGTTGGAAATCAGGCTCCCATTGCACATCTGCACGCAGTAGCGTTTCAACACTGCCTTTAATGTTCGTAATCGGCGTTTTAAATTCATGTGAGGTGAGTGAAATTAGATTGTTTTTCAACGTATCTATTTCTTCCTCTTTCGTTATATCCCGTAATAGCAACCCTTGGCCAATCGTCGCATCATCTAAAATAACGGAAAAATTATGGACAGCATAATAGAAAGTCTTGCCAGCTGGTGTGACTCGCTCCAGTTTAATCGCATTTTTTTCTTTTTGGAAAAATTCCTCTAACGACTCCTCATTGATTTCAAATATCCGGGTAAACTGGTTTGATACATCTTCTAAGGTTAGTAATTCACCTTTTGCATCTTCCATTACGACCGATTGGAAAAATTCATTGACATATTCAACTTCATTATGATTATTAAGCAGCATTAACCCTTCTGACATACTTTCCAAAATGGCTTCCAACTCAGCATGCTTGTTGCGAATCTTTTCAAATAAAAACTTATTTTGCAGCATAATTGCCAAGGAGGTTGCAAAGGTTTGTAAAAATTCTTGATCACTTGCGACGATTTCCTGTTCATGTTGCAAATCGACGACTAGAAATCCCTTTAAATCCTTGCCAATCTGAATTGGCTCCATATGCTGTAATTGTCCAGTCATATGATGATTTAAATAATGCTGGATGTTTTTATTTTTAATAATTTCATCAGAGGTAACAGCAATATCTTGAAAAATGACATGAACCTTGTTATCCATAAATGGTTTAATTTTGATGAGACAATCCTGAATAAAATGGGTCAAATCCTTATCTGAGGATACAGATGTAATCAATTTATTAACAGCCTTAAGCTCCATATTTTTATTTTCCAACGTAGCTGTTCGGTCTTGAACCCGCTCCTCGAGCTCCCGATTTAACAACACCAGACCTTCCCGATTGGTTTCCACTTCTTCTATGAGATTATCAAAGTAGTCAAAGAGCTCTTCCATCTCTCTTGGTCCATTTGATTTACGTTTGATACTCCGTTTATGAATGACACCTTTTGTATAGTTTTTATATTCTTTAATATAATCCAGCAAATTACGAATGGTGCGTTCTAAGCGGTTGGTTAAGATATAGCTCACACCAAGCATGATCAGCGTTGTTATAACGACAAAACCTACGACCGTTAAAATAGCTTTTCGGAAGGTATGATTAATAATACGTGTTGGTGTCCCAATCCAAACCTTCCAATCTAGGTCCTTTATTTTTGTATAGGTGATAAATTCTTCTTCCCCGCTTGTCCCATCCCCAACAAATTCACCAGAAGCAGCATCGCTTTCCCCATTGATATATTTTACCAGTTGATCCTCTGATAGATTAACGAGCTCTGTTTTGGTATCGACATTGGGATGCACAACAACATTATTCTCCTGATCCAAAACAACTGCATGACTTTCTTTGTCATTAATACTTGCTTTTACTTCTTCCGCCAATACATTTAGATCCAATGCCCCAAGTACATATCCTTCCATTTCACCCGAAGCGCTTAAGATTGGTGCGAGCGTCGTTACCAGCATAATATTGGTACCTCCCCGCCCATGAAAAACAGAGGATAATACGGGTTTTTTTGTTTTCACCAATTCTTTATAATAATCACGGTCACTGAAGTCGAGATTCCCTCGTTGGGCACCGTCTGTATATACTTCCGGATAAAATACGACGGATTGCCCTTTTTCATTGCCGACATATAAATTGACGAAGCCAGGAAATGTATCCTTAATATCCTCTAGCTTTTTTTGAATCGATTGCAGGTCATTTTCTATCAGCAACGGCTCTAGACTTTTTGCTAGCACATGCACCACGCGTTGATGCTCCTGAATATAATTTTTAATATTATTTTCAAGAAATACGGTTGTTTGATTTTGCTTTTGTTGATTCTCATTAATTAATTTAGACAATTGGAATGCTTGAAAAATACCTAGCATGGTAATGGAGGCGAAGGTAATCGCAATAAATGAGTATATGAGTTCTTTTTTAAATGATCGGTTTTTTCGCATTCCGTTTCCTCCCTAACAAAACATACCAGCAAGAATGGCGCTATGAATACCAAAATCCGGAGCGTGATTCCACGCCCCGGTTTCAAGAAATTATTTTACAATTTGTGTTCCTGCTTTACCTTCCATTGCTAGGTCTGCCTCTTCTAGCGAGCAGATAATTGCTTTACCACCTAGCTCAGCAAAACGAATGGCAGCCTCCATTTTAGGACCCATACTTCCAGCAGAGAATTGACCTTCCGCTTCATATTGCTTTGCCTCTTCTAACGAAATGATTCCTAAAGCCTTTTGATCTGGCTTGCCGTAGTTAACAAATACATTTTTTACATCCGTTAAAATCATGAATGTATCTGCTTTTGCTTCGACCGCGAGACGGAATCCACTGCGATCCTTGTCAATAACTGCTTCGATTCCCTCTAGTGTACCATCTTCTTTACGCACTACAGGAATACCGCCACCGCCGGATGCAATACAAACCGCACCAGCATCTGTCAATGTTTTAATCGTATTAGAGCTTAGGATAGATGTTGGCATTGGAGAAGGTACTACTCGTCTCCAGCCGCGCCCGGCATCTTCCTTAACAACCCAGCCTTTGTCTGCTGCCAATTGTTTTGCTTCCTCTTCGGAATAAAATACACCAATTGGTTTTTCCGGATTGTTGAATGCAGGATCGTCTTTGGATACTTCTGTTTGTGTTAATACACTTACAACCTCATTATCAACACCAGCTTTATTCAATTCATTGATCAATGTCTGCTCCATCATATAGCCAATAAAGCCTTGTGATTCTGCACTGCAAACATCAAGTGGAAATGGTGGTACAACGTCTTTTGCTTCTTCGTTTTGACGCAAAATATTTCCAACCTGTGGACCATTACCATGCGTGATGATAACCTTATGTCCATTTTTAACGATTTTAGCAATGATTTCACTACTTTTACGTACGTTTTCCAGTTGGTTTTCATAAGTTGCCTCTTGCTTTGGCTGCAGGATTGCATTCCCGCCTAGTGCAATAACTACTTTTTCTGACATATTCATTTCCTCCTAATCGTTAACAATCCGACTAATATTCCGAAAACTGTATCAGCTCCAGAACTGTGTCCTACTGATAATAACGCTTCAAGACGCGCTTGTAAATTATTTTTTGTGTTTTTTTTCGTAAGCTCGTGAATGACATGGACAACGGTGGAGCTAAATGCCCCTTGTAATGCATAAAAAAGATATTCCCTACTTACATCCGTTGTTATCCGTTCATCCAACAATACTTGTATAGCATGTATGAATGCTTCTGAACATATGGAAGTTGCGGCATGTACAGCAAGGATACCGACAATATAATCATCGCCGGACGGTGTCAGCCCTTTACCCCTGCCCAAAAAATAACGTAGGACGCGGATTGCATCCTCCGTTTTATTGGTAGTAATTGCAGCCAAAAGTGCATCGTGTTTTTCGATAACTTCATTTTCTGCGTGACTTCCATCCAATTCATGTAATAAATAATCCTCCACCAATACATTCAGACCAGTTTCTGCTGTATGCTGAATGAAACATGAAGCAAGCGCTGGTAGATGTTCCAGCATTACCTTTCGATGGATGACTGGCTCAATAGCAAAATTAAATTTGGAAGCAGCTTTTATATCCAGTGCAATCATACCTTCATGAAATTGTAGTTCACAAGTTGATTGAATCCAATATACTTGATCAAATTGATTGACATGCTGGAGGAGCTTTTGCAATGCTTCCTGTTTTACATGGATTCCAAATGGCAGCTTTCCATTTTTAGTTGTTCCAATAAAAAGAAGGTGCTCCCCCATCCTAACATTCAATCCATTATCAAATTTACTATGCACAATTCCAGTATCCGCTTGTGTAAATAAAAGAGGAATATGTTGACTATATTCCTCTCCCTTTATGTTTGTTTTCATCGTTAATTAGATCAAGCCTAGTTTTTCAGCATATGCTTCCAAAGCTTTTTCAAAGCATTCCTTTGGTGCTCTTACTGTTCCCGCACCAACCTGACCGACACCTGCTTCTTTATGAGCAATACCAGTATTGATTACCGGTTCAATCCCGGTTTCAACTACTTTTCTTGCGTCAATTCCAAGGCATGCCCCTTGGAAATCCCATGTAGGAATTGTAAAGTTACTATTTTGATCCATACAAATTTCCATCATTTCATTACTTGTAGAAAGGGCATCATTAAATCCACCAGCACCAACAAAGCGTGTTACTCCTGGTGCGGCAATCATTGCCATACCGCCCACTCCAAAGGTTTCCGTAATGGCACTATCACCGATATCCGGGTTGGCATCATCCTGGGAATAACCAGTAAAGAATAAGCCTTGTGGTGTATTAACTGGAGCAGTAAACCATTGATCTCCCATGCCACTTATGCGAATACCAAAGTCTTTACCATTACGACACATTGCAGTAACAACTGTTCCTTCTTCGATCTTTCTTGCACCATCCATAACAGCTTTACCAGTAGCCATCGCAATATTTAGGAAGAACTGGTCGGTATCAGCTAGGAATTGAATAACGTCTTTCATATCCTTTTCATCCATATCCAATTGAACGATGAATGGGCTAATTTCCTTCATGAAAATAAGAGATGCAGCTATATTACGTTGGTGGAACTCATCCCCCATTGTAATTGCCTTCGCAATCATAACATTCAAATTCATACCATCATCAGTTAGCTTCAACGCCTTGGATAGGGTTGGGCCTAATACATCCTGCATCCACTTCAAACGATTTACTACTTCTTCAGAATATGCACCAAAACGTAGTACTTTACCAATACCCTCATTCATGATGCAATAGGCTTCATTACCGTCTGTACGGTTTTCAACCACAAATACCGGCATGTTTGCAGTCGTAATACCACCCATTGGGCCAACAGCATTAACGTGATGACATGGGATGAAAGTAACTTCACCATTCGCAAGTGCCTTTTCCGCACTATCTGCATCTTCATACCAGCCTTCGAACAGGGAAGCACCGATACATGAACCTTGCATTGGACCAGTCATATCATCCCATTGAATTGGTGGACCAGCATGAAGAATAACTTTTCCTTCGTTTAGTTCTTTAATTTTGGACTTTGCTGGAACGACATCTACTAGAAATGGTGCAGAATTTACGATTTTTTCCACGACTGCTTTATTCGCTTCATCAATTGAATTGTATTTCATTTTTACGTTCCTCCTAGAAATTGTAATACATACATATAAAAGCATGGGCATATTGGATGAAGCAGTCGCCTCATCCAATCTACCTTCTTTATTTCAATAGGCTAAGGATCTTTCTCATTTTTTCATTGCCGCCCGCAATTGGACGCCAGTCATATTGAACAACTCTGCCACCATAAGCTGTAATCGCATCTGTAAAGCTCTTCAAACCTACGTTAATAATCGTTGGCTTATTATTTAATAATGATTTGATTTCTTCCGATACAGAAAGATCAAATTGCTTGGATGCTTCATATGGAACCAGTTCCTTTTCAGGATCCTCCACTTGAAGACCAACAATATTCATCGCTGTACGAACGGCTTCATTATTGCTATCTTTCACAATGATACCAGCTTCTTTTAGGCGATCACGATGTCCCTGATAGCTTTGTGGATCATTGTCTGTACCACATACAGAAGCAACCACATGTAGTGTTCTGCCATTTTCTTTTGCAGTAGCAACTGCTTTTTCAATAGATGGCATGAGTGCACTTGCCATATCTTCGTGTGAGCCATATCCAAGCACGTAATCAAGTACGATAACAGCAGTCGATTCATCTTCAGCAGCTTTCTCTATAAATTTCGCACGAGTTTCCGGATCAATCATCGGGTGTGGTTTACCTTGTGTATATTTATCATCTCCGAGGTCAACTACCTCGTGACCATTTTCTTTCAATACATAACCATCTACGTTTGTAATTTCACTGCCAAGACCAAGAGCATCGGAAATTAGTACTGCTGCTTCAGAAGCAAGTGTCCCACCGGAGAATAGACCTTTAATAGTTTTCTGACCTTCAGCTAGCTCCGCATGTTCTACAGTGTAATCTCCATCTGCATAGTTCTTTTTAATTTCTTTGTCTCTTGCCAAATCCACAGCAATACGTGCTGTTTCTTCTAGTGTATATGCTTGATAAATATTCCCTTCATGCTTCGTTGGTTTTTCTCCTAGGAAAATCGTTACAACTGGTTTACTTAAACCATGAAGCAATTCTACCACTTCGTTACGAACCTCTTTAGCTGGTGGCTTGGAAATAATCACAATAATATCGGTCTGGGCATGGTTTTCTAAAGCTTTAATCCCATCCATCATCGTAATCGCACCAACCGGTTCCTTTAGGTCGCGTCCACCAGTACCAATTGCATGGCTGACACCTTCACCGAGACGATCAATGATTGCAGTTACTTCCTGAATTCCTGTTCCGGAAGCCCCAACAACCCCGATTCTTCCTTTTTTTACTACGTTCGCAAATGCCATTGGAATGCCGTCAAGAATTCCAGTTCCACAGTCAGGACCCATAACGAGCAATCCTTTTTCATGCGCTTTCTGTTTCAACGCTACCTCATCGTCCATTGGTACGTTGTCACTGAATAAAAATGTATGCATTCCAAGATCCAGTGCTTTATGTGCTTCCTCAGCAGCATATTGCCCTGGTACAGAAATTAATGCTAAATTTGCATCTGGTAATGCTTTTGTTGCGCGATCCCATGTCCGCACGGTCTCAAAAGCTTCACTACCGCCACTAATGGACTGATCTTTTAAATACTGATCTGCCTTTTCCAATACTTCGTCAACCTTGCTCTCATCCTCTGTATCAATAACAATCGCCATGTCGTTGGATTCAGCTGTTGCCAAGTCTTCTGTATACAAACCTGCATCCTTAAAAATATCTTTATTTGCTGGTGTTCCCATCATGATTTGGACCTTATTAACGCCTTCGATTGACGAAACAGCATTTGTCAAAAGCATCAAGTTAATGGAGTCCTGATACGAATTTTTCTTAATAATAGTATGAATCACTGTTAAATCACCTCATCAATTATAGTATTTAAGCTTTTCCAACTACATGTTTTAAAGGAATGAAAGCATGAAAATTGGCGATTTATTTATGCTTCATCCGAATTATAATAAAGCTTCCATTACAATCGAATAAAATTGAAAGTGTTTACATTACAAAAACATTAAACTTTGTACGAATGCCTCATTTGTCCAAGTACCGTACTTATTATTTGCAAGTTTAACTGTTCCATTCCCGACTATATCTTTTCTGATTTAAAGGGGAATTGCCTTGGTTTTCCAGTATAAATCAAAACTGCTTTTGGGATGTTAAGAAGGCACGTCCGTGGAAATCGTTCATTTAATAATAGAAGTTTTAAGGGAAAACCCTGCGATTATATGTGAAGAATATAATGATTAAATGTTTTTTGATTATCAAGGTACAATTTATTTAAAAAGACAATTCTAAATACACACTCGTCGATTCGCCATTAAAAAAACAAATCTTGATATCAAAAGAACTAACATTTAGACCAGCCATTAATTTCCGCGGTTAGAAATTCCTTTCTATTTAAAAACATTTAAACCAAATCTTGGACGCTCTGAGATATTCATAATGTGAACGCCAATTGGCAGCCTCGTGTATGATTACTATCCTTGAGTCGAAGCCGCCTCATCTAGGTTCAAACATTGAGGTGTCTAACCCGCATGTATGAAGTCAGACGTACACTGGGAAACAGTCTTGTTCACGTGGTTATGATTGTAAGGAAAAGAATTCCACCAAATTATTCTAAGACCATTATCAAGGAACATTACGCAGTGTCCAAGTATGTATTTGATACCACATAACAGGTCACTCAAACCTAGTTACCTGGAACGGATGGCGGCGACTTCAGCGGGAAAAGCGTGAGTCTTGAGACCCCACAGCGAGCCGAATTTGCGAGCGAGGAGGCTTTTGCCATGCCCGCGGAAAGCATCCGCCAGTAGTGAAAGGTAACCGAGTTATCAACTATGAATTTCTCAGTAGTTATTAGGCTGGAAATGCTTAAATTTACTATACATGGAGGAAGCAAGATGAAAGATAACAATCAAACTAAACAATCAATACCTTACTGGATCAAAGCAGTTATTGTATTTTTCCTTGGTTGGGTTGCTTTATATGGAACACGTTCCGTACTCAATCCAGTTATGGATAATATACAGGATGAATTCCAGTTATCTGGAGCACAGCTTGGACTCATTAGTAGTATCTTTTTCCTGGGATATGCGGGGTTAAACATACCGTCGGGAATCCTGGGGGATAAAATCGGGAAAAAGAAGGTTCTCGTGCCCGGGGTATTATTATTCGGGATTTTTGCAGCTATTACCGGGATGATGCCAACATTTGTGTTATTTATTATATCCTGGCTTCTGGTGGGAATTTTCCAAGGCTTTTACTATGGCCCTCAATACGGATTATCATCCGAAGCAATCCCACCAAAACATATAACATTAGGGAGTGCAATTATTAACAGTGGAATGGCATTTGGTCTTTCGCTCGGTTATTTCATATCAAGCTATACGGTACAAACACTTGGTATGAGCTGGCGGGTACCTTTCTATATTATCGCCATACCGGTTATCCTAATTGGATTAGCAATGTGGTGGGTCATTCAGGATAAACCTAAAACGAAAGAAGAACGCAGTGAAGCAGCACTAAATGGTGAAAAGCTTCATTTTGCGGATCTCTTTAAAAATAAGAACTTAAATTATGCCTACATTACAATTTTTTGTGCAATTTATGCATTTTTCGTTGTTGTTACCTGGATTCCTTATTATTTGCAGCATGCTCGTGGTATTCACGGAACAGAAGTAGCTGTCGTATCTTCGCTTGTACCTTGGGCAGCTATTCCGGGATCCCTTTTCTTCAGCTGGATTGCAGATAGACTTGGGAAGCGACGTCCTGTCCTGCTCGTTATGCTTCCTTTATCTATTATCGCAATCGTCTCCATTGTTGCATTCGAAAGTATGACTGTATTATATATCGCCTTGATAGGCTATGGTATTTTTGGAAAAATTAGTACAAACCCTGTATTAGTGGCAGTTGTTGCCGACAATGCGCCAAAGCATGCATATAGTACAGCATTTGGTGTATACAATTTTTTTGGAATGTGCGGATCTATCCTAGCGCCATATATAACCGGGCTTTTGACAGATATAACAGGAACATTAAATGCTGGTTTTTATTTTGCTGGCATATTGCTTATTATCGCAGTAATTTCTGTCCTTTTAATGGATGAGAATAACCGCCCGAATGTGAATCCAACAGGCTAATTACGGACAAGGGAGTCATGGCTAATAACTGATTGGTGTCTTCATGACATGTCATCATCACATTAAAAAAACATTAAAAATGCAGGTTTATTCTTTTTTACAGTTCCATTTGATGTATGATTAGAGCTATCACGTTAAACATTTCACCCCCCAAAGTGATATGTTAACCATCCGGAGATTATGGGCAGCAGTTTTTCATCTGAAGGGATGAGCAAATTGGCTGCCCTTTTCTCCTCAAATCAGCATTAAAAGGGAGTTAATGGTCTATGAAGAAAACATTTGTTTACAAACACATCGATGGCTGTGAAATTAAAGGTGACTTTTATGAGGCTGCTCGTACACATGCACCGTTGATTGTCTATATTCATGGCGGTGGCCTGATTTGGGGAAGCAGGCAGGATATGATGTCCGAGCAAATCGAACTGTATCTTCGTCATGGCTTCCACGTATGCACCATTGATTATCGACTAGCACCGGAAACGAAGCTTGCGGGCATTGTCTCTGATATTGAAGATGCATTGACTTGGTTAAGGAATGAAGGGGCACAGCAATTCCCTTTCGATCCAGAAAAAATTGCTGTCATCGGCAGTTCTGCCGGGGCTTTTTTGGCATTACAAACAGGTACGTTTGCGATGAAACCAAAAGCGATTATTTCTTTTTATGGTTATGGCAGCATACTTGGGGAATGGTATCATAAGCCTTCCACACATTATCAAAAGATGACAAATGTGCCGGAAATGCTTGCACGCCAGCTCATACAAAACAAAACCATCTCAGAAGCCCCTATTGAAAGACGGTATGCTATTTATATGTATTGCCGTCAGCAAGGGAAGTGGAATGAATTTGTTTCTGATAAAAACCCAATAACAGATGCAAAGGAATTGGCTGCATATTGTCCAATCCAGCATATTAAGCCAGATTATCCTGCCACACTGTTATTGCATGGCACGAAGGATGAGGATGTGCCTTATGAAGAATCTGCGGCGATGCATGATGCATTGACAGCAGCAGGAATAAAAAATGAACTCATTACGATAGAAAATGGCAAGCATGTATTCGATGAAGAAATGAAAGCACCTGCAGTAAAATCGGCATTTGTAAAAGTAATCGATTTTCTAAAAACTGAACTAGCATAATGAAGCAAGGCATCCGGACTGCTGGAACGGATGCCTTGCTTTTTTTTCATGATATTATTGTTTGATGATACTGGAAATTTGCCGGATATCAGCATTTCCACCCGATAGCACACAAACAACCTTTTCATTTTGTATTTGAATCTTGTTAAATAGTAATGCAGCAACTGTAACAGCACCAGATGGCTCTACCAATTGTTTCGTTCGCTCCAACATAAAAGCACAAGCTTCACGGATTTCATGTTCTTCAACAAGCACTACATCATCTATATATTTCTGAATCAACGGAAAGGTTAAATCTCCCGGCTGAGAAGCCCGTAAGCCATCCGCAATGGTATTGGCCTGTGAAATGGGTGTTATTTCTCCTGCTTGCACAGAAAGATAAGTGTCATTAGCTGCTGCCGGCTCTACACCAATAACCCGTACAGATGGTTTTACTTCTTTGACAGCACGTAGGATTCCAGAAGATAATCCTCCTCCACCAATCGGTACGACAATTACATCGGTATCTGGTAATTGTTCCAAGATTTCCAGGCCCACTGTTCCTTGCCCTGCTAAGATGAATGGATCATCATAAGGAGGAATATATACCCCATTATTTCCGGCTGCTAAGTCTTGTGCTGCAGGCAGTCGTTCCGCTGAAGTTGTTCCAAAAAACTCCACCTTGCCCCCATAAGCTTGAATGGCCGAAACCTTACTCGGATTGGCATCCTCAGGAACAGCGATAATGGATTGAAGCCCAAGCCGATTAGCGATATAGGCTACAGCTTGGCCGTGATTACCTGAAGATGCTGCAGTAACAAGCTGGGCCCCCTCCTCTTGCACTTGAAGTATTTTATTGGTTGCGCCCCGTATTTTAAAAGAACCTGTTTTTTGTAAATGTTCTCCTTTAAAATAAACTTGTTGGCCAGTTCGCTTGGACAATTGCTCCGAAGCAAATATCGGGGTTCGGTGAATAAAAGATGCAATGCGATCACGCGCAGCATATATATCTTTAAGCTCTAACATAAGACATCACTCGCTTTCTTTTGTCTTCACTTAAATACCCTTGTCGCTTCCACAGCTTTTTGCCAGCCCTGATATAATTGTTTCCGTTTAGACGCTTCCATATTGGCATCAAACGTTTTTTCCAGCTGCCATAATGCAGAGATTTCTTTTTGATCCTGCCAAAAACCAACTGCTAATCCTGCCAAATATGCCGCTCCCAATGCAGTCGTTTCCTGTACAGCTGGTCTTTCCACTGATACATCCAGCATATCGCTCTGGAATTGCATTAATAAATCATTTTTTACTGCGCCACCGTCTACACGCAGTGTTTTTAACTTGATACCTGAGTCGGTCATCATTGCATCTATGACATCCTTCGTTTGATAAGCCAAAGATTCTAGTGTTGCTCTTACAATTTCTTCCCGACCTGTACCGCGAGTCAAGCCAAACATGGCACCACGCGCATCACTGTCCCAGTAAGGTGTACCAAGTCCTACAAAGGCAGGCACGACATAAACGCCATCTGTTGAATCAATCCGCTTGGCATAGTCTTCACTCTCAGGTGAATCTTTGATGATTTGCAAGCCATCACGTAGCCACTGAATGGCTGAACCAGCTACAAAAATACTACCTTCCAATGCGTATTCTACTTTTCCGTCTAATCCCCAGGCTATTGTCGTCAACAGACCATTTTCTGAGACGACTCCCTCCTCACCTGTGTGCATCAGCATAAAGCAACCAGTACCGTACGTATTTTTTGCCATTCCTTTTTCAAAGCAGGCTTGACCAAATAAAGCAGCTTGTTGATCTCCTGCGATACCAGCAATGGGGACCTCATGACCATAGAAATGGTAACTAGCTGTTTTCGTATAAATTGCAGAAGAATCATGTACCTCCGGAAGCATACTTTTTGGTACATCCAGAATGGAAAGTAACTCCTCATCCCAATCCAAATCATAAATATTGTACATCAATGTACGTGACGCATTGGAATAGTCTGTAACATGTGTCTTTCTACCGGAAAGCTTATAGATAAGCCACGTATCGATGGTACCAAACATCAGCTCACCATTCTCTGCTTTTTCCCTGGCGCCGTCTACATGATCAAGCAACCATTTCACCTTTGTCCCTGAAAAATACGGATCAATTAATAACCCTGTCTTTTTACGAAAGGTTTCCTCATGGCCGCCTTCTCTTAATGATTCACAAATGTCTGCTGTTTGTCTGGATTGCCAAACGATGGCATGATGAATAGGTTTACCTGTTTTACGATCCCAAACAACGGTTGTTTCTCGCTGATTGGTAATACCAATTCCCGCTATTTGTTCTGGCTCTACATCTGATTTCCGTAATGCCTCTGCAATACATCCAAGCACCGAAGTCCAAATTTCATTCGCATCATGCTCCACCCAGCCTGGCTTTGGAAAAAATTGTTCAAATTCACGCTGAGCAGTTTCAACGATTTCGCCCTTCCGATTAAAAATGATTGCTCGTGAGCTTGTCGTTCCCTGATCCAGTGCCATCATATATTTTTCGCCCATCCTGTCACTCCCCGTTCATGGTAAAGTATTGATTTACATCGAAATACATATTGTTCGATACCCAAATTCTACATGGATAAAGCATGTCACTATTCCAAAGGACTTAACCTAGCGATTATGAATATTCTCAGGATGCATGTCATGATTCATCATTCGATGAACTGCCATGTCTTCGTATTTGGTACCAGGCTTTCCATAATTACAATACGGATCGATAGATATTCCACCACGTGGCATGAACCTTCCCCATACCTCGATATACCTTGGTTCAATTACTTTGATCAAATCATCCATGATTCGATTCATTCCTGCTTCATGAAAGCCGCCTTCATTTCGAAAACTAAATAAGTATAGCTTTAATGCTTTACTTTCAATTATTTTTTCATCTGGTATATAAGCGATATAAATAGCAGCAAAATCAGGTTGGCCGGTTACTGGACATAATGTTGTAAATTCAGGACAATTACATTTAACGAAATAATCCCGATCTGGATAATCATTCTCAACAGCCTCTAATATATCTGGATTGTACTGAAAGGTATATGTAGCTTCTTTTCCTAATAAAGTTAAATCCTTGCCAATATCTTTTTTTGACATTGTTCCCTCACTCCTCATATTGCATATATAAGTCATTTATTATACTTGATTACAATCCTAAAAATTCGAAAAACCCGCCTCCAATCAATCAAAGGCGGGGTTTTTGTACCATCTCTGATAATTTCAATTCAGAGACAGTCATGGAAAGCCTGGTACTTATTTCCTATTAGCCATGCTCTCCTCGGCGATTTGGATCATTCGTTTGACCATTTCGCCACCCACTTTACCGTTTTCCCTTGCAGTTGTATCAGCACCCAATTCCACATCGTATTCCGCTGCGATTTCTTCCTTTAACTGGTTGACTGCATTTTCTGCTTTAGGCACCAACAATTGATTTCGTTCACGTTGATCCATTGTTGATCACTCCTTGTGGGTTGTGGCAGAATGTTCTGCTCACGATTAGCTTTTGAAAGGGCGGATATATTTATACATTCACCAGTCCCGGACGATGATTAAGAAAGTTTTGATAGGCAAAGCCAGCAATCTGTTGGTCTGAATAGTGGTTGCGTAATGCTTCAATCAATGCTTGGTATTTGGCGGCATTCTCCAACCCGTCTACGTAATAGACAATACCGTCAAAATCGGAACCAAAACCGATTTGTGTTTCTCCTCCAAGCGCACACAAATGATCCACATGTCGAATCAAATCAGCAATAGTGGATTGCTCGCCGCCCGCTTGAATGAATGGAGGATTAAAGACCAAATGAATTAGTCCACCCTTCGCAAACAATGCCTTAATCTGCTCATCATCCAGGTTACGTGGGTGATCACAAAGTGCCCTAGCATTGGAATGGCTTGCAAAAGGATAATCTGCCAATTCTACAATATCCCAAAACCCTTTGATAGATGCATGGGATACGTCCGTAAATACGTGATGCGCATTGTTCAATTTAACCACTTCTTTACCAAGCAGGGTTAAACCACCGCCCCTTGGTTCTCCTGCACCATCCGCACACAGATTGGCATTATTCCATGTTAAGCCGATGGACATAACCCCTAATCGATACAACTGTCTTAGTTTCATCAAATCATTGCCAAATGCATCTGCACCTTCAAGTGTTAGTACGGCACCAATTTCCCCTTCTTGAAGCTGATCCATTTCTTCCCATCTTTTGATATGCTTCATTTGCTTATTTTTCCCGATAACCTCTGTATAAAACAGATCAATTTGCTCTAAAGCATGCTGCCATTTTTCATCTGAAGGTACATTCGGTTCAATAAAAATAGCAAAAAACTGGACCCAAACATTTCCTTGTTTTAACTTTTGAAAACTGCAGTCCAACTGTGTTGCTGTTTGATAATCCAGTAATGTTTTCCCTTGTGGGTTTCTTTTATTCAGTTGTAATTTATATAAACTATCACAATGTGTATCAATGATTTTCAAGAAGCATTCTCCTTTGTATTACCGGCAAGCATCGATAAAGCCTTGAAAAATGGAATATGACGCTGCATCACCAGCAGGGAGCATATTCTCGGGATGCCATTGTAACCCAAGTACAAAACGGTGTGAGCTGCTTTCAATCGCTTCTATCACACCATCACTTGCCTTACCACTTACCCGGATTGGTTCTTTTACCGATCGATTTGCTTGATGATGACGACTGTTCACCCTTAGCTTGCTTGTTTTCGTCAATCGATACAATAAGCTGTCTGCTTCTACTTCAACGAAATGGGATCCATGCGCTTTTGGCGCTTTTTGGGCATGCTGAAGCAATGCATTATCTGTCTGACTATACATGTCCTGGTACATATCTCCACCAGCAGCAATATTCAAAATTTGAATACCACGGCAAACGCCTAATACTGGTTTATCTAACAACATCATTTTTTTGATTAATTTCAATTCGAATGCATCACGTGCAGGGATAATCGTTCCCAACTGCGGATGAGGCTCCTCGCCAAACAAAGTTGGATCAATGTCATAGCCACCAGTAGCATAGAGCCCGTCTATTTGCTGGGCAAGCTGCTCAATCACATCATCATCTTCTGTGTAAGTCAGCACAATTGGTAAGCCACCAACGGATTCAATAGCTTTGACATTATCATTTGCAATCATATAATATGCCTCGTCAACCTCCATGGAAGGAGAAATTCCAATTAACGGCTTCATATCAAATGCCTCCTTTATATGTATTCTACGAAATGTTGGCAATTTACAGAACCAAATTCCTATGGTGCATTCACCCTACGCTACATCACGCAGGACAAATGCGCCATCCTACTATTTCATTCAAATGGTTTTGCATCGGGCAAATCATCACCAGGGTCTTTCTCACCGCCATCATCACTACCATCATCGCCACCGTTGTCTCCACTATCATCTCCCCCACCATCACCTGGTGGTTCTTCAGCCGGTGGATCTTTTGGCTCTTCCGGTTTTGGATCCTTTGGTTTATTATCTTCATTTCCTTTATCGTTGTCATTATTTTCCTTGTCTTTATCCTTATCTTTGTCCTCGTTCTTATCCTTGTCCTTGTCACCAGGCTTTTTATCTGGACCTTTGTCTTTCCCTGCATCTTTATCCTGGTTTCCTGGCTTATTTGTATGACCATTATGATTGCCACCAGTATTTCCGTTATTCCCATTCGTTCCTGTATTTGAACCATAATCACTTGAGCCATTCGATCCGGTATTGGTTTGATCTGTTTGTGCATAAGCATCATCAGGCTCTTCTGTCACAATCATTTGATCCTCTTCTGTTTCCAGTTCATCTGCTTCTTCCAGTTCCTCCTCATCCAGCACCATTTCGTCCATATCTTCTCGATCAAAGAAATCTTCTGATAGCTCGGATAATTGTTTTTTATCTGCGACAGTACGCATGATATGTTCATGTGCTTCCTGAGGTGCATCAACTTGAGTAGTTGATTCAACAGGTCCGCCTAAAAAACTTTTGACGACCCAAAAACCGCCCACTGCAATCGGTATTAATAATAAAATAGTAGCTACAATTCCAACAGCTTCCCGCCTAACGTCCAATAATAGCCCCTCCTTCCCTACGATGAAATCAGTTCATGATGTTTTTTCTAAAAACTGACCTTATTCTCTACTATATAATATTTTCGCTAGAATGTAACAAAATCCTGTCAACTTCCTATGAATTTGACATAAATTTGTTACATTTTTTCAGTTTTCAACAATAAAACTATGTTATTCTAGTTATAGAAACACATGCTCAATATTTCACATACTTTAATGTATGAAATTTAGGAGGTAATTTCTATGCAAACGAAGGATGGTTGGAAATTATTTAAATGTGGAAAGTGGCAATCGGAAATTAATGTTCGAGATTTTATAATCCAAAATTTCTCGCCATATGTAGGTGATGAACAATTTTTATCTGGACCAACAACTAACACAGAATCCCTTTGGGAGCAAGTGATGGACCTAACAAAACGCGAACGGGAAAATGGTGGCGTATTGGATATGGATACGGAAATTGTGTCCACCATTACTTCTCACGGTGTAGGCTATTTAAATGAAGATACGGAGCAAATTGTTGGTCTGCAAACAGATGAACCATTTAAACGTTCTTTACAGCCATTTGGAGGTATCCGTATGGCCGTTGATGCAGCTAACGCTTATGGTTTTAAAATTGATGATACCGTTAAAAAAGTATTTACTGACTACCGTAAAACGCATAACCAAGGTGTATTCGATGCATACACTCCTGAAATGCGTCTGGCAAGAAAAGCGGGCATCATAACAGGTCTGCCGGATGCGTACGGAAGAGGTAGAATTATTGGGGATTATCGTCGTGTTGCCCTTTACGGTGTGGATTATTTAATTGAAGACAAACAAGAAGAATTACATCTAACAGGTGGCAACGGAGTCATGTCCGAAGAAATAATTCGGGATCGTGAAGAGCTAACAGAACAAATACGTGCACTACAAGAACTCAAACAAATGGCTGCCTCCTATGGTTATGATATTTCTCAACCAGCTACAACTGCGAAGGAAGCTTTTCAGTGGCTATATTTTGCATATCTAGGTGCGATCAAGGAACAGAACGGTGCTGCAATGAGCTTAGGACGTGTTTCCACCTTCCTCGATATTTATATCGAACGTGACTTAGAAAATAATGTCCTAACCGAACAAGAAGCACAGGAGCTTGTCGACCATTTTGTCATGAAGCTGCGTCTCGTGAAATTTGCACGTACACCTGACTATAACGAATTATTCAGTGGTGATCCTACTTGGGTTACAGAAGCAATTGGCGGTGTTGCGGCTGATGGCACACCACTCGTAACGAAAAACTCTTATCGATTCTTGCACACTTTAACGAATCTTGGACCTGCACCTGAACCAAACCTAACTGTACTTTGGTCAGAGAAGCTTCCAGAGAAATTCAAACGATATTGTGCACGGATGTCGATTGAAACGAGTTCCATTCAATACGAGAATGACGATTTAATGCGCGATATATATGGCGATGACTATGGAATTGCCTGCTGTGTATCCGCAATGGCTATTGGTAAGCAGCTTCAGTTCTTTGGAGCACGTGCCAACCTTGCTAAAGCATTACTGTATGCCATTAATGGTGGTGTAGATGAAAAGTTATTTATCCAAGTAGGTCCAGCATATGAACCTGTTACGACAGAATACTTGGCATACGATGACGTCATGAAACGATATGATCGGATGCTTGATTGGTTAGCTGGTCTCTATGTCAACACCTTGAACGTCATTCATTTCATGCATGATAAATATAGCTATGAAAGATTGGAAATGGCATTACATGACAAGGAAGTTCTTCGGACCATGGCTTGTGGAATTGCCGGATTGTCAGTTGTTGCAGACTCATTGAGTGCCATAAAGTATGCGAAGGTCCGGACGATTCGTAATGATGATGGACTTGTAGTTGATTATGAAATTGAAGGCGACTATCCAATGTACGGTAATAATGATGACCGTGTCGACGATATTGCAGTCGAGCTTGTTAAGAACTTCATGAATAAAATCAGACAACATCAAACCTATCGTCGTGCAGTACCTACTCAATCTGTATTAACGATTACTTCTAACGTTGTATATGGTAAAAAGACAGGTAACACACCAGACGGAAGAAAAGCTGGGGAACCATTTGCACCTGGAGCCAACCCACTTCATGGTCGCGACCGAAAAGGAGCACTCGCATCCTTATCATCAGTCGCCAAGCTTAATTATGATGATGCATTAGATGGAATTAGTAACACCTTCTCTATCGTACCAAAGGCTTTAGGTCACGAATTAGATACACGTAAAATGAATTTAGCTGGACTACTGGATGGTTACATGAGAAAAGGTGGACACCATTTGAATGTGAACGTCTTTGATCGGGATACACTGCTGGATGCAATGGAGCATCCTGAGGAATATCCGCAGTTAACGATTCGTGTATCCGGATATGCTGTTAATTTCATCAAATTAACTCGTGAACAGCAGCTTGATGTAATTCAGCGAACATTTCACGAAAGTCGATAATCGGAAAAGGGGTGCCTCCCATGCTAGGTAGAATACATTCAATCGAAACATTTGGAACAGTCGATGGACCAGGATTACGTTACGTCCTATTTATGCAAGGCTGTCTGCTGCGCTGCCAATTTTGCCATAATCCCGACACATGGAAGCGTTCGGAAGGAAAGCAGGTTTCCGTTGCAGAAATTATCAAAGAGATAGAAGACTATCAACCATTTTTCGAAGCGGCTGGTGGAGGCGTAACCGTTAGTGGTGGGGAACCATTACTACAACTGGATTTTTTAGCAGCGTTATTCCGAGAATTGAAGCAACGTGGAATCCATACAGCTATTGATACGTCTGGGGGCTGTTATTCCAGCTCCCCCACCTTCCGAAAAAAGTTAGACGAAGTGTTGGATTTAACTGACCTTGTTTTACTTGATTTAAAGCAAATCAATGCAGACAAGCACCAAAAATTAACTGGTATGTCTAATCGGCATATTTTGGATTTTGCCGCTTATTTAGATGAACGTCATGTACCAGTATGGATTCGTCACGTCCTCATTCCTGGGAAAACAGATATTGATGAGGACTTAACGAAACTATCTCGTTTCATTTCAACTTTAACTAATGTGGAAAAAATCGATGTCCTGCCATATCACCAGCTAGGTGTATATAAGTGGAAAGAACTTGGACTTGATTATCCATTGGAGGGTACAGAACCACCAACGGAAGACCGTGTTGAAAATGCAAAAAGAATTCTTCACGCTGCATTGTGATGCCCATACGCTTTGCCACATGGGGAATATAGACAGCCGCCTTATATAAACATAACGGCACTAAGATTAATCGGCAGGAAATATTTACTATTTGCAGCAATAATGAAATTGCATCATATATCAACCTATTTTAGCTAAGGAGAGGATTTTAATGAAAGCAGCACGTTGGTACAATCAACATGATATTCGTGTGGAAGAAACAACAGAACCAACACCACAACCAGGAGAAGTTAAAATTAAGGTTGCTTGGGCAGGGATATGTGGTAGTGACTTGCATGAATATGTGGCAGGGCCTATATTCATTCCTGTTGGGGAGCCACATGTCTTAACAAAAGATACAGCACCGATTATTATGGGACATGAATTTTCTGGTGAAATTACTGAGGTCGGTGAAGGCGTTGAACGATTCCAGCCTGGTGATCGGGTCACCATTGAACCAATTTATAGATGTGGAAAGTGTGCCGCTTGTAAGACCGGTCGCTACAATCTTTGTGAACATCTTGGCTTTCATGGATTAGCTGGCGGCGGTGGTGGATTTGCTGAATACACTACTGTTCCAGAAGTGATGGTTCATCCTATTCCAGACGAAATGACCTTTGAACAAGCAGCACTTGTAGAACCTGCAGCAGTTGCCCTCCATGCTATTCGCATGAGTAAATTACGTCCTGGAGATACAGCAGCAGTGTTTGGAGCGGGGCCAATCGGTCTACTTACCATTCAATCTCTGCTATTATCTGGTGCAAGTAAAGTATTTGCTGTCGAGATTTCAGAAGAAAGAAAGCAGCTTGCCGCTGAACTCGGTGCAATTGTTATTGACCCGACAGAAGGGGATCCAGTTGAAGCAATTCGAAATGCAACAGGAGATGGAGTTGCTGTCAGTTATGAAGTAACAGGTATTCCAGCGGTACTACAGCAGGCGATAGACTGTACAGCAATAGCTGGCGAAACAGTTATTGTAAGCATTTGGGAAACAAATCCCAGCTTTAATGCCAATGAAATTGTCCTAAAAGAACGTTATGTCACAGGTACCATTGCTTACCGTGATATCTTCCCTGCTGTGATTGACCTCATCGCTTCCGGTCAATTTGCTGCAGAGAAATTGGTTACGAAAAAAATTGCTCTCGATGACATTGTGGAACAAGGCTTTGATGCGCTCATCCAAGAAAAGTCTCAAGTAAAAATACTTGTTAAACCATAAAATAATGATCGAGTAGGAGGGAGTTACTAGCTCCCGTCCTCTCACACCACCGTACGTACGGTTCCGTATACGGCGGTTCAGTTTTAAATATGCACTTTATTATAATGTTCTAGACAGGAGACTAATCCAAATTGTGATAGTCTCTTGTTTGTAATTGTTGTTGTAAGTATCCACGAATATGCAATACGTACCGCACCCTTACTTGTATGACTGTATTTGTACGCATTGAATTTATCCATTCCTAGCTTTATCAAGTTCTTCCTACGATTCTTCGCAGTCTTCCACTTTTTCCAAATACACATGCGGAGGCGAAGGCGTATATGACCTTCAATTTTCTTCAAAATGGTTTTCATTTCCCCTATCTTGAAGTAGTTAATCCATCCGCGAATCACTTGATTCAGACGCTCTACCTGATACTTCGTATCTACACTCCAATTTTTCCTTGTTAACTCTTTTAGTTTATACTTAAATGAGTTGACGGATGATTGATGTGGTTTGGCTTTATATTCTTTTGTTTTATAATCCCTGAAGAAACCAAATCCTAGAAATTTCAAAGTAGGGTCATAAGGTTTTGTAACTTTAGATTTTGATGTGTTTACAATTAATCCAAGTTTATCTTCAATAAACTTAGTAATCGAACGCATGACTCTTCTTGCCGCCATATCACTCTTAACTAAGATAATACAGTCATCGGCATAACGGACAAAACGAAGTTTTCGTGATTCCAGTTCTTTATCTAATTCGTTAAGCATGATATTGCTAAGGAGTGGCGATAAATTTCCACCCTGAGGTGTTCCGATTGAGGTTTTCTCAACCCTTCCATTTATTTGGACACCACTAACCAAGAATTTTCGAATAAGTGAAATCACATCTCCGTCATCAATTGTTCGCGAAACTAAGTTCATGAGACGGTCGTGGTGTACCGTGTCAAAGAAACGTTCCAAATCAATATCGACTATCCAATCATATCCATCGTTCATATACTCTAGTGCTTGGACGATGGCCATTTCCGCATATCTTTTTGGTCTAAATCCATAGCTATATTCACTAAACTTTTTATCAAAGATAGGTGTGAGAACTTGTGAGATGGCTTGTTGAATCAAACGGTCTTGGACCGTTGGAACTCCCAACAATCGAACTCCTTTTCCATTATCTTTTGGAATTTCCACTCGCAACACTGGAGATGGTTGATATTTCCTCTGTTCGATTTGCGTAATAATTTCCTGTTTGTTTTTCAATATATGACTACGCAGTTCAGATACGGTCATGCCATCTATACCAGGTTCTCCCTTTTTCCTTTTAACTTGTTTATAAGCTCGGTTTAAATTTTCTCTACTTAAAATTTTGTCTAGTAATTTTCTTTCGTGCATATTTGTTATTTCCTTTCTTTTCCGTAGAATCGGTATCCACTTTTACGTTTTTCACCAGTGGTCTATTTCCTTTCCCAAATCAGATTTCCAAAACGTTAAAACTGTTCAGCCCTTCGCTCTTTCTAATTTTCATTAGATGTCTTCACTACTACGACTTCTGCTGACTTCTCACATTCCAGTCTTACATCACTGTAAGGGTTTGGTGTAGACATGTGAGATCTCCCCAGTTAAGGTGCGAACTCTTTCTCTCCATCCATCTGCCATATATACACCATGTAGTTATTTCAATAGCTATTGGACTTTAGCTTCTTTCGCAGCCTTATCCCTACATGTTGCCTCCTATATGATTTCTGTTCGTCAGACCAGAGATTTGCCTCCAACTTCCTTCAGATTCCACGTCACCGTGGACACCCTTGTTCTTGGCTATGTGTTTACCGCTATTGGGTCACACTAAGGACTTTCACCTGTTAGAGCTCGCCCATGCTGGGCGAACAAAAAAGCGGGACGTCACATTTTTGGCAGTCCCGCTTTAATTTATTTCCCTCCAGGTTCGAACCAAGCCGTCTACAATTCGGTCTATAACGCGGCGAGTGCGATCATATTCTCGATGCGATAAGGGATTCCAATGGGTGAGCATGCCTCCAGCATTCACCTCTACATCTTCGGTAACCGCATCATCATATGCTTTATTTACATTTTTCAATGGGTAAGCAAGGACATCATCCTTATCAAAGAAATTCAACCATTCTCCTGTTAATTTCGGATAAAAATGACGCGCGGCAGGCGCTGGTACTGTAATCGGTGAGCCGAAATCCAGGTACCGAAGCGACCAGAGTGCTAGTGGACTTCCCAGCGTGTAAAACAAAGCCAAGGTTTGGCATGTTTCGATTGGCGTTTCAGCCTTTTGCTCCATTGTTTTTCTTCCTAATTGTTCATGGTTATATTGTAAATCATAGAAATAATTACTAGCTACCACTGATCCTAAACTATGACTAATAACGCAAAGCGGTGCATGCTCGCCCGCTTTTTCTTTGAGTAAGTTAACAGATTTTGCCACTAGTCCGTGCACCTGATGGTAATTTTGGTCTCCTTGTATGGTAGGTTGATAGGCAACTGCATCCGCCAAAAACTCAACAACAAAACGTCGTAAACGATGGAAATTCAACGCATTTCCATCTTCAATTCGTCTAAATAATTCAGTTTGTTCCTTCGAAAAGATAGCGGACCAAAACACTGGTTGAAAAACGAGCACCTCTTCTGCTGGCAGCTTCAATTTCCTGGCAACTCGTTTCGCAATTCGGTCTATTAAATCATCTGCGAAATCTTCTTTTGGCGTGCCAGCTCCATGTAAAACAAGGATAGCAATTTTCTGTGCCATTGCATCCTCCTCCATCCTCTTTGCATTTCACAGCACTGTCATGAAAAAAGACCAGAACTAGAACACTTAAATACTGCTGTTAACCATTTTCATGCTGGTGTTAAACACCAGCATGATGATTTCAGGTTGCAGTTCCAACCCCTATTAAATGGACTATTATTTCCCAGTATATATGGTGTCTATATACGTCCGTTTAAAGGTGGATCCGGAAGTTGTTTTCCCTTCGATATCAATCGTAATATTATATACTTCTTCTTCTTTTGCCAAGGTGAGATGTTTGGTAAGTCCAGCCTTGCCATTCATTGTCCATGTCTTTATACTGGCGGGATTACCAGATTCCATCACATGATACGTTACATTCCATTTATCCATGTCAAATCCACTTGATTCCGGTTTTAGTTCATATTGAATACCACCTGACATCGGTCCGAGTAAGGTAGTTGCACGTTTTACCGATAGTTGATTTGCAGCTTGATAATCAGCGACGAGCAGATAAGCATTTTCCTTTTCAGAATGGAAACGCAGCTTGAGTTCATCTGAGGCAGGTTGCTGAATGTTGACCTGATAGATATAGGCATTGGGAAAATATCCTTCCATCTCCTGACCAGATGTTACCGTTACAGGTACTTCCTGCCCATCTTCATTTACAAGCTGAAAATCCGTTAATGGCTTGGCTGACATGATTTGCAATTTTGTTTCCTGAACTTGGTCTTCAATTGGAATTTCTATCTCGTGCATACCAGTAATTTCAAGCGGTCCTCCGTGAATCCAACGATTTGCATGATGGTTATTCTTTTCTATTGTGTCAACCGGTATGATTCGTTGGCTTGCTTGCTTTTGTACATTGGCACTGCTTAAATAATTTTCAAAAACAGGAAAAGTGACACCTGTTCGTATCGAAGTGTGGTTCCAATCGCCAATTGCCAATTCCTGAGCTCCTGGCAGCTTACTGCTATCAGTTGTCACGACACCATCATTGGGACCATAACTGGATAAATACATTCCACCAAACCAATTCGAGGAAAAAGCACTTCCCCAATCCGTTCCACCAAGTGTGTAATAATGATGATAGCTTGCCAGTGGTTCTGGATCTGTTATGGAGCGAAAATGCGCCATATATCCAGTTTCCATTGCATAGGTGCCATCTCCTTGCATACCAATCAAATCAGCCAACCAGCCAGCCCAAAAGCTATATGCTAAATCAGCAAGCTGCGAACCATGATGCGGGCTCGATAGCGTAATGACTTGGTCCACCTTATCCTGTACGCCAAAATAGGTTAAAGCAGTTTGGGTATCGACACCTCCCTTACTATAAGCAATGATCGTGATTGGCTGATGATCAAAATGGGCAGCTATTTCATTGATTTTTTCTGCTAATAATTCCCCATTGTCCCACATATCAGCTGATTCACCACCAGCATCATGTAATTGGACAAAGGCTGTTTGATAACCAGCATCAAATGCGGTTTGATACATATTATTTTCTTCCCACCAAATTTGTGCCACGTTATTTAGTCCTGGTACAAATAGCAGGATCGGTGCATTCGGTAATAAATTAGGCGGTGTATCACCTGCATACCATTCTCCTGGCGTTTCGTCATTTCCATTTCCACCTTTCCCGTACAGTCCAGCCTTTCCTTTTCCTACTACAGTTGGTTGAGCTGCAACCTGTTCCTTATTCTCCGTAAGCATTGTATCCGCGTGTATGTTCATTGGTAGTATGAAGAGAAGCAAGAAAGCAGGCAAGATAAGCCATTTCTGACAACTTCGCATCCTTACACATCTCCTTTTAAAACATATTGTCGTTCTGCTCCTTGTATACCCCTTCTAACTCCAAAGTAACGAAGATTCAGAAATTTAATACAGAAGTCCTGCTCCTGTCTTGTCAGAAGGAAGCGAGCTAGTATTTTTTCCCAGGGATATCCTACCATGTCCCTGCTCCAAGCATAAGAAAAGCATCTACCCCATTTAGGATAGATGCTTTTTCCAGCATTTATTTAGAATAATGTACTGCAAAGTCAGCTAGCAGTCGTGCACCGAAGCCAGTAGCGGATTTCGCATAATAGCCTTCCGCTGAGCGGCTCATAACACCTGCCATATCAACATGTAACCAGTCCGCTGCCTCTGGGACAAAGCGGCGCAAAAATAATCCAGCAGTAATCGAGCCAGCCTCACCTTTCGAGCTAATATTACTGAAATCTGCATAATCACTTTTTAAATAGCTATCATATGCATCCACAAGTGGCATTGGCCACACAAAGTCACCATTCTCATCACCGATACGTTTTATATCCAAAGTTAGTTGTTCTGTACCGAATACACCAGCCAGCTTGGATCCAAGCGCACTCCAAATCGCACCAGTTAGTGTTGCAATATCGATAATCGCTTTCGCACCAAGCGCTTCAGCACGTAATATACCATCAGCTAAAATTAAGCGGCCTTCCGCATCTGTATTTCCCACTTGAACCGTATGACCATTTTTATAGCGAATGACATCACCAGGTAAAATAGAGTTGCTATCTGGCATGTTTTCAACAATAGGAATCAATGCAACGACATTCACTTTCGCTTTTGAAGCTGCTAACAGCTTCATCGCTCCAGCAACTGCCGCAGCACCACCCATATCCATACGCATGTCACTTAGATCACGTCCACCCTTTAGGCTAATCCCACCTGTATCAAAGGTAACCCCTTTTCCAACAAGTGCGATAAGCGGCTGTTTCGAGTCATACGTATAGGTCAATTCGACAAATGCTGGGGCATGCTTACTCCCTTGCGCAACTGCAAGCACCCCATTCATTTCCATCGCTTCAATTGCTTTCTTATCATGGACTGTAACCAAAACATCTGTACCTGCAAATTCTTTTTCCAGTCTATTTGGGAACGTGGAAGGGTTCAATGCACTTGGAATATCATTCATCAAGTCCCGCGAAAATGACATGGCTTGTGCACGAACCTCACCAGCTTGAACAGCTGTTTCAAATCCAGCTGGAACCTCAATTGCTACGGCTTTTGGTTGTTCCTTGGATAAATAGCTGGAGAATGCGTAATTCCCCAAATGCCAGCCTTCTACAAAAGCAGTAATTGCAGCTGCTTCATCTATTTTTGCAAAAAGTGTTGCTAGGACGTCCTGTTCCAATTTCGCTGATGTCAGACCATATTTTTGAAGGGAACGGGCAATTCCTCCAGCAATCATTCGGATTTTTTCCGTTGATTGTTTCTTTTCCTCTACTTCCTTCACAACCATATACAATGCGTTTTCTGTTGGAAGCAGGCTATAGTCCTTCTTCTCGCCTGCCAGCAATTCCTGCAGTATGGATGCTTGGTCTAATCGTACATCTTTTTCTGAAATTATAATTGCTTGTTGACTCATCTCTTCTACCCCCGTTGTTCCTCTGTTTATTTGAAGGCTATTGGTTTTGGCGATAAAAACCGGCCAATATTTCGCCTCCCTAAACAATATTCGACATAAGTGACGAAAATCCTGCTATTCCTTGATACGTTTAAATGCAAAATAAAAATATAGAGAACCTGCAACATATAATCCCGCTGTGATGGAAAATACATGGGCGTACCCCCAATAAGCTCCATACTGCATGACTATGGAGGTAGATACTGGACCCATCAATGCCCAGCCAAGGCTAAATACCATTTGATTAATAGAATTGGCTAGACCTTTTACAGAATCATCAACCTTCGCCATCATCAACGACATTTGAATGGGGTTACCAGCATTCATCAACGCTTGACGAAATAAAAATCCAATGCTCGCAAGCAGTAGATTTTCTGTAAAGGCAGTCAGAAGTAAAAAGGGCAATGATAGCAACTGCAAAAACACTACTGCTCGCACCTCACCTACACGCTTTACCACAAGTGGGCCAATAAACATTGCAACAGCCGTTGCTGCTTGCCCTAATGAAATGATTAAACCAATTAATGTCGTGGATGCTGCAAATCGATCTGCAAAATACAGATTTAAATATGGAATAACCAGACCACTTCCAAAACCAATTAATAACTGGGCTATCGCAAAAATACCGATAATTTGAAAACCGATTCGATTTGCCTTGAAAAATAGTACAGGACTAACCCGCACATGTTCTTTTTTAACTGGACGTCTTTTACGAACCTCCTGCATTCGCATAATGGGAAAGACAGCAAGAAAATAAAAGACACTGCCAATAATCAATGTTAGTCGGATACTAATAAGATCACTAAAGCCGAATGAAAATAAATCCGTCAGCCCTCCACCTAATAAACTACCAATCACATTTGCAACAGTCATCAGTGCAGCATTTAAACTAAATAAATGAACCCGCTGTACAGGTGTAGAGTTTTCAGCTAACCAAGGAATGGCAGACACTTGAAGGAATGCGGTTGTTAAACCGGTTAAAAAACCAGTCGTTAATAAAACCGATTCTCCTTCCATCATTCCACGCATAAATAGTATGATTCCGGAAGCCATCACACCAAAGGTCATTATTTTCTTCCGTCCTACCCGGTCACTAAGCATGCCAGCAGGTACGAGAATAATAGCAGTTGCTAGAGCGGTTAGTGCAATTATTTTTCCATTGACATCTTGACTAAAGCCCAATTCACGTATGTAAAAATTATAAACAACCATAAAAATACCCATGCCAATTTGTGAAAAAATGTTGGCTGTAATGGCTAGCTTCACATTCTGATTATATGTTTTTAACTGTTTTGCCCAGTCCCGGATGAAATTCACTTGTACACCCACTACTTTCCCTTATTCAATTGCTCCAAGTAATTCTAATCTTATTATTCTAAATTGTAAATAGACGAACAAAGTAGACTGATCGATTCGTTATGAAGGAATAAAGGCACCATGCTATTTTAGTTATAAAAAACAGTCCCCTCCCAAACAGTGGGAGGAGGACTGTGGTCAATCGGATTGCTTTCTTGTAAACAAGTTTGCAATGGCCTGAAGTACAAGTACTAAAACGACTAGAATAATAGACATGGCAGCGGCCGAGTAATATTCAGCACGCAAAATGTTTTGGAAAATAGCAAGACTCATTGGTGCCCATTCTGCCGGAGCCATCAGGATAGAAATACTCGTTTCTTTGATAACCGTAATAAATACGAGTAATGAACCAGCAGCAATTCCTGGAATCATTAATGGCCCAATGATGGTAATAGCAGCTGTTAACGTTGAAGCACCTAGACTAATCGCTGCTTCTTCGATATCTGCTTTAATGGATTTCATTGTCCCAACCGTTGATCGAACCATATACGGCAACCTGCGTATAGAGTAGGCAATGATTAATATTGCAGCTGTCCCCGTTAATTGTAACGGTGCGACATTAAACGTTTGAATAAGCGCAATACCAAATGCAATACCTGGTACAATCAATGGCACAGTCGTCATGAAATCCAATGTAACAGCCTGTTGTCGGACAACAAAATAAGAAACAAAAACTGAAATAATAATGCTTAGAACCAATGCCCCAAGCGCAAGTACGATACTGTTCTGAATGTTTCCCAGGGAAGAAGTAAAGATCATTTTATAATGTGCCAACGTATATCCCTTTGGTAATGGATCCTTCCCCCATGTCGTTGCAATCGATTGCAGAAACACCGTTAACATGGCCAATAATGGTACCAGCACAACAATGCCGGAAAAAACAGCAATTGGTACAGTAACCAATTTATTTTGATTCAACTTCGACTGCTTTGGTTTACCGGAGACGGAATCGTAATTCTTCCCTTTAAAGAAGAAGTTCTGCACCCAATACACAAAGCCTGCTACCGCAATCATAATCAATGTCAAAATGGCTGCTCCACCCCAGTTATAAAAGCCGGCAATTTCACGATATGCCTGAACAACTAATAAATTAAGGTCAGTGGGAGCGAGTACAATTGGTGTTCCAAAATCGGAAAAACTAACCGCAAAAATAACTAAAGCAGTTGAAAGCATTCCTGGTATCACCAAAGGAAAAGTAACCGTACAAAAGGTTAGCCAACCCTTTGCTCCCATGTTACGTGAGGCTTCTTCCAATGATACATCACTTACCTTAAACGCTGCCACCATCGGCCATAACGCATATGGAAAGAAGAAAAAAATCTGGACAATTGCAATTCCGGTTAAGGAATAAGGATCAATAAAAAGCCCTTCTCCTCCAAGCGCCTGATAAAGATAGGTCACCCATCCCGACCGGCCAAACATAATGATAAACGCATAGCCAGAAATAAATGTCGGTACAATCAATGGGATCGTACATAATGCACTAATCGTCTTCTTAAATGGCAGCTTCGTTCTTGCAATGCCATATGCAATTGGTACACAAATTAATAATACAACAATAGAAACAACAAAGGATAAATACAGACTGTTTAATAAGGCATCTAAATAACGGGTGTTTTGGAATACAGATTTAAAATTATCAAGTGTTGCATGCTTTAATTGATCAATGGTTGTCTGCATCGTCTCCATGCTGATAAAAGAACCAAAAAAGTTTATCGGTTCATTTGTAAAGCTAACAATGAAGACAGCAACAAGTGGTATGACCAAAAACAGAATAAAGAATGCGTACAGCAACAGCTTGATGATACCGATTCCAGTAAGATGTTTCTTCAATCGCTTCATATGAGCAACACCCTTTCAGGTGATACCCCAAGCCTTACTTTATACCCTTCCTGCAAAATTCGATGACCTGATTCGTAAATCGTATCTGCAATTAACCGATAGTCACCAACCTTCATTTCATAGCGAACAGTAGATCCAAGATACGTTGCGACCTCTATCGTTCCTTCAAATGAATTATCATCTGTAATGGAAGCTTCCTCCAGCACCTTTATATTTTCCGGTCGAATAATTACCTGAACATCCTGCTGATCTGTTTTCGTTACGGATTTGATTTCTTGATTACCAATTTTAACAGTAGTAATTCCAGCCTCATGCTTTAAGAATGTACCTGGAAGAATATTAGATGTCCCTACAAAATCCGCAATAAATGGTGATTGTGGATTACTATATAAGTCTGTAGGCGTTCCAATTTGCAGAATTTGACCATCCTTCATTACTGCAACCCTGTCGGCCATGCTCATGGCTTCCTCTTGATCATGTGTGACAAAAATAGTGGTGATTTTTAAATCCTGCTGCATTTTCCGAATGGTATTGCGCATTGTATGTCGAAGCTTCTGATCTAAATTGGATAACGGTTCATCCATTAATAAAACTTGTGGCTCCATCACCAACGCTCTAGCTAGTGCTACACGTTGCTGTTGCCCACCAGATAGCTCGCTTGTGAGTTTATGTGCGTGATCTGTTAATTCAACATAGGCAAGTACGTCCATCACCTTTTGCTTCATTTCCTTAGGATATTTAACCAGCTTACTATTAAACATCCTCGTATATACGCCAAGCTTTTTAAACAAGTTGCTCTTTCTAAGCTGTTTTATATTTAAGCTGTAGGCTACATTATCAAAAACATTCATATGCGGAAATAAAGCGTAGCTCTGAAATACCATTCCACAGTTTCTTTCATTTGGTGCCAAATCATTTACTACTTGGTCACCAAGTTTAATCCTGCCGCTTGTCGGTTTTTCAAAACCAGCAATACATCGCATCGTTGTTGTCTTGCCACACCCTGAGGGACCCAGAAGGGCAAAAAACTCGCCCTCCTTGATGTCAAGATTGATATGTTGAAGAACAGTTACCCCTGAAAAATCCTTTGTTAGTCCTTCTACTACAACTGCCCCCATAGTATCATTCCCTCTACTTAATTTTATTTGTCCATTCATTCCTAATCCGATCATAGTTTTCATTAACCCAATCAATATCTAAATCGATAGCATTTTCCTTGATACTGTCGACAGATAATGGTGTAGTTGATTCTACATCCGGATTGATTGGAATATGCTGCCAATCAGCAAGAATTTGCTGTGCTTCCTCACTTAACATGAATTCCATGAAATCCTTACCACCCTCTGGATTTGGTCCATCCTTTACAAGTGTGATTGGATTAACCAAAATAGGTGTTTTTTCTGGAACAATAAAATCAACTGTTTCTCCATTTTTCTGGTGCTCATATGCCATAAAGTCAAACCCTATCCCAATGTATGCCTCACCCATTGCTACCCCTTTTGTTGGTGCGGAACCTGAATCGGGAATTGAATTTGCCTGATCTGTCAGCTTTTGAAAGTATTCCCAACCAGCCTCTTCTCCGTGCTCCATCATGTAGCTTAAAACCATTAAAGTAGATGTACCAGACGCTGCTGGGTTAGGGAATTGTATTTTCCCCTCCCATTTTGGATCTAGTAAATCCTCCCAAGTTTTCGGTGCTTCTTCCTCTGTCACCAGCTCTGTATTGTATGAAAATCCTAATACAAATAATTCAACGCCAACATAATAACCGTCTTCATGCTTTACTTTTATTCCATCCTCAACCACTTCCCAATCCTCGGCACTTGGCGGAATATACTGTGTCACAATATCCTTATCAACAGCGGCTTCAAATGGAAGAATTCCTCCTCCCCCATACCAGATGTCTGCTTTGGGATTCCCTTTTTCAGCCATCATCTGATTAACGAGAACATTCGTCCCAGCATAATGTACATTGACTTTGTTACCATGCAATTCTTCATATTTTTGAGCAAGCTCTTTACTGAGATCGGGTGTTTCCGGCGAATATAGGGTGATGCTTTTTCCATTTCCGTCTCCCTCGCCATCTCCTGAACTCTCACCTGCACAAGCTCCGAGTAAAAACAGGCTGAATAATAACACGGTAAATATAGATAACGTTCTTCCCAATACCCTCTCTCCTTTAAAACATATTATTGAATCTGCTTAAGAGAAATAAAAAAGAGAAAAGAAACAAAACAAATAACCTTTTATAGGCATTCTGTTTGATTCTCTTCTCTTCTTCTCCTAGAGATATTCAATTACTATTATATTAGCAAACGCTTTCATTTATGTAAACAGTTAATTTAGATAATTCCAATAAATAAAACCTTAGACCTAGTTCGAAACTACAGAACTGTTTCTGTATTTTCATTCGTTATCCCCATAGACAATTTAACACACACCAAGCATACTTGAATTGTATATAGCGAGGGAAGAGTCACAGAGAAGAACCCTAATCAGATTCCTTATGACCGTAAGGAAATTGTTTTGGGTCTTCTCTTTTTTTATCACTTCCCACAGAATGGAGGTGTGTGATGAAAGAAAACATCTAATATATGAAACTAAGTGGTTGAGCCATCCAGCATTCAAGTAATCTCATTTTTGCGTGCACCATTATTCCACTACAAAAGGAGATAGAATCCATGAAAAAAGCGAAACGATTAAAGCGTATCATTTTCCTATTTGCTTTCTCCCTTGTTATTTTTCCCATCCAGAACACCGCATTCGCAGACACGGGTAAACCTGAAATAAATCCGAATCGTATTCTAAATGTAGCCCATCGCGGAGCATCTGGATTGGCACCAGAGCATACGCTGAAGGCCTATGAACTTGGTGAAAATATGAATGCCGATTATATCGAAGTTGACCTGCAAATGACAAAAGATGGTGTACTGATTGCCATGCATGATGAAACAGTAGACCGCACGACAAACGGCACTGGAGCAGTAAAAGATATGACATTAGCTGAAATCAAGCAGCTGGATGCTGGTTCTTGGTTCAATGAGCGATATCCTGACTTGGCCAAGCCTGAATATGTTGGTTTACAGGTGCCAACGTTAGAGGAAGTCATCCTAACATTCGGCAAAGGTTCCAGGTATTATATAGAAACCAAATCTCCTGAGGTGTACCCGGGAATGGAGGTTGAATTGCTTCGGATTTTAAATAAATATAAGTTAATTGGACCTAATGGACCATCAAGCAAGGTATTACTTCAGTCCTTCAGCAAAGATAGCTTGCTTATCCTGAACGAGCTAAACCCTAACATTCCGCTTGTTCAGCTTTTTTCTTATTCCGCTCCTGCAACGATAACAGATGAGGAGCTTAACGAAATCAAGCAGTATGCAATTGGAGTTGGGGCAAGTCATACAAGAATAGATCGTGAATATGTTCAACAAGTACGTAAGCACAGGCTTCTGATGCACCCGTACACCGTGAATACGCGGGAAGACATGCATAAAGTATTGGATTGGGGAGCAACTGGCATGTTCACGAATTACCCAAATATTTTAGTAGAAGTTTTACGAGAAAGATAGAATCATCCAGAAAGGCCAGCTATCCAATGAATAGATAGCTGGCCCTTTTATACATTCATACTGCAAAGAATCATTTTCAGCCTAATATACTTGCTATAACCTTTCCTGCAACCTGACCGCTAAACAAGCAGCAACCGACAAATGTACCTTCCAAGGCACGGTGATCATGTATTCCACAGCCACCAAATCCAGCTACCTCCAGCCACATCTGCCTCTATCCGTATTTCCTTTTACCCCATTCTATCATGAATGTTCTATTCATTAAGGAAATCAATTTCAATTAAATCCCATGGGGTGATAACTCCTATTGGAAGCAGATTTCTTTCGCCTGTTTCCGTGATGACGATTGCCTCTAAATCTTGCTTTTCCATATGTGCTGCGGCAAATATTTCTTCAACATCAAATATATTTGCTGATCTGGAAACGAACTCAATCGGGTGATCCTCGTCCATATCAAAAATTTCCTTTACTTGAATATGCTCGTGATTGTATTTTCCTTCAGCTGCCCGCTTGGCAACCCAGCGAACAATCGCTTTCGCTGTTAATAATCCAATACAAATGTCACCATTGTAGATTGGATATTGAGAATAATTATGTTTATGAACACCCTGTATGACTTTAGCTATCGGGGCATGATAATCATATACAATCACTTGCTTCGTTGCGATTGTAAGTGCATCATTCGGTTTGGTGAAAATACGACAAATCTCCTCAATCTGCTCCACTGTTTTCTCATGCGGTTCAGCAATGTATTCGCCAATATCATATTTATTATGTACAATCGCATTTCGTAGTCTAGCGAACTGATGCAATTCCTCTTGGTAGGTTTTGATAACAGAAAATCGCTTTGCCCCTTTAAATACTAGATTTTGAAAATGTGGTGCTTCATTTTTCACAAGACGCTTCAGCTCTAAATGGATTTTATTATAGGAAACTTCAAATCGTTCAGACCTTAAGCGTTGCATTGTTTTCCCCATTTCCCTCTCCCTTTCCAAATATATACAAATAACGTGTTTATGAATTGATTCCAGTTTACCATTTTTCAAAACCCTCTGTATCACAATCTTTAAAATCAAGGACAAAAAACCGAGATATATCCAATGATTTCTTTCGTTCATTTTATTTTTTCAGGCATATTGCATGATTGGATACATATGGTTATAAATGGAGCTTGAATTGGTTCGTGAGAGGAGAAATGTATATTGGTAAATGGAATGCATCATGTGCAGCTAAATCTGCCATTACCCATTGTTTGGAGTTATGTACGAGACATGGATAATTGGGTATCTTTACTGCCCGGTTATGAGGATCATGTATGGCATAATGATAAACAATCCACCTGGATGCTACAAGGGGAATTCGGCGGGTTACAGAAAGTGGTCTACGTAGATGTGGAGATGACGCTGAATGAGCAGCTCCACGAAATTACTTTTCACAACGCCGTACAAAACATGCAAGTCACCGGAGGAGGATCCATCCGAGTACAGGAGGGATCAGTTGGGGAATCCAATATGACAGGGAGTCTGCACGCAACAGCAAAGGGCTGGATGGCACCGATGCTACATGCATTTCTAAAGCCGCGCCTCCCAAAACTGACCAACCACCTCACCATTGCCATGGCTAATAAACTAAACAAAAAACAGTTGGCAGTGGAGCATGTTTAATGTAGAAAATTAATAGACAGATGTATAATGGAAGTTGCCAAATGTGGCAACTTTTTTGTTTTATTCGAAATGAATGCTGCACTATCCCAGTTTGCTTTGTTATGCAAGTTATGCAATTTTTCACCATCGATTATAGGAAAAACAGGCATATATAAATGGTAATAGGATGTGGTGGCAATCGAACAGTCAGGAAAGGAAGAATCAGATGCATATTTATCTAGCCATCATGATATTTTTGATAACCTTACTATTTGTTATTTGGCAGCCTAAAGGCTTGTCTATCGGCTGGTCTGCTTGTATAGGAGCGGGTATTGCGCTTGCTACAGGTGTTGTGACATTTCACGATGTCGCAGAAGTAACAAGCATCGTTTGGAATGCGACACTCACATTTGTCGCTTTAATTATTATTTCTCTCATTCTGGATGAAGTTGGTTTCTTCGAATGGGCAGCCTTACATATGGCAAAAACCGCCAAGGGAAATGGCTTGAAATTATTTATACTTATTGGTGTATTAGGTGCAGTTGTTGCTGCGCTATTCGCAAATGATGGTGCCGCTTTAATTTTAACCCCTATTGTATTAGCAATGGTAAGATCCTTGAAGTTCAATGAACGAATGATTTTGCCCTTTATTATGGCTTGTGGATTTATCGCTGACACAACATCATTGCCACTTATCGTCAGTAATCTAGTCAATATTGTATCTGCAGATTTTTTTGGAATTGGCTTTGCAGCATTTGCATCCCGCATGCTTGTCCCCAATCTTTTTAGTTTTGTGGCGAGTATGCTTGTACTCTACATCTATTTTCGAAAGCAAATTCCAACCCATTATAATGCAGATCAAGTCGAAGATCCGAAACATGCGATTAAAGATTTAAAGCTGTTTCGCCTCTCTTGGCTTGTATTAACGCTCTTATTATTCGGTTATTTTAGTGGGGAATTATTCGGTATCCCGGTTTCCTTGTCTGCAGGATTAGTCGCCATTATATTTCTTATGATTGCGAGAAAAAGCCCTGCCGTTCAAACCAAGGCAGTTATAAAAGGGGCCCCGTGGGCAATCGTATTCTTTTCGATTGGGATGTATGTAGTTGTTTACGGTCTTAAAAACGTTGGATTAACAGGTATGCTAGCCAATATTATCCAAATAGCTGTTGAACAAGGATTATTTATTGCTACCATTGCTACTGGATTTTTAGCAGCGATTTCATCATCTGTAATGAATAATTTGCCTACTGTGATGATTCATGCACTAGCCATTTCTGAAACAGAGACAGTCGGTGTAATGAAAGAAGCATTGATTTACGCCAATGTCATTGGTTCTGATTTGGGACCTAAAATCACCCCAATCGGATCATTAGCTACTTTATTATGGCTGCATGTATTACGGTCAAAAGGCATATCCATTTCTTGGGGCTATTACTTTAAGGTTGGAATTCTGTTAACCGTACCAACACTTTTCATCACTTTATCAGGCCTATATGTCTGGTTACTATTTATCCACTGATGGGAAATTATAAAACAGGAGTGAAGGAAAACCCCTCACTCCTGTTTCATCTTCCTATTTAAACGTTACACAAACTACTTCTGGCACTGCAATTTCGGATTGCAGCTTCGTTAGCTTACCTGTTTCGGTATCCCGCTCAAATAATACAACATTACCTGTATGCTGGTTCGAAGCAATTAGAAAACGTTCACTTGGATCAAGTGTGAAATCTCTTGGCCACTCCCCACCGGTTGGTGTATGTTCAATCCAGGTTAATTCCTTCGTTGTTTCATCTACTTGAAATACCGTAATACTATTATGACCACGATTACCAGTATAAACAAATCGTCCATCGCTGCTTATCCGTATAGCACTGGCGTCATTTGTTTCCGTAAAATCATCTGGGATAGCATGAATGACTTGCTTTTCAGTGAAGCTTCCTGTTTCTGTAGCATAATCCAGCACAATTACATCTGAGCTCAGCTCTGTCATGAGGTAGGCTGTTTTTCCATCCGGATGAAAGACGATGTGTCGCGGACCACTGCCAGGCTTCGCTTGATAGGTCTGTTTTTTAATTAACTTTTGGTCTTCCACAGCATACGTAACCAGCTCATCTGTACCCAGATCTGCCACGACGATAAATCGCCCATCTGGTACTGCACCTGCAAAGTGAACATGTGGCTTTTCCTGTCGTTCATGTGGACCCTGTCCTGCATGCGCTACTACTGCTTCTTGCTCCAATCCACCTTGACCATCAACAGCATAGCTCTGTGCTGTTCCCTTATGATAGTTGCCTGCAAAAAGATGATCCGCACGAACATCTACATGGCATGGCGGTGCACCTGCTTCTAAAATTTGTGCTGTTTTTTCCAGGGTGCCATCCTTGGTGATCGAAAAAGCTGCAACACCACCCTGCTCTCCATCCTGGGCTACAGCGTATAGATATGTTCCAGCTGTATCAATAGTTAAATAGGTAGGACTGCCGATTTTTGCAGCAACCTCTACCGCTTGTAGTTTCTTCGTTTCTGTATTTAGTTCAAAGCGGTAAATACCTTCACTCGTTTGTCGCGTATATGTTCCTGCATAACCTATGTATTTATTCTCCATTTAGTTCAACCCTTTATCATTTATTTTGAGCAAGCTATTCATAGCTTCATTCACTTTTCACTGCTACTGCTTCAAATGTAATGATTTGATCAGCAGCATTTGGGTATTGATTCTGCTTATAATCTGCAGAAATGGTGATTTTTTCAAAGCCCACCTGCTGTAATAACAGCTTCATTTCTTCAACCCCATACCATCGCAGTGGAAATTGCTCCAATTCCGTTTGAATAAGCTTTCCGTTCCGCCATTTTTCATACCGATTGTGGGAAACGGTATATTGATTTACTGCATCTACTGTGACAAGCTTTTCCTCCAGTGAAATGATATCCCCTGTCTCTGTTTCCCAGGTCCTCGTTTTCACTGTACCCGGATTAAGCTTCGTTTGTAAAAAGATATCAAAGATAAACCTGCCACCATCATTTAAATGGTCGTAAAAATTGTGTAATGCCTGAGTCGACTCATTACGCTGATGCAAAAGCAGGAAGGTCCCTGTTGGGATGATGATTGCATCATACGTATCCTTAAAAGTAGTAGATTGCATATTTCCTTGAAACAAACGTGCATCTAATCCACGTTGCTTACAATTCTCTTTACAATGCGCCAGCATCGCAGCAGACATATCTAAGCCATCTACATCAAGACCACTTTCAAGTAATGGAATTAAGATTCGCCCTGTACCGACACCCGGTTCAAGAATCTTTCCGGTACAGCCAGAGAGCCTATCTCGATAAAATTCAACATCTCCAAAGGTATGACCAATTTTTTTATCGATTGCATACACTTCTGCTGACAGTTGATCATAATAACTTTCCATCGTCTTTATCTCTCCCCAATCCAGAAGAACTATCGTCAATCTACGTAAGCATTAGAATAATTCCTTGTAGCCCATTATAGCATTGTCCATTCTTTTTCGCGCTCATTTTTAATTTTACATACCCTTTACACTAGATTCAAATTCCCTTTACATTCGGTTGCTATAGTTGCAGTAGAGAGGGAGTTTGCTTCTCACATATAAAAAGGGAGGAATCAATTCATGACAAACAGATATTTCAAGGGGGCGCTAGTGCTCATACTAGCTATTTTTCTAGCAGCATGTGGAGCCAATGCTAAATCGAAGGATGAAGAAAAAGGTAGCCAATCAGATGGTCAATCTGAAGAACTGGAAGGCAGTGTTGTCATTGATGGCTCAGGTACAGTTTATCCGCTTATGGCAAGAATCGCTGAAGAATATATGAGCACTACACAAGAAGGTGTTTCTGTTGAGGTCAGTCGCGCAGGAACAAGTGCAGGCTTTAAGAAATTTCTCCTTGAAGATGGAACAGACTTCAATAATGCTTCCCGACAAATCAAGGAAGAGGAAGCTGCATCAGCTAAAGATCTTGGTATCGAAGTGAAAGAATTGAAAGTAGCACTTGATGGACTTACTTTTGTTACCCATCCAGATAATGATTGGGCAAAAGAACTAACATCAGATGAGCTAAAGCAAATCTTTTTAGCTGATGGTAAGCTTGAAAATTGGTCTGATATAAACCCTGATTTTCCGGACGAACCAATTAAACGATATGGTCCAAATGAAAATCACGGTACGTATGAATTTTTCTATGAAAATATTTTAGAAGAAAAAGATCTTCATTCCGATATTAATTTACAACAAGAATATTCCACTTTAGTCAGCTTAATCTCTGAAGATAAAAATGCAATTGGATTCTTCGGATATGGCTATTATGTCAATAATCAAGATAAGCTGCAGGCTGTAGCTGTTGACTTTGGAGAAGGTGCGGTTGAGCCTAGTCTAGACACCATTGCCGAAGATGGGGCTTATCAAGATTTCACACGCCCAGTCTTTACGTATTTAAATGTGAAGCACGCACAAGAGAAACCACAGGTACTGGATTTTGCGAAATACTTGCTAAAAAATCTTGAAACCTTCTCAGGTGAAACCGGCTTTGCACCAGTTCCTCAACAGGAAATAGACCAAAACCTGGAATATTTAAATGACCTATAAGCAAACAGGGTGAGGGCAATACCCACTCACCCTGTTTCTTGTAGTATGCAGGAGGAAACCACATATGTCATCTGTAAATCATAGCGAGCATTCAAACAGTGTTCATGCACTGCTGCAAAAGAAAAAATCTCGTGCACATCATAAACGAAAAACAGAAGCTTTCATTCCGGTGCTTTTGTTTATCTTAGCCAGTATTTCCATCCTGGTAACGGTCGGGATTGTATTCACATTATTAAAAGAAACCATCTCCTTCTTTCAAGAAGTGTCATTGGTTGAATTCTTTACCGGAACAGTATTAAAGCCATTAAGTCAAAATCCATCGTTTGGTATCCTGCCACTCATTACGGGGACAGTTCTATCAGCAGGAATAGCCATGCTTGTTTCTGTACCAATCGGATTACTGATTGCTATCTATTTAAGTGAATATGCTTCAAAGAAAATCCGTATTTGGCTTAAGCCAATCATGGAAATACTGGCAGGCATTCCGACAATTGTGTATGGTTTTTTTGCTTTTACCTTTGTAACACCGATTCTAAAACTAGTAATCCCTAATTTGGAAGCAACGAATATTTTAAGCCCTGGAATAGTCATGGGTATCATGATTATACCTATGATTGCCTCCTTATCTGAAGATGCGATGCGTGCCGTCCCTAATTCCTTACGTGACGGAGCCTACGCACTTGGTTCAACGAGATTGGAAACAACTGCAAAGGTCGTCATCCCAGCTGCATTTTCTGGTATTATGGCCGCATTTGTGCTTGGCATTTCCCGGGCAATTGGCGAGACGATGATTGTAACAATAGCAAGTGGCAGTTCCAAGCAATTTACTTTTGACATTACTCAGTCCATGCAAACGATGACTGCCTATATTGTGGAAGTAACCGGAGGAGATGCACCAGCAGGGTCAACGATATACTACAGCTTGTATGCCGTTGCGATGACATTATTTGTGTTTACATTAGTGATGAATGTGATCGCCCGATTTATCTCAAGAAAATTTAGGGAGGCATATGAATGAAACAGACAGCAATGGCTCAATTGGAAAAAAATATTCGCAGACGTTCACTTTATGACCGGCTTGCCAAGGTCATTAGTATGCTCGCCGTATTATTTGGGGCAATTGTATTAGCAGTATTACTCATCCGGGTCATTTCACAAGGAGCTAGTTTCCTAAGCTTTGACTTTATAACCGGTAAATTTTCTACCCAAGCTGAACGTGCCGGTATTATGGGGGCCATTCTTGGAACCCTTTGGCTCATGGCTGTTGTTGCACCTCTCACTTTATTTATCGGTGTAGCTACTGCCATATACTTGGAATTATATGCTTCCAAGGGCAGATTACGTTCATTTATCCAAACGAATATTGCCAATCTTGCTGGTGTTCCTTCTATCGTATATGGCATTTTAGGGATGGCAATTTTTGTTCGTTTTCTAAATTTAGGTAATGTGATTTTAGCAGGCGGGTTGACAATGTCTCTGCTTTTATTGCCCATTGTGATTACTGCAAGTCAGGAAGCGCTTCGTGCAGTACCATTTCATTTAAGTGAAGGTTCGATCGGTCTCGGTGCAACGAAATGGCAGACCATCCGCCACATTATTTTACCAGCAGCACTTCCCGGCATTTTAACGGGGGCCATCTTAGCCATGTCAAGGGGAATTGGTGAAACTGCACCACTTATCGTCATCGGCATTCCTGCACTACTCATGCCTTTTCCTGGCAGTATTCTAGATAAGTTCACAGTGCTGCCAACACAAATTTATTACTGGACATTGGATTCATCCTTGACAGCAGCCTATGCCAATCTAGCTGCTGCAGCGATTATCGTTTTATTGATTGTCATGTTCACACTTAATCTTTCGGCAATCATCGTACGAAATAAATTTCAACAGCATCTATCCTAAAGGAGGATATATATGAGTGTAGTAACCGACGTAAAAATGAAACAAGCGCATCAACAGCGGAATCTATTGGAATTAGCTCCAAAGCCAAGTAAAACGATTTATCAGACGGAAGCATTTCATTTATGGTATCAGCAGGTCCATGCCTTAAAAAATATCAATCTATCCATTTATGACAAAGAAGTACTTGCTATCATTGGGCCATCTGGCTGCGGAAAATCCAGTTATCTGAAATCCCTTAACCTTATGGTCGGACTCGTTCCTGGTGTAAAAATGACTGGTAAGGTGCAGTATCGCGGAGAGAATATTTTACAACCTTCTTATTCTGCAGAAGCATTAAGGACCTTTGTAGGAATGGTATTTCAAAAGCCTAATCCATTCCCGAAATCCATTTTTGATAATATTGCATATGGTCCACGTATTCACGGCATTCGGAATAAAGCGATGTTAAAAAGCATAGTGGAAAAAAGCCTGCGTGCAGCCTATCTGTGGGATGAAGTTAAGGATCGCCTTCATGAAAATGCCTATGCACTTTCTGGTGGTCAGCAGCAAAGACTGTGTATTGCCAGATGCCTTGCGATCGAGCCCGAAGTTATTTTAATGGATGAACCGACATCCGCACTTGATCCAAAATCAACCTACATGGTAGAAGAACTCATCCAGAAGTTGAAGCAGGATTACGCTATTGTTATCATTACGCATAATATGCAGCAAGCGGCTAGAATTTCTGACAAAACAGCTTTTTTTCTTAATGGAGAATTAATTGAGCATGATGAAACAAAGCAGTTATTTTCCAACCCTGCAGATCCACGAACTGCTGATTATGTAGCGGGACGATTTGGCTAGGAAACGGTCTAATACCAATGATTGCAGATTGTTTGCAACCGTCCATTCAAACAAAAAAAGGAATGGGTAACAGATGGCAGATCAACCATTGCAGCTGTACCCATTCCTTTTGTATTGTGTTACTTACTTCAAGTTATCCAACAGTGTATCTACCCCATTCAGAAGGGATTCATAAGCCTCCTTAGAAACTTGTCCTTCCTGATGTTGATGTTGGAGTAATGTTTTCATTCCATTTAAATGTTTCTTAACCTTCGTGGTTGCTCCTATTTTTTCAAATTGTTGTAAGGCTTGCAAATGTAGCTTTAAGGCATGTGCAGCCTCATCCGTAATATCACCTGATGCTTCATAGCTAACAACCGCATCCAATAGCTCTGAGATATCAGTTATTGGAGCTGGAACTTCCGGCTCTGATTCCAATACACGATGTAGTGAAAACTCAGCAGCACTTGCAAAACCATTTTGCCCATCTTCCACAATGAATTTCACATATTTGGCTGTTATTCCTGTTAAGTCAATGGTTTCGGGTCTTGCATTTGCTTCCCATGTTCCTTCTGCAGCAACTTCATACGTATCCCCATCCATACTTACTTCGAGACGATATTGCTTAATGTTTCCATTATTGCCTGACTGTCTTGGTGTATACACAAATTTACGCAAGTCTGTCTCTTCTTCGAGCTCAAGATTCACTTCAATCGGAAATGGATCCGCGTCATTCCACTTAGAATGCCACATTGTATTTAAATTTCCGTCAAATGCAAGTTCAATTGGCCCTTCAACAGCTGGATTGCTTTGCTCTAATTCTTCATTTGTTGCTGATATTTTCATCGTGCTTGGATCAATCATTGTTGGATCTACATACGTTCCTTTTGCCACCTTAAATGATGTAATTACTCCATGCATAGCATCCGTTGCACTTCCAATCCTCTCAAGCGGAAGCACCAACGTATTATAAGGCATACTTGTTTCTTCTAATAAAGGCACTTCTTCCCCATTCACCAGCAGTTTTGTTTTCTCTAATGCTGTTACAAACGTCAAGGTTGTTTCTTCACCAGGCTTTAGCTTGTAATCAAATGAGTAGGATAAATTACCAAAGTCATAACCAACGTAACCATCGTCATTTACAGCATAAATGGTTGCATCATCTTGATAGGATTTTTCTGCGTAGGAGGCGTGATTGCTCTTCTCGGCAATGACCTGAACTTGATCTGTGTTATCTAATGTCAATGTAACTTCCATTGTTGCATCAGGTCCAAGTTCAGATAATCCAGTCGTCACAAAGCTTTCATTCCCCTGTAATTGAAGCCCTGTTTCCTTTTGTATTTCTGCATTCACTTGCTCCTCTACATCATAACCATTGTCACTCTGATCCTTACTGTCTGTTGTGAAATCATAGTCTACAACGGTTGAACCAATGGTGTCGATATCAAATGTTGGGTTCGTTCCTGCTGCATATCCTGTCTTTTCAGCCAACTGTGCAAACTCCTCATAGGATAAATCCTTATCACTGCCCCAAGTTTTTTGAGCCATTGCAGGGATTGCTTCAAATGTACGGTCGAACATGTCATATTGCGTGATTCCATTTTCGAGTTTCCCTACTTTATCATTCCATAGAGCAAACATAGCTCCTAAAAATTGTGGATTGGATTCGTCAACGATTGTCCCATTTGAGAATTTGTTTGGCAAATAATTTTGATACAAATGCTGTGGGTTCAAACGGTCATAATAGTAGCCTGCTCTTGGTACCATGTATACCTGTGCATCATCAATATTGATAATGTCAAACCCTTCTTTTAGCATTTGATCCGGATTAGCCCATCCCGTATTCCACACTTGAATCTGGACATCTTCTGAAGTTACCGGTGTTTCTCCTGCTTTGTTGGTAAGACTTCCCCATAGACGGACAGTGCGATCCTTGTCATCCCGAATAAACTTCAGCATATCATCCACATATGCACGGTATTCTTCTGCACCACCATAGTATTCATCACTACCAATATGAATGGTTGTATCTTGAAACACAGGATTTTCTCCATCTAAATATTCATTATAAATGGACTTAATAAATGGTAAAGTGTCCTCATGTGATAAATCAAGCATTGCTGCAGCTTCCTCTGGTGGCTTTCCATTCACAATCTCACCCTTATAATATAAATCTGGTCGGACCTTTACCATGGATAGCGCATGACCTGGTGTATCAAATTCCGGAACAATTTCCATGCCATAATCTGCTGCATCAGAAATAAATTGATGGAATGCTTCTTTCGTATAGAACCCATCCGCTGATGTTAGAGTAACGCCATTATCACCAACGATATCTGATTCCATTCTAAATCCTGCGTGCCCATTTTCTATTGCATCTTCAATGGAATCGAATAAATTCATTTCCAATTCATTATCATTTAAATGAATCTGAAAATCATTCAATTTGTAATAACTCATGTTTTTCATATAATCATAGAGATAATCCAAGTCTGTAAATTTTCTCCCCACATCCAGCATGAATCCACGGATTTTAAACTTTGGATAATCACGAATGAGCCCATTAGCAATTTCATTCGTATCATTCGTTTTTAAAATTTGAAGTAAAGTTCTTGTCGCATAAAATGCTCCTGTATATGTTTCCGCAGTAATTACAATATTGCCAGCTTTGATCTCGATTCCATAGCCTTCTTCTCCATATACCTTTTCCTCATCTTGTTTGAAAATAATGGCATTGGCATCCGCTGCTTGAATTGGAAGCTCCAAGTTTTCTGCCGTTTGCAAGTCCTGCTGAAATATTTGAGCCGCTTTTTCAAATGCTGCATGTTCTACGACGAGACTCGTTGTTTGGTCAATTGTCATAGAACCTTCTAAACCATACCATTCTTGTAATGCAGGAATAACATTCGGCTTTTGATTTATTCCCTCATCTGCATAAATTCCTTTAACAGGTACAGTAAATTCTTTCGATTCAATACTCCCATTTTCTTTCGCTAATTCCAATGTCACTTTAACTTCTTTATCGTTTAACGGATCAATCACATTGCCTTCCAAATCGATGACTGGTAGTGCATTACTACCAACTACAGATAAGGTTCCGGATTTGGCTTTTGGTAGATCCAGCTTCCCATTTTCTTCATCTATTTTCAGCTTGGAAATTTGTGAAAGGGAATCTATTTCATCCAAATCTTCATCCTTCGCTTCTGAGAATGCTTCAACCTCGTTTATACTCACATTTGGCCAATTACTGTCTCCACCATCATACTTTGTTACATCAAGTCGTATATACCTAGCATTTACTGCATCCTCCAAATTTAACACTTGACGCTGGATATTCGACTTTTCTGTTTGCTCGCTATAAGGAAAATATTGTTCTCCATCTTCTGAGTAAGACAGTTTAAAAGCAATAATATTACTTACATCCCGCTCCCAATTAATAATAATGGATTGAATCTCACTTAATGCATGCAAATCAATATCAAGGGTTCTTGTCTCTATTTCTTTGCTTACATCTGTTGCCCAGCGTGTTGTTAAATCACCATCTACGGTGTTGCCTGCTACAAAATCGGTGTTCGCCTCTTCATTTGAAGCGGTTGCTGTTTTTCCTTCTGCCAGATTGTCAGTTCCTGTTACCACAGCATCAACATTTTCCAATACTTCCAGTTCATAAACAGAAACGTTATTCCAGGACACTGGACCATCTATTGCCGGTGCGCTTTCATCGAAATCTGTAATAACAAGCTTTACAAATTTAGCAGTTATTTCTTGATCCAATTTAATGGTTTCAATCCATTGTTTTTTATTTTCATCTGATTGATATACGGTATCAAAATCGACCCCATCATCTGAGACCTGGATAGCATATTGGTTCACATTTGTTCTTTCCCAATGGATTTTAAAACCTTCCATCGTTTTAGCTTGTGGGTATTCTACCTGCAGCCATTTTGGATTGTCTACTGAAGCAGAAGACACATCACTAGCCCATCTGGAATCTTTATCCACATAACGATTATATTTACCATCAAAGGCTTTCTCTGGTCCCCAATCTGAGCCTTCTGATCCTGAAGCAGTATAGATAGCCCCATCGATTTTTTCCGCTCCTACACGAAGAGGAGAAAAAATACCTGGCAAAATCAAAGTAAGTGCCATCAACATTGTAAATAACTTTTTCAATGAATTCTTTTTCAATCAAATAGCCTCCTTATAAATTTTTTTGACCTAACATGCCAAGCTAATTTTCTGATACAATCACTCCCTTCAAGAAAAAAAGGCATGGGACAAATTGATTCTCATCCATGTATAGGTACCCCGAACCAACACCAATACCATAATGGTCTGGGGACACCTATATATATCACGGATGGTTAGTAGCCTTTTTTTCACCCGTTACCTTGGGCTACCCGGGCTTTTCCTCAACCTTTACATGATAAGCGGGTTTCTGTCTTTACAATACAAACGTTACGCCTATTCCATTAAATGATTGACACCATTCATGAGCGCTTCATAAGCTTGATTTGAAATCTGCTCCTCAGCGTGTTGATGATCCAGTAAATCCTTCATGCCCTTTAAGTGTTTCTTCACTTTGGCATCCGCACCAATTTTTTCAAATTGTTCTAATGCTTTTAAATGCAGACTTAAGGTATGGACAGCTTCTGCTGACAGATCGCCTGATTCTTCATATTGATTCACGAGATCCTTTAGATCAGAAATGCTTGACACTGGAAGTAAGCTTTCGTTATTTGAAATATTCATTTCATAAATTACTGGTTGTACATCTCCCCAGCTAAGCTTGATTTCATAAATATGTTCATATTTGGTGTTATAAATCGTATTCAAGCTTTCATCCAGGGTACCTAATTCAACCCATTCATCTTCTCCAACTCTAGCACTGACTGTGGCATTCGAGATGGCATTAGCTCCTTGTACAATGGTAATAACCGTTGCATCTGTCTTTTCTGACAAACGATAAGTTAATGAGCCTTCTGTACGGTCTGTCATATTTGGTTTAAATGCAGTTGTTAAATCACCATCAATAAGCAGTTCCGGTTTATGTCCTTCCTCTTCAATTGGATCAGCCACAAACGTCGGATTATTTTCCGTTTGCACATATTCACCATCGTTAATGAGAATTTCATTAATATGAGCAAATCTCACGTCATAATCCGCGGTAAATATGATTCTAATATATTTCGCTTCTATGCCGCCGATATCATCATTACCAAAGTAATAGTTTCCTGGATTTTCAGAGTCATGTGTATAACCATCCTTGATCATATCAGCATAATCTGCTGTTCCATCCTTCAGGTTATCCTCTCCATCACCAATGCTGGCAACGTCTGTCCAGTTTTCATTATCCATGGATAATTGAACCTTGGCATCACGAATATAGTTAATACTATTTTCTTCATTATAGATTCGTAAACTATCAAAAACTCTAGGTTCACCTACAGAATACGTAATGTACTCGCCTTCTTTTTGGTAATCTGTAAAAATAGATTTTGTTTTCAAGTCCTTGTCGAACACGTTTAATAACGTTCCACTATTTCTTGAATCACTATCCGCATAATTAGGATGGATGCCTAAAGATGTTTCGACAAAGCTTGGTGGCACCAATTCCTTGGAAATGACACGAAATGCTTCTAAATCAAAGGTGACATCCTTGTCTGTATCATTGAGTAGTCTTACATACCGCGCATTCACACCTTCAGCCGGTTGGACCCATTCAACCTCGTTCATCGCTGCTTGTAATGTTAATTCTCCACTTGTTTCTTCTGCAACGACGCGGTCTAATTCTTTAATTCTTTCTAATTTCACACCGATATATTCCCCTGGTTTAAGGGTAATATCGGATGTTTGGTGTAAGCTTGTTTCCTTCAGTGTATGCTGGGCCTTAATTGTTTGGTAATCCTCGTTATTGGTATACGTGTATTTGGCAGTTCCACCTATTGTTTCCACGTTAATGCCACTAAATTTAAGCCAGACTGGAACTTCTTTTAAGTTTGTCAAACGTACGTAACGTGCTTCAATACCTGTTAAGTCTTCCTTGATTTTATCCATTCCCGGACCTTGATTATGGTACGCTTTCACTTTCGTGTATGTTTCTCCATCAACAGAGTATTCCAATTGATAATCTGACCACTTATCACCATTATCATGACCTACAGTAAAGGAAACTTCCCCTAACTCCTTTACTTTCAACAGGTCAACACCAATATAATCTCCTACAACAGAGGTATCTTTCTTCTCTCCTGATGGATTATACCAAATATATGTGCCATCATTATCATCGAATAAAGCGTCTTCCGTTCCTTGATATACTGTAAAATGATCCGGAACCATCAGCTGTTGTGCTTGTTCTTCATCTTCACCAGCTTCTTCATTCACGACAATATCCCTAATCCCTAACCATGTGTTTGCTCTATCTTCTGTGGCAATTAAACGGATGCCCCTTACCTGCAAGTCCAGATCTTCTAGAACAATTTGACTAACATGTCCATACGTTGCATCTTCTATATCCTTCCAGGTTTCTCCATCGACAGTATATTGAACCTTACTCGCACTAAAGGTATCTTTCTCGTTACCTACTCTACCAAGTTCAAATCGTACTGTATGCAATGTCATTGGCTTCTTATATTCCACTCCAATATACGTGCCTGCCTCAATTGTATTTGGTGTTTTATAGACAACTTCTGTATTCAGGTTATTATCCAGCACGCCATCCACATCACCAGTTGGTGTATCTGTCCGATTGGTAATATATTTAGCTGGATTTAAATCAGGATTTACAATCGTCTCTACCTTTGTTGAAACATCATTGATTAATGTTTTAATGAACGGAACAATATGCTGTACACCTACTTCAGCGTATTCATAATGATCAATATAGCTGAATGGATGATTTTTTGATGCTTCAAAAGCTGCCTGTCCCTGACTATAATTCTCCCATATGGCTGTTTCATCACCTTGTTCATCAGCAATTTCAGCATTTAACAAGTAAATAGCTGCATCTGCAGTATCCAAAGCACTATCCAGCCAGTAAATGATTTGATCTCTTATTCTTTCATTACCAGGATTATCTTTATACGTTTGAGCCGCTTGACGAATAATCTCAAATTCTTGAATCAGGTCCTGTGCTTTTTCCGTAATTTCTTCCTTACCTAATGCATTCTTAAAATCATCTAATTTTGGAGCTAGCTCAACGGACTCCTCCAGTTTTGCCACACGACCATCCATGTCCTGGTTAATCATATGCTTGGACAATTCTCTCAAAGCATTGGAAGCAGGTGTTTCGTTAATATTTAAATGATCCATATAGGCAAATGAATCATTCCAATTTTGCTGTGCTTGCTCAACATTTTCCCAGATATTCCATGCATAATCCGCATTCGCAAAAATCGCTGTTTTACTTGGTTCCGACTGTTGCATTGGATTTAAGACAATTCCCTCAATATTTGCCGGATCAACACCTGGTTGAAGAAATACTTCATTTCCACCCATAATTAAATGGTTTTTGGAGTTATCTGTTACAGGCCAGTTGATCCACATATATGGACCTCTTCCAGCATTCTCCGTAAATGTCTTGGTAAAATTATTAGAAACCTCTCCCCAAATTTTACCACCTGTTTGAACCAAGCTCACTGATTCAGGTAAATTTTTTAAGGTTTGAATTTGCTGACTATCACCCCACCCCATATAATCATTAGGAGTGAAAATCATATCGGTTACTAAGCCGTCGTAATTCTCTTCTTGTTCGATTAACCAATCTGTTAAATCAGTCATTAAAGTGACATAATTTTCTGCATTACCGCCGGGTACGCCTGCATCATCGCCCAAAATACCGAACTTTCGAACTCCAGCATCCAATAATTGCGTAAACTTTTCCTTCACGATATTTAAATCGGTTTGGTAATTTTCTTCTGTATTAAAACGCATTGGATCATTCATAAATGGATGCAGTGTATAGACAAATCTTGTTTTACTTGCATTTCCTGCCTCAGCAAGCTTGCGAATGCCTTCCAACTCTTCATCTGTATACAGTTCTTTCCATTTACCATTATGCTTCGGGTCATCTTTTGGCGCATAAACATATGAATTCATCTTGAAGTCACCGCCAAAAATCAGCAATTCTGCGCGATCTTCATTAGACCATGGTTCCCCATAGTACCCTTCGATGAATCCTCTTCCTTTAACATCTGCATAATCATGCACTGTTAATGCTTCAATCGAACGATCCTTCATTTGTTTAAAGATATGCTTAATCGTTGTAACGCCATAAAATGCAGCATCCACATCTTTACCTAATACTGCAATGACATCGTCTTTAATGGAAACGATATGACCATCTATATTACTTAATGTTGTTTCATCCATTAACTCATTTTCTGCAAAGTATTGATCCACGTATCCCTCTGACTGGTATGTACCTACCAAAAAGTTTGTTACACCCGAAGCGATTGCGTCAGATTCGGAGTAGTTTATTCCTTTACTTTCTAATATTTCTTCGACTCTTTTTTTGGTGTAGGAATCTACTTTGGATTCATAAACAATATTTACCTTATCACTTACTTCAAACTGCTCACCATGATAATTCATCTCATGTGGAGCTGGATAAATGGTATATCGGTCTGATTCAGCCGTATCTTCCGCTTGAGCAAATGCCACAAGTGCCATCCCATTTGATCCAAAAATCATACTGATGACCATCGTAAAAGCTAAAAATAAACTGAGTGCTGATCTTCTTTTCTTTTTCAATTTTTTACCTCCCATATGGTATGTTCACGAACTGCTCTTGCTTTTTTTATTCCATTCCTCCCTTTTTATCTTGGCCTAAAGCGCATCTAACTGGTTCAAAGATAATCAAGTCTAAGCGCTTTCACAATAAGGATATTGGTTACTTTTTTATGTATATTGCTAAATAATTTAACTTTTTTGTGAATTAGGATAATGGAACTACACACTTTCTATATCCCCTCAGTCCAAAAGCACCTTTAAAATGTCCTCCTTAGGTATTTGGATTCAAGTTATCCGAATCTTTGGCAAATCCATAAAAGAGACAATGATCTCGGTAATACTTTCTTATTTTCAGAAAAAAATAGACCTTGCTGAAATACTTATTCAGCAAGGCCCATTTATTTAATTATGCCATCCATTTTGGTGGAATGTTTTTATCCCAGTATATTTCTCCTATTTCGTGATGTGTTTCAAAATTATCTGCACTCAGATGATAATGGAAGTTAAACCAATATCCCTCTAATGGTCGATTATCACGACGCACATGAAATCTAGCAATATCTAATTTCGTCCGTTCATCATACACATGGAATATTTTTTCGCCAAGCCCCTTTGTTGGATGCTCTGTAATTCCATAGTAAGGAATTTCTTGTTCATCTGCATCTGCAAAAACGGTCTGTAAAACAGTCTCCATTGTTGGCAAAATAACATCCATGAATTCATCTTCTACTTGATGCATAATTTTAGGTCCCAATTTTGTAATCGCCTGCGCTTTCGCTTTTTCGGTTAAAGTGGCTACATAGTCATCATAGGTTAATGGGGCAGCAGTTTCCTGTATAGGCTCGGCAAATGCTGCAACCGCCGTTGAATTACCTACATCCTCATTCGCATTGGATTTCGACACCGCATCCTTATTTTCATCTGCATCCGTATGGATAAAAGACGGTGGAATATAAGTACCTAATGTGAGAATTGTTATTAAAATAACGGCAAACTTACGCATCCAGAGCTTCATTATGTATTCCCCTTATTTTGATATATATAGTATTTATTTTACCATTCTTTTTAATGAAGTCCACCATTTTTTCTATTTTTAGAAAAATAGGACTATCTTACTGAATGGCAGCTTCATGAAGATAGTCCACCTCTATAATGGGTCATACATGTCGCTTCGTAACCTGATCTCCATCACAAGAATAGACAATCATTCGTCCATTCATTTCTGTTTCCAAATGAACCACTCTCCCCCAAAGCTGATGAATATACGGGAGAACCTTTTCCAAATAGTGAATATCCAGCTCCATTCCTTCAAAGCTGTGAACAAGATACAGTTCACCATTGCGCAGATAATCCCCATTCTCCACGGTAATGTATGGGAACCCGCCATTTACACGTTCTGTCATGAGCTGATGACGAATTGCTTCCGCTTCTTTACTTGTGATGCGATATTCGCGACCCTGTCGTTCAAATAAAAATAGGTCTTCACGTTTAATTAAATCATCGGTTAAATAATTCCGAATAAATGATAAATCCGATTCCAGTTCACGTACTTCAAACATCTTTTCCCTTCCAGATTCCTGCTGAACGCCGGCCTGTTTCATTTCATCTGTTGGGTGATCATAAAGCTGTTCTATCTCTTCAAATATTTTCAATCCGAGATAGTACGGATTCATTTGTGTTCGCGATGGCTGCACTACATTTGCATTAAGCTTCGCAAATTCAACTGTTTCGGCTGGCGTTAAATCCATTTCACGTAAAATTCGCTGATGCCAATAGGTTGCCCAGCCTTCATTCATAATTTTTGTTTCTAATTGTGGCCAAAAATAAAGCATTTCCTCACGTAGCATCGTTAACATATCACATTGCCAATCTTCTAGTTCACGGCTATACGCTTCTATAAATAAGAGTAAATCCTTCTCTGGTTGAGGCGGCAGCTTCCTTTGTTTTCGTTCTCGCTTCCTTTTCTGCTGTTTTTTCGCTGCCTGCCCATCCAAATCCCATAAATCATCATATGGACTTGTCTGCGGTTTCGAATCTTCCTCTTGTTCCAATGCTTGATAGGATGGTAATTTCGGACGGATAATGGACGGATCAATATGCTCTTGAATCGATAGCACTGCATCTAAAAATCGTTCCACCTCTTCCTTCCCATGCTTCATCTCATAATGGGAAATACGCTCAGCAGTAGCTGTCATACTTTCAACCATATCCCGTCGTGTATTCGAAAATCGCACATTGCATTTAAAGAAGTCGCAATGGGCAAGGACATGAGCGATAATTAGCTTATTTTGAATCAAACTATTTGTATCCAGTAAAAATGCATAGCATGGATTAGAATTAATGACGAGTTCATAAATTTGACTCAAGCCCAAATCATAATGAAGCTTCATTTTATGAAATTGTTTGCCGAAGCTCCAGTGACTGTAACGTGTCGGCATACCATATGCACCAAATGTATAAATAATATCTGCTGGGCAAATCTCATAACGCATCGGATAAAAATCAAGACCAAATCCTGTAGCAATTTCTGTAATTTCATCAATAGCCCGATGTAGCGTTTGATTATTCATGTACAGATTCCTCCTGCGAATCACTTTTCTATAGCTTATGAAAGGATAGGAGGAATGATGAACGCGGATCGGAATGCCATCCGATTGGCAAAGAATAACAGCATGAGCTACTTGACAAGATAAGAACGTGTACGATAGGGGCTGTAGTTACCAATAAAGTGAAACTTCAATCAGGGGGATTTTCGTACGTACCCCACTGATTGTTAGTTGAACCAATCAGGCCTTTACTGGCTGTTGATCCCCCACTTACTATTCTTGCGATCAACAAAAATTATTGATGTGGGGGGCTTACAGCCAGTTAATCTGTGATAAAAAAGCCTTAAGGGTAAAAGTTTCTTCCCTTAAGGCTTCCATTATCATATTAATTATAGGTTGTTAAAGAATAATCGAATAACATCTGCGCCACCGATGAATGTACCAATGGAACTGCCAAGATTAGCGAGAATGACAACAAGCAGGATTCGTGACACTTTATTTTGCCAAAAACCTTTTACACTGAAAACATCTGTTGATAATGATTCAAAATCAGCGACATTTGGACGTTTCATGGTTGCTTGTACAATTCCGACAAACCAACCAGCAGCAAGTAACGGATTCAGAGATGTGAGTGGAGCTGCAACAAAGGCTGTCAGAATTGCCAACGGATGTGCCCATGCAATCAGCGCTCCAAGAGCAGATAAGGAACCATTCCAAATAATCCAGCTCAATGTTTGCTGCCAACCCGCAGAAGGATTAGACATAAATGTATATGCAATCGCAGCGAGAATAAGCACTGGAATCGACCAACCAATTATTTTCGGCCAATTTGACTTTGGTGGTACTTGACGCAGTGCAGTTAAATCATGGTCCTTCTGTATTTCACGCTTGATACCTGGAACATGTGCCGCTCCCAGCACAGCAACAATTTTATTGCCTGGGGCTCGCTTAATTTTCTGAGCTAAATACTGATCTCGCTCATCAATTAATGGTTTTTTTAATCTCGGAAAGCTATCTGTGAATTCCAACAGCATCGAATTAATCATATCCTGTGACTTCATTTTTTCCAATTCTTCTTCTGTAATGGTTTCTTTGGAAAAGATTCCACCAATCACTTGCATCAGTAACATTGCTTTACCTTTTAGACCAATACCTCGCCAAATCCGGGAAAAAGTTATTTGAATATCCCTGTCTGCCAACACAAGCTCAGCGCCGATTTCCTTGGCTGATTCAATTCCTTGAATCATTTCCTGGCCGGGGCTTATATCAAATTGACTGGCCATCCTTTTTTGGAAGGAAGAAATGGCTAGATTCATAAGTAATAAGGTTGCTTTCTTCTCCTTTATTACCTTAAAGATATCCATCTCTTTCCACTTATTTCCATCTGTAATCGATTGGTAGCGCTGCTCATCCAGCTCAATACATACCGTGTCCGGCTGTTCCTGCTCAATAACTTCCTTTACCTGTTCAGCACTATGCTTTGAGACATGTGCTGTACCAATCAAAATAAGCTCTTTATCATTTATCTCTATACGTGTTATCGTATCATTTATGTCTTCTGCCATAATTACCTTCCTTTTTCCTGTAAAACAGGCTCCCATGCCTCATCCTACATTTCTACCTGCCAATACGTGCTTGTCTTGCATCATAATACAATAATAGACTAGATGGCCCGGAATTAAAATGATTTTTAATGTTTCTGATGAAATTTGTGTTCCTCCCCACAGAAATATGCTTTACAACTGCATGAGTTCAGCAGATGAGGAGAATCTAATCAAAGGAGGGATATATTTGAAACATGAGATGACATCTATAGAAGCCTTTCATGAGCAATTAAAAAAATGGTCTGGTACAACGATTCACATTACCAAACAAGAATTACAGGATTGGGATCACATCTATCTAGAGTTAACCAATGTAACATTCCACCGCCAACAGCCTGATATAGATGGCTATCGCTCCCGTTACATACTACAGCTACATGGAAAAGGCAATATTCAAAACGATGATGAAACGATGCAGCCACTACCAGACGATACCTATGATATTCCGCTACAGGATACAGCTATGTATGAATGGGATGGTAACCAATTTACCATAAGTACCGAACGTGCACTGTATAAAATAGCTGCAACAACTCAAGCATAAAGTGAAACTTCATTCAGGGGGGATTTTCGCTCTTTCCCACTGATTGTTAGTTGAACCAATCAGGCCTTTACTGGCTGTTGATACCCCACACTTACAATTCTCGTTATCAACAAACAATCTCGATGTGGGGGGCTTACGGGTGATAAAGTATGACGGATGCTAACACTTCAGCATCCGTCAGTCGTTTATACATACGCTTCTTCACGATAAAAGAATGCCTTTAGGGCTTCATATACGTCGCTTTTTTTCTTCAATACAAACGTACGAAACTTTGGGTCTTCAATCGCTTGAAAGGCATTCATTAACGTTGAATAACGATTATGAATATTTACTTCACCGTAGCCAAACATGCTGGATACTGCCATGATTTCTTCGATTAACTCAATACAGACCGGATTATCCATCGTTAAATTTTCCCCATCGGAAAAATGAAATGGATAAATATTGTACCGGGCTGGATGATATTTTTGCTCAATCAATTCCAATGCCTTACGGTAAGCTGAAGAGCAGCGCGTTCCACCACTTTCCCCCTTTGTAAAAAAGGCTTCCTCTGAAACAACCTTAGCCTCTGTATGGTGCGCGATAAAAGCAATTTCAACTGCGCTATAGGTGGTACGTAAAAATTTAATCATCCAGTAGAAAAAACTTCTCGCCATATACTTTTGGATGGTTCCCATCGACCCACTTGTGTCCATCATCGCCAGTACAACGGCCCGCGACTCTGGTCGAATCGTTTCATCCCATGTTTTAAAACGAAGATCATCCTCGAAGATTGGGGCAAAGCTCGGATCACCTGCAGCTGCATTGCGTTTAAAAGCAGCTAATAAGGTTCTTTTTTTATCCAGGTTTCCCATCAAACCTTTTTTGCGAATATCATGGAAGGCAATGTCCTCTATAACAATCTCTGCTTGTTCCTTCTCCTGTAAATTAGGCAGCTCCAATTCAGAAAATAATAGCTCCTCCAGCTCAGCTAATGATACTTCGGCTTCATAATAATCAACACCAGGTGATTCTCCAGCTTCCTCTCCAGTACCAGTTCCTTTCGCTTTCCTACCATCCCTTGCGATGACATCCCCTACTGCACTATCTCCATCTCCTTGCCCCACATGTTTTGCAGCATCATGGTTGTAACGAATTTTATATTCATCCAAGGATCGCACGGGTATGCGAATAACATCCTTTCCTTTTGATAGAATGATGTTTTCCTCGCTTACCAAATCAGGTAAATTATTTCGAATGGCTTCCTTTACTTTTTCGGTATGTCGTTCCTGGTCTTGATATCCTTTGCGATGAAGTGTCCAATCCTCCTGGGAGACGACAAAATTCTCCTTTCCATCCTGCATGCTTCACCCTCCCAAATTTATCGATCGAGACAGATATCTATACCCTTACTATTTAACTCCAAAAGCTTTCAACATTTAAATAGGTATTGCTTTACCTATTTGATATAGCGTATGCAATAGACAAGCAGCCATTGCGCTATTTGGGCGATTTAAAGATATGAAAAAATAGGAACAGGAGAAAACATTCCTGTTCCTTGTCTACCATTAACGATTCAACAAACTGCCAACATAGCGCAGCAGTTCATTAGCTGAAATGGAATTATACCCATATTCATCTATTAACCGCGCAATGACTTCATTTATCTTTTTCAATTGTGACTCATCCGGTGTTTTGGAGCTTGTCGTAATCTTTACAATATCCTTTAAGTCGGCAAATAATTTCTTCTGAATTGCCTCGCGCAAGCGCTCATGCGAATTATATTCAAAACGCTTCCCTTTCCGTGCATAGGCGGAAATACGAATCAAAATTTCCTCACGGAAGGAACGCTTGGCATTTTCAGAAATTCCAATTTGCTCTTCGATAGATCGCATGAGTTTTTCGTCGGGATTCATCTCTTCATCTGTAAGCGGGTCACGAAGCTTCGTCTTATTACAAAATGCTTCCACGTTGTCCAGATAGTTCTCCATCAATGTTTTGGCTGATTCTTCATAGGAATATACGAAGGCTTTTTGAACTTCTTTTTTGGCCATTTCATCGTATTCCTTACGTGCTATAGAAATATAATTCATATACTTCTCTTTATCCTCATCGGAAATCGATGGATGCTGATCCAAACCATCTTTTAATGAACGTAACACATCCAGTGCATGAATGGACGGTTCTTCCTTGCGAATGATTGTCGAAGAAATCCGATTGATAACATAGCGCGGATCAATCCCTGACATCCCCTCATCCGGAAATTCTTTGCGCAACTCCTCCAAATCTACCTGGTTATATCCTTCCACACTTTCCCCATCATAAAGACGAAGCTTTTTAATGAGATCGACACCTTGCTTATTCGATTCCTTCAATCGTGATAAAACAGAAAAAATCGCTGCTGCACGTAAAGCATGTGGCGCAATATGCACATGGGCCATATCGCTTTCCTGAATCATTTTTTCATAAATACGTTCTTCCTCACTAACCTTTAAGTTATATGGAATTGGCATCACAATAATGCGAGAGTGTAATGCCTCATTCTTCTTATTGGAAATAAACGTACGATATTCTGTTTCATTGGTATGCGCTACGATTAATTCATCCGCAGAAATCAACGCAAATCTACCAGCCTTAAAATTGCCTTCCTGCGTTAAGGAAAGTAATAGCCAAAGAAACTTCTCATCACATTTCAGCATTTCTTGAAATTCCATCATGCCTCTATTTGCCTTATTGATTTCTCCATCGAAGCGATATGCACGTGGATCTGATTCGGAGCCAAATTCTGCTATCGTAGAGAAATCGATACTGCCCGTTAAATCTGCAATATCCTGTGATTTTGGATCTGAAGGGCTGAAGGTTCCGATTCCCACACGTTTGTCTTCCGAAAAGAAAATCCGTTCCACTCGAACTTCCTCAATTTTTCCATTGTACTCCTGTTCCAATCGCATCTGATTAAGCGGTGATAAATTTCCTTCAATACGAATACCATAGGTTTTGAAAAAATCTTCTCGTAGATGATTGGGAATTAAATGCAATGGGTCCTCGTGCATTGGACAGCCTTTAATCGCGTAGACAGCTCCTTCATCAGTACGCGAGAAACGCTCCAGTCCACGCTTGAGCATCGTTACAATGGTCGATTTCCCGCCACTGACCGGACCCATTAATAACAAAATTCGTTTTCGAACATCCAATCGTTTTGCAGCAGGATGAAAATATTCCTCAACAAGCCGTTCAATTGCCGACTCTAAACCAAAGATTTCATTCCCAAAGAACTCATACAGCTTGCGATTATCCTTTTCTTTCACACCTGCTTGTTTGATCATCTCATATACACGTGAATGTGCTGACTGTGCGATATTTGGACGCTCTTTCACCAGCTCCAAATATTCCGCGAATGACCCTTCCCATTTTAAGCGGTCTTCTTCTTCACGATATTGCTTCACTCGATCTAATATATCCATATCCAATCCCTCCAACCTATCGCGGTTTGTATAGCTTATGCACAGGGCTGGGTGGGAATGCTTTGACAAGCTATTAGAAAAATAAGCATAGAACACAGCAATGCTCCTAAACGATTATCTTTACTTATCCGGATAATTTTCCTACACTTAATATTCAGAGCAATTACTGATTTAATGAAATGTCTACTACATGAATGACAATAAAAAAATAGTATTCATTTATATCTTAAAAAGGAGCGAGGAGTATGCAGTTAAACGATTGGTTTGAAAAAGGATTGACCCCTGAGGCATATATCGAAACATTGGATAAGCACGCTGATAACTTTCAGCATATTGCTAATCATTTTCAACTTCCTCAAGATGAGGCATTTTTTTCTGACACAAAATCTAAAAACTTACGGATAGTCGCCATTGTAGAGGAATGGTGCGGGCATTGTATGCTTAATATCCCGATTCTGCTGCAGCTAGCTGAAAAGACCGGAATTGATGTTCGATTTCTACCGAGAGATGCGAACCTGGAGCTGATGGATCAATATCAAACAGACGGAAAACGAATTATCCCGATTTTTATTTTCATAGATGAACTGGGCAATGAACAGGCTGTATGGGGTCCCCGTGCAAAGACGACGAAGCAATTTATAGATACCCTCCAAAAAGATATGCCAGCAAAGGATGATCCCGCCTATGAGGAAGCCTTCAAGCTAATGATCAAGGTGTCATCTAAAGCATTTCGTGAAAATCAAGCACTTTGGAATGGTGTATATGACAGTTTAAAAGAGACGATGGAAGCTATCTAATTGAATCCCGCTGTATGAAATGGTTTTATCCAGGCCTTTCATACAGCTTTTTAATTTCCCCCGAGTCCCAAATATAGGCATAACAAATTGAAATACGGCGTGTATATTACGATAAACGGCATTTTGTCAATAAAATTCGGATTTTTTGGGTTTTATGTGTTTAAAGCCTTGCTTTCATAGCTTATTTGTTCTATCATTATTATCAACTTTTTAACAACAAGGGGATAGTGACATGGAAGAATGTAAGGTTCGTGTGGAACGCAGTCAAGCAAAAAAGGAAAAACCGGATGCACAGGAGCTCGTATTTGGAAGAGTGTTCACCGACCATATGCTGGTGATGGATTATGCGGAGCCAGTTGGCTGGCATGATGCGCGTATAGTGCCATATCAGCCGATTACAATTGACCCGTCAGCGATGGTGTTTCATTATGGTCAATCTGTATTCGAAGGCTTAAAGGCATATGTAACACCAGAGGGTGAAGCGCAATTATTTCGCCCGAAAAAAAACCTGGAACGATTAAACCGTTCCAATGACAGATTATGTATTCCACGGGTAGATGAGGAATTTCTGTTGGAAGCCATCCGCGAGCTTATCGCATTGGAAAAAGATTGGATTCCGAAAGCAGAGGGTACCTCCCTATACATTCGACCTTTCATTATTTCAACAGAGCCTTTTCTAGGCGTAGCACCATCACATCATTACAAGCTGATGGTCATTTTATCACCAGTCGGAGCTTATTATAAGGAAGGAATCAATCCGGTTAAAATTGCAGTAGAAAATCAATTCATTCGAGCGGTAAAGGGTGGTACCGGTGAAGCGAAAACTGGTGGAAACTATGCTGCAAGCTTAAAGGCACAAGAAATTGCTGATAAGAGTGGCTTTGCCCAAGTATTATGGTTGGATGGTGTCGAGAAGAAATATATCGAAGAAGTTGGCAGTATGAACGTGTTCTTCAAAATCAATGGTGAAGTTGTTACACCTGCTTTGAACGGAAGTATTTTAGAAGGCGTTACGCGAAATTCTGTCATCCAATTACTAAAGCATTGGAACATTCCAGTGATCGAGCGTAGAATCTCCGTGGAGGAATTATTTGAAGCACATGCGAATGGTACCCTGGAAGAAGCATTTGGCACTGGTACAGCAGCCGTTATTTCCCCAATGGGACAATTATCCTGGAATGACAAAAACATCGTCATTAATGGTGAAAAAACAGGTGCACTAGCGAAGCAATTATATGATACGTTAACAGGTATTCAGTATGGAACGATGGAAGATCCATTTGGCTGGATTGAACCGGTACCGGACTATCAGAAATTAGTCGAAGCCGTTTCACAAGCTGGTAACTAAGTTAAATAGATGCCTGGACCAGCCGTATCCGAAAACGACAAAGAAAGTGAACTTCTTTCTTAGTTGGTTGAGGCCGGCTCGTGGAATGCGAAGTAGATAGCGACGAAGTCAATCCAATAAAACGAAAAGGAGTTCCAGTAGAATTAATTTACTGAAACTCCTTTTTGTTGTGTTTCACAAGGTTTTGTCTCAAACTCTTTCTCTTTTCTTATGCAGTTAGTGATACATATATCATTGCAAAGAATAAGACCATTAAATAATAAAGTGATGTTTTAAACATAATATTTGCCCATTTCATATCATCTTTCATTCGAAAACCACTTAATCCAATCCCGAGCCACACTATATTTAATACTGTTGCCAAAATAACAAATGGCATGCCAAGCTCTGTCAGGAAAAATGGTAATGGCAGCAAGCAGGCCGTATAAATAACGGTTTGTCTTTTCGTAATATCAAATCCATATACAACCGGAAGCATTGGGACTCCTGCAGCCTTGTATTCATGGTAACGACGCATGGCAATCGCAAATGTATGTGGGATTTGCCATAAAAATAAAACCATAAATAACACAACTGGTACAATATGAAAGGTAGAGTCAATAGCTGCCCACCCAATCAATGGTGTAACTGCACCAGAAAAACTACCGATAACCGTATTCAAGGTATATCTGCGTTTCGACCAGAACGTATATAATACGACATATATAAACCAACCAATAAATGCATAAATCGCTGCTTCCTTAGTTGTAAATAATAGAATGATTATCCCCAATACAGACGAAATAATCCCCATTTGCAGGACAGCTTTTAAGCTAAAATTACCAGTAACAGTTGGTCGTTTTTGCGTACGCAGCATTTTACTATCTAAATCAACCTCATACCAATTATTCAGCAGCAATGCACCTGCCATGACTAATGTACTGCCAATTAAGGTTAGCATTAGATTCCCGAACTCTGCTGACAGTGAACCACCTGTAAAATGAACGGCCAATAAAAAACCTGTCAAGACAGGAAGCACATTCAAAATTAATACAATTAATTTCAGAATCGATTTTAAATCTGCAAGAAATGTCATAATACTTTGCTTTGACATGTCTGCTGAGTCCATAGTTGTTAATTGTAGAGAGCTTTTCTCCACGAGCTTCACCCCATATTCAACCTTTGTAACATGTATAAAGTATTTATTAGCAAAAATAATTAATCGTTTCTATTATAGCACGAAGTTTCAGCGCAATCTATGAACGTTTGTTGACGAATCCAAAAGGACGGACAATATTTCATAAACAATTGATTGTAGTACGTCACTAGGCATCGACATTTTATGACAAAATAAAAAAAGCCAGGAATCGTATTGATCCTAGCTCTTTTATCCTGAGTTATCGCTCATCCTATTTATGCGGGGTAATGTAGCTTTTCCGCTAACCTTTGGATCTTCGGCATCGTGCTGATGTCCATATTACCACCACTAACAATAATGCCGCAATGCCGTGATTTGATACTGTGTTGATGAGCAAATACAGCTGCTAATGCTGCAGCTCCTGCACCTTCCATGAGCGTTTTATTACGCTCCAGCATGTATACGATTGCTGAAGCAATTTCTTCGTCAGTTACAGTCACCACATTGTCTACATATTCCCGAATGATTGGCAGGGTATATTTGCCTGGCTTCTTCACAGCAATTCCCTCCGCAATGGTGTGAACCGTTGGCGTTGTTTTCACTTGGTTGGAATGATAGCTTGAATAGGTTGCTGCTGCACCTTCTGCCTGAACACCAATGACACGTATATTACGATTTACATGCTTTGCTGCTACAGCAATGCCACTAATTAAGCCCCCTCCGCCGATTGGCACAACAAGGGTATCGATACGATCCTCCTGTCGAAGCATTTCCAAAGCAATAGAGCCCTGTCCCGCCATAACATCATAATCATCAAATGGGTGGACGTAAACTGCTCCTGTTTGCAATTGTCTTTTTAAGGATGCTTCATACGCTTCTTGAAAGGATTCTCCCGCCAGCACCACATCTGCTCCATAGCTTCTCGTTGCATTTACTTTTGCTTGAGGTGTTTTTTCTGCCATAAAAATAGTTGCTTTCACACCTAATTTAGCAGCTGCATGTGCAACACCTTGTGCGTGGTTTCCCGCGGAGGCGGTAATAACGCCTTTTGCAAGTTGTTCCTTTGATAGCTGCATTAATTTAAAGGTAGCACCTCTAAACTTAAATGCACCTGTCTTTTGCTGGTTTTCCATTTTAAAGTACAGATGTTTTCCCAACAGTCTGTTTGTCGTCTCTGATGTTAATAATGGTGTACGGTGAACAAGCGGCATGAGCCGCTTGTATGCTGTATGCACTTTTTCACCTGTTAAGCCGCAATCCCCAATTACATTCACTCCCCTTGAATTATTCCTACAAATTTTTACATCGCTATCTCTTACAACCATTTTCTCATTCAAATGTGAATCCATCGCCTATCCACGATCCGGCACCACTTTCATATCGGTATTGTAAAACAAAGGCTAGTATGGTTCTTAAATAATCTACCCTTGCATCCGACGTTCATATGCTTCGATTTGATCTTGATACGTTAACGTTAATGCAATATCATCCAAGCCATGCAATAATTTATCCTTTTGATGTGCCGGTATATCAAAGGATACTACAGAGCCATCTGGTGCTGTAATCTCTTGGTTTTCTAAATGTACTGCCAATGTGAAATGTTTTTGCTCTGCTTGCTCCATCCATTGCTGAACCTGTTCTTCCTCCAGAGCAATTGGCAATATACCATTTTTCAATGCATTATTATAGAAAATATCAGCAAAGCTGGGAGCAATAATTACGCGAAAGCCATAATCCAACAATGCCCAAGGTGCATGTTCCCTGGAAGATCCACAGCCGAAATTCTCTCCAGCTAATAAAATGGATGCTCCGTCATATTCCGGCTGATTTAAGCTAAAATCAGCGCGCTTCATACCCTCATCATCAAAGCGCCAATGAAAAAACAAAAATTGCCCAAATCCACTTCGTTCAATTCGTTTTAAAAATTGCTTCGGGATAATCTGGTCGGTGTCGACATTGGTTCTATTTAGTGGATAAACTTTTCCCTCATGTTTGTTAATTGCTTCCATGATCAGCCCTCCTGCAATACATTTCCAGCATAGGTTCGAACATCAACAAAATGACCAGCAATTGCTGCGGCCGCGGCCATTTCCGGACTAACAAGATGGGTGCGAGCACCGTTTCCTTGTCGACCCTCAAAGTTACGATTAGACGTGGATGCACATCTACCACCCGCAGGCACGACGTCATCATTCATTGCCAAACACATGCTGCAACCAGCGTCACGCCATTCGAAGCCTGCTTGTGTAAATATTTGATCCAAGCCTTCCTCTTCCGCTTTCATTTTGACAAGGAAGGAACCAGGAACGACAATGGCTCTCACACCTGGATTTACTTGTTTTCCTCTTACAATAGCTGCTGCTTTTCGTAGATCACCCAAGCGGGAATTCGTACAAGAGCCAATGAAAACATGATCAATTTCAATAGAGGTGATTGCTTGACTTTCCTCTAGTCCCATATAATCCAGTGCACGTTGTACGTCCTCTGGATAGGAAGTGTCCGCTAGTGCAGGAGTTGTACTATTCACTGGTACACACATGCTTGGGTTTGTACCCCATGTTACTTGCGGTTCAACGGTTGCTGCATCAATGGTAACTGTCGCATCAAATACAGCACCTTCATCTGTCGCTAATGCGAGCCACTCCTGTGCTAATTCATCAAAATCAGCACCCACGGGCACATGTCTTCTTCCCTTTAAATAGGAAATCGTTGTTTCGTCCGGGCTAATCATTCCAGCCCGCGCACCAGCTTCTATTGACATATTGCAAACAGTCATCCGTTCTTCCATGGAAAGCTTACGAATGGCTTCTCCTGTATATTCCAGAACATAGCCGGTTCCAAATCGAACGCCAAATTTCCCAATAATCGCAAGGATTAAATCCTTTGCCGTAACACCTGCACCTAGTTCACCTTCTACTTTCACATTCATTGTTTTTGGACAATCCTGCCAAAGTGTTTGGGTTGCCAGCACATGCTCTACTTCGCTCGTTCCAATTCCAAAAGCCAGTGCTCCAAATGCGCCATGTGTAGACGTATGGCTATCTCCACAAACAATGGTTTTTCCAGGTTGGGTTAGCCCAAGCTCTGGCCCAATCACATGAACAATACCTTGATCGGGATGGTGCATATCCGCCAAAGGAATATCATTTTCTGCGCAATTGGCCTTCAACGTTTCCATTTGTTTTTTCGCAATTTTATCCTTAATAACATCACGATTGCGCGTTGGCACATTGTGGTCGACCGTCGCAAAGGTCCGATCTGGTCGGCGCACCTTCCGATTATTCATCCGCAGTCCTTCAAATGCTTGTGGTGACGTGACCTCATGAACCAAATGCAGGTCAATATATAATAGATTCGGTTTTCCTTCTTCGCCATGAACGACATGCTTCTTCCATACCTTTGAAAAAAGTGTTTCCGGTTTTCCCACGCTTCTAGCACCTCCACTACTTATGCGTACATACTGCAAATACTATTTGACACACTCTTTGTCGTTAGATTTTCAATAATAATTTCAGTTAATTCTTCCGTGCCTACCAGTGTTCCACCTGCAATATTCAGATCCGGTGTATGGAAGCCTTGCTCCAATGCAGTCTGTACAGCTTCCTCTATTTCGAATGCTTCATTCCCCATTTGGAAGGAATGACGTAGCATCATGGCAGCTGATAATATCATTCCCAATGGATTGGCAACACCTGTACCAGCAATATCTGGAGCCGATCCATGAACAGGCTCATACAATCCCACTCCATCCGCTCTGACACTAGCAGATGGAAGCATTCCAAGTGAACCAGTTAATACAGATGCCTCATCACTCAAAATATCGCCAAATAAATTCTCGGTAACCATGACATCAAATCGATTTGGGTCTGTAATTAACTTCATCGCTGCTGCATCGACCAATAGATGTTCAACAGTGACGTCAGGATAATCTTTTCGTTTCTCTTCCACCACTTCACGCCACATCCGACTGGATTCCAAAACATTTGCTTTATCCACTGATGTAAGATGCTTCCTTCGTTGCTGGGCACTTTGAAAAGCGGTATCAATGATTCGTTCCATTTCCACCCGTTCATATGCCAATGTATCAACGACTGCTTTCCCATTATTACGTCGTTCACTTGGCTGACCGAAATATAAACCACCCGTCAATTCCCGGACGATTAAAATATCACTGTTTTCAACCAGCTCTTGCTTTAATGGGGAGGCATGCAACAATGGTTTCATTGCCTTTACCGGACGCAAATTAGCATACAAGCCCATTGATTTCCGAATCCCTAGCAAGCCGCGCTCGGGACGAAGATGTGCTGGCTGAATATCCCATTTTGGTCCACCAACTGCTCCTAGTAACACGGCATCTGCATGTGTACAAGCTTTTACCGTGTCTTCTGGTAAAGGTGTCCCAAATTGGTCAATGGCATCTCCACCAATGGCATGCTGGTGGAACGTAAACTGATGGCCAAACTCACTTGCAATTGTGTTCAGGACAACCTTTGCCGACTCCATAATTTCCTTGCCTACACCGTCACCCGGAAGCGTTATAATTTGCTTATTCATCATTTGGCCCTCCTCATGATTTAGAAAAACTTTTCTAATCCCCGCTTCATTTTAACTGCTGCCGTCATTTCTTCCTGCAACTTTGATTACTTCATGCCATCTGCTGTACGTTGCGTGCCCTGCTGGACAATATAACGATTAACCGCATTTAAGAATGCATTTGCCGACGCTTCCAGCACATCCTGCGCACTGCCACGTCCATTCACGGTTTCGCCATCTACTTCTATTTGTACATGCGATTCTGCTAACGCATCCTTTCCGCCACCAACCGAATTAATTTGATAGTCTACGAGCTTCAAGTTTTCCGACACAAGTGCATCCAATGTGTTATACAATGCTTCTACACTACCCTGCCCGGTACAAGCGGTTTCCACCTCGCGCCCATCTGGTGTTGTTAAAGATACGGTTGCGGTTGGTATGTTTGCTGATCCATATTGAACCTGAAACATATTCAGCTTATATTTTCCGATAGAAGCGTGCTCTGTCTGGATTTCTGTCAAAATCGTAAACAAATCATCATCCGTTACTTCTTTTTTATAATCTGTCAGCTTCTTAAATGCTTCAAAGGCTGCTTTTAGCTTTTCATCTGTTAGCTGATAGCCCATTGCTTCTACTTTATCCTTAAATGCATGCCGTCCAGAATGCTTCCCCATGAACAATGTATTGGATTGAACCCCAACCATCTCTGGTGTGATAATTTCATAGGTTTCTGCATGCTTCAGAACGCCATCTTGATGGATACCTGACTCATGTGCAAATGCATTACGACCAATAACTGCTTTATTCGCTTGCACATACATCCCTGTCAGCTTAGCAACAAGGTCACTCGTTCGTTTTATTTCATTTAATTTCAGGTCGGTATAATATGGATAAACATCGGAACGAATTTTCAATGCAACAGCTACTTCTTCCAATGCTGCATTCCCTGCACGTTCGCCAATTCCATTAATTGTTCCCTCAACTTGTGTGGCTCCATTTTCCACTGCTGCAATAGAATTCGCAACCGCCATGCCCAGATCATTATGGCAATGGCAGGAAAGACTAATCCCATCAATATTCGGAACATTTTCCTTCACATATCGGAACAAAGCACCATATTCTGCTGGTGTTGTATAGCCGACGGTATCCGGCAAATTAATTACTGTCGCACCCGCATCAATAACCTTTTCGATTATTTGAGCCAGAAAGCTCCAATCTGATCTGGAGGCATCCTCTGCTGACCATTGCACAATAGGGAATTTTCTTCTGGCATAGGATACCATTTCAACTGCTGTTTCAATCACCTGCTCCGGTGTTTTTTTCAGCTTATGCGTCATATGAATCGGAGAGGTGGCAAGAAAGAGATGAAGGGAAGGCTCTGCAGCACCCTTAAGTGCATCCCAAGCCGCATCCACATCTGATTTCACCGTTCGTGCTAATCCTGTTACAGATGTATCTTTAATCGTATCGGCAATTGCCTTTACTGCTAAAAAGTCACCTTTGGAGGAAGCAGGAAAGCCCGCTTCCATCCTTGTAACTCCAAATCGTTCCAGCTGTCTGGCAATCTCTAATTTTTCCAACTGATTTAGATTAACACCTGGTGACTGCTCACCATCTCTCAATGTCGTATCGAAAATATTAATTCGTGACATGCACCTTCACATCCTTTTGTTTGTCTTGTTTGTTTTGTAATGGCTGATTGACAAAAGGCATTAACGCACGGAGCTCCTTTCCTACTTTTTCAATTGGATGCGCATTTTCTTTCGCATTAATCGCATTGAACTTCGGACGGTTTGCTTGGTTTTCTAAGATCCAGCCCTTCGCAAATTCACCGGATTGAACATCTTCCAAAATCTCTTTCATACGTGCTTTTGTTTCCGCATTTACCACTTTTGGTCCAGAAACGAAATCCCCCCACTGCGCTGTATCAGAAATGGAGTAACGCATGTTTTCTAGTCCACCTTCATACAGCAAATCTACAATCAATTTCATTTCATGTAAGCATTCAAAATAAGCAACTTCTGGCTGATAGCCAGCTTCTGTTAAAGTTTCAAAGCCTGCTTTGATCAAGCTTGTTACACCACCGCAAAGCACTGCCTGCTCTCCAAATAAATCCGTTTCTGTTTCTTCCTGGAAGGTAGTTTCTAATACACCAGCCCGTGCTGCCCCAACTCCTTGTGAATATGCCAAGGCAATTTGCTTCGCATTACCAGTCACGTCCTGATACACCCCATATAACGCTGGTACACCTGCTCCTTCTTCAAAAGTTCTTCGTACCAAATGTCCAGGACCCTTCGGTGCTACCAAAAATACATCTACATCTTCTGGCGGTACAATTTGAGTAAAGTGAACATTAAAACCGTGAGCAAATGCCAATGCATTGCCAGCCTCTAAATTCGGCTGAATGCTTTCCTTATAAACGGCAGTCTGTAATTCATCTGGAAGCAATACCATGACAACATCTGCCTGCTTCACAGCCTCTGCTACTGAGACAACGGAAAAACCATCATTTTCTGCCTTCTCCTGAGATTTACCTGGGCGTAAACCAACTACCACGTCATAGCCGCTATCTCTTAAGTTTTGCGCATGTGCATGGCCCTGGGATCCATAACCAATGATTGCAATTTTCTTATCCTGTAAAACTCCTGTTTGAATATCTTGTTCATAAAGTACCTTTGTCATATTAAAATCCTCCTAAATAATTGTTTGTGGTTTACGTACTATTCCGATAATTTAGACGGTAAATGCATTCATTTCCGATACTTGTGGTTGTTGTCCGCGTAAAAATGCAGTCACACCTGTACGGGTTAATTCCTTAATGCCATATGGTCGGAGCAATGTAATCAATGCATCCACCTTATCTGGCTTACCTGTTACTTGAATGGCTAAGCTATCGCGGCTTACATCAATGATTGAAGCGCGAAATGGCTGGATAATCCCTTGTATTTCTGACCGGGATTGACTTGAACTGCCTACCTTGATTAATGCGAGCTCTCTAGCAACGATTGCTTTTTCTGTGATGTCGGAAACTTTGATCACATCAATTTGTTTATTCAGCTGCTTGGTGAGTTGCTCCAGCTTTTGCCGATCACTCACTTCCACTACGAAGGTCATTTTTGAAATACCCTCTATTTCCGAGCTGCCAACAGAAATACTATCAATATTGAATTGGCGCTTATGCAGCATACCAGTAATTCGATTTAACACACCACCGCGGTTTTGTACGGTTGCTGTTATGATACGCTTCATTTCGTCACCCCTATCATTTCATGTATTCCTTTGCCAGGGGCAATCATTGGATAAACAGCTGTTTGTTTAACGACACGGCAATCGATGACAACTGGTCCATCATAAGCAAAGGCCTCTGCTAATGCAGCTGGTAAATCTGCTTCTTTCGTAATCTGCATACCGCGTACACCAAAGCTATCTGCCAGCTTGACGAAATCCGGATTGAATCCAAACAAGGATTCCGAATAACGTCCTTCATAAAAGCTGCCTTGCCATTGCTTTACCATCCCAAGGGCTTCATTGTTTACAATGAGAACCTTTACCGATAAATTTCTTTCCCGAACGACAGCGAGCTCCTGGAACGTCATTTGAAAGCCACCATCACCTACGACAGCAACTACTGTATCATCTGGACAAGCAAGCTGTGCTCCTACAGCTGCTGGAAATCCAAATCCCATTGTTCCAAGTCCGCCCGATGTTACCCAACGATTCGGCTTGTCGAATGCATAGAATTGGGCGGCCCACATTTGATGCTGACCTACATCTGTCGTAACAATTGCCTTACCACTTGTTTCTTTATAAATTTGTTCCAGTAGCCATTGAGGTGATAACAGCTGATCCGAACGTTCATACCATAATGGAAACGCCTGCTGATTGCTGGCAATCTTTTCATTCCATGCTGTGATATCCGGCTGTGTGATATCTGCTGAGAGCAATGCAAGTAATGCTTCCTTTGCATCTGCAACCACTGGTATATCTGTTTTGATGTTTTTACCAATTTCAGCCGGATCGATATCAATATGCGCGACCTTCGCATGAATTGCGAAATGCTCTAAGTTACCAGTAAGTCGATCATCAAATCTTGCGCCGATATTAATGAGTAAATCACTTTCATAGATGGCCATGTTTGCCGCATATGTGCCATGCATACCAGCCATGCCTAATGCTTGTGAGCCTGTTCCTGGATAACTGCCTAGACCTAGTAAAGTTGTTGCAACAGGTAAATCATAGCGCTCTGCAAATTCTTTGAGCTCTTCGGCTGCGTCAGCAAATAGTACGCCAGCCCCAGCTAAGATAACGGGACGCTTTGCCCTTCCCAGTGCTTCAGCCAGCTTCACAATTTGCAGTGGATTCGGCTTCTCTGTCGGTTGGTAGCCTGGTAAATCAAAATGATTATCGAAATCTCCGGTTGTTAAATCTGCTGAAATATCCTTAGGAATATCAACTACTACCGGCCCTGGTCTTCCTGTTGTTGCAATATGAAAAGCTTCACTTATAATTCGTGGTAAATCATCAATCTGTTTCACTTGGTAATTGTATTTCGTAATCGGAGTTGTAATTCCCAGAATATCGGACTCCTGAAATGCATCTGTTCCGATTACTCCTCTTGCTACCTGGCCCGTAAATACAACCAATGGAAGGGAGTCCATCATCGCATCAGCAATGCCTGTTATTAAATTGGTTGCACCTGGACCCGATGTAGCCAGCACTACCCCTGGTTTCCCTGTCACCCGAGCATAACCTTCCGCCGCATGGATGGATCCTTGTTCGTGACGGAATAGGACATGTTCAAATGGTGCTTCACTGCGATATATCGCATCATAAATTGGGAGTACTGCACCTCCAGGATAGCCAAAAATGGTATCGACTCCTTCTGCCACCAATGATTCAATGAGCAGATCAGCACCCGTCATTACTTTGTTTGTCCCTTCTACTTCTTGCTTTGCCTCCACACGCAATTCAAACACGCCTCCTTTTAGTCATTGTTCATCTTTCATTCTTAACGAAAAAAGACCCTTCTTTCCCCACACATCTGTCCATGATGAATCAGATTAGTATGGGGAGAAAAGAGTCTTCCTTTCACGGTACCACCCAGGTTTACAGCATTCTTACGAATACGGCCTCATGAAGCTGATAAACAGCCTCTTTGATAACAGGTGCTGGTTTGGTAGCACCTGGCTAGATCTAATTAGCAAAAGCTGTTCAATCCAGCACTCAGGGATGATGTCGGAGCAAATTGTACTTCTGGGCTTCCAGCAACCCCAGATCTCTGAGAGTACAATGGTGATGCTCCTTTTTTCCCGTCATCGCATTTTATAATATTGGAATGTAAAATAACATTCCCATTCACATACCAAGTTTTTTTGGAAAGTGAAAGTTTTGACTGTCTGATATATTGCGACTAATCATATAACGTTTTTCGTATTAGGTCAATAGCTAAAATAAAGTTTTTTGACACTTTTGATTAATCAAATAAAATGAATGCGTTTACAACGTTGTCCTTGTCAACTTCATCAAAACACAAAAAAGTTTATTACATTTCTATTACATCGTGATTCAAGTGTGTTTCCTTTGATTCAACAAGGTTTAAAGGCCATTTTTATAAGATAATTGGGATTGTTTTTGATCCGTGATGGGCCCCCATTTTGGATTATGCATGGCCATTAAAAAGTTTGGTTGTTGCTTCAAAGGGTGTCACTTTAACCATGTATACTTGTTCGCCTAAATAAAAAAGCTTCAGCCAGTTCGGCTGAAGCTTTTGGTACGGTACGACTTAATATTCACTTTCCTCCAGTGTGCGATGAAAGAAATCTGTGACGGCTCCTTTGGAGGAACATGACACATTATGCGCATATTTGCCAAGCACACCTTTTGTATATAACGGTGGCGCAGTCCATTGTTTCTTTCGTAATGCCAGCTCCTCATCTGTTATTGCGACCGAAATGCGTTTTTCGTCTGAATCAATGGTTACCAAATCGCCTTCTTCCAGTAAAGCAATTGGTCCACCAACCTGTGCTTCGGGTGCAATATGACCAACCACTAGCCCATGGGTTCCACCCGAAAAGCGTCCATCTGTCAATAAAGCAACCTTTTCGCCAAGTCCTTTTCCAACAAGAATAGCGGAAATAGATAGCATTTCTGGCATACCTGGACCGCCCTTTGGACCAACATAGCGAATGACGAGTACATCACCAGCATTTATTTCGTTATTCATCACAGCTTCTGTTGCCTCTGCCTCCGTGTCAAATACACGTGCAGGGCCGGTATGCTGATTCACCTTCACACCTGAAACCTTCGCAACCGCTCCACGTGGTGCTAGATTCCCCTTCAGTACAATCAATGGTCCATCGGTACGCTTTGGCTGGTCAAATGGCATAATAACGTCCTGACCTTCTGCAAGAGAGGGGGCATCCTGCAGATTTTCAGCTATTGTTTTACCTGTTACTGTTAAGCAGTCACCATGCAAATATCCAGCTTCATAAAGCATTTTCATAACAGCAGGCACACCACCTACACGATGTAAATCCTGCATGACATATTTTCCACTTGGCTTCAAATCTGCCAAATGTGGTACTTTCGCTTGAATTCGATTGAAATCGTCAATGGATAAATCCACATCAATAGCATGCGCAATCGAAAGTAAATGTAAAATGGCATTCGTGGAACCTCCCAAAGCCATCACAACGGTAATCGCATTTTCAAATGCTTCCTTCGTCATAATATCCTTCGGGTAAATACCCTTTTCCAATAAATGATAGACAGCTTCTCCTGCTGCTTCACAATCCTTCGCTTTTAGACCTGATTCAGCAGGATTCGATGCACTCCCGGGCAGACTCATTCCCATGGCTTCGACAGCAGAAGCCATCGTATTCGCCGTATACATGCCTCCACATGAACCTGCGCCAGGGCATGCTTTACATTCAATTGCCTGTAACTCACCATCATCAATCTTGCCATTATTATGCTGGCCTACACCTTCAAAGACAGAAACGATATCGATATCCTTTCCACGGTGTGTACCTGGTGCAATAGTGCCACCATACACAAATACGGATGGCACTTCTGCATTGGCAATTGCTATCATACAACCTGGAATATTTTTATCACAGCCACCAATGGTTACAAGCCCGTCCAAATTTTCCGCCCCAACAACTGTTTCGATGGAATCCGCAATCACATCCCTACTTGGTAAGGAATAGCGCATCCCCTGGGTTCCCATTGAAATCCCGTCTGATACAGTAATTGTATTAAAAATTAACGGAACGCCTCCAGCTTGTTTGGCACCATTTTTTGCACTAACCGCCAAATCATATATATGAACGTTACAAGGAGTTACTTCACTCCACGTACTTGCAATGCCAATCATCGGTTTTTTGAAGTCCTCATCTTCTACTCCAACAGCCCGTAACATGGCACGATTCGGTGCTTTCATTGTTCCTTCAAACACATGACTTTTGATTCGCAAATCCTTTTTCATCCAGCATGGCCCCTTTCTTTCGAATCATTATAGAGCTAGTTATTATATAATTCAAATCATTTATACAAATAAATTTAGTTTGGATACACAACACACTGGGCTTTTATAGGAAAATAATTTTTATTTCAGATTTCAAAATCTGCAATTGAGCCAATGCAAAAAAACCGGACGATATGAATTGTTCGCCCGGTGATTTGCCGATTATATTATGCCATTAATCCTACCAGCAATGCTTTCTGGGCATGGAGTCGATTTTCCGCCTGTTGAAATACAATCGAATGGCTGCCATCTAGTACGCCTGCTGTTACTTCTTGTTCACGATGCGCTGGCAAACAATGCATGAAAACCATATCTTTTTTTGCTAAAGCGCATAACGATTCATTCACTTGAAATGGTGAGAATTCAGCTAGACGTTCCGCTTGTTCCTTCTCCTGCCCCATACTCGTCCACACATCCGTATAAAGCACATCTGCATGGGAAGCAGCAGATTCAGCTTGATGACTGACTTCTATCTGCGCACCGGTGATTTCAGCTAAATGCTTTGCTTTTTCAACGATATTCGGGTCTGGTTCATAACCTTTTGGCGATGCAATGTGAATATGCATCCCCATTTTAGCCCCGCCTAAAAGTAAGGAGTGCGCCATGTTATTTCCATCACCGATATAGGCAACCTTCACTCCTTTCAATCCGCCTTTTTTCTCTTGAATGGTTAATAAATCAGCAAGCACCTGACATGGGTGATACATATCAGTCAAACCATTGATGATCGGAATGGTGGCGTGTGCAGCCATCTCTTCAATCATAGCCTGGGAATATGTTCGGATCATAATGCCATCTAAGTAACCGGATAATACTTTTGCTGTATCCGCGATTGTCTCTCCTCTGCCCAATTGCATATCAGACGGGCTCAAAAATAACGCATGCCCACCTAGCTGGAACATTCCTGTTTCAAATGATACCCGGGTTCTTGTCGAAGCTTTTTCAAAAATCATTCCCAACGTTTTTCCTTGCAATGGCTGAACTTGTTTACCGAGCTTTTGTTGATTCTTTAGGATTGCGGCTAGCTCAAGCAGCTGATTCAAATCATCCTGACTGCAATCCTCCAATGTTAGAAAATCCTTTCCAGATAATCCATCCTCTAAGCCCATCTTTGTAACCTTTGCTCCCATCTTATTCGCACACCTTTCCATTTCACATGAAGTTAAACTATTTATCTATTTATCTCGTCATTTCTTAATAAAAATAAATTCTAAGAACCTATTTGCTGAATCTTTTCGTCTATCCAACTAGCTGTTTCATCAAATAATTGCTTTGCCCCAGCCAGCTGTTCCTCTACACGTTTTTTAGCTGTGCCGCCTGCAACATCTCTTGCATTTACAACTGCTTCCGGAGTCAAAACTTTAAATACATCTGCTTCAATACAAGGTGAAAATTCCTGCAATTCCTCTAAGGTCGTATCCAAAATATAGATTCCACGTTGGATACAGGACTGGACTATTTTACCGGACACGGCATGAGATTCCCTAAAGGTCAGTCCCTTTCCAACTAAATAATCGGCTAGATCTGTTGCGTTGGAAAAATCATGTCGAACTGCTTGATACATCTGATCTTTTTTCACCGTCATCGTTTCCATCATTGGTGCAAACAACGCCAATGCACCCTTTAATGTGTCCACTGTATCAAACATACCTTCCTTATCCTCTTGCATATCCTTGTTATAGGCTAATGGCAGCCCTTTTAATGTTGTTAGCATGCCAATCAAATGACCGAATATCCGTCCCGATTTTCCACGAACAAGCTCGGCTACATCCGGGTTCTTTTTTTGTGGCATCATGCTGCTCCCTGTGCAAAATGCATCGTCCAATTCAATAAAATTAAATTCCGCACTGGACCAGATGATCAATTCCTCGCTAAGCCTGGACAGATGCACAGCAATTAGAGAAGCAGCTGACAGAAATTCAACGACAAAGTCACGATCACTTACGGCATCTAAACTATTTGCACATATCCCATCGAAATGAAGCTGTTCCGCTACAAATTGGCGATCAATTGGAAAGGTTGTTCCCGCTAAAGCTCCAGCGCCAAGCGGGGATTGGTTGACCCGCTTCCAGCTATCTGTTAAACGTTCTATGTCACGTTGCAGCATAAATACATATGCCATCATATGGTGAGCGAACAGAACCGGCTGCGCACGCTGTAAGTGAGTATAGCCAGGCAATACGGTGTCCAAATTTGCTTCGGCCTGTGTCAATAGTGCCTGCTGAACTTGGAGCAGCCCTTGTACCAATGTACATAATTCTTCTCGTAGATAGAGCCGCATATCCAAGGCAACCTGATCATTCCTGCTTCTCCCGGTGTGGAGCTTTCCGCCGACAGCACCAACCTCATCAATCAGCAGCTTCTCTACATTCATATGGATATCTTCATCTGTTTCAGATAATGCGGCCTCACCGGATTGAATTGCTTCGGCAACCTTTTCCAAGCCAGCAGCAATTTGATCTGCATCTTTAGCTGACAGGATGCCACAATGCTTTAGCATGTCAACATGCGCCAAACTACCTTGTATATCTTGCTTTACCATTTTTTGATCGAAGGAAATGGAAGCTGTATAGGTTTCTACTAATTCATTTGTTGGCTTCGTAAATCTTCCACCCCATAGTTTCATAGTTTTACCGCTTCTTTCACATCAACCGTTATCGCATCAATTGTTTTACCATCCTGTTTTTGTTTATTTACTGCAGCATGCACTTTCGTAGGTAGTCCCCACAGCTTGATAAATCCAAGTGCTGCATCATGATCAAATGCATCTCCTGCATCATAGGTTGCCAAATCTAAATCATATAGGGATTGATCGGATTGACGTCCAATCACCTGGATATGTCCCTTATACAATTTGACCTTCACTTTTCCATTTACCTGTGCTTGCGTTTCTTCAATAAATGCCTGCAGTGCTTTCGTTAATGGCGAATACCAAAGCCCATCATAGACTGCCTGTGCCAATTTTTGTTCGATAATCGGTTTAAACTGTGCCACTTCACGTGTTAAAGTAAGAGATTCTAAGCTTTGATGCGCGGCAATCAAGGTCAAGGCAGCAGGAGCTTCGTAAATTTCACGGGATTTAATTCCTACTAAGCGATTTTCTACATGATCGACACGACCAACGCCGTGCTTACCAGCAATATCATTCAACTCTAAAATAAGTTCATTTAATTCGAATGCTTCTCCATTCATGGCAACAGGCTTCCCCTGAATAAATTCAATTTCAATTACTTCTGGTTCATCTGGAGCTTCTACAGGGTCCGTAGTTAAATCATATGCTCCTTTTGGCGCTTCCACCCAAGGATTTTCCAGTACTCCACATTCACAGCTTCTTCCCCATAGATTTTGGTCAATACTATATGGATTATCGACATCAACTGGTACTGGAATGCCATGCTTCTTCGCGTACTCAATCTCTTCATCCCGCGTCATAGCCCATTCTCTTACTGGGGCAACAATTTTTAACTCTGGATTTAAGGCTGTAAACGCAACATCGAAGCGAACCTGATCATTACCTTTCCCTGTGCAGCCATGTGCAACTGCAACTGCCCCTTCTTTTGCTGCGATATCAACTAAAACCCTCGCAATGAGCGGGCGTGATAAAGCAGAAATTAACGGATAAACTCCTTCATATAGTAAATTTGCCTGCAATGCTGGTAACACATAATCTGTTGCATATAACTCTTTTGCATCGATGACATAAGATTTGATTGCTCCTACATCAAGTGCTTTCGTTTTAATAAATTCTAAATCCTTACCTTCTCCAACATCCAATGCCACTGCAATGACATCGTAATTATATTTATCCTGCAACCATTTTACCGCAACTGACGTATCCAGTCCCCCCGAATATGCCAATACAATCTTTTCCTTTGCCATATTATCCACTCCCTAATTCGTCCTTGTTGTTGATTACTATTATTTAATATTGATTAATTATGCAACAAAATGTATTTTAATGCAAGAGGTATTTTTAATATTTTTAAAGGAAATAAAAAAAGATACCTTTCCAGTCAACTCCAAGACTAATATAGGGAAGTTAAAATAGGTGGGAATGTGAACTGTTCCATACGAGGTGATAGATACATGATTCTTTCTTATTCATACATATGCATTTTCATACATTTATTTTGAGGAATGAATAAAGTGAAACTTCAATCCGTGGGGGTTCGCCCTTCCCCCACGGATTGTTAGTTGAACCAATCAGGCATTTACTGGCTGTTGATCCACCACTTACTATTCTTGTGATCAACAAAAACCCTTGATGTGGGGGGGTCAACAGCCAGTTAATCTGTGAAAAAATAATATCCCCATCCACAAGATGTGAGGATGGGGAGCTATTCAATCACTTTATGATTCATGTTGTTTGATTTGTTCATGTACCGGTTCAGTTTGTTTGTTGGGTTGATCGGGCCTTGCTTTTTCCTTCTCTTCGTGAATTGATTCCGATTGCGTTTGTTTACGTTTTCGATAGAGCATCCAACCACCAATTGCAGATGCCGCAATGAGCAACAATGCGAGAATCCCATATGGAGAAGGTAGGATAAAATAAATAAGTAATAAAACAATGATAATTCCTAAAATCGCATCCATCTTATTCCTCCAATGCAACCTTCTATTTTTTAGTTCGATTATAGCGAAGTACATATGGACCTGCAACTATCGAATGTATCAAGTTTTTTAAAATTACCTCATGTTGTATCGTTTGATAGAAATCCATCCCGTTATTGCGTTACGTGCAGCCCTTCGCTGTCTGAAGTCGGCTAATAAGCCAGGTATGTCAATGTGATCTCCTGTTTCCTGGGATTTATTTTACGCTAACGCAAAAATCCATTTTCCACAAATGAATTGAAAAAACCCTTCGCTATTCTATATGTGAATAACGAAGGGTAAGCTATTAGCGAACAACAGAGGTTGCAGGAGCTGATTCCTGTAGGATAGCTTCCACCATTTGCTCTGCTTCACGTAAATTATGTGCTCGCCATTTCGTATCAATATGCTGATTGTATGGCATATCCATTAAAATACATTTCTTGCCGAGCTCGGTGAATTTTTCAAAAGTAGCTGGCTTATCATCAACAAGCACATCCCCTGCAATCATCCATTTATGGGCACAAATAATCACTCGATCCTGTGGTAAAAAGGGAAAATGCTCTGCCAACCATTTTCGTTTATCATCTGCGGGGTTCGAATATGCTGCACCTGCTGCATCGCAATGACTGGTTCCAGGTGGTGAATCCGTAACAATATAAACCTCATATCGATCATACATATGCTGCATAAACTCTACCGCATAATCCCGAAGCGGCAAATGACGGAATAAACCTGGATGACGCAGCAACCCGTAGGCATCTACATCTGGACGAACAAATTGTTGTAAATTCCAATTATTAACCGTCTGAAAATCTACCTGTTCTCCATACATTTCATTATAATTTTTCCAATAGGTCTTCGCAAAATCATTTAACGTATCATCCATATCGACCATAATAACTGGTTTTCTCTCTTCCAAATCATTACCCCCTGCATACACATTTCTTTTTCTATTCATTAGAACTGCATTTCCTGACGACGAATATATTTATCCAGCTGCTCCAATTCCACCATAAGCTTCACAATACTACTCGCCACAGGAAATATGTCAATCCATTTTTCCATCTCTGATTGTTGCAATTCATTAATCAGGTCATTAATCGTCAAATTCATTGCTGCTTGACTTTCCCGTTGCAACTCCTTCTGAACAATGACTTTTTTCTCATAAGTTAGCATAATATTTTCATGGTATTCTACAATCTTAGCAACAAGCTTTTTCACTAGAAAGGACTGATTCTTGGAAATTTCCTCGATTTTCTCCAACTTCAGCTCCAGATTTTCGATCAAATCCTCTTCCATTTCAATCACCCGCAGCATTTGTCGGAAGGTTACAATATCCCGCATGAAATGGAATCGATTACGGACAAACATACGATCCTTCTCATCAATTATAATCCCAAGATAATTATTGATGTCTTTAATATTCTTCGATAAATCAGATTCAATCTTCTTTAATTCTTTTACTTTCATCGTTTTATTCGGAATAACACGCAATAAAAAATTCGTTTTATCCGATGCTTTTTTTACCATATCATATAAAATCTTTTGATGATTTGGTGGTAGAATCAATGCATTAATTACAAATGCAGATGAAATACCAATTAAAATCAATGATAACCGGTGTACCATATACATTAAATCAATCGTCTGATCTCCCGACATCATGATGATGGCAATTGTCAGTATGGTAATATTTACCGTCTTCACCCAACCAAGTTTTATATTCACAGCAATTGCCAATATGACCGTTATCCCAATAGAGGCTGGGTGCAAGCCAATTGTATATGCGCCAGCAAGCGCAAAAACAATCCCAATTAATGTCGATAAAAACGTTTCTTTTATATGAGTAATCGAGCGCATAATGGATGGCTGCATTGCCACAACTGCAGTAATAACTGCAACCATGCCAAGCTGATAATTTAGACTTTCAGTGATTAGGATTGACAAAGCTACAGCCAAGCCTGTTTTCATCATTCGCGGTCCAATATTAAAATTCATCCTTTTTCCCCCTGGCCTCTCCAAGCTGCTAATCTCACCCATATCATAACATGTTTACCCCCGTCAATCACGCAGAAATACGCATCGCATGTGAATCATGCACATTCTGCTTCATCAAACAGACATTTTATTCATATACCCCAATATGCTACACTTATATTTTTCAAGGTTTATTCCATAAAGTGTATGTCAAACCTCCTACAAACATGTCCATCACCGTATTTTATTATGAAACAGCGCATTTCACAACGGATAGATTTTTTCAAGCACAGACATTTTGGGATTTCTCTGCTATTCTAAAATAGAGTTACATGACAACAGGGGGATGACAGATGAAAAAGAGAATATTGCTGTCGTTGATGCTACTGCTTGCACTACTAGCAGCGTGCAGTCCACAAGCTTCCAAACAGACAGCAAAAGAAGATTTATCAGACAAAGACAAGCTAACCATTCATTACATGGATGTTGGGCAGGCAGATGCGACCTTATTACAATTCGCAGATGAAGGAAAAATGAGAAACATCCTGTATGACACAGGAGATTGGAATCGTACAGATGTTATCGATTATTTACATCAACAACAGGTAACCAATCTTGATCTACTCATTATTAGTCACCCAGATGCAGATCATATTGGGCAAATGGCAAAGATCATGCAAAGTCTTGATGTTGGTGAGGTGTGGATGACCGGGAATGAAAATGCCTCCAATACATTCCAAAAAGCAATTGAGGCCGTACTTGATAGTGATGCAACATACGAGGAACCACGTGCAGGTGATCAATTCGATATCGGTCCGCTTGCAATAGAAGTGGTGCATCCAAAGAAAATTACCGGAAAAGCAAATGAAGAATCCTTATCCGTAAAATTTACATATGGGGAGTTATCCTTCCTATTTACTGGAGATGCTGGTAAAGCAGATGAGCAGGAAATGATTGATCGAAAGCATAATCTCCACGCAACCATTTTACAGCTTGGACACCATGGTTCAGACACCTCCACAAGCACTGCATTTTTGCAGGCAGTTAAGCCAGAGGTAGCCATTTACAGTGCTGGAGCAGATAATACATACGGTCACCCACATCAAGAGGTGTTATCAAGACTGCAAAAAGCAGACATACCTGTCTATGGAACAGATGAATCAGGTAACATCATTGTTACGACAGATGGAAAAAATTATACGCTGGAAACTGAAAAAGACCAAGACCCATCAAAAGAAGTAAACGGTAATCAAGACTGCATTGATTTAAATCAAGCGACTGCGGAAGCATTACAACAAATCGTCCATATTGGTAAAGCTAGAGCACAGGATATCATCAAGGAAAGGCCTTATCATTCCATAGATGATTTATTACAAGTAGATGGCATAGGTGAAAAACGATTAAATGAAATCAAACAAGAAGGGAAAGCCTGTATAGGAGGGAAATGAATTGAAGGGAATTATTGATCGATTTGCTGATAAAGAACTGGCAGTTATTTTAATAGAGGATACAGGAAAAGAGCTGCATTTCCCTGTAAAAAATCTACCAACAGGTGCCGCAGTTGGCACAATATTGAAGCTATCAGAGGTAGATGGAGACTACCAAATAACCGGAATAGATGCAGAAGATACAAAAAAACAAGCGACTCACTCTGCTGAGTTGATGGATGCTTTAAGAAGAAAAAAACAAGGAAGTAAATTTAAACGAAACTAGGCTATGCCAACAACAAACACCGATTTGATGTTCCCAATGAACGCGATACAAATCGGTGTTTTTCATTTTGATAATAAAATGTGGAATCACTACTTGCATCCCTACTTCACTGTGGTTTTCATTTCCATTATCCAAGTAGTACAGCACCATAAATCAAAGCACCAAGTACAACATAAGCAGGACTAACACCTTTTTTCTCCAAAAGTATATATCCTGCCACCAACAATATCACCGTATGAATCCACCCTACCCCAGTATAAGAATCAGAAATAAAATCATAGGTCATAATCCCAAGCAATACAGCAATCGTTGGGCGCACAACCCGCGTCAGCATTTTAACTTTTGGTGAATCCTTATAGCGCATTAAAATACCTAATAATGCCAAGAGCATCACAAGCGAAGGGGCTACTGAGGCAAATAGGCCTATGATGGAACCCGGTATGCCCCCCTGTACATAGCCAATATGAGCAGCCAATTTAGTAGCGATTGGACCTGGTAAGCCATTCCCAAGTGCAACCATCTCAGAGAATTCCCGTGTTGAAAACCAGCCAAGACGATCCACTACTTCGTGCTCTAACAGTGGAATGGTCGCAGGACCTCCGCCATAACCAAGCAAGTTCGCAATAAAATTCGAATAAAAAATATCCCAATATTTCATCATCCGGAACCACCTGCTTTTTTCCGATCATCCTTCGCACCTTTGGATAATAAAGAATAAGCAATAAGTACAACAATAACCAAGGCAGGATGAAGGTTTAGAAATTGGATAACGAGCAAGCTTATAATGGTTAAGATCATAGTAGCTGGCCACCCCATCAACAGCTTTGATTTTTTGACAAAATCCCATGCTAATATTCCAAGCATCACCGCAGCAATTGGCAAGACACCTTTCGACATTCCCTCCACCCACGGTTTATCTTTATATGCATTCAATACGGTCAGTAGCATAATCATCAAAAAAGCAGTTGGCAATACCGTTGCACAAACACAATTTACCATGCCCCAAAAACCTTTTAAACGCCAGCCAATATAACCGGAAAGCTTCGTGTTAATTGGTCCAGGCAGCGTATTTGCCAGCGCTAGAATATCGGAAAACTCATCGTCATCCATCCATTTATACGTTTTCACTACTTCTTTATGCATGAGTGGGATGGCCGATAATCCACCACCATAGCCAAGCATACCAGCCCTAAAAAAGGCCATAAATAAGTCTTTATGCATGTGATCAGTCCTTTACCATAACCATTGTTGCATATTTTCATTTCAAATGCATCTACCGAGAAGACTATCCCACTTCTATAATGAAGATATTTAGACATATCATCAACTATCATGAATCAGTCTGGTTTCAGAGTCAAATGCACTATATTATTTCAAAAACAGGACATATATCACAAAATCACTAAAATTTCTAAATTTTAAAGCAGTCGACTTTTTCATACCATTTATCTGTAGTATAATCTGGGTAGATAGATGATGGGAGATAAAACATATGAAATTCGATGCAATGGATAAGAAGATCGTTGATTTATTAGTACGAGACGGCAGAATATCCTATGTTGAACTTGCGGAGGAGGTCGGGCTTTCACGAGTAGCTATTAAAGATCGTATTCAAAATATGTTAGATAAGAACATCATAGAAAACTTCACTGCATCTGTAAATCCAGCCATGCTTGGTTTGCAAATATCAGCCTTTTTTGAATTAGAGGTTGAACCAAACAAGCTACATGATGTGGCACACACACTCACCGAAAAAGAAGAGGTAGTGAATATTTTTCAAATGACTGGTCCAGGAACATTACACATGCATGTACTTGTCACCGATTTGCATGCATTAGAGGCTTTTATGGCAGATGAACTGTATACCTTACCAGGAATTATTCGTATCGATAGTAACATTGTTTTGAAACGTTTCAAAAGTGAAATAAGTTACCGCCTTTAGCGACACACATATCCTCTCTGGATTTCATCATCAGGGAGGCGTTTTTTTGTTTACCTCTATCCAAAGTCCTAATTTTTTTATAAAAAAAGTTTTTTTACAAACACCCCCAAAAGTACCAGATGCTTTCCGTATCTTATAGTTAAACAGGTATGTATAAAACATGTGCTAAAATATTTGAGGAGGGTGCACTTGTAAATGAAGCAATTAAAACAACATGAAGCGGAGATTATGAAGGAAATTATTGATCAAAACAATTCATTTTTTGAATTAGATAATAAACGCTATTATTTATCCGTCATCGAAGTACCAGATGAGTGCAGGCAAACCTCTAACAGGAAGCCAGTTATGAAATACAATCAAACAGCTAATGATGTCAATGGAAAGAATTTTTCCATTGATGATGTCGTTGAAATGATTGATCTCGGCGTATTATAAGTTATATTTATTTACTGTTAAAGCAGCCTCTCCCCAAGGAATAAAGGCTGCTCTAACCATACTTTCTTTCCCTAAAGAGCTTCACCCGGCAACAGTCCGTGGTGAAGTTTTTTCATTTTTAAAGGGCTGGAATGCGCCATTGCATCCCAGCCCTTTTATAACCACTATATTAGGAAAAGCCTTTTTGATTCTTCATGGAGTATGTCGAGCATTTGCCATGCCTAAAATACACTTTCACATAGCCTAGACCAGACTTAATTTCTACGATGTTTTGTTCCGAATACAGTCGTGCTACATGCCCTTGTAAGGATGCGATATGTTTTTTATACATTCGATCAAATAAATTTTTATGCCAGTCAGATAATTTATCATAACCCTTTACATGTTGCATGCCAAGCTCCCTAAATAAATTCGACACCATTTTCACATCGACTCCTCAATCCATTCATTTTTCCAAAGTGACTAATATTTGAATTTTGCCACTAATTCTCCTAATACATCTGCTAATTCCGCTAGCTCTCGAGAACTTGAAGCTACTTCTTCCATTGCCGAACTTGTTTCCTCTGAGGAAGCTGATGTTTGTTCAATTCCTGCTGCTGATTCCTCGGAAATAGCTGCAACATCTTCTATAGAGTCATTCATTTCATTTCCTTGGGCCGCAATATCCGATAAATGACTCGAAATAGACTGAATTTGTGCTCCCATCTTAGCAACTGCTGCATGAATACCTTCGAATTTTTCAGCAGTAATCGAAATTTCTTCTGTTCCACGTACAACCTCTTGATAGCCTTCAGCCAATGATTCCTTAACCTGCTGTGATTCATTCTGCATGCCTGCTACGATATTTGTAATATCTCCAACGGAAAGCCTTACCTGTTCCGCTAATTTACGAACCTCATCAGCAACTACTGCAAACCCTTTTCCATGTTCACCTGCGCGGGCAGCTTCGATTGCTGCATTTAATGCTAACAAATTGGTTTGATCAGCTACATCTTGTATAACAGTGACAAGCTTCGTGATTTCCTGAGATTGCACTTCCAACACATGTACCTTATCGACCGCTCCCTGTACCATCTGATCAATCTTCTCCATCTGTTGTTTAGAAGAATCCATTAAGGAACTACCTTCATTTGTTAATGTGCGTACAGTGTCAGAGGATTTCTTCACTTCTTCACCTGCATCATTCGCAGCATCTACTCGTTCAGAAAATACTTGCATTGCCTGTGCCAAATCACCTGCACTGTTCGCTTGCGTTTCTGCACCTGAGGCAAGCTCCTGCATGGTAGATGCCACCTGATTAGAGCCAGATTTAACCTCATCTGCAGATTGGAATAATGCTTCACTTTGTGCTGTCAATTGCGCTGATGCTTTGGCAACATTTGTAATTGTTTCGTGAAGCTGTACTTGTAAATGATTCATCGCGTTAGCAAGCATTCCGGTTTCATCTCGATTTTTCACTTTTATCGCTTCTGTTGTTAAGTTTCCTGAAGCAAGCTCATTCATTTGAGCAGTTACCATACGAATTGGTCGTGATAAATTGTTAGCAAACCACCAAATAATAAATATACCTGCAATAATTGCTACTCCTGCTACAATTAAAATCACGATTAGTATGTCATTCACCGGTTCATTAAAATCTAACATATAAGTACCTGCGACAACAACCCAACCCCAGGCCTTATCTTGCTTCGAATATGCGACTTTGGGCTCAATTTTACTTTCATCATTCGTTAATGGCCAGTCAAAATACGTGTACCCCCCACCTGCCATTCCTGTTTTAATTAATTCCTGAGTGGAATGAATACCATTCGGATCCACTGAATCCCAGCTATTTTGTCCTTCCAGTAATGGGTGGGCCATTTGATTTCCATCTTCGTCCAAAATAAATAAGTAACCATATTCCCCTAAATCAATAGCATCGTTAATCGGTCGTGTACCATCTGCCTGTTTTTCTCCAAGAATGGATACACGCACTTGTTCCTGGGCTTCTGCTAAAGTTAAATGGCCCTTTTTTACTTCAGCATCTAACGCTTCTATCCGCTCTACGGTCATCTCAACACTATTTTTTAAAATCGTTTCTCCTAAATCATTGAGACCCGCTTCACTTTTTTGATAACTAAACCATCCTAACACAGTAAGCGGAATGACCAACAGTATTAAAGACACAATCGTGAGCTTGGCCCGAACTGACATGTTACGTTTCTTTTCCATATACCATACCAAATCCCTTCTATACACCTCGCCATTATATATATATAAAATAGCCATCCAAATGAAAATTTGAACAGCCAAATAGATGTATCTATACATTGGTAACCAGGCGATCATCATGCTTATTGAAGAAGCATCTTAGACCCTAGGCTTTGCGTCCTATCCTTTCAGATAGTTTGCCTTTATTCTATTAAATTTTATAGGTATAAATATCTAGTTCAAAAATTATTATAGATGTTTAGCCCCAAAATACAACCCTAAAATTACCAATTTCAATAATTCGATCGTAATTTATGGCTAAATTATGAATGCGTGAGCAAATAGTTTCATTCATTTTATTCGTTTTTCGCCAAAACCAACGACAAAACGAAACAAAAAAAAGATACGAGCCATTTCTCTCGCATCACTAAGATTCTGGTTCATATCTCATGTATTCATTCATTCCATTAGCCAATGTCATTTTTAATGTATGATGATCTCTCTCTTTAAACATAATGGTTATGCTAGCAACTTTTTTGAATTTGAATATCAATATATTTGCGGAGTGAACTTCATCCCTAACGGTCCAATGATCTGATAAAGTGAAACTTCAATCAGTGGTTTTTTTGCCCTTCCCCACTGATTGTTAGTTGAACCAATCAGGCCTTTACTGGCTGTTGATCCACCACCTACCATTCTCGTGATCAACAAAAATTATTGCAGTGGGGATCTTACAGCCAGTTAATCTGTGATAAAGTGAAACTTCAATCAGTGGTTTTTTTGCCCTTCCCCCACTGATTGTTAGTTGAACCAATCAGGCCTTTACTGGCTGTTGCCCCCCAGTAGTGCATGTCTACTTTATTATTATATGAATCTCCTGCATGATCTGCTTCGTCCGCTCTTTTAATAATTCCTTCGCTTGTTTGATTGCTAATTCAATGGGCATGTTTGCTGGTGCCGTTTCATAGCCAGCAATGAATAATCGCTCTGGTTCATTCCATCCGCGACCTAATTTTCCAGAAAGTAAAATGGTTGGAACTTGATGTTTTTGCGCGAGTTTGGCTACATGTCCAGGGGCTTTTCCTAGCTGTGTTTGATCATCACTCTTCCCTTCCCCTGTAATCACTAAATCTGCAGTCTGTATAGCCGTCTCCAGATCAATCGCTTCTGCAACAAGTGCAGCTCCCGGAACTAATTCTGCGCCGAGCACGAGTAATGCAAACCCAAGACCACCTGCCGCTCCTGCACCTGGAGTTTGTTGTAATGATTTATTTAGTTGTTTTTCCAATAGATTGGCAACATGAGCCATTGCTGCGTCATAGGCTGGTAATTCAGCTGCCGCTAACCCTTTTTGCGGGCCATAAACAGATGTGGCACCATCATTTCCACATAGCGGATTGGTAACGTCACAGGCAGCCACAATAGAAATCTGTTTCAATCGTGGAGCCAATCCAGAGATATCTAATCGCTCAACCTCTAATAGATGTCTGCCAAAGATGCCAATGGGATTCCCTTGCTTATCCCAAGCCTGCATGCCTAATGCAAGCAACATTCCTAATCCCCCATCATTTGTGGCACTTCCACCAAGTGTCAGCTGTAGCTCTGTACAGCCTGTATCCATTGCATGCAGCATGGCTTGTCCCAGCCCATATGAAGTCATTCTGCCGGGGTGACGTTGATCCACGGGGATATCCGCTAAGCCAATTATTTCTGCACTTTCTATTACCGCCCGATTCCCTTCGCAGATTGCATAAAATGCCTGCTCTTCCTTTCCCGTTCCGTGTGTGCAATTCACAGATTGCATATGTCCACCCATAGAAGTAATCAGCACATCTATCGTTCCTTCACCACCATCTGCCATCGGTTTTTCAATCACATGATAATGTGCATCCGCTTCTTTTATAGCTGCTTTCACAATCGCTGCAGCTGTACGAGCATCGATACTTCCTTTAAATGAATCCGGTGCAACAACTATTTGCATCATTACATCCTTCTCTCTATTTTCTTTTTCCATCAGTATATCGTAAAATCTACAGCATTTTCTGCTAATTATATGATACCATTAAATTATCAACTGAAAGGAGCGTGATAGGCATGGAAAAGTGGACTGCAGCGGAACTGAATGACAAATTAAAACAGACAGAGCGTCCTATCATTTTAGATGTGCGGGCGGAAGATAAATTTGCTGCCGGGCATATCCCCTCCAGTATGCATATTCCAAAGCAGAAAATTTTACCTGGCGATGAACAGGATTTAAATGGTCTGACTGTTTTGCCTATGGATCAGCCGATTGTTGTGACTTGTACAACTGGAAATTCTGCCCAACGTTGTGCAACGGTTTTACAGGAAAAAGGTTACCAGGTGTCTGTATTGGACGGCGGCATTACTGCCTGGAATGCATATAAACAGAAATAATCTATCTAACCCAAAATCAGGCCCAGACATTCATGGTCAAGCTTGCCAGAATATTAGTCATGAAAACACCCCAGTAGATTGGTTTTACTTCTCTACTGGGGTGTTCATTTGCTTAAAAAGTCTATAGTTTAAATCGACCAACCAATCCGTTCAATTCTTCTGCTAATTTGGCAAGCTGGTCAGAGCTTCCGGCAACCTCTTCCATAGCACTGCTTGATTGCTCTGCAGATGCGGAAGTTTGCTCCACACCAGCTGCGGATTCTTCTGCAATTGATGCCACTTCTTCAATCGATGCATTCATACTTTGACTTTTGCCAGCCATATCTGATAATTGTTCAGAAATAGCTGTCATATGATTGACCATTCCCATGATGGATTCACCAATGGAATGGAAGGTTTGATTGGTCGTTTGAATTTGTGTTGTTCCTTCTTGTACTTCTTGATAGCCGTTGTTTAAGGATTCTACGACCATTCCGGATTCCTGTTGAATATTGCTTACAATTTCGGTTATATCCGTTACAGAATGAGATACCTGTTCTGCAAGCTTACGGACTTCATCCGCAACAACTGCAAAACCTTTCCCATGCTCACCGGCTCGAGCCGCTTCAATCGCAGCATTCAAAGCGAGTAAATTCGTTTGATCGGCAATATCATGAATGACAGAAACAAGATTAGATATTTTTCTAGTATGTCCATCCAAATTTTGCACCTTTTTCATGGCAGCTTGAACGATATCATCAATTTGCTTCATTTGATCCGTGGATGCTTGCATGCGAATACTACCTTCATTTGCCAGCTCCAGCACTTCATAGGATTCATTTAATACCTGTTCCCCGTTTTTATTCGCTTCATCTGCCTTTACCGTAAATGTGCCCATATTTAGAGCTAAATCTCCAGTATGGTTCGCTTGTGATTCTGTTCCTTGGGCCAGTTCTTCCATTGTCAGTGCTACTTGCTCCGTTCCAGATTTCACCTCACTTGCTGCTTGTGTGAGTTCTTCACTTTGACTGGAGACTGTTTCTGAAACGGTATGAATTTGATAAAGCAAATCCCGTGTATTTCTAGTCATCGTATTCGTTGCTTCAATCAATTGCCCCGTTTCATCCTGCAATTTACTTTCCAATGGTTCTTGGCTTAAATCCCCTGCTGCTACCAGCTTCATCCGCTCCACAACGCGTATAATTGGTCGTGTCAAAGCAATGGCGGTGAAATAAGCTACAAATAATCCGAGAACAATCGCAGCTGCCGAAACAATCACACCAATAATGGAAATAGCACGACCATCTACCAATACCTGCTTGCCCGTTGCTTTCATGGACTGTTCTTTTGAAGTAGCCAGATTCTCAAAGCTTTCCATTAACGCGCGCACTTCCACATCAGCTTTACCCAAATTTACCTTTGCTCGATTCACACGTTCTTTTTCCAGCTCTTCAAAAACATTTACTTGTATGTTTTCCTTCCAAGCCTCCATTTGATCAATAAGCTCCTGAAATTCTTTTGCATTAGCTGTTTTTGCGGATGTATCAATATAATCATATGCTTTATCTGCATAGCTTTGAAAATTTTCTTTATACAGCTTATCGCCATAAAGCACATAGCCTCTTGCTTCTGCAATTAGGTTTGCCAAGATGCTATTCATTTGTTCATCATTAATTAATAATTGCAAATCCTGGCCAACCATTTTATCTACATCGTTATTCATTTTATGTATGACTAAATAGTTATAAACGGCAAGAACGCCAATCAGAATTAAAACAATGGCAAAGCCTGCAATCATCTTGGAACGAATTGTTTTTAATAGAATGGATCGTTTCATTTTCTGTTTCATTTCCATCTCCCTATTCCTTTCTTTATCAATTCATATATGTAGATGTTCTTGCTGCCGTCTTCCGCTCGTTGTCCCCCTGATTCCCGCATCTCCAACAGCAATGTTGCTCCCTCTCCCATTGTTATGCCTTTTGATCCGTATGCTCGTCCGCTTGATTAGAGGCAGATGTTTCCCGATCTTCTGCTTGATTTATGTCAACTTCCTCTAAGTTGTCAACATCATGCACTGCAAGCTGTTCCTCCATTGGTGACTCTTTTTCATCTTGTTCCATAGATGATTCATCAACATTTTCCTCAACGACATCATTCGCTTCATCGGCCTCTGCCATTGATTCTCCGTTTGCTAGCTGAACCGCCTCTTCGGCATCATTTATTTCATCCCAGTCTAGTACGCGCTCTAAATCGAGAATGATGAGAAGTCGTTCCTCCAGCTTAGCAATTCCATGTAGAAATTTTTCGTGAATACCACCAATAAAACCTGGTGCCGGTTCTAAACTATTCGTGTCAATATCAATTACTTCTGTAGCAGAATCCACAATTAAACCAATTTGAACCTCTCTTGCATACACAATCAATATCCGTGTATCATCTGTTGCAACAATTGGTTCATGAAACATACGCTCACGTAAATCAACGATAGGAATCGTATCGCCACGTAAGTTAATGATTCCTTTAATAAATTCGGCAGTTCCAGGTACTGGTGTCACTTCCATTAATCGTTCAATGGTCAGTACCTGGCTTACATTGACCCCATACGATTGATTTTTTAATTTTAACACAATATATTTTGTTATTTGCTCCATGTTTACAACTCCTATATGCTTCATTGCTGGTTTTCCCAGGCAAATGTAGTCACCTTGGTTATGCAATTAATGCATTTGGATCAATAATTAAAGACACAGCTCCATCGCCAAGAATCGTAGCACCAGAGATGGCAAATACATCTCGTAAATAATTGCCGAGGGATTTCAATACTACTTCCTGCTGTCCGATAAAGGAATCCACAATCAGACCTGTCAGCTTATCCCCTTTTTTAACGATAACTACGGCATAGTCTTTTCTTTCCATTACTTCCTGTCGGGGAATATCAAATACTTCTTCTAATGAAACAAGTGGAATGACACGCCCTCGAAAATCCATTACTTTTTGACCGTGTGCAGATAAGATATCACTTTCTTGCAACAATGCAGTCTCAATAATAGATGTTAATGGCACGGCATAAATTTCATCCGCAACCTTTACGAGTAGGGACGATAATATGGATAGGGTCAACGGTAGTTCAATCGAAAACTTGCTTCCCTTTCCTTTGGTTGATTCAATCGTGATTCTGCCACCAAGTGATTCAATTTTATTCTTCACCACGTCAAGCCCAACCCCACGCCCAGATAAATCGGATACTTGATCTGCAGTACTGAAACCAGAGGATAAGATTAATTCATTTACTTCATCATCTGAAAGCAATTCAGCATCTGTTTGTGCTACGATGCCATTTTCGATTGCTTTTGCTAACACTTTCTCTCGATTGATTCCAGCTCCATCATCTTCAATCTCGATGAAGACGTGATTTCCACTATGATATGCGCGAAGAGAAAGATTGCCGATCTCTGGTTTACCTAATGTTTTTCTCACTGAAGGGGCTTCAATTCCATGGTCCATAGAGTTACGAATCAAGTGTACAAGCGGATCACCAATTTCATCAACTACGGTCCGGTCCAATTCTGTTGTTGCTCCTTCAATGGTCAGTTCAATCTTTTTATCCAAATCCTTTGCAAGTCCGCGGACCATTCTTGGGAAGCGATTAAACACCTGCTCCACAGGTACCATCCGCATCGAGAGGATTAAGTTTTGCATATCACTTGTAACCCGTGCCATATTTTCAACCGTTTCCAGTATTTTCATATCTCTTGATTGCTGGGCTAAATTTTCCAATCTACTTCGGTCAATAACAACTTCTTCAAATAAATTCATTAAATGATCAATGCGATCCAGATTAACACGAATCGTCTTAGAAGTATTTCTTGTCGCTGCTGTTGGCGCATTTTTTTCTTTATGTTCTGCTTCCGATGTATCCGATTTTTCAATTGGTTGTGCATTCGCAGTTGGGTCTGTTTCCTGTGTAAGCCCTGATTGGTCCACGTAAATAAAGTCTGTTACTTGAACCTCTTCCACCTCAGATATACGATGAACAGCCTTTTCTACCTCCTGCTTGGATTCATTCGTCAATAGTAATAAATCAAATCCTTGCTCAAATTCCCCTTCTTCTAACGCTTCGACGGAAGGATTGGTTTGAATCATTTCTCCCAATCCCTCCAGCGCTTCAAGCACCATATATGCCCGGGCTGCTTTCAAAATACAATCGGAAGTTAAAAGTACACGGATCTGATATGCTTGAAAGTCTTGCTCTACCGCTTGATTTATTACGGTTAGCTGGTATTCATCCAGTTGGAATTGCTCAGATTCAGCCTGATTTTCTGCAGTAGTTGCAGCTATCGCTTCTCCTGAATTAATTCGCTCCAGTCGAGAAACAAGTTCACGCACATCTTTTTTACCATCTTTGCCCTCGGCAACATCTGCCACCATCTCTTCCAACGCTTCAATTGCAGAAAATGTAACATCAATCACTTCTGTAGTAACCGTTAACGCTTCATGGCGAATTTGATCCAAGACATTTTCCATATGATGTGTAAGTGCTGCTATATCTTCAAATCCCATCGTTGCAGCCATTCCTTTTAAGGTATGTGCCGAACGAAAAATTTCATTTACAATGGTTAGGTCCTCGGGATGCTTTTCTAACTCTAGAATATGATCATTAACTGACTGTAGATGCTCCCTGCTTTCATCTAGGAATACATCAATATATTGATCCAATTCCACTACTATTTCCTCCCCTTAATCGAGTAACAGATAGATATCTAGGTTGCCTGTTTGCTCGAATGCCGTTTTCATTTGAATCGCCCGATCATATCCAGATAAACGTGTCGTTCCTTCCATGATGGTTGGTGACGTAATGTCTGTATTCAGACCATTTTGGACGATATTGGTCGATAAACTGCCTGCCAGCATATTGCCTAGCTCACCACTAAAGGAGGCTAACATTTCCCCGGCAATATCCATCCCAAACATAGATTTGCCAATGGCAGCAAATACACCTGGTTTACCTCCCAAAATCAACTGTCCTTTTACATCTCCTGCAATTCCAATTAATACACCATACTCCAAGTGAAGCGATTCACCTAATAATGCCGGCTTTGACATCTGATATGGAATAGGAACAATGTTTTGCAGGGCAGCCTTGGTTCCATTTAATAAGTCTAAAATAATTTTATTCCTTGTATTTGCTGTTGCAGTCATCGCGAACTCCTTTCAACTATTAGCGACAGATTTCCCTTCGCACCATGCTTCCTTATGAACAATTGCCATGGTTATTCTTTATTTGAACGCAAGCATTTTCACTTTACGTTTAAATGATTACCCAAGGTAAATGGTCATAAAGAACCAGTCGATAATACCTAGTTTCTCCTTATATCGGTTGTAAGGAGTGGAAGTTGTAGCGTTTCTATGAAAATTAATACTTTCCCAAGTCCCTCTGCTAAATTCTATTTTTAATACTAGTCCACTAGGTAGGTATATTGTGAGATTTTGCTGGAAATAATGGATTAATAGAAACGGAGGAATGAGGATGAATTTCAAATCATTATATCTTGCAGGACTAGGGATTCTATTATTTATCCTATGGAGTCCACTCGTAACCAACGCGAATGAACAAAATGGCACAACCTATACAGTAGGTATCAAATCAGTGGAATTAAAAGATACCCCAGATGCAAATGGCCAGGTTATCGTGACATTGCATGAAGGAAGTAGCATTACTATCTTTCAGGAGAGCTATGGCTGGGGGCGAACTTTTTTCCAAGGGGAAGAAGCATGGGTGCCTATCTACCAATTGATCCGACCACAAAAAGATGACCAAGCGAAAGAACAAAACAATCAATCGGAAGAAGAATCCGAGCAGAACATAGAGTCAGAAGATATACAAGACGAAGAGAACGTAAAAAATCAATTACCTGAATTTCCCGAAGCAATCACAAGTGACTTGAAAATAGAACAGGAAAACATATGGAAAAGGGAAGATGGCAGTGCCAGAAGACTGCTATCCTCAATGGAAATCAGCCGAGAACCTGTTGATGGTAAGGCATTACAAGACTATCACATTTTATTAGATCCTGGACATGGCGGAAAAGATAGTGGTGCGATGGAGGCGGGAGTCTATGAAAAAGACATCACGCTTCACACTGCAAAAGAAACAGCCGCTGCACTTCAGGAACAAGGCGCAACGGTTACAATGACACGTGACACAGATCAATTTATATCACTGGAAAAACGTGTTCAACAAAGTAATCAAAAAGAAATTGATGCGTTCATCAGTCTGCATATTAACGCATTTGAAGATCCAGCAGCACAAGGTCTCCATACCTTTTATCACGGAAGCGCTGGAAACAAAGCACTTGCTGAAGCCATCCAAACACGATTGGTTCAGGAGACCAACCTTTCTAATCGCGGCGTTGCAACAGCGGCCTATTACGTATTAAGAAATAACACAAAACCAGCTGTATTAGTTGAGCTTGGATTCCTAACCAACCAAGCAGATCGAGAGCTCATTCAATCAAAAACCTTCCAACAACAAGCAGCAAAAGCTATCACCACTGGTCTAGTAAACTATTTTCACGACTAAAACAGGTATAGCAAGCTAATTCCCGCCACTATCATTCTCTTGTAAGAGGCGGAAAGGGTATGTTTGGGTGGAAGGTATGCGGGTTCGAGGTCATGTCATGTGACTTCTACCCAAAGCCATGCGACTTTCTAGCCAAATCAGATGAATAGGTCTTCGAAATAAAATGTAGTTGGAATCGGAGGGCCGGTTCCTTCCTTATCCTAAAGGATCTTTCCACCATAGCCGCGCGAGTTGGGGTGGTCGGCGCGCGTGTCCGTCCGGTTGGTGCTCGACTTTTGATGATTGGCGCTTGACTTTGGGTAAGCAGCGCGCTACTTCCACCTGTCATCAAATAGAGCAATCGACATACGGTTCGCTTCAATTGAAATACAAAAATAATCAACAAAAGGAATCGATCCAATGACCGATTCCTTCCATATCACTTCCTATAATAGAGCGATTCGTTCATCCAATTCAGAGATGGCGCGTGTGTCTTGCACGCTACGAAATACTGCTCTTGCATCTTGATAATGTTGCAGGGCTTCTTTATTGCGATTTGTTTGGCGGCATGCATCACCAAGTCCGCGGTAAGCACATCCGATTGCCACGTGATCCAATGAGTTTTTGGCATAATGTAGTGCTTCCATCATCATTTCATAAGCTTTTCCCCACTGTTGCTGCTGCATATACAGCATGCCTTGTTCGTAGTAGTTAGCGGAATAACCAAGCGGCCATTGTGGTAAATGTGCATGTAATATCACAAGCTCTTCCTCAAAATAATGACTTGCTTGTTCTATTTGTCCGGCCATTCGCTTCACCATACCTAGTTGATGATAGGCAATGGCCTCTGCTTCACGATCCTGCTCATCAACCGCTAATTTTAGCAAGGTTAGATAAAGGTCACTCGCTGCTTCGTATTGACCAAGCTCACTTTTTACAAACCCCAAGCCATGTACTGCCTGTTTAAATGCGATAGAGGTCGTATCGTCTATTTGATCGATACATTTCAAATAAAGCATTTCTGCCTGGCGAAAATAACCTTGATCAAAGTATTCAAATGCCTTACGAAGCTGGTCCGAAAGATTCTTCATAGCATTACAAGCTCCTTTGTAAATCATCAAACATTATTCAGGGAATGATAAGCAATTACAGCAAATCAACGTATCATTACATTTTATTTATTTTTATTCGTATACTGGCGCATGTGTTCTGTAATTCCAGTAACACAAATGGATGCAGGATCCTTCGTAATATCCAGTTCCAATGTAGAACCATCTGTCGGCAGTGTTTTTACAAATTGTTCCTCATATTCCGCTATAGAAATTTCTTTCCGTTCTGCAAACAATTCACGATGTCGATCCAAGTAAAGATTCTCGCGGAAATGTTCTGCCAATACACCGGAGAAAAATTCTCCCACAGCCCCTGATCCATAGCTATACATCCCTATACGTGCGCCTGATTGAATATTTTCGGCTTGCTCGAGTAAAGACAGCAAACTTAAATATAGTGAACCTGTATAAATATTTCCAACGTTACGATTATATGTTGTGCTTGTTTGATAATGGTCCTGTAATCGTTGCTGATCCGCTTCATTGCCCTCGTCTAAAATTTGGCGTAAAGCTTTTAAACCCATTTTTGTATAAGGCATATGGAAACAAATTGCTTCCATATCATGAATACTGCGGTTTGATTTTTCTTTATATTGCTCCCATACTTGCTTGAAAAATGCCATGTACTGCTCATTCGAAAACTTACCATCGACATACGCTGTATTAGAGTATACAGGACGCCAAAAATCCATAATATCAGATGTATAATAAACCGTTTCATCATCTAATTCTAACACACGCGGATTTGCCGAAATGATTAAGGCTACCGCTCCAGCTCCTTGAGTGGATTCTCCTGGTGTATTCAAACCATATCGAGCAATATCAGATGCCAGCACGAGTACTTTGCTATCAGGGTTAAGTGCAATATGTCCTTTTGCTAATTGAATAGCAGCTGTTGCACCATAGCATGCCTGTTTTAATTCTACCGCACGGGCTTCTGGTTTTAAATCAAGCAGACGATGCACATATACGGCTGCTGCTTTGGAATGATCGATACCTGATTCGGTACCGAAGAGCACCATATCAATATGTGCGCGGTCCGTTTCATCCAACATATCTAATGCAGCATTTGCTGCCAATGTAACAGGATCCTGCGTTAATGGAGCTACCGACATTTCACTTTGTCCGATACCAATTGTAAATTTAGCTGGTTCAACCCCACGTGCTTCAGCTAGTTTGTTCATATCAACATATAAATGCGGCGTATAAAAGCCTATTTTATCAATTCCAATCTTCATTTCTCTATTCCCTCCATACATCGCGCCATTGTAAGCGCTCTAACTATGTTATATTATTCACAATCTTACCGTACATATCATAACATAAGTCGACAAATTTTTGCTCAATTTTGAGCTTGCAAAAAACTGGGATTCCAACACTTTCTTGTACAAACTGGTATTTCACCATTTTTTCAACAAACATTTTTTAGTTATCCTTTATTTTTTGACTGCATAACCGATAAATAATGAGAGAGGCTGTTCAGGTAAATTAGTGAAACTAATAATTGGAAATAAATAAACCGTAGTATGCCGTTTATTATCCAAGTGTTTCAACTGATATGACAGTCAATGATAGATGTTTATTCTCCAATGCAAAGATTGGCGATATGGATGGAGGTTCAAAATGGATAAAACAACTTTAGTAGGAATCGTGCTCGGATTAGTAGCTGTTTTAGTAGGGATGGTGCTGAAGGGGGTTGCTTTCAGTGCATTATTTAATCCAGCGGCTCTGTTGATCATCTTTGTCGGAACGGCTGCATCCATTTGTATTGCCTTCCCATGGCAAACGGTAAAAAAGGTACCAGCATTATTAAAGATTATTTTCTTTAATCAACAACAACAGGATCTCCGCGAATTAATCGAACAGTTTACAGACTGGACAGAGTTAACGAGACGTGAAGGATTACTAGCATTAGAAACAAAGATTCAAGAATCAGACGATCCCTTCCTCAACTCCGGCCTACAATTTGCAATTGATGGTCAGACACCGGAGTTTATTCGGGAAGTAATGCTTGAAAAGGTAGACGCCATGGAAAAGCGACATGCAGAAGGTATTGCCTTATTTTCACAGGCTGGAACCTATGCACCAACACTCGGTGTACTCGGAGCGGTAATTGGTTTGATTGCTGCACTTGGAAATCTGGAGGACATGAATGTATTAGGGACCGCCATATCTGCGGCCTTCATGGCAACATTATTTGGAATTTTTACCGGATATGTGCTTTGGCACCCTTTCGCAAATAAGCTCAGTGAAAAATCTAAACGTGAGGTTCATCGTATGGAATTAATGATTGAGGGAATCCTGTCAATTGCTAGTGGTGATTCTCCAATTGTTGTAAAAGACAAGCTAAGTTCACATCTGACCGCACGCGAAGCAGCCATGCTTGGGGAAAAGTCAAATGAGGAATAGAAAAACAAAGAAAAAATTGCATATTGATGAATCATGGCTCCTCCCCTATGCTGATTTACTAACCTTGCTCTTGGCATTGTTTATCGTTTTATTTGCCATGAGTGAAGTCGATGTCAAGAAATACAAAGAACTATCCGAAGTATTTAAGAGTGAATTCTCATCAAGTGGAGATGGCATTTTGGAAAGTAAAGATATGAATGTCGAAAGCCCTGAGGATGATATGCTGGAAGAACCAGATTCTTTAGATGTTCCAGACAAAAAAGAATCAGAAGAAGAAGATTCAGAAAAAATTTATGCAGAAAGCCTTGAAAATCTGAAGCAGGTTCAGGCAGACATTAATCAATATATTCATGAACAAGGCCTAAGTGATGTACTGGGAACGAAGCTGACAGACGAAGGCTTGCTCATTACCATTTCCAATGATGTCACTTTTGACTCAGGTAGTGCTATTGTCAAAAGCGGTGGTGAAGATATTGCCCATGCCATTGCGAAGCTGTTAAATAATGATCCACCGCTGCAAGTGATTGTCAGTGGACATGCCGATGATCGCCCCATGCACAACCATGAATTTGCATCCAACTGGGAGCTTAGCGTTGCTAGAGCAGTTAACTTCATGAGTCTTGTGCTAAATAATGACAAGCTTGACCCGACGAAATTCAGTGCGAAAGGCTATGGTGAATTTCAGCCAATCGTCCCTAACACCAGCGAAGAAAATCGCAGAAAAAATCGTCGTGTGGAAGTGCTGGTCCTTCCACGTTACCAGCTTGATACAGATACATAACCCGTCACTCCTGAAGTGGCGGGTTTTTTATTATTGAAAAAATGAACGGCAGCATATATCATAAAGTGAAACCTCAAACACTCAGGCCTTTACTGGCTGTTGATCCACCACTTACAATGCTTGTTTTCAACAAAATTATTGAGGTGAGGGGCTTACAGCCAGTTAATCTGTGATAAAGTGAAACTTCAATCAGTGGGGGTCTTCGCATTTCCCCCACTGATTGTTAGTTGAACCAATCAGGCCTTTACTGGCTGTTGATCCACCACTTACTATGCTTGTTTTCAACAAAATTCTTGAGGTGGAGGGCTTACAGCCAGTTAATCTGTGGTAATATGGAGTTGTTCTATAGTTTGAAAAAATTCAGGAGTGATTATCATTAGAAAACATGTTAAACGTTTACACATTGCTTTCTAGGGGATGATGCCACTGTCAGTGATTCATGTGAACATGTACTTGTGGGAGGTGGAGTAGCTTCCGCCTCACAGTGGTTGGCACAAAAACGGAAACGACATTTAAAACCAATCGGGGTTCGGATCAAAGGATGGAAAATGCCTTTGTGAAGTCGGAACAAGAAGTAATCGTTTTGAAAACAAAACGGTGAATCAATCCCTTCCATGGAAAGCCTGAAGCTGCCTTTTTTGCAGGCAGAAAAGCGAACAGAACCCTTTTCTCCATCGTTCATAAAACGATTTGGAGGAAAGCAAATGAGTAGACGACTAGAAAACACAGCATTTCAATGTGAGCATTGTGATCAGCACGTATTACCACTAACAAACGGCAGCTACCGAAACCATTGTCCCTTCTGCCTGTATTCGAAGCATTTAGATAACCAACCAGGTGATAGAAGCAATAACTGTAAAGGGTTAATGGAACCAATTGGACTGGACTATTCCAATAAAAAAGGCTACCAAATCATTCACCAATGTCAAACATGTGGTGAAATTAAGAAAAACAAGGCTGCCACACACACGATTCAGCCGGATCATATTCTTTTTTTACAGCAGCAAATTGCTAATCTGCTATAAAGCAGCTTATCGGAAAATCATGTGGCATCGTTCAAATGCATGCCAACAAAAAAGATCAGCAGGGGATGATCCTCTACTGATCTTTTTATATTTAGCCATGCTGCTCCAACGGCAATGGCCGACCAAGGTAATAGCCTTGTCCCAACTCAACCCCAATTTGTTTTGCTACTTCGATATCTTCCGCTGTTTCCAATCCTTCCAGCACAACTTGATACTGATCCCCAAGTTCATGCAACATTTTTTCAATATAAGCTTGATTTATGCTAGAGTCTACGAAGTTTTTTGCAAAATATCGGTCAAATTTAATAATATCTGGCCCCAATTCAACAATGGTAAGGAGCGGATATTTTCCTTTTCCGACATCATCGAGCGCTATTCGAAAACCTTCCTGACGTAAAATTTCCAGCTGTCCTTTTAATGCTTGGAAGCTTTCAATCGTTTCCCCTTCGTTTATTTCCAGCACGACCTGTGATGGACTGATTTTTGCCTTACTGCTCATCTGTTGAACGCGTGTTAAAAACGTCGGATGAACGATGGTCGAAGGGAAAATATTTATATATAAGAATTGACCTTCTGGAATATTCCAATTTGTATCCAGTGCTTGGTCTATTGATTCCATATCTAATTCAAATAATAAATGATGCTTTCTTGCATGATGAAAGAACTCGACTGGACTTGGAAACTGTTCTGCACGAAGTAATGCTTCGTATCCATGCAATGTTTGACTCGCCAAATGCACAATCGGCTGAAAAACATGGTGAAAAACAATATCTTTGTTTTTTGATGAACGGTTCAATCCCATTCGCTTGCCTCCTGTTCCAAAAATCTCTGCGAATCAAAGCTTAAATTGACCAACAAGTACGTTCAATTCTTCAGCCATCTCTGCCAATTGACCAGCACTTGCTGCCACTTCCTCCATCGAACCGCTTGATTGCTGTGCGGATGCAGCTGTTTGCTCGACACCTGCAGCTGCCTCTTCAGAAACGGATGCGATTTCTTCAATGGAGCCATTCATTTCCTGGCTATTCGAAACAATTTCTGTTAGCCCTTCTGAAACCTTTTTAATATTATTCACCATTTCCGTAACAGCATTGCTTATTTGATGGAAGGTTGTACCAGTAGCCTGTATTTGTTCCGTTCCAGCTTCCACTTCCGCAAAACCATTTTTCAAAGAAGCAGCAACCGTACTTGATTCATCCTGAATTGAGGTAACAATGCCCGTAATATCATTCACCGAAAGTCCGACTTGTTCAGCAAGCTTCCTTACTTCATCTGCGACAACAGCAAACCCTTTGCCATGTTCACCAGCACGTGCCGCTTCAATCGCTGCATTCAATGCAAGTAAATTGGTCTGGTCTGCAATATCTCGAATCACTGAAACCAGCTTGGAAATTTCCTGGGATTGCTGGTCCAGCAGCTGCATTTGTTCAACGGATTCCTTCACAATCGTGTTTATTTTTTCCATTTGTGCGGTTGAAGAATCCATTCGCTCTCTTCCTTCCGCAGTCATATCGAGAACCTTTAATGAGTTCTCCTCAATTCGGTTACCATTTTCATTCGCCATTTCTACTTTTTCTGTAAATACTCCCATAATAGAAGTTAAATCACTGGCACTATTCGCTTGAGTTTCCGCTCCTGTTGCGAGTTCTTCCATCGTAATCGCTACTTGCTCTGTGCCGGACTTCACTTCACCAGCAGACTGTGTAAGCTCTTCACTATGACTGGAAACCGTTTCAGACAGTTCTAATATCCGTTGCAGCATATGACGATTTTTATCACTCATCGTATTCATTGCTTCAATAAGATGAGAAATCTCATCTTTCGTACGGGTTTCCATCGGTTCCTGACTTAAATCGCCTTCAGCCATCTGATTCATCCGGTCACGCACGGCAACAATTGGTTTGGAGATAGAACGCGAGGTAATAAATGTTACGATAATACTAGCAATAATTACCAAAGCCATAATAGCCATTAGAAAAATCATGGCATTGGAACTGACAAACAGCGTATCTTCACCAGAATCCATAATAATTTCTTCACGTTCTGCAGCCATTTGTTTAATCCCATCAATAATTTCATTAGCGGCTGCATTTGATTCCTTCATGAGCTTCTTCGCTTCATTCGTATGCCCTTCCGAAAACGTTTCTACGGCTTCTATTATATACTGCTCCCAGCTTCCCTTTTGTTCAATAAGGGATTTGGCCTTTTCTGAATCTGTTACCTTTAATATATTTTCCTCGTACACGTCACCGGCTTCTATAGCTGTAAAAAATTGATCCTTTAGACCTGTCTCATTGTATAAAATATATCCTCGTGCCAAGGAATTGATTTCAAGTATATTCATTGTCAAATTTTCATCCGCAATCAATAGCGGCAACTGCTGCTCCACCATATCTTCGGACTTCTCTGTGATTTCCTGGAATGCAAGTGTAACTAGTACACCAAGTACAATGACCAATGCTAATACAAGGGAAAATCCAGTAATTATTTTTTTGCGAATACTATTAAACTGAAACCATTTCTTCATGTTGATATCCCCAATTCGATGTTTATTATGCAGCAATTAATGTAGAATTGTTCACATAAAAATATGCTCACAATCTGTATACCTTCTCCCTATTCTGATTTGGTGTGCACGACCTCTCCAGGATAGGGATTTGTGTTCTTAAATAGCTGCAGGCAAATAGACCTATTTTTGTTATCGGCAAAAATCAGCAACAAATGAAGTATTTTTCTAAAAAATCGATAGAATATCCAGGAAACAGGTGAAGAACTTCACCAATACGGCAGTTGGGGTATAATAAAGTAAAACTTCTCTTAGTGGGTTTTTCGCTTACAATTCTTGTTATCAACAAAAATGCTTGAATTGGGGGGCTTACAGCCAATTAATCTGGATAAATAGAGGGAATGGAAGTCTTTCGCATTAAAATATTGGAAATGAAGCCTGGAGGTAATCAAAGGTATGCATATAGATAATTTAAACATGTTCTGCCAAGTCATAGAAGAAGGAAGTATTAGCCAGGTCGCACGTCTAAATTACGTTTCACAGCCTGCAGTTACAAGTAAAATTCAACAATTAGAAAATCATTATGGTATTCCCTTATTCGACCGAACCCAAGGCAAACTTACCGCTTCTGAAGCTGGAACGGTGCTTTACCCATATGCAAAAGAGATATTATCCTGCTTTCGACGCAGCGAGGAAGAGGTCAAACAGCTCTATACAGCTTATCAGGAAACATTACGGATTGGGGCCAGTTTAACGATTGGTGAATATTACCTCCCGCAAATGCTTGGGAAATTTAAAAAGCTGGAGCCGCATATTGACTTCAGTTTAAAAATAGGCAGTACGCCACATATTATGGCTAGCATGGAAAATCACGATATCGATATCGCACTCGTCGAAGGCATGGTCACAAATAAAGAATTTCAAATCCAGCAATTTGCTACAGATGAATTAATTTTAATTGTTCCCGTTAACCATCCATGGAACAATCGAATAAAGATACATATAGAAGATATATTACAAGCATGCTTCATTTGGCGGGAAAAAGATGCCGGAGCACGAAAAATATTAGAAAATCTATTCCAGCAGCATGGCATTTTAGAGCGAATGTCATCCACATTAACACTCGGCAGCACATAGGCAATTAAAAGTGCTGTCGAATCCGGATTAGGAATCGGTATCGTTCCAAAACTCTCCGTAGCACACGAATTAAAGCTTGGTGTCATCAAAGAAGTTCCCATCGCTTCATGTCAAATATCCAGAGACTTATGGATTGTGAAACGGCATGAACGAATACCTCGAGATAGCATTCGCCTACTGACTGATTTCATTCAAAATAATACTTTCTAACGGAAAACAGACACGCTCCATGGTCTGTTTTTTTCTTTATACCCCATAGCAAATCCCTATGACTGCTCCGATTATCCTTATGATAGTATGAATAGTGAATGGACATGCCTTTGCGCATACCGATTTGTTGATACAAACGTAGATAGCAGTTCCGTATCCGTCATATGTGAAAGTAGTAAATGTGAAAGCGTCATCAAATAAGAGGAGGCAATACATTGACTGAAGTTAACAGTTCTAAAGTGGTTATTGTTGGAGCAGGTTCGGCAGGTATCTCTATCGCATCACGACTACTTCGTAAAGCACCTTATTTAAAAAATCAGATCACATTAATCGATCCCGCAGAGGTTCATTACTATCAGCCACTATGGACACTCGTTGGTGGTGGTCAATCGCAATTAGCAGATTCAAGAAGAACCCAAGCATCTGTCATGCCCCATGATGTCACCTGGATCAAGGAAGCAGTACAAGCATTCCATCCAGATGAAAACTGCGTAATCACTGACAAAGGAACTACATTGCAATATGAATATTTGGTAGTCGCTGCTGGTATTGAAATCAAATGGAATCAAGTAAAAGGACTTCGTGAGGCGCTAACTACAGATGGTGTTTCAACAAACTACTCTGCAGATTCGGTGGAAGATACATGGAAAAACATCCAAAACTTCCGAGGCGGAAATGCTATTTTCACACAGCCTAGCACTCCAATAAAATGCGGAGGTGCACCCCAGAAAATTATGTATTTGGCAGATGATGCCTTTGCAAAAGCAGGAATCAAGGACAAAACAACAATACAATTTTACTCAGGTACAGGAAGTATTTTTGCGGTACCTCGTTATGCAAAAACACTTGAACAGGTTATTACCAGAAAGGCAATCAAAGCTAGTTATTTAATGGACTTGGTCGAAATAGATGGAGAACAAAAAACAGCCACATTTCAGCATATTGAAACAGGGGACCAAACGACCGAATCATACGACATGATTCATGTCACTCCACCTATGGGCGCACCAGCTTTTATTGCCTCCAGTTCTCTAGCAAACTCGGATGGCTGGGTTGATGTAGATCCATATACTTTACAGCATACAAGCTATACTAATATTTTCAGTGCAGGGGATTGTGCAAGTCTGCCAACCTCTAAGACTGGTGCAGCTATTCGACAGCAAGCTCCTGTTGCAGCAAATAATTTATTGGCAGCGATGAACGGACAACCACTTCAGCACAAATATAATGGTTACACGTCATGTCCACTCGTGACAGGGGTTAATCGTCTTATTATGGCAGAATTCACCTATGATAATATTCCTGCTGAAACCTTTCCGATAGATCAATCCAAGGAACGAATGAGCATGTATCTAGTAAAGAAAAATCTATTACCTATCATGTATTGGAATGGCATGCTAAAAGGAACCATGTAGCAATTAGCTAGAAATGGCTATTAATAGATGAATACAATTAGCCGTAATCCCAACCTGTACTGGAACTACTCTGGTCATGTAGGCCGTCTGATTCGGAAGCGAAGCCACGTAAAACAGTTGGAAGTGAACAAGAAATATACTTACATTACGGGGAGGAACATGGATGGAAACCACAAATCATCAAGCCAGCTTAGATCATATTATCCAAGCATTAGAAAATAAAGAACAAATGGACTCTCTTTACTATCTTGTCCAAAAGCTGCCTGAATTCACGAACGCCATACAATCCATGGAGGACAAGCTATCCTTTCTAACAAGCATGATGCAGGATAAAGAATCGTTACATCAGCTTGGCAATGAAGTGGAGCAAAAAGTCGAACAACTTCATATCAATCAAGCCCATCTCGATGCATTATTACAAATCGTACAACTGCTGCCATCTCTTGTACCAATGATGAAGCGCTTAGATGAAATTATTGCTTTTGCAACTGACTTTTTAGGTGATCAACAATCTATCGAGTATACACTCAATGGGTTAAATGATGTTGTCCCCATACAGGAAACTGCCGAAGTGATTCAGGAAACCAATCAACGCTTTAGAAATAACCAAGACAACGCATCCATCTCCTTATATAGGATGTATCGACTACTAAAGGATCCAACAATTCAAAAAGGTTTTCATTACGTGGAAACACTATTACAAGTCATTCAAAATAGAACACAATCAATGGAGGAGTAAACATGTTTTTTCGATCATTTTTCGATGAAAATTTAGCACAGATGTCTTATTTAGTTGGCTGTCAACGTACAGGTGAAGCAATCGTAATGGACCCAGCACGTGATATTGCACCATATGAACGGGTAGCCAAACAGGAAGGATTAACCATTATAGCAGCTGCTGAAACGCATATTCATGCAGATTATTTATCCGGAGCAAGGGAAATCGCTGAACGTTTTGCTGCGAAGCTCTATCTATCTGATGAAGGAGATAAAAATTGGAAATATGAATATGTCGCTCCTTATGCCCACAGCCTTTTAAAGGATAGGGATACTTTTAACATTGGACGGATTGAATTTGAAGTGATGCACACACCAGGACATACGCCAGAGAGTATCTCGTTTATTTTGACCGATCATGGTTCTGGGTCTACAGCGCCGATGGGGGTTTTTACTGGGGATTTTGTGTTTGTCGGAGATGTCGGTCGACCAGATTTGCTTGAAAAAGCAGTTGGCATCGCCAATACTGCAAAAATCGGGGCTAGCCAAATGTATCAATCCATTCAAAGGTTTAAGGAGCTCCCAGATTTCCTTCAAGTATGGCCTGCACATGGCGCTGGCAGTGCTTGTGGTAAATCACTTGGCGCTGTCCCTATGTCAACTATCGGTTACGAAAAAATCAACAATTGGGCATTTACAACAAAAGACGAGCAAGAATTTATCGATACATTGCTTTCCGGACAACCCGAGCCACCACGTTATTTTGCGATGATGAAGAAATTAAACAAAGAAGGACCAGCCCTAACTGATAATAGACCAATTAAACAACTGGAACACGCTTCTGAATTAACCGACTATATGCAGGATGCCGTTTTATTAGACACCAGACATGCACAGTTATTTGGTACGGAGCATTATGCTGGATCGATCAATATCCCATTCAATTCATCCTTTACGAATTGGGCAGGTTGGATTTTGGATTATGATACGGATATTGTACTTCTTGCTCCACAGGCTGATATTGAAAATATTCGACGGAGCTTGTCCTCGATTGGTTTGGATCAAATCATTGCATTTATGGAACCACAAGTTGCCTTAGCGGATACGTCAAACTTGGAAAGCTATGAGGAGATTTCCGTGGCAGAACTACGTGCATTACTAACCGACAGTTCCTATCAAGTCATCGATGTCCGCAATCAATCAGAATGGGATGGTGGGCGAATCAAAGGAACTACACACCACATGCTTGGAACATTAAAGGATCAACTGCAAGCTTTGCCAAAGGATAAACAGTATGTTGTACACTGCCGATCCGGTGCAAGATCTGCTATTGCTGCAAGCATAATGCAAGCTAACGGCATAAAAGATGTGAAGAATGTAAAAGGTGGATATTTAGCCTGGACAAAGGAAAAGTATCCAGTGATAAAGTGAACCTTCAATCGATGGGGGCTTACAGCCAGTTAATCTGTGATAAAGTAAGATATTTACGCCATTCTTTCCTTCTACATCGTGAACAACGGCGGCTGGGTTCTTGCCCAGCTGTTCTTGTTTCCACTTACTTCATGAAGTCATCGTATAGAAACAGGTGATAAAATTGGCATTGGATTATATGATTGTATTATTTTTAATTGGTTTTATTGGCTCTTTCCTTTCTGGCATGGTTGGAATCGGTGGCTCTATCATTAAATATCCACTTTTATTATATATTCCACCCCTACTAGGTGTTGGTATGCTAACAGCCGCGGAAGTCGCGGGCATCTCGGCAGTACAAGTTTTTTTCGCGACAATTGGTGGTGTCTGGGCATTCCGAAAAGGCGGATATTTAAATAAACGGCTTATACTAACTATGGGGATCTCCGTCCTCATTGGAAGCTTTATTGGTGGATTCGGATCAGATTATCTTGGTGACGATGTCATCAATTTCGTCTATGCTATCATGGCAACCATTGCAGCTGTCATGATGTTCATACCGAAGAAAGAAGTTGACGACCAGGGCGAGGGCGATCTGAACTTTCATGTTCCACTTGCGGCATGTAGTGCCTTTATCGTAGGTATTGGTTCTGGAATTGTCGGTGCGGCAGGAGCATTTTTATTGGTTCCCATTATGCTCGTACTTTTAAAAATCCCTACACGTGTGACAATCGCCTCTTCCCTTGCAATTACCTTTCTATCTTCCATCGGATCTACCTTTGGCAAGGTTGTAACCGGTCAAGTATTGTATGGTCCAGCAGCTATTATGATTATTGCTAGCCTTGTTGCAGCCCCACTAGGTGCAAATACTGGTAAAAAAATGAATACAAAAATCTTACAAGGTATCCTTGCTATACTCATTCTATCAACAGCAATCAAAATTTGGATTGAATTTTTCTAAACCATATGTAGCGCAAAGCCTATCATCAGAAAAAGCGTTCCCGCCCTGAGAACGCTTTTTCCATAGTTATTTAACTATTTTTCGCAATGCTTCATAGACTGTTTCATCCACTGCAACTGGTCCACCTAGCACCGTTAAGTGCTTCGTATTGTAACGCTTCAAATAATCTGCTGTTAAAGCCGGTACCTTTCTGTGTACGAGGATGATCGCACTATCCTTCTTCGCTGCCAGTACAGCGCTTGTTAGAGCATCTGCAAATTCCATGCCAGTTGCCACATACAAGCTCTTACTCTTCACACCGAAATGTTTCGCAACCTCAATATTGGTTCCATAACGGTCAGAACCCTCTAGTCGCTTCGTATTGGGTAACTGCTTGGCAACATTTGGTGCCACAACTTTTTCGCCACCAACAAGGATTGTTTGCTTCACATTTAAATCTTGAATCGCTTGCTTCGTTCCTGCCGATAGCTTCTTCGCTTGGGTAAGTAAAATCGGCAAGCCTTCCTTTGCAGCATGTGCCGCTACAGACATGGCATCTGGGAAGTCATAACCATTAACGACCACTGCTTTCCCAGCTTGATTTGGCTTCATTTTTCCAGCAATTTTTACTGCTGTTTCAACACGGTTATTCCCTTGAATCCGTTCTGTGTTTGCGAGCTTTTTCGCAGCTTTCTCTACATGATTGCTAAGCGCATTTTCTCCACCAAGTAAGATAATTTTCTTTGGCTTCAGACGTTTGATTTCTTTTTCAGCCTGTTCCACTAGCTTGTTATTGGCCGTCAATAGAATTGGCGCATCCAGTTCATATGCTAAAGGCACACCAGCCAACGCATCTGCATAATCGTCTCCTCTTGCAAGAATAACTGTATCTGCAGAAGCCCAACCTTCTTTACTCACTTCAACAGCTGTGTCATAACGTAAATAACCAGATAACCGCTCTATTGCTTCCGGATAAATGTAGAGCTTTCCTTTTGTTTTATTCGTTACTTTCTTTCCTTCCTTGCTTTTCAGTTCAACCTGAATTTCGGCCCCTTCCAATTTCACATTATTTGGTACCGTCCAGATTGCCTCATAATAACCTGGATTCACTTCCTTCATATTAGCAGATACACGATCAGCAGCTTTTGCATTCGGAACCAATACGGAATACGATGCGTCACCACCATAATAATCACTATAGAAGGAAATCTTAACTTGATCACCAGCAACTGCATAGACATCCTGCCCAGGAGTGAGGTATTTCATGGTTAAATCACCATTTATCTGAAAATCTACCGTAGCAGTACCACTATTTTGTGCTGCATCTGTGACCTTTACCTCCAATGCATAATCGCCAGCCTTTGTAACAGGCAATTCGAATGTACCATCTTGCTGAATGGTTAGTGATCCAGTTTCTTTTTTATTGGTTTGAAGATTATTTAACACATAGCTCGTATCCAAATAATCAAGTGGATCATAGCCAAGATTCGGATGTAATCTATCCAACGGCTCTTTAAATTCAAAATATTTACTAGCAACTGAGCCGCTTATCACGCCGTCCTGCTTTGTTTTATTTTCCAGGGTAATTTCCGGTGCTTCAGATACAATGAAAAGCGGTCCATCATATTCTGCGTAAAGTTCATTGGATTCATAGGTTAAAGTAACAAGATCTACTGTATAAACCCCGTCTGGAATGGTTTTTGTTTTCGAATTATCCGCTGGGTCCAGAATGGTGTTAGATATTTCAACCTTATGTTGACCGGCCTCAACACCTACCTCTTGCCATATATCCCCAGCTGTGCCGTCTCCATCAAGACCACCTTCTGGATCAAGTGCATCCCAGAAATAAAGTAAACTTATAAATTGCATATCATGAAATTCAAATACTGCATTGGTTGTGTCAGACTTGCCATCACCATTTGGCGAAATATGATAGCCTTCCAATGCCATTGATTTTATACCTTCTACGGTTTGTTCACCCAATCCTGCCGCAAATGGTAGAGTAAGTACAGTCGTGCCATTACTAATATGAACAAAACCAAGGACTTCATCATTTCGGTCCGCTTTACCAGCAGGTACCTTCACCTGAAGTGCAAAGCTTGCTTCGTCCGTCAACCGAATTTCTGTTTGGTCTGCAGTCACTTGTACACCAGCCATATCTCCAGTTGGACGATCCGTTACTTCCACTTCCACCGTATACGTAGCTGCTTCACTTCGTAAATTTTCAATTGTAATCGATTCACGATGCACGAGTTCTTCGCTGTTGGATACCTGAAGCGCTCCAAACGAAACGGTACCTCTTGCTCCTGAGTAGTCTGTTCCATTGATCACTTCGCTCTTTACATGATAGGCACGTGCTTCCGCAGCTACTGCCTGAACTGGATTTACTCTTCCAGCACCTTGGTCATACACATCAAATTGTTTCGTATCCAAAACTTTAGCAGTATTTGATAAAGCGACTTTCACATCAAAAGCGGACCAATCGTTATTTTTCTGAACGAGCAATGCGGCAATACCAGCTATATGCGGGGCTGCCATACTTGTTCCAGTATAACGCTCATAGGATTCTGTATAGGTCGCATCTGGGAAATCCTTTTGATACGCTGCAACAGATGACATAATATTCGTACCTGGTGCAGACACATCCGGTTTAATGTCCAGATTAAAATCACTTGGCCCACGTGAGCTACTGTCATTCATCACATCACCTGTTGTTTCAGATGACGAAAAATCATGAAATGAAACCGTTCCTTCACCGCCATTTGCAGCTAATGCTTCGCGTAATGCTTGACCATCGGTGTAGGACATATCATAGGATGGAATATATGCGAATGAATCACCTAAGTACACATCTGATACCCCTGGCGCATTCGAACCATCTTCAGCATTATGAATGAGCGTTCCCAAAGCACCAGCATCTTTGGCAGCAGCAATTTTATCTACAAATGGAATTTCGCCGCGAGCGATGAGGGCAATCTTTCCTTTCACATCCAGCCCTGCAAAGTCGTCTGGATTCCCTACACCAGGAATGGCGATGACATCCAGTTCACCTGCTAACACTTCTTCTGGCTCTTCTCCATATTTCCAACCCATTAATGCCAGATGAACGGTACGATCATACGCTCCAGCCTGGATGGTTACGTCACTTTCCTTAATGATTTCCGGATTTGTTGTATTCCCTACTGTTATACCAAGGGAGGCAGTCCCCGGAGAACTAACTGTTTTCCGATCTGGTCCGGAATTACCACTTGAGATAACGGACACAACTCCTGCAAGCATTGCATGATTAATCGCTAATGCATCAGCCGTTGTTGATGAGGTACTGGATGCCCCAAGAGATAGATTGATAACATCCATTCCATCCGTGACAGCATCCTCAATTCCTTTTACGACCCAAGACATATTCCCTGATCCATACGCACCAAGAACACGATAGGCATATAAGTCCACTTTTGGTGCAAGTCCTTTGATACCATATGGATTGTCACCTTTTGCCGCAATGGTGCCAGCCACATGTGTTCCATGAGATGTTTCATAGGTGTTGCCACGTGCATCTACTGGCGACATATGATCTGGACGATCTTTCGGTGAGGTTTCATACGGATCATCATCCGCTCTCGGATTTAAATAATTACCATCATGCACGACATAATTCTTCCCCCCTTATACACATCTGCAAACTCCGGATGCTGATAATCGATACCGGAATCTATTACACCAACCTTAACACCTTGTCCTTCCAGCCCTTGCTCCCATAACTCTTCGATTCCTAAATGGGAAATACTCGTTTTCATAGAAGCTTTCGGTTGATGAGAAGCATTTGTGACCTCTGATGCAATCATTTCTGCATCTGGTTCCACATGTATCACACCAGGTAAATTTAACAGCGTTTCTACATCCTTTTCCTGCAACGATAAAGCGACACCATTCAATACATGGGTAAAGCTATAGCCTTTATTCGCCTGAATATTGCTTGTCTTTAGCTTTTGCAGAAATGTAACCTGCTGTTTAGAAACCTTTTTCAAAGCTCGCTGTTCATCTGCCCTTGTGAATTGCAGCTGGTTCGTTAGCTTTTTGGCTTTTTCCAATGCAACCGGATTTTCCGAAAGGTGAACGATTACCTCTATCTGCTTATCACCCTTTAAACCTTGTAATTCCGTATGCAGATAGGGCTTCTGCTTTTGAAAAGCTTCCTGTTTTTGGACAGCATCCAGCATATGCGACTGTGCATCGGAATGTTTATTCAAATCCTTCGCTTGCGCATATGTCATGGTTGGTAAAACCATACCAATCATTAGCATGACTGCCATCACCGTACTAAATACTTTGGTTACTAATTGTTTCCGCAATGGAACCCCCCCTATTCTATTCATCCTGAATCACTTTTTCGTCACATGATTCAGTCAATTCTAAATATATACTATTAATAGGTAGTTTGAAAGTTTTAAGGAGTAATCTTCCTATTTCATATAGCTTGGGTTCCAGGTATTTTTATTTTTATCTACGACGATGAAACATATTAAAAGCCAATTGACCTATACTGTGTATATAATCAATTGGCTTATTGTTAACCTAGCTGTTCAACCAAGTCTAGTAAACTATGATGCATTTGAAAGGCATTCGTTTTCATTTCTTCATTTGGATCAACCAAATCTGGAATGAGCACACATTTGATTCCTGCACGTTTTGCTGCGCGCAGTCCATTTAATGAATCCTCTAATACAAGGCTCGAAGCTGGGTCGGCTTTTCCCCGTCTGCACGCTTCCAAAAAGATATCCGGCTCAGGCTTGCCACGTGGAACCTCATCTCCACTAATGTAAAAATCAAAACGCTCCTTCAGATCTGTCAATTCTAAATAATATGCTATCGTGTCGATGGAACTGGAAGAAGCAATACACCGTTTCAGACCCTTCTCATCCAATTTGTCCAATAATTCCTGCACACCAGGCATCACACGAATCCCTTCCGACTCAATGATTCGATTCCGCTCTGTGCGGGAATGCTCCACAATACGCTTCATGGAAAATTCCGGCCCATAAACTTCCTGCATAATCCGTTCATCTTCATTTTTTCCTGCTCCAATTAACAGCTTATATGTATCCAATGTGAATGGCATACCTATTTGTACCATGGACTTCTCCATCGCCCGAAAACCAATTCGTTCCGTATCAAACAGTAAACCATCCATATCAAAAATGACAAAATCAATCTGTTGCAAATCCCCCAAGCCTCCATTTATTATATAATCATTTCTATCAAAACCATTTTCACTTATTCCAAATTAACCATAACATAGGGTGAAACTTCAATTAGTGGAGGTTTTGCACTTCCCCCACTGATTGTTAGTTGAACCAATCAAGCCTTTACTGGCTGTTGAACCCCACTTACACTTCTTGTCTTACAGCCAGTGAATCTGTGATAATTGATGGCCTACCTTCTATCATTCTTCTTCTTTTCCATTTGTTGTGCAATTTGCGCTGCGTTTGGATTATTTTCCTGTTTCAATTGCTGGATGATCTGTTGATAATCTACCTCGTTTCGATTTTGACTTAATTTATAAGCAGCTTGAATTTCTTCTATCTTGATTTCAAATCCAACAATACCTTTGATTTGCTTTTTAGTTTCTGAAGACATGTTTTCCCATAATACTGCTGGGCTTCGGTGTCGCTCATATTTTTCAAGTAATGCTGTTAGATCTTCTTCAAGCTCCTGGTCATTTAAAATTCGGGGCATGCCATAAACATGAATGGCTTGATAATTCCAGGTCGGCACATTTTCATGCTGATACCATGTTGAGGAAATATAAGCGTGTGGACCTTGAAAAATAACAAGTACCTTTTCCTTCCCGTTCTTCATTGTTTTCCATTGTGGATTGGCAATAGCAAAATGTCCAGTAATATAGGAAGCTTCATGCTTCTGATGAAATTGCATCGGTATATGTGTCGCAATTGGCTTACCATCTTCTATTGTAATGATTGTACCAAAGGAATTTTCTTGTATAAACCCTGCTATTTCCGCAGCATCTGTGACCTTAAAACGTGACGGAATATACATATACAATCCACCTCTCACTCGTTTTCAAGATATTTGGTCATTATAAAATCCATCTGTTTCTCATCTCCCATCATGAATACGTGCTCGCCTGTTTGAATAAAACCACATCTCATATAGAATAGGATTGCAGAATCATTCTTTTCCCAAACCCCAAGCCAAATCTTCTTTTTATGATAATCTTTTGCAACGTCATAAGTAAAATCTAGTAATTGTTTACCAAGCCCTCGTCTATGATATGTATTTCTTATATATAGTCTTTCAATCTCCAGTGAGTAATCGCCCATTTTCTCAGACTGCGCTTCATTTATGTTGATTTTCAAATATCCGGCAATTTCACGATGAAAATAGATAAAATAGAATTGTGAATGGGGATTGGATAATTCTTTTTCCAATTGGTTATGATGAAAGGCTTGATTGACATAAGCCTCCATATTTTCAGTTGTATTTTGATCTTCAAAAGTACTTTGAAATGTTTCTATACTAATCTTTCGAAGTGTTGGTAAGTCTTGAAACCTGCATCTTCTTATATCGATAGACATGAAGTCGCTCCCCGTCCCTTTGTTTATTTAAACCAAATTATACATAATCATGCAGCATTTACAACTCAAAAAGATAGTGTTGGGACAAAAACCGGTGAGGGACAACAAAAAGAGTTTCAGTAAATGTATTGTATGGTACTCCTGTTCATTTAATTTGCTCAACTTCGTCGCTCCATAAATCTATTCCACTTTAGTAAAATATAGACATACGAAAAGAGCACGCTCCGGTAAAATGAAAGTACCTATGCCGTAACTGAAGGTGCTCCTTATAAAAATGGACCAGGATTTGCCTAATTGGCAGTAAATTAAAGAAAATATACTGCCAGCTCCCATCACCTCAACAAATTTATTTAAAAAAACGATCATGATTATCTATTCGGGATAAACTTGACCGTTTTTTCATGGTAAAAGACTAGTTATGCACAGCCTCACCATTTATCAGTATTAAGATTCCATTTCTTTAATCATGTCGCGGACTTTTTGCAATTCCGTATCGTCCACTTGCATATAATAGATGCCATCGATTTTCGTACCAGTTCCTTTTAACTGATAATCGACAAAGTTCTTTCTAGCACCTTTATAATCTTTAATCAGTTTTTTCATGTCTTCAAAGTCTAAATTAGTTGCCATATTATTTCCAAGCACATCGATTAATCCGTTAATCTTCGTTACAGAACCAACAGAGGCACCTTTATTTACAATTCCTTGAATAACCTGACGCTGACGCTTCGTTCTACCGAAGTCACCACTCGGGTCCTGCTTACGCATGCGCACAAATGCTAACGTCTTATCGCCGTCCATCTCTGTCGGCCCAAAACCGAAGTCATATTTGCCGTCGCTCCAAGCAATATCATTGTAGACGGTAATCGTACCTAGCTGGTCTACAAGCTCCTGAAAGCCTTCCATATTCATACGAACATAATAATCCAGCTCGATATCCAACAAGTTTTCTACCGTTTCAATGGCCATTTCGGTTCCACCAAAAGCATAAGCATGGTTGATTTTATCCTGAATTCCTTTACCTACAATTTCTGTTCGGGTATCACGCGGAATACTAATTAATTGCATCGTTTCCAGCTTCGGATTCAATGTCAGTACCATGAGGGCATCTGATCTCCCCCTATCATTACCGCGCGCATCGACACCCAATAGTAAAATATTCAATGACTGCGCATCTTTGACTTTTTTCTTAGTAACTTCAATATCAATTGAATTTACTGGTTCATGCATTTTCTCATTCAAGGTTGTTTTCGTATTATGATAGATGGAATATGCATATCCCCCCACTGCCAGCACAAATACCAATATGATCCCCAGTACAATCCATAGCCACTTTTTGCGGCCTTTTTTTCTTGACGTTTTCCTAGACATTTCTATTCTCCCATCTTCTTCCATGTTTCCCGACTTACGCATGATTACCAAAAAACATGGAATGTCTCTCATTTTCCCCATACTTCGACAACCGCTTCTGTTAATCTACTCCATTTTAAGCCAAAACAACCGTTTTTATCAAGCCATTCTATGATAAATTTGTGACTTTTTTCCTATCTATGAAAAATAGGACGAATAATTGATTTAAAATATAGAGCTTCCCATAAAAAAAGAATCAAACAAGGAGCAATTCGATACATGAATTACATGCCTCATTTGATTCTAGTATTTACCTAACTCGTCTTTACATTTATTCTGGATCTCTTACACAGCGAAAGCCAATATTCCCCGTAGAACTATCAGGAGTATTGGATGTTCTTGCTGCTACACGATAACGATTACAATAAGAATAGTGGCATAAATAAGATCCGCCCCGCATCACGCGTGACTTGCCTGTGTCTGGGCCTTGCGGATTTTGCTTGCCTCCACGCTTATGAATATTCGTTGCGAACCAATCCGAACACCATTCCCACACATTTCCCGCCACATTATACAGTCCAAATCCGTTTTCAGGAAAACTTTTGGCTGGTGCTGTGCCAATAAAGCCATCTTCTGCCGTATTTTCATTCGGAAATGTCCCTTGCCAAATATTGCAGTAATGTTCACCATCTGGAGTCAATTCATCTCCCCATGGATACATCTTTTGCTCCAGTCCACCTCGTGCTGCAAATTCCCATTCTGCTTCTGTTGGCAATCTTTTTCCGGCCCATTCACAATAGGCTAGTGCATCATTCCACGAGACATGAACAACCGGGTGATCCAGGCGATTTTCAATACTTGAATCCGGTCCTTCCGGTTGCTTCCAATAAGCGCCTTCCACGACAAACCACCATGGGGTTTGTTGTACCCGTTGAACTACTTTTTTCTTCGTTTCAGGACTTACGAGCAGATGAAATACAAATGACCAACCAAACCGCTCCGCTTCTGTAACATATCCAGTTGCGTCAATAAAAGTTTGAAATTGTTTATTAGTTACTGTATGAACATCTATATAAAATGGCTTCACCTCTACTTTATGTATCGGTCCTTCCCCATCTGCTGGAAAGCCTTGTTTATAATTGGTGCCCATCAAGTAACTACCACCTGGTATATATACCATTTCATGTTCTATTGGCTGAACGTTTGAATTGGTTTGACGCTTGGTTATCGCTGCAGCATTCGTTGTCGGTTGCGTTACTTCTGATCTACCTGCTGCACAACAGCTTTTCTTTTTCTCATCTGTCATCCGTTCACACCTCCACGTCCAATTTTACGCTTAACTATCGTATCAGGCAATGGTTCAAATCTCAATAAAAACTTTATGTTACAAAGATTTAAATAGCTTGAACGTTTTCACAACACCATCGATTGTTTGATGCATCCCACCAATTCGTTGAACAGGGAGCGGGAATGTTTGGAATGGCTTGGCCGTTTCCTGTGTTACTGGTACTTCCTTACCATCTACCAATAGTCTTGTTTGATGTAAGCTGGTGATAAATGTAAGCTTCGTCTTCTGTAAAGGAACCATTTGATAATCAAAGGTATACGTATTATTTTCATACGTGTAGCCAATCTTTCCTTGTTCATTTACAACATGAATCGTGCCACCATTATCTGCCTCTAATAATATTTGCTGTGTGTCAACTTGGTCTAATACGAGCTCCACTTCCAGCGTTACATTAGGACCGACAGATGTTAACGGTGTTTCCAAATAGCTATCGATGCCATTAAATCTCACACCATCCTCCAAGCTTGCATTAAACTCCTTTTTCACATGATATAAATTGCCGCTATCATCCTTTGTCCCTTTGGAAAAATCATATGCGACAATCGTTTGAGTTACTGATGGTACGGTATAACGTAAATTGGTTTGCGGCATATGCTCCAAGGCTTTACTTAGCTTTCGAAACGCATCATAGGTTAGCGTCATCTTAGTGCCCCATATTTTTTGTGCCAAAATAGGCAAGGCATCCAATATTCGATCAAACATATCATAGCTGGTAATGCCATTTTCAAGCGCATCTATCTGATCATTCCATAATGCAAAGCCTGCCCCCAGCAGTTGTGGATGTGATTCATCAATGACCGTCCCATTGTTAAATTTATTTGGCTCATACGCTGTGAACAGTTTTTTCGTATCCAGATAATCCTGATAATAATCAGCTCCCGGAACCATATACACCTGATGATCCTCGATGTGAATGATGTCAAATCCTTGTTCCAGCATGTCTTGAGGTTCGGCCCAATTTGTATTCCATACATCCATTTGAATGCCTTTTGCGGTAATCGGTGTGTCTCCTTTTTTAATAGAAAGGCTTCCCCACACCCTTGCTGTCCGTTTTTTATCATCCCTAATAAACCGAAGCAGCTCATCGACATATTTACGATAAACCTCCGCCTCTCCGTAGTATTCATCACTTCCGATATGAACTGGAACATCACCTATAACAGGGTCATCACCATCCAAATATTCATTATACATTGATTGGATGAACGGCAATGTCTCTTTATTACCTAAATCAAGCATCGCAGCACGTTCTTGGTCAATCTTATCATTGACAATACTTCCAGGGTACATGAGGTCTGGTCTGATTTTCACAAAGGACATCGCATGCCCAGGTGTATCGAATTCCGGCACAATGGTTACGCCATATTTTTTAGCATCGGCAATAAATGTTCTAAATTCATCCTTTGTATAAAAAGCATCCGTGGAGGTTAGCGTGTACCCATTTCCTTGTAAATCCGATTCCAGTCGAAAGCCTGTATAAGCATGCTTCAAAGCTTCGGAAGCATCTTTAAAATGCTCTAAGAAAATGGCATTATCATTTAAATGAATTTGAAAATCATTCATTTTATAATAGCTCATAGCCCGCATAAGGTCGTAGAGGCCCTTCAAGCTAGTAAATTTACGGCCTACATCCAGCATGAATCCGCGAATTCGATATTTTGGATAATCTCGTGCGTATCCATTGTCCACCAGATGATCTTTGTTGTTCTTTAACATTTGATGAAGTGTTCTTGTCGCATAAAAAGCGCCCACATGATCCGCAGCATGAATGACAATTTGATTGTTCTCAATCGTAAGACCATAGCCCTCCTTTTGATAGCCTTGCTGATCGTCATAAGCAAATACAATCGCTTGCTTCTGCTTGTCATCCGGCCCCATTACCAGTTCAATCCCAATCGCTTGCAAATCCTGGATGAGCATACCGGCCGCGTCGGTGAATCGTTCATCTTTTACCACTACAACGGTGTCGTCAGTGATTTTCATCTTTCCTTTTAAACCGTACCATTCCGCTAAGGCCGGAATAACAGCTGGTTTTGGATTTGCACCGGTATCTGAATACTTCCCCGTAACGGAAACATGAAATTCCTGCGTTTCCTCAGAATCCTCTTTTGTCAGCTTCAAGGTAACCTTTACCGTTTTATCTTGTAATGGCATATATATCTTTCCATTTAAATCAATAATAGACAATGCATTACTTCCGGCAACTACTACCTCCCCATCACGAATAGCTGGCAATACCAGCGTCATGGAATCCGCATCATAAAAAAGCTGGTCCATTTCTTTTAGTGTATTGATGTATTGTTGTGTATTCTTTGTTGACAATATGATCACCCTTTTACTTTTTTCATTATTCAAATAAGAGAATAAATAATCAAAATCCCCCCTGCGTTAGGGGGGATCAGCGAATTAATTACTGCTATATCGTTTATATGCTTCTGTTTGTACGTCCATATATTCTTCTAACCCCATATCCTTTAGATTCTTCAAGTAACGCTCCCAGTTTGTATCATCTAGCGACTCATCGCCCGAAATAAATTTATCACGCATTTCATTTACATACTTTTCAATGTCGGTTCCAGTCGCATTCATAAATCTATTTTCATCTTTCGTATACGTAAACTTAGACCAAAGTTCTTCAGGAATATAAGGTTCAATTTTTGCTGCTGCTTCTAGAGATGCTTCAGAAGCCTCGGATCCTGTAAAGTAATCCTTTTTCACAAGTCCTGGAGGGTTTACTCCGACCCAAGGTACATATTCTGACATCGCTTGCTCTCTATGCTCTGCATTTTCAATTTCATCTACATATTTAAATTCACCATTTTCCTCTGTATAGGATTCACCTTCAATCCCCATATACATAAGTCTCGCGCCTTCATCCCCGTAGAAATAATCCATCCATCTCACTGTTGCTGCTGGATTTGGGTTTTTATCCGTAATAACGAACTGTCCGTTGTTAAATAGAGGCGGTATTACACCTGTATACATTTGATCGCCATTCGGCCCTTTTAACGCGGAAGCACTTACAAAGTTGTCCCCTTTAAAGGTTAAGGATGGATCATAGAATACTGTACTTGCATATTTACCTTCTCCAGCATTGGCCATATATTGACCCCACTCGATAGAAAAGATATTCTGTTCAATTAGTTTTTCGTCATACAGCTTGTGTACATACTCCAGCATTTGACGATATTCGTCAGATGCGGCAACAAATCTCAAATCATCGCTATCTGGATCCAAATCAATCATATCTGCACCTGTATTATTTAAACCGAAGGAGCCACGTACCCATGAAATAAGATCATTAATATTTACACCGCTATATGGTACAACGCCACTGTCTGATTCTTGAACTGCTTTTAAAAATTCATAAAACTCATCTGTAGTCTCAGGCATATCCATATCTAGCTTCTCTAACCATGTTTCATCAATCCAAGGACGAGCACCAATTCGAATGGATAAGAAATCATTATCCCTTAGACCTGGCATTGAATAAATATTTCCGTCTGGAAAAGTCATCCCTTTTTTAATGTTAGGATCCTCTTCCATAATTTTTTTCAGATTAGGGGCATATTTATCAATTAAATCATTTAGTTTAATAAATGTGCCTTGCTCCCCATACTTAAATAAGTCTGTATTTGAGATATCCGCTGCAAAAAATGCATCAGGAATGTTTCCACCTCCTAGTGCGAGGTTTCTTTTTTCGGCTAAACTATCCATATGCACCTGCTCAGACCAATCTACATTGATATTAGTCATCTCTTTGTACTTATCCCAAACAGGCAGTTTATTCCAATCTATCTTCGAGCTGATATCCGATTTTGCAGTAAAAAACTTCAATGTAATTTCATCTTTGACAATTGGAAGATCTTTTTCATTCAGATTTTCCAACGCTTCTTCATCCATGCCATCCTCATTTTCTTTACCTTTACCACCACAAGCGGCTAAAAATCCAACCATCAAAACGATTAAAAATACAAAAAGTAAACGCTTAGCCTTTTTCATCTATTTTCCCCCTATTACTATTCATGTTATATGGTTAAAAACCCTAGTCTTATTTGCTCCTTTCTCATTTAATCCTTTTTAATTAGATTAATTAACTAATTGTAAAAGCGTTTTCATTATAGCAGACGATTTTTTTCAAGTCAATATTTTTTGAAAGTTTTCTATTGTGAAATATAGCAACTTTACCCCATTGAGGAATTACGTTGGAGGAAAAGGGGCTTCCCCCTCTTCCAACGTAATCATTATTATTATTCATAATCCTCTACTTGATCCTTTAGACGGTATAACTCTTCCTTTAATGTTGTGACAGTTTCTTGATAAGCAGGATCATGATAAACATTATTTAGTTCATATGGGTCTTTATTTAAATCAAATAGCTCCCATTCCGGTGTTCTTGGTTCATCCATTGAATCTGCTGAGCCTAGTGCTTCGCCGTAATAGTAAATCAATTTATAATCATGTGTACGCAAGCCATAGTGGGCTCCTACACGATGCTCGATACTTAAATGCTCCCAATATCGATAGTACATGGACGTCTGCCAATCATCCGGCGTATTGTTCTCCAATACTGGACGTAGGCTTCTGCCTTGCATATGATCTGGAATATCAATACCAGCATAATCAAGGAATGTTTCAGGGAAATCTACATTTAATGCAAAATCCTTCGTAACCGATCCGGCTTTAATTGCTTTCGGATAGCGGATTACAAATGGCATTCTTAAGGATTCCTCATACATAAAACGTTTATCATACCAACCATGGTCGCCGAGGAAAAATCCTTGATCAGATGTATAAACAATAATAGTATCCTCTGCTAGCCCTTCTTCATCTAAGTAGTCTAAAATACGGCCAACATTATCATCAATTGAAGCTACACAGCGCAAATAATCCTTAATATAACGCTGATAGTACCAGCTTTTTAGCTCCCCAGCAGATAATCCTTCAGGTGGCTTTGCTTTTACATCCCGCTCACGTAAGTCTCGGTCAATACGCATCTTGGCTTCCTTTGCAGCTTCTGCTCTATTGCTGTAATCATCATGGAACGTAGGAGGTTCTGGAATATCAACATCCTCATACAGATGCATATGCTTCTCGTCGGGATCCCACGGACGATGTGGTGCCTTATGATGGCACATCAGCATAAATGGCTTGTCTTTATCACGACTTTTCATCCAATTGAGGGAAAGATCTGTAACGATATCTGTTGCATATCCTTTAAATACCTTTTCTACACCCATGTCATACATTACTGGATCGTGATATTCACCTTGATTCGGGAACACATTCCAATAGTCAAAACCAGTTGGATCACTGTTTCCTCCATTACCAAGATGCCATTTCCCGATTAATGCCGTTTGGTAACCATTTTCTTTCATCATTTTTTGGACAGTTGGCTGGCGGCTATCAAACTTATCGCCTAATGTTTTGACCCCATTTTTATGGTTGTATAATCCCGTTAAAATTGCTGCCCTGCTTGGTGCACAAATAGAATTGGTGCAAAAGCAGTTATCAAAGCGCATTCCTTCATTTGCAATTCGATCAAGATTTGGTGTTTCATTAATTTTGCTGTCGTAACAACTCATCGCATGTGCTGCATGATCGTCACTCATGATAAATATAACGTTTGGCTGTTTATGTTCTGCCATTTAAACCCCAGCTCCTTTTTAATTTATATACAAACCACTACCAAACTCATTTCGTGCCACACGCAATATCATTATGATTGCGAAGGGGCCAAGCATAGCTTGAAGCGGAAAGCCTCTGTTAATAATTCATATTCCGGTAATACGTCTGGACCACAGCTCGCACTTCCAATTCCATGCTGTTGATAATCAAGATGAACATATATATCATCCCGCGCTTCCAGATCATACGTGTGCTGGGCCATGTCTATATCCGCAACCGAATATCTGTGGGCACTAAAGTTAAAATCCTGTTGCCCTATTACCTTATATCCCATTCCGGAACGGTTCGTAAAGGAAGCCCATCTTACATCGATACGATTACCGTTTTCTTGAGGGTATATATAATTTGTCATCATATCTGCAACAGATTTTCGGTATAATCCGATACGTGCCGCTTCTTTCGTATCTGCATAAGCTTCACCAGGTCCGCGACCATACCAGCTCACTTCATCTGTTTCTGTAGGAATGGTCATTTCCAATCCAATACGCGGCAATGTGCGCGGGACATTTCCTTCAGGGTTCCCAGAAACCTCTACGAAAATATGTCCATTCCCATAGATACTGTATTCAAGCGCTACATGAATCCCCCATGCTAGAACAGGTGGTGCAATACGCTGTGCAACACGAACCGTTACCTTCGTATTAGAATCGTTTAATTCCCATGTTACATCATCTGTTCTTTGCTGAAGTTCATGTACACGGTATTTCTTCCACATATGTTCGGAACGATGGTCATTATTGGTCATTGCACGCCAGAATTGCAGCCTCGGACCTGTTTTGATTTGCTGCATGCCATCTGTAACCCATGATGACATTTCCCCGGTAATCCTATTGAAGTCTACTGAAAAATTACTTCCCTCAATTTGGAGGGTATGATTTATCACGTGAACGTGTAATGGGTTTATATCCAAATCATTTGCTGCAGGTTCTGTTACTTCAGGTTGTTCAGTCAGGATAAATTGCGACCATGCTATTTCATGACCTGCTTGTGCCCAATTTGTATCAACTGCAAGCGTAAATCGCACATTCAATACATATTCCGTTTCTGATTTCCGTGCTGCTGGTATGGTGTAAGGAATTGTAATTGACTTTGTCGAACGAGCTTCCACATTAGAAACTGCTAAGGTGCCCTGTTGAATGACATCGCCAGCCGCCTCTACACTCCACGTTGCGTGCAGGTGAGACAAATCCAGAAAATCATACCGATTATGCAAGCGAAATTGCTTCTTTTCTATACTCTCAATCTCCACATTAATTGGCTCAATCACCTTTTTATGTTCATAATAACCTGGTGATGGAGTTCTATCTGGCATAACCAACCCATCAATGACAAAGTTATAATCATTCGGCTGATCTCCAAAGTCACCACCATACGCAAAAAATTCTTCTCCTTCTTTTGTGCGGGAGCGAATTCCATGATCAGCCCATTCCCAAACAAATCCACCTTGTAATCGATCATATTGATAAAAGGTTTCCCAATACTCCTTGAAAGAGCCAGGTCCATTCCCCATTGCATGTGCGTACTCACAAATAATATGCGGGCGACTGTAGTCTGTGCGTTGGCCAAGCTTGATTAATCTGTCTATCGGGGTATACATGGATGAAAAGATATCAGATGATACTGGCTCATCTATGGAATCATCTTCCCAATAGGGAATGGTTCGGCACTCTCCTTCATAATGGACAATTCGGGTATCATCCCGTTCATGTGCCCATCTATGCATCGCATCATGATTACAGCCATAGCCTGATTCATTACCGAGTGACCACATTACAATGGATGGATGATTTTTACTGCGTTCTACCATTCTTTCCATCCGATCAACATAGGCTTTTTCCCAGGCGGGATCATTACTTAATTCATGAATATTCCCGGTAACTTCAAAACCATGCGTTTCTAAATCCGCCTCATCTATGACATACAAACCATATTCGTCACATAGATCATAAAATTGTGAGTCATTTGGATAATGTGCACAACGGACAGCGTTGACATTACTCTGTTTCATTAAAATAATATCTCTTTCCATGTGTTCCCGACGCACTGCACGTCCTAAATCCGGATGATTATCATGCCGGTTTACGCCTTTGAATTTTACTGCTACGCCATTAACTAGGAAAAGACCATCTTTAACTTCAACTTTACGAAAACCAACCCGCTGTGGAACGACTTCTAACACTTCATGTCGATCATTTTTCAATATGATTAATAAATGGTATAAATATGGGTTCTCTGCAGACCATTTATTTGGCTCGTTTATTTTCACATCGATATTTAGTTGAGATGTCCCTGCTGATACATTTATTTCTTCAGAAACAACTTCCTCGTTAAACGCATCCAGCAATTGATATTCCAAAATGGATGCAGTGTTTTGTTCGCCGCAAGTTTCCGCAAGATCTACTTGCATATTTAACCTTGCATCACGATAGTCATCATCTAAGTAAGTGCGAATAAAAGTATCACGAATATGTACAGATGGACGTGCAAGTAAATATACATCACGGAAAATACCACTTAGCCACCACATATCCTGGTCTTCCATATAACTAGACACAGACCACTTGTAAACCCGAACATCAAGCGTGTTTTTTCCTTTCCGTAAATACTTGGTAATATGAAACTCCGAAGGCAAGCGACTACCCTCACTATAACCAACCTCTTCCCCATTTACCCAAACGTGGAAGCAATTATCAACGCCTTCAAATCGTAAATAAATCTCATCTCCTGTCCAATTCTTAGGAATTGTAAATTCACGGTGATAGGAGCCCGTTGGATTTTCAGTTGGCACATGTGGCGGATCAACAGGAAATGGAAAATCTACATTTGTATAATGCGGATAATCATATCCCTGTAATTGCCAATGGTGGGGAACTTGTATAGTATCCCAATGCGTCGTGTTTTCCTCGCTAATTTGATTGATTGCCGGCGCTTCATGCGGATTATCTGTATATTTAAACCGCCATACACCATTTAATGACCGAAATCTTGATGATACATTTTGATTGTAAGATAACGCTTTCTTTTTATCTTGAAAGGGAAAAAAATAAGACCTGCTCTCCATTCGGTTCCGGTGAAGCATATCCAAGTCCTTTAAATCTTCAACAAACATGTCCTTTCGTCCTCCTGTCCCATCATAAAGCATTATTGTAGTACTCTTTTATGGAGTAAGTTAACTTAATTAATATTATATAGAATATAAACTGACAATACAATATTTTAAAAGAATTAAATAAAATCCAATGCATAGTTAGCTATAATTTATTAGGATAATCCCAAAAGAAAATACTCTTTCCTCAGTTTTCCTTCGGGATTATGATACCTAAAATTAAACCGTTTCAAACAACTCTACTAATAATAAGGAAACAGCACCCATTAGTGTCGCATCATCACCAAAAGCAGTTACTGCAATTTTGGTTTGCTTTGCCTCCTTTGTCAATCCTCGTTGCTGTATCATTTCCGTAATCACAGGCAATATAAATGCTTTCGCTTTGGACACACTTCCCCCCAACACAATCAAATCTGGATTAATAACATGCACCAAATTGGTTAATGCAATTCCAATAATTTCTCCTATTTTTCGTAAAAGATGAACACAGATTTCATCGCCTTTTATTGCTTTGTTATGTATGTCTTCAAAGGTAATATCCGCATCCAAAAACTGCTGATAATCCTCAGCATTCTGTTGAATAAGAGCCTGTAAATCCTCTGTCAACTGGACAGCTGAATAACGGGACGGATCTATTTGGTTTCCCTGTTGCAACGCTTGTTTAATAAATGACTTCGCTTGTTTTACGATGGCATCTCCACTAGCAAAGGTTTGAAAACATCCTTTATTTCCACATGTACAAACATCTCCGTTCAGATCGATGGTCATATGACCAACCTCACCAGCCAGATCCGCGGCACCATGATATAACTTACCATCAATTACAAGTCCTGCACCGACACCGCTGCCCATATTAACCATTAACATACTGCCAATATGGTCCAATTGATTAAGCCAAGATTCACCAAGTGCCATAGCTCGTACATCATTTTCAACCTTCACTATCATTTCAAACTCTTTTTCAAGCGCTTCCATGATAGGGATATCACGAAGCCCCAGGTTTGGTGCAACTAATGATAATCCATTTTCTACGTCTACTACCCCGTGCATCGCTACACCGATTCCCATCACTTTATCTGGTTTAGACAATGAATCCAGGGCGGAATGAATTACTTCGATTAAATCTGCTAGAAAATCTGCTTCCGTAATTGGCCGCTTAATTGATTTTGGCTCTACCCTTGCCACAATTTTACCGGACAAATTACTTACAAAACATTTTATCCAATCTGCACCAGCATCCACTCCAATCACACATAAGGCATCCTGGTTAATTAACAGCATGGTTGGTTTGCGACCACCTTGGGATTCTCCAAGACTGCTTTCTACAACCAAATCCTCTGCCAATAATTCTCTAACGATACTGCTTACCGTGGGTGGTGTAAGTTTTGTATCTTTAGCTATTTGTGCACGAGAAATTGGCTGGTTGGTACGTATTTTATTTAAAACTAAGGATTTATTAACTGATTTCATTAATTGAAATGTTCCACGTTTCATAGAACCCCCCCTATTAAAAAACACTTTTCGTCAATTATATCACAACTTTTTAAAATTAACTTACTTTTGTGATATTTTAATCCAAAATTTGTAAATTATATGTTCTTTATGGTTCTGTCCCTATCCATCTTACGAATAATATATCATCATTTCTTTACACAAATGCTAGACAATGCAAATAAAAATGAAAGCGATGGACCTCATCTTAAACCTTTCTCTACCGTATTGTAAATATTTTAATAATTACCTGTTTTCTATCATCCGTTATTTACACATGAACTTTCACATGCTAGAATGATTTTAGTAATTTATTTAATAAATAATTTATTAATCATTGTTAAAAGGAGGTGAATGTGGTTCATAATTGTATTCCTAACTGTATAACGGTTTGAAAGGATATAAATAGAGTGAAAACAGTTTGTTGAAGGACGAACTCAATCCATGATAGGCATTGGTTCACCCACTCCTTCATAAGTTAACTTAATTTTCCTTAAACTCCTAACAAATATACAGTGAGACATGTCGAGGATAAACTGGTTCAGGCAAAGGAAAGATAAAAAAGAGGAGTGTCAATCAGTCGATGAAAAAAGTGTATCTGTTTTCAGTACTCATACTAATTCTGTTGCTTGCAGCATGTAGTGGAGGCAAAACAGACGAAGGGAATTCAAATGTTGAAAAAGAAGATTTAGATAATCTTACAGATAAACAATTCCCAGTCGTTAAAGAGCCTATTACAATATCTATGTTTTCTGCATCCAACCCTAATCAAGGGGATTGGAATGATTTATTTATTTGGAATGAATATGAAAAAATGACCAATGTTAAAGTGGAATGGGAGCAAGTACCTGATTCTACATTGGAAGAAAAAAGAAATTTAAGATTAGCAAATAAGGATTTACCAGATGCTTTTTATGCGGCCGGTCTAAAGAATCTTGACTTATTTAAATATGGAAAACAAGGTTCGTTCATTCCATTAAATGATTTAATTGAGAAATACGCACCAAATCTGCAACAAGTCTTGGATGAATATCCAGAGGTACGAAAGGCAATTACATTCCCAGATGGCAATATATATGCATTGCCTACCATTCAAGACCCGGAATTCCTGTCCTTACTTGTAGGAGCAAGACCTTGGTATAATCAAGAATGGTTGGATGAATTAAATATGGAAATGCCGGAAACAACTGAAGAGTATTACGACTATCTAAAGGCGGTTAAAGAGGACAACCCTGGTGATAAGAATATTGAAGCAGTACCGTATGGTGGTAGAAACATTTCAGAATTAATTCGCTGGCTTAGAGGATCATTTGGGTTAAATGCCCAAGGTCATCCATATATCGACCTTGATCCAGAAAAAGATGACCTGCGCTTCATTCCCACTTCAGATGACTATAAAGAAATGTTAGAATACGTTCACAAGCTATATGATGAGAAGTTAATCAATCAAAATATCTTTACAATAGAGAATGACCAATTTCTGGCGAATGGTGCGAATGGGATGTATGGTAGCACCGTTTTCTATAGCCCAGATGATACATTTGGAACAAAAACAGGACTCTATGTAGGTGGTGTTCCACTAAAAGGTCCTAAAGGCTATCAATTTTACAGTAAGAGTAATGCTGTTGGAAGAATAGATGGTCTCGTTATCACAAGTAATGCTGAAAACCCTGCAGCAATTGTTAAATGGCAGGACTATTTCTATACAGAAGAGGGCTCAAGATTCCAGTATATGGGTGTTGAAGGTGAAACATATGAAGAAACTGAAGATGGTTTTGAATATGTTGACGAAATTACAAATAGCCCGGATGGACTGACCCTGGATGAAGAATTAAGAAAGCGATTAGCCTGGGTTGGGCTATGGCCACCAGGAATTATGCGTCAGGACTATTTTATGGGGTCAGAAACATCAGAGGCTTCCTTGGAGGCTACTAAAAAATTGGAACCTTATTTATCAGATGTGTCATGGCCATCCTTTACCTATACGGAAGATGAAAACCGTATTCTCTCATCTGCCGGTTCAGATATTGAAAAATATGTTCAAGAAATGCGCGATAAATTTATTGTAGGGGAAATTCCTTTTTCAAAATGGGATGACTACGTAAAAGAAATCAATGCTATGGGACTCGAAGATTATATGGAAGTACAGCAAAACGCTTATGACCGATATAGTGAAAACTAAGAAGAATCAATTCTTTTTTTAAACCAAAAGGAGGCTGGAACAACACTATTTTTATCTATCAAATAACGAACATTGCTATCTTTGATCCCTCTTAATTCATCGACCGTATACAATCGATGTGCTAGAAGGCGATACGATATTATTAGATGGTAGCTGCTTGATTCCGTATCATCGCAGCTACCATCATGAAAGATCGCTTCAAAAAGCGGGTTATCACAAGTAGAAAAAGCTCCATTCTGTTTCTAAGTTAATTCGTATTCATCTTGCAGTTCGTTTTTTCAACTGATAATTATAGTGTTGTCCAACCTCTTTTCATAATCGCGGTTATAAAGCGTTTTCACATATAATCGTATCTGTATGAAGCATTCAAGCTTTTTATATGCAGCACTATACATTAATTCACTTATTGTATAGTCAATGGGTAGCTATAAGGCTTTATATAAAAATATAAAAAAATATTCTATGTAACACCAATGCCGCAATCTATTAATTTTAAGATAAATAGGTAAATTTATATAGAAGGGGGGAAAGTGATTAACACTAGAATCCTAGTCTATGGAATCACATGGACACCATTATTTACATTTACAACTAGATATTAAATATTACAGAATTAGGGGTGTACAAATGAGATTTAAAGCTTTTTCCATATCATTGTTCATACTTTGTTCCATCTTACTACTCGGTGCTTGTAGCGGTAAGGGGGATGAAGCAACAAAAAATATTGAAAAAGAAGATCTGGATAATGTAAATGAAACCGGAATGCCAATTGTTGACGAAGAAATCGAACTAAACTTTTTTGCCGGAAAGGCACCAGCTACCGCTGATGATTGGAACGATGTTTTAGTCTTTAATAAATATGAAGAAATGACAAATATAGATGTGAAGTGGAAAATGGTACCATGGGAAGGTTTGACAGAGCAACGAAATCTATCGCTATCCAGCAATAACCTGCCTGATGCATACCATAGTGCAGTTATACCAGTAACAGACATTTTAAAATATGGTGAACAAGGCATGTTTATTCCTTTAAACGATTTAATTGATAAATATGCGCCAAACTTTAAAAAGATATTAGATGAAAATCCGGAGATTAAAAAAGCAATAACATTTCCAGATGGAAACATCTACTCTTTCCCGCTCATTTCAGATCCGGATTTCACTGCATTGCAAATTAGTGAAGGACCTTGGATTAGACAGGATTGGCTAGATGAGCTTGGAATGGATAACCCTGAAACAACAGAAGAACTCTATGAATATTTAAAAGCTGTTAAAGAAAAGGATCCCGGCAACAACAATGCCATTCCACTTGGTTCACAATCGATTGGCGGTATATTGACATGGTTAAAGGGCTCATTTGGAGTTGGAAACCGTGGGCAAACCCATCAATTCATCGATATGGACCCAGAGCGTAATCAATTACGATTCTATCCAATTTCGGATGATTATAAAGAAATGCTTGAATACGTGAAAAAATTATATGATGAAGGCTTAATTGAAAAAAATATCTTCACGCTTGAGCATGATCGTTTTTATGCTAATGGTGCAGAGGGAGTATATGGTAGTGTCTATAACCATAGTCCTGAGGAACTCTTTAGTGGTGATATAGGAAAGAATTACACTGGTGGAAATGCATTAGAAGGTCCACATGGTGAAAAAGCGTTTAGTGGAATTGGTTTTCCATCTAGTATCACTGGTTTTGTCATTACAAGTGCAAATGAACATCCAGCAGCAACAGTAAGATGGATGGACTATTTCTATAGTGATGAAGGTGCAAGAATGTTCTTCATGGGCTTCGAAGGCGAAACATATGAAGTAACGGAAGATGGAGAATATGAATATATAGATGAAATTGCTAATAATCCGGAATTATCGCTGGACCAGGCAGTTGCACAATATCTAACTTGGCCAGGAGGGCAATATCCAGGCATTTTAAAGGAAGATTATTTTAAAGGTGCAGAAGGCGCACCTTCTTCCAAGGAGGCAGCTAAAAAATTAGAACCTTATTTTGTAGAAGAGGTATGGCCATCCTTCACGTACACGGATGAAGAAATCAGAATCATGACTTCTTCCGGTGCCGATTTGGAGAAATACGTGAATGAAATGCGCGATAAATTTATCTCAGGAAGCGAATCACTCGATGAATGGGATAAATATGTTGAAACGGTTAAAAACATCGGGCTAGATGAATACATGGAAGTACAAGAAAAAGCCTACAAACGCTTCACAGAAAATTAAGTGAAAAAAAGACTGGGACTTAACCAGTCACACAGCCATGTTTATCACGAAAGGATAAACATGGCTATTTTTTATTGTGAATTTGTTGAAATGAGGGGTACTGGTAGTATCTCTACACGCCTGGGAAAGCAAATCCTAGTTGATTTTTATAAGGATCACCTCCGTAAGTGATGGAGTAGATTTACTAATTTTTTCCCTTTTATTTGATTAACTTCGTCGCTCCATCAATCTACTCCGCGTTCCACGGGCCGGTCGCAACCGACTAAGAAGAAGTTCACTTTCTTTGTCGGTTGCGTACACGGCTGGTCCCTTAATAGTTTCCGTAGTTTTATTCCGCTTTATAGATATAAAAATAGTACGCACTGGTAAAATTAAATTATCCGTTGAGATGACAAACAATAACATGTATCAGCTCAAGGAATATACACAGACTCCTTGGAAAAGCAGGGCGCTTTTTCTGTGTGCGATGCATTACCATGGGGGCAAAGATCCATATAAGCCCACACAAGGCGAACTGATTATGTCTCAAATATCTATTCCTTATTCATTAAATTTGTAAAGCTTGCTGCATGATGTATAAAATTAGTAAACTGCTATTTTATGAATCTGTGGATGCCCAATACGTTCGACAACCTCAATTACCAAGCCACTAACCTTTACAGGCGGAATAGGAATAATGATTTTATTGCCAATATTTCTTCCCTCATGTATCAACACGTGATGTCGTGTTTTGGCTGTTATGATATTCACCTTAAAATGAATGATGTTTTCTCCTTCTGTCAGATCTTCCTGAATAACAATTCGTTCAATGAATTTTGGGTTATTAGTTTGATATATCCATTTATCATCTTGACGCTTAAAATTCTTTTCTGACAGAATCGGATGATCAAATTGCTTTCTGATTTCTTCTCCAAATTCGAGCAATCTTTCTGTATCTTTTGCAGGTAAAACTCCTTCACGATTCGGACCGATATTTAATAGCAAATTTGTACCACGACCGACCGAATGATAATAAATTCCCATCAATTCTTTCAAGCTCTTTATGGTATCTTCGTCCTGATCACTGTAGAACCAGTTAGACCGCATCTGAACATCACATTCCGCCGGTAACCAACGAGATTCTGTGAGCGTGGTTGTTTCCTTATCATAAATAGAAACCTCAACATGATTAACCACGTTAAAGCTCGAAATCGGCGCAATCCCATCTTCATTGCCAATCCAGCGAAAATCCGGATCAGCCATATTAAAAATGAGAATATTGGGTTGCAATGTTCGAATCTGTTTCACAATACGCGGCCAGTCATATTCATGCCCAGCAGAACCAGCCCCATCAAACCAAAGAATATCTATTTCACCATAATTACCAAGCAATTCAGTGATTTGATTAACGAAATAATCATCATATGCCTTGCTATCTTTATCCTCATAAAAATCAGCAGCACCGTCATAGGGGGAATAATAAAGGCCTGGCTTAATATCATACTTCCTGCAGGCATCGACAAAATCTGCAATAACATCCCCTTGCCCATTTTTCCACGGCGAGTCTGCAACTGAAAAATCCGTATAATCGGAAGGCCAATTTGAGAATCCGTCGTGATGTTTTGCTGTCAAAACAGCATATTTCATTCCTGCTTTTTTTGCAGTTTCAATCCATTGCTCACAGTTTAATTGATTAGGATTAAATTTTTCTGGAGACATGTCTCGTTTATCAAAATCGACATAGCCTTCATAGAATGTTCGCAGTCCAAAATGTATAAACAAACCAAACTCCCATGATTGAAAAGCTAATTGTTTTTCTGTTGGCTTTAATTGGTTCATCTCTATCCTTTCACTTCCCTCGTTATATAAAATAATGAAAGTGTTCAATGTACCATACAGACTAAGATACAAGTCGTTATTGAAGCTTTTTTGTTGTAATGTATTGCTTTCACTTTTGATCTTTCGTCTCATTTAATATTTTTTGCAATGAGCCGATTCACTTCTTCTCGTTTCTGTAATATGTCGAGTTTATCCTCAGGGTATGCTTTAAAAGTAATGGGCTTGTCTAAATCCTTTTCCAATAAAGCAACTACTTCTTCTTTTCCTATCAAGCTTTCCAATAATTGTAATGCCCTTTGGTCTTGTAAACCTTCATAAAAAACCTCCAAACGAATCGATTCTATTGGGCCATCTTCCCCTGGGTATACGACAAACGCATCTCCAGATGGAAAACCATAGCCAGCATCTGTATTACGAAATGGATCAAGTGACCTTTTAGAAAACTGGGTAAACCAAAAATTATAGCCCCAATGTAAGAATCCTTTTATGTCATATTTATAAAGCTGCATCCCAATTACACGATTTCTTGCAGACGGAAAGGCAAAGAAACGATTGGATACATCTACATTTTGGGCACAGCAATAATATGTCCAAAGATCTGGAACCCCATTTTCTAAAAAGGCTTCGATATGATTGTTTGCAGGTATCGGGTTTTTAACAAGTCCTTTCTGGTAAAAATCATAATCGGATAAAGCATCCATAATTGGAAATGCCGATAGGTGTTCATGTAATTGCTCACTCGCGCTTTTATATGACTCGATATCTTGAATACTTGGTTCATCGGATACATGAAAATAGACACGATCCTTTAGACCTTGTTCATGAATAAAGCGAACCAATTCAGGTAAAAACTGATTTAAAAACGAACGATAATCCACTCCACTTGCATCCGTATCCCAGCCAAATATTTGTTTCATTTCCCCATTTTCAGTAGCCATAATCTTTGGTGCATGTTTTGCTCCCCACTGTGAAAATAAATGGGAAAACTCAAAATATCGGATTCCAATGTTCGAACACATATCAATCCAACGCTTTAGTTTTTCAAAAGAAAAAGTATAATGCTCTCCCTCTTTTTCAACTGCTACCAGCTGAACTGTTGGGCGCTCCCCCCCAATTTCTGTATCTAGCGGTGGTGTAAATATGGGGGTCAATAACATATTCATACCGTGCTTCACGGCTGTTTGTACATATTTTTCCACGAGTTTCCAATGAGGCTCACTAAACACATCAACCTGATACTGATCCGCAATACAATCGGTGTGAAACCATTCCGTATGAATCAGCTGTTGTTCAGGTAGCTCGGCAGGAATGACTTCCAATTGAAACACTTCATTAGCTAAAGTTTCACCAGATGCCGCTTGAAAAGAAACACCTATATCATGTAATCCAGCTGGTGCATGTGTATCTACATCCACGGTTACCCACAGGGATCGCCACTGATTGGTAAAAGCGGTCAATCCTTCCTCTGTTACGGGAAAGAGCGGATCCGGGTACAACCCAGGAGTGGACCGTAATATGTTCTCATCATGATGCACATAACAAGGAAACTCGGAAGGTGCTAAACCAACTGTTCGAAGTTGAATTTCGGCATCTATTTCTGATTCTATATGCACTTGAATATCTTTTATCATTGGTCCATTTGTATAAAAAGCGACCTGGAAAGAATAGGTTTCATTCCTTAATGCGGAGCCACGATTATATGCTGTATCTTGCAATTCCTCATCCGCAAATACTTTCGTCAAAGAACTTAAACATCTCGTCTTTAATTGCTTTGCTGTCGTTCCCATTTTACCACCAACTTTAAATATTAATTGTCTGATGCAAATGCATTTTTACCTTTTGCTTGAATCCCAGCTAGTCCAAGCTGCCCATAGCCTTTGACAGGCTGATGTGTTCCATCTTTTGCTGGATCAACATATTCGTAAAACCATTGCTCCAGCTCAGCCTTGAGTGCCGTCTGAATGGATGCATATGCTTCCTTGTCTACTAAGTTATGTGTTTCTCCCGGATCCTCCACCAGATGATACAGCTCATGTGGTCCGTACGGATATCGATGAATATACTTCCATTCCTTATTACGAATCATCCGGACCGGGCCATATTCGTCATATATGACAATGTTTTGCCGTTCTTTCATTTGCTTTCCTTGTAAAACGGAAAGTATACTGTGGCCTGGTATGTTATTCGGTGCGCATGAAGCAAGCCCCAAATAATCTAGCAATGTTGGCATAAAATCATAGCCACTTACCAGGTCATTAGCAACTCTATTTGCTGGTATGCTTCCGGGATGGCTGAATATGGCAGGGACCTTTACAGATGTGTCATACATATTTTGTGGAAAAGTACCATTTCCTTTCCCCCAGATTCCGTGATGCCCACAATTAAAACCATTGTCACTTAAAAAAACAACAAGTGTATCATCGCGAATTCCTGCTTCCTCTAATGTGTCCAAAATCCTGCCAATATTAGCATCCATCGCGGTAACTGCGGCAAAATATCCTTTTAAATGCTCCCTCGTATTCTCACGTCCTGGAGCGGTTGGAATGGTCCATGGATGTCTCTCTTCCTGAGGGCAGGTTTCAAACAAACAATCGTCATAGGAATCAACAATATCCTGAGGATGCTGATTGATCCAGGGATCATGTGGTGCTGTGTAATGTACACTTAGATAAAAAGGTTCAGTATCCTTGGCATGTCGCTTAATAAAATCAATTCCATCGTCGGTGATCACATCTGTTAGATATTCTTCCTCTACCACAAGCTCTCCATTACGAACCATTTTTGCACCATAGTATGGACCCCCGCCCTTTTCATGAACAAACCAGTGCTGAAAGCTTTTTTGTGGTGTTTGACTATCACCTAAATGCCATTTTCCACTGATTCCACAGTGGTAGCCCTCCTCTGCCAAAATTTCTGTGAAAGCGGTCTGCCCTTCAAGGTATGCTGTCGCATCTACCCCAGTATTCCCTTCCCTAATCCAATCGTGGACACCATGTTGGGACGGGATCTTCCCTGTAAACAAGGAAGCCCTTGCTGGCGAGCAGACGGGGGATGTACAAAAGAAATTCTCGAAACGAATTCCCGATGCAGCAAGCCGATCCAAATTCGGAGTGCGTATTTCATGATTTCCTGCGCATCCTAGCGCCCATGCACCTTGGTCATCCGACAATATAAAAACGATATTTGGCTTTGCCCCTGTTGCATGCATGATTAGTTTTCTCCTCTCCGATACGTTTCAATTGTGTTTCTACTGATTCATCTCTGTAATGACGATGTTTCTATTCCAATTTCCAACAACTGGAATCTTTACTATTCCTGCATCTGTTTCAGCAAGTTTTTCGACTTCATATTCACTTCCGATTGGTGTCAAGGTAATCTGAATATCCTTTACACTAGGTAAATAGATTATCGTAGGCTGTGTTAATTTATCTGATTCAGACCAGGACATATGAAAAGCACGAACGATATGTTCATAACGATACGTCAATAATTCGCCCGCAACAGCCATTGGATAACCACGCTGAACCCCCAAAAAAGCAGTACTTTGATCCATATCTTTTTCATAATGCCAATACGTATCACCACATAATAACGCTTCCAATAATCGTTGAATGTAAAGGGAAACATGGGCGCATGAATCTGATTGATAAAATGCACCCCATTCACCGATGACCATGGGCATCTTCAATCTTTGACGTGTTCGTTCATGACGATTGAAAATAACTTCCAGTCGTTTTCCATTTGCTAAATGACTGGCATCTGTATCGGTTACAAGATCATAGGCATGTGGTGCATAGGCCTGGTTCCTATCTTTATTACCTTTCGCATCGCGAATAGGTTCAATCCTGCTTTCTACACCTAGATTCGAGAAGTAATTTGTTTCAAGAAATAGAATTCCTGTCTGGTCGATGGGTCGAATAGCACTTGCAACGTCTCGATAAAATGAAGTTAAAATATGTTTTTCAAACGGTTGTAATACAAGGGTTGTTGCATCTATTACACTTGTGAAGACTTCGATATCGTCTAGTAAACTTAATAACTCCAACTTCTTATCGGCCGCTCCCCAGGCGGCAATTAAGGTTTCCATATAGATATCCCCATACCGCTCGCGGTATTTTTCTGCAAAGGTTGAAAACAGTGCTTCATTAACCTGTTCTACGGGACCCCCTATGAACGGTTCATTCATTAAATCATATCCAATGACATTCGATTCGACATGTAACTTTTCCACCAAATAGGTCCATGCTTGAATAAAATGATCTTGAATCCCAATTCCATCCGGTGCAGCAGTGTTCGCCCAAAAATGATCAAACGCATGCTGCACCGCAGGATTAAACAAGTAGGCATCACTCCAAACCGGACCTGGCTCATAGATTTCCCCATCGGTTATGGTTGCCCATGTAGGTGCACCACTTGCATATGCAGCACTATACAGGTCCTGATGCATGTCCAAAATCACCATAACCTCGTGTTCGGCAGCAAGCTGAATAAATCGACGCAGTTTTTCAATATACGCATCATGAAACATCCCTGGCTCTGGCTCCAAGCCATCCCATATAACACCAAGCCGAATCACATTCATACCCCATTGCTTCAATTTCTTAATATCTTCTATATCCCACTGACCAATGTATTGACGGCTTTTATCCTTACAAACCATATTCACCCCATGCAAAATAACTTGTCTTCCGGCTGAATCTATGAAATGATTATCCGTCGTTCGTAACATCGCATCTCACCAGGCCTCTTTGGAAATGATTTATTTTTGGGCTTTACATTTCAAAATGTGGACGTCTAAAGGTGCAAGCTCCATTTCTTCCTGTACTTGGTAATCTTCTAGCAAGTCTTCATAGACACCATCTTCTAGCTGAATCATTTGTTTCTCATCGGTGAAGTTGAGTAAAAAGATATAATCTTGCTCCCCATTAGTACGTTTTTGGGCTGTCACGCCAGCTGGTAGATTAGTAGATAATACCGGCTTTACCCCCGCCTTCTCCGCTACTTTTTTATAAAAATCCAGATGAAAATCCCCTTTATTCCTGGAAGCAATATAATATGCTTGCCCTTGGCCAAAATCATGAACAGTAAGTGCCGGCATTCCCTTATAAAAATCATGTTGATAATAAGCTAAGGCCCGTGCACCTTCCAAGTGGATTAAGTCACAAAGTTCATGCGCCGTATAGCTTTGATCAAGCTCCAGCTGATTTTCATCAGCCATTTTTATTTCATTTGTCTGTCCGTCATATAAACCATCTATTTCTTCTGACCAAATGCCGAGTGTTTTTCTTAATGGTCCAGGGAATCCAGTTAAAAAGCATAAATCCGTATCATTAACAATGCCGGACCAATACGTAGCAACAAACGTACCACCTTGCTCCACAAATCGTTCAATTCGTTCGCCAACACCGGGCTTTACCATGTAAAGCATTGGAGCTACGACTAATTTATATTTTGATAAATCCTTTTCCATATCAATGACGTCAACAGATATGCCCTGTTCCCAAAAGGCTTGATAATGGCTGACAACTGTTTCTTCATATTTTACACCGACATTCCTTGGTCCTTCCGCATCATTAACGGCCCAGCGATTTTCTGTATCAAATATGATTGCTACTTCTGCCTGTGTAATCGTACCGGCAATTTCTTGTAACTTTTCCAATGCTATTCCAACATTGGTTACATCCTTAAATACCCTTGTTTCCTCATGCCCTACATGATCAACGACTGCACCATGGAACTTCTCGCTTGAGCCGCGACTTTTACGCCATTGAAAATATTGCACGGAATCTGAACCATGAGCAATGGCCTGCAAGGCAGATAGTTGGTGCATACCAGGGCGTTTTAATTTACTAACCCCTTGCCAGTTCGTTGTACTTGGCGTACTCTCCATCAGTAGGAAGGGTTTATCCTTTAGGGAGCGGAACCAATCATGATTCATCGCTGTATATGCTGCCAGTCGTTTCTCATCTGTTTGATCATGCCAGGTTGGATAGGAATCCCATGAAATGAAATCCATCTCGGGAGCGAATTTTGCATAGTCTAGCCCTGCAAATAACTCCATAAAATTCGTATTGACCGGAATTTCAGGATTTTTCTTCCGTAATGGTTTTATTTCATGACGAAAGAAATCAATGGTTTGTGCCGTAACAAAGCGTTTCCAATCCAGATTCAAGCCATGTACCATCGATTCACCATGTGGTGCTGGTGACTCAACCTGCTCCCAACTTGTATACGTATGACTCCAAAAACTTGTCCACCAGGCAGCATTTAATGCGTCGAGCGTACGATATTTTTCTTTTAACCATTGACGAAAAGCTTCCTGACAATAATCACAATGACATTCTCCACCATACTCATTCGAAATATGCCAGCCAATTACTGCAGGGTGATCGGCATACCTTTCTGCAAGCCGAGTATTCATTAATGTCACTTTGTCCCTGTATACAGGGGATGTATAACAATGATTATGACGAAAACCATGTAAATTACGAACCCTATTTGCTCCTACACGTAATACTTCTGGATATTTTTCGGACATCCACGCAGGCCTTGCTCCACTCGGTGTTGCTAAAAAAACATGGATATCATTTTTTGCTAAATTATCCATCACGTGGTCAAGCCATGCAAAGTCATACTTACCTTCCTCAGGTTCCATGGACACCCATGAAAACATCCCAATCGACATTACATTACAATGTGCCAGCTTCATCAAACGAATATCCTCTTCCAATATTTCCGGATGGTTTAACCACTGATCCGGGTTATAGTCCGCACCATGTAACAGATAAGGTGTGTTAGGATTGATATAATTTTTCGTCATGTCATTATCACTCTTTTGCGCGTATTTTGATATGAAGAAGGACCGCAAGATATAACATCTATTGGTCCCCATTCTTTTTTTACTTTCCGATATCGTTTGGCCGGTATCAGTTCTCTGCATCAGATAAAACATGATCAAGTACTGCTTTAGCTGGCTGGCCAACGATTAAGTTCTTTCCATCAGAATAGCCTTCCTCACGGTTTTCCAGTTTTTTAATTAAGAAATCACGCAATGCTTTGATTCGCTCTGCATATGCTGGTTTGTCAGCTAAATTATGGAGCTCTTGCGGGTCGTCTCGTAAATCAAAGTATTGTTCCTTGCCTGTCTGGGAGAACCAAATATATTTTTCATAGCCATCTGTAACGTAGTGATAGGATTCCTTCCCATACATATGCTCCCCATGTAAATAGGAACGCCAATCAATTGTCTTCCCTTGGCAAATGGGTATTGTACTTTCTCCGTCTACCGTATCCGGGATAGCAATTCCTGCTGCATCCAATAGGGTAGGCATGATATCTCTCATTTCCACCACTTCATTTGCCCGTGTGTTTTTCTCTATGTTCAGGTTATTACCTGGATCAGCTACAATAAAAGGTACTTTGGCACTACCTTCATATGGCAATGACTTGCGGAATAAATGATGATCTCCCATTAATTCACCGTGGTCAGACGTAAATAAGATGACGGTATCATTGTATACACCATATTCCTGCATCGCTTGAATAAAGCGACCAATTTGATGATCTATATGCGTGATTAATGCATAATAGGCTGCCTGTGCACGCTGCAATCTTCTTTTTGGTGCAATTCCTCTATCCGTAATCGGATTGAAGCCCATTTGTTTCTCATCATCCTGCATTGCCCAGTCCCCAACTGGTGGTTCCGGCATGTCCATATCCCGATACATATCGTAAAATGTTTGCGGTGGATCAAATGGTGGATGTGGCCGCACATAGGACATTTTCAAGAAGAATGGCTTTGTCGGATCCCGTCTTCTTAAAAAATCAATCGAGCGTGTCGTTACCCAATTGGTTGGATGCAGTTCTTCGGCCAGATGCCATGGTCTTGCAACGGTTGAAGAGTTACAATCCAGGCCAAGGTCAATTAAATCAGCCTGACTGCCTGTTTTATCCCGAAGCCAATTTAAATAATCATCGGTATATTCCTGTGATTCCATCGTTGTCGTATTATATTTAAAACGTCCATAATGCATATATCCATCATGCAATTCAATATGATGAAAGCCACATAAATTTCTAGTCGGATAAGTATGCATTTTTCCGATACACTGCGTATGATAGCCTGCATGAGCGAATTCACTTGCAATGGTATGCTTATAATTCCACGGCACCATATCCTGGTAGCCTACCCGTCCCGTATTTTCCTGTGACATACCAGTCAAAACTGCCGCACGTGCAGGTACACAGGTTGGTGTTGCAGAATACGCGTGGTTAAATAACACACCATCCCTTGCAAGCTGATCAATATTTGGGGTATCTACCACAGGATGGTCTAGTATACTTAAACAATCTGCTCGCATTTGATCGACCATGATTAGTAACACATTCGGTTTCATGATTACGATTCTCCTTCGGTATTTTTTTACAATATTTACTGCTTATTTTACTTTGATGATCCACTTCTATTTTATCACGGTTCCTTTACTGTATGCGCTTTTGAGTATGCCCACTAAAAAATACAGCAACAACAATAACACTATGAAATCGACATCGTCTTGTCGATTCCATAGTGTTTTCGTTTTTAACCTAATTTATGTTCATCAATGAGTGATATGCTGTCATGCTCATGTTCATGGAGTTCAAAGACAACCACCTCATTCACACCTTTTTTCAATAATGGGCCTGGTAAATATAATGTCTCCTGTGGACCTTTTTCCCAGTACCTGCCGAGGTTAAATCCATTCACAAAGACAACGCCTTTTTTCCAGCCTGCCAATTCAACAAATGTGTCCCCGATTTCATCTACTTCAAATGTTCCGCGATAGAACCTGGGATCTCCTTGGGAGGCATTTTTCTTAAATTGCAATTGCTCGACATTGTCTAATGGCAAGGTATAAATCGTCCAATCGAATAAAAATTGATAATGATAGCGTACACCACGAGTAATTCCTTTCATGTCATATAGCTCCGGACCATAATTGACCCTTCCCATATTTTCAACAAGAATATCCAAAGTAGCGCCTTCTTCTGGAATTTCAATATCCAATGCATTATTTTCCCAGCGATCAATCACGCCTACATACTGCTTATTTACGAAAACGAGCGCCCGGTCTCTCACGTCTTTAATAGTCAATGGTGCTTTTTCATGCGGTCCATTGATATGGGTTTGGTATAAGATAAATCCATAATTCTGCCCCAATTCTTCCATCGTCTCGGGATTGGCCCGTCGAACGGGTTGGGATAGCTGTTCCAGTGCTTCAAATAAACTGATAGACTCCTCTAATTTTACCGTACCATAATCCATTTTAGGAATTGGCTCCGGAAGTACAAGCTCGCCAACATCCTGGTGCTTCGCTAATGCTTTTCTTACCGCATGGAATTTCGGGGTAATATCTCCCGCCTCACTAATCGGGCAATCATAATCATAGCTGGTGATGGTTGGTTCATATTTGCCACCATGATTGGCACCATTATAAAAGCCGAAATTCGTGCCACCATGAAACATGTAGAAATTAACGGAATCACCATTTTCAATCATTTCTTGGAACGTATCCGCTGCGTCCTGCGGGTCTCTTGTATGATGCGCTTCCCCCCAGTGATCGAACCATCCATTCCAATATTCCATAACGATCTGAGGCGTATTCGGAAAATGCTCCTGCAATTTTTCGAAGGCTAGCTTCGGTCTTGACCCAAAGTTAACTGTTGCTAGGACATTGTCCAATGTACCGCCCTCCAGCATTAAATCTGTCGGTCCATCTGATGTAAAGAGTAGTACATCGATACCACGAGAAATCATGCCATCCTGTAAATGCTTTAAATAGGCTTTGTCATTACCAAAGCTGCCATACTCATTTTCCACCTGCATCGCAATGATTGGCCCGCCATTTGTAGATTGCAATGGACGTAATTTTTCCAGCAATACATCATAATAACGATCTACCTTTTCTAAATACGGCGGATAAACAGAGCGTAGTTTCATATTACGATCCGCCAATAACCATGCTGGCAGCCCACCAAATTCCCATTCCGCGCATATGTATGGACTAGGTCGAATGATTACATATAACCCAACCTTATCCGCAATTTGAATAAACTTCTCCAAGTCAGCGATACCCGAAAAATTAAATTCTCCTTCTTTTGGCTCATGCAAATTCCAGGCAACATAGGTTTCTACACAATTGAAACCACATGCCTTCAATTTTAAAAGACGATCCTCCCAATACTCGGGAACAACCCGGAAATAGTGAATGGCGCCAGCTATAAGCTGAAATGGTTTATCATTCAAATATAATTCTTTGCCTTTTACAGTCAAATTCGACAATCAATTTCTCTCCTTTATCCATGCTGTGCAAGTCTATTCCGTAGCTTGCTCATATTTTGAAAATGTTTTCGATGCTCCCCACGTGATAATAAAGGCTGTGACACTACCGCCAAAGAAGACGAGTAATACGGGAACTGTTTTTACTACTGCATATAATAATACATTTGTAACGACTGCTAGAAATATAGTTAAAATTGGATGGCCAACACCAACTAAGAATGGCCATTTTAAATAAGAAAATGATTTTAAATTAAAATGAACAAAAATTGGAAAGAAATACATCACAATAATAAAATACAAAATCAATTGAGCAATCACGCCAAAGCTGGCAATATAGTAAACCATACTATCCTGGGAACGCAGGATGGCATATTCGATATAAATCAGGTAGCCACCGAGCGCCAAAAGGAGTCCTGGTACATTTACTTTCCAAAAATCCTTCCGATATATTCCCCAAAAGGTTTTGAATACTGGAATGTCGTCTTCTCCGGCGACCCATTTTCTGATGACTGCAAACATAGCAGCAGTTGCCGGAGCAAACCCAAAGACGACCAGACCAACTAACGTAAAAGCTATCCAAAGGAGATTGACGTAGACTAATCTTGTGATCCATTCTGAAATTCGATAAAATCCATTCACTAAGCTGTTCATTCTTTAACCTCCTCAGGTTAGCGTGCTATACATCTATTATTCTTTTACGGAACCAATTAACACACCTTGTACAAAAAAGCGCTGTACAAAAGGATAAACGATAATTAATGGTAACGTGGAAACAATCATGACGGCATATTTAATTTGTGCCGCAATCTTAACCTGGTCTGCAAACGACCCAACACTTCCGGATATATCCTGTACACCTTCTGTGGCACTCATTTCATTCAGTACCAATATTTCCCTCAAGATAAGCTGTAACGGGAAGAGGTTTCGATCGGATAAATAAATCAAAGCCGAGAAATACTGATTCCATAGTCCAACCCCGTGGAACAATGCCATTACCGCAATAATTGGAATGGACAATGGGAGTGCAATCTTAAAGAATATGTAGAAATCAGACGCACCATCAATCTTAGCGGCTTCTACCAGTTGGTTTGGCACGTTCTGTTCAAAGAAAGTACGCGCAACCAATATACTCCATGCACCGAGAGCTCCTGGAATAACAATTGCCCAAATCGTATCTAGCATTCCTAGATTCTTAACAACTAGATACGTAGGAATCATACCACCATTAAACAGCATGGTAAATAGGATAAACCAAAGAATTCCTGTCTTCCATTTTACTTCAGGACGAGATAATGCATAGGCACATGGCAACAGAAGTGCTAAATGTACCACAATCCCTAAAACAACGTAAATAATCGTATTACGATAACCCATCCAAATATCATCATTTTGGAATACAATTTTAAATCCATCTAATGTAATATCCACTGGCCATAGCCACATTTTCCCCGTACTTACTGCCGCCGGGTCACTAATCGATGCACTAACGACAAAGATCAGCGGATATACAATGATAATAACAATTAAACTTACAAGTATCTTATTCAGTATATCAAACGTTTTATCAGACATTTATTCTCCTCCTTACCATAAGCTGTTATTACTTACTCTTCTAGCTAAATAGTTTGCTGAAACGAGTACAATGATATTGATGACCGATTCAAACAAACCAACTGCAGTTGAGAAACTATATTGTCCCTCTAAAATACCCGTTTGATATACAAATGTTGCGATAACATCGGACGTTTCTGAGTTCAGATTGTTTTGCAAAAGTAATACTTTTTCAAAGCCGATTTGCATAAAGCTTCCCATGTTCAAAATAAATAGGATAACGATTGTCGGCATAATCGCTGGGATATTAATATGAAGAATTCTTTGCATTCTTGTCGCACCATCAACTTTAGCCGCTTCAATCAATTCAGGGTTTACACCAGCCAATGCAGCAAGATAAATGATGGTACCCCAACCTAATGATTGCCATTGACCAGACCAGACAAAGATATGTCTAAACCAATCAGGATCTGTCAGGAAGTTTTTCGACGTACCTCCAAAGAATTCAATAACATGGTTTATTAAACCAGTAATTGGGTCTAAAAAGGCAACAATCATACCAACAACAACTACTACTGAAATAAAATGTGGTGCATACGTTAAGGTTTGTGCCCATTTTTTAAATTTGCCGTAGCTTAGCTCGTGTAAGGAGAGGGCAAAAATAATTGGCAAAGGAAATAAAATAAGCATATATAAACTAAGTAACAATGTGTTCTTTAATAAACGGACGAAGTAATAGGAGTTAAAAAATCTTTCGAAGTGTTCAAATCCTACCCAAGGGCTCCCCCAGAACCCTAAATTCGCGATAAAATCCTTAAACGCAATTTGAATCCCGTACATTGGGATATAGTTAAAAATGAAGAAATAAATAAGCGCCGGCATTAAAAGAGCATATACTTGCCAATTCGCTGCAAAATGCTTTTTTAATGATGTTTTGGGCTTTCCATTCGGTAAAGCTTGACTAGCACTATTCTTTGAAGCCATCGTTTCCCCTCCTTGGATCATTTTGAATACAAAGGGGGGATAATCCCCCCACCGTAAGTTCTTTTATTTTAATTGTCTTTCCAAAGCAGTTTCTTTAATTTCCAAATATTTATCTAATCCCATATTTTCAATCTCTTTCACGTACGTATCCCATTTTGATAAAGGTTCCGCACCAGAAATGAATTTATCGGTCATTTCCGCCACATATTTTTCAATGTCTTTACCAAAGCCTTGCAGCTTGTCGTTTTCTTCCTTCGTGTACGTTAGGCTAGGCCAAATTTCGTCATCTGGGATCATATCTGGCTTCAGCAAGTCTGCTGCCTCTAAAGATTGTGGAGCACTTGCCACTCCTTGGAATAGGCCTTCTTTAACCATAGAAGGGAAACCGCCACCTGGGAAAGTGAGATATTTTGCTGCTTCCTCTTCAAATGTCAACCCATCTTTACTGTTGGTGATATGGTCCATAAATTGAAGTGTGCCATCATCAGCAACTGTGTACGTTTCATCCTCTACCCCCATGAAGAACAGCTTCATGCCTTCTTCACCGTAAAAATAGTCAATCCATCTTACTGTAGCTGCTGGGTACTCATTATTACTCGTAATCACAAATGCCCCCGGACTCATGACCGGATCACCGATTTTATTCAACGTCTTATCCCCATGTGGCCCTTCAAGTGTTGGCATACCAACAAAGTCTTTACCATTTTCTTTGGAAGCGACCTCTTCAGGTGCAAACCAAACAACACTTCCATATTTCCCATCACCTAGGTTGGTAATAAATTGATGGTGATCAATGGAGAAAATATTTTTCTCAATTAAACCTTCACTATACAGCTTATGCACATATTCAATCAGCTCTTTGTAACCGTCAGATGTAGGATAGAAACGAATATCTCCTGTTTCCGGATCCTCATCTAGGTATAGGTTGGAGCCACCCTTTGTGGCTAGACCGAATGATCCCAGTAGATACTCTGTTAACGTATCGATATATGGACCACCAAATGGTACTTCACCTAACTCTTCTTTCACAGCTGTTAAATATTGATAGAACTCATCGGTTGTTTTCGGCATATCCATTCCCAGCTCATCCAACCATTTCTTATTAATAAATGGACGTGCTTGGATTCTATGAGAAGCAAACTCCGGGTCACTAATAAGTGGGAAAGAATAAATGTTTCCATCCGGCATGGTAATAGCCTTTTTAATAACCGGGTTTTCATCTAAAATCTTTTTAAAATTAGGAGCATATTTATCGATTAAATCATTTAATGGGACAAATACGCCTTGCTCTCCATACTTTGCTAAATCTGATACTCCAATTTGCGCACTATGGAAGGCATCTGGTAGGGAGCCGCTTCCTAATGCCAGGTTACGTTGTTCTGCAATGGAATCATGTGGAACCATTTTCCATTTGATGTTCATGTTTGTCATGTCTTCATACGTATTAAATATCAATACATCATTCCAGTCTGGATTTGTAGCAGGAGCCTGACCTGCAAAAAATTCCAGGTCTACTTCTTCGTTTACAATCGGCATGTCCTTCTCATTTAAAATTTCCAATTCTTCATCAGATGGACCATCCGCCTTCGGCTGCTCCTTGTCTTTACTACATGCAGTAAATAAAAATAATGACGCTACCAACACTAGAAGCAATTTTGTATATTTCACTTGGTTACCCCCCAATTTTAATAGATTAAATGGTATAGATTACATATCCGTTTGTGCGATTTTCCATTATGTAGGTCGGTTAACTTCGATGACCTTTCCATTATTCCTAATTGATTCAGTTGCTGCACAGCCGACAGCGACACTCATTCTTCCATCCAGCGGTGTTGGAATAGGTTCCTTACCATGTAAAACCAAATCGATAAATTCTTTACATATAACTGGATCTGCCCCGCCATGTCCACCTTCTGCGGGTTTGATGTCATACGTTTGATCAGAAAATTCTTCCCAGGAATTTGACTTTCTAGTCTTCACATATACTTTTCCATCTGGCTCAGAATTTTCCATCCTTCCTTTTGTACCAATAAACGTATAATTCCGGTGGTAATCAGGTGTAAAATGACATTGTAAATAAGATGCTTTAATCCCATTTTCCAATTCCATAATAACGACATTATTGTCCTCAACATCAATTTCTTCCCTAAAAGCGCATTCAATTAAAGTTCCAGGACTAGCCTCTGTACAAGTATCTCTAATATCACATGTTGGACAAGTGAGGTCATTCGGTTTGTCGCCACCATAGAAGCTTAAACTGCCAAACGCGGACACTCTTTTTGTATAAGCGCCAGCAATCCAATGGATGATATCAATATCATGTGAGCCTTTTTGCAATAATAGGGAAGTAGTATTTTTGCTTAAGCCATGCCAATCATGATAATAAAAATAGCCCCCATAGCCGACAAAATGGCGAACCCAAACTGCTTTAATGTCACCAATGACACCGGAATCGACAATCCCTTTCATCGTTTGAAACATTCGCATATAGCGCATATTGAAGCCCACCATCAAATGTTTACCTGTCTCTTCGGCTGTTTTCATAATGCGATCACAGCCCGCCTCAGTAATGGCAAGCGGTTTTTCGCAATAAACATGTTTACCTGCCTTTAACGCAGCAACAGCATGTTCCTCATGCAAATAATCAGGTGATAAAATAGCAACTGCATCGATATCATCACGCTTCAATAGTTCTACATAGCTGTCTGTTGTAAAACAGTCGGAAGTAACCTTTTCCTTAAATTTCTCCAGATTCTCTGGATTAATATCAGCTACACCAGTGATAATCGACTCCCCTTCCGGTTGATGCCAGTGCTTGGCAATACCACTTCTTAGGCCAGTTCCAATAATCCCCATTCTTACTTGCTTCATAATCCACCTCCTATTCCCATATTGACGAAATAGTCAAATGGGATTTTCTCTTTTCATATTTAAAATTTATGAAAATTAAATATAAAACCGCTTACAAATTAAATAAAAAAAGAAAACATGTTTGAAAAGATATAAACTTGTCATAAAAACGTTGCAGCTTTATTAGCAAAAAGCCTTATGCTATACTGGTTTAGGAATAGATTAAAGAACTCTCTAAACGAAAACCACAAGATTCAGAATATGAACACTACAGTTAATAAGTTAAACTTTGTTAAATTAACTTATTTAAATATTAGCAATAACAAACCATAAAGTCAATGTAATTTTTTTAGTAAATTATTTAATAATCTTTATTTTTTTACACTTTATGCCTATTAAATCGTGATGAATCCTCTCATGAAATAAAGAGTGGGATTTTCCCACTCTTTATTTCATTATTATTGTTCAACTTGTCTTTCAATTGCGGCCTTCTTTATTTCCATGTATTCATCCAAGTTCATTTTATCCAGCTCTTTTACATAGCTATCCCATTTGGAAAATGGTTCTGTTCCAGAAATAAACTTATCCCGCATTTCCTGAACATACTTTTCAATATCTGCACCAAAGCCCTGCAGCTTCTTGTTTTCCTCTTCTGTATGAAGCAGTGGTGGCCAAAGCTCCTCCACAAGGTCATCCTTCAGCTTCTCTGCTGCTTCGACAGAAACATCAGAGTTTTCTGCACCACGGAAGTATTCTTTCTTCACCATTGTTGGGAAGCCTCCACCAGGGAAGGTAAGGAATCTGGAAACTTGCTCAGAGAACGGCATATCAGGATCACCAATAACTTTATCTGTATACTCTGCTTCACCTTTGTCGTTTATCTCGTACGTGTCGCCTTCTATTCCCATGAAAAACATTCTAATTCCTTCTTCACCATAGAAATAATCAATCCATCTAACCGTTGATGCTGGATTTTCATTTTCTTTCGTAATTGCAAATGCACCTACACTTCTTACCGCACTCTTTAAGTTAACAAACATTTTATCTCCATGTGGACCTTCTAAAGCAGGAACACCGGTATACTTACTTCCTACTTCTTCACCCATTACTTGTGTTGGACTATACCAAACCGTACTGCCATATTTTCCTGCTGATGAATTAGCTAAATACTGTTCGTGTTCAATGGAGAAGATATTCTTTTCGATTAGACCTTCTGTATACAGCTTGTTAAGGTATTCCAATAGCTCTTTATATTGGTCAGAAGTTGGATAAAACCGATAATCTTCTGTTTCTGGATCTACATCGATATACCCAACCTGTCCACCGCGATTTGCGACTCCAAATGCACCACGTAGGTTGTCATATAAATGACCAATAGTTGGTGCACCAAATGGAACCTCATCTACTTCTCCATTACTTGGTCCCTCTTCCTTCACTGCTTTCAAATACGCATAAAATTCCTCTGTAGTTTCCGGCATATCCATGCCCATTTCATCCAACCATTCTTCATTCACATACATCATTGGAGCAGTGTTATAGGATAGAAAGTCAGGATCCCCCATCGTTGGGAACGCATAAATATTCCCATCTGGCATCGTAATTGCTTGTTCTATTTCTGGGTATTCTTTCATTAAAGCCTTAAAATTTGGAGCATACTTGTCAATTAAATCATTTAATGGAATTAATACTCCCTGCTCCCCATATTTCATCAATGTCGAGCTGCCAATAAATGCACTATGAAATGCATCTGGTAAATTCCCACCACCAAAGGCTAGGTTCAACTGTTCCTCAACCGATTCATGTGGAACCATTTTCCAGTTTACATCTACATTTGTCATCTTTTCATATTCATTAAAAATCAGTACATCATTCCAATTATCATTGGAGGCAGGATCATTTCTAGCAAAAATATCTATTTTAATTTGATCTTTAACGATTGGAAAACCAGTTTCATTTAAGTTATCTAATTCGTCATCGCTCGGACCCGTAAATTCCTCTTGTTCTTTTCCGCCACAAGCAGCTAGCATCATAAGGACCATGATGGACATGAGTATAAGTAGTCTTTTTGCTTTCATTGCATCTTCCCCTTTTAAAAAAGTGTATAAAGCGATGAGTGGAAAAGGGAAAGGAATATCCCCTTTTCACTCAAATAGATGAATCAATCTTCAAACTGTCTTTCAATAGCTTGTTTTTTAATTTCCACATATCTAGCAACATCCATTTTTTCTAGTTCTTTCACATAATCTTCCCATTTACTTAATGGCTGGTCGCCGGAGATAAATTTTTCACGCATTTCTGCTACATACTTCTCAATATCTGCCCCAAATCCACGAAGTTCATCATTTTCTTCCTTTGTATGCGGCATCGCAACCCAACCATCTTCTACTAAGTTATTGCTCAGTTTTTCCGCAGCATCAAGGGATATGTCAGAGCTTTCCGCACCTTGGAAAAATTTCTCTGAGGTCATCGATGGAAAGCCACCCCCGGGAAATGTTAAGTATTTAGCAAGCTCCTCTTCAAAGCTTAATCCATTCTTGCTATTCATAATATGATCCATGTACACAAGGCTACCATCTTCTTTTTCTTCATAGGTTTCTCCCTTTTTACCCATGAAGAAAAACTCCATTCCTTCATCCCCGTAAAAATAATCTACCCAACGAACGGTCGCCGCTGGATTTTCATTTTCACTCGTTATGGCAAAGGCACCAGGGTTCAGAACAATGTCATATAAACCTACCCATGTTTTATCACCATGAGGTCCTTCCAAAGCAGGCATCCCTACATATTGACTGCCGACCTTTTCTCCCATAATTTGTGTTGGACTGTACCAAACAACACTGCCATATCTGCCTTCCGATGAATTAGCGAGATATTGATGATGATCAATGGTAAAGATATTTTTTTCGATAAGTCCTTCACTATATAATTTATTTAGATAAGTTAGCAATTCCTTGTATTCATCTGCAGCTGGATAAAATCGATATTCTCCAGATGATGGATTTTCATCAATTAATCCGACTGAAGTACCTTTATTGGCTAATCCGAATGAGCCTAGTAAATACTGGTATAATGAAGAAACATTCGGTCCACCAAATGGGACTTCATCCACCTCTCCATTACTAGGACCTTCCTCTTTAACCGCTTTCAAAAATTGATAATATTCCTCCGTTGTCTCAGGCATATCCATGCCTAATGCATCTAACCACTTTTTATTTATAAATGGTTTTGGCCCCACTCGATACGATAAAAAATCCGGATCGCTCATCAATGGGAAGGAATAAATATTCCCATCTGGCATCGTAATTAGTTTTTCTACCTCGGGATATTTTTCCATTATTCTTTTAAAATTCGGTGCATATTGATCAATTAAGTCGTTTAAGGGAATCAACAATCCCTGTCCCCCGTACTTCATCAGGTCAGAGGCCCCAATGGATGCACTATGAAAGGCATCTGGTAAATTCCCACTACCAAAAGCCAAGTTTCTTTGCTCCTCCAGTACCTCATGAGGTACCATCTTCCACTTGATTTCCATATTGGTCTGATCTGCATATTCATTCATGATCATGACGTCATTCCAATTTGGATTCGTAGCCGGTGCTTGCCCTGCAAAAAAGTTCAATGTAATCTTGTCCTTCACAATTGGAAAGTCCTGCTCATTCAGGTTTTCCAATTCCTCATCACTTGGTCCGGAAAAATCATCCTCTTTTTTCCCACTGCAAGCTACGGTAAACAACAGAAAAATCATCAGTAAACTTACAATTGAAAGCCTAACATACCTCAATGCATACCCTCCCTATTATGATTGCTTCCCTCTTCCAAATTTACCTCTATTTTCACAATGACAGCTTGGCTGCGTTTTCGCCGGCAACACCTCCTATTCGAATCGATTGGGAAGTCATGCCCCCCAAATTCTCGGCATTGGCATTGGTTCTTTCCCTAATTCTGCCCAAATATATTTAAGAAGTAATTCTTGTTTCAAAGCTTGATAATCCGGGTTATCCCACAGATTATTAAATTCTCCCGGATCCTTCTGTAAATCAAACATTTCACCATAGGTTTGATTATAATAAACTGTTATTTTATATCGCTGATCGACATATGTTTTTTGGTGAATCGTCGTTGGTTCATGGTGGAATTCGCAAATAATGTGATCCCTTGCTGATGGCGATTCCCCAGTCCATACAAGGCTTTGATCTACACCAGTCATTTGTCTCGGTACGCTTATATTCGCAAAGCTTAAAAAGGTTGGTGCCAAATCGACGAGGGATTGCATCGCTTCGGATTCTTTTCCAGCGGGAACTCTTCCTGGAAACCGGACAATAAATGGCAGCTTAATTAAATCCTCATAATGAAAACCGCCCTTATATTGCAGTCCATGCTGTCCGAAGAAATGGCCGTGGTCGGTTGTGAATACAACAATGGTATTGTCTGCAATCCCTAACTCATCCAGCTTATCAAGGATTTTCCCGATATATTTGTCCATCATACTAATCATGCCGTAATAGGTGGCGGTAATTTCTTTATGTCTTTCCTCCGAAATGGTATGAGAATGGTAACCATGTGCGCCTTTTTTCGTTTCGTTATAGGCGGAAAAATCAGGATTATCTTCCTGCGTCATTTGAAAATGTGGCGGGTTCTGCTTATGCTCTCCTGGTTTTCCCTTTGGTATTGTTAATTTCTCTGGATCATACATTGTATCCCATGGATCTGGAACCAAATATGGTGGATGCGGATCAAAAAAACTAGCCCACATAAAGAAGTTTTCATCCTTTTGCACATACTCTTCCATTTTGTGATTCGTTCTTTCAGCAATCCACGTATTGTAGTGAAATTCTTCCGGGATTGGCCATGTATGCTCTTGATTGCGATCCATCGTACCAGTTGGATCAACAAAATAATCCCGCCAGTTTGTACAGCCTTTTTCCTCCATCCATAGTGCGTAATGCTGCCCTACATGCGCCTCATTCGTATGATTCCGCGCAAGCTCAGCGTGTTCAAACCCGTAAAACTTGTTATTGAAGCGCTTCCAAAAATCCAAATCCTGTAGCAATGGATAAGATTCAAGTGAAGAATATTCTTCCGTTTCCCGTAGTGGTTGAAAATGGGCTTTGCCAATTAGTGCAGTACGGTATCCATTGTCCAGGAAATCCTCACCGACTGTATGCCGATCCTCCATTAATTTCGTACCAAGTGTCCAGGCACCATGCTGACTCGGATATTGCCCGGTAATGATGGATGCACGTGTCGGTGTACAAGTTGGATTCGGACAATAGGCACGTTTAAAGGTGGTGCCTTCCTTTACCAAGCGATCCAAGTTAGGTGTCGAGATTTCCGGGTTAAACGCACCTATCGTGTCAAAATGCTGCTGGTCACTCGTAATTAGTAAAACATTTGGTCTTTTCAATGAAATAACCTCCAGATTAACCGTTGTACGATACCGTATACAGGCATGACAAAACAAAAATATGTACTTCAAAACATGATGTCCATCCCTATTTCTAGTATAAGATATTCATTAGTTAATTTAATTATCAAAATTATACATCTACTAAAAAGTTTAGTCAATACCTTTTAGACTATTGCCAATCGGGTGAATTCTGTAAGTGCAATAGCAGCGTGACATGATCAAGAAAAAATAAAAAAAGAATGCCATCACACAGCATCTTTTCAAATAGAATAAACAGGCTATATGCACGTAGGCATTTTTTGATACGAGGATTTACAATACATGCTTTCATCGCGGTCTGTTTAGAAAAACGCGAAACAAAAAATCCCTTTTGCCATCCTTTACGGTAGACAGAAGGGATTTCTATTATCTATGCAGATTAATCTTCGGCTAATGCACGCAAGCCTGCGCCAATGATACCTTGATTATTACCTAGTCGACTAATGCAAAGTTCATTTAAAATATGTTTTTGCTCGTCTATTAACAAAGCATCCAGTTTTTCCTTGATTTTTTGCAATAAAACAGGGTTATGGGTAGCCACACTTCCCCCAAAAACAATTTTATGTGGATCAAGCATACTATTAATCATGTAAATACCATGTGTCCAGGAATCAATAGCCCCATTTACTAGGGTGATTGCTTTTTCATCGCCCTGGTAATACAACTGGAACAGCTTTTCAGCCGTCATATCCGTTGAATGGAACAGCGCCTGTGCATGTCGTTCCAGTGCAGGACCTGCAGACGTTTTTTCCAAGCGTGTAACTGCAGAACCAAAGACGCTATGTTCCTCTGTATGTGAATGCCCAATTGTTTCATTTGGTGAAGTGACCGGCACAAGTCCAAGCTCTCCAGCAAAGCCAGCACCACGGATAAACTCACCATTTTGAATAATTGCTGTTGAAATACCGGTACTAATTGTCATGTAGACAAATAAACCTTCATCCAAGCCAGCATCCTTCCACTCTGCAAAGGCAGCCATGTAGACATCATTATCAATGACAACCTTCCCAATACCGAGTGCTTCGCGAATTCGTTCTACAAACGGGAAGTTCTCCCATGGCAAGTTGTTTTGAAAAACAGCAATACCATTATCACGGTCAATTTTCCCTGGAACACCTGCCCCGATTCCAGTAATTTGATTAAACGGAATACTACAATGATCCATCAACTGTTGAACACAAGCTACTACCCGTTCAAACATTTTTTCCCGATCACTTGGGTCACTAGGTACAATCTCTTGTTGGATCAAATCGCCTGCTTCATTGATGATACCACATGCAATCGTTGTACCCCCAATGTCCATTCCAATCGCATATTTCATACTTCTCTCTCCTTCATAACAAGCAGGCGGTAATGATCCGCCTGCTCCAATAAACGTGTCAAACAAATTTTCGGTTGTAATTCCATAACAACACTAATAAACCGGATAGGCCAATCAGCTGAGCCAACAAGTACATTTTTCCAACTGTACGTTGACCATAAATCACAAGAAATAGACAGAAAAAGAAAAACAACACCTTTAGAACTGGTAAGATTTTATCCTTCATGTCCATCTTCCTTCCACGTAATTTCTCCTGGCTGCAACGTCAATTCATAGCTGTTCCCTTTGCCATCAAATACAGTTGTCTTTTGTTCGGTATCTGCATTATTCAAAACAGCATATTTGCCAATTGATGGGTAGGCATGAACCTCACAATGAACATTTGATGCAAACCATTTTTCCAGCTCAGACTCTTTATTTGCAGCATAGAATAGAGCACGTTGTAACAATCTTGCATTGTCATGGCTAAATGGTAAACCAGCAATGTAGACCCCGCGTCCTTTTCCAAATGGTGAACTGGAGAGCTGCACACTGTCTTCGGAATATGCAATGATTTCCGTCTGCTCATCTAGCGCATAAACGTATTTCATCCCTTCTCCAAAATCATAGTCAGCTGTTTGATCAGCCGTAATGAAGTGAGAATCTACTCTTTCTGTAAAATATTTGTTCGTTGATAGACTAAAGCCTAGTTCTTTATCCACACCAAGTACGTTAGCCAATTGGAAATAACGACCTTCACGATGTACAGCTGTTGGTTCACCAACACCTACAAACCCACCGCCCTGATCAACCCAAGAACGAATGGCAGTTAGTACTTTTTCATTTTTCCAATGATCACCACCGGAAAATGCTGTATCCGCATCTCCTGCATTAATGATGACATCAATATCAGCAGGTACGCCATCCTTCGCAATATCATCGAAGCTTAGGAAAGTGACGTCAACTGCCATACCACTTAATGCTTCTAAAATTCCATGATATGAATATGCTTGGCGATACCATTTGCCGTGTGCGACGATAAAGTTTTGCCAGGTCCGCAGCTTACCCCATGCGTTCAAAACTGCTACCTTCAGTCCGCTATATGGTTTTACACCGTTGATAGTGTCATATATTTCACGGAACTCAGCTGTTACATGCTCCACATAATCTACAAATTTAGGGAACTTGTATGCCAGGCTTAAGTACCCACCATATCCAATTCGATCAAGCGGCTTACGCATTAAAGCACGTCTTGCTGTTAACCAATTATCACGTGCCTCTACAACTGGGTCATTTCCCTCATAAAAAGTATCTGGGAAAAAGTACGGTAAAAAACGACCTTCTGTATATTTCACATGTGGAATATCCGCTATAATGCGTAGTGTCGTACCATCCCCAACACTACCAACAACTGCATCTAATCCTGCATCCTTGAAGTAGTCACCATATGGTTCAGTACCAATCCAGTTATCACCAAGGAACATAATTGCTTCCTTACCAGCATCATGAACAAGATCGACTAAATCCTTCACTTCTTTAGCTACGAATTGTTGGATAAAATCGATATAATCCAAATAGGCTTTAGAAGGAACACGGAAGGTCGTATTGTAATAGCCTTGATCGACTATATCTTCCGGACGTAGACGGTAGCCTTTCGCTTGTTCGAATGCTTCTAATGCTGCTACGGAAACACTTGCACCATAGCCAAACCAGTCTACAAATTTTTCTTTACCTAGATTATTAAACACGAGCGTAAAATGATAGAAAAAGGTTGTGAAACGAACGACATCAACTGCCGGCTGTTCCTTTAACCAGCCTTCTAGGTAATCTTTAATATATTGATTCGCATGTGGCTGACGTGCATCAAATGGAATATCATGTGGCGCATCGCCCCAATCATTCGTTATATGATTGTACATATGCGTTGGATCCCAAATCATATAAGCCAGGAATGATACCGTATATTCATGCCAAGGAATTGCATGCTTGATAACGAGTTCATTTGTTTCTTCTTTTACTTCCCAAGCATCTGCTGGTACAACCTCTCCAGTTGTTCGGTCCATAACTTCCCACCATTTTTTTGGATCATGGCGGTAATCCGGTGAAATCTGATCCTCAAAATAGCCATTCAAAAAGTCAATTACCAAAGTTGATTCTTTCGCTGTATAGTAACGGGACATTAAATAAAGCTGCTGAATCTCTTCTGGATGCTGCTCGATAAAATCATTATGATTACGTGCAACGAAATAAGTGGAATAGATTTTAGCATCTAATTGCTTTAACTCATCATCCAGCTTTGTGCCATCGCTATCACGAATCGCATCTGCACCCCATCGGGTCATTAATTCTTTTGTCTCTTTCAAAAAGTTTTGTTCGGTCGGTAATGTAACACGTCCTGTAGTTCGCTTCATTATAGACACCTATCCTTTCACTCCACCAACTGTCATTCCTTGTGTAAGTCGTTTTTGAACCAAAATGTACAAAATCAATGTTGGCAACATAACAATTACCATACCGGCATACATCGGTCCGTAGTTTACTGCGGCCCGCTCAGCTGCCATTAAATTCAACAGCCCAACAGGCAATGTCTTATTATCACCAGGCATGAGCGTCAATGCCAGGATATATTCATTCCAGAAGAGCAAGAAGTTAAATAGAATGACGATAACGATACTTGGCATCGCAATTGGGAACATGATTGAAATCATTGTTTTATAATAACCTGCTCCATCAATACTTGCCGCTTCTTCAAAATCAGATGGCAAGGTTTGGAAGTAACTTGATAATAAAAAGATGGTAAATGGTAATGCCGTAGACGCATAGATGGTCGCTAGTATAAATCTATTGTTCAATAACATCCCATCACCGAACATTACCTTAAGAACAGAATCCCAATCCAAAAGCATCAAGAAGATTGGTACTGCAATGTAACTCACGTTAATAAATAAGCCAGCCTTTACAAAAGAGTTTAAAAGGGATCTTCCACGAAATTCAAACCGAGAAAGAACGTATGCTGATGGCAAAGCAACAACCAGCAATATGAGCAGTGACAATCCGGTAACAATAACAGAGTTTAATAGATAGTCACCCATTTTCGCATCAACAAATGCCTCTACAAAGTTTTGAAAATAAAATCCATCTGGTAATGTCCAAGGACTACCATAGAATTCTTTATTCTCTTTAATAGAAGCTAGGAACACCCATGCAACCGGAATTAGTATCGTAATTACGAGCGCAATAAGTGTCACATAAATAAATATCTTATATAACGTTTCCGTACGCATGCCTTTTGACTTCTTCATTATGAAACCTCCTTAATACTCGAGCACATCGCGCTTTGTGATCCGACTGACAATCGCTGCGAGTGCAAATGAGAAGGTAAATACCACTACACCGATAGCCATACCATAGCCATATGTTGAGTTTCCGTATGCTTGGGAATACATATAGGATAGAAATACTTCTGTGGATCCATCAGGTCCCCCGCCTGTCATCGCCTTCACCAGTAGAAAGCTTAGGTTAATGGTACTAATAATATAAAAGGTTAATGTGGTTCTGATGTTATTCCAGATCAAAGGCAGTGTGATGCTGGTAAACTGCTTAAACTTGCCAGCTCCCTCTAATGAAGCAGCTTCATAATAACTTTCTGGAATACTAGCCATACTTGACATATACATCACCATATAATAACCAATTGCCTGCCAGATCAATGCACCAGCAATACTGTAAATGATAATGTCTTGGTTACCAAGCCACATCTGTTTAAAGGTATCTAATTTTAGTACGCCAAATACACTATTCAACAAACCACTTTTCGCATCATAAACAGCAGAAAATATCCCCGCGATGACAACGATGGATAAAATATTTGGAATATAAAATATAACCCGGAAGAAGTTACCACCAACGACCTTTTCCTTCGTTAAAACAGCTGCGAAGAATACAGCAAAGATGATGGTAATAATTGCCACCAATACGATTAACAGGACAGAGTTTTGAAATGATTGAATGAAGTTCATATCATTCCAAAGCAATTTGAAGTTGTTAAAACCAACAAACTCCTTCGTTTTAGAAAAACCGCCCCAGTTGTAAAGTGACATACGAAAAACTTCTATCGTAGGCAATACCATAAATAAGGTAAACAAAATAACCGCTGGTGACACACAGATAGCTATAAATATATTTCTTGATCTCTTCTTGCTCATCAGATTGCACCTCATTTCAACAATAGATAAGGCGGCAGCTCCAACGCTTCTGCCACCTTATCCAATTTCTGCTACTTATTATTTCATTGCTGGACGTAGCTTATCACTTACTTCTTGAATTGCTTTTTGCCATCCTTCAACGGTAAGCTTTCCACTCATGATACTATCTACTTTTCCGTATAGTTCATCGGAAATGCTTGCACCAGGAACTGGATCTGTAGAAGCGAATGTACCCATTGCTGGTAGTGCACCCTCTTCATAAATGCCGTAGAATAGCTTTTTCTGTTCGTCAAGCTTGTCTACATTACCCTCGATTGGCTGTACTGCGCCAGCCTCTAAGAAAATATCAGATGCTTCATCAGAATATAGGAAGGAGATGAATTCCTTCGCTGCATCAATGTTTTCTGCTTCTTTTGGAATCCAGATTTGTTCAAAGAAAGTAAATGCATACTGATCTCCGCCTTCTTCAAAAGCAGGAACCGCTGTCATACCCCATTCAAAGCCATCTGCACGTGGTGCTTCTTTCATTTCATCTACAACCCAACTACCGTTTGGCATAAATAGTGCTTCGTTATCCAATACAAGCTGTTGGTTTTTCGTAAAGTCATTTGGGTTTGCGTTTGCTACTGTGTTTGGATGTGTATATTCAGATAGTTTTTCAACTGTTTCTAGTACACGCTTTGCTTCATCTGTCTGCCATGCGCCTTCTTCATAAGTCATTGCAGATGTAAATAGTTCTGGACCACCTGAAGCATAAAGTAAAGAACCGATTAAAGTATCAAAGTATCCTGCGATAGGATATGTGAATAAAGCAATTCCTTCTTTATCTGCTTTTTCACCTAGTTCCCACATTTCATCCCAAGTGGTTGGAACTTCCCAGCCCTTTTCTTCAAACAATGCTGCGTTGTAGAAAAGTCCTGTCGGGCTATAGAACATTGGTGCTAAATACATTTCTCCATCATCATATGGATTGGTTGCCAATGTGTCTGTAAATCCATCCAATAATTTGTCCTGTACTTGAACCTCTTCGCCAGGAACTGTCATCGTAAGTACATCTGAAAGATTTTCTACACCGTTTTCTTTGATTAATGTTTCAGTCAAAGCTTCTTCACGGCTTGTTGCTAGCATGAAAATGTCAGGATAGTTTCCTGCTTGCATTTCTGGACGGATAACTTCCTCCAGGTTTTTAGCAATCGTTAAGTCCACTGTGACATTTTCATTAATACCTTCATATGCTTTAATAATGTTTTTCCATACGTCCGCACCATAAGCAGACTCAAGTGCTGCTAGATGCAAGGTTACTTCCTTGTCACCGCTTGAAGAATCTTTATCTCCATCATCCTTCTTACTATCATCAGAGCTGCCGCCACATGCTGCTAGTACAAGGATTAAACCTAGTGACAAAGCCAAAAGATATTTTTTCATCTTCATGTTTAATGCCCCCTAAATATTATTAACTACATGTTCATCTTACTAAAATGAAAAGCGCTTTCACAATTGACATATTGCCAACTTTTTTAGGCTTATTGCTTTTTGTAAACTAAGCGAGTAAAATATAGTGGAAAGTAGTATTGATTGGAGGGATAATGATGTCACATGAAGTTTATAAATTGGAACAAGCCCCTGAGGACACAATTCCATTTAAGCTTCTTTATATTACGCACTCTGAATACGATAAAGGCTGGCATAGTACAAAGCACACCCACCATTTCACAGAGCTTTTTTACATTGTTAATGGAAAAGGCTCATTTCTTTTAACGGAACATGAAATACCGGTAAAGGAAAATGATCTTGTCATAATTAATCCCAATGTGGAGCATACAGAACGCTCCAACGCTCAAGATTCTTTAGAATACATTGCATTAGGTATTGAGGGAATCTCCTTCTCATTACCTGAGGAAAAAGGGGAAGCAAAAATAGGTCTGTTCACTTATCAAGGCGATCGAAAGGATATTTTATTTTTCCTAAAGAAATTATTGGATGAGGTGCAGCTTCGCCCGAAAAACTATGAAGCGGTTTGCCGCAATATCATTGATATCCTATTAATTAAGCTTCATCGCGAGAAGGATTTCGTAGTCGAAAACAAAAAATCCCACCGCATGAATCAATCAGTAGCACTCGTCAAGCATTATATTAATCAAAACTTTCGTGATAATATTACGTTGGATCAACTGGCCCAAATCGGAAATATTAATAAATATTATCTTTCACACTGTTTTAAGGAGGATTTAGGTATTTCTCCCATCGGCTATTTAAATGAAGTGAGGATACGGGAAGCAAAGAATCTGCTTGAAACAACCGACTACACAATAGCAGAAATTGCGACATTCAATGGCTTTTCCTCCCAATCTTTTTTTTCACAGGCTTTTAAACGAGAAACTGGCGAAACACCATCTGTTTATCGGAGAACGATAACCCAGCAAACGCCGGTATAAGGAATAAACGGATACAACTTCTTCACATTCCGCAAGCAACAATCGACTATAACACCATAAAAGCACTATCCAAACACAGCTGTCCAAACTTATTTTTACCGTGTTTTGCAATGCTTTTTGTTAATTAAATTATTAAAGTAGTTAAATGAGAGAATGTGAATAGGATTAAATGCTAAGAACGGGAGACGCGATACAATAAAACGGGTACTAAATCTTTTGCGATTTAGTGCCCGTTTTTAAATGAATCAAGATATATCGAAGTACAACCCAGTCTTCTTTTTCGTTATTGCAATTTTTCTTTTACGTCATTTGTAATGACTTTGTCGCCACCATACAAATAAATCGCTTGTACTTTTTCGGCGTATTCCACTACAGAAGTATTGACTTTTTTAGCCTGTGCCAAAAGAATTGGCATATCTTCTTGATAAGCAAACTGACTTCCAGCTAAGGCGTCTGGGAAATCGTAACCATTGGCTACAGCCATTTTAAGGTTTTCTGGATAAAATGCTTTAGCAATAGCAAGTGCTGTCAGTTCACGATTGTCACCAGCAATACGATCTACCTCACCAACAAGTGCCTTCAACGCATCTTCTACTGCTTTTGGCACTGCTTGCTCCCCACCAATAATCGTTACTTTTTCTATTGTCTTGTTCGCTTTAATATAATCAGCAACAGATGCAGTTAGTTTATCTTTCGCTGTATTGAGCAGAATTGGTGTTTCAGATTTGGTTGCATATGGTGTAATGCTTAAGGCATCTGCAAAATCCATACCATACGTGATGAATAGCTCAGTAGGCTTATCAGTGACACGTTTGGCAACTTCAATCGCAGTTTCCGCGCGATTCGCACCTTCAATCCGTTCTACATCGAAAGCAGCAGCAAAGCTTTTTTCAATATGATTGGAAACGGCAACTTCCCCACCTAGAATGTACACTTTACCACCTGGCTTTAGCACACGTGCTGCTTCAGCAATCTTTTTCTTAATTACTTTTTCATTATCCCAAACAAGTAGAATCGCACCATTCATCGTATTGTTCAATACGGCGCCAGTTAAAGAATCTGGGAAATCCAGACCATTGGCAATAAATACACTATCCAATGTTTGTGCATCTATTTTTTCTATAAATGCTGAGTTCGTTTTAAAACGATTATCTCCAAAGATTCGCTCGACATATTTAGCAGTAGTTGCTTCCACTGTAACCTTTGATAGCACTTTTTTATCTTTGTCTACTGCTTCAAAAGTAACTTCATATGTTGAATTTGGCATTAATTCTTCCAAAACATATTCTTTTTCAGTTGTTGTACCTGCTAAGTCTTCTCCATTGTATACATGGATAGCTGCCAATTCCTCTGATTCGGTAAGATCATAAGCAAAATGGATTTCTGTATCTGTAACAGAAACAACCTCTACATTTGTAATGAGTTCTAATGGCTTTGTTTCTGCAGTAATGGTTACCCCTTCACTTTCATCACCAGTAACTGCAACTGTTTTGAATGTGTACTCATATGTAGTACCAGGCGATACGGTTACATCCGTAAAGGTAGCTTTTGCTGTATTTTTTACAAGCTCACCATCACGATATACATTTACCTCACGCAAGTATTCACTCTCCGGCAGTTCATAAGTAAATCCAAGCTCTGTTGTGCCCTGATCCGTAATCGTTAAGTTAGCAACTTCTTCGACTGTTTCGCCCTCAGGTAAAACGACATGTGTTAACAGCTTTTCACCTGTCGATAATTCTATCAAGTCTCCGTTGTCTACTGTTGTTGTAAATTTGACTCTATCCTTTGTTTCAATTACTGCGGCTTTGTTGCCCATGAAGTATCCAGATAGTTCAGCATCACAGCCACCATCCTGTTGTGCACCCTTTGATGGATTTACACCAAACACATTTTCATCTACACGGATGGTCATTTCACAATCTGCATCCTTGGTTGATTCAGCCGAAACCGGTACAATCACCCCAAATAATAAACCAAATGCCGTAAAAATAGATAACGCTTTCTTTAACATATTTCTACTTCTCCCCTTCCGACTTTGTTTTATAGCAGTTATAATGCTGCTATTTTATATATCGGCAGGCATTTATAAAAATTAAGTCTAATTACCTATATTTTTGAAATTATTTAGGTATATTTAACTAGGTATATAATCCTGCATAAGAAAAGCGGATTCCTCCGATGAAGAATCCGCTTTTCCTATTAGACTTTAATCGCGTTAACGCATTTCCTTTCTTAGCTTTTCGGCTCGATATCCACGCTTCAAAAGCTCGTGGACATTGTGAATTGTCACATAAGCATGTTCATCAATTTCCTCCATAATATGCCGTAGCTTTACAATTTCCTGCTTGCTAATAACGAGGTAGAGTACTTGTTTGTCTGTTCCGGTGTAGCCCCCTTTTCCATCTAATACAGTAACCCCTCTTGACATGCCTTCTAAAACCTCTTTCAAGATTGCATCAGCAGCATTGGAAATAATGAAAACAGCTACCCGTTCATTCAAACCTTCCACTATAAAATCAATCACTTTTGCAACAATATAGACGGTAATTAAGGTGAGCATCGCTTTTTCAATACCTATAACGTAAACTGCACCAGCAATAATGACCAGATCCATAATTAATAACGCCTTACCAACAGACCAGCCCCAAAGCTGCTTCGCAATGCCAGCTAAAACCGTTGTTCCTCCACTTGTTCCGCCAACATAAAACACAAGGCCCAGCCCGATTCCAATTAAGAGACCGGCAAATATCGCCGCAAGCAATGCATCGTCTGTAAGTGTATGATCGATGCCACTTGTTAATGAAATGAGTAACGAACTCACACTTACACTATATACGGTATACAGCATCGCTTTTTTATCAAAATACTTATACCCAATCCCAATTAAAATAACATTTAATATAAAGTTGACGATCCCGGGATCCCATTCCAACACATAATGCAATATAATCGTAATCCCAATAATTCCACCTTCTGACAAGTGGTTCGGTAAAATAAAGTAATTAATACCTAGGGCAAATAATAATCCCCCAATGGTCATGATGATCACGTCTAGTACGATGCGCTTCATACTGTTCACTTCCTTTGCGGCGTAATGAATATCATACGTGTTCCAATATAGATGACCAATCTATCTTAACATACGCATTTTACAAATCGGCATTTCTAGCTTAGCCCATCTTGTAAAAGCGTATCCGTTGTAACAAATATATTTGAAAACAAAAAATCGACCAAGAACGGCCGACTTTTCGTATTAATCATCTTGATGCTGAACATCAATTTTCTTATCTCCAAGTATTAAAAAATTCAATTCTTGTTTCGGAATACTGTGTAATTCGGTTCGCTTTACAAAGTAGAATACAACACCCAATAGAATCCAGGCAATTAACGCAATTCTAGATTGGATACCTAAGAATGCTGGAGACCCCGGAATTAACAATAAACAGATGAAAATTAAGCTCGCAATCATACCAACTAATGCAACGATTTTTTTACCTGGTGCAACAACATTCCGCTTCACATTAAATCCATTATCCATAGACCATGTAAATATCGTATATGCTGTGTAGCACGTATAGAAATAGGCAATCGATACACCAATGGAGGACATATCTACGACCCATAGAAGTGCTTCACGTCCAAACCAAGGTGCAAACATCGCAAGCACTGCCGTAAATAAAATCCCCACATAAGGTGTTTTGTATTTCGGATGCACCTTTGAAAATGCTTCCGGAATAATTTTTGCCCGTGACATGGCAAATAACAAACGACTAGCAGATAGGATAAATCCATTTAATCCAGTGAAAATCCCCATACATAATGCTAAAGCCAATACGACGATTCCGGTTGTGCCAAGGATATCCTTCACGGCATTTGCCGTCCCCCATATATGGTTTTCGGCAACCAATCCTTCCCAAGGCTGTGCCATTGCTGTAGCAATAATCATCATGCTATACAATATTGCCGCAAATAAAATTGCCAAGATGATCAGTGAAAATGCTTTTTTAGAAGAAAAATTAAATTCCTCTGCAGCTTGTGGCACATTATCAAAACCAACATATGCCCACGGCGCAATAGCTACAATTGAAATAATGGCTGCAAATGTCGTAGTCTCCGTTGGGAAAAACGGCTTCACATTCGTTATTGACGTTTCTGGACTTACCCCCATCAGTAAAGCCAGGATACCTACACCTGCTACAATAATGATACAAAAAATAAATTGTAGTCTACCAGACAATCCAGTTCCCCGTACATTTAAATAGCCAAATATAAGTAGGATAACTGAAGCAATAATAATCTCCGTACCATACACATTCCAATCAGCAATTTGATATAAATACAGCTTTTCAATCACAGTTGGAAACAGAAACTTAAACATCAACGCAAAGGCGGAAGCATTCAAAGCTACGATACAAATATATCCAAGCGTTAGAAACCACCCGCAAATAAACGCATGTGTCCTTCCAAGACTCACAAACGCATAGGCAAACTCACCGCCCGATACTGGAAAACTTCTAATTAAAAAACCATAGCTGCCTGCAATAAGCATCATTAAGAGGGCACCGATTAAAAAACCTATGATAACCCCGGCAGGGCCACCATCTTTCATCCACACAGTTGGTTGTACAAACGCACCCCATCCAATTGAAGAACCAAGTGCAATAGCCCATACCCAGTGTGGCTTTAATGTTTTCTTTAATTCCGTTCTCTCTTCCATTCATCCAGCTCCTATTAAAAAAGATATCTATATTTATATCAATAACACTGGAAGAATACAATTTCGGAAATCGAAGTAATTTGTATAAAAATAGCGTAAAATAGCGTTATACAATTATAAATACATTATTCAGATTACTTTGTCTAAAAATGCTGAAATAACAAAAAGGAAGACCATAAATGTTTACGCATCAAGGTTTTCAGCACTATCTTTTTCGTTTTTTAACAGCAAATGAATCATTAATTCATTCTGTTCCACTTGTTTATCACTATTCACCTTGATCAGATAGATCCATCGCATCGTCAAGATAATTAACAGCAATCGAATTAAACTCAACAGTAAATCCATAATAGGAATTTCCTCCCCCACTGATAGTAGTATTTGTTAAGGCTAGCATATTAAATATCGTAGGGATGAGGGTTAATTTTTGATAATTAAAACATCCGGTTGGATAAATATACCAGTATGATCCCCTTAATTATTCAAGCTATTACTTTATATTACATATGAATTAGCCGATGAAAATAATGAACATAAAATTTGGGAGGTATTATGTATGAAAAAACTTTGGACTATCTTAGTCTTGGCATTGGTATTACTATTAGCAGCGTGTGGGGATTCTACCACAGAGAAAAAAGAGGTTAGTTCCGTAGATTCTGGAAGTGAAACTGAAAAAAGCTCAGATGATCAAGCTTCTGCTGAAGAGTCAGATACAGAAAAGGTGGACAAGGTCATTGCAGATGACGATTATATAAAAGCAACATTAGTAAGCGTTGAACACAAAGTAGATAAAGATTTTGATGAAGAAAAGTATACCCTTAACATCGATTTGGAAAATAAAACTGAAAAGAAAATTGTTGTCCAATCAGAAGATGTGTCAATTGATGGAACAATGGTTGATGATATGGTATTTTTTAGCGAAGATATAGCGGGTGGCAAAAAATCAAAAGGGAAGTTAGATATCCAAAATTACGAAGGTGAACTTCCGGAAATGAATGAAGACATTGAATTTAAACTTATTATTTTGGATGATGAAACATTCGATACGATAGCTGAACACGATGTGAAGGTAGACTTCTAATAGATATAATCTCTGTGACCGAGTAACAACATGAATCATCAGTTGAGAAGTCGAAAAATAACATGAATTAACTCTGGAAAGATACGCAGCCTCCTTGTAAAAGTAGGGCACTTTTTCTGCGTGCGATGCATCGCTGTTATAGCAACCCTGTCCTGTAGCGGAAAAGAGCCATATAAGACTCCTCAAGGCAAAATAATGTTAGGAAGGCTAGATATCTGCTATTTAACTTTCGATCGCCTCACCGAAAAACTTTTGGGGCTACGCTTTTGCTCACCTACGACTAAAAAGACAACGATGAAGTCAAGCCTTAAGTCATTGAACTATTGTCACATTTGTACTCGCAGGCAGTGGTGAAAGCGAAGTATATTTCCGGAGCGGGTAGTCAATTGATTGAAAAGTATTGTTCGATATTTTTAAAAATTCCAGGTAAAAGCCGCTTTTCAAGCATTGAAAAGCGACCTGGTATTTCCCAAGCAATAATATACATCACATATGACGTCTTATTGATTCATTCCATTTACTGCTAAACGTTTTGCTTTTGCCTTTTCGGTTTCACCATAACCGATATACCATTGATCTTTCCCTTGCAGTGCTAAAACAACTGCAACTTCATCCCCGTTATATTTTAGAACCAACGCCTGTACAGGATTTGGTAATTCTGGCACAGTGCTTAGCTTATCAATGGAAATGTCAATAGTTGTACCAGCTGATAATTGTTCAAATGTTGAATGCTTGATAACGGCTGGTAATTGTATTTGTCCATTTGTAAACAATTCATTGTCAAAATGGGTTACTTCTAATTGCAGCTGACCTTTGTCACCTTTCGATGCTCTTTTTACTGCACGAATTTGGCTTATTGGATTTAATAAAAGAAGGAAAAACAATATGCCAATCGCCAAAGCGCCGACTGTAATTAACCACTCCAGGAAACTCGGACCATCAGGCTGCTCTTCATACAGGTTTCCATTCGCAGATGATTGCAAAACGGTTGCCTTTTCCCCAACTTCAATCTTGTCACTACGTACTTCTCCCCGAGAACCATCTGGCAATTCTACTCCAACCATACGCACCTCTACCATACGACGCGACTTCCTCGTTCCAACCGCCTGACGTCCCTTAAATTCATCTGTTGCAGTAACTTCAACAGGATCATAGCTCGTCATTATTTCCTTTACATTATTAAAACCAATTGCACCACCATAGCCAAGACATAGCAAACTAATAATCAAACATATAATAGCAGCTTTTCTTTTTTTACTTACATATGCTTTGACATAAGGTGATTTTATTAAGTCATTATTCACATCACATCTACTCCATTTCATAGGTAAATTTTACCTTTTTATATTATCAAATATAATCTTTTCTTTTCAAGGCGTATTTTGAACGCTTGACAAAGCGAAACGAGCAAATTATAACTTTAGTCCTAGTTGACACAATCTGAATGAATGACATTTTTTCCATACAACTAACAAAATAATCACTTTTTTAAAAATCTATAATAGCAAACTTTAAAAAGGAAAAAACGATTCATTATACCTATTACCAATTATCCTCCAGCAACACATCTTTTCTTTGCTGTTGATTTGATTCCTTCCTTTATCCTAGAATATTGAAATCAGCCATTGCTGATTTCATCCTTTTTGTAAAGTAATATTACACTTCAAGAGTTGGAATTGGCTGGAGGTGCGGAAGTTGGGCCGGTTGGTGCTCGAGTTGGGGTGATTGGCGCGCGAGTTGGGGTGGTTGATGCGCTACCTCTTCCGCTTGGCGCGCGACTTTACGGGTGAGTCTGGATTTGGGTTGATTCATTGTTGTTGAAATCGGCACGGGCCGATTTCTATCCTCTTAATGCATGCGACTTTGGACCAAACCTATGCGAGATTAGGGCTGAGGCATGCGAGTTTATGCTAATGGTATGCGAGTTGAAGGTTGGGCCATGCGACTTCTATTCAAAGTCATGCGACTTTCAGCATAATCAGATAAACAGATTTTCTAAAAAAATGTAGTTGGAATCGGCAAACCGATTCCCTCGTTTAAATTCTTTCTCTCATGGTCGCGCACAAGAAACGTACGTAATCATATCTGTTTTTCCATATGCAATGTCTGCCATACTGGATCCTGCTCAGCTACCTTCTCTTCAAATCCTTTCGCTTTCCAAAAAGACGGGCCTCCAGGCAGAAATGAATGCGTATGAAGATATATTGTTTGGTAGCCAGCTTCACGAATGGATGACAGAACTTTGTTATAAAGGGAGGATCCTATTCCTAAACGTCTATAGTCTGAATCAACATAACACCTTACCAGCTCCGTAGTTTTTACTGGATTCTTTATATCCAATAATGAATCAAAACGACCATCATACGGTAAATATCCAATGGTACCTAATACTTTCCCCTCATTATTTACACTAGCAAATAAGCCTGCATCGGTTTGGTCAACATAATAGGATTCAAAATGACGGATATCCAGCGGCAATTTATGATGATTCGCCATCGGAAAATTTTCGCTACGCATCCGCTTCATAAATTCTACTACTTGATCCGTATCATATTCCTGTACCTTTTTAATACAATAAAATGTTTCTTTAGCCATTTTTTTCTCCTCACTATGCTTATGCTTTTATCTCCAATCTACTATTTGTTTTAACGAGCAGCCAACTATAAACACTTCTATTTCAAAAATTGCCATACCGTTTTCAAATATCTTTTTTGCTACATTATGTAATGCCAATTTTCACTCGTAACTGTTTTTGCTGTGGTTGGTTAGCAAGTTCAGGTGATTGACACAAGTCATTTTAGGAGTACTAAGATTGGACTTCTTAAATGATGTTGAAATCGGCCATTGCTGATTTCTTCCCACTTGATGCATGCGACTTCCGATGAAAGGTATGCGACTTTGGACCAAACCTATGCGAGATTAGGGCTAAGGCATGCGAGTTTATGCTAATGGTATGCGAGTTTCAGGTCAAGTCATGCAACTTCTACACAAAGCCATGCGACTTTCTGACAGAGTCAGATGAACATGTCTTCAAAATAAAATACAGTTGGAATCGGTAGTCCGATCCCTTCCTTATCCAATAGAAAGCAGCGGTCATGGACCGCTGCTCTGTTTGATGATTATTGGTTTTCTTTTACGATTTGGAAGGATACTTTTTCTGTTGATATTTCGAATCCATCCGAGTTTGTCACGGTTGCATGTACGGTATATTCTCCTGCTGGAATGTCGGCTGATGGCGTCCAGTCTGTGACAAGGGTGTGTTGTCTTTCTTCTTGGAAACGATCTACTTCATTTCCTTCGCTATCCTCAATGATTACAATCCAATCGATTCGGTTTAGGGCATAACCGACAATTTCTAATGGATTATTTTCATTTACTGCATCACGATTATATGCGGTAAACCAGGACACAAGCAAGTACGGATCTGCATAGCTTGGGTCACCCCATATTTCAATAGATGTGTTGTAGGCATAATCCTGTGCCATCACTATGACGCTTACTGGTTCTTCATCTACCATATAGGAAGTCGCGCCAGCTTCTAATGGTGTATACTCGCCGTCAATATATAGCAGTGCACCGTAATAGCCACTACCGTTTTCATTATCTTCTGCTTGAAAGCTGATTTCATAGCCGTCTGCCTTTGGTTGCACTTGAATGTTCTCAACTGCAGGGGCAACAGAGTCTACTTTTATCGGCATTTTTGTCGTTTGTGGTGCCGCACCGTCAAAGGCGAGTGTAGATTCAATCACATATTGATAATCCCCATCTGGTATATAATGGCCTTCATCATCCGCTACTTCCCATAAATAACCTTCATAGAATTTATCTTGAAACGGTAGGATGTTTTTGGCGAATTTCCATGGCTCTCCCGTAAATTCACTGAAGTCCCCTAGTTCGGTTAGCTTTTGACCATTTTCTTTTTCAATATACATCTCGGTTTTATTCATATTTCTCATTGCCGTAAAGGTCGAGAAAACGCCTGGTGCAGAGGAAAGTGTTGATATAGCAATTTTCTCTATATCAAATTTTCCTGTTTCCATGTTTAAACCTAATGGCAGCTCTGTCATATCATCCCATAATACGGTAAACCCTAGAAACTTATCGTCCTCCCATGGTGCTGGATCAATGTTTGGCTGTGTATCCCATTTTCCTTTAAAGCCCATGTAAGGAACAGTTAATTCCGGACTTTGCTCTGGATTCTTTGGTACCAATCTGACATACCCTTCAACAAAACTGTTATCTTGTACGCTTTTTGGCAAAAAGATATTCACATACAATTTCACACCATTCTGAGGTGAAACGAGAACCTTTGCACTTTTTTCGTGGGTTGCTAGGCTACCATTCACTAATACCGTTGCACCCTCTACTCTTTTGCTATTCAGGGTTAAATATTCACGTGATTCATCTATTTTCCCATCACCATTTACGTCAAATTCCTTCGTTTCTGTTTCATCTGTCAGCACATCTACATAGACATCGTATTCAATCTTTTCATCTGTCAACGGTTCGATATCCAGTAGAAATTGTGCTGTATTACCTTTGATTTCTTTTAAGGCGACAGCGCCACCCTGTTCCAATGCTGTATTTTTATCTGTAACAAGAATCGGTGTTTCAATCGCATGCTCTATTTGCATTAATCCAGCACCTTGTTTTCTTGGAGAATAAGGTATGTCTGTTCCAGGCTGGTGAATGATTTTACTCGTATTCATTAATGCAATTTTCGCTTGCAGAGCTGATGTTTCCGCTTGATCCAACCCTTTTTCATACAAGGATTGCAGAACCAACGCTGCTCCTCCAGCAACATGTGGTGATGCCATCGATGTTCCACTCATTACTTCATAATCATTGTCTGCTGAGGTAGAAAAAATACTTCCACCTGGTGCGGAAATCTCTGGTTTAAAATCCAATGTGTGTGGGGCTCCAATGGATGAAAAATCGGATAACTCATCTTGGTGCGGATTATCCATCCATACACCATCCGCTACCTGTAACGTTAATTGTTCGCCGTTTTCCAACGCTTCAATAACTTGTAATCCGACAGATTTTCCGGTAGACACAGTAGAAAGTGAGTATGGACTTAAATTGAGCATTGGAAAGTCATCGATTTCCTTGTTCGGGACTACAATTAATGCGATAGCACCTTTTCTTTCTGCAGCAAATTGTGCATAGTTATAGCTTGCATATGGTAGCGATGGGTGTACAATAACAACTTTTCCTTCTGCATCCACATCCTTTAAATCCGAATCCGTACCCTCTCCACCATAAACCAACTCATAGGATGTACCTACATCCAATACCTGATGCAATACAAAACCAAAATACGTTTGATCAAAATATGGCAGCTCTATATCATTGGATAGCTTGAGATTCCCATAGCGTATTTGTTCATTTTCATAGGATGCCACTGATAATGCATATGGACTGACACCCGGTTCACCGACAATCCCAATGTCAGGATTGCTTGCATATGGTAGCTGGGCGGTTTCCAATATACTATTTTTTGTACTGTAATACGCATTCCCTGCAGCTGCAACAACCAATGTTCCTTGTTCTGTTGCTTCGCGAATTGATTTTTGAATGGGATCATTTTCTTCCCCAACAAATCCCGAATCTGTACCAAGACTCAAGTTAATCACATCTGCTTCCAATTGAACTGCGTGCTCAATCCCAGCTATGATATCATCTTCATAGGCAAAACCACTTTCATCAGAGAAAACTTTTTCTGCCAATAATTGCACATCTGGGGCGACACCTACAACGCCGCCATCTGCTTCCTCTCCATTTGCTCCAACAATACCGGCAACATGCATGCCATGTGTATCGCTTTTTGGAATCACATTAGAATCCATATCAGCCCAGTCATAACCGGAAGGAACTTTGTCAGATAGCCAAACATCATCTACTTCTGTTTCATCCAGCTTCGATTGGATGGAGGATTCCGACCATTTTGCCGCTTCCTTTCCTTGCGCAGAAAGCTTCATATCTTCATGGGTATAATCCAATCCGGAGTCTACTACTGCAACTAATAACCCTTCCCCTTTCAAGCCATAGTTTTCCCACGTTTCCTTGGCTTGAACAAGGTCTTTACTCGCATTTAATGCTGGTTTAAAAGTTTTCGCAATATGAACATCCTTCACAAGATCCAATTCTTTGATGCGTTCTACTTCTTTAAATGGTGTGTCCATACTAAATCCCTGTACACCTTCAGAAAATCGGTGGCGAACATCACTTTTTAATCTTGTCTTCTGAATCGAGCGAATCACTTGATCCTGAACCTTTTTAATCTGTTGTTTCTGATCAACCTTACCTGCCTTTTGCACTGCTTTTGGTTGCTCAATTTCGACAATCACGCGAACCTGTTCATTCGGTTGATAAGCTTGAAGCTGGCCATTGTCCACGTCACCATAGCCAAGCTCTTCTTTCAACTTAGCAGCTGTTTGCTGTCTTTCTTTCATCAATAATTCTTGCCCTTGCTTAGCAATCTTATTTGTTATATCTGTTCCATTATTTCCTTCTCCAAAAACGGTTGAAGAAAAAAACAAGGAAAGCAGCATAACAAATATAGTCAGAACATTTACAGTATAAAACCTTCGACCCTTCATTAACTACCATTCCTCTCTTCGTAAAAATCCGGAACACATCCAGGTCATCTATCTTCAGAAATGATTTACGACATACACGGCAGGGTACGTGATCCGTAAATTTAAAAATAGACGGACTGCTGCAATTCCTTTTTTCAAGCACAGTTGGGATAATTCGTTAAAAGGAAATCATAATCCTGCCTTATTTCAATAACCCCAAAATCATCAGGTATTTTCGCCCATGACTTAGGTCTGGATTTGCTAGGTAAATGATAAAAATAGGAGGAATAAGGGGGTATAACGCAAGCACTTCATACGATGGACCTATTACACTTTTCAACAAATAACCCCAATAGTCTAATGATTAAAACATTATTATAATGAGAGACAGACATCTTTTTCGTCGCTTCTTAGGGGCGAAAATAATAGATAAACAGTTGAATAGGGTTCACATATATTCCAAATAAAGGGGGAGCATACGCGGTGAAAAAAATGAAGCATTTATTTTTAGGGACTGCTTTGGCAGGAGCACTGGCGATTGGTGCTGGTGTTGGGACGTACTCATGGTTCACTTCTGAAACGAACGCGAATGGAACATTGGTAACTGGAACATTTTCCTTAGGGGAAATGGAACAGCTATTTGATCACCAGGCATTTGCACCATCACAGCTATTATTCAGTGATTGGCAAACGATTAATAATACTGGTGATATGGATCAGGTATTGCGCGCAACCTATTCCCATCAGCTAAACAAAGAAGTTCCAATCGAAGCATATAAGGTCGGCTTCACTGCCTTGAAATACACGGAAAAGCCGGATGAGGACGAGTTGCAGGATCAAATCTATGAGCTGGAAAAGCTTTTTGAAGGAACAACCAATCCACTAAACCCATATTACGTTCCAACCTCAGGTGTTGAGGTGATGAGTGGCATACTGTCAGCTGACCAAGTAAAGGCGCTCAGCGAGGAAGATATCACCTCCAGCCAAAGCCTTACATTAGGTGAAGATCATGAATTCTGGACATTAGAGGCAGATGAATATATCGATATTGTTTTCGGAGTGAAACTGAGTGACACAGCTGGAAATGAATACCAAGGTGCCCAATATGATGCCGAATTCAAAGTAGAAGCAAAGCAGACAGATAACGGAGCAGAATTTTAAGCGACCAAATGAAAAGACAGTTACCCGCGTTGGTAACTGTCTTTTTGATTTCATGTTATGTACACAGCAATGACTGTACTTTGTTCGAAATATAGTTCTTGTATGTTACTAATTCCGTATGGGAAATATTTTTACATGGCTCACCATCAGTATAAGCATTCACGACCGTGTGAACAGTAGAATGATAGATTTCGGGTAAAATGTCTATCCCCCACTTCCCCGCCTCCAGCTTCGATAATATGCTTCCTTCTAATAAAAAACTGTAAACACGTAATGTATTCAAAACACAATAAATTGGATTCACAGTCATTTGTTCCAAACATTCCTGAAAGTCCCCCATTATCGATGCAATGTAATCCGATTGTGGAATGTTTGGAAAAACGTCAGCAATCGGCAACCCAGAAAGGCAAATTCCGCTCTGGTTAACGATCATCATATGCGCTGCTAAATCCGGGTCTGTTTTTATGTCTGTATGTAAGTATAAATTCGTATGATGCTGTAAGTCCTGTTCCAGTCTTTCCCGCCAATACTCACTATAATGAAATTCATACGGGCAAGGATGGCTCCAGTTTTCCAGTTGCCTCATATGCAAGAAGGTTATCTCAACTGGGTATGGCTCGTTGGAAATGGATAGAAATAATGAAGTCAGCCTTCTTTTATCTTCCACACCTAATGGGGAAGCAATAACTACTAACAAGTCCACATCACTATGCTTTGGATGAAATCCCCCCATCGCCAGTGAACCATGCAGATAGATTCCTACGATTTCCACTTGTCTGGCATGTCGAATGCCGGCTTCAAGATGGTTGATCCATTTTTTTACTGACGCAGGACAAGAATCCCAATCATATCCCATTTCATCCCTCCTTATTAACGGTGATATTCTTCTATATTTTCTCTACTGGTTTATGATTATATGGGATGTTCGATAGCCTGCCGATAACATGCAAAGAACATTAGCATACCTGATTAAGACCAGAAAAATAGAATGAATATCTGCAAATACAAAAACAACGGATTGGCTAAAGTACCGGTCCGTCTCCTACTTCATATTTACCGCAATCGTCCCCTATTGCTGAAGAAATATTTTTATAAATTTAAATGCACATCTATATTTTCTTGTGTAATATCCCAATTATCATTAACATATTCTATCTTATGAATGCTTGTATTTGATGCAGGGAAAAACGTACTTTTATTTGTCCATTCTTTCTTTTTGAGTATATGATAAATAATATTTATAACTCCCCCGTGAGTTACTACTAAAACATTTTCCTGGTGATTACTTTTATTTTGTTCGTCGCAAATCTCTCCAAATACCTTCTTTATTCTGTTGAAATTTTCAATTGGACTTTCACCACCAGGGTACCTCTCGTCCATTTTCAAACTGTTGAAGTATAATCCTGGATACAGTCTATTTGCATCATCATTTGGCATACCAGCAAGAATCCCATTATTCGTTTCACGCCATTCCATAGATTTTTCAATAAGTAATTGAATAATATCTCCAATGAAATTTGCAGTCTCCATTGCCCTTTTTAAATCACTTGTAATAATACGATGAATCTTAAATCATCTTGATGTTCTTTCAGATACTTTCCAAGCATCTTGGATTGCTGAATACCTTCTTCAACCAGTCCCCTTTGACTCCAACCACCACGGTATCCATCTTCATCTTTACCATGTCGAACAAGATAAATTGCCATTATCATCGCACCCCTACGTCTTCGATTAAGATATTCTACAAATCCTTGTTCCATTAAATGGCCCATTTGTTGAATGAATAACTAAACATTAAAATAGCTTTTTACACATATTTAATACGTTTTCAAGATTATGGTTATGTAATTCTCCCAAATGACGTTGCAATTCTGTGCCATGAATGGAAGTGATTTTGGAAGTACGTACAACTGATGGTTTTAATAATCCAGCCTCTTCCCAATACTTCAAGACAATGTCAAATCGATTTCTTGATTTCTGACTTGTAATTGGTGCAATAATAACATCTATATCCAAGGCTAATTCGTTTCCAACAATAACAACAGGGCGCTGTTTAGTTTGCTGTGTACCCTTAAATAGAACATCTGCCAACCAAACTTCACCCTGCTTCTTTTTACTGCTCATTGTATATATCATCCTCTTCGTTATCCCACCAGGAGTAGTTCTCCCCCAATAAAATAACGTCCTCGGCCATATATTTTTCTTTAATTTTATCAAGGACCTTTTTACGTTCTTGTTCACTTAACATATCAATTTCTTTTATAATTTTATCAGGAATAGACATATAAGCCACCTTCGTTACTTATATACTTATTATATCTTATTTTTACGGTAGCAAAAATGTTCAATTTATTTTAACCTAAGAAATAAGTTAAAAGTATTTACTATAAAAGTCATGTCTTAATTCCCCACTAAGATGTGCGTATATTCTTGTTGATTCACTTTTTTCATGACCAAGCAGACTTTGAATCACCTCATTCATATTTACCGCAATCGTGCCCGGTTACGGAACAATAACTTACAAATCGTATAAATGATGATGCCACTTTATATTCTTTTTAAAAAGAAATGTTCAGAAAAACCATCATCTTTATTTTCATAAAAGCCCACTTCCTCATATCCTATCGAACGATAGAAATCTCGACCTTGCCAGTTAAATGTATCTAATCTTATCATATTTTCCCCTAATAATTTTGCCTGTTTTTCTATCTCTGACATTAATTTTGTTCCAACTTTATTGTTTCTATAATCTTTATCAACAAATACAGTGGAAACATACAATATCTTATATGCTGTCATATCCGCATCAGCGCCAGCAATTAATCTATCTCCATCAACCACACCAATTTTTATACTACCTGAGATATCATAAGTAATATGATTTTTATCATATTGCTCAAGTCTATTTTCTATATCTTCTACCTGCGAATCATTAAGTTCAATAACCTTATAATCCATAAATAAATCCCCCTAAAGAAATTACCATTTATTTCTTTCAATTCTACAACTACACCAAAGCACTTTTCAACAATCTGGCCCGTTATTGAAATAATGAACTCTGCCAAATCCCAAGGTTTCAACCACTTATTACTTTCCTTAGCTGCAGCAATTTCCTTCTTGACTTCTATTGGTTCCTCTAAGGATAACATAAGTGCCTGAATTACTTCTTAATTTTAACAAAGAAAAACCCACGCATCATAAGTGATACATGGGTTCTTCACCTAAACTTAATCAATACACTATCATGGATAAAATAAACATGAAAATCACACCAGCAACCATCGGGACGGACGTCCGCTTAATAATATTAATCGGGTCGACCTTTAATGTACCCGCGATAATCAGGACGACGGCTGCAACTGGGGATACAGCCCGGAATAGGTTTCCTGCTAGACCCATTGGGATACTAATCGCGATTGGATTAATACCTGCTGCATCTGCCAATGGAACCATCAGTGGCACCATGGCAAAGAATAATGCAATTCCACTACCACTCAAGATGACAATGAGCGCTGTAAATCCGACGAGAATCAATGGCAGGATAAAGTCTAAGCCCTGACCGTGAATGTTTTCCATGGACTGCTGAAGGGTATCAATCAGCCCAATAGACTGTAGTCCAGCAACAAATACTGATGCTGCCACAAGGAGCGCAACGACCGAAATCATGCCTCCCATACCGGTAAAGAACTTCTCTGTATTGGACAACACGTCCTTACTTCCTTTATGACGAATCAATTCACAAATAATCGCCAAAATAAACGAAATGAACACGGCGATTTCAACGCTAATCGATACTTGGGCATTTACCGTTATTTCCAAAATAAAGGACAATAGTAAAATAATAATTGGGAATACAGGAAGGATCGCATATACGGTTTTGAACAATGTGCTGCCCTCTGTTTCCTCAAACTCTTTTACAGATACAGCTTCATCCGATTCTTCGACAGGATGCCGTTTATCCATTCGCTTTTGCCATAGATAATGTACAAGCGCGATAAAGAGTAACGTTGGTAAAGATACAATCGCGTGATAGCTAAAGACATATTGGGTAACGGTTAAATCACTAAATGCTGCATACTTTGCCAATTCTTCCGCTACTGCTACGTTATCGCTTCCAAGCGGGGTTGGAATAATCGTTGCAGAGGTTGCGATGACAGCTGCAATACTCAATGTAGACATGCCCGCTTTCTTCAGCACTGGATACAATGTTGCAAGCAACAAAATCGCCAATGTGGATGCACTTGGAATGACCAAGGACAGCACATTCCCCAATAGGAAAATGATTGGCACCAATATATATACGGATTTCACCTTGCTAATTGGCTTCGTTAACATTTGTACGGTTAAATCATTTGCCCCAATGGATGACATATAGGCGGTATATCCACCAAGGATTAAAATAATTAATCCAGCAGATGATAGCGTTGATTTAAATTGCTGGACAATCACTTGTAGTGGGTCTAGCCATACCGAACCAGTCGGCTCAAAGTCTTTAAAAACAATATCATTTCCCATGAAAATGCTGATTAACAATAACGCAATTCCCATAGAAAATAAAGCTATTTTAATATCCATTTTTTTAATCAGCATGAAAACAATTACTGCAACCGCTAACAATGCTGATCCATACATGATGATGTTATCCATGATTTGATGTTGCTCCCTTCTGTATATGGATCATTACGCTTACTTACATTTTTTCAGATTTTCCATTAGCCATTGTTTAAATCGATCGGCATCCACATCGATACAAACCTTCACATTGCTTGCTTTTTTCAAATAACCCTTTAAATCAACCACTGTTGTTCCTTTGGTCAGTTCACCATTTAGCTCTACGTCAACAAACGTATCAACCGTTTCAAATAAATCAGGTTGTAGTAAATAGGCAACAGCACAGCTATCATACATTTTTAATCCTTTATTGAAGCTGCCACCGCGATATTTTTTAAATAAATGATAAATCATGTGGCCCGTGTCATTCATGTCCTTCAAGATTTCGCTATCCTCCGGGTACACCAATGCCTTTAATCCTACGTCTAAACCAGCCATCACAATTGGAACACCGCTTGAAAATACAATTTTCGCTGCTTCCGGATCAGCATAAATATTAAATTCCGCCATCACAGAAGCATTTCCACGACTAGTTGAACCGCCCATTAAGATAATTTCTTCAATTTTATCTTTCACTTCCGGATACATTCTGAACAATAATGCAATATTGGTTAATGGACCAATGGGAACGAGCGTTATTTTCTGCTCACTATTCATGATTTCTTTGTACATCGCGATAACCGCATGGTCGTCCAATAGCATTCCTTCATCAGGTTCTTCAAATTCATAGCCATCCATACCTGTTTCGCCGTGAATATCACTCGCATCAACTGGCTCCACAATTAAAGGTGTGGAAGCACCTTTTGCAACTGGAACATGTTTATCAAAAAACTTCATTAAACGAAGCATATTGTATGTCACTTTATCTAAGCTTACATTGCCATTCACTGTTGTAATTAAACGTACATCCAATGTTTCGTTAAAAAGGGCAATTGCCAATGCAACTGCATCATCTATTCCTGGGTCAGTGTCAATAATGATCGGTCTTTTAATCATGTTAACTTCCTCCTCATGTTTTCGTTTATAAAGTCAATTACTGCTTCTCTCGTAGGCATGCCACCCTGTGCACCGATGGCCTGAACAGAAAGCGCTGCAGCTGCGTTGGCAAAGTCAATTGCTTCCGCTAGCGTTTTACCGCTTGCAAGTTCAGTAGCCAACGCACCATTAAATGTATCCCCAGCACCTGTTGTATCCTTTACGTGAACTGAATAGGCGGGAATCAGTTGGGCTTCGCCTGCTGCATCCGTATAGGCCACACCTTGATCACCTTTTGTGATAATCATCTTGTCCTTTGATACATCGACATGGGCCATGCTGGAAATGCCAGCATACTCCAATTCATTTGGCGTAATATATGCGGCTTTTTCCAAAATTTCTTTAGGCATCTCTTGAAAAGGAGCCGGATTCACGATAACAGGTATGTCATGCTTAGAAGCAAATTCAACTGTATATTTCACTGTTTCCAATGGGGTTTCAAATTGAACCAAAATCATGTCACTGGAAAGTAAGATATCCTGTGCTGACTCCACCACTTTTGGCATAACCATTTGATTTGCACCTGCTGCAACAATAATCCGATTATCATGTTCTGATAAAATTATAGTTGCAATCCCAGTCGACATGTCTGGTATTACCTGTAAGCCTTCACTTCGGATACTTTCAGATTCAAAATGCTTTAATAAATCTGCACCAAATGCGTCATCACCAACTGCACCAATCATCGTTACATCTGCTCCAAGTCTTGCTGCTGCAATTGCCTGATTGGCTCCCTTTCCACCTGGGTATGTTTCGAACTTTTCTCCTAAAACAGTTTCACCCTGGGTAGGTATCTTCTTTGTTGTTGTCACCAAATCCATATTAATACTGCCAACTACGCAAACGCGTGGACCATGTTTCATTACCTCAGCCCCTTCACCGTGTTGATTCTCTAATCGTTAATGTTACCTCATGCTCTTCTGACTGAACCTTCGTTTTCGGATGTTCAATCTTTTGTATTAAAATTTCCGCAGCTCTTTTTCCAATATGATAAATGGGCTGAGCCATCGTTGTAAGCGAAGGAGTGGAAATCGTCCCGAGCTCAATTCCGTCAAAACTGATTACTGAAATATCCTTTGGCACACGTTTATTTAATGCTTTTATTGCCTTCAGAACCCCTACACCCATCACATCGTTCGCCACAAAAATACCATCTACATCTGGTTCTATTTCTAATAACTGTTTTGTTTCTTCAAAAGCTTTATCCATCGAATAATCACCAGCTCGAATATAATGACTGGTGAACCAGGCATCATTCTTCACCTCATCAACGTAACCACCTAATCGATGGATGGCACTGCTCACTGTTTCCGGCCCGGCAATGTGAGCAATTCGCTGACATCCTGTTTGCTTTAAGTATTGAACGGCTTGTCTAGCACCTTCCCGGTTATTTACCGTGACAGAAATAAGATCAGATTCCATTTTACGGTCCAACGCAATCATCGGTACTTTAATACCTTTCATTTGCGTGGAAGACATCGTACTGGACACAAGAATAATGCCATCAATTGACTTTTGAGACAGTGCCTGCAAATAGGTGATTTCCTTTTTGTTATTATTGTCTGTATTACATAAAATAAAGGTGTAGCCATATTGATTGGAAATATCCTCAACAGCCCTGGCAAGCTCTGGAAAAAACGGGTTCTTGATATCCGGAACAAATAGCGCAATCATCTTTGATTTTCCTTTAAAAAGGCTGCGTGCAACATCATTTGGTCGATAATCCAATGCTTGAATGGCCGCCTCCACCCGATTTTTCGTATCTTTATTTACATAGCCCTTATCATTGATCACCCGTGATACAGTCGCTACAGAAACATCAGCCAGTTTGGCAACATCCCTGATTGTCGTCATTGGCATGACCACCTTTACACGTTTATGTAACGGGTTACATGTTTACGAAAAATAAAAAGCGCTTCCAAATCGCCTAATGTGTAACCCGTTACATATATAGTAAAATGATTTTATTTCCCTGTCAAGAGACTTTGTAAAATAATTTTACTTAAAAAACCTTTTCAGATAAAGCGGTGAGCACAATGAAGCAAGTCTGCATCGTACTTCTGAAACTGCGTACGCAAAGGGCTACCAACTTGACTCGAGGTGAATTTCCGGCTGGGTTCGGCTGATGTTTTTACTCGCGGGGGAGTCGAGGCGATTTTCCGGTTGGGTTCGGCTTATTTTTTTTCTCGCGTGGGAGTCGAGGCGAATTTCCGACGAAGTTCAGCTAATTTTTTCACTCGCGTGGGAGTCGAGGCGATTTTCCGACGAAGTTCAGCTGATTTTTTCACTCGCAGAATAACCGAAGCGAATTTCTGGCTGGGTTCGGCTGATTTTTTCACTCGCGCGGGAGCCGAGGCGATTTTCCGGTTGGGTTCGGCTGATTTTTTTACTCGCGCGGGACTCGAGGCGATTTTCCGACGAAGTTCAGCTGATTTTTTCACTCGTGTGGGAGCCGAGGTGAATTTCCGGCTGGGTTCGGCTGATTTTTTTACTCGCGGGGGACTCGAGGCGATTTTCCGGTTGGGTTCGGCTGATTTTTTTACTCGCGCGGGACTCGAGGCGATTTTCCGACGAAGTTCAGCTGATTTTTTCACTCGCGTGGGACTCGAGGCGAATTTCCGACGAAGTTCAGCTGATTTTTTTACTCGCGTGGGACTCGAGGCGAATTTCCGACGAAGTTCAGCTGATTTTTTTACTCGCGTGGGAGTCGAGGCGAATTTCCGACGAAGTTCAGCTGATTTTTTCACTCGCGCGGGAGTCGAGGCGAATTTCCGACGAAGTTCAGCTGATTTTTTCACTCGCAGAATAACCGAAGCGAATTTTCGGCTAGGTTCAGCTAATTATTTCACTCGCGCGGGAGCAGAGACGAATTTCCGACAAGATTCAACCGTTTTTTTCACCCGATTGGTGGAAAACCTGCCAAAGGCTATAAAATGCAAAGCCCCACCACTTAAATCATAAACACGATAATAAATAATACTAATATTTTTGGAAAATTAAAACCCTAACATTGTTAATATCTCATATAACGTGTAACATAATCATTGTTGGTTTTTTCCAGCATGATTTTGGCAAAGGGGTGTAAGGTTTTGAAAAAACATGTATTTTTATGGATGTCTCTGCTATTCATCGTCTGTTCTATGGCAGCTTGTTCTTCAGACAATGACGGGGATAACAATGCGCAGGACACACAGGGCGATGTATCGGGCGGTGATACGGAATCGGCCACGAATGACAATTCCACTGATAACGCTGGTGAAGTACCTGAGGATCAGGAGGCGTTCTATAATGAAGCTGGCGAATTAGATCCAGGAGAAATAGAAAAGGCGATTTTTTCTGCGTTGGTAGCTGCTTCTGAAGATTTTTCTGTTCAGAATAATGGAGTGGATATCGAGGAAGATGGTGTTCGTTCCCGTCTGCTGGTCAATTTAGAAAATGACACTGATGACCCGGAAGAAATGAAAAAAATTGCTGCAGAACAGTCTGAACATATCGCAGAACAACTTAGTGAACTTTCCATCATTGATCGAGTGGAATTAGAATGGCAATTTGACTATAGTCCCGTCTTCAACCGTTTTAAAATGGAACGAGAAGGCGATCAGATCAAGGTCACTGAAAATAATGTGGATGAAGAAACATTAGATCATTATTTAGAAGTTGAATAAGCAAGAGAACCTCTTTGGATATTTACTTCCTAAGAGGTTTTTGTTTGTTTGAAACGAATTTCTCACGGGGCTAGGCAAATTTTTTAACCATGCAGGGCTGCTTACATGGTGCCGCTTCCACAACCTTCATCATCGTTCACCATCCCCCACTCGCCTCTGCAAAAGTGGTATGATAGTAAAAGTATTGATAAGAAATAGGTAACATGCTTGAAATGAAGGAAGGACACGCATGAAGATTTTCGTAACCATCATTCAAATTGCTTTATTGGTCGTATTTTATTTAGTTGGGGATTGGTTGCAGAGGCTGTTGCATTTGCCAATTCCGGGCAGTATCATCGGCATGCTGCTGTTGTTCATCTGTTTATTAATTAAGGCGGTTCCTCTAAAATGGATTGAAACCGGGGCAGGGTTTCTCCTCACCCACCTAACCTTATTCTTTATCCCAGTCACGGTCGGGGTCATGAATCATTATCAATTATTTGCCGGAAGCGGTATATTTTTATTTTTCATTACCTTGTTCAGTACGATTTGTGTCATGGTTTCAGCAGGTTTAACTGCAAATTATTTTGCGAAAAGAAAGAAGAAGATATCATGTCAGAAGCACTCATCATAATTGCCATGGTTTTATTAACGGTCACGACTTTTTTTCTGATGACCCGTCTATATCAGCGGTTTCCTACTCCGATTTTAATTCCGATCTTAACGTCGACAGCGATTATCATTGCCATTTTGCTAAGTCTGCGTTTACCGTATGATACTTACATGACAGGTGGAAAATTCATTGATTACTTATTGGGGCCAGCAGTTGTCGCCTTGGCTATTCCTCTCTATAAACAGCGCATCATGTTAATGAAAAACATGGTATCTCTCATTGGTGGAGTGTTGGTTGGTTCTCTCGCGGGGATTTTAACTGGGCTTTGGCTGGCAAAGGGAATTGGCGTGGAAAAAATGCTCGTAACCTCCCTCGTTCCCAAATCGGTAACGACACCAGTTGCCATGAATATTGCTACGGAAATTGGTGGCAACCCTTCTTTAACGGTGGCTTTTGTTATGATTGCCGGTATTGGTGGTACTGTACTAAGCCCTTATTTGATCAAGCTATTCCGGATTGATCATGCATTGGGACAGGGGATTGCATTGGGAAGTGCATCACATGCGATCGGCACGGCAAAAGCTTTTGAATATGGCGAGGATGCTGCTTCCGTTAGTTCCGTCGCAATGACGCTTTGTGCCATTACCGTTTCTATCTTGGCACCATTATTTATGATGGCTTTTTACGCCTGACTTCCCAGGTTAGCCAAATCAAAACACCGTCATAAGGCTTATGACGGTGTTTTTTGAGTTAAAAATCATTTTCAACATAACGTCTTACTGGATGTCCACATTTTTTACAACTTCCATTTAAAATCACATCGTTCTTACCGCTAGGTTCAATTTCATAATCAACTATGGTCGTTTCATCTAAACAGGATCTACAAAATACATTTTGTATGATTTTTTCCCGTAAGGATTCTGGAATATCCAACCACCGCTTTTTTGCATCATCCATTGAAACACACTCCCTATTTTCAATTAAACAGGTTGTCCTCACGCCAGCATGAATTCCTTAGAACCAACATACCTCATCAATCTCATAATCTCCCGAGGAATCAGCATCACCAGTCAAGCAAGTAAAGCAACTATAATATCCAATGGCACTTCCTACAGCCCAAATCGCTTCACCGCAATTGGAACAGGTTGCACCATTTTTCTTATCCTTTACAGCCTCCTGCAATCTTTTCTTTAACTGTTCCGGATTTTGATTGGGATTTGTTTTACAGTATTTTTTTACAAAATCGTTTATTGAAATAGGTATCATTATAATTCTCCTCTCCTATCCATTTTAACAAACAAAATGGTCTCCACAATAAATTTATCTGCACAGCTTTGAAAATAATAGATGCTGCTATATAATGTTAATACATATTGTATTTAAAGGATGGTCCATCTTGAATATTGACAAAGTAATTAATAATAATGTCGTCAGTGTGATCAATGATCAAGATAAAGAATTGGTCATTATGGGAAGAGGCCTCGGCTTCCAACGCAAACCTGGGGATATGATAGATGAAAGTAAGATTGAAAAGATATTCACACTGGATAGTAAAGATGTATCCGATCAATTCAAAACGTTACTAAGAGAAGTTCCGATTGAAACGATGGAGATTGTCGAGGATATTATCCAAATTGCCAAGACAGAATATCATAAACAGTTAAACGATATTATTTATGTCGCTTTAACGGATCACGTAAATTTTGCTATCGAGAGACAAAAAAATAATCAAAGCATTAAAAATGGCTTGCTTTGGGAAATCAAGAAGCTGTACAAGGATGAATATGCAATCGGTTTAAAAGCAATTCAAATGATAGCAGAACGACTGCATGTGAATTTAGCTGAGGACGAGGCGGGCTTTATTGCCATGCATATTGTCAATGCTGAGCTAAATGAAAATGTATCCAATATGAAACAAATTACCGGCATCATTCAAGATGTGCTAAATATTGTAAAATATCATTTTCGAACGGATTTCGATGAGGATTCATTAAATTTTTTCCGTTTTATTACCCATTTGAAGTTTTTTGCCCAACGTTTAATGACACATACCGATTTCAAAAATCATGATGAATTTTTATATGAATTAATCAAAGAAAAACATCCAGATTCCTTTGAATGCACGAAGAAAATTGAAACATATATTAAAAAGGAATATGGCTATCAGCTATCCAATGAAGAGAAGCTTTACTTAACCATCCATATTGAACGTGTCATGAATCGGTAAATTTATGTTTTACAATGAAACGGTTACATGGGTGTTGACAAGTCAAATGGACCGTGCTAAATTTAAAGTGAAGTTTACAATTTCATATCAATCTTGATTTATCGGGATTGTTACTGGTCAGCAGGCAAAACCTAAATCATTAATGGATATACATGTGCCCTAGGTGCATTGTATCTTTTAATGATTTAGGTTTTTTGTTTTTTCATGACCAATTGTAATGAAAATCTATCTGGGGGTGTTTCATATGAGCTACAATGAGTTAGCGAAGGAAATAATTGAATTGGTTGGCGGCAAAGAGAACGTTAGCAGTGTATCGCATTGTATTACAAGACTTCGTTTCCATTTGAAGGATGAAGGGAAAGCGAATACCGAAGCGTTAAACAACCATGATGGGGTTGTTACCGTCAGGCAAAGTGCTGGTCAATATCAGGTCGTGATTGGAAATCATGTACCGAATGTGTACCAGGCTGTTGTAGAAGAAGGCGGCTTTGAAGCACAAAAGCAACAAAACACGGAAGAAACAGAAGAGAAAAAGGGATTATTCAATAAGTTTGTTGACATTATCTCTAATATCTTCATTCCAATCCTGCCACTCTTGATGGCAACTGGGATTATCAAAGGATTTAACTCCTTATTTGTTGCCTTAGGTTGGATGGAAACGACAAGTGGTACGTATCAATTATTAAATGCCATTGGTGATGGATTCTTTACATTCCTGCCTATTTTCCTAGGCTATACAGCTATGAAAAAGTTCGGTGGAACACCATTTCTTGGAATGGCCATTGCTGCTGCATTGGTTCACCCAAGTCTTGCTGGGATTGCTGAAGGCGAAACCATTAAAACATTATTTAGCGGCACGATTTTCGAATCACCAGTTCAAATTACCTTTTTAGGTATTCCGGTTATTTTAATGAGCTATACTTCATCGGTTGTGCCCATTATTTTTGCCACCTTTTTTGCATCCAAGGTGGAAAGAAAGTTTCAGGCGATTATCCCTACTGTAGTCAAATCGTTTATTGTACCGTTTTTAACTTTGTTAATTATTGTACCAATTACATTTTTAGTTATCGGACCGATTGCAACATGGATTGCACAATCGATCGGTGCCGGCGTTTCCGCCATTTATGATTTTGCACCGATAGTTGCTGGTATCGTGATTGGTGGGTTTTGGCAAGTATTTGTTATTTTCGGTGTCCATTGGGGCCTTATCCCAATCTATTACAATAACCTAGCAGTTCAAGGCTCAGACATGCTGATTGCCATGACATTTGCCGCATCCTTTGCACAAATTGGTGCAGTATTAGGTGTTTGGTTAACGACCAAAAATAAAAAGCTGAAAAGATTGAGCTTCCCAGCGTTTATTTCCGGGTTATTCGGAGTATCCGAGCCGGCCATTTACGGGATTACCTTGCCATTAAAGCGACCTTTCATCATCAGTTGTATTGCGTCTGCTGTTGGTGGGGCGATTATTGCCGTAACAGGAGCTGCTCTTTATAGTGCAGGACCACTTGGTATCTTAAAGATACCTACATTTATCCATCCGGAACAAGGAATTACTACTGGCTTCTGGGGAATGTTGATTTCAATTGTCGTTGCATTTGTACTTGCTTTCGTGCTTACCCTATTCTTTGGTGGTGTGAATCGTAAGGATAAAGGAGTAACGGTCGTTGATGAAGAAAATAAGGACCAAACAGATGAAAATCCTGTCATCGCTCATGCAACAGAAACAGCCCAAGCGGAAAACATTGTCAGCCCGCTAAACGGGGAAATCATTCCATTAGCTGAAGTGCCTGACCAAGTGTTTGCGTCAGAAGCAATGGGAAAAGGCATTGGAATCAATCCTGCTGACGGTCAAGTAAAGTCACCGGTAAACGGCATCATCACTACCATTTTTAACACAAAACATGCGATTGGAATTACATCCGATCAAGGTGCCGAAATTCTTATCCATATTGGTATTGATACCGTTCAATTGGACGGAAAACATTTTACCGCTCATATCAACCAAGGTGATCAAATAAAGGTTGGCGATTTACTCGTTGAATTTGACGTAGATGCCATTAAAAAAGCTGGTTACCCTGTTATTACGCCAATTATTGTGACAAATAGCAATGCGTATGGGGACATTGAATTAACCGCAAGTAAACAAGTAAACCAAGGGGATCTGCTTCTTATTACTAAAAAATAAACATTATATTTGGAGGTAATCATTATGACAAATCAATCACAGTTTCCAGAAGGATTTTTATGGGGTGGCGCTATTGCTGCCAACCAGGCAGAAGGTAGTTATTTAGCAGATGGAAAAGGACTAACCAATGTAGACCTACTACCTGCTGGCGAAAAACGCAGAGCGATGATGGAAGGTAAAGTGGATTCATTTACACTTAATCATGAAAATTTTTACCCAAGCCATGATGCAATTGATTTCTACCATCATTACAAAGAAGATATTGCTTTATTTGCAGAAATGGGTTTTAAAGCATTTCGTCTATCCATTTCTTGGGCTAGAATTTTTCCAAATGGGGATGATGAACAACCAAATGAAGCTGGTCTAGCTTTTTATGACCGTGTCTTTGATGAATTACGGAAGCATGGGATTGAACCAGTCGTTACCATCGCCCATTTCGATGTACCTGTGTCCTTGATTGAACGTTTTGGCAGCTGGAAAAGCCGTAAGCTAGTAGATCTTTTTGAAACATATGCACGTACGATTTTCGAACGCTATCAAGGTAAAGTAAAATACTGGATGACCTTTAATGAAATTAATATGCTGCTCCATCTGCCATTCATGGGTGCAGGAATTGTATTACAGGAGGACGAGGACAGAAATCAAGCGCTTTACCAGGCAGCACATCATCAGCTCTTGGCTAGTGCAAAGGCTGTAAAGGCTGCTCGTGAAATGATGCCGGAAGCACAAATCGGCTGTATGCTTGCGGCGGGCATGAACTATCCATATTCCTGTAATCCGGAAGACGTATGGAAAGGAATGGATAAAGATAGGGAGTCATTTTTCTTCATTGATGTACAGTCACGCGGGACATACCCTGGATATGCGAAGCGGTTTTTCAAAGAAAACAACATCGATATTCAAATGGAAGATGGCGATTTAGAACTGTTGAAAGAAAATACTGTGGATTATATCGGATTTAGCTATTATTCCAGCAGATGTGCAAGTACAGACCCAGAAGTATTAAAAAATCAAACATCTGGAAATGTGTTTGGCTCTGTAAGAAATCCGTACACAAAGGTATCCGAATGGGGTTGGACCATTGATCCAAAAGGCTTCCGCATTACCGCCAACCAGCTCTGGGACCGTTATCAAAAACCTTTGTTTGTCGTGGAAAATGGACTCGGTGCAGTTGATACACCGGAAACAGATGGGACCATCCAAGATGATTATCGGATTGCCTATTTACGTGCACATTTCAAGGAGATGCTTGAAGCAATTGAGGATGGGGTGGAAATAATCGGTTATACAAGCTGGGGACCAATCGATATCGTCAGTGCTTCTACAGGTGAAATGAAAAAACGTTACGGCTATATTTATGTCGATAGAAATAATGACGGGAGTGGCACACTCCAGAGAAGCAAGAAAAAGAGCTTTGATTGGTATAAAGAAGTAATTGAAACTAACGGTGCATCATTGGAAAAAGAATAAATGATAAGGTTAACGCCAATTTCAGTTTGAAAAACGGACTGAAATTGGCGTTTTGTTTGATAAGGATTAGCCCTATTATAGAAAGCGGGCTGTTTTCCTTCTGCTCGCGTGTCTATACGATTCGGTTAGCTTGTTATCGGAATGATTTCGTGAATTTGCGGTGAGACGTCTGTTCCCCACGTTATTTTCACTTCGAGTACATGTTTAAAATCTGCTGTGTCAATAGAATTTAAAGATGCAGATAGTGTACCGACCTCATGCCAGCCTGTTGTATCACGAATCGCTACATTTGCTTTCGAAATACTTGCAGGATGTTGTAGGATCAACAACCGACGCAGCTTTATTTCTCTCACGAGTCTATATAGCAGTTCACCTTTGTCCTTTTCCACCGGACGGTATGCAGTTGAAAGCTTACCATCTTTGGCATTTCTCACCTCATATCCTGTTGCGCCTGCCGGATCTGCTTGAATAGCAAGATCCTCATTACCTGGCAGTACACTTCCTTCATTCACTATTATTTTATTCAAAGCAAACCATACATGATGATCCGCTGTAGAAATAAGCCGTACATATCTTGCCTTTACACCATCTGTCTGTACACGCTGATAACGGTATGGCACTTCATGTTCAGGGAAATTCAAGTTCTTGTCTTCTGGATGCGAGAACGTATGCAATGTTTCCCAGTTCTCACCATCTGGAGATACTTGTAAATCACCCTGTCTGAAATAATGATTTTCTCCATCATGGATGACGACAGCTACATTATTCACGTCCAATAATCCACCTAAATCAAGTTGAATATATTTTCCTTCATCCTGTGTACCAATAAATCTCACGTTGTTATTTAAGCGGCCATCCAATAAATCGTCAAGCTCCCCCTGATACACTTTGTCATAATTATGCGTGATGGCTGGCTCGGAAAAACGGTTCAATTCCACATCTAAGTTGTGTAAATCGAAAGTAATGGCCTGTTGCACTGTCGGACAGATCCGTACATATGCCGTGTTTGGATAAGCGATTTCATCCGGCATCATCTGCTGCCACTCCACCCCATTCTGAGATACTTCTACAGCTAATTGATCTATAGTTGCCTTCAGCTGAATCTGCTTCACCCGTTCCAGGTTTGGCAATGCGATTCCGAAATATTCATTTGGCTTTAGCGTCAGCCCCTTCAGTTCTCCCAGGTGAACCGTATGATCTGTTGTAGTAACCCTCATACCTTGACACGCTTTGGCATTCGTATAAATGTTTGCCTGCATATCGGTCTGCTTACACTGCGTATTGGTAATAGAATTCGGCGCAATTGCTTGATACACATCACCATCTAATTGGTCTATGAGCTGATTGGCGAAAGGCACCAATCGTTTGGCACCCGCTTCTACCGTTATATCAGGCGCATTCAATTTTTTTACGGTATATTGCTTCGATTGCTCCATCGCATCCGCTGCTTTTGCTAATGCTTCCCATGCAGCAAGATGATTTCCATTTTGCATCGCGATTGCCGATTGTACTGCATGTTTATCCGCCAATAATACATGATGCAGGCAATGAAGCCATGGTTCGATTTCAGCTTTCATTTCCTCATTCTTACTTTGTTCTTTAAAATCAGTAATTGCTGTTAAGACACTGTCAAATTCTTCAATCAAAGTCACGCCAGCTGCTTGATTTGATTTTCCCTGTGCAAAGTCTTCAGAAAACTGTCCCAATCCTGCTTTCAAATTTTCCGATTCTCCTAATACCAATCCATGACTGCTCGGTGAAGGATCACTGACATGGTAGGCTATCGTCCTTAATGCATCTGCTGCTTCAGGTTCAATATAGTCAAAAGAATCGAGCCAGCTTTGTTCGTCATGAAAATCGTCCACATTCCAAGTAAAATCAGCTACAGCGAATAATGCGACTTTAGACAATTGTGCTTGCTCCATCGGGTTCGACACGACACCGGATAGATTTCGCGTGCCTTTTTTCAATACTTCTCCTTTACCAATCATCAATCTGCTATCCACATAATCATTCACAGACCAATTCAACCAAACGAATGGTTCACGACCCGTAAATTGCTTCGGCCATGCCAAATCTGTTTCATTAACTGTTCCAACCACACCGCTACCAGTCCACATGATTTCTACGTTCTTTGGAACTTCACTCAATGCCTCCAAATAGGCTTGTCCATCTGTACCGGTCCACGCTTGATTATAAAAAGGAGGTGTGTACACCAATGATTTCACATCACCCTTTTGGGAAATCCAATTGGCGACATCTGTAATTAAACGTACATGTTTATGTCTATCTTGCAGGGCCTGTGCCGTGCTAATATCATCCATAAACAAGCCAAATTGACGGACGCCGGCATCATATAATTGATCCAGCTTCGTCAACAGTGTACTCAATTCTTGATCATAATCTTCCCATTGAATCATATTAAAACCGGGATGTATCGCCCAAATAAATTGTGTTTTCGTCTCATTTCCAACTGCTGCAAGCGCTCTTATTTTCTCCAATTCTTTTTCTGGATAAGGCGTACGCCATTCACGATTATGGTAAGGATCATCCTTAGGTCCAAAAATATACGCATTCATTTTTAACCTACTGCCAAAATGCATTAAATCCATGCGTGCTTCATGTGTCCATGGAAAACCATAAAATCCTTCAATGAACCCACGCCATTTCATATCTGAGAAATCCTCATATGTGACCGCATGAATCTGATTGTCTTTCACTTGTTGCACCAACATTTGTAAGGTAGCCAACCCGTAAAATACGGACTCCGTATCCTGCCCAAGAATGGCAATAACTCCATGTTCCTCCATTTGCGGGTCTATCGTCAGCACATACGGATCAATTTGTTCGAATATAGTTGCATCATAAGTAACATGCTTTGCCACATATTGATCAACAAATGCCTGCGAACCCTTTATTCCGAGCAGGATATTTGTCCGATTGGAAACTGTCTCTGCTCCTATATGATAGGTCAATCCCTTTTCATCCAATATTCGCTGGAGAAAATCGCTTGATGCCTTATCCACTCCGGATTCTAATACAATATTTACTTCATCGGTCAGTTTTAAAGTTCCTTGTAAGTTCTTTTCATGTTGTGGTACGGGATAAATTTCATATCGTTGTTGATGTTTTGTTTCATTCATATCGTTCTGCTATGCCTCCCTATCTGCAAATGTAGTAGTATTAGTAAAAATATTAGTAAAATTGTTCTTTTTCCATCATACCATTTCCTTAACAAGAAAGGGACAGAAACGACGATGAAAAAGTAGTTTCTGTCCCTTATATTTATAGTTAGAGCTTAGGGCAAAAGGTAATGAATTATTTAATGATTTCCTCTGCTGTTTGCTCCTCTTTTTTATCATCAATTTGCCGAAGCACACTTCCAATACTAAAGAACGCATATCCGAGCAAGAATAATCCCGGCAGCACCATCAACAGCGCCGCACCTTCCTTGGAACCAGCAAAGCTAAGCACATAGCCGACATAAGGTAAATGTACACCTGTATACTGTCCAACGATATTCTCAGCAGGAACGGGTTCCTGATCAGGCGCATTATTTGCATCCCCTTTTGTTCGATATGCTTGCCCACCCTGAATCACCTCTGTAATTCGGTGGGTAATTAACATATGCTCATCCGCCCGAAAGGTAATAACGTCTCCTTTTTCGAACCGCTGCCCCTCATCCGTCGTTTTGATTGCAATCACAGACCCAGTCATGATATCGGGCTCCATCGATCCAGAAAGAACGGTCTTCAGCTCATAACCAAATACCTGGAAATCACCGCCAGTAAACTTGTTTGAAACGACAAGCACAATGACCGCAAAGAAAACAATGAACAAAAGTATACTTAATCCTTTATTCAACATTTGCAAAGTGAACTTCAAAGCTTTCATATGCTTCTACTCCTTCTACCATGATTGGAAAAAACAATGTTCTCGCATCATCACATTGGACCAGATTTCTTGCAGTTGGTGCTCGATTTTCACTCGGTGGCGCGCGACTTTCACCGGTTGGTGCTCGACTTTCGCTCGGTGGCGCGCGACTTTCGCCCGCTGGGGCGCGACTTTCGCCCGGTGATGCTCGACTTTGGCCCGGTGGTGCCCGACTTTCTCTCAGTGGTGCCCGACTTTACCGGTTGGTGCTCGACTTTCGCTCGGTGGGGCGCGACTTTCGCCCGGCGGTGCCCGACTTCGCCAAATCAGCAAGTGTTGAAATGGGGCGTGGCCCATTTCATTCTCTTTTGATCTATGTAGTTGGAATCGGCGAGCCGATTCCTTTCCCTGTATATGGAGCAACAGGGATTGGTGCAACAACAAACGTGGTGTTGCGCTCCAATCCCTTGCCTCTCAGTAGGGGGTGAAAATCTGTATAATCATTTCACTCCTTACTATTCGTTTTCAACTAGATCGTTTTCTTTGCTTGGTTGCTCCTTCACCTTTTCCTTGGAAGGTTCTTTTTCTTCCTGTTTGTCTGAAGGTGATTTGGCATCATCCTGTTCGGCTTTTCCATCTTCATCCCGTTCTTTCATGGTGTCTTCTTTCCTATCTGATGATGGTTTGTCCGGTTCGGTGCCTTCTTCTTCATCTTTGTCTGGTGCTTGATTCTCTTGCTCCTGAGATGAATCTGAATCCTTGTTTGATGCCTTTTTATCTTGCTTTGAAGAGGATTCTTCTTCCTCTTCAAAGGCTTTGTCATCTGTAATAGATGTGTCCGTTTCTTCTTCCACTTCTGCTTCTTGTTCGTCGGTAGCATCTTCTTCAGGCGTATCCTCAAATACCTCTGCTGCTTGGAGCGTTATTTCTTGATTGCCCTCATCATAAAAAGTTGCTTCGGTAGGACGCTCCAAAAGTGATACGGCAAAAAACAATAAGTATCCGAGAACAATTGTTTTCCCGACGAGTTTACATAGGGTGACGATGGTGGTCTTATCCTGCTTTCGACAACGTTTCATTATCTATCAGATCACCTCATCCTTGGAAAAATAAATACACTGTAATTCCTTGCTTATTTCTCTTCACCAGTTGTTTGGGAAGCTACAAATGTCCACTCTAGTTCTAGAGAGTCACCTTGGAATTGATTTTGGTCTTCGCCATTATCAACAAAGTTAAATTTAACAACAAGGTCATTTGTATCTCCTGCTGGCAAGCCTTTACTTCCTAGAGTTGGGTAGAAGATGTGCTCGTTAATTGCTTCTGGAGACATATTCTTTAACTCTGCCAAAGTAGTTTCATAGATTACTTCATCCAGGTTATCTGCATTATACAGGAATTCTACCTGAATGTGTTCGCCAAAGTCTTCTGTGTTATCGCCTTCTGCATCAATTACTTGATAGTCTGTGTTCAATACGACCTTATCAATATCTAGTGTACCATTGTTTTGTAGTTCAAAGTCACGAACAATGTAATCTCCTGGCTTCATATCGCCTACATCCACGATCGTTGTTGGATCAGCAGCTAAATCTAGTGTGCCTGCTGCAAATGTGTTTGAAGTTGTTTCACTATCACTAAAATATGCGTAAGTTCCTCCACCTATTAAAGTTAATCCCAAAGCTGCTGACATAATTCCCATACCTAGTTGTTTTTTCAATTTCATGATCAATTCCTCCTGATATTTTTATATTATTTGATAGGTTGCCCCGGTTAGTACGAGGGCAACCTTTCTTAACATGTTTTACTCCCAAATCTGAATGACTGTGTTCGCTGCATGGTCGATTGCTTCAGATACATGTTGATCCAGCTTATCGGCTTCATGCAATTGGCCAATCATCGTTTTAAAACCGTTTAAATGTTTGATGACTTTATCTGCTGCATTCGTTTGCTCATAGCGTTCAACAGCAGTCAAATGAAGGTTTAGCGGTTTCACAAGCTCTTTATCCTCTATCAATTTGGTGTTTTCCAGCACCTTCAAGAATTCTTTGATATCAGATGCGCTTTCTGCCTGGGCTGCTAAGTCAAGCATCCATTGTTTTAATAAGTCATCAGTTGCTTTTGTTAATGCGTGATAGCCGGATTCTGAAATCTGACCAGCATCTTTTCCATGTTCCAGTAATATATGCATGCTATTCAAATGCTTGAGTGCTTTATCTAAAGCATTCGTTTTTTCATAGCGTTCAACGGCTGTCAAATGGGTGGTTAATTGTCTTAAGACCGTATCATTTGAAATCTCGCCAGCTTCTGCAAGTGCCGTTACAAAATCTTTGAGATCTCCAGCACTTTCCACATCTGATATGGTTTCAATACGCAGATTATCTAAAATAAATGTGCCGGCGCCTGTATCCATGTTTAATGCTGTTCCATCACTAAAAATTCCAATATAGGTTTGACCATTATCTGAACCAGTAATCGTGAATTCGGCTGTTTTTGTATCTGTTGATGCGGACAAGGTATCATTCACTTGCAATCCTTTTGCATCTTTAATGTTGCGAACATCGATTTCCTCATCACCGGAAATGAATCGGAATGCGTCCACTGTTGTTTGATAATCAAACGACACTTTATACGTTTTTCCTTCCTCAAAGCGGAAGTGCTGTGGAATCGTGCGATACAGCAACCCACTGTTTCCAGTATTCACCTTGACAGACCAATTTCCATCGATGACATCATCGACTAGTTTTTTACCTGCCCAGCCCTTCTGCGTGTATGGTGCATGAAGTTCAGATAGGTGAATTCGATTATCCTCTACGCCCTCGGTATTACCAATTACAAATGGGTAAATGCCTTGGACAACGGACTCGAAATCTTGTTCAAAAACTTTGTCAGATACTTGGTTATGCAATGTTTTTTGAACGATGCGAATATCATCAAACTTCGTATCGCCTTCCCCAGCCTCTCGTCCAAGCGTTAGTGTAGCTGTTTCGCTTGTTGCAGTGAAGCTGACCTGCATGCGCTGCATTTTGCTATTATAGCCGTCATTTGTCGCATGAGAATCTGCTTTTACGTAATTTTTCTGTAGACTGCGTAATGTGTAATTACTTACGTCTTCTTCACCACCCGTTACTTGGATGGAAGCTTTTTCATTGCTGCTATTTTCTACATACACTTCAGCAACATAATCCTTGCCAGGCTCTAAGTTATGGATGGTTCTGGAAACCGTCGTCTTTTCTTTAGGGCTGTCTACATGTAAGTAGTAATCACCGCTGCTGACATTTCGTGCGGTACCAGTTTGTGATGTTCTTTTCACTGTTACGGCTTGTTCATCACCAGTTACTTCTGTATCGTCGTCATCGATTGTGCCTGTATTGAATCCAGTGTCATGTACATGACCACCAGTCATCCAATCATCGATTTCTACACCAGCATCATCATCGGTTGCGACAACGATGTAGGCTGTTTTTGCTTCTGCTTCAATCGTAATTTTTCCATCCTTCACTTGTAGGATTTGCTTGTCCTGACGTCCTTGATCTGTCAGCTTGTACAATGCAACTTCATCTAAATCCCCGAATGCTTCAGGTAAAGTCCAGGTAGATGAGCCGCCCTCTAAGTTCCAGTGGTATAGCTTTTCCGCCTCTGGGGTCGGATTTTCAAAATCTTGCTCCACCCATGGTAACAAGTACTGGTGACCATCCAATACGACGTTATCATTTAATGTAATGATGCGGTCTCTTGAATTTTCTTTTCTTTCTACCACCACTTTGTCGTCATTGCTTGGGTCCTGTAGTTTAATCGTTTGTTCCAGGTTGGTTTTTGTCGCGTCTCCGTCAACTTTTTCCCAATTGGTTACATAATACTTCTGCAAGAATTTCGTTGGAATATTTGTATCAAAGGTCATCCTGATAAATTGGTCAAAATTCTTATCTGATTGCCAGCCTTCAAATCCTGCCAATTCGAAACCACCAAGTAGTGGATGGTCAGCTGTTCCTCCAGCCTCTGGCCAGTTCAATACCCAGGAATCCTTTTGATGGTTACTAATAAATCGTAGTACATCCGAGTTTATTCCTTTACTTTCCGAGCCACCATAGTTTTTGTCAGTAGCCCAGTGCTGCCAAGTGGAGTAGTTCGGAACTGATGTACCAAATTCTGTCGTGACACGCCAGCCGCGGTCAATTAATTGTTCAGCAATTCGATCCGACTCCCATTGATCCTGGTACCATACATCAAGATAGATAAAATCCAAACCAGGAGCTGCTTCTTTCAACTGATCCAAACGCTCCGCACGAGTACCAGACGCTAAGTCTTTGATTTTATCAATGACATATCCCTGATCAATCCAACCCCAACCTAATGAGCCTGGACCTTCAATAAAGTCATCATTAAATGCTTTTGCTTCGGGATAGGTTTCTTGTGCATTAATATGAACACCAATTTCCGCATTAAATTGTTCAGCTGCATCAGTTAGTGTCTTTAAATCTGCTTCGCCACCCATCCGTTCTCCTACATCACCATAATCCGGATGTGCACTATCATGTCCTTCATTTCCATAACCCTTTAACAATACGGCCTGTCCCAAATTATCCGTTGCGAGGGACACCTTTTTAATATTGTCCAAAGTTTTTAGAAATGGCTGTTGAACCTGTGAGCCGAAGTTCATTGCGATGCGTGTACCAACATTATTATTAACATTTTCTGAGCCAGGAATTTCCTGCATAATATCTCGGTAAGCAATCGCTGCATCCTGCCAATCTACAACGGAATCATCGTTCACATCTTCCGCTAATGCGATTTTAATAGATGGTAGTTCTTCAGGTGCTTCCGGCATAAAGGAACGATGGTAATATAAGGTGTTGGAGCCAACGCCCATTGCCTTGTCACCCGCTTCTGTTTCATAACGGCTTGCGACTAAATTTTTATAGCCATCTACCTCAGAACTGCTCCAAACTCCTGCACTCAGCTCTCCAGTAGTTAGAAAAGCAGTATAATAGCTTGCCGATGTGCCAACGTTCTCCATATCCTCATCAATATTAACATCGATATCGCCAGGCTTGTTTACATCACTGCTTAAATTGGTCAATTTCGCATGAGCACCTTCTTGGCTAGCATCAGCTGAAATCAAGTTCAAATCATGAAAAGCAATCGTTTCAATGACGGCATCTCCAGCATTTTGAATATCTTCAAACTGGTAAACGACTTGATTATCGACCACACTTAGAGAAACCTGAACAGTTGCATCGATATCCTCATACTCATCGGCAAATGTCATCGTATACAATGCTTCGGAATCATTTGTTTGTTCAAAGGAAACCTCTGGATAATACAGTTCATTGTTTACCTTGATACCATGGACTGGTGTTTCCTGCCCGACCATGATGTGATTTCCAACCGCATACTGAATGATGCGAGGGAAGTTCTCATCGATGGTCACGTCCATATAATCCGATTGTAATGTTGCTTCAACTGGTTCTTTATCCGGTGGTGTTGGTGCGACATATTCCTCTGCTTGCACATTGGAAATGGTAATATTCGCTGCCCCACGAGATTTTTCAAAACCGATGGCACCAGCATCTGTTAATCCATTTGGTTGAGACCAGGAACCTATTTTCTCATCATCTACATATAATGTAGCCACATCATCTACAAATTTCAGACGAAGGTGGTAGGTTTGATTTGCTTTAAGTGGAGTTCCTTTTGTGTTACTTGTCCACTCATTTACTGGTGCAAATATTTCACTAAAATATAGATTGTTTTGATCTGCAGTCCCAGTATATTTATAAGCTGCATCATCTTGAACACGATAAATAAATCCAAAGCGACTTAAATCCTTATCTGCTTTAATATCTGCTTCAATAATGCCATCTTTCATATCCTCGATATGGTTAAAGATGACCTTGTTCTTTCCAGTGGATGTGACACCAAACGTCAAGGATCCATCCTCGTTATACGTTAATTCTGCATCCCCTTGAATGACTTCTGCATCTCCCTCTTTTAAAGACAATACTTGTTTAGGAGCTGCTTTTGTTTTTTGTGTTGTTGGTTGTTTCTTAGCTGCTGTTTGGATCTCTTTTGCAACAACCTCATCCGCATTCACTGCGTCTTTAGCTAGAACCACGCCACTTCCATTAATCATGCCTGGAAGTACGAGCATACATGCAAACAATAAGGTAATGATTTTTTTGGAAATTCTTTTCACCGTTTCCCCTCCCAATTTGTATATCTTTACCAACAACAACTAACTGTTTGTCCCTCCCTTATATATAGTGAAACTTCAATCAGTGGGGGTTTTGCACTTTCCCCACGGATTGTTAGTTGAACCAATCAGGCCTTTACTGGCTGTTGATCGCCCACTTACAATGCTGGTTATCAACAATAATTTCTAAAGTGGGGAGCTTACAGACAGTTAATCTGTGATAAAGTGAAACTTCAATCAGTGGGGGTTCTTGCACTTTCCCTACTGATTGTTAGTTGACCAATCAGGCCTTTACTGGCTGTTGATCACCCACTTACAATGCTGGTTATCAACAATAATTTCTAAAGTGGGGAGCTTACAGACAGTTAATCCGTGATAAATAAGCAGGTACTTCAATGACAAATTACCTCACCTAAAGCGCTTACACAACAAGGATATTGTTGTTTTTTTTATTTAAATTGTCTTTTGACAGATAAATTAAAAAATTAGGTAAAATTGACTAGTTAAAACTTGGATACAAAGACACTTGCGATATATAAAGCTTATACTTTAAGACTATATATTTTAAAAACGGTGATTTGTACAAAACTTTATGCACATTGCTAAAAAATGAACGAAAGAGATTGACCATAAAATCAATCTCTCTCATCGATTTTACTTTTCGTATTGCTTCAATACGTCATCGGTTGCTTTAGTTAATGTTTCATATGCAGAATCAGAGATATGGTCTACCTTTTTCGCTTGATCGAGCAATGTTTTAAATCCGTTCAAATGCTTGATTACTTTGTCTGTCGCATTTGTTTTCTCAAAACGTTCGATTGCTGTCAAATGAACGGTTAGCTGTCTTGCAACACCTGGATTGGAGAACGCTCCATCCTCAGCAAGTGCAGAAACCAACTCTTTTAGGTCCGTTGCGCTTTCCGCATCAGAAACCTGTTCAATCCGCAAGTTATCCAACACGAATGTGCCAGCACCAGTATCCATATTCAATTCTGTTCCGTCACTGAAAATACCAATATAGGTTTGGCCATTGTCAGAGCCTGTGACAGTAAATTCTGCTGTTTTTGTATCGGTTGCAGCGGAAAGTTTTTCATTTACCTGCAAGCCTTTTGCATCGTCAATGGTTTTTACGTCGATTTCTTGATCACCTGAAATAAACCGGAAATCCTCTGCAGTTGTCTGGTAATCAAAGGATACTTTGTATGTCTTTCCATCCTCAAAACGGAAATGCTGTGGAATGGTGCGATACAACAAGCCGTTATTTCCGGTATTTACCTTCACAGACCAATTGCCATCAAGAACATCATCCACCACTTTTTTACCTGCCCAGCCTTTTTGTGTGTATGGAGCATGGAGCTCAGATAAATGGATGCGGTTTTCCGCTACACCCTCTGTGTTACCGATAACGAATGGATAGATACCTTGAACGACATCTTCAAAGTCCTGTTCAAATACGGTATCAGAAACCTCGTTTTGCAATGTTTTTTGTACGATACGAATATCATCGAATTTCGTATCTCCTTCACCAGCTTCACGGCTAAGCTTCAACTGTGCTTTATCACCTTTCGCTGTAAAGCTCACCTGCATCCGCTGCATTTTGCTATCATAGCCATCATTGGTTGCATGCGAATCAGCTTTCACATAGTTCTTTTGCAGACTTCTAAGTGTGTATTTACTTACATCCTTTTCGCCGCCTGTTACTGCTAATGTAGCTTTTTCATCGCTGTTATTTTCAACATAAACCTCGACGACATAATCCTTGCCTGATTCTAGATCATCAATTGTTCTTGTGACCGTGGTATCTTTAGCTGGATTGGCCATTTCCAAATAATAATCTCCACTACTTAAGTTTCTACCAGCGCCTGTTTGATCCGTACGTTTCACTTCCACTGCTTTCTCGTCACCAGCTACTTCTGTATAACGATCATCGATAGTTCCGGTATTAAAGCCTGTATCATGGATATGACCATTCGTTTTCCAGTTATCGATAGAAACGCCCTCGTCACCTGTATTTACAACGATGTAAGGTGTTGCAGCTTCTGCTTCAATTGTAACTTTGCCATCCTGCACTTGTAAGATTTGCTCATCAGCACGTCCTTGATCTGTTAGCTTATACAAAGCCACTTCTTCTGCGTCTTGGAATGCATCAGGCAATTCCCAAGTAGATGTGCCACCTTCTAAATTCCAGTGATATAATTTTTCTGCCTCTGGTGTCGGATTTTCAAAGTCCTGTTTCACCCAAGGGATAAGATATTGATGCCCGTCCAAAATCACTCGATCATTTAATTCGATGGTACGGTCCCTGGAGTTGTCTTTTCTTTCTACGACTACTTTGTCCCCATTGCTCGGATCCTGTAACGTAATCTTCTTTTCTAAATTGGTTTTCGTTGCATCTCCTTCAACCTTTTCCCAATTCGTTACATAATACTTTTGTAAAAACTTCGTAGGTAAATTCGTATCATATGTCATATGAATGAATTGATCAAAGTTCTTTTCTGATTGCCAGCCTTCAAAACCAGATAATTCAAAACCACCTAATAATGGATGGTCTGCTGTACCGCCCGCTTCCGGCCAGTTTAAAACCCAAGAATCTTTTTGGTGGTTACTAATAAAACGCAGTGCGTCTGAGTTAATGCCTTTACTGGTCGAACCACCATAGTTCTTATCTGTTGCCCAGTGCTGCCAAGTGGAATAGTTTGGCATAGAAGTTCCAAATTCAGTGGATACTCTCCAGCCACGCTCAACCAATTGCTCGGAAATACGGTTGGATTCCCACTGATCCTGGTACCAAACATCCAAGTAAATGAAATCAATTCCAGGGGCGGCTGCTTTTAATTCATCCAAGCGCTTTGCACGCGTGCCAGATGCTAAATCTTTAATTTTATCAATAACATATGACTGATCCAGCCAGCTCCAGCCAAGTGAGCCTGGTCCTTCAATGAAGTCATCATTAAATGCTTTTGCCTCTGGATACGTTTCCTGTGCATTAATATGAACACCAATTTCAGTATCATATTGTTCTGCAATATCTGTTAATGTCTTTAAATCTGCTTCGCCACCCATACGCTGACCTACATCACCATAGTCTGGATGTGCACTATCATGCCCTTCATTTCCATAACCTTTTAACAGAACAGCTTGTCCTAGATCATCTGTTGCTAAATGAACTTTTTTGATATTATCTGCTGTCTCTAGAAATGGATGCTGAGCCTGGGAACCAAAGTTCATGGCAATTCGCATCGCAACATTATTATTCACATTCTCTGATCCCGGAATATCCTGCATCATATCACGGTAAGCAATTGCCGCATCCTGCCAATCCACCTTATTATCATCATTTAAATCCTCCGCAAAGGCAATTTTGATAGAAGGCAATTCTTCAGGAGCCTTTGGCATAAAGGATCGATGGTAATACAGTTGGTTGGATCCAATCCCCATCGCCTTGTCACCAGCTTCTGTTTCATAACGGCTAGCGACCAAATTGCTATGACCATCTGCCTCTGAGCTACTCCAAACACCAGCACTTAATTCACCAGTTGTTAAAAATCCAGTGTAATACGTTGCAGTTGTACCAATGTCCTTCATATCTTCTGTAATAGCGACATCTGTATCACCCGGTTTATTCACGTCACCACTAAGCTTCGTTAATTTTGCTGCGGCATCTGTCTGAGATGCATCAGCTGAAATTAAATTCATGTCATTAAATGCAACGGTTTCAATTGGTGTATCCCCTGCATTTTCAATCTCTTCAAATTGATAAATCACCTTATTATCTTTCACTTTTAATGATACGGTTACACTTGCATCCATGTCCTCGTACTCGTCTTGAAAAGTCATCGTATAGCGTGCTTCTTGCTCGCTCACCTTTTCAAAATGTACATCTGGATAATAGAGCACATTATTGACCTTTAATCCATACACAGGAGTTTCCTGTCCTTGCATGACTTTTTCTCCAACCTTATATTCCGTAACCCGTGGGAAAATTTGATCAATCGTTACATCCAGATAATCAGATTGAATGGTTTCCAAAATCGGCTCCGTATCAGGTGGCTCTGGTGCATGGTATTCCTGCACCGTTACATTCGAAATCGTAATGTTTGCAGCACCACGCCATTTTTCAAAACCAATCGCACCTGCTTCATTTGCACCTTCCGGCTGAGACCAGGAATCAATCTTTTCGCCATCTACATAAAGCGTTGCTACATCATCTACAAACTTGATGCGTAGACGATAGGTTTGGTCTGCCTCCAGCGCTGTTCCTTTTGTTTTACCTGTCCATTTATTCACAGGATTGAAGATTTGACTAAAATACTGATTATTTTGATCTTCTGTACCCGTATATTTATATTTGGTTTCATCTTGGACTCGATAAATAAACCCAAATCTCCCTAAATCCTTGTCTGCTTTAACATCCGCTTCAATGATGCCATCCTTCATGTCCTCTACATTGCGAAGAACTATTTTATTACGGTCCTTTGAAGTTACATCAAATGTGATGGAACCATCTTCATTATAGGTTAGCTCGCCATCACCTTGAATAACCTCGACATCACCTTCTTCAAAGGTAATCTCTTGTTTCGGTTCTATCTTTGATTGAAACGTATTTTCCACTTTAACAGTATCTACTTTTGCGGCCTGTTCTCCCTGCGATCCGGTGCTTCCTTCTGCCAGCACGGTACCATTCATTGGCAACGTTCCCGGAAGTAGCAGCATGACAGCAAACAACAAAGCCATAGACTTTTTCCATATTGCTTTCAATCCGTTCACTCCTTCGTCATTTTAACTAATACTTAGAACTAACTTCTTTGCTCCTTTCTAAGATGTCTTACTAAAATGATTACAATGACAACGTACATCAGTATAAAGCGCTTTCACTACAAAAATATTGTTGAATTTTTTATTATAATTGTCTTTTGACTGACAAATCTAAAAATTAGGCATTAATGGCTATGTCTAAATTAGCCAATCCGACCCTTGCATTTTTGAAAACGAAACCATAGAACCAAATGTAATTGAAAAAAAAATGGGTGCCACACCATTGGTATGACACCTAAAACTGTTATATATTTTTATCCACACTAACAAAGCCACGCACGACCAAAAAAGTACCGGGGGCGCCCGATTCTCAGTCATGCTTGATAGACATCATTTTACAAAACTAGTCATTCATCCCTTTTCCAGCTAAGATTTTTTCCGTATATTTTTCAATTCTGGAGGTTCGCGTTTTGGACTGCTTCGCTTGCGAAATATAATAAATATATGCCCGCTGGCGACCCGGTGTCAAAGCTTCAAAGGCAGCCTGAAGCGCGGGATTTTCTGTGAACTTTTCTCGCAGTTCATCTGGAATAACATAATCCTCATGCTTTTTCATTTCTACCTTTAAGCCAGCTTTTTCAATGGCAATTGCAGCGTCGATATATGCTTTAATCCGTGCTGCTTGGTCCGTAATTTCCTGTAGATTGGTGAATCGGATTTGACGCGCCGCCTGCACATTTTGCGTTTGCTGAATCAATATACCATGTGGATCCTTTAATAAGGCCCCCTTATGAAAAAGCAGCGCACAATAATCCTTGAAGCCATGAATCAAAACAACATTTTTATCGTTATATGTGTAACACGGATGTTTCCACTTAAATTCCTCAACCAGCTCACAGCCAAGCACTATTTCCCTTAGCTTGATATATTCTTCCTTCCACTGATTCGCCTTGTCTAGAAAAGCATCGACCTTAGGATTTTTATCTCCAACCATGATTCGTAACCCTCCTCTATGATCTCTTGTCTCAGTAGCACCCATTTCCCCGAAAAAATATATTATTATTTTATCATTTTTTGACAGCAGATGGTATGGCACACGACCGAGGTAGATACCTTCTCTATTTCATTGATTTTGAAAGGGTGTAGAAGCAATAAGCTATTTGGTTTTGGCTTGTAAAAGATATCGTTTATTAATCTGAGAATGATGGGGATTTTTTTGACGATTAGGTACGAATCGTTTAATTATTTGATGTTTGATGAAGATTTTTTGACGATTAGCCATGAATCGTTTAATTATTTCATGTTTGATGAAGATTTTTTGACGATTAGCCATGAATCGTTTAATTATTTCATGTTTGATGAAGATTTTTTGACGATTGGCCATGAACCGTTTAATTATTTCATGTTTGATGAAGATTTTTTGACGATTGGCCATGAACCGTTTAATTATTTCATGTTTGACGAAGATTTTTTGACGATTGGCCATGAACCGTTTAAAATCTTGAGTTCGGCAAGGATTTTTAAACGGTTCATCAGCATAAGCCATTTGGAATAAACGGATCATTCGAAGGGGGTGAAGTGCAGGCCCCTCCTTGCTAAACCCTCAGCGAGCCCCTGAATCCTCGCGATGCATAATAGCTGGATGCGCCATTATGATAGGTGAAGACATGGTCATAGCGGCGGTCACAAAACAGCGCTCCGTCCAATGCTCTGATTTTCTCAGGTGTCTGTACCCAGGTGGAGGTCTTTAAGTCGAATTCCCCTAGCTCCTGTAATTTTCGGTACTGCGCTTCCGTTAGTAATTCGACTCCCATCTCGGCAGCCATGTCGATTGCGCTATTTTCCGGCTTGTGTTTTTTCCTAGATTCCAGCGCTGCTCGGTCATAGCAAATACTGCGACGACCTTTTGGACTTTCTTTAGCACAATCATAAAAAATATAAACATCTTTTTCTGTATCATAATCGACCACATCTGGTTCCCCGCCAGTTTCCTCCATTTCATGTAGTGACCATAATTTTTCCGGATTCGAGATAAGCTTTTCTTGAATTTGCTCCCAAACCAAATCCTCATGTCTATCCATATTTTTTTCAAAACGATCCTTCAACGTAGATAATAGCCTTTCGGTTTGCTCGGGTAATAATTCCTTCTGTTTAGCTGGCATCTTCAGCTTCCTCCTTCGTTTTTCATCATTCGTTTTTCCTATTTCCTGTCAATCGGGCATCACTAGTTACAAAGGCTTTCCACACTCCAAACAAGAAAACAATCATAGGATGTCTTTTGTCCGATAAGTGATAAAAAAAAGCTTATGTACAAAATGTCATGCATCTATCGTATGGGATTATCCTTCAATAAAAGCTTCCCAAATCCGTCTAAGCTTACGCAAATCTTCCTCGCGATTATTCGGTAAATCCTTATACCATTTTTTCAAATCGGGATCGACGATGAAGGATCGAAAAGACGTATCTTCAAGGATTGTCCATTGCTCCTGTCTTCCCAATAAATAATCTGCACTTACCTGAAGGACGGTTGCAATTTTATCCAGCTCCCGATCTTTCACTGGTCGTTCGCCTTTTTCTATTCTGTTCATCACACTTACATTTAATTCTAATTGATGAGCTAGTTCTCTTTGACTCCATCCTTTTTGCTCACGTAAATGAATAATTCTTGCACCAATTTCCATACCACCCACCACACTCCAAAGTAGAAATTATATTTCACCATATTTTTGTAGTAGAAAAGCCTGTTTTCTAAAATAGAAATATGGACCCATTGTTATTTCTATTCTAGCAATTCATAATAAAAGTAACAACAAGATAGTTATGAGATCAAAAAACACGAATAATTCAAAGGAGGGAGGATCGTTGTTGTCGATGGAATGGATGTCAGGATCACTACCCATATTTTTACGCAATGGAAGTTTCGCACAATCGGGCAAGCTGTTTTTGCAATATAAAATATTAAGGGAGATGATTCAACATGACAAAAATTTTTATTGACGCAGGTCACGGAGGAACAGACCCTGGTGCACAAGCAAACGGGCTGCGGGAAAAGGATCTTACTTTAAAACTAGCATTAAAAACGAGAGATATCCTCAATAATGAATACGAAGGTCATTCACTAAGGCTATCTCGGACAACAGACGCAACGCTCTCACTTACAGAACGCACGAATATGGCCAATAGCTGGGGAGCCAACTATTTGGTTTCCATCCACATTAATGCCGGCGGAGGTACAGGCTTTGAGTCATACACCTACAACGGTAGCTATGCTGGTAAGCCGGAAACAAATCGACTGCGTGCCATCGTTCACGATAAAATTGTTAACGAGACCGCCTTTCGCGATCGTGGAAAGAAAGAAGAAAACTTCCACATGGTTCGAGAATCCAATATGCCTGCAGTATTGACGGAAAATGGGTTCATCGATCATAGTTCTGACGCAGAAAAATTAAAAAGTGATGCCTTTTTAAATAACGTTGCCCGTGGACATGCAGTTGGGCTAGCCAATGCGCTTGGACTAAGTAAGAAAAGCGGTGGCGGCACCGGAACACAGTATATCGAGATATTGGCCAATTCCCTTTGGACCTATAACACCCCAGATTGGAATGACCGCGCCGTTATCGTTAATAAAGGCGATGTATATACGGTCATCCGCGACAAATTCCCAGTCGATGGCGGGCATATGTACCAAATCAAAAGCGGTTTATATATTACTGCAAGCCCAACCTATGTGAGGGTTTATCGGAGTAGCACCGCGGGCTCGCTAATTAGCTAAACGCATCTATTCTCTACAGACTGGAAAACGATTCTCCTTCTGTTCACCTGCATTTTCAATTTGGAAATGCAGGTGAACTGATTTTTGCAGACAGACATTAATAGCATTTAAAAGAGTTGACAAAATTGTCCATTTATGCTATATTTAAATATTAAATTTCATCTGTTACAATAAGATTCCTCTGGCCAGGGGAATCTTATTTTTTTGGGAGGAATATGTTTATGAAAGAAAACGAATCTAGTCTAACCTCGTTAGTTTCCGCATTTGGAAGAGCATATCATCGCAAATTTGATGAGCCGAAAATAATGGATGATACGTTAGCTGAAAAATTACTTACGCAGTCGGAGTTCATAAGAATTGGTGAAAATATGGTTAACGGAATAAAATACTTCAATCCAGAAATTGCGCAAACCTACAAAAATCAACCAGATGAAATACTGAAGTGGATTACACAAGTTCAGTTATCGCCTACTCCCCTTGCACGCGCGGCCTATTGTGAGAAAGTAATCCATCACGAGATCCTATTAGGAGCAAAACAATACGTCATACTTGGCGCAGGACTAGATACTTTTTGTTTCCGAAATCTAGATGTAATAGACAACATAAATATATTTGAAATCGATCATCCTGCCACACAAGCGTTTAAAAAAGAAAGATTAGCACTTGCAGGGCTCGATATTCCAAGCCACCTTCATTTCATATCCATGGATTTTACCAAGGAATTATCAAACACAATACTTGAAAAATCCAATTTTAATTCAAATCAAAAAACCGTATATAGCCTGTTAGGGGTTTCCTACTATCTAACAAAAAAAGAACTTGAAAATCTATTGTATGAAATGTTTAGAAATGTTCCAGCCGGAAGCTCTATCGTAATGGATTACGCTGATGAGGGACTTTTCACCGAAAAGGGAAAATCAAATCGCGTTCAACATATGGTAGAAATGGCAGCCACAAGTGGGGAACCGATGAATTCATCTTTTTCCTATACAGAAATGGAAACATTATTGGAAAAAGCAGGATTACTTATTTATGAGCAGCTTGATCCGGAAATGATTCAGCATCAATTTTTTGCAAATCGCACAGATTATTTATCGGCATTCGAAACCATTCATTACCTTCATGCCGTGAAAAAATAAAACTGTTCTAAGTGAACCTTCCTATCCACTTTAATTGGGAGGTTCACTTTTTATTTGTTAATCCTTTTTTACGATACGATTCCTTTCCAGAAAGCGATTTATAAAAAGTAGTTAATCTATTCATTTTTATCTCCTAAATCCACCTTCCGAATGAATAACCTGACCTGTAATCCAATCTGCCTCATCACTTACTAAAAACTTTATGGCTTTTGCGGTATCTTTCGGTTCCCCTATCCTACCAAAAGGAAACATTGGTTTTAAGTCTTTTTTAATGTCCTTGGTCATCCATCCTGTATCTGTTGGTCCTGGATTGATTGCATTCACCGTTATTCCCAAGGGTGCAAGTTCAGCTGATAGCGTAATAGTCAAAGCATCAACTGCCCCTTTAGTTGTTGCATATGCTAATTCACCAGGCATCGGCCCTTGAAATTGACCAGAAGTAATATTGACTATTCTTCCTCCAGATTTCTTGCTAAACCTTTGAGCAAATTTACTGCTTAATAAAGCTGTTGCACGAACATTTACCAAGTAATGCTTATCCAATTCCTCAGCGGTTAAATTAGTAAAGTCGTTGTTAGTTGAGTATGCAGCGTTATTAATTAAAATATCCGGATAGCCAAGTTGATCAATAACTATATTTAATAGCCTTTCGGGTGATTCAATTTGAGATAAGTCTAACTCCATACAAGATACCTTAACGCCCTTATGTATTAATTCTTCTTTTAATTTCATCGGCTCGTCTAAATCAATGCCCCAAGACATTTGTTCATCATATTCAGTCCAATATGTGAAAAATATATGATATCCAGCTTCAGCCAATTCTTTACAAATAGCTGCTCCAATACCCTTAAGACGACTTACACCTGTAATAATTGCAATTTTTTCTTTACACTTGTTCATCAAACATCCCTCCAAATGAAGACGCATAAAGTGAAACTTCAATCAGTGGAGGTTTTCCCACTTCCCCCACTGATTGTTAGTTCAGCGACTAAAACTTGTCTTTCTTGTTTATAAACATTATAAGTTAATCCACTTTTTGAATCTGTGGCTCCTTTCAATATCTCTATTTGATTATTTTAACAATGGTCTAGAAATGTTAGACAAATAGTTTCCCAGGCTTCACAAATTTTAAAATTAAACCTTTAAAATCAAGGAATTAATTTTCCTGTCATGCTTTCACTCTTCTATAAAATGCTGTCTTTTTATCCCCTGTCGTAGTCAATGATTCTCATTACGAGAATCAAAAAGCATTAGATATGCAAAATACTCATCTGTAGCTTGTTTTACATGAGATGTGTCGATTCCACGTTCGATAAACATATCCACTTTTAATTCTTCGCAATTGGAGGTTATTTCATTTAACTGGGGTTCAATAATGACAAGTATTCTTTCATTACCAGACGAAATCCTCATATGTTTGTAGTAAGGTTCACTTTTTTCATTGTTTACTACTTCATACGAAATGAAATTAAAGTTACCCAAGTTGGATGTTATAGGGTTTTTTATGTGTACATAAATATAGTTAATCATGGCCATTTTCAAGAAAATAGATTCAGATTCTGATAATTCCGTTTCGACAATATCTAATTTTTTTTGAAATGCGGAGATAACATCGTTAACTGATTGTAACGGTCGAACCTCATGGGAATATTGCTGCTTCAAATATGCTTTATACGCTTCAGGATCCACATAATCACCTCCATTAAAAGTTGAAAGATGCTCTAGAGAACATCTCGATTCCCTATTCACCTATGCGCCTTTCATTATTTGAGCTCTTCTACCCCATTCGGCAACGTATCATCCTTCACCCAGTTAGCCACCATTTGATTAAAATACGTGGGGTCTGCCATAGGAATGCCATGTCCTACATGGGGTATGATAATTCCAGTACAGTTTATGTTTCGGAAGACAATGTCACTGGCTGATTTTTTCATGATGGATTTTTCTTTTCCTCCAGCGGTTACAAGTATTCTTCCTTGTGCATCTTGGAAAGAGTCTGGAACCTCAAATGACATATTTTCTTCTAAGATGTTTATTAACGTATCTGGCTTCATTCGTGAACTTTCCTCAAAATAGGTATCGAATTGGGCATCATCTATATACAATGTCTTTGCTTGGATTTTTGAAAAAGATTTAATTTTCACAAGTGGAAAAGTCATTTTAATGGATGGGCGAATCATTTTTTTAATAAACGTACCGCTTGGTCGAACGAGTGCACTATTTACAATTGCAGCATCTATCAAATTCGGCTCCAAACTTAGCATTTGAATTAATACTTGAGCTCCCAACGAAAACCCGATAACAATTACTTCTTTTTCGTGAGCGATGGATTGAATAAGTTCATTTATTTTCGCTGCACTTGTGCGAATAGAAAATGGTTCAGTGCCCAAACTTTTCCCCTGTCCTGGCAAATCAATAACGACACAATGATAGTCCGTAAAATAAGGGATTTGTTGATCCCACATCCAACCACTCACGCCGCCACCATGTAGAAACACCATTAGGTCACCATGCTTATTACCGTATTCCTTATAATATAATTCCAAAATTTCTCCCCCAATCAAACCGTTCTTCCCATACGAAACATTTGTCGGCTCCAAAATCGTTTCAAAATTCGACATCAGTTTAAGCTACAATATGGATGCTTATTTCATCAATCCAATCGACCCTTCAGCACATATGGCTTTGTTTCCCATGTTTCATAAGGAATATAGCTGCTCGCACGCATCGCATCCAGAGTTCGTGACTGCATATTTGGACGCGTAATATATGTACCGATATTTTCTTCGGTTATGCTTATAAATTTTGCCTCTTTAATCTCTTCCGGCTGAGTGCATAAGTCACCACACTCATACGCAGCTCGAAATACAACGGATAAAATTTCACTGGTAGCATTATAGTAGATACCAGTAATTCCTAATGGCTTGATCACAATCCCCGTTTCCTCTAATACTTCTCTACTCACAGCGTCGTCAAGGGCCTCTCCCTCTTCCACCTGACCACCTGGCGACTCCCAGGTATCTGAGCGCCAATGCGTTTTCACTAATAATACTTCCCCCTGTTTATTCGTAACAAATGCCGATACAGCAATAATATGCTTCGGATGCTTGATATCCAATCATACACCCCCTTTATTTATTCCTTTATAATTAGAATTCGACAAAAAAACCCTTAACCCTTTATTGAAATTTAACTTGAAGTAGGATAGCAACGTCTGGCTGTGACATTGTTGGGGGTGTGGTGCACGAGTTTGGATGGCTGGCGCGCGAGTTCAGTTTTTCCATGCACGACCCCATACATCCTCCTAAATCCGATAACATAAAATAATGTTGCTGGAATCGGCTCGCCGACTCCTTCTTTTCCAAGCGAATTTGTAGAATACCTAAACAAAAAACCGGCCGCAGCCGGTTTTCTTATTGATTCATTGCTTCTGATTCTTCTTTACTTGGTCCGTACACGCCAGGAACTTTCAAGTTTGCTTGACGCATAAGAACAGATAATTGTCCTCGATGATGTGCTTGGTGTTGGATTAGCAAGCGGAAAACACCTTGCATAGGCATGTCCATGCCAAATAGATTCACCATTTCTTTCATTTTTTCATCAGCGACTTGTTCGGTTACCGCATCTACTAATCGTTCACTTACTATTTTATACGTTTCGCTAATTTCTTTTGCTGATTTTGGTGCATCCTTTTGCAGGTCTGGCACTTCAAACGTCACACCAACCTGTAATGGGAAATAATAAACCGATCCTGCTAGATGCCAAGATAGGCTGCCAATGCTGTATAACCCTGGAGAAACTTCCTGATTCAACGATTCATCTGTCAGCACGTTCAAAAGTTTTTGCGTAAGGGCTGCTTCCTGTTTCCATTCATTTACAAAATCATTGACTGTTGCAAACATCGCATGTCCTCCTTTGAATATTTGAATTCATAACGCTTGCCCCACCATTGTATCATGTTTCATCCATTTCACTTTGCAAAAAGGTTTAAAAATACTGGCAGTTTTTATAATAACGAGTTGAATGGCAAACAATAAGACATGAAAACACTTCCATTCCCGCCCGAGTTCCACAACCAATTGTTTTTTATTGATTGTTCGTGTTTAAGCGTGTTTTATACGAAATAAATCAAATAACATATAATTCCACTCCAAATATTGAACGATGTTTATCATTATGTTATTATTGTTCGTGTATTTTCATAAAGTGAGACTTCAATCAGTGGGGGTTTTCGCACTTCCTCCACTGATTGTTAGTTGAACGAATCAGGCCTTTACTGGCTGTTGATTTATGATAAATGATATGGCAGTAGATTCTACATGAAAAGGAGCAAATGAATGGAATTTTTAAAGGACATACTTGCCGCAATTAGTGGGGTTCTGAATGGATTACCCCAAGGTTTACTTGCAATGACGTTTGGATTTGCTTCCGTACCGACTGCCATTGCCTTCATCATTGGCGCGTTCGGAAATGCTGTAACGAGTAATGTTGCAGTAATATCCTTCCAAGCAGAGACCATCACCGTAGCAGGTACGATGGGAAAAAATATTCGAGAACGTATTTCGATGATTTTCTTTGGTGCATTAATCATGCTATTAATTGGTGTTTTTGGCTTGCTTGAAAGAATCATCGACTGGATTGGTCCCGTCATTACTAATGGTATGATGGCCGGTGTTGGATTAATGCTGGCAAAGGTCGCATGGGATATGGCGAAAACGGAAAAGATTGCCGGGATTTCTTCCTTTATAACCGCCGTTTTTACGTACATCATCACGAAGGATCTTGTATACACCATAACCATTTCCGTTATTATATCGAGTGTTTTACATTTATTTTTCAAAAAGGATCAACCAGGTGCAGAGGCGCATGTGGTAGAGGATAAATTTAAATTGCAAAAATTAATCCTAAATCCAACGATTATTCGTGGCGCACTTGCAATGGTTTGTTTAAATATCGGTGCCAACATTGCGTTTGGAAAAATCAATGGCGAAATCGCGAATACCAATGTTAATATTGATACGATAACTATTATTAGCTCCTTAGCCGATATGGGATCTGCTATCTTTGGTGGTGGTCCTGTGGAAATCATTATCTCGGCAACGTCAGGCGCACCGCACGCTTTATTATCGGGTATTATTATGATGCTTATTATGGCATTTATATTATTTTTTAAATTGCTGAAGAAAATTGGAAAATATGTGCCAAGCGCATCCATTGTAGGTTTCTTATTCGTTCTTGGTGCAATTGTAACTCTACCAGATAATGCTGCTGCAGCACTTACTTCCGGCGGTATGGACGCTAGATTAACCGGTGGAATCACCATGGCTGTAACTGCCATTTCTGATCCATTTTTAGGGATGGTTGCTGGTGTTGTTTTACAATGGCTATTAAGTATTTTTGGAATTTAAGGAAGCAGGAGGCTATTTTTTATGGAAACATATGAACTAAAAGTGGCAGGCGTGACAAGACAACTGCCTATCATCGCAATTAATGAACAAGTAAAAATCGCAAGTTTCGTTGTTTTAGGCGACACAGCACTTGTTACAGCTGCCGCACCTAAACTAGCAGAGCTGCTGCCAGAAGTGGACATGCTTGTTACAGCAGAAGCAAAAGGAATCCCTTTTGTACATGAGGTATCAAAAATTCTCCAAAACGATCGTTATGTCGTCGCAAGAAAAAGCGTTAAAAGCTATATGGAGAATCCTATCGTGCACAAGGTACACTCCATTACAACTGCAACACCACAAATTTTATGCTTGGATCAGTCGGATATTCCTTTGATTGAAGGTAAAAGAGTAGCATTGGTTGATGACGTTATCAGCACAGGCGAATCCATCCACGCATTGGAAGAATTAGTTGTAAAAGCCGGCGGGAACGTCGTAGCAAAAGCGGCAATTCTAGCAGAAGGTGACGCTGCAGAACGTGATGACATCATCTTTTTAGAAAAATTACCAATCTTTATAAAGTAAAACTTCAATCAGTGGGAATCTTCGTACTTCCCCCCACTGATTGTTAGTTGAACCAATCAGGCCATTACTGGCTGTTGGCCCCCCACTTACAATTCTTGTTATCAACAACAATTCTTGATGCGGGGGGCTTGCAGCCAGTTAATCTGTGATAAAGTGAAACTTCAATCAGTGGGGGTTTTTGCTCTTCCCCACTGATTGTTAGTTGAACCAATCAGGCCTTTACTGGCTGTTGACCCCCACTTACAATTCTTGTTATCAACAACAATTCTTGATGTGGGGGGCTTACAGCCAGTTAATCTGTGATAAATGAGTAATAAGCAAAAATACACAGCGCGCAGCTTGAATCCATCGAGCCCGCGCTTTTTTTTTATCGTTCAAGCTCTTTCGTTTAATTTTTCATTGTGATCAGTGGATTTTTTGACAGTTCGGGCTCTTTCGTTTAATTTTCAATAGTTATCTGGGGATTTTTTGACGGTTCGAGCTCTTTCGTTTAATTTTCCATTGTTATCGGTGGATTTTTTGACAGTTTACCTTTTGCCAAGATTTCCTTTAATTCCTGAAACTGATTTTTCACTCGCGAGGACGTCGAGGCGAATTTCCTACTCATCTCATCAAATTTTTGCACTCGCGAGACCGGCGAAGCGAATTTCTAGACCACCACAACCCATTTTTCCACTCGCGAGACCGGCGAGGCGAATTTTCACCCTTCTCAACCCATTTTTTAAACTCGCGGCGTTCCCGAAGCGAATTTCTAGACCACCACAATCCATTTTTTCACTCGCGAGGACGACGAGGCGAATTTTCAGCCCACTCCACTAGATTTTTTCACTCACAAAGACGACGAGGCGAGTTTCCAGTCCATCCCAACCCATTTTTCCACTCACCAGGACGGCGAGGCGAATTTTCAGCCCACTCGACTAGATTTTTTCACTCGCGTGGCCAGCCGAGACGTATTTCTAGCCCACCCCAGCCAATTTTTCGCATAAATGTCCCCTAAATTTTTTTGATTTCCTACAATCGCATATCCTGCTTCGGGTACATCAGCTTTAAGTAAAATGCTTTTGCCAAATCATTCTTGCGTCATGTTATAATGGCTGTAACAATAGACTAGCTTCGCATGAGGGGTGGCGCACCGTTAACCTTTTTTGGCCTTGTCCAAGAAAGGGGGTGTTGCCTATGGACATTGCGAGTGTATTGACGCTGATGATATCCTTTGGGATGCTCATTGCGTTTATTATGTCCGACCATAAAAAATAACCCCTCTTATGCTTGCCGGCGTAAGGGGTTATTTTGATCCCGCGCTGCCCCTCTTGTTGGGGTACAGTCTATTGTAGCGTAGACGTTTAGGCGTCTACGCTTTTATTGTATGATCTTCTATTTATAGTATACCAAATTCCCTTAAAAAGTAAACGATGCTACTCCTCGCGCCAGAACTTCGTAAAATCCGCTTTGTCTTCTATGTTAAAGTCAATCATTTTTTTCAATAGATCATAGTGGACTGGCTTATTCCAGCGGATACGAAATAATCCATCTGTGTATGTATATCCCACCGCGTCTAAATCATCCGTAAATTGGGCAATACCTGCTGCCTCAGGAGAAATACTAATATGATGCTTGGCTACAGAAAAACCAATGATAAACGTGCCATGGTCCGCGAACATCGGCTTGTCCCACTTCATTAGTGGTTCCAGATTAGGATATGTATCAATTACCCATTCCAAAACATCCCGCATACGACTACGATATTCAGGATTAATAATACTAAATAAATAACTTTCAAATGTCTCCATCTCATTGCGCCCCTTCCAATCAATTATCTCTTTTTATTTTGCAAACTCCCAAGCCTACAAGGAATGAAACTACCTTATCCAGCAAACGTTGAATGTATCCTATCTTTCAGATGATGAGTCAGCAGAACGATGACAATAAATAAAGTAATCTTAGCCAACAGAGATAAGGCTGTCGAAAATAATATTGCTCCACCTATGACAAAAAACTCCAGAAATAAACTAGCCAAATAGAGCATTTTTCGAGGATTCATCGTAGCGCCCCTTCACCGATTTACAACCAACATCAAGATGATCGCATTCACAAGTAAGCACTTACATTCATTATACAACGATTGAAGCTGGATTTCCTTAAAAAACACCGCATGACAGATGCCAAATATCATACTAGCAGACCAATTAATCTGGTTGTCTGCCTGTCCGAATCCAGGGGATAATTCTTCGAAAGAAATAATCCTCACTGCGGGAGAAGCGCTCCATCTCTCTTAATTCTTTGCGAATGATTTGTTTTATAAAAATCAGAATCACTACGCCAATCAAAAGCAGTCCACCCTTTGGAGATACATAAGCTTGCGGGAAAATCATGGGCATTACAAGCGGATATACAAAAACGATTGATAAACTAGTCGTAATAAAAACCAGTCCCTTATAAACCCAAACATGTACGCGAAGAAAAAGAAACAAGATACTGCTTCCCACATAGCTGAGATAATATAATATTCCAAACGTCACCGAAAACTTAACCACCGACAGTTCATCCGTCAATGCGCTAACCGGTTCACCAGCATATAGAAAATGATGTTCAGACAGGAAAAAGTAATCGATCGTAATCACAATCATTCCGAGAAAGGAATACGCAAAAATAATGAAAGCCGTCATCACAATCACAAATAAGACGATAAATAGCTTGATACACAAGCTAAATAGCTTATCAAAAAGCGGAAACCGCCGTCTCATGACAGCAATTAGGGTTACAATAGCGATGAAACCAAGGAACCCACAGATTGTTAATAGCACTTCAGACATACCATCTTCCCCTTACGAAAATCCATCAAGCATGTGTTAACGGCGTTTTTCCAAGATAAACCTGCATAAAAAATATAGGATAAGAAAATTAAACAAGAATCCAACATTCATTGACCAACCAGATAAACCACCAGACAATAGATTTGGAATAAGAAATGGACTCCCATGCTCCACATATAACGTCAAAAAATGAAATGGAAAACCATAGGAATAGGCTGCTTTAGATTCATACAGCTGTGTTGGCCCTACATTAGGAAGAATGACAAGCATCAATAGGCTGAATAAGAGCGTTGTCCATAAAACTTTTTTATCAAACACTTTTCCCCAGCCTTTATAACGATAAAGCGCAATGCCAAACATACCAGCAACAAATACCAAAGCCCAGTCATATTTGTCTGGATTCACATCGGCATGTATCAAAACCAGGTATAACATGCCAGCGATCAAGGTGAAAAATAGAAAAACAATCGCTGTAAATCTTAAAGATTCCAATACTACTCGCATTTCCGCACCCCTTTTCACATGTAATGAAAGTTACTCGTAAAACTTCATATGCTGCTTTTCTTGTTTATAGAATTCTAATCTATCCTGAAGTGTTCCGGTGTGAAATTCAAATTTATGGCCGTCTGGATCAGTAAAATATATGGATTTCTTATCCCGTTCATGGCGAGGGCGTCCGGTTAATATATGGACACCCAGCCGTTTTAGTTTTTCATAGACGTGATCAAATGTTGCTCCCTCAATCGTAAAGGCAATATGTGTATAAGATTGATGAATTTCATTGCGTGGAATATTTTTCTCCAAGTTAAGAGCCAGCCACATACCGTTCAAATCAAAATAAGCTGTGCTCTTCCCCCTTACAAGCAGCTTTGCCCCAAAAACATCCTGATAAAATGGAATGGATTTGTCCAAATCCGAAACAGAAAACAAAAAATGATTCAAACCTTTGATCATCAAATGATTCACCTCAAGGATATTTAACTGAAAAGTCAATCTAATCAATCTTAAGCGTAACATATATAGCGGAAAATCGAAACCGTATTTTTCTAATAGAAAAGCCGCTCCACCTGAAACGAAACGGCTCACTCCAAATATAAAACAATAACCATTACCGATTGTTCAAAAACCCTAACAACTGTTCTTGAACAGCGGAAGCTTCTTTACCAAGCCAGATTAGGTGTCCCCAGGAATCAAGGACGCAAAGCCTTGACTCCCGAATGAGCTGATGTGCCTCATCGGCATGTTCGAATGGCACTGCTCCATCGTATTTGCTATGCATAATCAATGTTGGGACACTAATATTCATAACATCTTTGGATTTGATATCCTTTGTTTGTGATAAATCGATTAAAAAGCCGGCACCGGATCGCTGACGGTGATTCATTTTACGTACGTCATCTATGTCCGTCTCTCCTAGCAGCGGTTTTATTTGCTTGAAGGTGAGGCTGCTAAATGATGATACCATCAGCCGAAACGTCCATGCTGGAAAAAGATTGCTCATGCCTGCCATCAGCTTCCAAGTGTATTTTTCTGTATAGGGATGAAATATTACCCGGGCAATGCGGTAAATATTGTCTTGTGGCATGTGCCACACTTTCGTAACAGCGCTTTGCAATGTCAATGTGTTTACATGCTCTGGATAATGAGATGCGAAATAAAGTCCACTTGGTCCTCCTGCTGAAATTGCAAGAATATGCACCTTTTTTAGCCGTAAATGTTTTATCAATTGCACATAAGCACGGCATGCTTTAGCCAAGCTGTCGCCAATTGCTGCAGATGTTTCTCCATAGCCTGGCCGTGATGGGGTGATCAGCATAAAACCATTTTGTATAAGTGGAACATACCCAAATGTTTCGTAGCAATTGGAATGGCCTCCGTGCAGCACTAGAATTGGCTGTCCTTTCCCCGCAATCGTATATTCTAACTCATCCCCCTCAAAAGAAAAACTGCCTTTAATTCCATGCATCATCATCTTCCCCATTCCAGCTCGCAAGCTTTTCTATGAACCGTTGTATACTATCCTCGCTGTGCCAGCATTAAATCAAAAATTTTTCGCGCTGTATTGACGTTTCTAATCGTAACTTGTTTATATATTTTCGTTCCGATGATTTTTGACATACCGCTTTTTGTCACCTGTTTTTTGCTTACCGACCATAAAATGGCACCTGGTACATATTGCACCTTATCAATTCCAGGTTGGATGATCAGCTCGTCTAAGATTGTTGCGTCATTGATTTCATCCCACAGAAACATGACATCACTTTTCATTTCCTGATCATTTTTCCATGAATCTGGAATAGCAGTAATGATATGTTCTATTTCTTCCATGCTTCGAACAACCACTTTGATAGCTAATCCGAAATCACGGTGAATGGCAGCCTCCAACTGTTGCGTTAATTCCTTTTTCGATTGTTCTCCACAAGAAAAAATAATATTTCCTGTATTGATGTACGTCACAACATCATCCATACCAGCGTTTTCAAAGGTTTGTATAAGCGATTTCATGGCAATCTTATTTTTACCGCCTACGTTTATTCCACGTAACAGTGCAACATATAACATGACCATCCCTCCACTCTATTGCATTCATTATAGCCTTATATCCCAGCAGGATTCCATCATGATTTACAAAACCTTCCTCTCCCTCCAGAAAAATCCCCTAGATGAATATGCTATACTTGATAAAAAACAGATAACGGGTGATTGTTAATGTCTCAAAAAAGGCTATCTGATCATGTCGTAGATGACATTATGTCTATGATTGCGATTGAAAAAAGATTTCAACCTGGTGATAAGCTGCCAAATGAAAATGAATTTTCCGAAGAACTGCAAATAAGTCGGACCACACTACGTGAAGCCATTCGGATTCTGGTAACGAATGGCATTGTAGAAATTCGTCGAGGCAAGGGCACTTATGTAAAAGCAGATGTGGATGTAGACAATATCGAATCGCTCGGTTTTTTGGCAGAGGCCAAAATCAATGCGAAAGATTTATATGAAATGCGATTGATTTTTGAACCGGAAGCTGCCTATTATGCAACCATCCGAGCGAGCGAAACAGAGCTGAAACGAATTCTCGATTATGGCTTACAAATTGAACACAAAATCGCCCGCAACGAGGATCGGACAACTGTCGAACAGCAATTCCATCAATCCATTGTCAGGGCAACCCACAATGCATTCATGGAAAAATTAATGCCTGTTCTCTACCAGGCCATCGATAAAGGCGTAATTTTATCCGAGCAAAAAGAATTAGCCATCAAAGATACCATTAATGACCATAAATTGATTATGAATTTCATGAAAAACCGTGATCCAGAAGGCGCGAGAAGTGCAATGAAAATTCATATTTTGCACGCCATGCACGAATTGGGAATCGAATAATCCATTGTTTTAGGCATCTCAAGATTGAAGATGCTTATTTTATTTCCAATGACATCATACAACCCTATTGACAGCAGACAACATGCGTTTTAATATAGATAAAATAGAAAAAACATAAGGGTGTGTTCAGATGAGAAGAAGTGACACAATTAAAATTGGGATTGACCGTGCTCCCCACCGTAGTCTTTTATATGCTACTGGGAAGGTAAAAGCAAAGGATTTAGAAAAACCATTTATTGGCGTTTGTAATTCATACATTGATATTATTCCCGGCCATGTTCATTTACGTGAATTTGCAGATGTCGTCAAAGAAGCAATCATTGAAGCTGGTGGGATTCCGTTTGAATTTAACACAATTGGTGTGGATGATGGGATTGCCATGGGACATATCGGTATGCGCTATTCCTTACCAAGCCGCGAATTAATCGCCGACAGTGCAGAAACCGTCATTAATGCCCACTGGTTTGACGGTGTGTTTTACATTCCAAACTGTGACAAAATTACGCCTGGCATGCTGATGGCAGCTGCTAGAACGAATGTCCCTTCTGTATTTGTATCTGGTGGACCAATGGAAGCCGGTATTAGTGCGAGCGGAAAACAAATTTCCCTCACCTCTGTTTTCGAGGGTGTCGGAGCATATAAATCCGGCAACATGTCCGCATCAGAACTGACTGATATTGAAAACAATGCCTGTCCAACCTGTGGCTCTTGCTCTGGTATGTTCACAGCAAATTCCATGAACTGCCTTATGGAAATGCTAGGTGTAGCATTGCCAGGTAACGGATCCATCGTTGCAACGAGCGAAAAACGGAAGGAATTAATCAAAGAAGCTGCCAAACATCTCGTTCGCATGATTGAAGAAGATGTAAAACCACGTGACATCATTACAAAAGATGCCATTGACGATGCATTTGCCCTTGATATGGCCATGGGTGGCTCGACAAACACAGTTCTACATACGTTGGCCATCGCAAATGAAGCTGGTATCGATTATAATCTAGCGGATATTAACAAGGTTGCAGCCCGTGTTCCCTATCTTGCAAAAATCATGCCTGCTTCCGACATCTCGATGGACGATATTAACAAAGCTGGTGGTGTCACAGCAATTATCAATGAGCTGACCAAAATTCCAAATGCCATTCATCCGGAACGATTAACCATTACCGGACAAACGATGGGTGAACTGGTCAGCGGACATGAAATTACGAATGAGCAGGTCATTCGTACGAAAGATAATCCATACAGCCCGGTTGGCGGCCTCTCCATTTTATATGGAAACATTGCCCCAGAAGGCGCTGTTATTAAGGTAGGAGCGGTCGATCCAACCATTAAAGTGTTCGAAGGAGAAGCTGTCGTTTTCGAATCACAAGAAGAAGCCCAAGCTGCCATCGACAATGGCGCTGTAAAAGCAGGTCATGTCGTCGTTATTCGATATGAAGGACCAAAAGGCGGACCAGGCATGCCAGAAATGCTCGCCCCCACCTCCGCCATTATGGGACGTGGCCTGGGAAGCACAGTAGCATTACTAACAGACGGACGTTTTTCCGGCGCTTCACGCGGCATCTCCATCGGACATATCTCACCCGAAGCTGCAGAAGGCGGTCCAATCGCTTTAATCGAAAATGGTGACATCATCGTCATCGACCTGCCAAATAGAACACTAAACGTCAACGTATCCGATGAAGTATTGAATGAAAGAAGAAAATCATTGCAGCCATTTGAACCAAAAATCAAACACGGCTGGCTAGGCCGATACTCCAAACTCGTCACAAACGCCTCCAAAGGCGGAGTCATGAGCATCTAATTTAATAAAAAACGTATCAACAGCCGTTTGAAATCCAAACGGCTGTTGTTATGCTGTTGGAATCGGCGAGCCGATTCCATCCTGATTAAATAAGGGCAGGTGGACGCGCAACCTTGCGGCGGTGGCGCGCGAGTTGGGATGGTTGGCGCTCGACTTTGCATCGGTGGCGCGCGAGTTGGGGTGGTTGGCGCTCGACTTTGCGGCAGTGGCGCGCGAGTTGGGATGGTTGGCGCTCGACTTTGCGGCAGTGGCGCGCGAGTTGGGCTGGTTGGTGCTCGACTTTGCGGCGGTGATGCTCGAGTTGGGCTGGTTGGCGCTCGACTTTGCGGCGGTGATGCTCGAGTTGGGCTGGTTGGCGCTCGACTTTGCGACAGTGGCGCTCGAGTTGGGCTGGTCGGCGCGCAACATTACATAACATGCGAAATCAAGGACTTCATATTATGTTGAAATTGGCAGCTGCCAATTTCATCCCTATCCAATTGATTAGAACATCTTTCATTAAAACCCAATTCACCACTTCCGCCCCATCGAAAAATAAATACAGGTTATTCGTACCAGACCAAGATGAAATTTAAGACAAATAGACTATTACTTTATCTTCATTTTAAGAAAAAACGACATCATTCGATACATTTCAACAAAAATCTATTATACTAACAGTAAATTGACAGATAAATTTCATATCGTTCATATGTGACTGATTAGATCAGGCATAATGAGAAAGTGCAATCGAAGGATGATTTTCCTGTGCATTTTTTTGTTATGCTTTTTATTTTTATACGGCTATCTCCCACATTAACTTTGGTTAATTCAACTATTTAAGGAGGTGATGAAGACAAGCAAATTCATTTTTATCTTGAATTGAATTTACAAATTTAGAATCAAGAGAGGAGCAAGTATATTGAAGAAGCAACGATTCATTTATTTACCTATTATCACCGTTTTACTTGTCAGCCTTGTATCTAATCCGCTCGTTTCCTCAGCAAATGCTGAAAGTAGCAAAAGCTCTGAAACGGATAAATATGAAATTTATCCGCTCCCCCATCATTTGGAATATGGGGATGGTGAACTTTCACTAAAACAGGATTTCCAAGTGATTTATGATGAAACAATTGATGAAGTAACAAAGGATAAAGTTTCCCGTATATTTGAAAATAATAATTTGCCGGAACCTGAAGTAGCCGATGAACCATCTACTGATAAAATTAATATTTTTGTTGGTACAGAAGGTTCAAATGGAAATGCTAGTCAACAGGTTGAACTTGACGAGGATATGGATTTCAGTAAAATCGATGCTTACCAGCTTAAAATTGACAGCGATTCCATTTCTGTCATTGGAAAAGATACAGATGCTGCTTTTTACGGACTGGTTTCATTGGAAGGCATTCTGAATCAGAGCGATGATACGATCAAAAATTTGACGATCAAAGATTATGCGAATACAAAAATTCGTGGTTTCATCGAAGGATTTTACGGTATTCCTTGGAGTAATGATGACCGAAAATCCTTGATGAAATTCGGTGGACAATTTAAGACAACCTCTTATATTTTCGCACCGAAAGATGATCCGTACCATAGAGAAAAATGGGAAGAACCATATCCAGCTGAAGAATTAGAAGAAATCAGTGATATGGCAAGAGTCGGTAGTGAAAACAAAACACATTTCGTCTGGACGATTTCGCCACTAGGTGAGGTTGCGGCACTCGCTCAAAGAGAAGGTGACGAGGCTGCAATGGAATTATTGGAAGAAAACACTGAAAAAATGCTTCATAAATTTGACCAACTATATGATGCAGGTGTGAGACAGTTTGGAGTGCTTGGTGATGATGTTGGTGCCCTCCCGCTCGACTATGTTGTTGGGTTAATGGATGCAGTTTCCGAATGGGCCGAGGAAAAAGGAGACGTCAGAGACACACTTTACACTCCTGCCGCTTACAATTCCGGCTGGGCTTGGGATGGCGGTAAAGAGCTAAATAAACTCGAAAAACATTTTGCAGACAATATTCATATTCTCTGGACTGGGGAAACAACAGTCGCTCCAGTTGAGCAATATACTATTGATCGTTTTAAACATCGTGACAATAACGGTGTCGAACGTCGTGACCCACTTTTCTGGCTAAACTGGCCAGTGAATGATGTAGATATGACACGCGTATTCCTTGGAAAAGGGGATATGCTGGAACCAGGTATCGAAAACCTTGCCGGTGTAGTTACCAATCCGATGCAGGAAGCAGAGGCCTCTAAAGTATCTATCTTTGCTGTCGCTGACTACACGTGGAATACAGAGGATTTTGCTGCAGAAAAAAGCTGGGAAGATAGCATGAAATATATCGAGCCCGATGCGCCGGAAGCATTTTTCACATTGGCAAAACATATGGCACATGCAGATCCTTCAGTCGGAATGCCAGCTGACGAAAGTGAAGATATCAAAGAATTGCTTGATCAAGTTTTATCCAATCTGGATCAGGAACAATCCATTCAAGAGGTTGGTCCAGCGCTAATGGAAGAACTGCAGAAGATTGCTGATGCAGGCGACGATTTCATGGCAAAGTCAAAAAATGAAAATTTAAAAGAAGAACTAGAGCCATTTGTCAACGCTCTACGTGATATGGTACTTGCAGGCAAGCAATTCATTAAAGCAGATCTCGCCATTGAAAATGGGGAAAAAGCAACTGCTTGGAACGCGATTAATCAAGCAGCTGATTTAAGAAAACAGAGCTTGAATTATAACCGTCCAATGCTGGAGGGTGAAAGTGCTGTAAAAGCTAAGCCTGCTGGAAAGAGATTACAACCTTTCACAGATGAGCTACAGAAAAAAGTAACAGAACACATGAAAAAACTATTAGAAATTGATGTTACTGAATCAACTGCAGAAGTATTTACCAATAATGATGACTATCAAGAACTGTCTATTACTGAAACAATAGATGCTACATCCATCGATGATTCACAGCGAATCAAACTGGACAGAAATGAATATGTCGGTTTAAAGCTTAGCCGAATCAAGGATTTATCCAGCATCGAAGCAACCGTGGCAGACGGAATAAAGCTTGAAACATCCTTAAATGGCATCGAATGGGAACCAGTAGCTGACGCAGAAAATCCAGAGAATGCCAGATATGTTCGTTTGATCAATCACACCAATAAACCAATTCATTTCCAATTGGATACGTTCGAAGTAAAATCGTATGAAGTAAAACCAGTCTCCCTAGTTGAGAAAAACATTGAGCTACATGAATCTGATGCATTAAATCTATTGGACGGGAATTTGGAGTCCCATACGTGGTTTGCAGATTCACAAAAAGAAGGACAATTTATCACGTATGACCTTGGACAAATCATTGACATCGATAGCTTAAAAGTTTATGTCTTAAAAAACGAAAAAGATTTTCCACGTCATGCCGTCATCGAATCCTCCTTAGACGGTAAAGAGTGGCATACCGCCATGACTATTGGAAATCAAGATGGACCAAATGAAGGCGAGGCAGATAATCAGGATGCCGTAGAAGATCTCTTCACGGAAGAAGAAGGCGAATACCGTTCTACAGAGACTACTGATATCAATCAGGAAGCGAAATATCTACGTTTCCGCGTGACAAGAACGAAGCAGGGTGTAGGCAACTGGTTGCGTATGCAAGAGATTCAAATCAATGATGGAGCATATTTCCCAGAGGTTAATGACCCAACCATTACCACAACAGTGGATGTCAGCAAAGGAAATAGCGTAGATAACATTGCTGATGGAAAACTAGATACTAAATTTAAACCAGATCATAACCAAGCTGGTGAAATTTTATACCATGTTGGGGAAGCCGGAAAAGATATTACTGGACTGACCATTTTGGAAGACCCAGCAAATGTTTCCAATAGCAAAATCTCTGTCAGAACCACACAAGGCTGGCAAGAAATCGGAACGGTAGAAGCTGGCTATAACTTCTTTGACTTAGTAGATACAGCGCCAATTCTAGATATAAAAATAGAATGGGAGGAAGGAAATGCCCCTACTATCTACGAGGTAAAAGTCGATCAAGTAGATGACATGGATAATGTCGAATCAACCATTCAAGGTATGAAGCAATTAATTGATCAATATGCAGATGAAGGATTGGTGGATCAGTCTACAGTTCGCTTACTGAAGACTCATTTAACATCCGTTGATCATTTCGTTAAAATCGAATCTTATAACAAAGCGATAAAGCACATGAATGGTATGAAACAATTAATTGAAAAATACCAGAAAGACGGCAACATCGATGAACAAGCAGCAAACGCATTGATACGCCATGCAGACAACCTCATAAACGATTGGAAATAACCAAACAATCCCCTCCCGCCTTAGTGCTGGAGGGGATTGTTATGATTGGTTGGAATCGGTTCGCCGATTACGCCCTTATCCTAAAGGATCTACGCATTAGAGCCGCGCGAGTTGGGGTGGTTGGTGCGCGACTTTCAGCGTTCACTGCTCGACTTCGACCGGTTGGTGCGCCAATTGGGGTGGTTGGTGCGCCAATTGGGGTGGTTGGTGCGCGACTTCCTACGTTCACTGCTCGACTTCACCCGGTTGGCGCGCGACTTTCAGTGTTCATCGCACAAGTTTGCACGAGCTCTAAGGTTCGGGCTTCTTGAATGATGTTGAAATCGGCCCACGCCGATTTCTTCCCTCTTGATGCATGCGACTTCTCCCAATCGGCATGCCACTGCTTCTGCTACAGCCATTCAGACGAAGTCATCGTCTGTGAATGTTTTCGTCATGAAATATTTGGCGTATTGGTTGGCTTTTTGCATGTCTTCTCTTTCCATATAATAATGAAATAGCTTCATGCTGTAGTGCTCCGTTAGGAATTCATGGCCAGAGTCCAAAAAATAGGGATATGCTTTCTTCTCTAAGTATTGTAGGTAACGCTGTTTATTTTCTTGCAATTTATACATATGCAATTGGAATAGATGAACGTGGACCGTGTCTTTAATTTGTCCTGCAATCGTATGGCCTCTCAAGGCCATTGCAATAAGTTCTTGCTGTGATGTGCTTTTTTGAGCAGTTAAGGCATTTAAATATCCTTCTAAGGAGCCAAGATAGCCTGTTGTATTCGGTTCCTTTGTATTTATTGCTTTTTTATATAAGATAACTGCTTCATCATAGTATCCGCGTCTTAATTGATGGTAGCCATAATTATGCAGCAGGAGAGATCGTTGTTTATTTAAACCATAATTATCTACCACTTCTATTAATCTTTTATATTCATCATCCTTTGGGTCGTGGAAATTATCCTGTTCCAGTTGGATGAGCATCAGCATCTCTGTATCAATTAATCTGGAAAAACAGCGCGCATCCTTGAAAAATTGCAAGGCCTTGTTTGCATAATAATAGGATGAAACCCGCGCTTTAATTGAATGATAGGCGACAGCCAAATCATAATTATATTCGGGATTATGATAGACTTTTACATCTATTTCCTTTAATAGAGTGATGGCTTTATAGTAATCATGTTCAAAGTGCAAGCAATAGATACCTTTTATATGCAGTAGCATATTCATCTCATAAGGAGATACATTTGTCCATTTATCCATTTTAAGAATCAATGAGCGTGCGAAGTCCCCTTCCCTAGCTAATAAATAATATCTTGTAAGAATCAGCATATAAGAACGATAGAATTCCTCTAAATATAAAAGCGGTATTGCTTCCAATTCCTTTTTGATTTGTTCTGCTTTAACGGTAAAATTTAGAATAATGGAATCATACCACTCTTTTAATAGCAATTCGATCTAAGCATAAATTTTTAATTGCTCGTGCATATCAATTCCGAGTCGTTCGGATATAAGCTCGACCGTTTCGCCTGACGCCTCCGTCTGTCCCCTCTCTATTTTACTAATATGGGTCGTTGAGCATACACCTTCTACCAGGTCCTTTTGTCTCAATTGCTGGAGTTCCCGATAAAATTTAATAATTTTCCCTTCCAATATTTTCATTTTGCACCCTCCTATTTAAACAAAACATTAGAAAACCCCAACTCGGATACCATGATTTCGGGACTTTTGTATATAATTACTTCTCAAAATAATCGAACTGTTAGGAAAATTTGAGTTGGAATAGTAGAAAAGCCTCAAAATAAAACCCCCATTGCTTCATAAATGATGCGTCGTTATCCTAAGTTTAAGGGTTGCTAGATTGCTAGTTTAAACATGTAGATGTTGAAAAAAGGCAAATACTTACCAATAATTTTACCATTTCCCATCATTGTCGTCATTATTGTCTAAATGTTGCCTATAGTCCACATTTCATTTCCAATTTGGCGGCCCTTTTTATTTCTTATGGAAGGAGGATTTTTCTAAGACGCAGTTGACCATTTATTGAAAGGAGAAAAACTATGAAGTTTCATGCTAAATTGAAAAAAATAGGTATTGTTTCATTTACACTGTGCTTTATCCTTTTTTCCCTTCTATTAGCTGTATTTATTCAACCACCAGCTTCAAATGCGTTAATGAATTCTACCTCCAAAGATAAACAACAACATACGCCCGGCAAGGCTGAAACAAATAAACATGTCATTACTTTAATTACTGGTGACGTTGTTACAGTAACCGATATAGAAGGCGGCGACAGTGTCGTTACCGTTGAATCACCCAGCGGCACGAATGAAGGTATCCGCATGCATACCGTTGGGGATGATACCTACGTCATTCCAGATGGGGCAATGCCCTATCTTGCATCTGGCCTTTTAGATCGAGAGCTGTTTAATATCACCTCATTAATTGAATTTGAATATGACGATAGCAGCCGGGATACATTGCCATTAATTATTCAATATGAAGAAAAACCTAAAGCAAAAGCATTCTCTGCTACAAAAACTTTTACGGGTGCCAGTCATATAACTGCACTAGAAAGTATTCAAAGTATAGCATTACTGGAAGATAAAGAAGAAGCAGCCACTTTCTGGGATCAAATTACAGCAGCTTCCGACAACAAACAAAAACTGCGTCTTAGCAGCGCAGAAGCTTCCTTTTCCGATGGCATTGAGAAAATTTGGCTGGATGGAAAAGTAGAAGCTACCCTTGCCGAAAGCGTTCCACAAATTGGTGCGCCTGATGCATGGGAATCTGGTTTCGACGGTGAAGGAATCACTGTAGCCGTACTGGATACCGGGATTGATAATGAGCATCCAGATGTTGCCAGCCAATTAAAACAGATGGAGACCTTTGTCCCGAATGACGACGGAATGGATCGGCATGGACATGGTACACATGTCGCGTCCACAGTTCTTGGAAACGGCGCTGCATCAGATGGATTGTACACTGGTGTTGCCCCAGGAGCCGATTTAATCACTGGAAAAGTATTGGACGATACTGGTTTTGGCCAGGAGTCATGGATTATATCTGCGATGGAATGGGCTGCAGACCATGCTGATATTGTAAACATGAGCCTGGGCAGTAATTATCCAACAGATGGAACAGACCCAATGGCACAAGCATTGAATCAAATTAGTGAAGCAAAAGATGTACTATTTGTAGTTGCTGCTGGAAATGCTGGCATGGAGCATAGCATTGGTTCTCCGGGCTCTGCTGATGCGGCATTGACAGTTGGAAATGTCGATAAATCAGATAATCTGGCACCACTATCCAGTATGGGACCACGAATTGGTGATATGGCAATGAAGCCAGATCTTGTGGCGCCAGGTGAAGAAATTATTGCTGCACGCTCACAGTTCGCTGGGGTTGGTAGTGGAGATTATCTTGGCATGAGCGGAACCTCTATGGCCTCCCCGCATGTAGCAGGCGCAGCAGCCATTTTGAAGCAAAAGCATCCAGAATGGTCAGCGACAGAAATCAAACATGCGATGATGAGTACGACCGAACAATTAGGAGATTATCAGCCACACCAGGTTGGTACGGGAAGATTAGATATTGCAACAACGCTATCCGCTGACATTACAGCGTCCGGTCCACTCTCTTATGGTTTATTTAAATGGCCACATGATGATGCGGAACCTGTTGAAAAAACGGTTACGTACACGAATTACGGAGACCAAGATGTAACGTTGGATTTATCCACAACGTTTACAACAGATAATGGCACCGAAGCACCAGAAAGAATGCTGCAATTATCTGATGCACAAATTACTGTCCCTGCAAATGGAAACACGGAAATTATCGTAACCCTTGACCCGAATTTTGGCGAAACAGGTACACGATATTGGGGGTATTTAAATGCCGACCTGGATGGAACAACAGTTGTTCACACTTCGATTGGCATGGTGAAAGAAGAGGAAAAATATCCTTTAACACTTGAAGCGACGAATCGCGATGGCTCCCCTGGTGTAGCCTATGTGGAAATTATTGGACCAACGTTGCGAGTTCCAGAATATGTGACAGTCATTGGTTCCGCTGAAGTACGACTGCCAAAAGGAAACTACTCGGCTATGTCCATGATGGATGTAGATGTAGGAACCTCCAATGAAGGTGTTGCATTAGTTGGCAATCCAGAAATCACGTTGGATCAGCCTGTAACAGTAGCATTAGATGCGCAACAAGCAAATGAAATTACGGTAGATATTCCTAAAGAGGCAGATACGTCCTATCACCGCTTAGAATATTTTCGTCAACTAGATGGCGCAAGCATTAACAGCCTTTATATGGTACCACATTTAGAAAAAACATATGCAGTACCAACAAATGCAGTTGAAAAAGGTGAATTTGAAATGCTGTCACGCTGGCGTCTCATCAAACCAATCTTGTCAATTAGCAAGAATGAGCAAGCATTACGAATTACACCGCTTCCTGGCATGAAGACATTTAATGGAAAACAGACCTTGGAAGCAGTCTATGCTGAAAATGGTGCTGCAGATGCCTATCAGGATTTAGATGTAACAGACAAAGCAGTTGTTGTAAAACGTAATCCGGATATGACAGCCGATGAACAGGCAAATGTAGCCTTGGATGCTGGTGCAAAATTGCTCCTCATTGCCAATAACAGTCCAGGACATTTTAATGAACTGGTAGGGAGTGATGATGCGCTTATCCCACTTGCTGTCGCATCCATCAATGGACAAGAAGGAGATGCATTAATTGCACAAATCGAACAAGGTGGCGTCACACTGGATGTGGAAGGAACACAGGATTCACCATATGTCTATGATCTTGTAGATGCACATGTTTCCGGGATTCCGGCAGATTTGAATTATGCACCTGACCCGGAGGATTTGGTGAAAATTGATAGCACCTATATTGCAGATGAACAAGCAATTGGAACAGAATTCAGATATGACCGCCGTCGTCATTCGGTCCGCGCTTGGGGATTCCAAGAACCAATTTCCTTGCCAATGGTAAGAGAGGAATGGGTGTCTGCGACAGAAGGATCCACGTGGTATCAGCAAGCTGAAATGCCAGACGGTACGAACCCATACACTGCTGAGAACTCTTGGGAGATTCGCGGAATTGAAGTAAATTATAATCCTGGCGAACGGTTACAGGAAAACTGGTTCTCCCCTGTCATCCAGCCAAGATTTGGACTCGGATTCTGGACACCATTCCAGGATAATTATGGTGGATTTCAGTTTAACGTACCTGCACAAGCGGATGCTGGAGAACAACACACCGGTTGGATGTCTGATTGGAATAAGCAATCCGCATTACAAAACCTTAAACTTTATCAAGATCATTCACTCTTAGGTGAAGCAAAAGGACAAATGCTCATAACGTGGGATGAACTACCAGATGAAAACCTTGAATATCGTCTAGTAAGTGAAACAACAAATGGTGAACATTGGAATACATCTACACAGACCCGTACAGAGTGGACATTTTGGTCAGAAGGTGGAGTTTCCCGTAATGTCGATCTTCCACTACTTTCACTAAACTATAAAACTGATATGAATAGCGCAGGTCACTTAATTGCTGGTCGCACGGCAGAATTAACACTAGATGTGACGAAAATTCCTGGTGTAGGCGGCTATGGAAATATCGATGAAACGACACTTCAAGCTTCTTATGATCAAGGTAAAACCTGGGAAGAGATAGCCTTAACCAAAGATGGACAAAATGCAATTGCACAATTGGATGTACCTAAAAATGCTGTATCCATCTCATTAAAAGCAAATGCTTCTGATGATGCAGGCAATAAGATTACACAAGAAATCATCGATGCATACAACGTAACACTTAGTGGTGCCGCAGAAATGCAGGCAATGCTAAATGTATTTAAAGAAGATGGAAATGTGAGCCCAGCTGCAGCTCGTGCTCTGGAGATGCACTTAACTACACTCAAACGATTTGAAGAAACTGAATCCGCTGACAAGGTAGTCAAGCACATTGATGGATTGCAGCAATTATTGGAACACCATGTAAATCAAGAAACCATATCCGGCAAAGCGTATAACCTATTTAACGCTGATGCGGAATATGTAAGGAAAGCATGGGAATAAGTGAATAACAATTTATAAGTTGCTCCCTGTGGCAAAATTAACACAAGTCACAGGGAAGCAGTTTAAATCTAGAACAGCAACGTATAGAGATAATTTTATCAAAAATAATGTCGTCTGGATAAATATGAGGAGGAATATAGCGTGAGAATGAGAAAGAAGCTAGGTATGGGAATTATGTCAGCAACACTAGGACTATCATTAATTGCGGGAGGAACATATGCATATTTTAGTGACAGCGAAGTGAGCAACAATACATTCGCTGCCGGAACACTAGATTTAGCGATTGAGCCAACGGAAATCATTAACGTTGAAAACTTAAAACCAGGTGACTGGATGGTTAGAACCTTTGAACTGCAAAACAACGGTACCCTGGACATCGAAAAAGTATTTCTTGAAACAGACTATACAATCATCGATGCAAACGGCGACAACACAGAAGATTTCGGCGAACATATCCAAGTAGAATTTCTATACAACGCCGACAAATTAGATGAGGTCATTTACGAAACAACATTAGCCGAATTAAAAACCATGACACCTGAAGCAATCAATGAACATATATTTGATCCACAATTTGAAAAAGGACTACCAGTAGATACAATCGATGACTTCTCCGTCAAATTCAACTTTGTAGACAACGGAGAAGACCAAAATCAATTCCAAGGCGACTCCCTCAGACTTGCCTGGACATTCAAAGCAGTCCAAGGAATCGGTGAAGAAAAATAACGTCAAACTTCAATCAGTGGGGAATTTCACACTTTCCCCACTGATTTTTAGTTGAACGAATCAGGCCTTTACCGGCTGTTAATCTGTGATAAACCTATCCAGTAACGGATTTCCATTCCAGACAAACAAATATAAACCTAGAATGGAGGAATCGGCGAGCCGATTCCTTCTTTATTTACAAATGCACTTCCTTTTGTATGAGGTAGAGCCGTGGGTTTGAGTGGCTTGCGCTCGAGTTGGGATGAGTGGTGCCCGCGTTTAGGTGGTTGGCGCGCGAGTTGGGGTGATTGGTGCGCGAGTTTGGGTGGCTGGCGCTCTAGTTGGGATGATTGGTGCGCGAGTTTGGGTGGTTGGTGCTCGAGTTGGGATGATTGGTGCCCGAGTTTGGGTGGTTGGTGCGCGAGTTTGGGTGGTTGGCGCTCGAGTTGGGATGGTTGGCGCGCGAGTTTGGGTGGTTGGTGCTCGACTTTTGCCGTTCGATGCTCGACTTTCAGCGCTTGCCGCGCGAGCTTGCAGAGTTATTAAAATTGAACTTCTTAAATGATATTGAAATCGGCCCACGCCGATTTCTTCCCTCTTGATGCATGCGACTTCCGGTCAATGATATGCGAATTTTGGCCAAACCTATGCGAGAATAATGCCAAGGTATGCGAGTTCCACCCAAACCCATGCGACTTTGGACGAAAGGTATGCGAGTTTGGGGCCAAGGCATGCGACTTCCACCTAAACCCATGCGAGTTTGGGGCCAAGACATGCGACTTTCTGGCCAAATCTAGTGAACTGATTGTCTAAATAAAATGTAGTTGGAATCGGCTCACCGATTCCTTCCTTCCACATCAAAAAGGGGCTTGATTCACAAGCCCCTCCCCTTTTTCTATAAAAATTAAATATCAGTTCATTGTACTTTGATTCGTTTTATCATTTCAATAACTTCTTCATCGTTACCTGGATTAATGTATACAGATTGCGTTTTATCAATAATGTCTTTATAGAACTTTTTCCCCGCGGGATAATGACCGTCCCAGCGTAGTGGCACATTGTAAATATTAATGGTGCCATCACCGTTCCCACTGTATGTTATAGAGCCATCAATCAATCGATCTCCTGCCAATTGAATGACTTCTTCCGGATAGGTCGCACTTGTTTCGTCGTCCGGATTGAGTGGTGTGCCTGCTGGAATGTGTCTAGCATACAATCCATCTGTATCTTTATTTTCTCCAAGTTGCAGCCAAACGCGTGCATATTCGATTTGCTTGGCACCGTATTCAGACAATGGCTTTGTTGCTTCTGAATCATTGGTCTTTTCCTCTTCCAATACCACATCTTTTTCTGTTTCTTTTTTCTCTGATTTGGACTGGGCTTCTGATTCTTGTTTGCCATTTGTTTCGCTATCTGGCGCGGAATCCTTCGCGCTGGCAGTTCTTGAACGGTCTGCGGAAATAGTACGATCCTCTTTCACGGAAACATCATCTGACTCTTTCTTCTTTTGTCCCGATTTTTCACTGTCGTTTGAATTTCCACAAGCTGACATCATAACCAATAATGCCGCTAACAAAGATAGTACGATAAAACAATTGTGCTTCTTCACGTGTAGAACTCCAATCTTTTATAAACTAAATGCCCCCAGTTAAGTTTAACATAAATTACTGGAAGCTAAAGTGTTCTTTTTGTGAAGTGTCGGTAGAAACTGATTTTATGCATGATGACAAAGCAAATATTTTCAAATCATAACTAAACGTGCAAGCACCAAAGCACTTGCACGTTCCTATATTTTTTATTCTATTCCACTTCAACCTTCCACTACATCCCGCTCCAGTGCCTGCTGCAATAATAGGCTGGGCTCGCCTACACTGTACAACTGCAGGTGGTGCATGGCTCTTGTACAGACGGTGTAAAAAATTCTGCGCAGGCCCTCGTGGTCGTACACATTAGCGGATGCGTCATATACAATCACTGCGTCGAATTCAATGCCTTTGGATAAATAAGATGGGACGACTACTACGCCCTGCTCGTATTCCAACGTTCCGGTCTTCAGCAGCTTGATTCCTTCGATGGCGGATAAAGCTTCAAATGCGCTGGCACTTTCCGCTGCAGATTTACAGATGATAGCAATGGATTGGTAGTTTTCGTTTCGTAATGCTGCCACCTGCTCCACAATACACTGATGCAGTTCATCATGATTTTCCAATTGCTTCATTGCCGGGCGTTTCCCGTCACGATCAAATGGGATGATGTGATCACCATTTGGTACAAGGCGCCGCGTAAATTCAATGATTGGTTTGGTGGAACGATAGCTTCGGGCCAGATTAATTAAACCAGTACGTTCCGGTCCATAAAGGCCCATCAACATATGAAAATCAACTTGATCGGCAGCATGGGCAAATATCGCTTGATTAAAATCGCCAAGCACCGTCATTCTTGCTGCTGGAAATAATCTTCTCATATACTCGAATTGGAAAGGCGAATAGTCCTGCGCCTCATCGACAACGATATGCTTGATGTTCCGATTCGTTTGAAAGCCTTGGATTAATTCATTCAACAACAAGTAAGGAGTTGCATCCTCATATGGTAATTTCCCGACATCAATTGCCGTTATAGTTGCCTCACAAATGTCTGACCACGCCGCTGGTATTTCCCTATCCAACCACTGCTCTATTGGATGGCTAGACGCAAATAATTGTTTATATATTGCTTTCATATCGATAAATTCATATGCACGAACCCTCTTTCGCAATGGCTTGAATTTTTGCTGAACAATCAGTCGCGCTAAATCTTTGCGATCTGGTTCATATTCAGCAAGCTCCTCCCGTTCGTAGCCCTTCTTTTTCGCCAAATAACGTTGCGCTTTGTAATACGCGTCATCACTGAGCAGTTCAATTTCATCCTGTACCCAGTCTGCTTTTCGCTCCGCTATTTGCGCTTCTTTTATTTGCTTCAGTAAGTAATCTCTTAATTTTTCCAGTCGATTATGGAATCGAAGGGATGTGTCTTGGCTATAAAACACCCCTGAGATTTGTTCTGCTGACAGGATTGTTTGCCCTCTGAATTGAAGCGATTTGAACTGCATGCCTTCCGCTTCCAATGATTGTCTATACGCTTCCATCGCATGGAAAAATGATGTGGATGCCTTAAAACGTATTCCCTCTACACGCGCAGGATAGTCAGGATCCTTTGCGGATGTCAATACATATTCCAATTGCTCATAAGGATTTTCGACTTCAAATATTTTACCAAGTCGGTGATTTAAATATTCTTGAAAAGTGACTTGCTGCATATTTTCCTCGCCAAGCTCAGGCAAAACATTTGATACATAGCTTTTGAACATCGCATTTGGAGAGAATAAAATAATTTGATTCGCATTTAAGCTATCACGATATTTATATAATAAATAGGCAATCCGCTGTAAAGCTGCAGATGTTTTTCCACTGCCAGCCGCCCCTTGAACGATTAGCAATCTGCCGTGGTCATGACGAATGATTTGATTTTGATCCTGTTGAATTGTCGCAGCGATATGATGCATATGCTTGTCGGTACCTTTCCCCAGCACTTGCTGTAAAATCTCATCACCAATCGTCAAACTTGTATCAAACATCGATTCAAGCGCCCCATCTTTAATGAGATATTGCCATTTCTTTTCCAAGGTTCCCTCGATTGTCCCACCTGGCGTTTCATACTGAGCAGCACCAGGCTGATAATCATAATACACACTGGAAATGGGCGCCCGCCAATCATAAATAATAAATTGATCCCCACTGTCATTCGTCAATGTGCCAATGCCGATATAAATTTCTTCCGCATCCGCATCTCCTTTTTCTTTAAAATCGATCCGTCCAAAATACGGTGATTTTTCCATTCGGCGTAGCGTAGCTAATTTTTTGGATGCTTGTCTATGGGTGCTTTGCGTGACGGATAACGCCTGGGCCTCCTGTCTTAGACCAATGATTGTCTCCAAATAATCATCGAACGAATCGAGGTTAACCTTTACCTCATCCCAAAAATGCTTACGGATATTCACAACTTCATCACGGCGCTCTGACGTTTCCTCCTCCGACTTGTGAATTTGCTCCTGAATGATCTTTAACACGTCATCCAATCTTTGTTGCTCCATCTGGTATTCTGACCCCATTGCAAGCCCTCCTTCAAAAAGTTAAGAAATAAGGGTTGACATCCAAATGAATTATGTTGTATACTTATTATAGGGTTAATATGCACACATAATCACAGGAAGTCAATCTATATAAATTTACCATAAATGTCGGATCTTTTCAATAGGTTGGGCATTTTTTGTTATTGGAAAAGATTGCTTATTTTGCACCACAATACAATGAATTACCTTTTGTCACAATCAGAGCCTTACAAGCTCAGAGTCACCCCCTTCTAGGGATACCTGCTTCTCTAGATATAGCATTTTTTCTTTTAGAGGAAAATGCCAGTTTCGAATCTACACCATCCATACGTACATCAATCAGAACCGGAAAAATCTATCAAACTATGACTGACTTTGCTAAAAAAATGATTTATAGCATCAATTAATATAAATATAATGAAAAATTAATAATGATGTTAAAACATATTATGTTATGGTAAATATTAGATATAACTTCCAGGAGTGATTGAATGACATTATATAAAAATATCAGACATTGGATTATTTTTTTCAGTATCCTATTTTTATTAGCAGGATGTGCTCAAGCGAAACAAAATAAAGAAGATGAGGAAGCATTACGCCAGATTAAAGCGGATATGACCAAAATCTATAATGAAGACTTTGATGATCTACATGCTTCTATTGAAGAAGAAACATTAAATGACGTTGGCAAACGACTTGAGGAACTTAATAACAAGGAAAATGTATCCGATGACAATCAAACCTTATTGAATGAACTAACTACGCAATATGATATGGCGAGTCAAATGTATCATTTGGAACAAGAAATAAACCATTTAATGGAACAGGATGGTCAACTAAAAACAGATTTACTCGCCAAATACGAGAAATCTATCGATCCGTTTGAGTCATACACTACATATTACAACAGGCAAACTGAAAACCTGCAAACCATCCATGATGCAGTTGAAAAGCGAATTGCTCAAGAAAAACATATAGAAAAAACAGAGAAATTCATTGCCTCTTTATATGAAAATGACCAATTGATAGATTCCCTTACAAAAAAAGATTATGAAAAACTAGAAAAACTCATCAAAAAAATGGAAGATGAAGAAATGGTTAAAACATTTCAAGCTGAACTGAACAAAGTAGATAAAAAACTCACCGCAATTGCTAAAGAAAAAGCAGAAGAAGAGAAACGAATCGCTGTCGAAGAAGAACGTAAGGAAAAGGAACGTAAAGAAAAAGAACGCCTTGCAGCTAAAGAAAAGGAAAAAACAGATACAAAACAAAATGAGTCCGAAAACGAAACTAAAAAGGAACATAATAAGAAGGAAAAAGCACCAGCGAAAGACAAAGAACAGCCTACTTCCGGTGATGGATTACCTTCCAAACCAACCTATGTCGATGGGGTTGTTATTGCAAGTAAAAAATACCCGCTGCCAGCAAATTATGCACCAGGTGAAAGCGGAGAAGCTAGAAGCGCTTTTAATGCAATGGCAAAAGCAGCAAAAACAGACGGTATTGAGTTAACAGCGTTTAGCACGTATCGATCATTTGATTACCAAAAAAATTTATATAACGATTATGTTGCCCGTGATGGCCAAGAAGCAGCAGACCGCTACAGTGCAAGGCCCGGTTATTCAGAACACCAAACTGGTTTAGCATTTGATATTGGTGATCGCAACAATCAAGGAGCATTCTTCCAAGAAAATAGAGCAACCAATTGGTTAGCAAAAGAAGCATATAAATACGGTTTTATTCTGCGCTATCCTAATGGCAAAGAAGGAATTACCGGTTACATGTACGAACCTTGGCACTACCGTTATGTAGGAAAAAATCTAGCCGAAAAAATCTATCATCAACAATCGACATTAGAGGAATACTTTGGCCTATAAAGATTTCTGACAACATCCATGACACATAAAGTGAAACTTCATACAGTGGGTGCCCTTCCTTCCTCCACTGTATGTTAGTTAAACTGAATCATAAATTTATGGGCCATTTATCTCCCATCTTCCTATTTTACTTTTCAAAAATACTAACTTTCCTCCTGTCATTTTTAAAATAAAAAAAGACACGATAATATGATCTCATATCTTTTATTCAGCAAACGCGCACGATTGCGGAGGAACACTTCCAATTGAATTGTACAATAAACTGGAACCTATATTATTAAATATTATTAATCCAATAAAAACAAACACCCTCTTTTTTATCTCTTAATTCCCCACCATTGGATTCTATTACCTTTCTAGAAGCCTCATTACTTTCATAACACGTCAATAATATTTGTTTAATCTGTTTATTTATAGATTCTTGGATTAATTTATTCAATAAAATCTTTGCATATCCTTTTCCTCTATCCATTGGGCGAATTGCGTATCCAATATGCCCACCGTGTTGTAACAAATGCTGGTTTAAATAGTGTCTGAGCTTACCATAACCGACGGGTTTTCCCCCTACATATAACCAATAAATCGTTTGAGGAACAAATTGTGGTTTTAAATTTATTCCCTCTGACATTTCATAGTTTCTAAGCAACTTTTCTTGAAATAAATAAAAATCATCCGAATACAGACTGTTAGTAAAGCCATTTTCTCCTTTTCCGATTTCTTGGACCATTTCAAAAACATCTGTACCATCACTTGTAGTTAACTTTCGAAATTCAATCATCTTACTCCCTCTCTTTAGCTTACCAAATGTATATTTTCGATAACTGCTGATTAAATTTTAATAATGAAGTACCAAACTAATTCCGAAAAATTACTATGTACCTTATCGAAATAAGATACTTGATAAACCATACATGCTTCAGCAATTCATCACCGAATATTTTATACTTCCTCAGTAAAATTCTCTTTGATTTGCTTCGCTAACATCATAAGAACAAAAAATAACAAACTAGCGAATGAACCGACAACACCATATTTTAAAATTTCAAGTCCCACTGTCAAAAAACTGATTGCAATGGTAGCAACACCTACTAAAAATCCTCCCGCTAAATAAAGAAATAGTTTCATCAGTCCTTTTTCTATGTATTTATCAATGTACAAAGATATTGGGACTCCACCCAATAAATATGCTGGTACAGAAAACAATAAATAGATTTGTATAAAAGCACCGAATGAATCATACCAAGCATTAGCTTCCCTTTCGGCAATAGGAGTGTACGAGATATAAGCAAGGGTTAAACTAAATATCATTGCCGATAGTAGTGCTACAATTATTCTCCTCTTTAACACACATTCCCCTCCTGCCTTAGCCGCTTTCAATACATTGTAATTTACGACACAAACCTACTTCGCGAACTCCGCTTTCAATACTAAAGCAATATCAAACTCTTCCAATTCATCCATATGTGCTTCCATATTGTCGTAAAAATCATTATTAAATGAGCTAACCCCAGATTCACTGCTTGAATAACCAATACTCGCCAGAACGATTTCTTTCCCTTCTTCAAATGTTTTACTTTCTGAGAAGTTGCCCCAAACGCTCGACATATTTTTTACATCGACCATTTCTTTATCAGCCTTCATATTGGAAACGGAGCCACGCTTCCCACCTACTCCAATGTAAAAATTTTTTTCATTACTTTCGTCAGAAGTCTTTGAGGCAGAGAAAACGATAGAACCAGTTTCTTCAACCATTGCCGTAAGTTCATTTCTACTCTGCTCTACCAATTGACCAAACTCATATTTTTCCATCTTTACAGTAACCTCTTCGTATTCACTGTCTACGTTAAAGTCAAAAACAAATGCTTGATCTGTAATCGTAGACAAGATGACATCTTCTCTATCTGATAAATCTGCAACCGTAATCGTGTTGGATTGTGATCCTTTATCTGTACACGCAGCCAAAATAAATAATAATAATATCAATATGATGAAATAAATTCTTTTTATTTTGATTCTCCTCCTACGATTATTCTAATTATCTGATTTAGGATGCTTTCCCTTCCACAATAACGCTTATCAACGAAAGAAAGCAGCATAGCATACAATGCCTAATAGGATTATCAGAATTAAAATCCCCGTACCCTTCCAACCTAAACCACCTACCAAGTCGGATAGGTTATTCCCGTGAATACTGCTGGAAGGATGCTTTAATTCCTGATGCCTTAGTCTTTCTCTTCTTTCTTCAGGAGTTTCGTTATCGTTATTCATATTCTACCTCCTAAAAGTTTTATACGGATAAAATGAAACTTCAATCTGTGAGGGTGGGGTTTTCGCCCTTCCCCACTTACAATTCTTATTATCAACAAAAATTCTTGAAGTGATGGGGATCTTACAGCCATTTAATCTGTGATAAATGACTTAGATTGACCGTTATCGTATTACTGTTTCTTCCATATACCACACAGGTTTATTATTGTTTTACCCCTTAAATTGCTCTAATAATAGTGTTAAATCCTCTGGATATGCATGTTTAATTGTTTTTATTTCCGATAAAGACTTTCCACTCTACTTCAGCTATATTTCCATCTAGATCATTTATTTCAATACTTCCGCCTATTTTTTCCACTTTAAAATAATACGTCATAACATTTATACCTTTAATAATTGTTTCTTTACGTTTTAATGGTTCAATGACTTTCACATCGTAACCAGTTTCTTCTTTTACTTCCCTAATACAACACTCCTGTGGGCTTTCACCTTCTTTAATCCCACCAGATGGCACTGCCCACCCTTCCGAATCAAAACCCTTTATCATTAAAATTTCTTTATGATCATTCATACAAATCCCCGCAGCACCAAACCAATATTCCAAGGCAATACCTCCAATTTGAGATAACTATTATTTGGATGACTGTACACTACCAAAAATATTTACCTTTCAATTACTTTTTCCAATGAGTTTTCCTTTTTACCAATACCACGTTTCCCGTCAATGTAGTTGTCATTTAAAAAAATAAAATATTCCCCATTTGGGATACCTTCTGCTTCCTCTATCGCTTTTACAATAGCATGATGGATTTCCTCACTTGGATTTTGACCTTGTTCCTCCATGTAAAATTCTATCCCAAAGTTTAAACCATAAGATTCAAATTCATGCTTACTAAGAAAGTCATTCAATTCCTTTTTCGAAATAGAGGGGTGCTCCATAAACGTATTAAATAACCCTTTAAACAAATCTCCAAAACTGCTAATGAAATAGTAAGGAGTTGTATATCCATTCCCTTTTACACGTTCGATTACTTTGGAAGGGGTACCAACAATTGGATGCTCATCAGTCAAGTTTTCCAAAATGCGATCAAGCTGTTCAAATTCTTTTTCATAAGCCATGACATATAATCCACAGCTAATTCCATCTTCAACCTGGCCTTCCTCTGACCATACATTGGAAGTATGAACGATGTTTTTTTGAACATCTATGGGTACAATAGCATTTGTATAAAAATGGGGTTCGCCAATAGATTCAACAAATACCGATGCAGCATCTGATGCACTAGCGATATGATGCACCTTTACATCTGTGTGATATTCATTGTCAAAAAAAGTCTCCACTGCCTTCACAATGGCTTCTCGATTTTCCTCAATAATACCATCTATTTTTTTATTCGCATTTCGCAAGGTGAAACCCTCGCCGGTATACTCCTGAATGGAAACATAATTTTCCCGCTCGTATGCATTCATTTTGTTATTTGTTCCTTCATGATCATTATTAGGTTTTCCATCCCGCTCCAAACCGGAACATCCAAATAGTAAAATAGACGAGCATATCACCAATACAAGTGGTGTGATTCCCTTTACAAAAACCTTCAAAAATAACCCCGCTCCTTTTTGCAGAATATTCTCTACTACATTTAAAAAAAGTTCTTAAACTATTTTTTGAATACTCATTCATATCTCACTTCATATTATCACATTAAAGTAATGTTAACCCAACGCAGGATGAAAATTGAAATTCAGGACTGTGCACGGATCGCCTCACCAAGATCTTTGGGTGATTAAGCTAAACGGTGATGCCTCAAGATGAGTTATACACACTTGAACTTGTTATTCTTTCTTTTCACAAAAAACAGCACCGACATTTCTGTCAGTGCATGAGAGTTAATTTGCTTGTTATAATATATGAAATTGCATCATTCATATTGCCTTTACCATGTGTAACTATCAATGGATAATTTAGTTAACAAGTCATAATACTTCGTAAGTGAACATGTCCTCTAACACCAAAATCGTACGCCTTAATGTATTTCGCAAGTGAAAAGTGAACCACTTCGCAATTAAATTTTGAACCACCCTAAAATAAATAATTATTCATCAGTTGATTCGTTTTTTAACCATTCCTGCGTCTCACGCATTCTAAAAGATGGAC
>NZ_QTSZ01000019.1 GCF_003730295.1 Ornithinibacillus gellani
GTGGAAAGGATAAGTGCTGAAAGCATCTAAGCATGAAGCCCCCCTCAAGATGAGACTTCCCATCACTTCAAGTGAGTAAGATCCCTCAAAGACGATGAGGTTGATAGGTCCGAGGTGGAAGCGTGGTGACACGTGCAGCTGACGGATACTAATTGATCGAGGACTTAACTAACTTATTTTGGTTGATAATTGTTGTTTACGCTTGTTTGGTTTTCAGGGTATAAATTATATTCCACAATGGATTTTCATTAAAATTAAAATGTCTGGCAGCAATAGCGAAGAGGTCACACCTGTTCCCATACCGAACACAGTAGTTAAGCTTTTCTGCGCCGATGGTAGTTGAGGCATCGCCTCTGCAAGAGTAGGACGCCGCCGGGCAATTATTAAAAGAGAGTAAATAACCTAATAGGTTATTTACTCTCTTTTCTTTTGTAATGAAAAAACCGACAGAGCTTTTCCTGTTCTGTCGGTTCATGTTTTACGTTTCTTCTGTAATATTTTTTCTTTTACTAATGGAGTTTGTAATAGATGTAATGGCTCCATCACCGGTTACATTACATGCTGTTCCAATACTATCCTGTGCAAGATATAAAGCAATCATTAGTGAAACCATTGCAGGTCCAAAATGCAACATGCTTTCCAGCAGACCAATTGCGGCCATAACTGCGCCACCTGGCACTCCTGGTGCTGCGATCATGGTGACAGCCAATACTAGAATAAATGGAATCATTTTAGATAGGGAAGCAACATCTCCTTGTATAAACATTACTGCTAATGCACAACTTACGAGTGTAATCGTACTTCCCGCTAAGTGAATATTGGCTAGCAATGGAATGGTAAAATCTGCCACATCTCCGCGCAGTTTTAATTTCTTTGCACTTTCCAAAGTTACGGGTATGGTTGCGGCTGATGACTGTGTTCCTAATGCTGTAAAATATGCAGGTGACATAGTTTTTAACATGGCAAATGGATTTTCTCTGCTGAGGGTACCTGCCATTAAGTATAAAAATATTAAATAAAGCATATGGAGTACCAAAATCATTGCAAATACTTTAGCAAATACACTAATAATGGTACTTACTTGTCCGGCAAAAGTCATATTCGCGAATATCCCAAAAATATGAAATGGTAATAAAGGAATAATTACTTTTTCAATGACAAGTTGAACGATGTCTCGAAATTCGTTCATCATATTTAATAGGGTATCTCCTTTAATGGCTGCAATACCAAGTCCGATCACAAATGCTAAAATTAAGGCAGTCATCACTTCTAATGGTGGTGCGATATCTAATTCTAAATAACCACTAACCAATCCTTCACTAGGGTCCGTAAGATCAGCTGCACTTTGTCCTTTTAACATGATAGGATAAAGTCCTTTAGCAACGAGCAAAGCAACAATTCCTGCGACAATCGTTGATAAATAAGCAACAGCTCCAGTTATGCCAAGTAACTTGCCGGCACCTCTACCAAGTGATCCAATTCCTGGTGCTATGAAACCAAGAATAATAAGTGGAATCACAAATCCAAGAAAGCTTCCAAATAGATCATTAAAAGTAGCAAAAATCCGGATGCTCCATTCGGGTACAAAAGAACCCAATGCAATCCCCAAAATGATGGCAATGATTATTTTGGCCAATAACTTAAATCCTTGCAATTTCTCATCCCCTTACATGATGTTTAGAATATTCTCTTTATCTTGATGTTTAAGTCCATAAAACTCCACCTTTACATTAAAAAGCATTCAAAATAGTTTAGATGGGAGGTAATGAACCCTAACACCATGATTTGTTCAACTAACAACCCGTGGAGAAGGAAGAAAACCCACAAGGATTGAAGTTGTACTTTATGCCTTCAGTATACATGATAATAATAGAGAATCGGATGATTAAATGAAAAACGGGACTTTAGGCCGAAGATGATTAGGTATGAAAAAAGCACGTCGAAATGACGTGCTTTTTCTGTCTGAGTTAGCTCATTCCATGCGGTCCGAGCTGTTCCGTATTCCCGCCAGACGAACCCATTTGGGATACGAGCGGGACCATTTTTTGGATGGTTTGTCCAATGTTATGATTATTTTTCGTCATCGTATAAAATGTTGCAGCGCCTACACCAACGGAGGCAATGATTGGAAGCCACATTCCATTCTTCTGCATAATTGAACCAACCCTTTCTGTTTTTGTCCTCAGACAGTATTAGGTTGCATCACAGGGGTCAATACATGTATGGCATCATCTGGCAGTTGCTGCTGCATTACTACCTGCTACATGCCCGGTTACGAATGCAGATGTAATATTATAGCCGCCAGTATAACCGTGTATATCAAGTATTTCACCACAGAAGAAAAGTCTTTCCATACGCGTGGATTCCATCGTACGAGGTTTAATTTCTTTTAATGAGACACCACCACCAGTAACAAATGCTTTTTCCATAGGTAATGAACCGTCTACTGTAAAAATAAATCGTTTCAATGACTGGGAAACTTGGCGAATTGTATCATTGGATACAGTTGCACCTTTTTGATCTTCCTCTACTCCAATTTGATTTAAAATAAATAGCAGGAATCTTTCGGGAACGATTCCTTTCCAATTGTTTTTAATGGATTTCTTTGGTTCTTCCTTTATTGCTTTCACTAATTTCTGAAACAGTGCTTCCTCATGCTGTTCAGGACAAACATCTAATAGCATGCTAACTTCCTGTCTGCCTCGCATAAATTCTTTGACGGCAAATTGTGAACAGCGTAAAACTGCTGGCCCGGATATACCGAAATGTGTAAAAATCATATCCATTTGATGGGTAATAATTGGTTTACCACGTTTATTAAGAACAGATAATTGAATATCTCTTAGGGATAAGCCTTGTAGTTTCTTTTCTTTGATAAATGCTTCTTTTGATGTAAGAGCTACCTCTGTTGGATAAAGTGTCGTAATGGTATGTCCCGCTGTTTTAGCCCATTTATAGCCATCTCCAGTCGATCCTGTATGAGGAACTGCCTTTCCACCAACAGCTATAATGATTGATTTAGCAGTTATTTTTGAGCCATTTTTTAAAATGATAGTATGAACTTCTTGGCCATAATCGATTGCTTCTACCCCTGTTTCGAGCTTAATCTCTACACGATGTTTTTTTAATTGTTCCACGAGTGCTTGGACAACAGATTGTGCGGAATTAGATACAGGAAACATTCTACCGTGATCTTCTTCTTTCAATGCGACACCAATCGATTCAAAATAATTTATAATGTCATGGTTGTTATAGACAGAAAAAGCACTATATAAAAATTTCCCATTCCCAGGTATGTGCTTAATCACTTCGTCTTGGGGCAGTCTGTTGGTTACATTACAGCGGCCGCCTCCGGAAATAGCCAGTTTTTTACCAAGCTTTTTGCCTTTTTCAATGAGTATGGTTTTTGCACCTGCCTCTGCAGCTGCTATGGATGCCATGAGCCCAGAGGGGCCTCCACCAATGACGGCAACATCATAGATCATAAATGATTCATTCCTTTCAATTCCATTGTATTTTATCACAGATTAACTGGCTGTAAGCTCCCACATCAATAATTTTTGTTGATGACAAGCATTGTAAGTGGTGGATCAACAGCCAGTAAAGGCCTGATTGGTTCAACTAACAATCAGTGGGGGAAGAGCAAAAAGCCCCACTGATTGAAGTTTCACTTTATCACAGATTGACTGGCTGTAAGCCCCCATATCAATAATTTTTGTTTTGATAACAGGAATTATAAGTGGTGGATCAACAGCCAGTAAAGGCCTGATCGGTTCAACTAAAAATCAGTGGGGCGAGTGCAAACCCCCCCTGATAGAAGTTTCACTTTATCATTTTGAAATTCTTTTACGAAGCAATACGATTACGAATGAAGAAGCTTAAGCGAATTCCATTTACTTATTTAGGACTATATATGATAAAATAGCCTGTAGGACAAAAATAAATAAACGTTGGTGAAAGCATGTCAAACACGATTGTAAGAGGCACCATGTTATTGACCGGTGCAACTTTTCTATCTAAATTTCTTGGTATGATCTATGTTATTCCTTTTTTTGCATTAGTGGGGAATGAGGGGGGAGCATTATATAATTTTGCCTATGTTCCTTATAATATTTTCTTAAGTATTTCCACGGTAGGTGTACCGTTAGCTGTATCAAAATTTGTTTCTAAATATAATTCCCTGGAGGATTATGAAACAGGGTATCGCATATTTAAATCTGGCATGGTTCTCATGGCTGTGACGGGTTTTCTTGCATTTATAGGCTTATACGCCAGTAGCGGATGGATTGCAGCACTTTCTATTCCGAATGAGCCCGCAAAAGCGGAAGAAGCAGCGTTTGTCATTCGCATGGTTAGCTTTGCCTTATTAGTTATTCCGGCTATGAGTATTGTTCGAGGGTTTTTTCAAGGATACCAATCAATGGGGCCAACAGCTGTGTCTCAGATTGTCGAACAAATTGTCCGGATTGCCTTTGTATTAAGTGGCGCTTTTATCGTTATTAAAATATATAATGGCTCTATTGCGACTGCAGTTGGTATGGCTACATTTGCGGCATTAATTGGTGCGCTTGCATCCTGTGTCGTACTTTGGATGTATTGGAGAAAAAGAAAAGCGGCTATATTAAGCAATGTAAATAATCAAAGATTCACCTATGATATTCCAATGAAAAAGCTGTTTATAGAATTATTAAGCTATGCTGGTCCGTTTATCATTGTTGGTTTGGCAACCTCACTCTATCAGCTTGTAGACCAATTTACTTTTGAACGTTCCATGACTGCGGTTGGTTTGGGGGAAATTTGGGAAATTACTTTTTCAACGATTAATGTGTACGGTCATAAGATTATTTTAATTCCAGTGACCATTGCGACTGGATTATCATTAGCTATTTTGCCGGCATTGACTAAATCATTTACGACAAATAATAAACCTGTATTATTTCAACAAATTAATCAAGCCTTTCAAATTATTATTGTCCTTGTGTTGCCAGCTTCCATTGGTTTAGCAGCACTTGCAGATGTAGCTTATGGATCTTTATTTACTTTGGAAAATATTGATATCACTGCACCGTTAATTGTGTTATATGCACCTGTGTCATTATTATTTGCTTTCTTTACAGTATCTGCAGCTGTTTTACAAGGAATTAATCAGCAACGGTTTACAGTTGTTAGTCTAGCTGCTGGACTGTTAGCAAAAATTTTATTAAATATCCAGCTAATCCATATGTTTGGTGCAAAGGGAGCTATTTTTGGTACAGCACTAGCGGTAGGAATTGCAGTACTACTGAATTTATGGCGGATCCATGTATCCATTCAATTCTCTTATAAGCAGACTGCAAAACGAGCTTTACTCGTATTGATTTTTAGTACGGTGATGTTCGCGGTGATTTACTTATTGAAATGGATATTTGGCTATTTTCTACCATATAGTGAATCAAAATTCGCAGCATTAACGATGCTTATAATAGGTGTGATCGTTGGTGGAGCTGTGTATCTATGGCTTGCATACGCGTCTACCTTACTGGAGCGGGTATTAGGAAACCGGGTTCGTGTCTTGAATCGTATTTTTCATCGTAGGAGGTCATGATATGCGTTTAGATAAATTATTGTCTCATATGGGTTATGGAAGCAGAAAAGAAGTAAAAGAACTGCTGAAAAAAAGCCATGTCATGGTGAACCAAAAAAAGGTTCGTAACGGAAACGTGCATGTTGATCCAGAAACAGATGAAGTACTGGTACAAGGTGAACTAGTTCAATATCGGGAATTTATTTATCTCATGCTTCATAAGCCACCAGGTTATATTTCAGCTACAGTGGATGAACGGGAAAAAACAGTTATCGATTTATTAGCTGATGAGTGGAAGATTTTTTCACCTTTTCCAGTTGGACGTTTGGACAAAGATACAGAAGGGCTTTTACTAATGACGAATGATGGAAAGCTGGCTCATCAATTATTGTCTCCCAAAAAAGAAATTGATAAAACGTATTATGCTAAAGTAAAAGGGGAAATGACGACAGCTGATATAGATGCATTTCAAGCTGGCGTTTTGCTGGATGATGGCTATAAAACGAAGCCAGCTACATTAGAAATACTCACCTCACAAAATGGTCTAACAGAGGTTCGGATTGTCATAACAGAAGGTAAATTCCACCAAGTGAAACGAATGGTGCGTGCAGTTGGCAAGGAAGTTGTTTATCTGAAAAGACTACAAATGGGAGAATTGGTACTTGATCCTGAATTACCGATGGGCGCTTATCGAGAGTTAACAGAAGACGAATTATCGTACTGTTTATCCAGATAAGAAAAGGGGGAAATGATTTGGAAAGATCACCACATTATTTTATCGCTATTCCATTAGATGTGTCACAGAGAGAGTGGTTATCAGCGTGGCAAGTTCCTTTGCAGGAACGGGTGCAGATGAAACAATGGCCAGACCCAAAGGATTTTCATATCACATTGAAATTTTTAGGAGCAATGACGGCTGAAAAATGGTTTCAACTGGATAAGGAGCTGATTCAAGTTGATACATCTTCTTTCTCTTTATCGATTGGATCATTAGGCTTCTTTGGTAATCAACGAAGGCCACGTGTAATGTGGTGTGGAGTCGAATCGTCCCAGCCGTTGTTGCATTTGCATCACCTAATTGACAAGGCATGTGCGCAGGCTGGTTTTCCTAAGGAAGATCGTGCATATAAACCTCATATTACCATTGCAAAAAAGTGGAAAGAGGGAGATGTGGAAGTGGATACAACTGAGCTGTCTGCACCGTTTGTAAATGATTATATGCAATTGGTTGTTGATTCCTTTGATGTGTATCGCGTCCAACCCCAGGAAAAAGTGAAATATCAACTTGTACAACGCTATCGACTTCGTGGAGGGAGTTCACATGGCACAATTAATTAAGCTGGAAGATTGTATTTCCAGATATGAATGGGATATATATCGTTATCCCAGTCAATTTATTCGATTGAAGCAGGACAATTGGAAAAAGCTATTGGATGCTTGGCAGGAAAAAATACCAACATATGAATCGATAGAATGGGGAGAATCATTATCACCAATTCAAAAGCTTTTGTCAAAGCTAAAAAGGAATGCGGTCTCAAGCGCGACCGATGGCGAAATCAACATGGATAACCCCCTGCAAACAGAGGAAGAATTGAAGCAGCAGTTTTTAGATGATTTATACGCTTTTCAATTAAAATGGGCTTCTTCAACCGTTTCGGATGTTTCCTATTTTAAGCGAAGTTATCATAAAGATCCTGTATTAAAATATTTTTTACAACGATTTCCAGATAATTATTTAATTATGTACCATCCGATCTTTAGTATTAAACATGCACCTATGGAAGCAGAAATTGTGATGATTAGTCCGATTGGAATGGAAATTATTTATCTATTAGAAGCGCCAGATTACGCAACCATTATTTGCGAGGATGAACGTGCATGGGTGATTGACGAAGGGAAGTCACAGTCCAAAATAGTCAGCCCTGTTATCGCCTTAAAACGAACAGAAACCATTGTTAAGGGGATACTACAACAGACGATGCCGGACTTTCCAATTCGTAAAACCGTACTATCTCGTACCAATCATATCCTGCTTCAGCATACTCCTTATCATACAAGTTGTATTGGTAAACGCGATCATGCGAAATGGTTTAAAGAAAAGCGCGCCCTTGATTCCCCATTAAAAAGTAGTCAATTAAAAGTAGCAGAGCGGTTATTAAAACACTGCCTGACAACATCGGTGAAGCGCCCAGAATGGGAAGAGGATGCAACATTCACATATGTAGACGAGGAGTAGGGCGTGTACTTATTCATCGTCAATCCAATTGCGGGAAATGGGAAGGGAAATCGGATTTTTTCTGAATTGAAGGCGAGCAAGCTATATCAACATATAGAAAAGACATGTCGGTTGACCGAATATGCAGGACATGCTGAAGAAATTGCCAGGTCTATGACTGAACTGGATCAGGACCGCTATCAAGCCATCATTGTTATCGGAGGAGATGGTACGATGCATGAGGTAATAAACGGGCTTCAGATCAAGCAAATTCCACTTGGCTTTATACCGGGAGGATCCGGGAATGATTTTGCCCGCGGTTGCCATTTAGCAGGTAAACCACTGGACATGTTAGAACAGTTTATTACTGGGAAAAACCTGTTAGCTTATTGGCTAGGTCATTATTCCATTGATGGTCAGGTAGAGCGGGATTTTGTCAATAGTATTGGGATTGGGTTTGATGCTGAAATTGCTAGGAAAGCAAATCAGTCCCGCATGAAAAAATGGTTCAATCGAATGCATCTTGGCTCGTTTATTTATGTGTTTGCACTTATACAGGTTATATTTCGTTTTAAGCCATTTACGATGGAATGGGAACAAGACGGTAAGAAAAGGGTCATACACGATTGTTGGATGATTACTTTTGCCAATCATCCTTATTATGGAGGCGGCATGAAGATCATCCCAAATGCTGTGATTCAACCAAAAGTACTGCCAGTGCTTATGATCCACCAGCTATCTAAGTGGAAAATACTAATGGTATTTATCACTGTATTTACAGGCAAACATGTTGGGTTTAAAGAAGTAGAGTTGGATCAGGGTTCAACGTTTACGATATATGCGGATAAGCCAGTCTGTTACCAAGTGGATGGTCAAACTGGATATTGTCAGATAGCCTCGATACAAAAAAATCTTTCCAGTATTCAAATTTTAGGTGGAAAGTCGTAGAAAATAGGTATTATCTTGCAAATCAAGTCGTTTTTCGTTAATCTAATTATATGTCTTTTTTTGTGGTTTTTTAATAGATAGAATCCATTGAAGGCATCGTCTTTATTTTTATATTATTTTATTACAACAGGATTAGAGGAATGTATGGTGGATTGGTTTCAAAAAGTACTTAGCAAAGAATGGAATATAACTCCAGCAGGCGGACTGACAGGCGATGCATATATTGCTGAGAAGGGGCAGCGCCGTTTATTTCTGAAACGCAATTCTTCTCCATTTTTAGCGGTGCTTTCTGCAGAAGGAATTGTTCCAAAGCTTGTTTGGACAAAAAGGCTAGAAAATGGTGATGTCATAACTGCACAGGAATGGCTGGACGCCAGAGAATTGCAACCAGAGGAAATGCAGCATCAGCAGGTTGCACATTTATTAAGAAAAATCCACCAGTCTACAGAGCTATTAGATATGCTAAAGCGACTGGGTAAAAAGCCAAATTCCTCAGAAAATCGTCTACAAGTAATCAAAAGTCGTTTAGAACAAGCATCCTTAAGTGAGCATCACACGGTGAAGCAGGCGCTAAATTACTTGGAAAAACTACTTTATGTGACAGAAAATCAACGACAGGTTGTTTGTCATTGCGATTTAAATCATAATAATTTACTGTTAACAGATCATGGTAAACTGTTTCTGATTGATTGGGAAAATGCGATGATTACAGATCCGGTAATCGATTATGGCTTGGTACTGCAATCTTATATACCTAAGGAAAATTGGCAGGAATGGCTACTTAAATATGGTATTGCTAATGAAGCCTATTTGCATGAACGAATGTACTGGTATTTAGTATTAGATACCCTTCATTATATGTCCTTCCACAAGGAACGCATGGAAGATGTGAAATTTGATGAATCCTCCATGCATCTGGAAGCATTAGTGGAAGGGATTAGAAATAATATTTTGGACTAGCTTGTTGAATAGCGGTCTTCCAATTCATAATTTGTTGCTCATTGGTCTGGATTAATTCCTGTAAATTAACAGCTGATTCTCCCTGTAATCCATATTGGTATATATCAGGAAGCTGTTGGACAAGGGTAGAATGGGCAAGTTGATTGGTAGCCATGATTGTTTTTACAATTCGTTTAATTTGCATATATTCAGAGACATTCCCATCTGATTCACTCAGATGGTCGTCTAAAATATCATGCAATAATTCCAACTGATGTTCAACAGTTAATGTCATAACTTTCACCTCCTGCAATAGTTTTTACTTCTAAAATTGATTTTATGCATGAGGCGCTAATAGGTAAAGCGTAGTGTAAAGAAATGAGGGAATTTAAATTGCGTCAACGTCATAAGCCATGGGCAGATGATTTTCTTGCTGAACATCAGCAGTTAATCATTCCAAATCCTGCTGAACTGAAAGGGAAATGGCAATCATTATTTGGTAATGCGAACCCGATTCATATTGAAATTGGTACAGGTAAAGGACAATTTTTAGTTGGCATGGGAAAACAGTATCCGGATGTCAACTTTATTGGAATTGAGCTTGCGAAAAGCGTTATTGTAACAGCAGGTCAGAAAATACTAGACTCCGAACTTTCTAATATTCGTCTCTTACATATCAATGCCATTGATATCCGAGATATTTTTGCAGATCATGAAATTGCAATGATATATTTAAATTTTTCCGACCCTTGGCCAAAAAATAGACATGAAAAGCGTCGTTTAACCTACGCTCGTTTTTTAGATCAGTATCAGCATATATTGGAGCCTAGTGGTCATATAACGCTCAAAACGGATAATCAAGGCTTATTTGAATACTCCTTGGTAAGTTTTTCTCAATTTGGACTGAAGCTGGAAGAAGCGAATGTAGATTTACATGCCCTACAAGATCCTACTAATGTGATGACAGAATATGAGGAAAAGTTCTCTTCCAAAGGGCAGCGAATATATCGCTGTAGGGCAAGATTTCCAAAAGAATAAAAAGAAAGACGGCATATCTTCGGTTATTTCGATAGATGGTCACGTCTGAACTAAAAGCACCACCAACATTCTCAAAATGGAATGTGGTGATGCTTTTTTACTGTGAAAATTGGCATAGCGCCAGGTAACGTCATGCTAATTAGCGGCAGCCCTAAGGATCATGGATAAGATTGTCTAACAAAGGATACCAGGCATATATTCTGTTAGGAACTTTCGATTTATGGAATTTACGAGAAGTGAAACCGTTTGCAAGTTATATTGTTTTTCCGTTAGACTAGTTTTAAGGTATCGCTAATAGATATAGAGAGGGGATTGCACTTGGAAACCTTACAAATTGGACGCGCCAAACTAACATGGTTGCGTGGTGGTGTTAACTTATTAGATGGTGGAGCGATGTTTGGAGTTGTTCCAAAGGCACTATGGAGCAGGAAATATCCACACGATGATAAAAACCGAATTGAATTACGTACAGATCCAATCCTATTACAACTGGATGGAAAACAAATCCTGATTGATTCAGGGATGGGTAATGATAAGCTTACAGAGAAACAATTACGTAATTTTGGTGTATTGGAGCAATCCCATGTACGCAAGTCATTGAAGCAGTTGGGATTAACACCTGATGATATTGATATTATCTTGATGACGCATTTACATTTTGATCATGCTTGTGGATTAACTGAAAAAAATGGTGAGGAATATCAATCCATTTTTCGGCAAGCGACTATTTATACTTCTAAAATAGAATGGCATGAAATACAACATCCTAATATTCGCTCCGTGAATACGTACTGGGAAATGAATTGGAAACCGATTGTAAATCAAGTTAAAACCTTTGAAGAAACGATAGAAATTCTCCCAGGTTTGAAAATGATCCATACTGGTGGCCATTCAGATGGCCATGCAATTATTATATTTGAAGAAGGAGAACACTGTTTTATTCATATGGCGGATCTGATGCCGACAAATGGGCACCAAAATAAGCTTTGGGCTTTAGCTTATGATGATTATCCTGTTACTTCCGTGCATGAAAAAGAAAAATGGATGAAGTACGGTTGTGATAAGCATGCATGGTACACCTTCTATCATGATGCATACTATCGAGCGATGCAACTGGATGAGAATGGAGATAGGAAGCAGGTGCTAAAGAGAGAACGCTATGAATACAAATAAACGGTGGACATGCAAAACCAGCCCGTGATTCGGGCTGGTTTGTACGTTTTTATTCAGATACTTGCCATATTATTTTATGCAGTTTGCACCGAACCGATGACTGCACCGGTATCGACGTCTACATAAAATTCATATTGTTTATTTTCCCCGTCTATATTCCGGGTGATGCCACCACGATAGGCATGGTATAAGAGACCGTTTTTCTCAACTTCTTCCGGCTTCATATAAATCCAAGAACCACTAATTGGACCTTTTTTCTTAAAGGTTTCCTTAGCATTGTTCAATGCCTTTTCCGGTGTAATGGTTTGATACTGGTCCAACTGTTGTTTAATGACGAAACCAGCCGCTACACCTAGTCCAGCTGCGAGAATTACCTTTTTTTTGCTCATTTTCATTTCACCTCTTGCAAAAGTGATTTAGTAGATGTTGTTTAATATTCATTCCTTAGTATACCGTATTAAAATAAAAATAGAAAATATTTTAACGTTTCGATTGTGGAAAGCATTGGTCAGTTTCGATATACTTGGTATATTACATAGAATAGAGGGTGAATGGAGAAAATGAATCAGGAAACACTAGAATTATTTAAAACATTGACAGAATTACAAGGCGCACCTGGTAATGAGCATTTGGTACGTTCATTTATGCGTGGTGAATTAGAAAAGTATGCGGATGAACTGATTCAAGACAACCTTGGAGGAATCTTTGGTGTCAAAAAAGGTACAGGACCTCGTGTTATGGTTGCGGGACACATGGATGAAGTTGGTTTCATGGTTACCCAAATTACGGATAATGGGATGCTTCGTTTTCAACCATTAGGAGGCTGGTGGAATCAAGTATTACTAGCACAACGTGTACAAATTATGACGGATAATGGCCCGGTTACAGGTGTTATCGGTTCTATACCGCCACATAACTTAACAGATGAACAACGGAAAAAACCGATGGAAATTAAACATATGCTTATTGATATTGGTGCAGATGACCGTGCAGATGCAGAAAATATTGGAATTAAGCCAGGGCAATCCATCTTGCCAATCTGCCCATTTACACCAATGGCCAATTCTAAAAAAATATTGGCAAAAGCTTGGGATAATCGTTATGGTTGTGGATTAGCAATTGAGCTATTAAAAGAGTTGCAGGGGAAGGAAGTACCGAATGAACTGTATGCTGGCGCTACCGTACAGGAAGAAGTTGGACTACGAGGTGCTAGAGTAGCCGCACATATGATTCAGCCAGATATTTTTTATGCATTGGATGCTTCTCCGGCAAATGATATGTCTGGTGATAAAAAAGAATTTGGTCAGCTAGGTAAAGGTGCATTATTGCGGATTTTCGATCGCTCGATGATTACACATAAAGGAATGCGCGAATTTATTTTGGATACTGCAGAATCAAATCAAATTCCTTATCAATACTTTATTTCTCAAGGTGGAACAGATGCCGGACAGGTTCATATTGCGAATGAAGGTGTACCTTCAGCTGTGATCGGTATTTGCTCACGTTATATTCATACATCTTCCTCTATCATTCATGTGGATGATTATCAAGCTGCAAAAGAATTGCTTGTAAAGCTCGTTCAGACAACGGATCAGCAAACAGTAGATGCCATTCGCAAAAACAGCTAATCAGTCATGAGGAGGAATGGCAGTGAAGATTGTCATTGGAACACAAAACCCAGCCAAACGAAAGGCTGTACAACTAGTATTTCCTGACGCTTTTTGTTCAGTAGTTGATGCACCATCTGATGTATCTGCACAACCATTTTCCGATGAAGAGACGAAAACTGGAGCGATCAATCGTGCGTTGTACAGTGTGAAGCAAACAACTGGCGCCATCGGCATAGGACTGGAAGGTGGCGTAATGGAAATGCCGGACGGTCTGTATCTATGCAACTGGGGTGCGATTGCTACAGAAAATGAAGAAGTCTATACGGCATCAGGAGCTCGGATTAAGTTACCTGCTGAGGTAGCTGTAGCGCTTCAACAAGGTACAGAGCTCGGCGATGTGATGGATGAATATGTACAACAGCATGGCGTCCGTCATAAAGAGGGTGCGATAGGTATTTTTACCAATCAGCTCGTTTCCAGACAGGAAATGTTTGCGCATGTATTATTGCTGTTAAAAGGCCAATGGGAATATACAAAAAAAGGATGTACCGATTAAATTCGGACATCCTTTTTAAATTCTTCAACTTTAACACCTTGTTAACTTTCATTTTTCCGTTATGCAGCGTCTCCCTACAGCAGAATCGTGAGGAAATAAGAATTGTATATCTATTGTTTAAATTAGTGTACCGAAGCAATTTGTTAGCCTTATCCAAGGCTACTTAATTATTAATGGTATCATTTGTCTTTTTAAAATGTTTATTTGTTATTGCTGCAGATGAAACCAAAGGAACCAACAATAGACTCCACAAGAAAAATCCCCATTGGTCTGTTACAAGTGACAATACGAAGAAAAAAATAAGCGCGATGATCCCAATGTAAATGGTCTGTCTTTGAGGTTTGCTCATTCAACCAATCCTCCTTTATCACAGATTAACTGGCTGTAAGACCCTACATCAATATTTTTGTTGATAACAAGAATTGTAAGTGGGGGTCAACAGCCAGTAAAGGCCTGATTGGTTCAACTAACAATCAGTGGAGAAAGTGCGAAAACTCCCACTGATTGAAGTTTCACTTTATCACAGATTAACTGGCTGTAAGCCCCCCACAAAGAATTTTGTTGATAATAAGAATGGTAAGTGGGGGTCAACAGCCAGTAAAGGCCTGATTGGTTCAACTAACAATCAGTGGAGAAAGTGCGAAAACTCCCACTGATTGAAGTTTCACTTTATCACAGATTAACTGGCTGTAAGCCTCCCACAAAGAATTTTGTTGATAATAAGAATGGTAAGTGGGGGATCAACAGCCAGTAAAGGCCTGATTGGTTCAACTAACAATCAGTGGGTAAAGAGCAAAAAACCCACTGATTGAAGTTTCACTTTATCACAGATTAACTGGTTTTAAGCCCCCCACAAAGAATTTTGTTGATAATAAGAATGGTAAGTGGGGGATCAACAGCCAGTAAAGGCCTGATTGGTTCAACTAACAATCAGTGGGTAAAGAGCAAAAAACCCACTGATTGAAGTTTCACTTTATCCCTGCAACCAATTATTTAAAAATATATGCTAGAACATCAACGGCTTGTTCCACGGTTTCTACAGTGACATTGGCCTTATTGGAAAGCTCCTTTAACGGATGGATTAGTGATGGCGGACGGACAATAATTGTTGGCTTGTTCATTGTAATAGCGGCACTTGCATCCATCGCCGTATTCCATTGCTTATATTTTTCTCCAAAAAGTGCAATTACAACATCTGACTTTTGCATGAGTACTTGTGTACGAAAGTTATTGATGCTTGAAGCAGCATCATCCTTATAATAGGCGCTTGGCTGCTCTCCTAAAATATGCTCCCCTATATCATCAGAAAGATCATGATTTGTTTGCGGGGCTACAAAGTGAAGGGCTAAGTTTTTATCTTTGGCTATCTGTTTAACCTGTTCCCGCCAATCATCATGAATTTGACCTGCTAAATAAACGGTTAATTCCACAACAATCTCCTCCTAAAATGTTATCATTTGCTTCTATTCTAGCAAAGACTTACCGTATGCTCCATTAATCCTATTTGTAAGAACCATGATTTAGAAATGGATTCCTTTAATTTTGTATCTAATTGTAGTAAGATAAAGTTCGATTCACTAGTGTTGGTATAGGGGGAAACCATTTGAAAGTATCAACCGTAATATCTATTCTTTTAGCTTTGGCTGCGATTGTTTTTCTCACCATTCGTTCTATGGAAACCGAAGAACAGGTGATTGAAAAAACAAAAGATGCAATGGAGCAGGCGTTTGAACAACCAAATGCTTTACAATCGAATTATCAAGGCGAGGAATATTCTTTTTATCTTCCAGACGAGCTGGTTGTAGAAGAGGAAGATGCTAATAATATTATCTTAACAAACGATGCAGGTCAGACCTTCATTGTATTTTATAATGCTTTAGAAGGGCCAACAAGCATGGTTTATTATCAAGCAGCGAAGGATTCAAGTGCTTTGCTTTATGAGTCCTTTTCAACAGAAGATGTGTTTGGTTACATTCGAATCATGTCTGATCAAGACAGGAAAAATTCATATGAATTACAGATAGGTGTTGGTGGCGTAAAGTTGACAACTTACACAAAACAACGACATTTAAAAAAAGATGCACTCCACATGCTGCAAATCGCCCAAACCATTCAAAATAAACCAACACAGACAAAATAAACGATACATGAGATAGGAGAGAATGAGATGGAAGCATTACAATCTTTAGATCAATTAGAACAATTACAACAAAGTAAACAGCCGGTGATTTTGATGTTCACTGCGGACTGGTGTCCAGACTGTCGTGTCATAGAACCATTTCTACCAGAGTTGGAGGAGCAATATACAACATATAAGTTCATCTCCGTAGACCGGGATGATTTTATAGAAGTGTGTCAAGAACATGACGTGTTTGGCATTCCGAGCTTTATTGCATTTCAAGATGGAAAGGAAATTGGCAGATTCGTAAGCAAGCTTCGAAAATCGAAAGAAGAAATAACTGATTTTCTAGACAGCCTGTCAAATCAATCATGAGGGAGACATGGCAATGGCAATGAAAATGACAACCATTAAAATGAAACAAATATTAGAGGAAAGATTAAAGCACGCGGGATATCGAACCTCTTATAATCGGGATAAAGATACACTACGAATTGAATGGAAAGAAACGAAGCAAGGAGTTACAGTCACACTTCCAAGCATTGTGGCAAAATATAATCAATCAGGTGATGAAGCAATTACGGATATCGTGGAGCACATACAGGAATCCATGCGAATCATGAACGAAGAACATAAACTCGACGGAATGGAAAAGTATATTTTCCCTGTTATTCGTTCTACATCCTTTCCCATGGAAACAAAAGCGGGAAAAAAGCTTATTTATAAAGAACATACTGCAGAAACACGCGTTTTTTATGCCATCGATCTAGGAAAATCCTATCGTTTGGTGGATGAAAAGATGCTGGAAAACGTTGGCTGGTCTTTAGAACATGTGGATGAAATTGCGACCTTTAATATCCGATCGCTTCCATATGATTATAAACAAGATACAGTAGCTGATAATGACTTTTACTTTATTGCAACACAGGATGGTTATGATGCGAGCCGGATTTTAAATGATGCCTTTTTAGCAGAAATGAATGAAAAGGCAGCTGGAGAGCTTGCAATAGCAGTACCACATCAGGATGTGCTTATTTTAGCTGACATACGCAATAAAACAGGTTATGATATTCTAGCACAGATGACGATGAAATTTTTTGCGGAAGGAAGAATCCCTATTACTTCCTTAGCTTTTGTCTATGAGAACAAGGCATTGACACCAATATTTATTTTGGCTAAAAATAAACGAGAAGAATAAAAGGAAGTGTAGAAGATGGATGTATTTTATAATGCAAATGGGGTAGGAGATGTCCTGCTCGTACCACTTGCTGAGGGCGATCGCGAGCAGGTAAAGGTCGAAACTTTTGGTCCAGTCGCTAAAATGAGCAGTGCAACTGATGGTAAAGTGTTAGGCTATAATATATTTGACGCATCCAAGTACGTAGATGTGGCTGGAAATGGAAAAATAACTTTAACAGAACCAATGCTTACACAGATTAAGCAAGTGTTTGAAGACAACCAGCTGAACGATGCTTTGGATTTTGATTTATCACCTAAATTTGTTGTTGGTTATGTGTTGGAGAAATCTCCACATGAAAATGCTGATAAACTAAGCGTTTGTCAAGTGGATGTTGGAGAAGAAGCGCCGTTACAAATTGTATGCGGTGCACCGAATATCGATGCCGGTCAAAAAGTAGTCGTTGCAAAAATTGGTGCTGTAATGCCAAGTGGATTGCGTATTAAACCGTCAACTTTAAGAGGGGTACCTTCGAATGGTATGATATGCTCACAAAAAGAACTAAATTTACCGAATGCACCAGAAGAAAAAGGAATTTATGTTTTGGAGGAATCCTTTACTGTTGGACAAGCATTTGAATTTTAATGTTGGTTTTTCATTTGTTGGAGCAACCTGTGTATACATGCATGGGTTGCTTTAAAATTGTCCAAACAACTGCATAAATGTTAAAAAACTGTTAAAATGAGAATATATGTGTAGTGTTTGTAAAAAACCGTACATACGATGCAAATTGAAGGAAAAGAGTGAACAAATATGTGGGATAAATGGAAAGATAAAATTCACAACTTAATATGGAAAGAAGTCGAAGTAGAAGAATTCCAGGAAATCCACGAAATGCACGAGACACATGACCCAACACAAAAAGTACAGGCAAAAATGGCCTATCAATATCCTGAAAAGAAACCATTTCGTTTTCCAGTCATTCCGGATCAGGCAGAATATAAGCGACCAACAGAACTATCCGATATACCTGCTTACCAACGGAGGAAAAAAACGCGGATACAAGCGGAGCGGGTGGAAACAGAAAGAAAAGATACAGGGAATGGAAGTACGAATCAAACCTCCCGTAAGAAAATGCCTAACAACGTTCCGTTTAAACCGAGTGCGGTAGCATCTCCTATTTATGGATATCAAGAACGCAAGCGGGCAAAAGAGGTTGAAAACACGCCTGCTTATATACGTAAGCAGCGGATTGAAGCTGAAAAGGAGTCTGCCACAACACTTGAAAAGGACGTACAATCTACGAATACCCCACTGTCAGAAATGGAGCAGTCTAACATGCAGTGGAATAAAAATGGTCATCAGAAAGACCAACAAGCAGATCTAGCTATAGACAAGCCTGAGGACATTTCCTCAACGGAAAATAACATATCAGATTCGCAAGGCTCGGCACATGGTACGATTGAACCTTTTCCAATCAATCTGGAGCAAAGAGACAATCGACAAGCTGCAAGACATAAAAGAAATCAGGAGCGATTGCAAAAAAATAAACGGAAAATAACATCAAATCATCAGTCATCTAAATCAGCTGATCCTGTTCCGTTTAATGTGATGATGACTCCTCGTGATAAGCATCGTCTTGCGCAGCAAAAGAAAACACAACTGAATCAAGTAAATACACAAAAACCAAACAATCGATATCCCGAAGTACCGCAACAGGCAAATAACATACAATCGAATGGTACAAGCTTACGAAAATTAGAAACGGTTCAGCAAATAGAGGCAGTAGATCATTCTTTGCCACTTCATTTATTAGATGATGTTGTTCCAAAGAATAATGCAAACCATTTATGGGTTCGTGAACAACAAACATTATTGGAGAAAACATTGAAGTATTTTAATGTTCGTGCCAGTGTCGTTAATGCGACACAAGGTCCTGCTGTAACACGTTTTGAAATTCAGCCTGAGATGGGCGTAAAGGTTAGCAGGATTCGTAACTTAAGTGACGACATTAAGTTAAACATGTCTGCGAGAGATTTGCGCATGGAAGCACCTATCCCAGGGAAAAATACAATTGGTATAGAAGTTCCAAACCCTAACCCGGAAATGGTTGGCTTGCAGGAAATATTTGAGTCCAATGCTTTTAAACAGAGCGCATCACCGCTATCCATTGCACTTGGTTTGAATATTGAAGGAACACCAATCATCTCAACCATTCAAAAAATGCCCCACGGATTAATTGCAGGGGCAACAGGGTCTGGTAAAAGTGTGTGTATTAATACCATTCTTGTAAGCTTGCTATATAAAGCGAGCCATGAGGATGTAAAATTTCTGCTCATTGATCCGAAGATGGTAGAGCTTGCACCATATAATGGTATTCCACATCTCGTATCACCTGTTATTACGGACATTAAAGCTGCAACAGCAGCCTTGAAATGGGCGGTACAAGAAATGGAATCCCGCTATGACCGTTTTGTAGATGAGGGCGTTCGTGATATTGAGCGGTTTAATCAAAAAATGAAAAAACAACAGCGGACAGATGAAAAAATGCCATTCATCGTCATTGTGATTGATGAGCTGGCAGACTTAATGATGGTTTCACCACAGGATGTAGAGGATGCGATTTGCCGAATAGCGCAAAAAGCTAGAGCTTGTGGTATCCATCTTTTACTAGCAACCCAACGTCCATCTGTAGATGTCATCACTGGGTTGATCAAGGCAAATATTCCAACACGAATTGCCTTTAGTGTGTCATCACAGGTAGATTCAAGGACTATTATCGACACGGCTGGAGCGGAGAAGCTACTAGGTAAAGGTGATATGCTATTTAACGAAAATGGTGCCGGCAAAAACGTTCGTATACAAGGTCCATTTGTTTCAGACGATGAAATTGAACGGATTACGAATTATGTTCGTCAAATTGCTCCACCAAATTATTTGTTTGAACAGGAAACATTATTAGCACAAATCGAAACCGATCAAGAAGAGGACGAATTGCTCCCCGATGCGATTCAGTTTGTCGTTTCCAATAATGGAGCGAGTACTTCCTTATTACAACGACATTTTAAGATTGGCTATAATCGCGCAGCAAGATTAATCGACTCCTTGGAAGCGAAAGGGATTATTGCTGGTCAAAATGGTAGTAAACCTAGGGATGTACTCGTAACAAGTGCGCAATTGGATGAAATGCAGCTATGATGGCATGTCACATATTAAATAATAATCTTGTTAAATAGTGAATGTTTTTATATGATGTATAGGATACACTCAAATATAGAAAGAAATGGTTACTAAGGAGATCCGGATGAAAGAAATTGAACAAAAGCTGAGCGGTAAGATTGCCAGGCTGACGAATAAAACCTTTAAGTTTGATGAACGAATTAGAGAAGGCTGGTTTTCAGCTGTATACTTTCTTAAAACAAAGGAAATTGCCGAAAAGAAATTACCTAATAACCACGTGACGATGCAGTTCTTTCAAAAAGAACATGCTGTTTTATGTGGTACAGACGAAGCGATAGCGCTGGTCCATACATTTGCAGAACGACCGGAAACACTTGAAATTTATTCGCTTAAAGACGGTGATAAAATCAGTCCCTATGAGTCGGTACTGACTATTTCCGGAGCTTATCAGCAATTTGGTTTTCTTGAGGGGCTCATAGATGGTATATTAGCTAGAAGAACATCTGTTGCAACAAATGTATATAATGTTGTTAAAGCAGCAAGGGCATCTGGTAAACAAAAACCTGTTATTTTCATGGGCGATCGTGATGATCATTTTACCCAGCAGGCAGGTGACGGCTATGCAGCCTTCATTGGCGGATCTACCGCACAAGCTACCCATGCTATGAATGAATGGTGGGGTAAAAAAGGGATGGGCACGATGCCGCATGCAATGATTCAGATGTTTAGAGGTGACATTGTAGCTGCATCCAGGGCTTATCACGAGATGTATCCTAAAGATGACCTCGTTGCACTAGTTGATTATAATAATGATGTCATTACGGATGCCTTGAAGGTTGCGAGGGAATTCGGCTCCGATTTGAAGGCTGTCCGTTTAGATACTTCAAGAACTTTAGTTGATAAATATTTTTTACGAAACCATCACTTGATGGGCTCCTTCGATCCAAGAGGTGTGAATCCAGAACTCGTATTTGCGCTGAGAAAAGCGTTAGATGACGAAGCATTTCATCATGTCAAAATCATGGTGAGCGGTGGCTTTACGGAAGAAAGAATAAGGGCTTTTGAATCAGCGGGTGTCCCTGTAGACATGTATGGTGTTGGTGGGAGCTTACTTAATATTAATATTGGCTTTACTGGCGATAATGTGCTATTAAACGGTCTACCGGCTGCTAAAGAGGGGCGCAGATATCGGCCAAATGCAAGATTGGAAAAAGTAGAATACATGTATGATTCAATCGAGGTTTCATCGGGAATAACAGATGGCAGGATTGATTAATGAATTGACTGCGTGCGATTAACCATAATATGCGGCATGCTTGTACATGCTAAATAAAAATTAGCGTGCGCTATACATCATTTTGGAGGTTCATTTTATGACAACTTACCATTTTATTGGTATTAAAGGTACAGGAATGAGTGCACTTGCACAAATATTACATGATTCTGGAGAAACCGTTCAAGGATCAGATGTTGATAAATACTTCTTCACCCAGGATGCCTTGGATGAAAGTGGAATTCCTGTTTACCCTTTTTCAGAGGATAACATCAAAGAAAATATGACAATTATTGCTGGAAATGCGTTTCCGGAAGATTATATCGAAATTGCCGCAGCAAAACAAATGGGAAATCGATTTTATCGATATCATGAATTTTTGGGAGAATGGCTCAAACAATATACAAGTATTGCTGTTACTGGTGCCCACGGGAAAACATCTACAACTGGCTTGTTAGCGCATGTGTTAGATGAAGCATTCCCAATTTCATACTTGATAGGTGATGGGACAGGGAAGGGCCATGTAGATAGTAGATATTTCGTTTTTGAAGCTTGTGAGTATCGCCGTCATTTTCTTCAGTATGAGCCTGATTATGGCATTATGTTGAATATTGATTTTGATCACCCTGACTATTTTTCAAGTGTCAATGATGTATTTGATGCATTTCAGTCGATGGCTAATAACGTTAAAAAAGGAATTATCGCCTGTGGAGACGATGAACAGCTACAGAAAATCCAATCAAAGGTTCCTGTAATTTATTATGGATTTGCTGATACCAATGATTTTCAAGCAAAAAATATAAAAGAAACTGACAACGGTACTGTGTTTGATGTATTTGTGCGTAATACATTTTATGCTTCATTTACAATTCCACAATACGGTAATCATACGGTGTTAAATGCATTGGCTGTCATAGCAATGTGTCATTATGAAGGGATGCAGGTAGCAGATATTGAGAAACTTGCTACATTCCAGGGTGTCAAACGTCGCTTTACCGAAAAGAAAATTGGAACACAAGTAATAATAGATGATTATGCACATCATCCAATTGAAATCAAAGCAACGATTGACTCTGCACGTAAGAAGTATCCTAATAAACCAATTATTGCTATTTTTCAACCACATACTTTTTCTCGAACAAAGACATTTCTTCAGGAGTTTGCTGAAAGCTTACAACTGGCAGATCATGTATATCTTTGTGATATTTTTGGTTCAGCGCGAGAAGAGAGTGGGCAAATGACAATTGGGGATTTACAGGAAAGAATTGAAGGCAGCAAGCTGCTTGAACTAGCTCATACAGAGAATTTAAAAGTGCATGAAGATGGTGTATTGATTTTTATGGGAGCAGGAGATATTCAGAAGTTTCAGCAAGCATATGAAGCTGCTTGCCAGTAGCATGGTTAAAGACAGGATATTCTCGTTTGATTCCAATTAGACTTTAACTTATGATAGAAATAAGTCATGCATTGGGGAATGTTTATGATTTGCAAAGAAACTGGACAAGCTATATACGTTTAGCCTCGGTGTTTTAGGGTATAGTTAGTAATCAAACGAAAATATGCTGGGTGCTTCCCCTTTGCTAGTTGCAATCAGAAAAAAGGAGCTGCATTTGTCGATGGAAAGTCTATTATACATTGCTGGAATTATTGCATTAGCTGCAATCGTATTTCTTGTTGTATTTGTCATCATCACCATTAGATCTGCAAAACAAACAATGGACCAGGTATCTGGTACACTGGGAAATTTAGAACAACAAGTTTCCGGCATTACTACAGAAGCAAACGAGCTACTGGAAAAAACAAATCAGTTAACGAATGATATGCAGTCCAAGTCAGCTAAGCTAGACGGCTTATTTGAAGGGGCGCAACAGTTTGGACAAACAGCAAGTCATTTAAATCAGTCATTTGATCAGGTGGCTGCACAGGTTACGCAGTCAGCTTCCGAAAATAAGGAGCAGATTAACCAAGCAGTAACATGGGGAACAGCAGCAATCGATTTGATCAAAAAAATAAAAAAATAAATAGGAGGAATTCAGATGAGTGACAATAATATCAATAGCAAAGATTTTATAATTGGTACAATGATTGGTGGTATTGTTGGAGCAAGTATCGCATTGTTGTTTGCACCAAAATCAGGTAGGGAATTACGCGGTGATATTAACCAGGGTGCCTCTCAAGTAATGGATCGTGCAAATGAATGGAAAGATATTGCTCAAACAAAGACAGTTGAGTTAAAGGACAAGGCTTATGAAAAAGGAAGCGAATGGAAAGGCATTGCCATCGAAAAAGGAACGGAATTAAAAGATAAAGCAACTGCAAAAGGATCTGAATTGAAAAACAAAGCTGTTGAAAAAGGTTCAGAGTTAAAGGATAAAGCAACAGATACAACCGCACAGCTTACTAAAAAAGCAGCTGAAAAAACTGAAAAAGCAACAGAAGCAGCTGAGGAAAAAATGAAAGAAAAACGTAAAGTAGAAGACAAAGCAATTAAAAAAGCCGAAAAAATTGCAGATGAGATGGACGAAACGGCTGAAAAAATAAGCAAAAAGTAAGCATTTGATTAAAGAACTGATTCCTTTTGATAAGGGGTCAGTTCTTTACATTTTATAGCATACAAGGTACACCAAAGTCTCCAATGGATTAAGCTAAAAGAATGCAATAGGTGGTATGCTGAAAAATCGAAATTCCCGTCTGGTTTAAGTTATTTCTAAGGGAGAAATAGAACAAAATTAATAATCTTCATCGAATTGTTCGTATATTCGAAAATAAAATTCACCTGGAAAAGCTGTCTAACATGCATGTTTTGGCTACTTTTCCATAAAAATTTTAAAAATCATGAAAACTAAGGGTGACAAAGCAACGGATATTAGCTATAATTGTGACTAATTATTAAAAATCGGAGTTGTTTTCTTAATCTTTCAGCAAGAGATCAACCCAACTAATAACAGGAGGCAGATTAGTATGAGCAACAATGAAATGGACCAACTAAGGGATTCTTTGGACAACGTCAATTTGCGTCTATTGGACCTAATTAATGAACGTGCTCGTCTTGTACAGCAAATTGGACAGGTGAAGCAAAAGCAGAGTATGATTCGCTTTGATCCAGTTCGGGAAAGGGATATGCTGAACAATATTGTGGCGCATAATGACGGTCCATTTGAAGATTCGACCATCGAGCATATTTTCAAGGAAATTTTCAAAGCTGGGCTTGAACTGCAAGAAGATGACCATAGTAAAGCTTTGCTTGTTTCCAGAAAGAAAAAGCCTGAAGATACCATTATTGATATCAAAGGTGAAAAAATTGGTGATGGTAAAACTCACTTTATTTTTGGACCATGTGCGGTGGAAGGATATGACCAGGTTGCTCAGGTTGCAGAAGCAGTGAAAAATAAAGGACTAAAACTGCTGCGTGGAGGTGCATTTAAACCACGTACCTCACCATATGACTTCCAAGGCTTAGGGGTAGAAGGCTTAAAAATATTAAAGCAGGTTGCAGATCAATATGATTTAGCTGTTATTAGTGAAATTGTGAATCCAGCTCATATTGAAGAAGCGATGGAATATCTTGATGTAATTCAAATTGGTGCTAGAAACATGCAAAACTTTGAATTATTAAAGGCTGTAGGGGATGTAGATAAGCCGGTACTATTAAAACGTGGATTATCAGCAACGATTGCAGAGTTCATCAATGCTGCAGAATATATTATGTCACGTGGTAACGGTAAAATTATGCTTTGTGAACGTGGCATTCGTACCTATGAAACGGCAACTAGAAATACATTAGATATATCTGCTGTACCGATTTTAAAACAGGAAACACATTTACCAGTATTTGTTGATGTTACGCATTCTACTGGTCGCAGAGATCTTCTATTGCCGACTGCAAAGGCAGCAATTGCAATCGGGGCAGATGGTGTCATGGCAGAAGTGCATCCTGATCCGGCAGTTGCTTTATCAGACTCTGCTCAACAGATGGATTTAGACATGTTTGATGAATTTTTGGCTGCATTAACGAAAGGCGCACCGATTTTTGCATAATCGCTTCACTTGATACAAAACAACGTGTTTTTGTAGATGGTGAACAGCATCTACAGGATGAATATGGGTAAAATGTAGATCGAGGGGCTGTTTTTTGATAAAATAGCCTTTCGATTTTTTTGTATTTTTTTACAACGTAGCGTATGATGAAGAGAAGAGAAAAACTATTCGGTAGGCAGGCGTACACCAGTCATACCATGACAACTGAAAATGAATCGGAGGTAAAAGCATATGAACATAACAATATATGATGTAGCGAGAGAAGCAAACGTTTCAATGGCAACCGTATCTCGCGTTGTCAATGGAAATCCCAATGTGAAACCGGCAACAAGAAAAAAGGTCCTGGCTACCATTGAACGACTTGGCTATCGTCCAAATGCAGTGGCGCGAGGATTGGCAAGTAAAAAAACGACAACAGTAGGAGCAATCATTCCAGATATTTCGAGCATTTTCTTTGCTGAATTAGCGCGTGGTATTGAAGATATTGCAACGATGTATAAATATAATATTATTTTAAGTAATTCAGATCAAAATAAGGATAAGGAACTACAATTAATTAACACCATGCTGGAAAAACAGGTAGACGGCATTATATACATGGGTGAGGATATTTCTGAGGAGCACGTACAGCAGTTTTCCACAGCCTCTGTTCCAATCGTGCTGGCAGCCACTTTTGACGAATCAGAGCAAATCCCAAGTGTAAACATAGATTATGAACAGGCTTCCTATGAGGCAGTAAATTACTTAATTGAAAACAATAAACAACAGCCAGGATTTTTATCCGGCCATACGAATACAGTCATTAACCAGCTTAAATATAATGGTTATGCACGTGCATTGAAAGAAGCTGGTATACCATTAGATGAAAGCTTTATCGTATATGGCGACTATACGTATGATGCAGGGTTAAAAGCAGCGGACGAGCTATTAAAGCTGGATAAGCGTCCGTCATCTATTTTTGCAGCATCTGATGAAATGGCCTTAGGTGTCATTCACGGTGCACAAGATTTGGGCTTAGAAGTACCAAATGATGTAGAGGTACTGGGTTTTGATAACACCAGGTTGGCCACCATGGTTCGCCCTACATTATCAACAATTGTTCAGCCTATGTATGATATCGGAGCTGTAGCAATGCGTTTATTAACCAAGTTAATGAATAAAGAAAATGTCGATGATCAAAAAGTGATTTTACCACATCGAATCGTAGAAAGGCATTCAACAAACGAAAGATAATGCCGATATATATAGTAGGAGCTTATAAAGCCGGCAGCAGTATGTTTATCCATTCTGCTGTACGGCTTTTAACTTATGTGTATGGGGAGAGATACAATGAGAAAAAGAGACTTTTTAACCCCGATTGGCATTACACTTGGCTTTATTATGATAAGTATTGCAATCGTATCTGCAGGGGGAGATAATGCAGCATCATTTATGGATGTCTCCTCTATTTTTATCGTTATTGGTGGGTTGATTGCTTCGTTATTAATAAACTTTAAAATGGAGCAAATCAAACAACTGAATAAGGTATTAAAGGAAGCATTTTTAAAAACAGATCAAAAACTGCCAGAATTGATTCAGCTTTTTGTTCATTTATCAGAGCGCGCCAGGAGAGAAGGTTTATTGGCTTTGGAAAATGAGATGGACGATGTTGAAGATCCGTACATAAAAAAAGGAATGCTGCTCGCCATTGATGGAATTGAACCAGAAGTGATCCACGATATTATGAGCGCAGAAATAACGGCAATGGAAGATCGCCATTATCGAGGACGTACCATTATTGAAAAATGTGGAGAATACGCTCCAGCATGGGGAATGATAGGAACCTTAGTTGGTTTAGTTCTCATGTTGAATACATTGGAGGATCCCGCTACACTTGGGCCCAGTATGGCAGTGGCGTTATTAACAACATTATATGGAACAGTGCTTGCTAATTTGGTGTTTATTCCGATGGCAAGTAAGCTGGAAAATAAAACAGAAGAAGAAGTTTTTATTAAACAAATTATTATCGAAGGTGTTATTGGCGTTCAATCAGGACAAAATCCTCGAATCCTAGAAGAAAAATTAAGTGCATTTTTATCGACTGAAGCTAGACAGAATGGACATACAGAGGATTCTGTTCTTGTGGAGGAAAGTGTCCATGAAGCGTAGAGAAATCAAACGTTCGAAGCAGTCTGGTGCACCAAAATGGATGGTAACTTATTCGGATATGGTTACTTTGATTCTTGTGTTCTTTATTTTACTATTTTCTATGTCCCAAATTGATCTGGTGAAATTTCAGGCCATTACGGATTCATTTCGTAATCGGATGATATTTGATTTTTATCCTTCTAGTGTGCCGATGGAAAATCCTTCCGAAAGTACCTATCATCCGGAAAATGGTCATCTGGCAAATGAATTTGAATTACCGCCATTGGATGAAGGGAAGAAGCATTTGGATGGTGACACAGACGATTCTTTGACCGGATTAATGCAAGATGTGGACGCTTACCTGGATGAACATGATTTGAATCAAGTTATATCAGCAAGCCGAACAGAGCGAGGGGTTGTTCTTGTTCTTGAAGAAAGTATTTTATTTGATTCAGGAGAGGCTGTTATCTTAGATTCAGGAAAACCATTTTTAAATAAAATTGGTGCATTATTAATGGAAATTCCAAACCATGTAAAGGTAGAAGGGCATACAGATAGTAAGCCAATGCAAAGCTATCGTTATCCTTCTAATTGGGAATTGTCAGGAGCACGAGCAGGAAGTGTCGTACGCTATTTGATCCAAGAATATCAATTTGACATGAAGCGATTTTCTATCGTTGGTTATGGAGAGACTAAGCCGGTAATGCCAAATACAAATTCTGAAAATATGAAGAAGAATCGTCGTGTAGAAATTGTTATATTAGATAGTAGATCAGCCAATGAAGCAGATCAGTAGGTCATTGTTTTTCTAACACAACGTAAAAACCACGAGTGCTACAGCCACTCGTGGTTTTTGTATTTGATTGTACCGCAGCATATCATGATCGTGTTATATATGTTTTATCTGCAAGTCTAATAGATTCCTTCACAAGTACATCCATTGGATCAATGCAATATTTCTGTATATGATCAGGTAAGGGAACACAGGAAAGCTCTGTACAGCCTAAAATAATACATGTGCAAGCTTCCTGCTCCAGTAATTCTGTAATAATATCGGTAAGTATATTGGCGTCAAAGCTTGGATCCGCTTTAATTTGATAAATGGTATCCATTACTTTTTGTTGCAGTGTTTCATTTGGATGAAAGGGTTCAAGCTCGTATTTCTGGCAGGCTTGATCATAAATTCCCGTATTAATCGTTCCATTGGTTGCAAGTATACCAACCTTACTATGTGCACCATATGCAGCATGGATTGCTTCTGCAGTCTTTTCTACCATGTGGATAATCGGAATGTTCGTCATACTTTGCATGGATTCATAGAAATAATGCGACGTGTTACAAGGTATAGCAATATGTGTGACACCAGCATACTCCAGTAGTTTAAAGTCATTTCTCACTGCTTGCAAAAAAGTATCTGCTTCATGATTTAAAATTGCATAGGTACGGTCAGGAAGTGTGGCATGGTTTAGTATGATTGTATCGATATGGTCCTGGTCCTGTTTAGCTTCCGTATGGTCAATGAGTTTTTGATAAAACATTGAGGTTGCTAATGGACCCATTCCACCGATAACTCCTAGTTTATAATCTGTCATTTGTGCACCTCCAGCAGCTAAGAACCATATTGGGTTCTCTTAATTCGTAGATGATAAAGCGAATTTCTTTTCGGCTGCTTTTTTTACGATTTCTTTTTCATTAAATGGTATGGCTACGTCGCCGATGACTTGAGCTGTTTCATGTCCTTTTCCTGCGATAACGATTGTATCATGCTCATCACTCATTTCGACTGCGTGTTGAATAGCTAATTCACGATCCATGACAATTTCAAAGGCGCCGTTATTGGCTAGAAGCGCTTGTTCTACTTCTTTCATGATGATTTGTGGGTCATGGTGCTTTGGATTGTCCAAGGTGGCAATGGAATAATCTGCATATTCAGCAGCCACACGGCCCATATCATTTCTCTTATCACGACCGTTTTCACTTAAATCTGCGTAAACACCAAATACGAGTATGAGCCTTCCTTTTGTGTAGGGACGGACAGCTGTTAATGTTTTTGCTAAAGCGTCCTCTGTATGGGCGAAATCAATAATAGCTTTAAAGTCATTTTTTTCATAGGCGACTTCCATTCTTCCACGAATTCCTGCTACTGCCTGAATCCCTCTTTGTATTTGTTCAAGTGAAATGCCATTGCTATATGCGCAAGCAATTGCAGCAAGACTATTGTATACATAAATGTCACCTGGAAGATGTACTGTTATCTCAGCTTGTCCAGTTGGTGTATTTACGGTATAGACTGTTTTATTAAATGAATAAGAAATGTTGGTTGGATATATATCAGCTTGTTCATAAATCCCATAGCTGACTCGTTTTGCTTTATATTCTGCTGCCATCTCATATAGTCGCTTACCATATGGGTCATCGATATTAATCACATTAAACTGGTCTGTCATTTGAAAAAGCTTCGCCTTCGCTGAGAAGTAGTTTTCCATTGTTTTATGCAATTCTAAATGATCTGGTGTTAAATTCGTAAATATTCCTGTGTGAAATTGAGTACCATCTGCACGTTTTAATTCAAGTGCATGTGATGACACTTCCATCATACAATGGGTAACACCATGCTCGAGCATTTGATTGAATAAGCGCTGCAAGTCAAGCGATTCCGGTGTCGTATTTTTGTTCTCTATTCGTTGATCTTGAATGAAAGTGCCCATTGTACCAATAACACCCATATCCACCTGGGCTTCCTCATAAATGGCCTTGATAAAATGTGAGGTGGATGTTTTTCCATTCGTACCAGTGATGCCGATGACGTGTAACGTATCTGTTGGATGGCCATAAAATGCTACAGCTACTTCTGCTAATGCTTGTCGCGTATCCTGCACTTTTAATATGGTAATGTTAGAATGAGACACCTTGACATCTTTTTCCACGATAATGGCTGTGGCACCCTGTTTAATGGCTTCTTCGATATAGCGGTGGCCATCTGTTGTCATGCCAATGATGGCAATGAATAAGCCGTTTTCCTTTAATTCCTTGGAGTTAAAAGCAACCGACTCAATCGGAATATTCAGGTCACCTTGAATGGTCTCAAACTTCATATGTTGCACAATCTCATGAAGTAGCATCACGTTCATCTCCTATGCTTATTTTCTAATGAGTCTTTTTAATATTTTTTTCATATAAATGCTCATAAAAGAGAATCCAGGCTTCGGATCCTTCCAATCCCATATCGCATATGCCTTCGGGCGGAAGAAAGTGGGAATTATTCTTGAAAGCTTCAATTGCTTTGTTTGAATATAGCCTTTAATGGCAAGTAAGTCTTCATAAGCATACCAAAATGCTGTGTTGGTATTTTTAGTGATGGCTTTTGGTGCCAGTGGTTTGCCAATCATCTCCATATACGTAATGTATGGAACATTCATGCCAATTTTATATAGCATGTGATTAAAATTCGTTATTCTCGCATTGATTTCAATTAAATAAAATTTACCAGTTTCTGCATCTTTTTTAAACTCAATTTCCGCAAAACCTTTCCATTTGATTCCTTCCAAAAACTTGGCGCCAATGTCATATAGTTCCGGGAAATGTCTTTGAACCGTGTAAACAGAAGCACCAAAATTAATCGGATATTGACGAAGCTTTTGACAGGTTGTCCAATGCGTAACTTTAGAATCCTGATTCAAATAGGCATCAAACGTATGCATATGATCATCAAATCCAGGGATAATTCTTTGGACGATTACCTCAAGTCCAGCCTCATGTGCCAAGTCTACTTTCTCCTGTAATTCTTCCATGGAATGTACCTTAAAAAGTTTTCTTCTAAACTTCGCCACAAATGAAGGGGAGTCGACTGGTTTTACGAGACACGGAAATTTAATTATTGTGTTTACTTTTTCCTCGAAATCTTCCTCATGTACCCGAACTGTTTCCGGAACATGCACACCGTGTTGTTCGGCTAGTGCATGAAGTTTTTCCTTATTCATTGCGGTCGTATATAAGCCTTGTTCCGTTTGCGGGATATAATAGTACTGTTTAATTTCATCCATCCGTGTATCTATCGCTTCCAGATAGGAATCATGACAAGGAATTAATACGGGCTTGTCATCCTGCATTTTAGCATATTCAATTAAGGCATCAATAAAGCCATCTGTATCCTTTTTATAATGTGGAACGAGTATACGTTCACGACAATATTTGGACGTTGCTCCATATCTTTCTTCTTCTGAGTAATCCATAGCCACTGTATGAATGCCATGAATTCCCAGGCATCGAATCGTGCTTAGCCCAATATAGTAATTATTTCCAAGAATTACTGCTTTGTTATCCATTTTATCTTCTCCTTGAAAAGCGTCCAGTATGTAAATATAAACCGTAAGCTACAATATTGAATCACCCTTTATTTTAACATAAATACAAGATTTTCGTCATTATGTGTTCGTTACAATCACGTTAAAAATAGCAGTATCGTATTTGATGTAAGATCTAGTAGCGACAAATGTTATCCAATACACCTGTTTTGAACGATGTTAAAATAAACAACAATATAAAAACAGAGACGCTATACACATCTCTGTTTATTCATTCGCTTCAACTATTTGACAAAAAGGTTTTCATGTCATTCATACTGGTGTTGGCGCTTTTTTACGATTTAAAGCTGTTTATGTTGATTTGTTATTTTCAATGCTTGTTGTAATGTCTGTCTGTTCTTCTCTTGGATTTCCTGCTTTCTGGCAATGTTGGGGACAATGGAGGGATTGTCCTGCCATTGATTAGGCAGAGGATGTGGTGATTGATTTTGCCATCGTTTTATCCATTCAGCTGGAATATCTCCTGCTAAAGGTTTTCCGTGCTTCATTACATTCCAAATCTGTGCCCATGCTCGTGGAACCACACGCCAAACATCATAACCACCACCACCAAGTGCAATCCATTTTCCATCACAATATTGATGGGCCATCTGATGTGCATATAAGGGAATAGCTTCATATATTTTCATCGTACCGCAAAGATGTGTTAATGGATCCCAAGTATGCGCATCTGCGCCATTCTGGGTTACGATAATATCTGGCTGAAAATATGCCATGATGTCACGAATAGCTGCATGATAAAGCTCCATAAAGGATTCATCCTCTGTAAAGGCATCAAGTGGGATATTGAAAGCAAAACCATGTCCCTCTTTAATTCCCCGTTCATTTATTTCACCAGTACCTGGGAATAAATAACGACCCGTTTCATGAAACGATATGGTGCATACATTTGGATCATCGTAAAATGCCCATTGCACGCCATCCCCATGATGAGCATCCGTATCAATATATAGCACCTTTAAATTATAATGCTTTCGAATGTATTTAATCGCAACAGCGCAATCATTATAGATACAAAACCCAGATGCTTTGCGCTTAAAGCCATGATGTAAACCACCGCCAAGATGCAGTGCATGGTTGGCATGTCCAGATAAAACAGATTCTACTGCGCGAAGTGTACCGCCAACAAGCCATGCTGCAGCCTCATGCATATTTGGAAAAATAGGTGTATCCTCTGTACCAAGACCAAATTCAAGTCCTTTTCCATCAGCCAACAATCCTTTGCTTGCCCGCTTTACCGCATCTATATAGGCAACATCATGAAAAAGAGCAAGTTCATCCTCTGTAGCCATTCGTGGGGAGATTATCTCTTCGTCCGATAAGCTACCTGTTGTTTGTAGTAAGTCTTTCGCTAATTTCACTCTTATTTGATTGAAAGGATGATCTTGGTGGAATTGATACTTTAATACTTCTTCAGCATAAACGAAGCTGGAGGAACAATTCATAACTTCGGCTCCAATATGTTATGCGGCCACATTAATTCATATCCTGCATTTCTTAAATCATCAATAATGGGTCCTGGATTGATGGTCTGAACTCTAAATACAAGTATTTTATAGGTTGGATCATTGCGATACGGATAAACAAGCAACGAAACAATATTTACTTTTCTTATACCGAAAATCGTAGCTACTTCCGGTAGAATACCTGGTTGATCAGGTACTTTTACTTCAATATGGGAGCTTTGGACATGCGTCCCTGTTAAATGTATTAAAGTGTATAGCATGTCTTTTTCTGTGATGATACCAACCAATTTATTATTTTGAATGACTGGAAGAGCTGCAAATTCTTCGTCATAAAATATTTTGGCGATTTCTTCAACAAAATCCAGTGGATGAACTGTAATAACTGGTGAACTCATAATATGTTGAATTTCTCGATGGAGCTCCATATTATCCGCATTTTTTTCAAAGATAGAAGGGCTGGCATCTCGGACATCTCGATCTGAGACGATTCCAATTACCTGGTGCTCTTCATCAACAATGGGTATATGGCGGATGCGATGCTCCTGAAGAAGCTGAAGTGCTTCAGCAATAGTAGCGGTAGGAGGCAAAGTAATGACATCCGTTTTCATAATTTCTTCTACTAGCATTATAAATCCCCCCTCGTTTTTTGAAAGCGATACTTTTTTAAAAAGCGAAGTTGATCAAACTGCTTTACGGTTTCTTCTTTTACATTCGATCCTATTCGCACCATCAGGCAATTAGCTGGATGTGAAATTATTTCTGGATCATCTGTCGGAGCTGGTTTTAATCCACCTGCAGCCATCATTTTTTCCATTACTTTTCGGTATTCCCATACACTTAATTTTGTTCGTTTCAAATCCCAATGCCAATAATACTCGGTCGATATAACGATATAATTCTCCATAAATGGATCCCGCATCGAGATTTCCAGCAAACCAGAAGCTATACCGTATCCGCGATAGGCGGGGGCAACTTCAATCGCTCCGAGTACAATTAATTCTTCTATGTTTTGTTCTGCCCATCTTTCCATCGGATCAGGATATAAATAGGTGACATAGCCAATAATCGTTTGATTATGGTGGGCAATAATGATGCGCCCCTCTGGAAAATCAGCAATTTTAATTAATGCCTCATGCTGCTGGGTAGGTGGACGAAATGCGGTTAAGTGTTCATGGAATTGATAGGCTTGCAGTTCAGAAGAGGAAATCGGTCCTTCAATCATAATTCCTCCTTGATCGGTATTGCGGATTGTGGCGTGATGGGTTTTACTATGATTCACAAAATCCCCCCTTACATTCCATATTAGTAGACGTGTGATAGTAAATCCATTATACCTTAAAACTGTTTAAACTTTTAGCCAATTTCGAGAATATATGGGAAAGAAAAAAGAAGAGGGGAGAAAGGTGCGCTGAATTAAGAAAGCATGGATACAAAGTTGGCGGAATATTAAATGACGTCAACTTTTGTATGTTTATCTTTGCCTTTCGTTTGATGGATTGCTCGATTAAAATCAAACGCACCAATAAAATTATACACAATGGTAATTTCCTGTGTCTTGGTTTGATGATCTTTCGATGACACTAAAATTTTGTCGATAAATTCTCTTAAAATTGCTGTATCCAACTTCTCCAGTTTCGTATACTTTCTAGCAATTTTCACAAATTTACGGACATTTGTTTTCTTTTTCTCGTGTTCTTTTAACTCTTTTTGTAATGTATGACATGACGCTTTTAATGTTTCTTGTTCTTTCTCGTATTCACCGGATAAGTGAATAAATCTCTGATCACTGAGTTTTCCAGAAATGTGATCCTCGTATAAGCGTTTGAAAATAACATCTAATTCAACGATACGTTTTTCCATTTGTAAGAGTGTATCCTCCATTTTGGACAACTCTTTTTCTTTCTCCGACATACGAATGTCAGATACTTCTTGAATAAAGTCATTTTCATACGCAGACACATAGTGAAGGGCTTCTCTTAGGTTGTTTAATACAAGTTCCTCTAACACAACGGTACGGATACTATGCGTTTTCCCACATAAAGAGCGATCTTTTCGATACGTAGAACAGATCGAATATTCCTGTTCTTTCTTAAAACCACTTGCTCTACAAAGATACATTTTCCCACCACAGTCTGCACAAAATAATAATCCAGAGAACAACCCCATGTCACCATAACGATTCGGTCGACGTCGTGAACGGCGAATATTTTGGACGATCAAAAAAACGGATTCCTCTATAATGGCTGGATGGGTATTCTCGAATATTTTCCATTCGCTTGGATCAGTGTATATAAAGCGCTTCGTTTTATAAGAAGTTTTTCTCGTTTTAAAGTTAACCGTATGTCCTAGATATTCTACTCTCTCCAACATAGTAGATACTGTCTCTGTGCTCCATTGATATGGATTGGCAGGTGGAGTAGCAGGATACTTGATCCCTTTAGAACGAAAATAGGCGGAGGGACAAAGTATGTTCCGTTCTCTTAGCCATCTAGCAATTTGAGTAGGGCCAAGTCCGTCCATACAAAGAGAAAACATTTTTTGGACAACAGCTGCTGCATCTTCATCTACAATCCAATTCTTTTTATTGGTTGGATCTTTCAGATAACCATATGGTGCATTCGTGCTTAGTTTCTCACCTGAACGCCCTTTCGATTGCCATGTCGCACGAATTTTCTTGCTCGTATCTCTAGCATGCATTTCATTAAAGATATTGCGAATGGCAGTAAATTCATTGTCCCCTTTCGTACTGTCTACTCCATCGTTAATCGCAATAAAGTGAACATCAAAGTTAGGAAAAAGAATGTCGGTAAACATGCCTACTTGTAAATAATCACGTCCAAAGCGGGACATATCTTTGACAATGACACGATTTATTTTTCCTGCCTTTATATGTGCTAACATTTCTTGAAAGGCTGGACGATCAAAGGTTGTGCCACTGTATCCATCATCTACATAATGATACGTAAGCGTGTAATTTTGTTCCCGACAGTAATGATCTAAGATTTTCTTTTGATTGGAAATACTATTGCTTTCACCGTTCAGTGTATCCTCTTGAGAAAGACGAACATAAAGAGCTGTGATTCCTTCTTTATCTGTGTTCTTAGATGTATGTTTAACTTGAAACTCCATCACATTTTTTTGAACAGCGTGAAACACGTCATCACCGAGAGACTTAGAAGTATTTATCTTCTGAAAAGATAGCGCAGCATCTTTTGGTTGCGTTTGATTGTCAAGGTACAGGGAATCATACGTTTCTTTTTTATCACTTGCTCGTTTACTCATATCTGCCTCCTATTCCGGCAGTCAAACAAGCGGAATTGTACCTATCTATTATACCATAGACATGGCTTGTAGACTGCCTTCTCATAAGAAACGTTATCGTTTTATCCGTTCTTTCTTTAGGTCATTCAAAATCAAGCGACGAATCTTGCATACAGCATCTTCGGTTGCGTGTTTCTTTACGGTTGCTTTAACGATATACGTACTATCACCGATGAGATACTTTCGAACAATAAGAAGTTGTGTCTTTTGTTTTTTGGTATTCATGACCATCCATCCTTCCTTCAAACAGTTGTATTTCGAAATCAGACGGCTGTTGGTACAGCTCCACGGGAATTTCACCCCTGCAAGTATCTTCCAGCCCTACTCATCGTTTGCGACGCTCCAAACGCTCGAACGATGACGGTAGAGGAGTATCATTATCCAACTGATGGGTCATCGCCAGTAATCCACCACGATTACGTTAGATTTCTTATGTCTCGCTCGTTTCCATAGAAAGTCATGGCGCAAGAATCAAATGGCTGATCATCAGGAGAACGTATCTGATTTTCGTTTATCCTGCACGACGTTATATTTCGTGCTTTCTTTGTCAAGGTACAATAGTGCATCACTTTTCCAAACGTTTCGCTTTCAGAACAAGAACATTTACAAAGCGTATATAGCCGAGAAGCATGGACAGGAGAATGCGTTAGTTTAAAAATAAAGTATGTCCTTTCATAACCTTCAACAAATATTTTCAGAACATACCAAGATTTTTACGATATTTTTTGTGCTTTTTTAATAAGTGATGAAAAAACAAATCCTGCCCTCTTATAGTAGCCCCAATTGAAAAAGGATATTTGTTGCATATTTCGAAGAATTTTATAAAAATCCTCACTGAAATGCTTGTCGAATTTATATCATGTTGACAATTGAAAATCTTGGCTATTTTCTCTCTTTGTATGAAGTCCCGATTAGAAAAGGCAATTTGTTGTATTTGTATTTTTGTAAAAATAAACGGAGATATCATTAAGAATGTTTGATTAAATTGATGAATGAGAGGAGAATAGCAAAGTGAAAATTGGTAGTGAAGATAAAATTCATTAAAAATTATCTTAATTGTGTTCGAAGAAATCACAGAATTTATGGAAGCATTTTTACGTTTTATCCGACTGCCACGGATAAAGAACTTGCTTATTATGTGAAAAATAATGTCTTACCACCAATTGATGAAGATTATATATTTTCAGAGCTAGTTAATCCTATATTCCAACAGTCTGGAAATCAGGTGCATGTTTGGATATCGGTGAAATATTTAGATGGAACGACAAAGGCAATGCAGCTTTCACAATATCTGCTGGCTTTAGAGAAAGATACGAATTGGACGATTGTGGAATAAATTAATTAGTCTCATCGTCATTATTTGTGAACGACACAGAGTTCCGACAATAAGTTAGTTACGTGCTAGTGCAGACTGTCTCAAACGGTAAGTCCTAGGCTTAATACCGTTTGAGAAGTAGGGTGACCATTTCTGATAACAGTGCGTTAGTTAAAAGGGGATATTCGAAGTTTTAAATAATGAATAAAATTGGAAAATATTTTTCGAGAATATGTTCATTTTTATTTAGAGGTATCTGCGCACTTCAATAAATTTAGATTGAAGAAGAATAAAATAAATATATCGTATCGAACGAATTTTATTTTACGTATGGGGATCAATACGAAAACGGAATGCAACACTCTAGATACTATGTTCATGCTACTCAAAAGAGAAGATAAAAACAGGCTAACGGTTTTTATCTTCCTTATTTTAGATTGAAAACAAATAATATTAATGAATATCTATCTTTTTAAAATAGACGATTGTTGCGATAAATCCGATAATAGAAGTGAAAATGATCGCAATATAAGAATACTGTAGAGGATATGTTGATAGCAACGTATTATTTGCTATATCTCCGGCAGCTGCCCAAGGAAATAAATCTCTATGTTCTGAATTTGCTGTCATGATATTTATCAATGTAATCACAATTGTAAATATAATCGTTGGTACATAGTTTTTCATGACAAGTGTGATAAAGATAATTGGCATTGAAAGAACAAAAAGAAGGAGTCCGCCTGTGAAAAACTGCTTGAAAGATTCTCCGATTAATGAGAAACTTAAACCCTCAAACTGCCCTAGTGTTCCCAATAGTAAAGTAAGTCCCCAAGAAACTAAAGTTAACATCGTAATCCATATGAATAAGAGAAGGATTTTACTTATAATAAAGCTTATTCGCGGCACTGGGAGCGTAAGAAGATTTTTCAATGTATCTTCCGTATATTCACGATTAAAGAGAAAAGCTGTAACAACTCCATATAAAGGGACTCCGATGACTAAAACTGTATATAAATTAGTTTGGTAAAATAGTTCTTCAAATAAAATCACTTCAGTAGGTTGTTTCGTTTTCATATGTACATAGGTAGCGACAACGACGATAAAGGGGGCTACGGCAGCTCCAAGAATACTAATGATCATCATTTTAGCACGTTTTAGTTTTAAAAATTCTGTGAATAATAAATTAGCCAATCGTGTCGCCCCCAACTAATCTTGTAAAGTAGTCTTCGAGTTTATCTTCACTCATTGCAATCTTTACTACGTCAATATCATTTTGAACGAACAATTTATTGATTTCCGCTTGTTGTCCAAAGTGAGAGTATATACGAATATTTCCTTCATCATGCACCTCATAATCAAAAATATTGCATCGTTGCTCTAGAAGCATCGTTGCTTTATTGTCATTAGAAACTTGGAACTCAATGTATTTACGATTCTTTTTTCGAAGATAATCGAATGTCACTTCTTCCAATAGCTTTCCTTTATGAATGATCCCGATACGGTCAACTAGTTGTTCTATTTCCGACAAAATATGGCTGGATATTAATATCGTTATATTTCTCTCTTCGGCTAGTGATTTAATCAGCCTCCGCATCTCCTTAATGCTAATCGGATCCAAACCGTTTGTAGGCTCATCGAGAATTAGAAGCTCTGGATGATGAAGAAGAGCTCTCGCAATTCCTAATCTCTGTTTCATCCCTAAAGAATATTGCCCTACTAGCTTTTTAGTTTCATTTTGCAATCCAACAATCTGTAGTGCTTCCTCAATCGCATTTTTCTTGTGAACACCAATAATTTTTGCATTAATAAGTAAATTTTCTTTCCCTGTAAGGTTTTCATAAAATCCAGGCACTTCAACAATCGAACCGATTCTTCTTAAAATTTCCTTTTGATTTTTATAGAAGTTTTCGCCAAATATCTCAATTTGTCCGTTAGTAGGTTTTATTAATCCTAATAACATTCTAATAGTGGTTGTTTTACCAGCACCGTTTCGGCCTAAAAAACCATAGATTTCTCCTTGATTTACTGTCATATTGAGGCCATCTACTGATTTTTGTTTTCCATAAATTTTCGTTAAGTTTGACGTTTTGATAACTGTCAAATGTCACACTCCCTTTTCCCTCCAACCGTTTATCTTTATTGTATCGATCAAGATTTAATTACCTATTAACTATTCCTTAACTGTTTCTTAAAATCCGATTTAGGAAAAGAAAGACTAAATGTAGTTTTTATCCATGGAATACTTTCCACCCATATTTCTCCCTTATTTTTTTCTACTAAAGTTTTAGCAATAGCTAATCCTATTCCACTTCCCCCATTTAATTGATTTCTTGATTGGTCACCTCGATACATTCTTTCAAATACATTTCCAATATCAGCTTTCGGAATACCTGGTCCTTTATCCCATATGTCTAGTTGATAAGAGTGAGGAGTTTCTATCATATCAACTCCTATCACTTTCCCTTTTTTTCCATGTTGAATCACATTCTTTATCATGTTATTTATGATTCTCGTGATGCTCAGTTTGTCGGCAAGGATATAACATTTTGTTTCTGGAATTGTAACCTCTAGATTCATTCCCTCTTTTTGAATTACGGGTAAAAATTCAATCAGTGATTCTCTAACAGCTTCCGAAAAATCAAGATACTCTTCCTTTATCGGAATTTCATCTGCATCAAGCTTAGCTAAATTGAAAAATTCTTCAATCAAATCTTTTAAGCCATTTGCTTTCTTTGTAATAATCTCATAATATTCTTGTTCCTCCTGTTTTGAAACTGCTATATCATCTTTTAATACATCTATATAGCCGATAATGGAAGTAAGGGGTGTTCGAATATCATGTGAAATGCTAGATAGAAGTCTTTTTCTTGAATTTTGACTTTTAATTGATTGGATTTGAACTTTTTCAAGTTGTTGAATTAATTCGTTAATCGCAAAAATGAACTGATTAAATAGGTGATCGCCGTTGGCAAATAGCCTTACATTCAAGTTTCCGCTATTTGCTCGCTTTAACAGCTTAATTGTATGCTTTAAATTTTTCCGATCATTGAGTTTTTTTGCAAAAAGAATGACTATTATTAAAAAAAGTGCAATGAACAATGCCCATTCTAAAAAGGTTAAAGGATGAGCATTGATATTTATCAACAATAGTATACTAATGACGATAAATTGAAGAAATAGTAAAATGATTATTTTATCTTTACTCATCTTTCTCACCAGTAAACTTGTAGCCTATTCCCCAAACAGTCTGTATATATTTTGGGTTAGAAGGATCATCTTCAATTTTCTTTCTAAGTTTCCTTATATGAACCATGACTGTGTTGTCATCTTCAATATAATGATCTTCCCACACATGACGAAATAATTGCGTCTTCGTAAACACCTGTTCGGGATGGGAAACAAAGAACTTTAATAATTTAAGCTCTTTTGCTGTTAGCGAAATTTCTTTTTCGTCTTTTGTAACCGTGTATGTTTTTAAGTTTATCGTTAAACCTTTAAATTTAATGATGGATTTATCTTCATGATTTTGTTCGCTCCCAAGTATTAAATACCGTCTCATATGAGCTTTAATTCTAGCGATGAATTCATTCATACTAAACGGCTTAGTAATATAATCATCGGCCCCAATCGTCAGTCCTAAAATTTTGTCAACCTCTGTATCTTTAGCTGTTAGCATCAATATCGGAACATTCGTTTGATCTCGAAGTTTTCTACATACTTCTACACCATCTATTTTAGGCATCATAATATCTAAAATAATCAGGTTATATTTATTTTGAGCAAATAATTTTAGCGCTTCCTCTCCGTTAACTGCTACATCTACTTTATATAACTCTCTTTCAAGATACTTTTTTAATAAATTTCTTATTTCTTTTTCATCATCTGCTACAAGTACTCGAACGTCCTCCATTTTTTCACCTGCTTTTTTTAAATTTAAACTAGCTCAATTGAAAATAATAAAAATTTTGATATAAATCCTTCGATAAAAGCAGCTATAAAAATACAAGGAGTTATGACTAATATGAATGCAATAAAAGCTTCTTTTAAATGTCTACGGAATGAAGGAGTTATTTTTTTAATCTTTCGAAATAAATTTGTTAGTCTTCCAATAATAACTTTATTAATCGAACTTCCATAACAAGCAGCTAGAATAAATGTAGTAAGTTCCAAAATAGCATGCGGAAGAAAACCTAATCCGAATGTATAGAGAACATTTAAATTAACCTGTTGAACAAGATATAATGTGACACCAATCATAGCACTTGTTGAAATAAGTGGTAGTGTGTATACATATCGAATGGGAATAAAAGAAAGAATCAAAATTTGTAAGCAAACTAACCAATTATTCTTAAACAGAAAAATAGTAGATCCCCAATACCCCTCTCTACTGACATCATCTTTAAAATTTTCATCTAAACCTAAAATAAGCTCTTTAATATTTGGATTTATTAACACTGTGATAAGATAAGCAATGATAAAGATGATGAAATAAAATAACCAATATTTCCAAAAAGATTTCTTTAAATGAAACCATGCATTTTTCCAAGCCTTTATGATAGTTTTTTTTATATTATCGACATTTGCCTTATTCATTATCTATTTCTATTCCTTCCATTAGCAAAGCCTTATTTCTATGTTTTTTTAAGTTGATTGAATATAAAAACTGACCAAGTCTATAACATTAAATATCTTGTAATTCTATTTTTTCCAATTCCTTTTTTCTTTTCTTTTTCAGATAATCTCTACCATTAATCCAGAGACTTAATAAAAAAGCCAATCCTCCAACACCAGCTAATATAAGGGACAGTGTATCTTCTTCACCAAACTTCTTAAAAAACCACCCAACTATAAAGACTATATACAGAACAGGTAAGATAGCTCCCCAATAAACATATTTCCTTCTTGATAAATAAAATTGAACTCCGATAACCAAAATCGCAATACCCCATCCAATCACAGGCATTAAGTATCAACCCTTTCAGATTTATATTTTTCAATAATTAATTTCGCAACTTCTAAGCTGATACGTTCATCAATAACCAAATTTTTAATCATACTGACAAACTCAACATCTTCTTTTTTACTATTAAGCTCAATTTTCTTTATAAGCTTATCCAGTTTTGTTCTTACTGTTGGATAAGACACTCCGTATATTTTGGAAATTTCCTTTAACGATCCGGAATTTAAAATAAATTTCCTAATAAATTCAAGCGATTCTTTATCTAAAGCCAGAATCCATTCTGGTACATCATCACGGTTCAACTTCCCTCCCCCTTCCATCAACAATATTAAAGTATTTATTAATTTTATTCAAGTATTTTTTTAAAATAGTTAAAATAACCCTCAAACAACAGTGAGGGAGAGTAATTAAGCTATTTTGTCTTCGTATATCCATTACGTCAAGTTCTCCTTTTAAAATTAGCCTGAACTATTATTAAGAAATGGTTAAGAAATGATTAAGACTCTGTTAAAAAGTAATGCCTATAATCAAAAGCAAGGATAAGATATCCTGAAAAAATTTAAATTTCTTTGCTTACTGATTGGGTTTCTCTAAATGATACGATCGGTTTGTCATTTCATCGGTTACAAACACTATAGAAGAGGAGAAGTCAAAATGTCCGTTTCACAAATGAATATTGACGTATTTCGGATGATTAATAACTTAGGAAATCAATATTCTTTCCTTAATCCGATTGCAATCTTTTTTGCGGAATATATGTTGTATATTCTTGCTTTAGGCATGGTTATTTATTGGTTTACCCGAACTAAACAAAACAGAATGATGATTATTCAGGCAGTTATTGCATTTATATTTGCTGAAATTGTAGGAAAAATATCTGGCTTATTTTATTCTCATCATCAGCCATTCGCTGATCTGCCAAATGTAAATCAACTAATCGACCATGCGATTGATAACTCATTCCCAAGTGACCATACAATCCTGTTTTTCTCCATCTGTTTTTCAATTTGGTTAGTGCGCAAAAAAGAAGGATGGTTGTGGCTTGTAATTGCATGCTTTGTAGGTATTTTTCGAATAATGGTAGGAGTTCACTATCCTGTTGATATCATATTCGGAGCCATTTTTGGTACAACTTCAGCCATTTTAAGCTACTGGATTGCTCCAAAACTTACTTTCTTAAAAAGTTTGCTTAACGTATATGAAAAGGTGGAGAACTTTTTTCTCCCTGCCAAATATAAATCTTATACAAAAGATAAGTACAAAAATTTTTAGTATACCTGTGAGGCGGGCGATTAAAGTGCACCGAAAGCCGAAAATGATCAATAGTGATCAAGGTAAAATAATTGGGTTATTCCCATTATCTTATTAGTTATATTAGTTGAACAACGAAATCCGCTTTACTATTTTGGAGTTCTAATATTTTTTCCCTTTGTGATTTATGAAGCAAAACAACTTGATTTTTCATCTGTAAATTTATTTTGATTGGATGATGAATATTTTATATTTTGGAATCGTAGTAACTGTATTTTCTATTCTGTTAGGCTCTGTTAAATCTTGTTGTTGTTTATTTGTTTTTTTGGAACGTACGATCTATAACGGTGCATAAATAACAAGGTTGGTGATGTTTATGAAAGTAAATGATATTCTAAAAGCAATCAAAAACTGAATCCAGTGGAAAAACATCGATTACGGGAGTTTTTAATTGATAAACTACTGCATCATCTTCAACAGGAACTGTACTACAAGAGATATCTGAACGTAAAAACAAAAGTGGCTATCGTTGTCCTGACTGTGAATTAGAACATATTGTTCGTTTTGGAAAGTATTCAACCATTGTTGAGGGTGAAGAAGTTAAAAAACAACGCTATCGCTGTAAAGCCTGTATACTAACGTTTACAGACCTAACCGATACTGTTCTATACCGAACTCGTCGTCTTAATCAATGGATTATATTTATAGAGTGTATGATAGAAGGATATTCTCTTCGTAAGTCTGCGGATTTAATGATAATGTTACTCACGTTATATTATTCTACTGGAGACACAAATTACTATCCTCATTAAGACAAATAGAAATATCTAATTTCGAAGGTATTGTGGAAATGGACGAAACCTATTTTCTGTATTCTGAAAAAGATCAAAAGAATATTAAGGGTAGAAAACCTCGTAAGCGTGGTGGTGCAGCAAAGAAACGAGCTATAACCAAAGGGCATTTGGACAAAGCTATTGGGCATAAACTTTCAAAAGAGAATGTATTATGTACCTATGCTTGGCATGCCTTTAAAACATATGCCGATGAAAAAGGTATGGAAATTTATCAATTCAAAGCTGCTGAAAAAGTTTGTACAAAGGGTCTTTATCACATTTAGAACGTCAACAATTATCACGGAAGATTAAAAGGAAGGATACAACGGTTTAACGTTGTAGCGACCAAATATTTAAACAATTATCTTGCTTGGTTTCAAGTATTAGAAGCATTTAGCACCAGAGAAATGAAGTCACTATGAAGGACTTGATAATTATGTGAAGTCTAATACAAAATACAATAACCTATGATACGATTAGATTAAGTAAATTTACAACATAAAATTATTTTTTCTTCAACAAATACGTCCTTAACTAAACAATACTGACTGAATAAATAACATTTAGGAGGGATTTAATATGATCGAAGTAGAAGCATTTCCCGTGCTTGAAACCGAAAGATTGATTTTAAGACAGGTAACCAAAAACGATGCGAACAGCCTGCTAACGTATTTGTCTGATATTGATGTAATGAAGTACGTTGGATTAGAACCATTTAAGTCCATTGATGACGCCTTGGATGAGATTTCGTGGTATAAGTCAATTTTTGAAAAGGGGACAGGGATTAGGTGGGGAATTTCATTAAAGGGGCAAGAGGAGATAATCGGTAGTTGCGGTTTTCTTAATAGGGTTGCAGAGCATTATCGTGCTGAAATTGGGTTTGAGTTAAGTAAGAAGCATTGGGGGAAAGGAATAGCAACTGAGGCTATTAAGCATGTTATTTGTTATGGATTTGAACAGTTGAATTTACAACGGATAGAAGCCTTAATAGAGCCCCCTAATATACCATCACAAAAAGTAGTTGAACGGCAGGGGTTTATAAGAGAAGGACTCTTGAGGAGCTATGAGTATACTTGCGGTAAATTCGATGATTTATATATGTATTCAATTCTAAAACAAGATTATCAAGAACGCTATAATGTGTAATGGAACTTCCAAGTTCTAACTTTTTTTGTGACATCAACATTAAACTTTAACTGAGCCTTCTGTTAAGATGTGTTAGTGGCTATTCCAAGGTAGAGTTAAGGTAGAAAATGCGTAAAACGACTTAAACAACCGGTGTTCCTTTTTAATAAGGAACTAACCGGTTTACTTGAAGGGTGCGATATCATAAAGTGCCTGCTGTAATTTATTGATGCCCTCTTCAATTTCTTCATTGTCAAGATGTCCATAACCCAAAATAATTTGGTTAGAATGTGCTCCTTTTCTAATTGCATGATCTTCTACTAGATATATTTTAACTCCATATTGTTCAATTTTTTCAAGCAATTCTTTCGAAAATTGTTGTTCCTTAAATTCAACAATAAGGTGCAAGCCAGTTGAATCACCAAAGATATCCACTTTATTCGAAAATCTTGATTGCAGACAATTAATTAGAAAGTCTCGCCGATTTCTATATATTTTCTTCATTTTTGCAATATGCCGCTCCAAATGGCCTTCTTGAATAAAACGTGTGAGGATAAGCTGCTCTAAAGGAGGAGTATGTAAATCGGAAAACCATTTTAGTGTCCGGCATTTTTCAATTAATTCTGTGGGGAGAATTAAATAGCCCATTCTAAGGGCAGGCGATAATATTTTACTAAACGAACCAATGTATAGCACACGTTCGGGTTCTAATCCCTGTAACGAACTAATAGGTGATCCTTCATACCGAAATTCACTGTCATAATCATCCTCAATGAGATAACAATTTGTTTTCCTTGAATAGTTTATTAGTTGAATTCGCCTTTGAATTGGTAGTATTCCTCCCAAAGGGAATTGGTGGGAAGGAGTCACATAGATGAATCTGGGATCTACGTCTAACGGCAATAGGGATGTTTTCATTCCGTCTTTATCAACAGGTATCGGATATATCCGCGCGCCCGCCGATTTAAATATCATTTGAATATCAACGGTGATAGGATCCTCCATTATAACTTCATCATTAGCAGATACGAGCAATCTGGAAACAAGCGTCATTGCCTGGGTTGCACCAGAAGTAATCACAATTTGATTCGGATGGCAGACAACACCCCTGGTTTTCAGTAAATACCCTGATAATGCCTGCCTTAACTCAGGACGCCCTTCAGGAATATCATATCCTAATACAGATGGGGATGAATCATTCCAGATTGTATAAGATAACTTGGCCCATGTTTTTCTTGGAAATAAATCCAATGCAGGGATCCCTGAACGGAAATCAATGATGTTCTCATCCTTTTTATTATTTTCATTCCAATGAAAAGATTGTATTGCGGAGGCATTTTTATGTTTTTCTAAAAAAGCACCAGAAGCAACATAGGTTCCAGAACCTCTTTGTGCAACTAGGAAACCCTCTGCCAATAACTGATCGTAAGCCTCTAAAATTACGTTTCGGGACACATTTAATTCAGACGACAATTCGCGACTTGATGGAAGTTTTTCATTTGCTTTTAATTGTCCGTTTAATATTCGTTTTCGTATTTGTTGATAAACTTGCCTAATTAATGGTATATCCAGCGAGCGATCAATGGGAATCCAAAGCATAGTTACATTCTCCTTCGTTAAAGTGGTACCATGAAAATTAACCATAAGTGGTACTAATATAAACCATTTTATCATGATATAGTTGATTCAAATAGTGAAGAGGAGATGTAAAATAATGAAAAACCTTGAATTTCAAGTTGCTCAAGCACTCAAATCGATTGCGCGAAATCAACAAATTAAATCTTTTATTCAACAATCTAGTGAACTCTATCCATTATTATTAAAGGTTGCCAAACGGTTTGTTGCAGGGGAAAAGAAACAAGAAGGAATTGAGATAGCAAATGAGCTCATTTCAAAAGGGTATTTTGTTTCACTTGAATACATAGGAGAAAATACAACCAATTTAGAGGAATGTATAAAAGCTAAAGACGAATTTTTAAGTCTTATAGAGGAAATGGGTTCTATCTCCATGAAGCAAACAGTTTCACTTGATCTCTCACATATTGGATTATCTGTAAATCCAGATTTAGCTTTTGATCATTTACTTGAGATCGCTAAGAAAGCAAAACAGTACGAAATAACAGTTATGATTAGTATGGAGGAATCATCAAAAACGGATGCTATTCTTGATATTTATAAAAAAACAACTGAGCAGTATCCAAATGTAGGAATAACGCTTCAGGCACACTTATATAGATCCAGGAATGATTTTCAGGAGCTCATTCATTATCCTGGGAGAATACGAGCTGTAAAAGGAGCTTATCAAGAATCTGCTGAAATAGCCATGCCAAGATCAATGGAATTAAATCACCGTTATCTTGAATTTGTAGAAGAATTAATAGAGGCGAACCATCCAGTATCAATTGCTACACATGATGAAGTTCTTGTTCAAGAAATACAACAACGTCAGTATTTGGATTATCCTAATGTAGAAATAGAAATGCTTTACGGCATACGGTCGGATTTGTTAAGAGATTTAAAAAACAACGAGCACAACTGCAAGGTATACCTAACTTACGGACAAGAGTGGTACCTGTATTTGTGTCATCGAATCGCTGAATATCCGGAAAATTTATATTTTGCGGTAACAGATATGATTTGTTCATCCTTAACAAAGAGAAGTGGCCTTTATTAAAAATATGCTCTGTTAACTTTTAATGTGGCTCCCCATTAAAAGTTGTTGATTATGTAGTTGGCTATGCGATACCAATGGTAAACCGTTGGCTGTTTCACAAGCAATTTTTTGTTATTTGGTAACATTGGCTGTAGGTTTATCTACTGAATGGACAGACCTTTTTAAAAGATTCAAGGCATTGGAACAATTTACATTTTCTTAGTTTCATTTTTAAGTGAGGCATGGATAGATTTAACGCTTTTGGGTAAGACAATTGAAAAAGCTTCCAATTTCTTACCTTTTGTTCACGCAACAATTGGATATGCAGTTTTATCGTTAATTATTGCTATATTGGCTTTCATTAGGATCTGTAAAAGATGAGAAAAAAGGGAGGAGTTACTGATATTATCTAAAGTAAATAAGAATTACATTTGGGCGTATTTTATATTATTCTACGCTTTATGGTGTATTAGAGAATTATGGTTGGTTCAGTATTTAGATTTGATGGATTCTGTTCCTAGGGCTATAATATCAGCTACTATTAAAATGATTATTTGGGTTATTCCCGTTATCTTATTAGTTAAATTGGTAGAAAAAAGTAATCCGTCTTCTTATTTAGGATTACGCCATAACTTTAGGAAAGGCATAAAATGGGCAGGATGGATATCCTTAGTCTTTATAACCTATTTTATCATTTTAAACCTTATAGTTTTAAAAAATGACATCGATTTTCATATAGGATTTAATGAATGGCTTAATACCATTCTATTAGTTGGCATAATTGAAGAAATTGTTTTCAGGGGCTTTTTGTTAAGAAAGTTTATGGAGTTATCTAGCTTCTGGAAAGCAAATACAATTACATCATTACTCTTTGTATCGATTCATTTTCCTATTTGGTTTTATAAAGGGTTGTTCGAATTTCCTTATATTATAAGTTCCATAGTAGTAGCTTTTGTTTTGAGTATTATATTTGGATTAATATATAAGAAAACTAACTCGCTTTGGTCAGTAATTATTATTCACTCTTTGTATAATTTATTAGTGTCACTCTTCTACTAAAGAAGAGGTACTTGAGCTGGATTTGATTTGATACGAAGAAGTCCGCCCATTAGCGTGTAAATACCCTTCCTAGGGGAACGTAATCGTAGATCAGGTTTAAAAACTTAATTGGTCATCTTATCTTGAAGATGATGGAAAAAATTCTGGGACAAAATCCACAATCCACTTTCTCTATTATTGGAGCGATAAGTAATAAAATGCGTTTTGATCTTTTGAGCATACAACATATATCTTCACACACTAATACAACCTAAAAACCGTTGTTTGTTAGGAGTGCAAAAACTATATAGATAGTTATAATATCGAACGGCGGTTTTGAAAATAAGAAAATTCAAAGCCGCCGTTTTTCTAAAAAATAGAATTACGGAAGGTGTATTAAGTTCGCTCTTTTTTAGGACACGGCGGTATGAAGGAGGTTATCGCCGTGTTTATTTATGTTTACTCTGATTGGATTTCACACGACATATCAAGAAACGTCTTGAAGTGTTATGGGATTATTGTGGCTGTAATGTGCAAACATACAATTTCCAATAAAATATATCAACTTTTACGCCCAGCTGGCTTATGTTCAGTTGGGTTTTTTTGCGTTTAATAAGATTTTTTTTTCAAAAATATTGCTTCTATTTTTGGCATTTAGAAAAAACGCTTGTTGAGGGCTATGAAGGGGGAAATCATCACCCGCCTTTGCGGTTGCGAAGGGAGGTGAACAAATGGAACCTACTCGTACCCAATGGCAAGTACGCTGCGCTTTTAATGGCTTTTGCAAAAGGGTGTTAAAGAATGAAGCAATTAATGCCTACAACCAGCGGCGACAACGACAGTCACGAGAAATGACCTTTTCCGATCTCACGCCACAGGAAGAAAATCAACTCTATACCTTAGATAAGCATTATGAGGGTGAGAAAACACAAGGTTTTCAACTGGCAGGAAAGAGAATTACCCCGAAACTACTTGCAAAAGCGATGCATACTTTGCCAAAAGAAAAGCGTAAGACCGTTCTGCTTTACTACTTCTTTGACAAATCAGATGTAGAAATAGCTAAACTACTCGGCATTCCACGTAGTACCGTTCAGTATAGACGGACAAGCTCGTTTGAACTATTAAAACGATTTTTAGAGGAGCGTGCAGATGAATGGGATGATTAATTCTAATGTTGAAAACAACGAGCGTGGTTTATTACCATACCTAATTATTTTAGCTGCAAATAAGGGTGAGCCAGAAGCAATGAAAGTAGTTATTCTGCATTATGGAAGCTACATGACAAGTTTGTCGATGCGTAAACTTTATGACGAACAAGGAAATACGTATTGGGGCATTGATGAAGATACACGTGATCGTTTACGTTCGAAGCTTATGCAAGCTATTTTAGCTTTCAAGATTTGATTATATGGTTAGGTTTTCCCTTTTCAGTTTAGATTTAATAGGTAAAAACATTCTGTATCATAAAAGTGTTTTTCAAGATATATTAAGATACAGAATTCAGAATGCTGACAAACTGTAAACGTAAACCACTTACTAACGATTTTTTTCTTAATAAGTAAAGAATCAGTTGAAAAAATATAAAGTCATGGTATGATTATACAAAATTCTTATATCCCAAAAGAGATGTAGAGAAATAAGTACAAGAACTCCTACACATAGAGAACAAGATATTTGATAAAACTTTTTAAAATCTCTTGTACGATGTTATCTCGGAACTGTTGAAAGAAACCGAATGAAATTGGTTGGATATGTAGTTTCAAACGGGCACGCCCGTTAAAGTGTTAAAAGTAAATAGGTTTTACTTTGTAAGGCTAGAATCGAGAGATTCTAAACAAATGAGGGTAGTACCGCAGAAAACATATCTTTCGTCCCTTGGATATAGCATATACTGCTTTAATCAAGGGACGAAAGTTTTTTTGTTAATTTTATGTAGAGGGGAACAGAGCCAATGAGTCGTTTTCAGCAACAAGCACAGATTAGTCCGAGACTTACCCTTTTAATGGCAGTTTCATGTGGACTAACGATTGCAAATTTATACTACAATCAACCTTTATTAGCTGAAATCGGGCGAACCTTTAACGTTGATGATCAGCAATAGGAATTATTTCTACATATACTCAAATTGGTTTTGCAATCGGAATGTTTACATTTATCCCCCTTGGCGATATTTATGAAAAGAAAAAATTGATCCTTTCTCTTCTGTTTGCAGTTGGACTGGCTCTGATCTTTTTAGCGACTGCCCAAAATCTGTACAGTGTGTATATAGCCAGCTTTATGGTTGGCTTTACTACAGTGTCTCCACAAATTATTGTGCCGTTTGCGGCAGAACTTGCATCTCCATATCAACGAGGGAAAGTAATTGGAAGTGTGATGAGTGGTCTCTTAATTGGTATCTTGCTGGCAATAGCAGTGGCTGGTTTTATCGGAGAGTTATTTAGCTGGCGCGTTATGTTTGGTTTTGCATCTTTGCTGATGTTTCTATTGACTTATGTTTTGTACCGCTATTTGCCTACACTTAAGCCTAAGGTGAAATTATCCTATTTGGAATTACTGCGTTCTATCAAAAAATTGATTGTACAAGAGCGTACACTTCGTGAAGCAGCCTTGATAAGTGCATTGATGTTTGGCTCGTTCAGTGCCTTTTGGACGACGCTAACTTTCTTTTTAGAAGGTCCACATTATCAGTATGGTAGTTCCATGGTCGGGGTGTTTAGCTTGATTGGTGTGGTCGGAGTTGTGACAACGTCTGTGGTCGGTAAATTAAGCGATCGATTCAGTTCCCAAATGATAGTCGGTTTGATGACCGTAATCGTATTGTTGTCGTACGTATTATTTGGATTGTTTGGAACCTGGCATTTGGGGCTAATTATTGGAATTGTTCTGTTAGATTTGGGTTATCAGGGTACCCATATCTCAAATCAGACTCGCATTTATAGTTTGTCTGCTGAAGCAAAAGGTAGATTGAACACTGTATATATGGTTAGTTCATTCATAGGGGGAGCTCTTGGCTCAGCAGTTGGTGTAGCAGCATGGGAACGTTGGGGATGGCTGGGCATATGTGTGATCGGTGGAAGTATGGCTACAGTAGCATTCTTAGTATGGTTGTGGCATTATTTATTAAAACAAAAAAGAACCAGATAATATATTCATTGATTAATTGGTGTATGAAGAAAATAAATCTTTGATGTATCTGCACATTTGTAATGTTATGAGAGATTGTCCAAAAAGTCCAGTATAATAATAATTCGAAATAGCCAAAAAATTTGTTGTCTTGGATTTTATTGTTCAAGCCGTATATATGTTCAGTCCCGTGCAAATACAAAATTAAAGTTAGTATCCAAATTATTAATTTATAAAGATTAAAAAGAGTAAAAATAAAGGGATCTTAGTCTTTCAATTTTTGTAATGCCTTTAATATAACTCTGCATCATCTCGTTTCACGAATATAAATTGCAAATAGCCATACAGATATTTTTTTGTTTCTCTTTCATTCATACGAATACGTTATTTGTATCCATTTGTTTAGTAGATAAAAAGATGTCAACTATAAAGGAAAAGTTGACATTTTCATAAACTGCTTCAAACCTTTGTTCCTATTGGGTTTTTAGCTCTTTTTTTCTGTTTTTTAATGTTTTTCTACCCCCCTGTTAGATACGGGGGGTTAAAGCGTGGCTATCGCCACGCAGGCTTCGCCCAAAACAGCGGTTTTCGCTTCGCACACCGCTGCCTTGGGCAGCCTTTAGCCTTTGGTTAATACAGTGACATGTGCAAGCATAAAAGCAGCTTTATTGTAATCATTCATCTAGTTTTTTCGGCTAATATCAAATATGCATTTGAAGCATAATTCTTTTAATTAAATACTATAAGATTAAATTTTGTACAAATCCCACTTGAATACTGCCTATGAATGTTTATTTTATAAGGTTTTTTCATGTTTTCTTATGTCAACATGTTGAAGTCCTCTTCTTTTTTGCCACGAATACTATTTTGAATGTTGCTTGTTAAAACCAATGATGTCGATATCTTCTTCATCCTCTTCTCCATCTTCACCATCGTTATTGCCACCATCATCTTTTCCTTTATCATCTTCAGGTTCTTTCTCTTTTTCCTTCTCTTTTTCTTTTTCCTTTTCTTTTTTCTCTTTCTCTTTGTCTTTGCCATCATCAAATGTGCCTAGCTTTACTTCATTTGATGGCTTGGATTCACGTCCAAAGTAATCCACTGCTTTCACATGATATAATGCTGCTCCACTGGAAATAGAATAACTAGTGCCAGTTGTATGTCCTATTAATTGGAACGCACTACCGGGTTTATCTGCTCGATAAATGCGATAGCCAACTACATCATTACTTCCTGATTTTCCCCAGTTAAGTGTTGAACCTGAGGCTTTAGCCGATACGGGTACGCCAGGGGCTTTACCATCGTCTTTGAGTGTACCACTGTTCACTTTCCCACCTGGTGCTCCTATTTTTTCCCATAGATGACGATTCGTTCTTGGATATAGCTCGGAAATATCGTTCAGCTTATCATAGCCTTTTCGTTTTAGGAATTCTGGGTTAAATGCTAAGCCATCTCCCTTGACGAATTCAGAAGGGGTCTTTGGGCCTGCAGGTACTGATTTTCCATTAACGGTCACATAACTTCCTGAAATGAGACTGTCATCTGTCTTTTTCGGTACATGTTTTACGTTGAACAGGTCTGAGCGTACCAGTCCAGCTTTCTTACATAAATCTGAAGGTAGCATACCAGAAATTAAGCAATAGCTTCTTTCTACGATTCCATCTGGACGTTTAAATTTATCCTTTGTAGCCACTAATTCTGGGTTGACCTTTGAAGTAGCGTTGACAATATCTGCCCAAAGCTTCGTAATTCTTTGCGTGTGGTTCATACTGCAACCGACACAGGATTCTTTTAAATTAAAGTTCTTATCATAGCCAATCCAGGCTCCGATGGTGACATTTGGATTGAAACCGACAAACCATGCGTCCTGGTGGTCCTGAGATGTACCGGTTTTACCGGCCCAGTCTACACCTGAATTGTTTAAATAGCCGTTCAAATAAGTTGCTGTTCCACTACGAATAACATCACGCATCATGTCGAGTGTTAAATAACTCGTTTGTGGGGAGTATACTTGCACTTTTTTCGGTTTATATTCATAGATAACATCTCCATCCTTGGAGACGATTTTATCTATCATAGAACCTTTAATAAAATCCCCATTATTAGCTAGTGTCGAAAACGCCATTGTATTTTCTTCAACAGATGCACCATATGTTGTTCCACCAATTGATGCAGACAGGTTTGAATAATCTGCAGGGCTGAGACGGAAATTCATCTTTTCCAAAAACTTCTCTGCAGGATTTTGATCAATGATATCAACATATGTTGATGCAGCAGATAAATTATAGGACTGGGCAAGTGCTTCCCGTGCTGGGACAATTCCGTAATACCCAGTACTTACATAGTTACTCGGTGTCCATGGTTTTTGTCCAGGGATTGGAAAGCTACGCTTGTAATCTGCAATCGGTGTACCTGGTTGGACCTTACCTAGTTCAATTGCAGCTGCATAAACGAGTAATGGTTTAATCGTACTACCAACTGGTCGTCTGGATGCAGAATAGTTCACTTGATCTTCCAGACTATATTCTCTTCCACCGACGAAACCAAGTATGCGACCGGTATTATTTTCAGTCATGACAATTCCAGTTTGTACAGGATCTTTCTTTGTTTCCATTTCTCCAGTTTCCGCATTCTTTTCTTGATACGTTCGATCTGGACCATAGTATTTATATTCTTTGGCTGCTTTTTGCATGGCATTATAAATCTTCTTATCAATTGTAGAGTGTATTTTATAGCCATCCATGCGTAAGCTGCGGTCAGCAAGTATCATGTATTGTTTTTTTAGCTTATCGTCATCTGCAAGATCCTTCGCAGAGTGACCATCTTTCTCTGCCAGTACAGTTGTTAGGATTTTAATCGCACGTTTTTCCAATTCATCGGTTAAATATGGATAGGTATCATGCGGATTTTTCATTTTCTTTCTAAAATCTTTCGTAATATCGTAAGCTATTGCCTCATCGTATTCTTTTTTAGAAATATATTTTGCGTCGAGCATGCGTTTCAAAACAGTTTTCATTCGATTGATTCCAGGCTGAAGAGCTTTCTTTTTCTTGACCTTTCCAGAATTTTGGAAAGGTGTGTAAATCGATGGACCTTGTGGTAGACCAGCTAAGAATGCTGCCTGGGGCAGATTTAAATCTTTTGCATCCACATTAAATATTCCTTTGGAAGCGGTCTGAATGCCAGCGATATTTTGACCAGACGCATCTCTTCCATAAGGGATAATATTTAAATAAGCTTCCAGTATTTGATCTTTTGTAAAGAATCTTTCCAGTCTAAGGGCTAGTAGAATTTCTTTAGCCTTACGATCAAAGGATACTTCATTGGTGAGAATTTGGTTTTTAATAATTTGTTGTGTAAGTGTACTACCACCTGTTTTTGTCTGGGAATTGGTCGCTTCCTGAATAATAGCGCGAACTATCGCTTTCGGTACAACACCTTTATGCTCTGTAAAGTATTCATCCTCTGTTGCAATGACTGCATCTAGCAGGGTTTTTGAAATATCTTTTAGCTGAACTTCTTCACGATGCAAATCAGAACGGATATCACCGATATATTTACTGTCGGCAAAGTATAGTTTTGATGTTTCTTCATAATTGTAAATATCTTTTTCCATACTTTCATAGCTTCGAATTGGTTCATCCTTTACAAGGGAAGCAAAATATCCTGCGCCAACCCCTAAACCCAGGAATAGTCCAATAAAACCAACGACAATAAAAAATAATATAATATTCCAAACGACATCGTAGGTAATACGGCTAGAACGTTGTATTTTACCTGTAGTCCAGGTTGTTTTTACTTTCGACCAAAAGGTATGAAAAAATTCTTTCACTTTCAATAGTAAAACCTCCTAAAATTCCAGTCTTCATTATATCACAATGGAAAATGCAGGGGTATCATTTATTCAAAAGGATTGCAAACGTCTAGAATTTGTGTTAAGAATAATGAATAGCATAAAATTTGTTATACGATGAAAGAATGAAGTAGTTAATCAAATCCCTTTCTAAGAGAGCCGGTGGTGGTGTGAATCGGTAAATATTTGATGACGAATTACGTTCCGGAGTATTCCTTACGTTATTGATAGCGTAAGGACGGTGGCGACCGCCATCCGGGAGTTTGACACCTAACTAATAATAAATTGCCCTTAGAGCCAGTGATGGCTTTATTTTTTTGTCAAATTTTAAAATAAAATATTGAGTACTATTTAGTACTATGTTATTATAGAAGTATCTTTGT
>NZ_QTSZ01000018.1 GCF_003730295.1 Ornithinibacillus gellani
AATGATATTTTAAAGCAAGCCGCGCTGATCATGGGACGAAAGTAGATGTGATTCGCAATAATGCTCACAAATACTCGGTATCAGCAATGTGTGACGTCCTACAAATTCCAAGAAGTACGTATTACTATGAAGCAAAAGAACGTGAAAACAATGATGAAGAACTGACAATTTTAGTTGTGGATATCTTCAAAAAAAGCCGTAGTATTTATGGTCAAAGAAAAATCAAAAAGGAACTTGAAAAGCTTGGCTGGACTGTTTCCCGTCGCCGTATTGGTCGAATTATGAAAGAACAAGGTCTTGTATCTAAGTACACTGTAGCCCAATTCAAACCAACAAAATCAACTTGTAATGAATCTGAAATCAGCAATGTATTGAATCGAGAATTTAATCAAGATCAGGAATTAAAAGTAGTTGTTAGCGACTTGACCTATGTTCGGGTTGATAGAAAATGGCATTACATCTGTATTTTAGTAGATTTATATAATCGTGAAATCATTGGCTTTAGTGCTGGGCCTAATAAGACCGCAGCGTTAGTTCAGCGTGCTTTTGCATCCGTACCATACAATCTAAACCGACTTGAAATATTTCACACAGATCGTGGCAATGAGTTTAAAAATCAGTTCATCGACGAGGCACTGGATGCTTTTGGGATTAAACGATCCCTGAGTGAAAAGGGGTCGCCTTACGACAACGCCGTCGCTGAAGCAATGTTTAAGACTATTAAGACAGAGTTTGTGAACGGCACCAATTTCCCTTGTCAACAAGCACTTGACCTTGAACTTTTCGATTATGTGAATTGGTTTAATAATATTCGAATTCATGGATCGTTGGATTATTTAACGCCGATGGAATATAAACACAAACATCAGACAGAATTGAGCAAAATTTAATCATAAACAAGTTACCCTACCTTAGAAA
>NZ_QTSZ01000020.1 GCF_003730295.1 Ornithinibacillus gellani
TGTCCACCTTCACTATATGGCAAAATGAGGCTAATAGGTGTCGAATACTGTCGAGGCAAAACTGAATATTCCAAATTGAATCATTCGTACTAGATAACGCACAAATGCGGTCTAGGTGAATGGTAGGTAATCGTTGTAACATTCTAGTAAAAAGATTGTCATATTCTTCTATTCCCGTTATATATAGACCATATAAAGGCTAGTAGTTTCTTAGACAAGAAATAAAAATGATAGTAAATGCCCACCTAAATTAAAAAAACAAACAAAAGAGCGTTCTAATTTCATTTGTTAAAACGAACAATCAAAAAAACAGGACTAAAGAAAGATAAAACTTGCCCATTCACACGGCAAAAGGACTACTCTGTTTTTATATTAAATATCTTAAATGCCATTAAAAAACCTGCCTTCTTAACATACATTTGAAGACAGGTAGATGATCAGCCTATTTTATTTTAAAATAAATCTTGTTTCACTATATCCTTCGCGAAGTTTTTTAACTTCCAATACAGCTGGGAATAAATTTTTCAGCTCCTGCACGTGGGAAATGACTCCAATTAGACGTCCGGATTGTTGTAAATCAATTAAAGTATCAATTGCTTTATTCAAGGATTCCTCATCCAAAGAACCGAAGCCCTCATCAATAAACATCGTTTCAATAGAAATATTACCTTGAAAACTTTGAATCACATCTGACATACCTAATGCTAGACAGAGCGAAGCATTAAATTTCTCCCCGCCTGACAATGTTTTTACATCGCGGGTTTGCCCGGTATATGCATCATAGACGTCTAAGCCTAGACCACTTTGGCGTCCATGTGATTCTTGGCGTTCACTACGAATCAGATGGAATTGTCCATTGGAGATATGGCGCAATCGCTCATTTGCCGCTTCAATAATCTGTTCCAAGTATTCAATCTGTAAATATCGTTCCAATGACACCTTTTGGCTATTATTACCGCGAATGACGTCATATAAGTCCGAAGCAATTCCTAGCTGTTTCTCCGTTTCTGCCAATTGCTTTGTTGCCTGAATGATTCTTTCATAAAAAGCGGCGGCAGATTTTTTATATTCCCTCGATTGATTGCGTTTATTTAAGGCAGCTTCATAGTATTGTTTCAATTCATTCACAGCTTGTTCCAGTTCTGTTAAATCAACCTTCGTTTTCCCTTTCAATACTTGCTGCAATTCTTCTATCTGCGCATTCGTATGAGATAGATTCTGTTTGAATACATCAATCGTTTGCTGCAGCTTTAATCTATCCTCATCCGTAAGACGTGCCTGTTCATATGCTTTTTCCGACTCAAAACCCGCTTTAGCAATGGCTGCAGAAAATTGTGTTTCGACCTGCTGGCGCCGTTCCTTTGTCTCTTTCATCTGTGCAATGAGATGCTCCAAATGAGTCGTGGCCTTCGTCTTCGCTTCTTTAGAATCATGGTAATGCTTCTGGGCATTTTCCCAAATCGTGTTTAATTGCTTTACTGTATGCCCAGTTGCTTGGAATTGCTTTTCCAAATCAGAAAGCTGCTGTATTTCCGATGGTATTTGTTTCAGCCTTTCTTGATAGACCGCTAGATGGGATGCATAATGATTTTGCAAAGTCTGATGCTCCGTTGTTAGTTTCTCCAGTTGTACTTGTAATTGCTTATGATGCTGTTCCAATTGTTCCTGTGAAGCATTTAGCTTCTTGCGTTGCTTTTGCTTCTCCTCCAGCGCTTCTACTTCTAGCTTCAGCTGCTTCCCCTTCACCGTTATCTGATCATAAGATACACGAGCCTGACTCGATTGAAACCCATATGCGATGATTTGTTGTTCCAAATCCTTAAGCATCGTTTGATTTGATTTTACATTTGCTTCAGCTTCTCGATAAGCTTGCTCCTTTTTCTCTAACTGCTTTTTAGCTAGATCTAATGTATCTTTTGTTATCGTTGCTGTTGTGGAAGTGGCACGATTTGGATGGGAACTGCTTCCACATACAGGACAAGCCTCTCCGTCATGCAGATGAGCAGCCAGCACTGCGGCTTGATTGGATAACCATTGGGTCTCAAGCTGCTGATACCCCTCTTTTTCTACGGTATAAGCCTGTTGCTCCATTGTACGATTTTTCTGAAGTAGCACTCCTTTTTCTTGCCAATCTAAAAAGGATTTTAACGTCTTCGCTTGCTCTCTTAATGCAGTAAGGGATTGATGTTTATCATTCCAATCCGATAAGGCGTTTTCGAGCTTACGAAGCTCTGTTTCATTTGTTTGGAGTTGCGCCTTGACCTTTTGCTCCTGGTTTTTAGATTGTTCCAATTGATTTGCTGCAGTTTGGCTGTCTTTTTCCAGTTGAATTAATTGTTGTTTGTTTTTGTCTAATTCCTGTACCATCGGTTTTAGTGAACGGAGCCACTCCAACCTTCGTGCTGCTTCTTCACGTTCAGGCTTTTGCGCTTCTGCTTTTGTGAAGGCAGCTTCAGTCTGTTTAAATTTATCTCCTGCTTGCTTGAAAGTATGTTCTGCCTGTTGCTGTCTTTCCGCTACTTGCTTTTCCGATTGACGCCATTCTTTTACGCGTTCTTCATAAGGTATCAATCCTTGTGCCTGTTCTGCTGCTTTTAATTCCTTCTCTTTTTGCTCATAGGTTGGCAATTGCTGCTGCAATGCTGCATAGTTTTTTTTCTTTTGTTCCAACTCATCGAAACGTTGATTCCAAGCATTTGCTTCATGTAATTCTGTTTGTTTTTTATGATGTGCTTCGTAAGCTCTTTCATACGCAAGCTGATCCAGCGTAATTTGCTTTTCATAATACGCAATTTCAGCCTGAAGAGCATCCATTACCTGATTCGTGTTATAATGCTCCTCTGCAAGCACTTGAAACAGTACACCATCCTCACGAACTGGTAAAATTCCTGTTAGCTGCTGTATCAACGTATCTCTTGTATGAGACTCTTGCTGAAAGGCTTGCTGTAAACTATTTTTGCGTTTTCTGAGACTTTCAATAATGACTTTATAGGGTTCTGTTTTAAATAACCGTCTTAGAATATCTTCTTTGTTTTCTGTTTGAGAGGTTAATAGTTTCCGAAATTCCCCTTGTGGAAGCATGACAATTTGTTTAAATTGATCCTGTGTTAAACCAATAAGCGATTCTATTTTTTTATCTATTTCAGAGACAATTTGTCGGTCCACAATGGAAACCTCATTGTCCCCATCAAGTTGAAATAACTCATATCTTTCACCAGTCTTTGTCTTATTGCCTTGCTTGACATGGCCAGGCTGACGAAGAATGCGATATGTCTTTCCTTTTAACTGAAAGATGAATTCAACGGCTGTATGAACATCATCGGCTGCGAAATCACTCCTTAACATAGAATTGTTTTCGCGATCTTGTCCACTAGCCGTTCCATATAATGCAAAACAAATCCCGTCAAATATGGTCGTTTTCCCCGCTCCTGTATTTCCAGATATGACAAACAAACGCTGTTCTTTCAACTCCTGAAAATCAATTATTTCCGTATCTTTATACGGACCAAATGCGGTCATTTTTAGTTGAACTGGTTTCACAAATAGCACCCCTTTACAGTCTTCGTATGATTTCTATTTTTCCTCGCGTAGTAAATCTGTTAACACGTCTTTAAATAGGGTTTCTGTTTCTGCGGATGCCGGTTGTCCTATAATTTCCTTATAAAAGGCCTGGAATAATTCAAGCTCACTGAGCTGCGTTTTTTTATCCGGTATACTTGTTGCAGCAATTTCAAGCTTGTAATTTTTTCTTGCAACATGCATAGCGTTTGGATATACGGTTCGTATTTTTTCCATTGGTGACAAGACAGGAGTTTCGTCAAGCAATGTTACAAACACATAATCATCACAAATTGGGTGAGCTAAGATTTCATCAATTGTACCCTCAATGGTTCGCATATCCCTTCTCGGTTCTAGCAATCTTTTTTCAATCTCTGTATTTCCTTGATCATCTAATTCAACTACAAGATATCCCTTCTGGTGACGTTCCTCAGAAATGGAATATTTTAAAATCGAACCAGCATAACGTATTTTTTCCTCTCCAACATAATGGGCCTGGTGTAAATGTCCCAAAGCCGAGTAATGAAATGGAGAAAAGATTCTAGCATCGACATATTCTGCACCACCAATGGAAAGCGGTCGTTCAGAATCACTTGAATTCTCTTCTGCTTCCCCATATGGCGTAGCAAATAAATGTCCGATATAAACATGACGTGCTTGTTCATCACGATTTGCCAATAAATGACGAACAATGGCATGCGCTGCATCATGATGACTACGGATTGTGTCGTCTCGCAACTCCTGTCTAATAACGCTCGGGTCTGCGTATGGGACTAGGTGAAAATGAACTGCACCATAATCATCATGCAGTATAACTGGCTGCTGATTTTTATCAAATCTTCCTACCATATGAAGCCCGTTTGCCTTCATCATGCTGCTGCCAAAATCCAATCTCGCTGGGCTATCATGGTTTCCTGCAATTGCTAGCACCGGGATATGCAAGCTTTGCACTATGCGTTTTAAGACATCATCCAACAAATGTACTGCTTCTGTTGGTGGTACTGCACGATCATATAAATCCCCTGCAATGATGACAACATCCGGCTGCTCTTTCTCTACAGCTTTGACAAATTGATCCAATATGTATTGTTGATCTTCTGTCATATAAACACCTTGAACAATTTTTCCAAGATGCCAATCTGCAGTATGAATAATTTTCATGTTTGTTCCCCCCTCGTAAAATATGTTTATGTCTCATTTTTGGCTTATCTGTTTTTTCATCTTGCCATGTAATACTGGATGGCTTCAAAATCCAGCAATACCAAATCAATTTGCTACTTATATAATAGATTTATTTTAGTGTTTTTTTAAACAAATGACACTTTAACGATTTGTTTAGTTCTTTGTCAATTACTGCAAGTCTAGCCTGCATATTTATTTAAGAAAGATGTAAAACAAGGGTTGCAGCAATGCACCCCTTGTTTATTTGTTAACCATGCCATTTTCCAGCTTTATATTCACCTTTTCGAAATGGCAGCCACCAATTCCATTTACCAAACAGCTTCATAAGGCTTGGAACGAGTAACAACCGGATAATCGTAGCATCAATCGCAACCGCAATTGCAATTCCAACTCCAATTTGTTTGACTGGCATGACATCGGTAAACGCAAAAGCACCCGTCAGTACAATCATTATTAAAGCTGCAGAAGTAATGATTTTACTTGTAACTGCTAGCCCTTCCACGGTTGCATGGTCATTATTCAACGTATTGGCGTATTCTTCCTGCATACGAGAAATTAAAAACACTTCATAATCCATGCTCAAACCAAATACAAGACTAAAAACAATGACCGGAATAATTAAGGCAATCGTACCCGGTGTGAGACCAAAATGTCCATATTGAAAAATATAAACGAGAATCCCAAAAGTTGACGCCAAACCAATTACATTCATCAAAATCGCCTTGACAGGAATTAAGATGGAGCGGAAGGCAATCATCAGTACCAAAAAGGTTGTCGCAACAATCACGGAAAGAACTAGAAAGATTTTATCGGCTATTTCATCAAAAATCTCCTGGTTAAATCTTGCCTCTCCACCCGCAAGCAATGTGCTATCAACTGAATTATCCTTCACTTCTCTTACCCAATCCTGCGCAGCATCCGAATCACCGGAAGCATCCAGTGTAACTGGTATTAACAACTGGTCCTTTTGAACAAAATTATCCCATAGCGGTTCCAAATCTGTTTCCTTCATCGGAGAATCCCAGGCCTGTTCCCATTCGGCAGCCGATAATCCTGCCAAATCAAATACATTTGAAGCTTCTTTTACGAGCGAATCCTTTTCTAATTCATGAACGAGCTCTTCCATATGTTCCCAACCATCCGTATGATCCCAGCCATCTTTCCGATCAGCTAAAATAAATACGGTCGACTGGTCACCTAAGTCAAATTCTTTTTCCATTTTTTCATAGGCTGCACGTGTATCATATGATTTTGGCAAGGAATCAATCTGTGGAATGGTCAAGTCCATATTTTTCACCGGGATTAAAGCAATTCCCAATACCAATAATGCCACAAAGGTAATTAAAATAGGTCGCTTAATCACCCCAAAAGCAAATCTGCGCCAGCCATCTTTGCCGTTCTTTTTCAGACGAATAACCTGCCATTTATCAATTCGATCCCCAATCAATAACAGCACAGAAGGCAATAACGTCACAGAGGCTAACACAGCCATCGATACGACAATCATACCGCCCAATGCAATGTTTTTAAAAATAGCTACGTCAATCAGCATCATGGCACCAAGTCCAATAAACACACAAAAAGCAGAAAACAATACCGAACGTCCCGCCGTTTGAATCGTCACTGAAACAGCCTGTTCATTTTGTTTCTTTCTTTCCTCACGGTAACGGCTAATAAACAGTAAGGCGAAATCTATACTTAATGCAAGACCAAGCATCGGTATAATATTCAGTACGAAGATAGAAAGATCAATATGTCCACCTACAATTGTTAAAATACCAAATGATGATATAACTGCAGCAATACCAATAATTAGTGGAATAAAAGATGCTACTACCGTTCCAAATGCCAATAACAAGACAATGATTGCAATAGGAAGTCCAATTGCCTCTGCCTTCACCAAGTCTTTTTGGCTTGCTGCATTAATATCCTTCGTAATTGCAGATTTTCCGGTTAAGGTAATTCCTTTTTCATCTCCAACTGCAGCACGAATATCATCCACCACAGCATTCATATCTTCCTGGTCATTATCGAAATGAAGCATGGCATAAGCAATGTCATCCTTACGTAGTGAGTCGTCATCCAGTGGTGAAATAATTTCCTTCGTTTCATTTAATGCTTCAACTCGATCTAGAGTAGAAGTAATTTGCTCATCTGGAATTTCTTCAAATACAAGAAACATCGTCTCTGCTGGCATATCAAATGTATCGGAAACGGTATCCATTACTTTCGCATGTTCACCATCCATTTCAAATCCATCGCCTTCCAGCATAGACGGTAATCGAATGGCGAACAAAGCCATAACTACTGCAAAAACCGCCCATACGATAACAATATATTTATAACCTTTTGTTACTATTCTCGCCAATGCCCTCATTAAACCAATCCTCTATCTATATTTTATGTTAACTTCTTTCATCATTATAGCATCTCTCCCTACATAAACGCCTGCAAAAGATAGCTAAAAATACCTATTTTTTCACAACATGACAAGGAGAATATAGTACGGTAAACTGTAGTCAAGTAAACTTTGATGGGAGGAATTGATATGAAAAATTGGACAGATCATCTAGATAGAACCATCTCCTTACCTCATCCACAGAAAAGAATCGTTTCCCTTTGCCCGGCCATTACAGAAACAATGTTCCATCTGCAATTAGATAATCAAATTGTAGGTAGGACGCGCTTTTGTATTCACCCAAAGGAAAAGGTGAAACCAATTATTAACGTTGGTGGCACAAAAGATATGAAGCTGGATCGTATTCATGAACTACATCCAGATTTAATCATTGCAGAAAAAGAAGAAAACACGAAAGAAATGGTGGAGACATTAGAAAAACATTACCCTGTTTATGTGTTTGAAATTCAGACCTATGAAGATGCCTTTCGAATGATGAATGATTTGGGAAAAATAACTGCCAGAGAAAAAGAATCCAATCATTTACAAGAACAGATCAAACAACAATTTCAATTACTACCGAAGGCAAACGGTAAAAGAGCAGCGTATGTCATTTGGAAAAAGCCCTATATGGTTGTTGGCAGCAATACTTACATTGATTCCTTACTGGAAATGCTCGGCTTTTACAACCCTTTCAAGGAAATAGATGGTCGCTATCCCGCTATTGAGATAGAGGATTTAAAACGGGCCAATTTGGATTATTTATTACTAGCGACAGAGCCATATCCCTTTCGAGAAAAGCATATAGACGAATTTAAATCGTTGCTGCCTGAGGTAGAACCGATCATTGTCGATGGAGAAATGTTTTGGTATGGCGGAATGATGCTGAAGGCAGCCCCATACTTTAAAGATATTTTTAAAAATAGGTAAACAAGTCATTCCCCATTTCGCATGATAGAATATGGGGAATGACATTTATATATATTTAGCAGCTACTATAACAAATCTAATGCTTGATCAATGATTTCTCGTTCTATGTCATACATCCGAAAGATGCAGTAAATAAGGGATAAAAAAGCCGGACTAACAAAAAAAGAGTCAACTTCCTTTATTATTTGAATATCGACTTGAAACGTGTGTTCATTAAACGAAATCGCTGCAAACTTTTCTTTGTTCAGCTTGAGAACAATGCTTTCGTCCCAGTCTTGGTACGCCTCAAATGTCATACCTTTTATTTTACCTTTGATATGAAAGTACAAGTATATTGCTACTGGAACATCTGCCAGTTGGTAAGTTTGTTCCGTCGTTTGATCATTCATGAAATAGCTGTAACCTTTTAAGCTGGCAAGTCCCCGCTTTTCCACACTTATAGAACATCTACTATCGCCATCTAGCCCGATAAACGCATAAAAAGTCCCTTTACGAACATGCTGCCTTTTAGCTTCTTCACTTGTTCTGACAATGGAGCCGACAAAATCTCCGGTTTCATTTTGGACATCGATTTGTTGCCTTTCGCGAAAAAATAACACATCTTTAAATGTATAATCATATGCCATCCCCATCAATCCCCTCTCCATCTGATATACGTTTGTTAAACGAAGAAGGTTTCCAATATATGCGTTAATGCTGGTCTTTTTTAAATGCTTGCAGCTTATCTAACCACATCCGGATTAAACCTCGCAAGGTGTCCGTTTTTATTTCATAGTCGTTATAGACAGGAATACCGTCAGCAGCATCGAATAAATCAGTGATGGTAGTTGTATCCTGACCAATGGAAAGGGCACAGCGATTGCCACTGAATTCCGCAGTTGTCTTTTCTCCCGACAGAACCTGATTGATTTCATTCAGTGCTGCATGGTCAGCAAGCGCCGCATCTGTCATCAGAAATTCACCGACAATGGCCATTTCCGGTTGATCAAATTCAATTACAAGTATATTTTTTTCATGATGTTGATTACGTAGAACTACTTCTTTTATTTGATACATGTTCAGTCTCCTTCATAGACAGGAAATGCTGAAATAATCCTTTCCTGTTCATCCAAATACATTTGAATGGTCACACCATCCTTCGAGAGCCCTTGATAAGTGTTCCCTGATAACCACTCACTCGCTTCATATGCTTCGTTAATAGCATCTACAACATCTTGGGAATCCCATTCATCCGGAAAAAAAGTAGAAAAACCTCGATTAGACTTTTTAGCAACTCCCTCTACTTCAACCTGTGCTTCATAAACCCCTTGTTCATCTGGGTCTGTTTCTGTTCCATCCAATATTTCTCCTTTTTTCGATGGCAAACGACTATAATGAAAGCCAACCGCTTGGCCTTTACGATTAATTTCCCCTTCTAGGATATGCTCTAAAGCACCATGCCTAAAATGATCAGTATCTGTTAAATCATCGATATCTGTTACTTCTTGTTGACCAGATTCACCAGCTTGTCCATCGTCTTCACCTAATAAATCCAAACCATTACAGCCGGCTAAGAATAAAATCATGCAAAAAATAAGCAGGCCTTTTGAAAATATTTTAAACAATTTCTTCACTTCCTTGTCTCTATTTCTATAAAAAGTTATTTGTCACTAGCCCATTTCAGTATCAGCTAACGCATATTTCAGCTACAAACGGAAAAACTATTCACAAAAGCTTATGAATGGATTTGTATTTCCCTCAAAGAAGGTGATGACATGGGTATAGCGAATATCGGGATTCCTGGTTTGATTCTAATCATCGTAATCGCCCTAATTGTTTTCGGACCAAAAAAACTGCCGGAAATTGGCAGAGCTGCCGGGCAAACATTACATGAATTTAAAAAGTCCACTACAGATCTTATTCAGGATCAAACAGAAGAACCAAAAAAAGAATCAGATAAGCAGTAAACGCAAGCTCCATCCACTTGGAGCTTGCGGTCTTTATTCCTCATGGTTCATTTGTTTCACTTTTGTTCGAATTCGATGGATATTTTCCATTTTGTTATCCCATACTCGTTGACTTAAATCAACGGCATATTCCTCAGGATTTACCGTCCGCTTATATTCTTCCCAAAATAGTTCAAGCTGTGCGGTCGCATAGTTTTGAATCTCCGTTAAAACTGGCGTATGATACACAAGCTCTCCATCCACAAAAATAGGATGATGCAAATCAATCGCCTTAAAGTCCGTTACATATTTACTAATATATGTGTGCACCGGATGGAACATATGCAAACGCTCTTCTTCTTCCGGGTGTTCGTCCGCCATTGCAATATAATCTCCCTCCGCGCGATTGGTGCAATTCTGAATGATGCGATACAGTCTTTTCATACCTGGTGTCGTCACCTTTTCCGGATTACCGGAAATTTTAATTGTATCACGCATCTGGCCTTGTTCGTCTTCAATCGAAACGAGTTTATATACTGCACCAAGCGCTGGTTGATCATAGGCCGTAATCAGCTTGGTCCCAACACCCCATACATCAATTTTGGCGCCCTGTGCCTGTAAACTGGAAATGGTGTTCTCATCTAAATCACTAGAGGCGTAAATTTTTGCTTCCGGAAAACCAGCTTCATCGAGCATCTTTCTAGCTTGCTTTGATAAATACGCCATATCACCACTATCCAAACGAATCCCTTTAAAGTTAATACGATCACCAAATTCCTTTGCTACCCGAATTGCATGGGGTACACCGGAATTTAAAGTATCATATGTATCCACGAGGAATACACAATCTTGATGGCGTTCTGCATACTTGTAAAATGCTGTATATTCATCTTGATATGCCTGAATCATAGAGTGCGCGTGAGTACCAGCCACAGGAATACCAAATAATTTCCCTGCCCGGACATTACTTGAAGCTTGAAAGCCGCCAATAAACGCTGCCCTTGTACCCCAAATTGCTGCATCCATCTCTTGTGCCCTTCTTGTACCAAATTCCATAAGCGTTTGGTCACCAACAATATGCTTCATTCTTGCAGCTTTTGTCGCGATAAGCGTCTGGTAATTCACCATGTTAAGCAGTGCTGTTTCAATCAATTGTGCTTCTGCCAATGATGCTTCTACTCGAATCAAAGGCTCATTATGAAACACAATTTCACCTTCCTGAACGGCATATACATCTCCCCGAAAACGCAGGTTCTTTAAATAATTTAAAAAGTCCTCCCGATAGCCAAGCTCGCGAAGATATGCTAAATCAGATTTAGAAAAACGAAAGCTTCGCAAATAATTTATAACCTTTTCTAACCCTGCAAAGACCGCAAAACCATTTCCAAAAGGAAGCTTACGAAAATATAATTCAAAAACTGCCTTTCGTTCATGCATCGCATCTGCCCAATACGTCTCCGCCATATTTATTTGATATAAATCGGTATGTAATGCGAGACTGTCATCCACTACCTTCAGCTCCTCCAACCATTTCTTGTTAAATGGCATCCATCATACAAAAATAAAACTACACCATTCAACACGTACTTGATTATATATTACAACCATTTTCTCATGTTTACCCGCTTTTCGACAAGAAATATTATAAATCCCCATTCCGGATAATTAGAGTGAGACTTCAATCAGTGGGGTTTTTCGCTCTTCACCACGGATTGTTAGTTGAACCAATCAGGCCTTTACTGGCTGTTGATTCCCCACTTACAATTCCTCTTATCAACAAAAAATGCTTGATGTGGGGGGCTTACAGCCAGTTAATCTGTGAAAAATATAATAAAAAAACCAGCCGGGATTTGTAACACCCCAGCCGGTTGCGCCACCCAATTAACGGTGATTACGCTTGTCATTTTCTCGATTACGTCTTTGTTCGTCATCACGCAAATGGTTGCCATCCAAAAATTCATTCTCATTGGCAAATTCTACGTTATTGACTTCTTGATTTCTGTTTTGATTGTTACGATTATTTTTACGATCACGGCGGTCGTGTCTATTATCATTCGAAGTCATGCTCATCCCTCCTTCATCCAATTCTAAGGCAAAAAACCTTTGGAACAGCGACGGCATGATTGCAGTCTTTATCCTACTAGCCTCAACCGTTATTTTGTCCCATTTTCAAAAAATAAACCTTCCAAATAAAAAGTCAAAACTGGCTATTTTGTGTACAAAAAATCGAGTAGTTGGAGATATCTCCTCACTACTCGATTATTGAAATGATTCATCCATGTTTTTCATTTTAACATCCAGATGAAGTTCATTTGCTCTGTAACGATTCTGAGATACATAATTAACTCTTTCATCTGCGTACCGATATATACAATTGCAAACGTTAAAGCAATACCTATAACTAAGATGGATATGATTAATAACGTGTTTCCGTTCATGTTTTCTTCCTACATTCGATTCATTTTTATTGTTAAATGTTAATGCAATATATGTAAATCCCATTCAACCAATCGACCCATAAAATCATTGATATGAACGATGATAACGCCATCATAATTATACCTTGTGGCGCAAAATACGTCTATTCAATTTTTAAGAATACGTAAAGTTTTACTATACGCTCTACAATGCCAATTCAGATCACATAAACCCCACAGATTGTTAGTTGAACAAATCAGGTCTTTACTGGCTGTGGATCACACACATACAATTCTTGTTATCAACAAAAATGCTTGATGTGGAAGGCTTACAACCAGTTAATCTGTGATTAATTGGAAAACTGCCTGTTCCATTGTGTGATAACATATAGATAATAAAGCCTATTCCTATTTCAGACAAGGAGCTGAGGAATTGAATAAAAAGCGCAAAGGAATTCCACGACATGAATCATTGAAACCACTTTCCAGACATCATATGATTGCTTTACATCTTGCATTAAAGCTAAAACGGGCAGGTACGGCGGAAAGCCGTTTAACAGAGGAAGAAATATGGCAGGAGCTGAAGGAATTTTGGGAGCCGAGTGGACAAGAACACTTTAGAGAAGAAGAAGAAATTTTATTAACAGCTTTTGCACAATACGCTGAAATTCGACGTCCGGAAATAATTGACATGCTGCTGGAGCATATACAAATCCGGGCAAAAATTGCTACATTACTTCATGCTCAAGACATAGATATTCATATTATGCATGAATTAGGAAAATTGCTTGAAGCCCATGTTCGCAAAGAGGAACGTATTATTTTTCCGTTAATCGAAAAGACATTACCAGAGGAAAAACTAATCGAACTTGCACCATATTTAGAATAAGTAATTCTCTACTTAAACTTCATCCGTTCTTCTCCTATTATATGATATGCTGGGGGCAATCTTCGTCATACGAAAAGGGGTTTACACATGGATCACAATATTATCGATATCGTACAATCACAAGTTATTGCAGCTGTAAAAAACAAAAAAGATTTGGACGCAGCTATTCAATCCAATGCTAATATCGTCTTTGTTTTAACTGGAAACATTACGACGACGAAACATTATATTGATCGTTTAAAGCAGGCAGGAAAGCAAACTTTTGTCCACTTTGATTTCATTGATGGACTTGCAAATTCAAAGGGAGCCATCCAATATATAGCCGAGGTATGGAAGCCGGTCGGTATCATTACAACAAAAAGCAATTTAATTAAATACGCAAAAGAGGAAGGCTTAATGACAATTCAAAGGCTCTTTCTTATCGATCGAAATGCGCTAAATAAAGGTGTCGATATTGCACATCATTGCCGACCAGATGCCATTGAAGCTTTACCAGGACTAATGCCTACTATTATCGACGAAATGACTAGAATGACGAAATTACCCATCATTGCTGGTGGACTCATTGGATCTAAACAAGACATTTTAAATGGTCTGGAGGCAGGCGCACTTGCTGTCTCTTCAGGTGACCCGAAGCTTTGGAATTTGGATTTATAATATTTCAGGTATCCCCATCCAACATGGCATGGGGATTAATCTTCTTCCCGCTGTTCACGCTTTCTATCCCGCTGTCTCCTATTGAAAAACAAGCCAATACCTGGATCCACCTCATGTGCTTCGAAATAATTTCCCAATCTCGTAATAATAAATGTAATAAAAGTAGCAAAAATAACGATACCATAAAAGCCAGCACCAATTCCGATCCCAATGCCGCCGACAAAGAAAATCATTGCTGCCGAAGTTAGTCCTTTTACCTGTAAACCATCTTTTAAAATAACGCCCGCCCCAAGAAATCCCAAACCCGATACAATTTGTGCTGCTAAACGCATCGGGTCCATCATTTTCCCACTATTCGGTTCACTAAACAATGCTGCACTTTGAATGGATACGATTGTAATTAACGTACACGCAACTGCAACATATGTATACGTTTTTAAACCCGCAGGCTTATTTTTAGATGTGCGATCCCAGCCAATTAAAAATCCGAGCATGGCACTTATTAGGACCTTAACATACATTTCATATTGGTAAAATAGCTCCGAAACATAAGCCATCCAATCCCCCCAATCTTTATATGTATGTTTTATTTTTAAAAATAGACCAGTCCATAAGAACTTGCTTTTTCATGTGAAAAGGCAAGCTCTTATTATCTTCCCTATTTCTTCATGTCATGGTTAAGAATATCTGCTACCGATTCCAATACATAATCCGGTTCCCATGGCGCTGATACAATACCTGTTGCAGTTGTAATGCCTGTTAAAACAACCGCTGTTTTCATTCCTGCTTCAACGCCCATTCGAATATCTGTTTCCAGTCGATCTCCAATCATTAAGCATTCTTCTGGTAGCAGTTGAATGACATCCATTGCTGCTTCCACAGTCAGTACGGAAGGTTTTCCTATCTGAATATCAATTGGTTTCCCCGTAACTCCTTCCAGTGCACCAATCATCCCAGCACAATCAGGTACATCTCCATCTTCCAAAGGACAGGTTCTATCCGGATTGGTTGCAATCGTTACGGCACCATGCTTCACAGCCTGATAAGCAAAATTCAAGTGATCATAATGAAAATCACGGTCCCATGAAAGTATCACAATATCCGTATGCTCAGGCTTCTCTGCGATTTGAAAACCCGCTGCGGTCAATTCGTCTTTAATAATCGGCTCACCAATGATGTACAACACACTGTTTGGATGATATTTTCGTAAGTAATTTATTAACGTAACAGTTGGGTTTAAAATTTGTTCCAAAGATACATTCATTTGAAATCCTTGTAATTTTTTTACATACTTCTCTCTTGATTCAATTGTTTTGTTCGTCAAGAATAGTATCTTTTTATCGTTTTCCTGCAAATAATCGATAACCTGATTCGCATCCTTAATCATTTCATTGCCCAAATATACGGTTCCATCCAAGTCAAATATAAATCCTTTTATCGTGTCCATATTTTCCTCCATTACATTAAAAATCCCTCGAACAATTGCATGCCAAACAAAAGCTGACCATGCAACATGTCCAAGGGATCTCCTATTCTCTGTCCTTGTTCTGTATTCAATTAGAGTTCAATCCTTAACATATCCTCTGCTATGATAATTTTTTCCCGCTCTTTCATGCGATTCCGTACTGCTTCATAATCTTCTCCATCACTAAGGTGAACCAGGACTACCTCTCGAATTAAATCAAGCGAATAACAATTGACAACCTCCAACATACTCGTATGATTAACAGACTTTTCCGTAGCCGATGTTGCTTCATGAATTAATATATCGATACTTGGATAGGCTTTGATAAACGGATTATATTCTGTGTCACAGGAATAAACAATACATTTATGCTGAAAGGTAATTTCCAAGCCAATGGTTGGTACAGAATGGATTGCAGGGAAGGAAGAAAAAATCATATCTCCCACTGAGAACAATAATCGCTTCTCTTCTCCTTTGAATAGCTGAATATCTATCTCAAATTGAATTCCCCAGTCAGCTATTTCCATCGCTTGCATCCAAGTATCCAATCTTTTACTATTTCTTTCATCACAATAAATCCGCAACGCTTTTGTTCGACCCTCTAACCACATTCCCCATAACAAGGACGGTAATCCATATATATGGTCGATATGGAAATGCGTGATGATAACTACATCCAAGTCCCCCAATTCCACACCAATTTGTTTCAGTCGTTTGCATGGATTACCACTGACATCTACGAGCACATGTCCAACATCATTCGAAAAACAAATAGATGTATTGTCTCTAACTGCTCCTGGAAACGCACTTCCTGTTCCTAAAAAATGAATTTGCATGCTATCACCGCCTACTTAATTCCAGAATGCATAAAGCTTGAAACGAATTGTTTTTGAAAAATAAAGAATGCAATCAATAATGGCAGGATGACCATTACTGTTCCAGCAGTGACAATCCCCCATTGTGCTCCCGTTTCAAAGGATTGGGCGAACAAAGCCAAGCCAACTGTCAATGGACGATTTTCTACTGAATTCGTTATAATTAATGGCCACATAAAGTTACTCCAGTGCGTACTAATAGAAACCAGTCCAAAAGCGATATACGTTGGTTTGGCGGCAGGAATGTACACATGCCAAATCGTCTGCCACCATTTACTGCCATCCATCTTTGATGCTTCATCGAGCTCATATGGAACTTGTTTAAATGTTTGCCGAAGCAAAAACACCCCAAAGGCGGAAGCCCAATATGGAAGCATCACTGCCAGCTTCGTATCCACTAAGCCCAGTTGACTCATGACCTGATAATTTGGAAATAGTAGAATTTCCGGTTGTATCATCAGCTGCAGTAGGAATAAAATAAATAAAAGATTTTTCCCTGTGAATTCCAATCTTGCAAACGCATAAGCACCAAGTGTGATCGTAATTAATTGTACAATCAAAATTCCAAACACAATAATAAATGTATTCATGTAATAGGTAAGAAATGGTGCGGCATTCCATGCTGCGATATAATTTTTAAAGGTTGGATGAAAGGTCCATAATGGAAACGTATTGCCGATGACTTCATTATTTGGGGATAATGAAGTAACAATGACCCAGATCAATGGAATGACAAATACGATGCCAAGCAAAATGATAATTATTAAGTTAATCAGTTTATTCATTGCTATCTCCTCCCATTAATAATGAATTCTTCGATCTAGGAATAGATAATTAAAAGCCGTAATTGCAAGCAATAGCGTAATTAATACAACAGTAAGAACTGCAGCTTTTCCTAAATCCCAATTGGTAAATGCAGCTTCGTAAATATAATACAGCAGCAGGTTACTTGCATTATCTGGACCACCCTTTGTCATGATATAAAGATGATCCACATTTTTAAATGCATTTGTAATCGAAACAATCATGACGAATAATGTGGTCGGCATTAACAATGGAAACGTAATCCGCCGAAACATTTGGAACGGCTTTGCACCTTCTATCATTGCTGCCTCATACACATCTTTAGGAAGGTTTTGCAATCCAGCCAAGTAGAATATCATGAAAAAACCAGCATCCTTCCAAATAATCATCACGATTAAAGCAATCATGACTGTCGTTTGACTGCCAAGCCAGTTAGGCCCATTCGCACCGAAAATATCGAGAAATTTCTCCATTAATCCATAATGTGGTGTATAAATGAATAGCCAAATATTTGCTACCGCAATCAATGGAATGACCGTCGGATAAAAGAATGCCGTTCGTAACAAGGAACTTCCCTTCATTTTTTTATTAAGCCAGATGGCCAAATACATCGCCAAAAATAAAGTAGTCGGAACGGTTCCAATCACAAAAATAATATTATTAAACATGACCTTACGAAATATTTCTTCAGAAAATACTTCTTTGTATTGTGAAAGACCTGAAAATTGCAGCCTGGTCATTGGACCACTATAAAAACTTAAATGAATCGATTTCAACGTTGGATAAAATGTAAATAAAGCTAGAAAAATAAATGATGGTAATAAAAGTGAATAGGCAAATAAATTTTGCTTCATACTTATTCTGACTTTTTTCTTTCCAGACCGTTTGATTGCCATAATCTATACTAGAACCCCCCATGCTGGTCATCAAATGATAGGGAAGGCTCAAACCCAGTCAGGATTTGAGCTTCCAGCCGAATGAATGATGTCTTTCATTAATCTTGGAAAGGCTTAAGCACCTCATTTGCTTTCTCTTGCGCTTGCTTCAACCCTTCTTCAACGGTAATACTTCCAGTTAAAATAGCCTGAATACTATCATTAAATATCTTTTGAACTTCACCATTTTGATATGTTGCAAGCTCACTATCGGAATACTCCAGCTGTTCCCTTGCAATCAGCGCCTGAGGGAATTCTTCTACATATTTTTTTAGTTTTTCTGTTTCATATGCCGACTCACGGGTAGCCACATACCCTGTATCAATCGACCATTGGGCTACACGCTCCGGCTCTGTCAAAAATTCCATAAACTTAATAGCAGCTTCCTTGTTTTCTTCTGGGATATCTTTAAATAAGTAAATATTACCGCCACCAGTCGGTGATCCGTATTGATTATTTGCAGGCAGATAGGCTACACCAAAGTCAAAATCTGCATTGTCCTTTACATTGGTTAAATTTCCAGTCGTGTGGAACATCATTGCCGTACGACCACTGAGAAAATCACTTGGAACAGTTGCCCATTCAATAGTTCCCTCCGGCATGATGTGGTGCTCCTTGCTTAGACTGAGCCAATAATTCATCGATTCAACAGCATATGGTGCATCAAAATAAACTTCTTTCCCATCGTCTGACATGATATTTTTTTCCGTCTGCAGCGCCAAAGCTTGGAACATCCAATACTGATAGCCTGTACTTGGAATTTCTAAGCCCCACTGCTCTTTCCCATCATCTTTGGTTAACTTTTTACCATATTCAACTAATTCATCCCAATTCTCTGGTGGTGCTTCTGGATCAAGCCCTGCTTCTTTGAAAGCATCCTTGTTGTAGTACAGAACAATCGTACTTCGTTGGAAAGGCAAGCTCCAGACCTTATCCCCTACAGATGAATTGGCCATAAAACCATCATAGAAATCATCTAAATATGCTTCATCAAATAAGGGTGTCATTTCTTCAATTACATCATTTTCTAATAAAGTAAATAAATCAATTGAAAATAAAACGGCCAGCTCTGGTGGATTCCCTCCTTGTACAGATGCCATTACCTGTGTCATCGTTTCTGAATAGCTTCCTCCAAAATTTGCATTTACTTTGATATTCTCATTCTCTGTTTCGAATTCTTCTACCAAGCCATCCACAATATTGGCTACATCTCCTCCGACTGCAACCGGAAAGTAAAAGTCTATTTCAACCTTTTCACCCGCTTCTCCTTTACTCCCGCCGCTACAAGCGACTAACCCAATACATAACAACATGAAAATTGATAAAATCCCAATTCGTTTGCCCATCTTTTTCTCCCCTTTGATTTAAAATTGAAAAAATTAAAACCCCATGAGCAATAAGAGCACCGCCAATCTCATAGCAATACTTTATCGTTCACAGGGTTCTCCTCTTCTCTACCCTTGAAGCTATTCTGTTATAAAACAAGTTCGATTATTTACAATAATACAACAAGGAGAAATGAATAGCAACAAGACTTTGACTGCGCTTTCATGATTACATCAATAATGTAAAGGGATTGTAAACGCGGATTCCCCTTTCCTATCAACATTCCTTCGACATGATTTGATAAAAAAACAGCATCTGCTGCTCTTTGTGTAAAATATTCTTCATATGAAATAAGTGATGAAAATACAACTTAACTACTCCAGCATATCACGTGTTTTCCGCAAAATTTCTTCATCCTTTAAACGAAATTTGAATTCTACCCGTCTGGAAGCATCAGCACTGTATTCTCCTTCACGATTTGTTCGGTAACTCGTATACGACTTACTGTTGATAGTCAGTTTCTTTTCCAATTGATCTTGTATTTGTTTGAACGGAAATGCTTCACCTAAAATATATGCAGCCACACTAAATGCCCGGTCCTGCGCAAGCTCCAAATTATATAAATATGTTCCATCACGATCGGTATGTCCTTCAATAATTATCTCAGCTATATAGTCTTCATATCCGCTTTCTAAGAGAGTGTTTAAATATTTCGGAACAAACTCATCTAAAAAGGCAAAGGATTCCGGCTTTAATTCCGCACGATCATAAGCAAATAATATTTCCGTGCTAAATAAAATTGCGCCCGTTTTTTCATCGACTTCAATACCCAAATCAGAACCCGAGAACTCTGACTTGAGTTCATTGATTAATTCTGCACGAACACCCATGATTTGATCAATGGTTCGCTTCATTTCCTTGATTTGCAGAGATTTAATAATCATCATACAAATAAAGATGAGCATGAAGCAGAGCAAGATTGTCGTTAATAAATCGGTAAAGGTCGGCCAAAAATGCCCTTCATTCTGCTCGCTTTTAAATAAGCGCTGATATTTAGTATTCATTTTGTCTCATCCCAATTCCAGAATCTACTGAAATTGCCCGCTGCCTTCCATTCGAATGCAGTTGCTGGTTTAACATATGAATTTCTTGGCCAAGCTCCCGTAACAGATTTTGAATCCCACGACTTTGGTATTGCTGCATCTCTTCAGATATTCTGCGGAGTTCTTGAAACTCTGTCTTTATTCCAGCATTGGTCCTGTCTACAGAATCAACAATTTCCCGAATAATCAGCTCTAGTTTATTACCCAACGTTCCTTCTAAATTAGATACATAATTTGCTAACGTATCTTTTAAAAATCCGACATTAGCATCCAGCTGATGCTCACGACGATGATTGGCTTGATTCATCTGATTGATGGTTTGATTTATTTCTTGGATAAACTGATTATTTTTTATGCCAAACTGTTCATACGTATGTGCCGCCTCCTGCATTTTCCTTTCAAAGTCTCCAGACTCAGCCACATGTGCTTTTATATGTCTACCAAAAGAACGATTGAAATCCTTCAATTCATCAAAACGGTCTGACAATAAATGCTTATATTCGGTTTGTGTTTGTTGTATGGTATCAAGTGCTTCTGGCAATTTAACGATGGAATGTCCCAGTGCATCAAAGTCCTTTACCAGTTCACCAAGATAAGTTGAAATCCCTGCCAATTTCCCGGTTAAATCCGCTCCAAATATCTGTTTAAATTCTTTTTGATGCCGGTCCGCCTTCTCTACTATTTCACCACTGGTTTGAACGACCCGCTGTAACGCTTCACGGACTGTACTTTGTCCGTCCAATACATTAGAACTAAATTCCTTCCACGTCTCAACTGATTTTTCAAACTGTTGTAACGTATCCAATTGTATGTCCTGTGTCTTGACCATTTTTTCATGGATCCCTTCATACATTTGAACAAGTCGCTCATTTCTATCGTCCATCTTCTTGAAATAAGCAAATAAAGTATCAAACTGTTGATGAAGCTTATTCGTAGCATCACCAAATCCGTCTGTCACTTCTCTCATATGCTGAAACAATGTCTGAAACGCTGTCAGATTTTCAGACAAACCTTCATTAAATGCCGCTAAATCCTTAGCCGCTTGCTCCAAACCTGTTGTATACGCTTGAAATCCAGAAAAAGCACCGACAATTTCTCCGAGTGATTTCTCGTTTGTATGCTGTAAATCACGAATGGACTGATTAATCGCTTCAGATACATCAATTAACCGCCCCATTTCATGTTGTTTATCCCCTTCCAAGCTGGACTCAAATTGGAGCATTAAATCTGTTAGCATATCTTCTGTATTAAACACCTTGATAAGCACCGTCATGATTAAGGACATACCCATTCCAGCGATACTTGTGTAAAAAGCAACATCGATCCCTGCGAGCACACCAGCAATGTTTTCCACAAGCTGATTGCCATCCGCTTGGATTCCGCCCAATGAAATAGTCAAGCCTATAAATGTACCAAGCACACCAATGAGGATGAAAACAGAAACCGTCATCTGAACTATTTTAATCAGACTTATGATTGGTATTTGGAACACCCGCCATCCGGAAAACATTTCCTGGACAAATGTCTCAACACGGACCGATTCCGTATCCTTTCGCAAATCAAACAGTTCTTTAAATTGACTTAACGGTTTCATATCCAGACGATTGGTTTCCTTTAAGTAATTACGGATTTTTTTAAGCTTCTGAAACAATAGCAAATGAACAATTAACGTGATGAGAAACCCAATGAATAGCACCAGAAATATAAATTCAATTAAAGCATTTTCCAAAATAATTGCAGCTTTCTCATCCCCTGCAAACAAAGCTAAAATGGATTTAACCATGATTTTATCCTCCCATGGAATAGAAAAATACCGGTCAACATAAGCCGGTGAACGCCTTTCTACATAGTTATTCTAACCATGGACAAATCATGCGTTGATGTTGTTGAGTGATTGTATGTGAATAGAATTTCCCCACTCAACAAACAAGGAATGTAAGGTGAAATGGAATTTGTTGAAAAGATAAAATGACGAATGAAGCAAACCATCTGTGATTAAGAATATGTGACCGGCTGGACAAATTACGGCAGGTCGCATCTAAGTTTTTCGGGACAGGCTCTGTCTTCTTATACAGATGACATTCATTCTATATCATTCAACAAACCGGCTCACATGTAATTGATTTTTCAAAAATATATGCAATTCTTGCTGAAAACAGGATAAATAAACGGAAAAATCCACATCCTAATCACGAGAGAAGGGGTGGATTTTATTGAAAGGATTATTGACAAAAACACTAATTATTTCACTGTTCGTATGGATGCTGCCATGGTCTATTTCATTGCCAAGCTTTCCTCCAGGGACGTTACAAGATGTTTCCTCACAAGAAAAGGAAATCCCGCCTTATGCAAAATGGGGGCGACTGGCAATGAAACGCGTCCAATCCTTATATCCTGATGCAGATATCGTTGATTATCTACACATTGGCAGAGAAGTTGGCGAACATACTTCCATTGAAAAATTTAAACTATGGCTCAAGGATCGAACACATGAATTTGGTGTTTATCTGAACATTGAATTTGATAATCAAACGGAAAAAATAATATTGGTGACACATCATGAAACAGATCGTTGAATGAAAGCATAAGTTAAAGCCGATTAAAGTCCAATTTGATCCACTGCATAGGTTGCTTGTTCATTGCTAAAACCTTCAAACATGAGCTGTTCTATTAGTCCCAATCTTGAAAAATGTGTGTAATCCAAATAATTTTTGCCAGCTTTAATCCATCAAATCGACTGATGAAAGGGAGTCATCTTTTGCTATTCGTATGGTATTCAGCCATACGTAACCTTCATTTAATCCAACCTTTCTTTAAGATACTCCTACTTTTTGAAAACGATCAAAGCTTAAAGGATCAACAGGTATGATTGTTTCTTTTTCTAATAATAATGCTTCAATTAATTTACCTGTTACGGTAGCAAGACTGATTCCATCTCCTTCATGTCCGGCTGCAATGTAAAAACCAGGTACTTCTTCAACAGCAGAGACAATTGGTAAATGGTCAGCGGTCCAAGGGCGAAAACCTGTATAGGTTCGAATCATATTAAAGTCATGCATTTTTGGGAAGAATCGCATAGCTCTTCTTGCCATCGTTTCCACCACCCGAATATCGACGCTGCTATCATAACCTACAAATTGTCTACTACTGCCCAGTAAAAAGTTTTGACTTTCTGTCGGCTCCAGCACTAAGGCTACTCCATGCTTTTCCGTTCGTTCATCCGCAATTCGTTCACGTTCAAATTTATTCATTAGGTAACCAAATTCCATTACATTCCGCATCATAATTGGCTTTTGTCTAGCTCCAACCAAAATATGGCCCTTTCTTGGAACAATTGGAATCTCCACACCCAGCATGTTCCCGATAAATGGTGCCCACACGCCAGCAGCATTTACTACTTTTTTAGCAGTAAAGCTGCCATTGGATGTTTCAATTGTGAAATCTTCCCGTTTGGAAATAGCCTTCACTTCTGTTTGAGTGTGAAGCTTAAGGCCATAATGTTTGGCACGATCAATAAGGGAATAGCAAAATAAATATGGATTGATGAGAGAATCTGTTTCACATGCTAAACCACCTGGAATGTCATCAGCGAAATATGGTGATTCCGCTTTGATATCTGCATGATTCAATAGTTTAAATTTTAACCCAGCATCATTTTGAATCTTCACCCATTCTGCTGCTGCTTCCATTTCTGTATCGTTATCACATACGAGTAAACTACCTAATGCTCTATATTCAAAAGGCAGCTGCAAATCCGTGGCTAAATCTACCGTAAGCTCTTGACTTTTTAAGGACATCAAACTATCGAATCCAGGATCTTTATCAACAATCGTTATATTTCCGTCACAGCGTGAGGAAGTACCACTTGCTATATCTCCTTTTTCTATTAGCATACAATCCATACCTGCTTTAGCAGTATAGTAGGCAATAGCACAGCCAACTATTCCACCACCAATAATCGCAACATCCGCGTGATTCCCCTTATTCATATGCCTTTCCTCCCCCAATTGTCAGGAATATTCCACTGACAATCTATCGTAAAAATATTTTTATTTTAAAAAATGTATCCTATTCTTGCTTCTATGTTAGAATAGCATTGAATCATGTGTCAATCTTTTTCATAGCAACGATGTAAGCAGTTACATAAAGTGAAACTTCAATCAGGGGGGTTTTCGCACTTCCCCCACTGATTGTTAGTTGAACCAATCAGGCCTTTACTGGCTGTTGATCCCCCACTTATAGTTCTTGTTATCAACAAAAATCCTTGATGGGGGGCTTACAGCCAGTTAATCTGTGGTAAAGTGAAACTTCAATCAGGGGGAGTTTTTGCCCTTCCCCCACTGATTGTTAGTTGAACCAATCAGGCCTTTACTGGCTGTTGCTCCCCCACTTACAGTTCTTGTTATCAACAAAAACCCTTGAAGTGGGAGGGCTTACAGCCAGTTAATCTGTGGTAAATTGTGTATTCTGAGTAAATAATAAGCAAAAAACTTGAATCTGGATACACAATAAAAAACGATACCAAGGTTTTGGGGGGAATGGAATCTGATGGATGATTTAATTATTTGCAGATGTGAGGAAGTCTCATTAGCGGACATAAAGAGAACCGCTCATATGTATCAATGTTCTGCACGTGAAGTTAAATTACGTACACGTGCTGGCATGGGATATTGTGGCGGTCGCACATGCAGACCTGCTGTAGATGCAGTTTTGGAAGAAGTGACTGGTGAAAAACCCGGAAATGATATTCCATTGAAAGTTTCTCCGCCGGTAAGACCGGTATCACTTTCAACTTTAGGAGGCAGTGAGCGTCATGAGTAACCATCGTATTATGGATCATCCCGTATTAGGTAAATTAGAAAAAACGGAAGAAATAACCTTTATCTTTGATGGCAAATCATATACAGGTTTTAAAGGAGATACGGTTGCTTCTGCCTTGCTTGCTCACGGAATCCGCCAATTGAGGGTCCAAGAAGAAAGCGGTAATCCTAGAGGAATCTATTGTAATATAGGTCATTGTTTTGAATGCCGTGTCACTATTAACCATGTAGAAGGCGTTCGCTCCTGCATGACACCGATTGAACACAATATGGTGGTAGAAAGCGGCCGACTACAACCAGTACCTTTTAAATCAACTGAAGCAGACAAATTGCCACGTACATATGCTGAATTTGAACGAGGGCTGCACAAGGAGGATGACCCACATGTATGATGTCGTCATTATAGGCGCAGGTCCAGCTGGGTTATCTGCAGCTATCGCCTGTCGCGAATGGGATTTGCATGTATTGGTATTAGATGAATTTCCAAAACCAGGTGGTCGTTTATTAGGTCAACTTCACCAAGAACCAAGCGGAGAATGGTGGAATGGTATCCAAGAAACCAACTTATTATTAGAAAAAGCACAAAAGTACGATACAGATATTCGCTGCGGTGTATCAGCCTATCATATTGAAAAGCTGGAGCATGGCTATGCTATACATACGAATCAAGGAAGCTTTGAAACAGAGAATCTATTATTAGCAACAGGCGCAGCAGAATCCGCAGTACCTGTCCCTGGTTGGACACTTCCTGGAGTGATGTCAATCGGCGCGGCACAAGTAATGACCAATGTTCATCGTGTGAAGGTAGGTCAAAAAGGGATTGTCGTAGGAGTCAATGTGCTTTCTGCAGCCATCGCCCGGGAGCTCCAATTAGCAGGAGTCGAGCTGCACAGTATGGCATTACCAGCATCTAATCCTGCAACTGTCCAGCATAGTAACCCAAATACTGTCATGGACGGCTTAGTTAGAATCGCTCATTTGGCTCCTTCAGCCTTCCTGCGATTTGGCAGTAAATTTGCCAAAGCAAGCTGGGTTCGAAGACTGGCCGTCAAGTTTTATCCCAAAGGTGGCGTGAAAATGTGGGGAATGCCAATCCACATTCGTAAAGCAATCCTTTCCATTAACGGCAACGATAGGGTGGAATCTGTCACCATGTGCCGTATTAATGCGGACGGAGAGCAAATTCCAGGCACAGAGGAAAACATTACAGTAGACTTTGTTTGTATTGCTGGTGGATTATATCCACTTACAGAATTAGCCGCAGTCATCGGCTGCCCATTTCGCTATATGGAAGAGCTTGGTGGACATGTTCCAATCCACAGTGAACGAATGGAAACACCATTAAAGGGCGTATATGTTGCCGGTAATATTACTGGTATTGAAAGCGCCAAAGTAGCACGTGCCCAAGGAGAATTGGCTGGACTATCCATTGCCGCAGACAAATTAAAAGCCCATGCCGATTTACAGCAACATGTTGAAGATGCTGTAAAACTTGTTGCAACTACTAGGGCAGATGCAACAATTCAATTCCATCCGCATATTACTGATGGTCGTCATAAAATGGAACAAGCATTCCAGCAAACAAAATCAAGTTAATCATAATGAGAAGCAAATGGCTCCCTTTCAAGAATGACCTATACATACGGTTCACTCTTTTATAGAGAGCCATTTTTCATTTGTAAAACGATGCTTGAACGTAATTCAGGGATGTCACGTTAATCTATCTATTTTTTTCCAAACATTCCTTTACTTGTATACACTTTACCGCTGTTTAAATCCAGACAATTTAATTGTCCTCCAAATACACATCCACCATCAATACCAATAATACGGTTATTTCCATAATACACATCATAGTTTCCTGATTGATTTAATGCAGCAGTTGGCGTATGCCCAAATACAACTGTCTTTTCCCCTTCATATCCGCGATGAAAAGCATCCCTAATCCAAACCAAATCATGTGGATCAGTCTCAGCAATCGGTTGTCCAGGAACAACTCCCGCATGAACAAAAATATGGGTATCCGTTTCATAATAATAGTCTAGTTGTTTAATGAAATCAACATGGGCAGAAAAAAGCTCCGAATCCGGCAATTGCATCGAATCAATCGTAGAATCATAGCTTTTTAAAGTGAATATCGCACCATTTCTTTCCCAACGTTCCCATGCACCATCCTGTCCGTCTGCTGCAGCAACCATCATATCATCGTGATTACCGCGAAGCACAATTGCACCCGTTTCCTTTAATTCAATAACCTTCTCCAATACAGCTTTGGAATTTGGTCCACGATCTACATAATCACCTAATAAAATAAGCTGATCTTTTTCTGGATTATAATCAGCTAACTTGAGTATATTTTCAAAGGCTGTTATTTCTCCATGTATATCACTCGTTACCAAAGTTCTTTTCATTCCTAATACACTCCCTATCTACCACAATCTCTTTTTTTACTGTAGCAACAGGAAATATAAAAAACAAATAGAAAAGCTTTTCATGCTGAATTTTTAGGTAATAAAATGAAACTTCAATCAGTGGAGATTTTCGCACTTCCATCACTGATAGTTAGTTGAACCAATCTGGCCTTTACTGGCCGCTGATCTGTGATAAAAAATACCAAATAGCTAATAACCCCCTACATCATCCACCATGTAGAGGGTTCCTTCTTTATGTAAATCAATAAAAAATAATAGAGAAAGGGGCTTGATGCAGACTCCGGTTCGTTCATATATATTTCTAGACCACCCCTAGCCCATTTTCACCCCATACAGCTGTTAAATGACGGAATGAATAACCAGCTTATCTTTACGCTGCTTCGCAAGCTTATTCAAAATCCCTTGAACCTCTTTTGTTGATAAGCCAATATTCCTAGCCTGTGTGATTAACTCGACCCATTCCAAATCAACACCTTTATCCTTTTCCTTCCCGGTAAAATGACTCCCCACCATCATTTTTCCCCTTTCTTTCCTTTCTGCCCCCAAGTATATTCTGTGAAAGTTAAATTTAGGTTAAGTTAAACAAAATCGTCATAAACTTATGAAATCTTGGCCATTTTACCACTTCAATCGAACATATCCATAAACAATTTCATTTCTCTTCCACATGAAATCCAATATAATAAGAATCACACGCCTATGATCCTATTCAAAAAAACATTATTCCTTGGATAAACAATCCCTTTATCACTGATTAACTGGCTGTAAGCCCACCAATAATTGAAGTTTCACTTTATTTGGGGAAGTAATAAGGAATCAAGTCTATGCATAGGCTGAAAAATGATATCGGTAACATATACTTTATTAGGGGTGTTATATATATGAAGATTTTATTAGTTGGGGCAACCGGAACAATTGGCCAAATCGTATATGAGGAATTAAAAGCGGACGCGGAAATCATTCAGGCAAGTCGTCATGCGCCAGATTATCCCGTTGATATTACCTCACAAGACAGCATCAAACAGCTGTTCAATCAGGTTGGTCCATTGGATGGGATTATCTGTACAGTTGGGGCGGCACATTTTGGCCCGTTAGAGGAAATGACTCCTGAACAGAATTTAATTGCTGTCCATAGTAAACAGTTGGGACAAATCAATATGGTTTTACTTGGTCAAAAGTATTTACGCGATCATGGAAGTATAACATTGACAACAGGAATCTTAATGGATGACCCACTAAAAACAGCAGCCTCTGCTGCAATGGCAAATGGTGCAGTATCCGCATTTGTAAAATCGGCAGCAATCGAAATACCACGTGGAATCCGTATAAATCATGTTAGTCCATCAATGCTGGAAAAATCGAAAGAAAAGCACGGGAAGTTATTTCAAGGATATGAGCCTGTTTCATCTACGCGAATTGGTTTAGCATATCGGAAAAGTGTTTTCGGGGCACAGACAGGACAGGCATATAAAGTGTATTAGACATTCCGTACGCCAGTTCATACACGGCAACATGCAACCAAATTAAATCAGATTTGTTTATTGTAGGCGATATCAATCAAATGGCTAAACCTGCCCTTTCCATACGCTTAGCAATGCGACTGGCGACGTCCGTATAAGCGTCCTTATCCTATTATTGCAAAATGGAAGGGCATGCAACTCCCCCTTCCATTTTTGTTTAAGGAATTTGAACGACAAATATATAAGAGGCTTCACCATTTGGCCACTCTGCAGTTACCTCCAATATATGACGACCCGATTCTGCAGGTAGATGCAATTGATAATCTGTTAATGGTGCTCGTTTTTTTCGTGTCTCTCCATGCCATTCGTAAATGGACACAGTTGGTTCAGAATCATCACTAAACATAATAACAGCTTCTTCCTCTTTCGTAGCAACTATCCCTTCAAGACCTTCCGCTATTTGTGTCGGGGAAGCAGCATCTGTCATGTTTACAATTGTACTTCCCAGATGTTTGGTTTCCCAGCGAAATCCACCTTTGGTAAGCGGAATTCGCTCATCATTTATAATTAAATATGCTTCTGGTGGGGACGTATTGGAAGGTTGTGCTCCTTCCTGATGGCAAGCTGTCAGTATCAATAAAAACAATAAACCTATGAACAAGCTATTGTTTCGCATTGTCTTCCCCCCATATCCCACTGTATTTAAACCCTTTGTAAGTGGGTGTCCTGAAAACCACTTGGATATTTCAGTCCAAAACCACACATGCGATCCATTCCAATATGAGCACCTAATATAAGTCCTGCTGTAATGATCCAAGGAATTGAAAAAATAATTCCCAATAAGCATAACAGCACAGCTAAAGTGAATGTATGTACGACATTATAAACAATTGCTCCTATTCGCTTATCCCATCCATACGCTAGCATAGATAAATCCGGTGTAAATAATAAAATTATAAATAATAACCAGCTATATCCGTGCACACCATATACATAAAGACATAGAATCAGAATGGCTGCTCCTTCCAAGTGAAGTAAGATTCGATTCAATGCTAACTTCCCCTTTCTTCCGGCAATAGCCAGTTAAACCAGTTTCCATGTGGAGCTGTTTCCGCTAACCGTTCTGTTTTTCGTTTCCCATTAGGATAGGAATCCAAATGTAAAAAGCGATTACCAATATTATTATAAATATGATATAAATCTCGATTCTTTCCTGCAACATCGATATTCTGCATTAATAATGACAACTGACGCTTTGGAAGCTGATTTGCCACATGCGTATGGAAAATACAGATTGCTGTCTGTTCAGGAATACGTGCGATTAGCTTTGGTAACAAACTTACTCCATCACCTTCTATCAGCTCTGGTGGCTGCGCACGTACGACAGCTGCTGCCTGTTCAAACAATTTCCTTCTCACATGATGGCTTGGCCAAATCAATGCCTTTAACCAAGCACAATCTGTTGTTTTACTCACATCGTTAATATGTAAATCCAGTCCAATACGTGCTGCTACATTAGGAATAAACTGATGAAGGTTTGGTAATGTTCCAGTTGTTTTTGCCTCTATTAAAACAGCGGATTGTTTACTCCCGAGTACTTGTCCATCATGATACTGATAGCTATATTGATCCCACAATAACTGCAACCCAGCGCTCGTACCTAATTCAATGAATGTAATTGGCTTTTTTGCTCTTTCTTGCACCAAACAAAAGCTGGGAAATAGATAGCTGCATCGACGCACTTCATTCGTTTGGACAAGTTTCTCTCGTAACAGTTCTTGAATAGCTTGTTTGCGCTCTAGACAGTATCGCTTAAATATCGGAAAACAAAGCTCGGGGCTTCTTGGATTTTCTGTCATGCTACCATAAAAGCCCCGAAGCACATGGTCTTTATCCTGATCCAGCAAATACTGAACTGCAGCAAAAAATAAATTAGGGATTGGTTGATCCTTTCTCGTGTGCAAGCACATATCAAGCAGCTGTTTATCCTTAGCAACCTCAATACTTAATTTTTCATATAATGTGCAGGACCCTTTACACTCTTCCTCTGCAAATCTGACAAAATACGTTGATAGTTTGGAGTCATCCATCCACTTTCCCCCTCGTATCTCATTATTGATTAATTTGTTCGTTTTTTTCTAAATAATAGAATCGAAACAATGATTCCCCCGATGATGATTGCAATCCCATAATAAAGTGTTTCATTGGTGAATGAAAAAGCCCATTTTTCTTTTCCTTCCGTTGGCAGTTTCACATTGGTTTGTTTGGAAACCATTTGAAATAATTTACTTTTTTCAGATGAATCATCCTGTAATTGATCATCCATCACTTGAAGCATACCATTTGGTCCTGCCACCGGAACAAGGAAATTAGTATCCTTTTTTCTTTCTAGAAATAATAGAAAAACCCCTCCATCCACTTGAAATTCTTCTGCCCATCCTACATCCATTTCATCAATGCCAATGGTCGTCATTTCATACGCCTCTCCTGCATAAACATTTTTCACATGAAATGGATAGCCTTGAAAGATATATTTACTTTGTTTTGGCCGTGCAGTAAAATCATAAGTCCCTTCCACAATCACATCTGTACGCTCTAAGATTTCAGCTGAATCTAGTTCTGCCCAGCTTGTTGCAGATACGCTCACGGTTCCAAAACATAATGCTGCAATTACTATAGCTGTCACGGTAGCAAACCTTTTAAGCATGCTGTCCCCTCCTTCTATTGATTAGACGATTCACATACAACAAAGGTTTCATATTTGCTTTTTTCCTAATTGTGTTTGAATCATTATTTCATTGAAGTCCATTATCTATAACCATCTATAACAAAAAAAGAGAACACGAATAATGATATTGTGCCCTCTCCAAAATTACGGAAGTCGATTTGATAAAAAATCTGTAATCAACGCCAAAAAGCGTTCAGGTTCTTCAATATTTGGTGCATGTCCAGATTGTTCAAACAAATAAAAATGGGCATGCGGAATATGATCAGCAATTTCTTTTCCTTGCGCTGGCGGATTTAACCCGTCATACTTTCCACTGATCACTAGCGTTTCCGCGGTTACCTGATTTAATTCATTACGAAAATCAAAATCAGCTAATGCATCTGCAGCAATTTGTTGCTGCTCCGGGATTAGCCTTCCAGGTATAGAAGCCATCCAAGTTCCAACAGCATCTAGATCATGAAAAATATATTGCACCAGCCTCCCAAGCTGTTCGTCAAATGCAAGATGCCCCAGTTCCCTTTGATGTTCAGCCATTAAACCTTCATCCTGATTTTTATGGTGTGCACTTCCAGACACAAGTATTAATTTCTTTACCCGATCAGGTATAGCAATCGCAACGCCTTGTGCAATGTAAGTCCCCATTGACATACCCAGTAAACTTGCCTGCTCTATCTCCAACGTATCCATCAAAGCAATTACATCCTGAATATGATCTGCTAACGAATAGGCATCTGGTTTACTTGATTTGCCATGACCCCTGGCATCATAAGCAATCACACGGTAATGATTATGAAAGTAATTCATTTCCTGCTTTAGCATATGGTGATTACTCGTTAATCCGTGTATTAGGATAAGTACTTCCCCGCTGCCTTTTTCTTCATAAAAAAGCTCCACATCATTCACAGCCAATTGAGGCATGGTCATCCCCTCCACCATTCCATGATATATACTAGTTTAACAAACAAATCCAGTCATTGCCTGCTTTCCTATCATTATTCCCATGACTCCATGGGAATACGTACTGTGACAATTGTTCCTTTCCCTTCCTCACTTTCAATAGCAAGCTTACCATGATGTAATTCAATAATATGCTTGCTAATTGCGAGGCCAAGCCCCACTCCTTTTTCCTTATCATTCGGTTTGTAAAAAGGCGAAACAATATGCGGTAAATCTGATGCCCGTATACCACTACCTTGATCTTTCACAATCATTTTTAAAGCACCATGATCCTGTAAACAGCTTAGTGTTACCGTGCTTTGTGGAGGGCTGTGTTTTATCGCATTGTCAAGTAAATTTATTAATACTTGCTTTACCCGGTTACGGTCAGCCATCACCTTTAAACCTGCTTCACATTCTGTTTCCAGCTTGATTTGCTTTTTGGTTAATTGTTTTTCAAATTGTCTCCGCATTTCGTGAATCAAATGATCCAATAGAAAAACACTTGGATGAATTTGAAACGTATCGGTATTCATTCGTGAAAAATCGAGCAACTCTTCCACTAATGCAATTAATCTTTCTGTTTCACTCGTAATAATTTGCATTCCTTGCTGCGTTTCTTCCCTATCGTTCAAATCTCCACCCAGCAATGTTTCTCCCCAGCCTTTAATACTCGTTAACGGGGTTCTTAATTCATGTGAAATAGAGGAAATAAATTGATCCTTCATTTTTTCATGCTGCAAAAGGGAATGGCACATATCATTAAAAGAAGCTGCCAATGTACCAAGCTCCCCTATATAATTTTCATCAATACGTTTATCAAATTCGCCCTCAGCAAATCGTTTGGAGGCTTCGGTGAGCTGTGATAACGGTGTCGTAATTTTCCTAGCCAAAGCCTTACTAAGCAGTAGCACAATCACAATAATTCCTATCCCAATTGCAACCGCAATGGTACCCTGTCTTTCAACAAGCCGATCAATATTCTCTAAAGAAATAACATATCGAAAATAGAGCTCTGTCTCATCGTCGTAAACAAGTGGAACAACAGTAGCCATCACACGTTCATCCGTTCCGGGATTTCTTCCTTTCCAAATACTTGGTTCATTTTGTTTTGCTGCGTGCAATGCAGAAAGCGAGATAGATTCATTCGGTAAAAATCCTGTCGAAGATGCAAGCACCGCACCGGTTGGAGAGACAATTTGCATCTCTGTTCCTTGCATTTGAAATTCATTTAACATATCCTGCATCATGTTTTTTCCATTTGCAGGCGTCCATTCTGTAAAACGCATGGCAAAGCTTCCAGCGTTCTTTGCATGAGAGGATAATAGCTGTTCGGTATTTTTATAATAATATTGATAAATGCTAACGAAGAAAACAACTTCCAATAATACCACTGTTAGGGAAATAATAAATAAATGGAGCATCAGAAGGCGTCTTCCAATGCCTTTTCGCTGCCTCATATTTTTTCCCATTTATATCCATATCCCCATACCGTTTGTATATGAACTGGATGAGATGGATCTGCTTCCACCTTTTGACGAATCCGTCGAATATTAACATCGACTACTTTTGGATCTCCTGGAAAGTCCAATCCCCATACTTCATCTAATACATCATTCCGACTAACCGCTTTACCTTTTGCAAGATCCAGGATGGATAGAATCTGATACTCCGTTGGTGATAACTCAATTGGTTCTCCATCATTAATCAAGCAGCGTTTCGAGCGATCCAGCTTTAATCCGATCTGTTTGGAATGAATCAATGGCTGAATGCGACGTAATAAGGACTGCACCCTTGCAATCAATTCATTCACACTAAACGGCTTTGACATGTAATCATCTGCACCATTTACAAGACCTGTTACTTTATCTGCCTCCATTGTTTTCGCCGTTAGCATAATAATCCCTACCTGTTTATTAAATGTGCGAACTTCTTTGGCAACTTCAAAGCCATCTATACCAGGCAGCATAATATCAAGAATAAGGATCGCAATATCCTGCTCCTCCTGAATAATGCTTAAACCATCTTCACCTGTCTCCGCTTCATACACGCTGTATCCTTTTCGCTGTAAATTTAACTTAATAAAGGATCTGATATTTTCTTCATCTTCTATGATTAATATTTTTTCCATATAGTCATCCCTTAATCAGTTCACTTCATCTAGTGAATTTATTAATTGAAATAAATGCTTCTTATCTTTGTCTACCGTGCTAGAAAAATATCTATAATCACCATGTTTGGCGAGTAATTGCCAATCACCAGAGGGTTTTTCCTTGTTCGTAACGAGTACATCAAAAAACACAACATCCGTCCCTGCCGGTTTCAATTCTACATGTGTTCGGTCCTCTGATTGATCAATTTCCAATCTAGGCCAATCCGTTGGAATATCTATTTTATAGCTATAGTCATAATTATAGAAGCCTTTTGTAACTGCCTTAGGTTTCCATTTATCGGAAAGCTGATAATGCACTGTTATATAAGGTGTATCTACATATGGAAGGGGCTCTTCCATATATGGTTCTTCCAATACACCAAATTCAAGGATGCCATCCTCATTACTATCCTCGGAGTTGACGCTGGATGGTTTTAATGTTGGATTTTCCTCCGTCACCTCAAATATATCTTCCATATGTCCTTCCGCAACATGTATAACAAATGTCATCGCTGCATGTGCACCAATTCCTGCATCCAGCATCATACCTGTTTTATTTTTTGAGATACGTCCACTTTCCATATGGTAGTAACCATTAATATAGGGATCCAGTTCCAGGTCATCCACCTGTACAAGCGATTCTGACTCGTAATTATAAAGAGAGACCGTATTACGTTGTCCTCGATTAAGTTTAATCAGTACCAATTGGTCCTCATTTGAGGTATCGAATGAATCCACAAGGAATGTCGTATAAGGTTTATCCAACAATACATTGGAAGGTGCTTCTGAAAAAACATCATACACGAGCATCCCGTAATCCTCAGAATCCTCTGCATAGGCAAAGCCCGCTAATATTTCTTTCTTTCCATCCTGATTTAAATCAGCAAAATCCAGATCAACCAAAATGGTCCCTTCTCCTCTGATATCGGAAATTTTCTTCCAGCCATGGTCATTTTTAAATACCATTCCCCTTACAGGATCGGAAGGGTGCTGTGTTTTATAAAATACAACCGCCTCTTCCTTTCCATCATTGTCCAAGTCAATAAGGATATTTGCATTGCTTTCTTCACTATGGACAGGAGCAACAAGCTCTACATGATCAGGGAGGCTTTTTGTAATCGCCTGTTTGATTTCATCTTTATCACTTGGCAGCTGTGGTGGTGTAATTAAGGTCGTATTCGTTTCAAAAAAAGAACAGCCTGCCATTAGGAGCATCACACCCAAAAGCAACAACCAATTTATGATTCGTTTCAATATATTCATCCTTCTTACCTTTTGTCTTCTATTGTTATATTATAGCGAATTTAGCGCTTGAAAAATATCAATTTGGTTACAGTGAGATTGTCATTTTTATGTAACTACTACGTGAAAAAAATAGAATAAGATATTAATAGATAGAAATTGATCAAGGGGTGGAGATTATTGTCACGAGTATCAGAGAGAAAAAGAAAAATGACACGTATTGGAAAGGTAACAATTGGCATCCTCGTCGTCCTGGTAATGCTATTATTTTATTTTACTTGGGAGCTGCTTGCTGATAATCGGGTAGAGGCTGGCAATGGTGATAAACAAAAGAATAAACAAGAGCTTGTTACCGGTTCAAAGCCAAACACGGAAAATCAAGAGGAAAAGAATCCATCATCCAAGTCTGAAAAACTGGACAAAGACACGGATTCATCAACAAAGCAAGATGAACAGTCAGCAAAACAAGCAAATAAGAAGAAGGAAGATGCTGAAGTAGAGAAGAATCAAACTGAACATCAAACAGATCAGCAGCAAGCAGAAAAAGAAAAGGCTCCAGCTAAGGAACCATCTGGAACGGGTAAGACTATTTATTTAACATTTGATGATGGCCCCCACCCACAAGCAACTGATCGTATTATTCAGTTACTCGAACAATATAATGCGAAAGCAGCCTTCTTTATGCTGCAACCAAATATGAGAAACAATCCTGAGCTTGTTCAGCACATGGTTGATCATGGACATACAGTTGGCGCTCACGGCGTTACACATAATGCAAAGAAAATCTATCAATCTCCACAAACTTTTGTCCAGGAGATGAATACGACTTTGGATTTTATTAAACAAACAACTGGAGTTGCATCTAAACTCATTCGGGCACCATATGGTTCAAAGCCATATATCACCCCGCCTTTCCAGGCTGCTTCAGATCAGCAAGGATTCATTTTATGGGATTGGAATATCGATTCTGAGGATTGGAAACGAACAGATGGCAGCTTTGTCCCTTACACCATTCAACAGGTTAACCAATATCAAGGGCATGAATCACTTGTAGTATTACTTCATGAACGGCCAACAACTGCGGATCATTTAGAGGGATTACTACAATATTTTCAAAGCAATGGATACGATATGCAAGCATTAGATGCAGCAACGACACCAGTACAATTCTGATTAGAGACTGGGAATAAACCCAGTGAAACATAACAAAAAGGAGTTTCGGTAAATTATTTTTACTGAAGCTCCTTTTCATTTTATTTGATTAACTTCACAGTCCACAGGCCAGCCCCAACCAATAAAGAAATTCACTCTCTGTGTTGGTTCCGAACACGGCTAGTCTCGTAGGATTCTCCGTGGATTTATTCCACTTTAATTAATATAGACGTACTAAAAGAGCACGCTCCTGTAAAATCACCATCATTTACGCATATGCTCTTTATGTTTTAAATATCATACCATGCATCAAGTCGTTTTGCCTTTAGATGAGATGAGAGACTCGTTATGTCCCTATTTATCATGAGGGGCAATGACTAGCTTTATTCGGTTACCAGATGGATCTGCTGTCCAAACTTGATCTGCTTCTTTCCGCACCTGAAATCCCAATTTCGCTAGGCACTCCACCATTTGTTCTCTTAAACTTACATCGGGAATAGCGAGCGAAAACCATTGTAATCCTACACTGTTTTTCGTAGGCTGTTCTGCACCGGCACCATTCCACACATTCACAGCAATATGATGATGATAATGCTTCGTTGATAAAAACAAGGCACCAGGATAAGTTGTCGTGACGGAAAACCCTAAGCCTTGCACATAAAATACCTTTGCCGCTTCTACATCGGCAACATGTAGATGGATATGCCCTATGATTGTTTCACTTGGTAGTGTATGCCATTCTGGATAATCTTCCGCAAGCAAGTCATCTCCATCCAATGGATCTGTCGTCATCGCCACCTGTTGCTTGTTCCAATGCCAGTTCGTAGAGGGCCGGTCATGATATACCTCTATGCCATTTCCATCTGGATCATTTAAATACAATGCTTCACTAACCAAGTGATCTGCTGCACCAAGCGGATATTTCTTACGTAGCATATACGCTAAAAAAGCAGCCAAATCTGTCCGGGCCGGTAATAGTATCGCAACATGGTACAATCCTGCTTTTCGTTCTTCCTTTGGCAAAACCCCTTCAGGTTGAACCAGACGTAACAATGGGCGTATACCATCAGCCGTCAATACCGCTTCTTGATTCGACTCAGATAATATTTGAAATCCAATCATATCTGTATAAAACAAAATAGAACGTGTAAGATCCATCACCTGTATACTTACCTCGTCAATATAAATGGCTGGTTCCGTAAAAAAACGTTTTTCCATCTATCATCCATCCCTATTATTAACATTTGATAACTAACTTACTATATATAACTATCATAGCATAACAATATATTAGAAGCATCATTTTAGTATTGAATAGCCGAACAAAAAAGAGCAACCCCTTTATGACGATCATAAAAGGATTGCTCATTTATTTGTTTTAACTATTTATGTTTCTTGGCAGCTTCCGTTTCTTCCAGCGCAATAAATGTTTTCGTTTTTCTAATTGGAATTTGATGTTTCCTTGCATATTTAAATAAATCATCTAAAACCCGCTCCGGTTTATAATTAGAAATTAAAATACCTAAACCCTTCACCGGCTTAATCGAAACACCCTTCGTTTGCGCGCCAATTCTTCGATAACGAAAATGCTTGATTTCATTTGGTGCATATTCACGATGGTAAATAACCATGCCAAATAAACGTGCACGAAAAGCTATTTTTTTATCCACTTCTAACTCATAACGTACAGCTATAAAAAAAACGAGTAATGCTAGCGGCAGAATGGTAATATAATTTGCCCTTGTCGATAAACAAACAATGACAAGCAGAACCATAAAAAAGTATTGCTGACTTTTTCCAACATATGTCATGTTCAACCCTCATATCCAAGATTATGTTTTTTCATTTGTTTTGCCTTTGTGATGCCTCTGCTTCTTCTTGTCATCATCAAAAACAACATCGAGCATAAATAAAAGAAATGCAATAATAACCTTTGCAAAAAATGTAATCTGAATCCCCGTCATCACGGAATCAATGATAGATAATACAAGCAAATTCATACTGGTTATCACAATGAAATGCATGATTATTGCGCCACTTTTTCCAGTAACCTGCTTACCTGCAACATATGCCAGCCCCTTTGCCAGGATATCTGTAAACAGACTAATGATAAAATATGCCAGCACGAAGACAAATAATGTTCCCATTGAATTATAGGTGACGCCGAGTAATCGAAACAATCCTGCAAAGCCAAAATAAAATAATCCAAACAAAAAGCCCAATGCTGCTAAAACAAGTAAACCAAGCAAGAAAAACACAAATGCTTTTCCAGCCCAACCTAGTGAATCAGATGGTGACTTTTTCCCCATTGGCACACTCCCCCGTTTCACTAATCTCCTACTCTATGATAGTTTAAAATCATCCAGTCTTCAATGATAAGCAAGCTTTAAATCATTCGTATCACTACATGGACTCAGGCGCCTTCAATCCCAGTAAGCGAAGCCCCTCTTTTAGAACAATCGTGACACATTGCACCAAAGCTAATCTACCTTGCATATGTTCATCTGCCTGAAGCACCTTAACTTGATTATAATATTTATTAAATTCCTGAGATAGTTGAAATACATATTTGGCAATTTCGGATGGTTCAAATTGCTTAAAAGCTGTTTCAATTGCATTTGGAAATGCCATTAATTGCTTGATAACCGCCCAGCTATAATCATCCGTTAGCCCGATTGCAGATGGCTGAATTGCTTGAGCAGCAGCATTCGCCAATATCGAACATGCCCTTGCATGGGTATATTGAACATATGGGCCAGTCATCCCTTCAAATTTGAGCATTCCCTCTAGAGAAAATTCAATGTGGTTTTGCCTTTCATGCCTTAAATCCTGAAAAATGATTGCACCTACCCCAACCTGTTTGGCTACCTCATGTTTATTTTTTAAAGTAGGGTTCTTCGCTTCAATATTTTTCGCAGCTAGTTCAATCGCTTCTTCAATCACTTTCTCCAACAGTACAACCTTTCCTTTTCTGGTGGACATCTTTTTTCCATTCTTTAATATAAAACCAAATGGAACATGGACCATATCCTTTGCCCAAGGATAATTCATTTTTTCCAAGGTCAAAAATACTTGCCGAAAATGAAGCTGCTGCTCCTGTCCAACTACATAAATCGCTTTTGCAAAATGATACGTATCCTGCCGATAACGTGCAGCAGTTAAATCCCTCGTAGCATATAAAGTCGCTCCATCAGATTTCTTAATTAAACAAGGTGGCAGATCATATTCATCCAGCCTTACTACCTCTGCCCCTTTGGAGGGACTTAATAATCCCTTTTCTTGGAGCAGCTCTACTGTTCGTTCCATTTTATCATTATAAAAAGCTTCACCATGATAGCTGTCAAAATGAATGCCAAGCAGTTCATAAATACGATTAAATTCCTGGAGCGATACATCTCGAAACCATTCCCATAGCTGGTGTGCCTCCGCTTCTCCGTCCTCAAGCTTTTTAAACCATGCACGTGCTTCATCTTCTAATGCTGGGGACTCTATAGCTTTTTCATGAAATTCCACATACAGCTTTAGCAGTTCGGGAATGGGATTTGCTCTAACCTTTTCTTCCACTCCCCAATGCTTATAAGCCGTAATAAGCTTACCAAACTGTGTTCCCCAATCACCTAAATGATTAATCCTCACAGCATGATAACCACATTTTTCAACAATATTTGCTAGTGCATTTCCGATCACAGTGGAGCGCAGATGCCCCATGGAAAATGGCTTCGCAATATTAGGTGAGGAAAAATCAATCGTTATCTGCTCGCCATTCCCTACTTGCACATCACCATAATGATTCCCTTTCAATAAGATTTGTTTCATCCAGGCAGCACTTACCTGATGCTTATCAAAAAAGCAATTGACATATGGTCCATTCGCTTCTATCTTCGCAAATAGAGTGTGATGAATGACTTGGGCCAATCCTTTCGCAATTTCAACGGGGGATTGCCGTTTGATTTTTGCCAATGCAAAACAAGGAAAGGCAAGGTCACCTTGTTTGGCATACTTTGGCTTTTCAATCAGCTCCTCCAATTCCGTTACAGTTAATGATTCCCCAATATGCTTGGATAGTTCATGTGCGTATAATTGCTTTAATTCCATCTCTAATCTTCCTCCTATACAAAATAAAATCCCGTCCCTCCATTATTGGAGAGACGGGATTCACCCGCGGTGCCACTCTTATTGTTCTAAAGAACCTGCTCAAACATAGATAACGGGTTTTGTCCCGGCAAGCCCTACTTTTTTCAGACTGCTTCTCCAAAGTGCGTTTCATTATGCCTTGATTATGGGGCTTACACCTGTTCCCCACTCGCTCATAAATCAGCTGCATAATTACTCTCTTTATCATCGAATTTGATGGATATTATTCTAATGTAGTCCCTATTAAAAGTCAACATAATCTTATAAAGTGAAACTTTGGCTTACAGCGCAGTTAATCGGTGATAACAAGGACCTTTAATATAAACTACCGCCTGTATTACGTTTGCCAAATAAAGGCTTTGCACTGGATTCATTCACAATATCAATTTTAATGCCTTGATTCAATTTACGTGCACTTAGTTTGCTGAACAACCAAGTAATTCCGCCTGCTATAATAAGCAATACGACAGCCCCGACAAGCCACATCAACGTCGGGTAGCTCATTTTTAACTGAACTGCTTTTAATACGAAAGTGACAATCATACCTTTGAAGCCTGTTATACCATGATCTAAATTCGCGGGTAATGTAATCTCGTCTACCGGCAAAATCATATAGCCAAAAGGTAATAATGCCAATATCAAATAGACATATGACACAATCATCAATAAAATAGACACCCCAAAATTCAATCGTTGTTGCGGGTTGGTTGGATGATATTTCGCACCAATTGTACCTAAATACAAGCCTAGTGAACTAATTCCCATTGTAATGACAGCTTTGACGACAATTCCTAATACGAACTGTGGAATGGTCCAGCCTAGTAAAACACCAATAATTACTTCAATTGTCGTTAACAAGATAAATGGCAGGAGCCAGCTAACCAGAAGCTTTCCAAATGCCAAATCCCTGCCGGAAACCGGAATTAACCTTAGGATCCACATGGCAGCACCTTCACGACCAATAGAGGAGGCGGCCACCATTCCATTTGACATTGCGTAGATAAACAATAATACACCTTGTGCAATTGGCCAGGATATCGCATGGTATCCCTGTAAACTACTTAATTTTCCACCGCCTGTCAGAAATCCAACGGTTCCAAAAATGATAAAGAATAAAATCGGCATAAGAACGAGCCATTCCCGTATATCACGTTTGACCGCTAACCATTCTTTTCTAGCAACTGCTTGAATAGGATGATGCAATTTCGTGGTCTGCTTTTGGTTCCGCTTCTTTTTCTTCGTATTGCTACCCTCACTAAGACGAATCCAACCGGTTCGAAAGCCTCTTTCCACAATACTGGACGTAATAAAAATGAAAATTCCCGCCAACATAATGAGTAACAATAAGGGAAGTGCAAACCCCATGCTACCATTTGCTGCTTCTAATATGGCATGACTTCCCCAAGTCATTGGCACCCATTTTGGAAATAGCGGCAATCCAGCCAGCATTTTTTCTAATAAGGTCTGCTCTCCGGTCATATTCGGAAGCATGAATACCATATAAACAATCAATCCGGAAAATACACTCATAACTGTCATGAGTTCATTTGCTCGACTAGCTGGGACAATTTGGACCAATAGTAAATTAAATAAATAAGCTAGTGACAAGCCAATTAATACCATAGCCAATAGAACAAAGATTAATACAGGATAAAATAAGTAACTTGCTCCTGAGGCAATCCCATATAATATTGCTGGCAATAGAATAAATAAGGATGCGAATAACGGAATTCCCACAAAGCTTTGCATGTATTTAATCCAAAAGATATTTCTTGTTTTTATAGGTAACGTAAATAATAGCGTTAAATCCGACATGGAAAACAAATGCTTAAATACTTGTGGGGTTCCTAATAAAACAATTAAACCGATTACCGCCATAAATGCGTACGAAAGGAGTCCTTCCAATACTGGATCTGTAATAAGATCGGCAAGCGACCAAATACCACCAGAAACAAAATAAAGCAAGATGCCAAGAACGGCAAATGAAATAATATAACTAGCATAGCCTTTAAGCTCTTGGGTTTTGACTGTATTCATAAACATTCGAAAATGATTTTTTAATAATACACGCATCATGGAGAAACACCTGAATCCTGCTCTGACATTTCCTTAATCACGGCCTGCTGTGCTTCATCCCCAGTCAATTCCAGGAAAATATCCTCCAGGCTACCAGCACTTCCACCCTCCAACGCACGTAGCTCATCCATCGTTCCAAGCGCAATAATATCACCATGAGAAATAATCCCAATCCGGTCACACATCTGTTCGGCAATCTCTAATATATGTGTTGTGATAAATACCGTCATGCCATCGTCACAACGACTACGCAACAGGTTTTTTAGGTTTCGGGCACTTTTGGGATCCAAGCCAACAGTCGGCTCGTCCAGAAATAAAATATCTGGATCATGAACCAATGCGCCACATATTGCTATTTTTTGTTTCATACCATGTGAATAGCTTTCAATTAACTCATCTGCCCGGTCCTTCAATCCAAAAATCGCCAGCAATTCATTCGCATTCTTTTCATACGTATCTTTCTCCATCCGAAAAACAGAGGAAATAAACTCCAAATACTCCCAACCAGTCAATTTTGGATACAAATTTGGTTGATCCGGAACATAGGAAATAAGCTGTTTTGCCTTTATTGGTTCCTTCCAAATATCAACACCATTTAGCTCAATTGTGCCTTCAGACGGTTCAAGCAATCCTGTCATCATTTTAATGGTTGTCGTCTTTCCAGCACCATTCGGACCAAGAAATCCAAATAACTCCCCTTTTTGCACATCCAAATGGATATGTTTAACGGCCTCATTTCTTCCATAAGCTTTTGTTAATCCGCTAATTTGAATCGCTTTTTCTGACAAACAATCCCCTCCAAAATAGATAGATAGATTTAATTGCTTTTTAAATCATGTTAGCCCGTTCCTATTCGATTGCTTTGAAAAATCAGATGAATTAGAATGAAAATGAAACCATACCTTAAAGGAGAGCACAATAAATGACAGGATTATTCATAATTGCTGGAATTACTTTTATCATCCTAATGGGAATCAGTATTTATTTTCACACAAAAAATTCCCCATTAAAATATCTCATTCCGATCATCTTTATCATGCTTAGCTTCATCATGATTGGATATTCATTCGTCATTGGTGGTTTTGAAGGAATGGGTGTTGGTGCAGTAGGCTTTGCTATCTTTATTGGCGCTGCCCTTGCTTTCATCTTGACAGATATAGTCGTTCGGGTCAAAACATTTAAAGAGCTGATGAATCAACATTCCAATAAATAATTATTCCCAATAACGCGGGTCAGCCATTTGAATTTCTTCGACTATATCATCCAGATCTTCGGGTGTAATAAGGTGGATTGGATATGGCTTATTTGCGTGCTTCGCTTCCTCATGGAAAAACTTCACACTGCCAGGATATTCATCGTGCAGCAGTAACAAACACCCATCACTCTTGTCAATCAGCCATTTATCCCTTGCTTTAAACTGATAGGCACCTTTGTATTCACCTGAATATAAAGGTTTGAAAAAATCAGCCAGCAATTGTAATTCTTCATATTTCTGTTGCAATGCTTCTGGCCATCTTGTCTGTTGATTCTCAAAAGGGGGTATGACACCTAGTTTTATATCATAATCAGCCTGTAAATCAAATACCACTTCCGCTGTCCAAAGCTCAATGCCCATCTGACCTGATAGTAATACCCATTCTAAACCTTCTTCAATGAATCCAGTTAAACGTTTTGCAATTGCGGCTTTTATATATGTAATCCGTTCATCCTCTTCGCTAAAAATGCTCAGTTCTGTTGGCTTATAACCGGTAACAACGAGTACTTTCAATCCATTCGCCACCTTTCTTCTATTCCAAAAAAAACAAAGAACTAGCAAGTATATTATGCCAGTTCTTCGTCCAAATTAACACCATTTATTTTGAGGTTTCTTCATTCCGCAGCCTTGCCAGCCAGGCTGCATCATCCCACCTACTTGTTGTCCCGGACCATTACCAGGCTGCATCGCTCCCCCAACCTGTTGTCCCGGTCCCATTCCAGGTTGCATCATGCCACCTACTTGATTACCAGATCCCGGACTCATTGCGCCACCTACTTGATTCGGCGGTGCAGGAACTGGAAATGACCCTCCGTTGATATTGACTTGATTCTGCGTATTCACAACAGATGTCGAATGTGGGAATAGATGCACATTTTCAACAAGATGATGATTCATTACAGTAGTATGCGATGGATGAATATGCTTTACAACACTTTTTGTGCAGTTGTTGACAACATTTTCCTTTACTGGATATACAATTTGTTTACAACCACAGCCACAGCGCGGCCCATGACGATGTCTCATATTATTTCTCCTTCCTTGTGATAGGTTCACTACTAACCTATGTTAGAGGGAGGGGGTTTGTATAAGACACTCACCTAATTTCCCATAATAAAGTGAAATGACAATCAGTGGGGGTTTTCGCTCTTCCGCCACTGATTATTAGTTGAACGAATCAAGGATCACAAAAGGCTGATTCGAATTCGTCTAATAATGTGCCAGTAAACCTTTTCTCATTGCAATTCGTTCACAGACAAGGAAAAATCCAAGTCCAATGACAAAATAAAACACGGCATTGAATCCAAGAATGAAGAAATCGCCCATCGTTATCTCACTTAACGTTACCCCTTGTATCATAATATTTCGTACCAAATCTACTCCTTTTACAAAAGGCAGAAATGCAAGCGCAGGCGCTACAGTTAATGGAACAAACGTTAAACCGGCCAGAATGAATTGTAATATCTGCAAAAAAGCTTGAACTTGCTTTAAGATAATGGAAATACCTGCAATCATAAATCCAGCTCCAAACATACTAATCAATGTAAGCAGGAGAATTGGCAATATAGCAATTACATCGATATTTAGCCATTGACCTGTTACCGCCATGGAAACATATAATAATCCAACAATAATAAAGAAATAGATTGCCGTTGTGGAGATTAATCTTGTTATCATCACCTTCCACAAACCCATTGGTGTCATACAAAGCTGCTCAAGCGTCCCACGCATGGCTTCATTCGTTATTTCCCATCCAATACTATTCATCACCATCATGGCTAAAAACCAGAAAATATAGTTGACAATAACATATTGTGTATTGACATCTTGGGAACCTGGATCCCCAACAAGCTGAATGCCTGCAAACATTCCAAGAAATATACAAAAAAAGGTAATTACCATTGCGATGGTATTCGGCATATACCGTTTTAATTCAATATATTCTTTTCTTAGATTTGCTTTAAGAAGATTGAGCCAACGCACCATTCTTCGCCTCCTTCACGATTTTCATAAAGATTTGTTCAAAATTTACTGTTTTTCGATCAATTGAATCCACAGGTGTTTCTTCCATCTTTAAAATATCGAATAACTCATATATTTCTTCGCTTTTTGCCAAATCTACATCCAGAGTCGCCTGGGCTAAATCCTCTGTATATTGATGGTGTGGGAACTTTTGCTTCAATAATTGCTGTTGCTTTTCACTTAGGCTTCCTTCTAATCGAATAAGATAGGAGCGTACTTCAAATAAACGCATTAAATTTTCAATTCGGTCATCTGTAATAATTTTCCCATCGCTAATAATAACAGTTCGTTCGCATAAATCCTGAATAACATCCATGTCATGCGAACTAATGATAATCGTGCGTTGGTCATTTTTTACAATATCTCGTAACAGTTCACGAACCTCATAGCCAGTTTCGACATCAATTCCAAGCGTCGGTTCATCCAGTAAAATAACTTCGCTATCTGCCAGCATTGCCACCGCAATTGCAAGCTTTTGCTGCATTCCTCGAGAAAGCCGATTCACCAATTCATTTTCCTTGGATTTCAAATGAAATTGCTCCAATAACTCCTCAATTCGACCTGCAACTTCCTTCCGAGATCTTCCTCGATTACCTGCGAAGTATTCCAGATTTTCCCTCACCGTCAGTCGCCAATATAAATTTCGATTCCCTTCAAGTACAGCACTAATATTGTTTAAGGCATCCAACCGTTTTTCCCGGTTATTAACCCCATTAATCGTTATGGTTCCTGAGTCTTGTTCCAGAAGGCCACAAATCATTTTAATCGTCGTTGTTTTACCCGCCCCATTTGGACCTAATAATCCAAGAATCTCACCACGATTCACAGTGAATGACACATCATTTACCGCCTGTACATAGGTTTTTGATTTTCTCTTTTTATACGTTTTTTTAATATTTCTGACTTCTACAATTGCTTCCATCCAACCATCCCTCCTAAGAACTGTTCTACTAGTACAAATCATACCCCACATGTTAAACAGCTTCCACCACCTAAAGCTTTAAAAAATATCCGCCTCTAGTCGGAGGTGCATCTACACCTTTCTAGACATATAATTCATTCCATAATAAAAAAGCCGGGAAATTGTTCCGACTTTTTTCGTTTTCCATATTTTTATGCTTTATTATTTTGTTCTTTCAATAGGTCGCGGATTTCGGTAAGCAATGCTTCCTGTGGATCCACCTCTTCCTCCTCTTCTTCTTCCTTTCGTTTAAACTTCAATAGTAAACGAATAAACAAGAAAATAGAAAAAGATATAATAAGAAAGTTAAATATAGATTGCAAAAAGACACCATAAGTAACATTTGCATTTCCGACCGTGAATGCAAGCCCACTGAAGTCAATACCGCCAACTAAAATTCCAAGTATTGGTGTAATAATATCATCTACCAATGAAGAAACGATTTGTCCAAATGCTGCACCTATAATTACTGCAACAGCGAGATCCAGCACATTTCCTTGCATGGCAAATTCTTTAAAATCCTTCCACATGAGACATAACCTCCTTTTGAAAAATTATACAAGTAAATTGAAGATATGGAAAGTATTTTTGCTAATTTTGTCACAAAATGACGAAATATGCCTAGATTTGAATGAAAAAAAGGGCAGCTGCATGCTACCCGCTATCTTATAGATCATGATGTGGATTATGTTTTTGCCCACTATGATTTGCTTTTTTAACTTTTTTTGAACCACTTAATGGTTCACCATATGGTTGTGTTGGACTTTTTGGTAAATTAACCCGCTGTTGTTGCTTCGGTCCTTTTGGTCTGCTGGACATTTTATTACCTCCTTCTTCTCTCTATAGCTTTTGATTCATATGAGAAACTATTCATCCCACATCTTGTATGAAATATTGGAGTCCAGATAATTTTTATCCAGATATGGTATAATAGTGGTAATTGCTTTTTCATTTTTCATTTCATTGCTATGCTTCCCCAAAAATAGGCTCGCTTGTTAAGCGGGTTTTTTCCATGCACTTTTTTATCTTTATCATGTTAAGAAAATCAAATAGGAGAGATGTTATTGTTTAAGGATGATCGTTTTAGCAACATGTCCCCTGCAACTATAAAGCAGGATTTGATTGCTGGTATTACTGTGGGTATTGTCGCGATACCGTTGGGAATGGCCTTTGCAATTGCATCAGGAGTGAAGCCGGAATATGGTCTGTACACCACGATTATTGCTGGTATAGTCGTTGCTTTATTCGGTGGTTCTAGATTTCAGGTAGCCGGTCCAACTGGCGCATTCATTCCGATTCTACTTGCGATTGTACTCCAATATGGTTATGAGAACTTATTAATTGCTGGTTTTATGGCTGGAATCATGCTTATTCTCATGGGTGCATTTAAGCTCGGTAATTTAATTAAATTCATTCCAAGATCCGTAACAATCGGCTTTACATCCGGTATTGCCGTAATCATCTTTAGTGGCCAAATTGGCAGCTTTCTTGGATTGGAAGGTTTGGAGAAAAAGGAATATTTTCACCAAAATGCACTACAGCTTTATCAACATCTGCATACTATCAATTTTTATAGTATTTTGATTGCACTATTGGGATTACTCATCATTATTTTTCTTCCAAAGCTTTTTCCAAATGTTCCCGCCCTGCTTTTTGCTATCATTATCCCAACTATATTAGCAGTCGTGCTTTTTCCGGATAAAGTAGCAACAATCGGAACGGCCTATGGCGGTATTACTGCTTCATTACCAACCATTCAAATTCCACATATTACTTTGGAAAAAATATGGATGCTTTGGCAGCCAGCATTTGTGATTGCTATGCTGGGTGGAATCGAATCCTTACTATCAGCGGTCGTATCGGATGGGATGACAGGTAAGCGGCATCGCTCCAACCGTGAGCTTGTTGGGCAAGGAATTGCTAATATGACGGTGCCATTGTTCGGTGGAATCCCTGCTACCGGTGCAATCGCACGTACAGCAACTAATATCAACAGTGGAGCTTTTAGCCCATTATCCAGTGTGTTTCAAAGTTTATTTGTCCTTGTCGTATTGGTTTTATTTGCACCATATGCATCTGCCATCCCGCTAGCAAGTATGGCACCTATTTTAATGGTTGTTGCTTTCAATATGAGTGAGCATCAATCTTTTGCTCATATATTAAAATTGCGCACGAGTGATTCCATTGTCCTTGTCGTTACATTTTTATTAACCGTATTTATCAATTTGACCGCTGCCGTTCAAATCGGCCTGCTATTAGCTATGATTTCTTTTATAAAACGGATGAGTGAAACATTTGAAGTAGAAAAAGTGGTACCTGTTTTAGCAAAACGGCATATGGAGGAGAAAGTAGAAGACTATGTGATTAAATGTCCGCAGCTTTCTTTTTATACCATTGATGGTCCCTTGTTTTTTGGTGCAGCAGACCGATTTCAATCTATTATTACCAGATCTATTCATCGTCGACCAAAGGTACTTATTCTGAAAATGAAGCATGTGCCACTGATGGATGCAACTGCCATCGCCAATTTAGACTCGCTTGTAACAGATTTTCGCAAGATGGGCGGTATCACTTTAATTAGTGAGATAAATGGAGATATTATGAAGATGCTTATGACAAGCGGGCTATATGATAAAATTGGTCAACAGCATTTTTTCTTTGATACTACAAAAGCTGTCGATTATGGTTTACAGCTCATTCGACCGAAGCAATGTACAGTCTGTGCAAGAAGTGGTAGTTCAACTTGTCGTGCATTTCAAAAAAGCAAACAACTGGAGCAAACGAGTTAGGAACGAAATGGGGAACAGCCCTTTAACACAACGTATGGATCCGTTTAAAGTAAATATCCGCCGGTAGAACCGGCGGTTTTAATTTCGCCCTATAAGGGCACTTTACCAACATAGTCCCTAAAGGGACCTCTAAATTGACCGTCAATTGTTTATGTTCCTATCTATTTTTTGAAT
>NZ_QTSZ01000021.1 GCF_003730295.1 Ornithinibacillus gellani
TTAGCAATCAGAAACAAATTCTGACTAATTTTTTTAAAGAAAAACAGGGTTCTGTTTCTCTTGACATACTGGTTGTTTTGTTCAGTTTTCAAAGAGCAAATATTCCGTCGCTTCAATTTGGCGACTTTATTAATATAACACGCTACAGAACATTCGTCAATATCTTTTTTTTAAATATTTTACTGAACTGTGCGGCCATCATAACTCAGTTGCTATCTGCAAAAGCAACGATATTTAATTTACCATGATTAGCAGCTTAAATCAAGCAAAATATGCAAGAAATAATTGGGATTTCTTTGGTTGTGCTGCAAATACCCTCTTTTTCGCTATTGATTTCTGCCGATTTCCCTACAAACGAGCCAATGATTGATGAAAAAATAAAGACAAGCTTTCCCTTTCATCAGCATTCTATCGATATCATTCCCTATTCTCAAATAAAAAAACACTTCAAACTAACGCTTCAGCTTGAAGTGCTTTTTCTTCCATTCTAGCGGTTCCGCATTTGCGGGAATAATAATACATCACGGATGGATGGAGAATTGGTTAACAACATAACCAAACGATCAATCCCAATTCCTAATCCCCCGGTTGGTGGCATACCGTACTCCAATGCTTCCAAAAAGTCTTCATCCATTAAATGCGCTTCATCATTACCTTGTGCACGTTCTGCAACCTGTGCTTCAAAGCGCTGGCGCTGATCAATTGGGTCATTTAATTCTGTAAATGCATTGGCGTGCTCACGACCCACAATAAATAATTCAAAACGATCGGTAAAACGCTCATCTTCTTTATTCTTCTTCGCTAATGGTGAAATTTCAACTGGATGTCCATAAATGAAAGTTGGTTGGGTTAGCTTTTCTTCCACAACTTGCTCAAAGAATTCATTGACAATATGTCCATATGTCATCGATTCTGTTATTTGAATTTGATGCTCCTTCGCCAACTGGCGCGCATCCTCATCACTCATTTTTTGCCAAAAGTCTACCCCGGTATATTCTTTCACCGCATCGACCATATGCAGTCTAGTCCACTTAGGCTCCAAATTAATTTCTTGATCCCCATAAGCAATGGTCGTCGTGCCAAGCACTTTTTTCGCAATATGAGCAACCATATTTTCAGTCAATGCCATGATATCTTCATAATCAGCATATGCTTCATATAACTCTATCATCGTGAATTCTGGATTATGTCTGGTGGATACACCCTCATTTCGGAAAACACGACCGATTTCATATACTTTTTCCATTCCGCCGACAATTAATCGTTTTAAATGAAGTTCAATTGCAATTCTCATATATAACGGAATATCCAATGCATTGTGATGGGTTTCAAACGGGCGTGCTGCAGCACCACCTGGAATTCCGTGCAACATTGGAGTTTCCACTTCTAAAAATCCTTGTTCATTTAAATAACTACGCATCTCTTGAATGATGCGACTGCGTAAAATAAATGTTTCTTTACTCTCCACATTCGTTATTAAATCTAAATAACGCTGACGATAGCGCTGTTCAATATCCTGTAAGCCATGATACTTTTCAGGTAATGGACGCAAGGATTTCGATAACAATTCGAATGAGGTAGCTTTTACCGAAAGCTCACCAACATTTGTTTTAAACATCGTACCAGTAACACCAACAATATCTCCAAGGTCGATTGTTTTAAAGATATCATAAGCTTCCTCGCCAATTTCATCTTTGCGAACATAAAGCTGGATTTGACCACTCGCATCCTGCACATGTGCAAACCCGGCTTTCCCCTTCCCGCGCTTCGTCATAATACGACCAGCAATCGTTACTTTGTCTTCCTTACCTTCTAGCTCTTCTTTAGAGAATGCATCATATTGCTCCTGTAGTTCTTGAGCCGAATGTGTACGGGGAAACTTGCCCCCAAAAGGATCAAGGCCTAGTTCACGGTACTGTGCCAGTTTTTCACGTCGCACACGCATATGTTCATTTAATTCTTCTGACATATCAATCACTCCAACATTCATTTATTGTTTCTAGAATCAACGATATATAATCATCTAACTGGAGATCTCCCAGCTCCCATACTTACAAGCAAATATCATATAGTAGGCCTAGCCATTCAAGCTGGACTTCCGCTCCAATGCATATCCTTTATTTAGTATAGCGATATTATCCACCATTTTCATCTATTGTACTTATAAAGAATGGGGTCAACAAATATAATCGCTGCTTCCCATCCATGATAAACAAATGACTTCTAAAAAAATACCTGATTTCAAGCAATCACACAAGCCATTCCATCCCGCAAAAGTAACAGGATTACAACCATCTTTGTAAAACCATCGCCAAACTCACTCTTCATTTCTTAATAACAATTCTGCCATATCTATATCAAGTGTAGCTGCAATTTGTTCCAATAAAGCATCTGGTGCATCTTTCGTTCCACGTTCAACCGCACCGAGCAAGGTAACAGAAACATCCAATTCTTTTGCTAGTTCAATCTGCGTATATCCTTTTAATTTCCGAAAAGCCTTTACACGTCTCCCAAGCCTTTTTCCGTCCATTTTACAACATCCTTCTTGCTGTTTTCAGGTAAATCCCCCAATAGCTTGTTTACCTGTTCTCCATTTGGCAATGTCTGCTCCGCTGCAATTTCCGCCAACGGAACCAACACAAACGCTCGTTCATGCATACGCGGATGCGGTGCGATTAAGCGCTCTGTTTTAATTTCTACATCGTCATATAGCAAAATATCAAGATCTATCGTGCGCGGTCCAAACCTGATCTTTCGTTCCCGTCCGAGATCTTGCTCTATCTCCTGACATACGTCTAATAAGGCTAGCGGCGCCAATGTCGTTTTTATTTCAATGACCATGTTTAAAAAATCAGCCTGATCTGTATAGCCAACCGGGGCCGTTTCATAAATAGAGGATTGCTCCTTTATTAATATGTCATCACTTGCTTTCAAGCGTGCAAGAGCCTTCGATAAATAGGTAAGTCTTGGTTCAATATTCGTACCTAAAGCGATAAATACTTGTTTCATTTTCCTCGCTCCCGATAAATTTCTACAGCGACGGATTCATAATGTCCTGGTATCGGTGGATCCGGTTTGATCACCTTCACCCGACACGCTTCAAGCAGTTCAAAGCTTTTAAAAAGTTCGCTGGCTATTGTTTCTGCAACAGCTTCAATTAAATGCTTCGCCTCTCCCTCAACAATTTGCTGCACATGAGAAAAGACTTGACCATAATCAATAGATGCATGCATATCATCTGTCCGCCCTGCCCTGGACAAGTCTAAAAACAACTCCAAATCTATATGAAATCGCTGCCCCAGTTTATTCTCCTCTGGAAATAATCCATGGAATCCATAGAACTGCATATCCTTTAATATAATTTTATCCAAGGTTCAAACCTCCCAGTTCCAACAGGATGCCTATGCACGCAGCATCGCATCCATCATCATTGCCATTTCCTTGTTTAACTGAACATGATGCACGCGCACAATGCTTGCACCCTTTGCAATACCTAAACAGGTTGTTGCACCCGTACCATTGTCCCGCTCATGTGCTGGAACATCCAAAACAGTACCAATAAAAGATTTTCTCGATGTCCCGAGCAATAGCGGATAACCTAGTGTCGTAAACCGTTCCAAATGATTCATAACAACAAAATTATCCTGCATCGATTTAGCAAAGCCAATTCCTGGATCCAGTATAATTTGTTCATCACGAACCCCAGCTTTTTTCGCGATTTCAATACTTTCCTCTAAATCGCGCTGCATATCCTCCAAGAGAGATTTGTAATTCTGATTGTCACGATTATGCATCAAAATAATTGGTGCACCTGTTTCCGCAGCAACATCCGCAATTTCAGGATCTTTTTTAGCACCCCAGATATCATTAATGATATCCGCGCCAGCCTGGATAGCTTGTTTTGCCGTCTCAGCTTTATATGTATCAATAGAAATTGGCACGGTGACCTTCCTGCTAATCGCTTGTATAATCGGAACGACACGATCGATCTCTTCCTGTAAGCTGACAGGCTGATGATTTGGTCTTGTCGATTCTCCGCCAACATCAATCATATCTGCACCATGCTTTTGCATATGCAATGCCTGTGTGACCGCTTGATCCTCTTCCACATATTTTCCACCATCGGAGAAGGAATCCGGTGTGACATTTAATATTCCCATGACATGGGTTCTTTCTGATAAGTCGTAGGTTTTTACCTTCGTTCGCAGTAACATAAACATCTAGCCTTTCCTTATTATCCAATTTTACAGTTGATGTTTTTATCGTACCATAAGTAAAAAGGACTGGCATTAAAAAATCCAATGCCAATCCCCGCAATTTTGTTTATGTCAAAAGCTTATGCTTCATCAAATTGGTATAATGCCGTAGACAAGTAACGCTCCCCATTATCCGGAAGAATCGCGAGTACCTTTTTATCCTTGCCAAGTGTTTTGGCAACCTTTTTTGCCGCTGCAATCGCAGCTCCAGCTGAAATACCACCCAAAATACCATTTGTCACTGCAACATCCCTTGCCGTTTCAAATGCTTCCTCGTTGGTAATCTTCACCACTTCATCATAAAGCTCTGTATCGAGTACCTTAGGAACAAAACCGGCACCAATCCCTTGAATTTTATGTGGGCCTGGTGAACCACCAGATAAAACTGGAGAATCTACAGGTTCAACCGCGTACAGCTTCACATTTTTGAAATGCTGCTTCAAAACACGTCCAGCACCTGTAATGGTCCCACCTGTACCAATTCCAGATACAAATGCATCCAAGCCATCCTTCATTTGCTCCACGATTTCAGCACCAGTTGTTCGTGCATGTACATCTGGATTCGCTTCATTGTTAAACTGCTGCGGCATGAAGTATCCGTGCTCTTCTTTCAGTGTTTCCGCTTTTTCGATAGCGCCCTTCATTCCATCTGCCCCAGGAGTAAGTACTAATTCCGCACCATAAGCACGTAAGAGATTCCGACGTTCTTTACTCATCGTGTCAGGCATAACCAATACCGCACGATAGCCCTTGGCAGCTGCGACCATAGCCAAGCCAATTCCTGTATTGCCGCTCGTTGGCTCAATGATTGTATCTCCAGGCTTCAGTTCACCAGCTTCTTCTGCTGCTTCAACCATGGACAAGGCAATTCGATCCTTTACAGAGCTACCCGGGTTCATAAATTCTAGTTTGGCATAAATTTCTGCACTATTTTCATCTGTTTGTCGTAATTTTACAATAGGTGTCTGTCCGATTAAACCAGTAATATCATTTGCAACTCTCATCATACAAACCTCCCTTTAATTCCTAGTAATTTTATAGGATTAATTATAATGTACGTTTGTAATGAATAAATGTCAACTGATTAAATGGAATTTAGGCGTTATTTTTCATATACCCAATCTACCTCTAATTTATCCCAGAGTGGATCTGCCACCAAATTTTGATTCAGCTTGTCCATTGCCAGCTCGCGCTTAATATAAGGCTTTAATTCCTCATAGGTGAACGTCACTTCCGGAAGCAGCCTGTGAAAATAAATAATCGCAATCCCGCCATCTGTTTGAAAGGGTTCACTATACGTCTGTTCTTCCATCTCTGCTGCATGTTCATAATAACCAGACGGTAAAAATTGGCTGTTTTTTACAAAGTAACCCATATATCCGCCTTCATCCTTTGTTTCTTCATCTAGCGAATATTCACGAGCCAACAACTCAAAGGATGCCCCATCATCCAGCTCTTGCTTCACCTGTTCAGCTGTTTCCATCGTATCAACCACAATATGGGACACTTGAACCGTTGTACTCATATTGTATTGATTTTTATAAATGTCATAATAGGATTTCAGTTCTTCCTCAGGAATATCTGTATCCTCTGTTAGTAAAGCTTCCAGCTGGTAGCGATATTCGATATCCTTTTTCCAGGCCGCCTCTTTATCCTTCAGTGTTTCAGCAGACATAACCCCCTGCATTGAAGTTAACAATGCCATTTCGCGCTCGATGACCTTTTCATCAATTGTAATATCAGATTCCTTTGCTAGCTTGTCGACAATTTTCCGATCAATCATTGCCTTCAGCTCTTGCTTTCCATAGGTTCCCCGTAGACTTTCAATCCATTCATCAAAACTGATTTCTTCCCCGTCTATCGTTGCGACTGCTTTTTTAGGATTAATCTCCGTTTTATTATCTTCAATGGTAACGGGCGCTGCCTTATCGCCAGTCCAAAAGATTAGCGTTGCGATATTCGTAATCAACAGCACGACAGCTATTGCAAATAATAATCTTTTTGACATCCAATTCTTCCTCTCATTACGGGTTTAGCTTAATTATTTAGTAATGCTTCCAATTCTGCTTCCGTAAACGTATAGACTTCATTGCAGAAATGACAGCTTGCCTCTGCACCATGATCTTCAGCAATCATTTTCTTAATTTCTTCCTCGCCTAAACCAATAATGGCATTTTCCAATCTTTCCTTGGAGCATTTGCAACGAAATTGAATTGGCATCGTTTCATGAAACTTGACCTGTTCCCCTTCAAATAAACGAGAAATAATTTGTTCAGGTGTGTATCCCTCCTGAATAAGAGAAGATATTGCTGGAAAGGACTGAATTTGTTCTTCCAGCCTTGTAATAACATCCTCATCTGCACCAGGCATCACCTGGACGATGAATCCGCCAGCAGCAAGAACGGAATGATCTGGATTTACCAGGACACCTGCACCAACAGCAGATGGAATTTGTTCCGATGTGGCAAAATAATACGTAAAGTCCTCGCTAATTTCTCCACTTACCATTGGCACCTGTCCAGTAAAATAATCTTTCAAACCAAGGTCCTTCACAACACTTAAGTTACCTTCAATGCCAACTGCCCGTGCGACATCCAGTTTACCTTTTGCATTCAAATCAAAATCCACATGCGGCTGCACCACGTATCCTCTAACATCACCATGTGCATTGCCATCCGTAACGATGGCACCAATTGGTCCGCCACCCTCTATTTTTACAGTCAGGGAATCGTCTCCCTTTAACATCGCGCCCATCATTGCCGTAATGGTTAACGTTCTACCCATTGCAGCAGTCGCGGTTGCCCATGTATCCTGTCGTTTCCTTGCTTCCTCTACCGTTTCTGTTGAGCATACTGCATATGCGCGAATCATTCCTTCAAATGCAGTTGCTTTTACTAAATAATCTGCCATGCTTGAATATCCTCCTTCCATCCTTTACCCATTTTTTTGATAAATAATTTGTAATCCCTTCAACGTCAAATATGGATCGACATGTTCAATTGTTTCCGAGCCATTGGCAATTAATTTAGCCAGCCCACCAGTTGCAACTACAGTGGGATTTGTTTCCTTCTCTTGTTTAATTCGTTTTACAATGCCATCCACCTGGCCAATATATCCATAATAGACACCTGACTGCATCGCTTCTACAGTAGAGGTGCCGACAATACTTTCTGGTGCTTCTATTTCAATCTTCGGTAGTTTTGATGCCTTTTTATACAATGCATCCATAGAAATATTAATTCCCGGTGCAATAATCCCACCGCAGTAAGCGGCCTCTTCATTCACATAACAAAACGTTGTTGCCGTTCCAAAATCAATAATAATTAACGGCGCACCATATTCCTCAATTGCGCCAACCGCATTAACAATCCGGTCCGCACCAATTTCTTTCGGATTCGGGTAACATTTTTTCAGACAGGATTGTACCGTCTCTTTGCCAACAACAAGTGGCTCCCGATTAAAATATTTACGACACATTTTTTCCAGTGCATACATAATAGGCGGTACAACGGAAGAAATAATAATTCCATTAATATCCGTAAAGCCAATTCCCCGATGGTCAAATAAGGACTGGATCAGCATGCCAAATTCGTCCTCTGTTTTGTAGCGATCCGTTTTAATTCGCCATTCGTGTTTTAATGCATTTTTTTCAAAAACACCTAATACGGTATTCGTATTTCCTACGTCAAGTACGAAAAGCATCGATACCAAACCTTCCTATTGCCATATTTAAATGGGGAAAGCCCCATGTTTCTACTTTATCAATATAACAAAAAACGACAAAATAACAAAGAACGAATTGTAAACGCTTGTCCAGAATAAATGCACAAGCACCCTTACAGGCTAAGTACATAACTTGTATCACAGATTAACTGATGCGCGCACCCCTTAAAAAAAAACCGGACTAGCGTGATGGCCCGTCCAATTAAATGGCCGACATTGCTTCAGGTCCGTCCCATCAAGTAATCTAATGTGCCACAGATGTCCAGCCAAAGCGCATTGACTGTATCATGCTTCGCCACCAGATTTAGCAGAGCAGCTCGGTTCCGGTAGATAACTCCTATCCTTCCTAACCCATCATAAGCAAACAGGCAGCCCACCAAGTGGACTGCCTGTAATCTGTATTTATTAAGAGCGCTTGTCATCCTCGGATGATTCATCATCCTTTTCGGAACGTAGCTCTTCTTGTTCTTTTTCCAGTTTAGCTTTTGCTTTTTCTTTTGCTTCTTCAAACGATTCAAATCCATCGTCTTCCTCTTCGTCTTTAGACTGGATATTAACCTTTACATCATCTGATTCCTCAGACACAACTGGTTCAGGCAATACGCCATCTTCAAACAAAGATTTAATCTGACGTGCATCCAAGGTTTCAACCTCAAGCAATGTCTGTGCGACAAGCTCCAGCTTATCTTGATGCTCCGTAAGAATGGTTTTTGCACGCTCATAGCAATAATTGATGAAGTTCTGCATTTCCTTATCGATTTCATGTGCAATCGCATCACTATAGTTTTGATCGCTTTGAATATCACGACCAAGGAATACTTCTCCGCCACCACTGCTAAACTGTGTTGGTCCAATTTTATCGCTCATACCATATTCGGTAATCATCTTACGCGCAATTCCAGTCGCACGCTGGAAGTCATTATGTGCACCGGTACTTACTTCACCAAACGTAAGCTCCTCCGCTACACGACCACCTAGCAAGCCGGTAATTTTATCGAATAGCTCAGGCTTCGTCATAAAGTAGCGATCTTCTTTCGGCAGCATCACTGCATAACCACCTGCCTGGCCACGTGGAACGATGGTAACCTTATGAACGGTATCCGCATCATCCAATACCATTCCGATGATTGTATGACCACTTTCATGGTAAGCCACAATGTTTCTTTCTTTTTCAGAGATAACCCTGCTCTTCTTCGCCGGTCCAGCAATGACACGATCAATTGCTTCATCGACATCGAGCATATCAATTGTTTTCTTATCATGACGAGCTGCAACTAGTGCCGCTTCGTTCAACAGGTTTTCCAAATCTGCACCCGAAAATCCTGGTGTCCGCATCGCAATCGTCTTCAAGTCAACCGAATCATCCAACGGTTTATTCCGAGCATGCACCTGTAGTACTGCTTGACGACCCTTCACATCTGGACGATCCACCGTAATTTGGCGGTCAAAACGGCCAGGACGTAATAATGCTGGGTCAAGAATGTCTGGTCTGTTCGTTGCGGCAATGATTATAATTCCTTCATTTGCTCCAAAACCATCCATCTCAACAAGCAATTGGTTCAAGGTTTGTTCCCGTTCATCATGTCCACCGCCAAGACCAGCTCCACGCTGACGTCCAACGGCATCAATTTCATCTATAAAAATGATACATGGCGCATTTTTCTTTGCATTTTCAAATAGGTCTCGTACCCGTGAAGCACCGACACCAACAAACATTTCTACAAAGTCTGAACCACTAATGGAGAAAAATGGTGTGCCCGCTTCCCCTGCAACTGCACGAGCGAGCAAGGTTTTACCAGTTCCAGGAGGTCCTACAAGTAGTACCCCTTTTGGAATTCTCGCACCAACTGCCGAGAACTTACGTGGATCCTTCAAGAATTCCACTACTTCCACAAGCTCTTGCTTCTCCTCATCTGCTCCTGCTACATCCTTAAATCGTACTTTCTTTTTATCCTCGCTATACATTTTAGCCTTGCTTTTACCGAAGTTCATCACTCGGCCGCCACCGCCACCTTGGGCTTGGCTGAGAAGGAAAAAGAATAATAGTCCGATAATCAAGAATGGAATCATCGTCGTCAGGAAGGTCACCCACATACTTGGCGTATCCTTCTCTTTTACCTTTAATACACTTTGCTCTTGTCCAAGTTCTGTAATATTAGCGATGATTTCCGTATTATCAGGTACCTGTGCCACGAACTTTTTGTCGCCCTTATCAAGGGTACCAGTATACCGCATTATGTCATTAACTGGCTGCATCGTCATTTCCTTGATTTCGCCATTATTTAATGCCTGCATAAATTCTTTTACATCAAATTCTTCTGCTTGATCGTTTTGATTATTAAATACTCCTATAAGACCAATAATGACTAAAAATAAGAGTAAATAAAAAAACGCGTTCCGAAATACTCGGTTCATTGCCAACCTCCTCCCATGCGGGAAAAACTATAACCAATAGTACCATAGTGAAAACTTTTATTACAACTAATTTAACCTTCTAAAGGCAATTTGTTTTTTCCTATGTATTAGGATGCCGAATCACCTTAAAAATACCCATTTATATCTATTATGAATAGAAGGGATTTATTCTCCGGATCCACCATAAATTTCTGGCTTCAGCACACCGATATATGGAAGGTTGCGGTATTTTTCATCATAATCTAATCCATACCCGACCACGAACTCATTTGGCACTTCAAAACCAACAATATCTGCCTTAATATTTGCAGTTCTTCCTAACGGCTTATCAAGTAAGGTCACAATTTTGATAGAATTTGCTTTCCGGTATTTAAATAAATCTACAAGATAACTAAGTGTTAAGCCACTATCAATGATGTCTTCGATAATGAGTAAGTCTCGCCCTTCCACCTTCGTATCCAAGTCCTTTACTATCTTAACCTCACCGGTAGAACGCGTACTTGTGCCACCATAGCTCGTTACATCCATGAAATCCATTTCTAAATGGGTGTCTACCCGTCGTAAAATATCTGACATGAATGGCATAGCGCCCTTCAGTACACCAATGGCAAGCGGGAACCTCCCATCATATTCCGCCGTTAGCTGTTCGCCTAGCTCCTTGCATTTTGCTGCAATTTCCTCTTCTGTGATTAGTATCTTCTTGATCTCGTTATGCAAGTAGATTCCCTCCTACAAGTTCTCATCGATTGTTAATCTGTACATAAATAAATGAAGTGGCAGCCTTTTCTTGTTGTTCCAAATGTCGCAAGTCTTTTTTCAAGCCCATCAACCATAAAATCCTGCCATCATGATCGACCAATAATGGCCATGTGTCTCGTTCGGTTACAGGAATTTTTTCATCCATAAAAATGTCCTTTATTTTCTTACTGCCATCCAAGCCCTTCCAGGTCATGCGATCACCAGGTAAACGAGTTCTGACAGATAACGGCAGTGACACATTGTCCACCGGAATGAGAAAGGAATTATCATCCTGTGCTGTCACATGATTTCGTTTCGATACAGTCAGCACCCAGCCATTCGGTAAGGATAACGCTCCTGGAATATCCACCACGTGATGGAAATGCGTACATTCGGTATCCTTCACAAAATGAAACAACAACTTACCATAGGATTTCTCCACCTTCAAATGCTGTGGAAAATCAAGCTGTACATTGCTTCGTGTTGTATGCAAAAGCTCAAAAAAATGCGCCTCATGAACATATGATAATTTTTTTGGAATTTCATCATATAGATAGTTTAATATTAGATGAAAGACCCTTCTTTGTAAAGCAGATGGATGCGATTTAAAGGCGCTAATTTCAAATGTTGCTGATTTGTTTTTTTCATTAAATTGAACGAGTTTTTCTGCCATTTTTTCAGCTTCCTGTTGCAAAAAAAGATGGTCAGATTTTAAAGACTCACTTAACAGCTGTACCGTATGATGTATATTACTGTTTTTTTCCTTTAATAACGGAATCACTTTTTTTCTAAAATAATTTCTCGTATAATTCGTTGACTCATTCGAAGGATCCCGCCGTGGTACGATATCATGTGCAGTACAATACGTCTCCATGTCATGCTTGGTTAAACAAAGAAACGGCCGAATGATTTCCCCTGTTGCAAAAGGACGTCGAACCGGAATCCCTTCCAAATGATCCGGATTCGTCCCCCGTACCAAACTCATTAGCATCGTTTCCACCTGATCATCCCCATGATGACCCAATACGAGGAAATCTGCTTGATAGGCTTCCATTTGCTCCTGAAAATGCTGATAACGAAGGATACGCGCTGCCTCTTGTGTTCCAAGCTGATGCGCTTGCTGATATGCTGGAACATCAGCAGTTAATGCCCGATGTTCTATTTGATGCTCCCGACACCAGGCTTCCACAAAACGTTGATCCTCCTGACTTTCCTCACCACGAAGCTGATGATCTACCGAAATCGCAACCAGCTGTAAATTCCACGTGTTACGGATGGTCGAAAAGTAATGAAGCAATGCCATGGAATCTGGTCCGCCTGATACACCAATGAGCACAGTAGCTCCCCGCTTCAACAACTGATGTCTTTCGATAAAGTCTGCTACTTCCTGTCTCATGTCTAATCCTTCCCGCCCACTTAGTCTTCCTGTTATATTACCATATTTTTGAAGCTTTAGGGGATGAAAAGCGATAATAGATAGTACCCTCCAGCAAGTAAAAGCATACCCGCTCCCTCCATTAGAAAAGCATCCGAGGAGGAAGAATCCCGCTTTTTCGCTTTCATTTGCTGCAGCACATGACTTATATCTTGATGCATCTGTTTTGCACTACGATACTTTCCCGTAATTGCCTTCATGATACAAGCCTCAAAAGGGCGTAATGTCTGCACACGATGCAGTCTTCTGCGAATAAGGACTTCTGGTTGCTGCTTCCCTCTTTCAAATGTACTCGCATAGAACAAACCAATACACACCATAGCAAAAGCAAATAAATCATAGCTTGGCTCTGCTTTTCTAGATCCCATTCCCCAGTAGCCACGATCATAAAATTCTGTATATTCCTTGATGGCTCTCCCTATCTTTGTCGTGCCACCCACATCAATCCACCGAATCCTTGGCGGTGTATTCGTGACTAGTAAATTTTCCAGCTTTAAATCACCACAAACCCAACCCGCCTCATGCAGTTTATCCAAATCATCAAGCAGCTGTAACATAAAGACCCCGAGCCAGTCTGTTCCATTTCGTTGTAAGAATGTCCGAAGGGGCTCTCCTTGTATATATTCCATCACATAAAAGGAGAGAACCGGTCCATGTGGCGGCTGCCAATCATCTACATCAAGCAGAGAAGGCCCAAGACAGTGGTCCCGAGCCTTCTCAAGCGATTTCAGCACATTTACCTCCATCGTCATCGATGTATTTTTTTCACTCATTTTTAAGGCAACCAACTGACCATTCATCTCACATAAATAAACCGTGCCAATCGCCCCTTGGCCAAGCTTCCGCTTTAACACGTATTCGTTCTGATGCCATTTTCCAACAATCTTGAGTCCTGGTCTTAGCCATTGCTCAGGCTTGCTCCAGGTCTTGCCCATCATTTCTTCCAAAGCTCCTTAATAGACTTTTACGACCAAATTGATGCATCGCTTCACGTATGGCAGGTCCCGTCGGCGTAACGCCACCACTCATGAGCTTCGGGAAGGAGTTGGAAACGGCATCAAATTTCGGTGACCAATCCAAAATTTTTTCTGCATCTCGACGCTTGCCGGGGAATTGCAGCATGCAAAAGCGGTTACGACCAATCCGTGCATTCAGACTAATAGATAAATCAATCAAGGCTTCCTTTACAGTTGGAAGCTTATCATGCATACTCGCACTTGTATCCACAAGTACCAGTACCTCCAAATCACATGTTTCACCCATATCCTCGACTACTTCCATAATCTCTCCACGCTTATCAGGAGCTAAATCCTCCATCGTTTGATCCGAACCCAATATTTGCTGCAGCTCCAAATTAACAAAGCCTTGAAGCGTCTGCGTCATCGCTTGCTTTGTAACCATTTGTACGGTTTGTGACAATGCCTGCTGGTAGACAAGCTGGCTCACGCCCCCACCTGATAAAGCAATATTTTCAACCTCCATTAATCCATCTGGTTCCTCTGAATGATCATCCTCCAATATGCCAATCACATTGACGGTAATTCCCTGTTCCCTTGCAAGTGCTGCGGTTGCTGCTGGATCCTCTCCTTTATTCGAGCATCCATCTGTAATCAGTAATATTTGTTTTAATGTCCCTTTTTTCAAACGATCCACCTCCATGATTTCAACTACCATTTTCGCCAAAATCATGGACTGCTATACATCAACATCGACGTTTATCCGCTTTTTCTTAGCAACACAAAAAAATGTCTGTCAGAATAGAACCTACAAAAAAGCAAAAAGATGCGAACTGGGCTCCTATCAATATCCAGCTTGCATCTTTTTATTGAAAAGTTATGTGACATGGGTGAAGCACTGTTGGTTTCCAATACAGGTGAACGCTTCGCCCGGCACCATCTCGTTGTTTTGTAAAATCAGTTCCAAAGATTTTCAGTAGTCTGCCAATTATAGCGGATATTTATATAATCAATGAAGCAGAACAAATTATACATTTGATGCTGGATATAACGGAATGGAGGCCCATTCAGGTATATATTTTTCCACCCGTGCTACCAACACAGTCATATCATCATCAATTGCTCCTTTTCGCGTACGAATAACCTCCTCCAGTAATAGATCAGCCATTTCTTGAGGATCCTCCGTCTGCATCGCTGCTAGCTTTCGCTTGATCCACAGATCGGTACGCTCGACATGCTTCGGCCCTTCAAATATGCCGTCACTCATCATAACGAGCAGGTCACCCGATACCAGCTGCTCCTGAACAATATCAACATCAAATTCATGAATAATCCCCATTGGCAAATTACTCGCCTCCACCTTAAGCAGCTGGTCTCCCCGTTTAATAAAACTAGGGGTCGAGCCAATCTTTAAAAAGCGAACCCGGGCATTATGTAGGTTAATCACCGCTAAATCCAGCGTAGCAAACATTTCATCGGTTGAGCGCAAAGCTAGAATAGAGTTAATCGACTTGATAGCGACATGCTCCGGAATACCAGTTTGTAAGATTTGCTGTAGCAACCGCAACGTCTCACCACTTTCTTCATGTGCGCGTGTTCCATTGCCCATACCATCACTAATCGCAACAGCATATTTTCCAGTTCCAAGCTCCATGGTCGTATAACTATCACCAGAAACTATCCCGCCATCCTTAGCAGCATGTGCCACTCCAGTTTCCACAACGAATTCCCTTGCCGAACCAAATGCTAAAAATGAGCTGCCATTGGGAAAAGGAGATATCTCCTCATGCTTGATTACAATTAATTCATGTAAAATATCCGATAAAATTGGTGCAATGAGTTTGGCCCCCTCGCCCCGATAATCATAGAAAGAGACGATAAGCTCAATGTCGACATTACCTTTTTCAAGCGAATAGATATCCAGCTTTTCCAATTCAATATGCAACTGTTTTAATGCATTGGCAATTTGCAGCTCCTGTTGTTCATGCTGTTTTCTTTCCTGTACAATTTCTTTTGCGAAATCTTCCATGACCTCCGAAACACCTTGCAGCTGCTCCGCGACAAGACGTTTACTTTCCAACACCTGCTGTTTCAGTCTCCGATTTGCTTCAAATAGAGACCATTCCTCCTTCATCACATCTACTACCTTCTTCGATTTGACACAATAATTTTCAAATTCACGCACGAGCTTCCGTGGCGGCTCCTGTCCATCTCGGATTCCTTGTTTCAACTCCTCCATTAATCCATAGGTCGTATCAAATTGCTGCTGCCAACAACGATCCTTCATAAAACAAGATTGGCAGGTTTTTTCCGTAACCTGACTCAAAAAATAATCGGTTTCCCGCTTGGATTCCTGTTCTTCTAATGGATGTGCGGCCGTTTCCGCATTGATAAAGCTTTTTGACAATGCCTGAAACACATCAGAGAATTGCTCCACCCGTTTCGCTGTCACGTGACGCACCTTCTGTAAATACTGTTCTTGCTCCTCTGAATGTGCCTCTGTTCCCGGAATGAAACGCGATAATTTTTTAAACCAGCTTGACGGTGTCGCCATAAATAAACAAATGGCCAGCAAAGATTCTGTTAAAGAAGGAATCAAGCTATCTACATGACTATAAATACCTACTAAACATGTACCAACGAGTAACCCAATAGCAACACCGACTTTCTTTCCTTCCCGCAGCAGCCCTCCCATTAGTCCGGAAAAGGCAAGCAAGCTCATTTGATATAAATTGGCCACATTAGCCAAGGATAAAATCAGCCCTGCCACAACTCCAACCGTTGAGCCAATTGCTGCACCACCAACAAAGGCGAGCATCATAACGAGGTATCGCGAAAACACTTGCTCTATAGATGCACCATACAGCTCCCAGCCTGTCGTGCCCGTCAAGATAGAAGCGAACAATATAATCATACAAATTATTTCTTCGTTTTTTAATGTAGGTTTAAAACGTTTCAGTGATAATAGTGGAACACTTTGCATAAAGATAAGAACGAGGATGGTTGCTAATATTCCTTCCACCGCTAACAGCATCCATTCATAGGATGTAAGCTCGCCATAGAAAGAATAAAGACTTAATCGTGGTACAATGGTTGCTAACCACACGAAGCACGGAATGATGAATGGATGTCGGACATGCTTAAAAATACCCGCCAATAAAATAAAGACAGATAATGCCAGAGCCATATAAATTGCATGAGACATAGAAGAGGCTGCTGCCCCGGCTAAAATAGCAAGCAATACTCTTCCTGCTTTGTCCTTACTACTAACCCAAATCGTAGCCAAATAAGCAATTGCAAAAGGTGATATCGTTGATAGGATGACAGCTCGTCCCAATAGAAAACCAATAAACATGAGGATCCAACCCTTTTCTAATAGCTGGACACTCACGCGTTTCCCTAGTTTTCTCCATAGTCCCTGAAAGATTCTTTCGTTTTCCCCTAAAGCTTTTGTACGTAACGCTGATATAAAATCCGCCATGTACAGCCCTCCCTCTCTGCAAGCTATTAAACCACACCATGCTTTCTTTTTTTGTCAAAACAAGAGAGAGAATTCAGAAAATCGTTCGACTGCATTCTTAGCACTTAAGCGGCATTCTACATAAATTCATCCATCCTTTTGCCTATGAACAAATCATTGAACAACCCCTATCTTGCGAGACCTTGTATGTTTATGAAGGGTCTGCCCCATTTATAAACCACTTATAATTCCTGTAAAAAAATGCGAACAAAAGCATAACAGGCAACATATTTTTACACAATTTCCATGAACCCGTACGAGAAAACAGCTTCTTTTGAGCTTCCTGCCAATCTATGAAAACCAAACAGATAGAAAAAATCTATTGACACGAATCAAATCCTCATGTATGATATTTTTTGTTGACTCATTTGGCGGCGTAGCTCAGCTGGCGAGAGCGTACGGTTCATACCCGTGAGGTCGTGGGTTCGATCCCCTCCGCCGCTATCCAATGAAAAGCCCTGTGGATTCGTTTGAATTCACAGGGCTTTTTTAATGAGCTTTTATACGGAAACGGACGTCCAATTCCTTAGATTTGGCATGCGCTAGCGCAGCCTCGGGGGATTTTCCGTCTAGTTTTAGGTGAAACGCAAACGATTTTTTGACGGGGCGGGCGCTTCCGTTTAGTTTTAAGCAAACTGCAATCGATTTTTAAACGATTCAGGCCCTTCCGTCTAGTTTTAAGCAATCCGCATCCCATTTTTAAACGATTCAGGCCCTTCCGTCTAGTTTTAAGCAATCGGCAATCGATTTTTAAACGATTCAGGCCCTTCCGTCTAATTTTGAGCGATCGGCATCCGATTTTTAAACGATTCAGGCCCTTCCGTCTAATTTTAAGCAATCCGCATCCCATTTTTAAACGATTCAGGCGCTTCTGTTTAGTTTTGAGCAATCTGCAATCGATTTTTAAACGATTCAGGTGCTTCTGTCTAATTTTGAGCAATCGGCAATCGATTTTTAAACGATTCAGGCGCTTACGTCTAGTTTTAAGCAATCCGCATCCCATTTTTAAACGATTCAGGTGCTTACGTCTAGTTTTAAGCAATCCGCATCCCATTTTTAAACGATTCAGGCGCTTACGTCTAGTTTTGAGCGATCGGCATCCCATTTTTAAACGATTCGGGCGCTTACGTCTAGTTTTAAGCAATCCGCATCCCATTTTTAAACGATTCGGGCGCTTCTGTTACCACGCCTGCTTATGGCTTTGTTGTTAAACAGATTTCAGTACAAGTGCTTGTCTTAATACAGCCGCTTCTAATACATCAATACCATGCATGATATCATCCAGCTCCGTATATTCATCCGGATGGTGACTTAGTCCATCCTCAGATGGTACAAAGATTAAGCCCACTGGACCTAGATGCACCATATTCATCGCATCATGCCCGGCACCGCTATGCATGATTTCGTAGGATAAACCGCGCTCCGTACAAATTGCTTCTGACTGCTTCACGAGTTCAGAAGATAATATAACAGGATCTTCATTACTAATCAGCTTTGTTTCCATTTCCAGTTGCCGCGTTTCGCCTACACGTTCAATGACCTTTAATACATGATCCAGCACACGTTGTCTGGAATCCGCAGAGGTTGAACGAATATCAATTTTCAAATCCGCTTGACCAGGCACGACGTTCATTGCACCAGCAGGGATATGTAAGACACCTACTGTCGCTACGGTGCCATATGCTTGCTCTTGATTGGCTGCCTTTTCAAGCTCCAATGAAATTTCAGCCGCACCAAGCAATGCATCCTTACGCATATACATTGGTGTGGTCCCCGAATGCGAAGCTTTGCCACGAATCGTAACAAGTAGTCGCGCTGGTGCAGCAATCCCGGTTACGATACCGATTTTCTTTTGCTTATTTATGAGAACAGGTCCTTGCTCCACATGCAATTCAAAATAAGCATGGAAGCCCTCATCTACCCTGCTTGCATCCTCCATACTGTTAAAATCAAGTGCACACATCTCCAAGGCCTTTTCCATCGTGATACCGTCGCGATCCTCCAAATGACGATATGTCTCTACATCTACCTTTCCAGCCATCGCCTTACTACCAAAAGTGGACACACCGAAGCGGGAGGATTCTTCACATGCAAAGGCAATGACTTCAATAGGGTGCTCCGTCTCGATGCCTTTATCATTTAATCGTCTAATAATTTCAAGACCTGCAGTGACACCTACAACCCCATCATATTTACCACCTTGATAAACGGTGTCCAAATGCGATCCGATAACAACAGGAGGCAAATCATTATTTCTTCCTTTTCTGCGGGCAATTAAATTACCACAGGAATCCAAGCGTACGGCCATCTTTTCCGACATACACATTCGCATAAAGGCATAGGTACATGCTTGTTCCTCGTTCGTATAAGCAATACGAGTAATTCCTATATCCCCCGCATTATACTGGTTCATATTCGCTAATAGATCCTCATATCGTTTCTTCGTGTCCATCTAATCATCCTCTGCAGGCTTCTTCCTATTTTTATCGTACTTGAAATATTGCGAAATGTAAATTTACAATGAAATCCATATGGAACCAACAAATTGAACCATTTCAGCGTCATACATCCAGGTTCTTTGAAGACATTCAATTGCCGCCATACTGTTCAACGGTTGATGTGGATTAAGTCAGCCGAATTTTAAAATAGTACAAAAAACGAAAAAGCAGATACAAACTGGGTATCTGCTTTTTGCATATAAATGAATAGAGCATTATCCATAGACAGCAATTGCTATCCTCTTTTAGCACCTCGACCCCCGCGTCTGGATTCCGTGTGCTTCTTTAAAGAGGCTAAACGGTCTTCAGAATCTTTCAGAAAACGGCTAATTTTGGATTCGAAGGACTCTGTACGTTCCCTAGGATTTCTTTGTCGCACTGGGCGATCCTTTGCTTTTTTTATGGAAAGTCCGATCTTACCATCTTTTTCGACATTAATCACCTTAACTGTTACTTCATCGCCAACACTTAGGTGTTCATTAATGTCTTTTACATAGTTGTCGGCAACCTCACTTATGTGGACAAGACCGGTTGTTCCCTTATTTAACTCCACAAAAGCACCAAAATTAGTAATGCCTGTTACCTTACCCTGCAGCTTGCTGCCTACTTCGATTGACATAAAAAAAATGCTCCTCCTTAAGATTTTTAAAAAGCGTCTCTCTCTTATATTATAGCTAAGCTATTGAAAGTGTGTCAATAAGAGGAATCCTTATTCGGTATTTTAAAAATTAATTCCCCTTTTTTTGAGAAGAAGTAATTCGTGCGGGCGATTTCCAGAATATATTCATCATTATTCAGCAAATCGATTTCTTCCTGCAAATAATTTTCTTCTTTTTGAAGTGATGCATAATCTTTTTGCAACTGCTCATATTGATCCTTCTTTTCGGCATGAAGCACACGCTGCTTGATATGGTAGGTAGCTAAACTTCCAAAAGCAAGCATTACGATTACGGTAAATAAAACGAGTCGACGAATCAATCGCTTCTTTTTCCGTTTTCGTCTTTCTATGTATGCGTCATACTGCTTGATGTAATTTCTATTCAGCTGCGTAATGGATTTTTCTTTTTCAGCCAAGCTACTCCCTCCCTTTAAACGTGATTGACTTCAGCCATTCTTTACCTATATTCGTTATTGTACTATAAAATCCTGCCAATTTGTGCAAATACTTTTGAAAATTTACTGGTAATCGTTGATAAATTACCTTAAAAATCCATTTTATTGGTGCGAACAATACTCGAAGAATGAAAAAAACGATAGCGAGCACTGCATATACGATGGCTCGCAAACATATCCAGACTACTTTCACACAAAAAAGTATCGGTAATATGACAATAGCATGGATAATACTGGAAAACAATTGATATATATAAATAATTGCTCGAATAAACCATTCCAATAGCCGTTTATAAACAGTAGCAGCCAATGCTTGGTAAGCTGAAAAGCCAAGTAACACAGCTACAAATATATAGCCCCTTAGCTCTCCGCCATTAACGAGGAATAACAGGAAGAACAATATAAACGTTTGGGTCAACCAAAAACACACCTCTAAAAAGGCAAACAGTAGTTGCCTTTTGGCGAGACTCCGGGTGAGACGCCGGAACGTGTCTAAAACTATACCCAAATAAAAGCCTCCTGAAACCATAGTCAGGATCGTTTGAAATTGAAGTTCCAGTGTCATTTGAATAGCTTGCTAAAGAAGCCTTTAGCCTTCTCCTGCTGTTCATCTACGTAGGCGATTTCATAAATTTTACCCTTGATGGATACAATGCCATCGCCAACATCCAGATTTTTCAACTGCAGATTTTGTCCACGCACAATCAAATAACCCATTACTGTTTCCAATAAAAACTCTTCATTATCAAAGCTATCAACCTCACGCACACCTGAGATTTCCAGTAGCTTTCGATTATTGATTTTTAACATATGATCCTTTTGTGGTGATCTTGTCCCAGTTTCTTTGTCGTAATAATTCATAGACTCGTCCTCCTTATCCATACTAACTTATGTATGGAAGGACAAGTGTAGAACTATTATTGACGGTAATTTCATTTCACCATTAAGAATCGATTGGTTCTTCCTTTAAAACAGTATAAAGTAAATCTGCTTCGTCTTTTTTAACGGTTTCTTTTAGCATATTGACCTGCACGGTGACCAGCTTTTGACCAAATCGAATTGCCAGCTGATCACCAACCTCCACATTGGTTCCTGCCTTAGCTTGATTGCCATTAATCGTGATTCTACCCTGATCCGCTATTTCCTTCGCCATCGTCCGGCGCTTAATCAATCGTGACACCTTCAAAAACTTATCTAATCGCATATGATTACTCCCTTTCCTTTGCTTGATCCCAATAATAATCCATTTCTTCAAGTGTTGTATCCTTTAATGCCTTCCCCTGTGAAGCCAATGCATTTTCTATATACGTAAACCGATGGATAAATTTCCGGTTGGCAGTCTCTAATGCCACCTCTGGATGAATCTGATAGAACCGCGCTAGATTAGCTAAAACAAACAAAACATCGCCGAGCTCTTCTTCTATTTCTGTCTGATTGCCTTGATGAATGGCAGCTTTTACCTCATTCATTTCCTCATCCAGCTTCGCCCAAATATCTGCAGGGTCTTCCCAGTTAAAACCCACCTTTGCCGCTTTTGCTTGTAGCTTATAAGCCTTGGCTAATGCTGGTAATGGCTTAGGAACTCCCGACAAAACAGACCTTCTCGCATCCCCTTTTTCTTCCTGCTTCAACCTATCCCAATGTTGAATCACTTCATCCGCAGAATCAGCTGTACCATTTGAAAAAACATGTGGGTGCCGATGAATCATCTTCTCTACAATCGAGCGAATGACATCATCAATCGTAAAATAACCATTATCTTCCCCGATTTGACTATGGAGCATCACTTGAAGCAATACATCTCCAAGCTCTTCGATTATGCCATCATCATCTTCTTGATCAATCGCTTCAAGAAGCTCATATACTTCTTCTATTGCATACTCTCTTAATGATTCATGGGTTTGCTTCTTATCCCATGGACAACCATTTGGTCCGCGAAGCTCGGCAATAATCTCTTTTAGTCTGGCAAACGTGTGGTTCTGCATATTTTTAGGTGCTGGTGGGACATACACACTCCGTAAATTATCAACGGTTATATCATGATCCAGCTCTTCTAAAGCGACCCAGCGAACAGCTTCTTCAGCCGTACCAACTGCAGTTACAATCGCCACTTGATAATCAGCTGGTAAATCCTCCAATAAAGTGAGCTTCACCTCTGAGGCAATGAATGCATCATAAACCTGGCAAAACACCAGATGCTGACGATACATGAGCTCACTCCGTACGAAGGAATTTCCATCCACAAATTGAAAACCCTCAATAGGATCGATCCGAAGCGCTGTAAATAGCGCATCCAAATAACTATGCCCACCGGCTAGTTCGACTACTGCATCCTCTCGCTCTAACAATAGCTGCACCGTTTTTTCCGCTAGCATCGGATGTCCTGGCACAGCATACACTATCCTTCGCAGCTTGGCACGCTCCACCAAATCATTAACGATGTGCTCATAAACATCTGCAAAATCATCATGGGACTCATAGGTTTCATCATAGGAATGGAAAACAACCCCTTCCTCCTGCAGTGCAGTAATAACAGGATGCTCCAATGTCCGCACACATACCGTTTCTGTTATCGCCTTCAACTTCCGATAGATACCAAGAGGGAGCTGCTCCAGCGTACCCGCCCCAAGACCAATCACTTCTATTGGATAAGTCATTTTCGATCATCCTTTCTAATCAACCCAATAAATTTTGATGCAAATGGAACCATTCCAAGCTCCTTCTCTGTAAATGCATGACAACGAATTAATATCACAAGATAGATCAATGCACCAGTGCCTGCCAAAAATAGGACCTCACCCAAAAGCAACGGACGAGACAGACTTGTAATTTCCGGCAATAGTTTTTTTATCACAAAAATATAAACCGTCATACCAGCACTTGCCAACAGACTTGCTCGCCAATGGATCGAACGAAGGAATCGCAAGCCCGGCAGCTTTCGCTTTAATTCATACAGCACGACAAGCGCTAAGAGCATCAAACTAAGAATGGTCGCAAAGGCACCGCCCATCATGCCCCAAATAGGAATAAACAGTTGGTTAGCAATCCATTTCACAAAGAAAGCCCCAAGAATAAAGCCGGCAGTTCGTTTTACAAATCCCAGCCCTTGTAAGATGGACGCAGCAGTAATCGCCAATGGACTAAGAATCATGGATAACACAAGTACCCGCAAAGCTTGCGTTCCATGCGTGTCCTGAAATAATAACAGATTTGTTTCAGGAAAAATTAAAATTAAACCAAGTCCTGCCCCGAGTGACAAGTAAAAGCTAAAGGATAGCGCTCGCGCGATAGAATCATCCACTGGTTTTTTGCCACCATCTGGACGTTTCGCGGAAATACTTGGTACGAGCGCTAAAGCAAATGCAGATCCAAGTACGGTTCCCATTTGAATGAGCGGCTGTCCCCGATCAAAAATCCCCTTCGTCCGCATGGCATCAAGTGGCGTCATACCATGTTTGATTAAACTAGGCACAAACGTAAAAGTATCCGCGAATTGAATAATTAATAGAACCATATGATTTAACGAAGCCACCATGCCAAAAATAATGATCGTCCGCAAATAATATTGCCAAGGAACTTCCGCATCCGAACGACTTGTTTGATTATTTTTCGCACGAAGCATATACCAGCCAAGCAACAGGGTAGCCATCAACAACCCGGCCATTGAGGCTAATCCAGCCGCTTGTCCAATGCGGTGAATATTTACTCCTGTACGATAGACATAGACCGCCGCCGCAATAATAATCGCTACCCGAACGAGCTGTTCTCCTACCTGAGATACAGCTGTCGGTTTCATTTCCTGACTTCCCTGGAAACTTCCCCGCCACAAAGCAACCAATGGAATAAATAAAAAAACAAATGCTGCTACTCGATATCCGGATACCAGCTTCACATCACCAACAAGTAAAGCAAGTGAATGAGCATTTAATAATAAAAAGATAAAAAAACAACCTGCAATACCAAACATTAAAAACAAGATGGGGATGTGGAAATTCCTTCCCGATAAACCGATTCCCTCCTGCCTCCGCTCTGCTGCAAGCTTGGAAATAGCCGTTGGAAAACCATATAAAGCCAATACAGAAGCAATCCCCAGAATCGGATATACTTGCTGGTAGGCATAAAACCCAACATCACCTGTTAAATTCTGTAAAGGTATTCGATACCCCGCACTTAACAGCTTACTAATCACACCCGCTAAGGTAAGCAGAAGTGCACCTTTTACTAATTTATTTGTTTCATTTCCATCCATAAAAGACGTCCTTTTATATGCGATTTTTCATCCTATTATAGCACAGAATAAAATCGATTCGATATTGACAGCAGCATGCGTCGTTATAAAATAATGCGCTTCATCGAGGTCATTAAACGAAGTAAATTATTTTAGAAAGTGATATAATGAACAAGTATAAAGATTAGATATGTTTGGGGGTAACGCGAATGGACTTCGCCAAGAATTTTTTCATATCACTGTCAGAAAATAAGATGCTCAATACTGCAGCACAAAAGTGGGGCTTAAAGCTCGGTGCACAGTCTGTTGTTGCTGGAACGAACGTCGAAGAGATGATTGCCAGTGTAAAGGATTTAAATAGACAAGGCATCTCAGCAACCATTGATAACTTAGGGGAATTTGTTTTTGACAAAGCCGAGGCAACTGCGGCGAAGGAACAAATCCTGCAAGTGATTGAGGCAATCCACGCTCATGAGGTTGATGCACATATATCCTTGAAGCCTACACAAATTGGCCTGGATATCGACTACGATTTCTGTAAGGAAAACCTGCGTGAAATTGTAGAAAAAGCAAGCGCATACGATATCTTCATCAATATTGATATGGAGGATTACGGACATTTGCAACCATCGTTCGACTTAATTGACGAACTTGCCAAAGACCATGATCATATTGGTACCGTTATCCAATCCTATTTTTATCGGGCAAGTGATGATATAAAAAAATATAAAAATTACCGCCTCCGCATTGTAAAAGGCGCTTATAGGGAATCAGAAGAAGTTGCTTATCAAGACAAGAAGGATATTGATCGTCATTTTATTGAATTGATCGAATATCATCTGCTACATGGCAAATTCACGTCCATTGCAACACATGACCATGAGATTATCAACCACGTAAAACAATTCGTTAAAGATAATCAAATTTCAAAAGACAGCTTTGAATTCCAAATGCTTTATGGTTTCCGCAAAGACTTACAGCTTGAACTGGCAAAGGAAGGCTATCGCTTCTGTACCTATGTACCTTTTGGCACAGATTGGTATGGCTATTTCATGCGCCGACTTGCTGAGCGTCCACAAAATCTAAATCTAGTCGTCAAACAAACTTTTAATAAAAAAACCAATACCATGCTTGCCATCGGCCTCGGTGCCTTTATCCTAGGCAGATGGAGCAAAAGAAAAAAATAACTGAAACAATAAAATCGACGAAGCACCTGAATGCCGCGTCGATTTTTTTATTTGTTCCATAGCGAGAGCCATCCTAGCGTCATGCACGATGGAACGGCTCCGAATACTTTATTATTCCATTTGTTTTCCGAGGAAAATAGCAGCCGTTTCCACCGCTTTCTCCTCTGCACTACCTATCTTTCCTTCGTTAGAAAATACAACGACACAACCAATCGGATCTCCATTGGCAATGATAGCCTGTACACAATATCCATCCACTGCTTCCAGCTTTCCTTGAATAAACTCCAATTCTTTGGACTCGGTCTCCAAATGATGTGCACGATTTTCTATTGTATTTTCTATTTCGGTTGAAATGCTTTTTTTCAAATAATCTTTTTTAGATTTACCTGCAACCGCGATTACCTCGTCTCTATCACAAATAATTACCGGGTGCTGCAAAGAATCAAATAATGCCTCGGCATATTCAGTTGCAAAATTGCCCAATTCACTAATTGGTGAATACTTTTTTAAAATGACTTCTCCCTCTCGATCAATGAAAATTTCGAGTGGATCTCCTTCACGAATTCGCAGCGTTCTTCTAATTTCTTTAGGAATTACAACCCTTCCCAAATCATCAATTCGTCGTACGATTCCTGTTGCCTTCACAATGATGAAGCCTCACTTTCCTACGATGATTTTATCGATGTCCGAAAACCATTTGTCTTACCTGCTATAGCCAAGCTTTTACAACAGCAAATAAAATTCAAACAGCCAACTCATTTAACACATGCGGTAAAACAAACAACCCAAATTTCTGTCGTTACAAATCAACAGCTTTATTATCTCGGGTATGGACACCGGCTGTGTTTGTTTAGTATAAATCATCCTGTAGGAACTATACATGAAATTCCAATTTTACCAACTTAGCCAACTTGGCGATTGACCGTATTTAACTTTTCGATAAATCCTTGTACTGTTTCATACCGGGAAAATGCTGTTTCTTTGGAAAATTGGAATGTAGCCTTCAGCTTAGACTGCTCGGTTCCCAGCAAAACATGGCGTCCATAGGCATTCGCCAATTCGAATAGCTTTGCACCATCCACCTGCTGGCTACGGTCCGCTTCCAATAATATTTCTATCTTATTGCCTCTTTCTGTAACCGTTTCTACCCGTTCTTTTTTCGCAGCTATTTTTAACGTTGTCACTTCAAATAAATGTGCAACCTCTTCCGGATAATCACCAAACCGGTCTACCAATTCCTCCTGTAACTCCATCACATCTTGCACTTCCGTAATTGCCTGGAATTGTTTATACATATCGATTTTCTGCTTTTCATCCGGAATATAATCCTCCGGTATATAGGCATCTACAGCTAATGCTAACTCCGGTTCAAAAGGCATTATTTCTGTTAATTCTTTTCCTTCTTTTCTAGCATCAATTGCATCCTTCAGCATTTGTGAATACATATCAAAACCAACAGAATCAATAAACCCATGTTGCTGTGCACCGAGTAAATTTCCAGCACCACGAATCGATAAATCACGCATCGCAATTTTAAAGCCTGAGCCCAACTCAGTAAACTCCTTGATGGCCTGCAATCTTTTTTCAGCTATTTCAGTTAGCACTTTATCCTTTTGGTAAGTGAAATAGGCATAGGCGACACGATTGGAACGCCCTACCCGTCCGCGTAATTGATAAAGTTGACTCAATCCCATCCGGTCCGCATGAGAAACAATCAACGTATTCACATTAGGAATATCAACACCTGTTTCAATGATAGTCGTACTGACAAGCACATCAAATTCACCTTCCAAAAATCCGAAGATGACATTTTCCAACTCCGTTTCATTCATCTGCCCATGTGCAATGGCAATTTTGGCATTTGGAACGAGCATGCCTATGTCACGTGCAACCCGATCAATATTTTCTACACGGTTATAAAGGAAGAACACTTGCCCTCCCCGTGCCATTTCCCGTTCTATCGCCTCACGTACAAGGATTGGGTTGTATTCCAATACATACGTCTGAATGGGGAACCGGTTTTCCGGTGGTGTCTCAATAACAGATAGATCTCGAACTCCGAGCATCGACATATGCAACGTCCGCGGAATCGGAGTAGCCGTTAAGGTTAGTACATCCACATTGGTTTTCAACTGTTTAATTTTTTCTTTATGCTTTACGCCAAAACGCTGCTCCTCATCGACAATCAATAGCCCCAAATCCTTAAATTGCACGTCTTTGGACAATAATCGATGGGTTCCAATTACAATATCTACTAACCCTTTACGTAGCCCGTCAATGGTTTCCTTCTGTTGCTTCTTCGTTCGGAAACGACTTAACAAGCCGACAGAAACTGGCTGATCCTGGAAGCGTTCCAGAATCGTTTCATAATGCTGTTGGGCAAGAATCGTTGTTGGAACAAGGAGTGCAACCTGTTTCCCGTCCGCAACCGCCTTAAAAGCTGCGCGAATGGCTACTTCTGTTTTTCCATAGCCTACATCTCCACACAACAAGCGATCCATCGGGCGCTCTTTTTGCATATCCTGTTTAATTTCCTCGATACAACGAAGCTGATCATCTGTTTCCTGATATGGAAAAGCAGCATCAAATTCTTTTTGCAGCTCTGTATCCTCACTAAAAGCGAATCCTTTACGTGCTTCACGTTCGGCATAGAGCTTGATCAAGTCATCCGCAATATCCTCTACAGAAGACTGCACCTTACGTTTTACCTTGGCCCATTCCGAACCACCCAGTTTATATAGCCGTGGCTCCTTACCTTCTGAACCGACAAACTTTTGCACGAGATCAATTTGATCAATTGGAACAAATAGCTTATCATCACCGGAATACTTAATCAGCATATAATCCTGGTGTTTCTCGTTGACTACAAGGGTCTCGATTCCAACATACTTTCCGATCCCGTGATTCACATGCACAACGTAATCACCGATTTTAAGCTCTTGATAATTCTTAATCCGCTCCGCATTGGATAGCTTCTGCTGCCTGCGAGGACGTTTTGTTTTCTTCTTAAACAACTCATTTTCCGTAATAATAGCGAGCTTATGCATCGGCAGCTCAATACCTGTTTGAAAGGTACCTACCGCAACTGTAGGGCGCTCCAACGGTAATGACAGCTGATCAGCCACATCAAATTCCATATCATAGTCTGCTAAAATAGACTGTACCTTTGTTGCACGAGCTTCATTTGGAACAAAAACGATGACAGATGTATCGCTTTTTTCCCAACGGGTTAACTCATTTTTAAATAAAGGCATTTGTCCATGAAATTCCTGCATGGCACGAGATGAAAAATTAATAATATTTTGGGGCTGGGTATTTGGAATATGCCGTAAAAACACAGACATATAAATACGCTGATGTTTCATTCCATCCCAAAGTGTTTGCCAATCAAATGAAAAATGACTTCCCTGAACCATTTGATTAGATTCCAATAAACTGCTATACCACTCCGCCTCTTCCACATCCAAATGCTGAGCTGTTTCCTGCAGACGGCTCATTTCATCCAAAACGACAATCCCGTTCTTTGGTAGATAATCTAATAAACTAGCAGGCTGCTCATAGAAAAAGCCAATATACTTATACAATTCCTTAAAGGAAGCCTGTTCATTCCATTTAGCAAGGTCATGTTCAATCACTTCGGCTAGGGCTTGTTTCGCTTCACTTACCTTCATTTTTTTCAACGTCTGCGCCAAAGCCGTTTCTAAACGTTGAGAACCCTTTACACGATCCTCTGGTGTCAATAGTAGTTCTGTAGCTGGTCCAATCATCAATTCCTCAACCTGATCAAGCGATCGCTGTGTTTCCGCATCAAAAAATCGAATCGAATCGACCTCATCATCAAATAATTCTATACGAACGGGAAACTTCTCCGTAATCGGATAAATATCAATAATACCACCACGTCGGCTAAATTCACCTGGTGTTGTTACCATGGACGCATGCTCATAGCCCATTTCAACAAGCGAAGTTAAATAACTATCCAGCTGGATGGATTCTCCTGTTTTCAATGGGAGCTGATATTTACTCCAATAGCTCGGAGGGGGGAGCATCCGTTTCACCGCAGCAACTGGAGCAATTAAAATACCGGATTGCTGGTCCGTCCAATTCATTAATGCTTCCATACGCTGACTCTTTAACTCAGGACTTGCTACAGCGATATCGGAGGCAATTAGCTCATTCACAGGATAAAGATGGACATGCTCCTCACCAATAATAGCTGCCAAATCATCATGCAGCTGCTGAGCTTGAACCAACTGATAGGTCAATAGCAAAATTGGCCGGTTAGCAGATTCATGGATTACAGAAACGAGCAGGCTTCTGGATACGCCAGATAATCCAGCGGCAAGCTGCTCCTTCATCCCCGAATCAATCCCATTTACGATGGATTGAACATCTTCTTTTGATTGTAAATAACCTAATATGCCTTTCATTTTGAATCCTCCATATGTATAAAATGCTCGTAGCTCTGTAAGCTTACCCGCATATCGATTTAAAAAACGTATGTCCAGCCTGCTGCTAATTGGCTTGTCAATGAAGACTTATCAGAACAGACTGGCCTTATACAGTTCAAGCAAGCCCAAAAATGCTTTGGCCACTATAGCCAAAGCCTGTCAATCCTCGTTCTGGGACATGGATAGCAACAGACAGATGGCATATGTTGTCATTTGACTAGACTTGCCCAAGCACTTGCAAGGTCTGTCGCTATGTGTGTGTATGTTATTGTATGAAAAAATCCAGCTCATGATACTGCGGATATGCCCCTAGTGATTCCTGACAATTTTCACAAATCACTTGTAGATGGATTTCCCCATTTTCTTGATACTGAATCATTTCCTGCTTATCTTCTGGCGTTAATCGATCCCAGCCAAGTGCAGATACATCTACTTCCTGCTGTTTTAACTCACCAATGATATGCCCACAATGCCTGCATTTATAAATAATAGACATGCAGAAGAATCCTCCTCGGATATGTTAACCCTCCATCTATTGGCCGTTACCGATGGCGTATTACCATATTCACAACCGATAGAGTTGCGCTGTTACTATTAAAAAGCATACCCGAATCGCCTATATTTATACACGGTATCCCACATCACTGATTATATTCATTCATAACTTCTAGGAACGGTTTGTCTAGCCATGTTTCACAAGCATCTGCAGCCTTTTTAATACTTTCAATGACGGCAGGCTGCTCATCCTTTGGAAAATTCCCAAGCACGTAATCAACGACAGGAATCGGCGTGTCTGGTCGACCAATCCCAATCCGCAATCGTTTGAAATCTTTTCCGACATGGGCAATTGTTGATTTAATACCATTATGCCCACCATGTCCGCCCTTTTGCCGCAAGCGAATTTTTCCAGTTGGTAAATCTAAATCATCGTACACAACGAGTACGTCAGCAATATCTATTTGATAAAAATCCATTAAAGGACGAATCGATTCCCCAGATAAGTTCATATAAGTCTGAGGCTGCAGCAAAATAACCTTTTCGCCATTTAAATGCTCCATCGCAAACTGTCCGTTAAATTTCTTTTTATCCAAATTCCAGCCATGACGAAAAGCCAATTCCTCAATGACCATAAATCCGATATTATGCCGTGTTTGACGATATTTTCTTCCTGGATTTCCTAACCCAACAATACATTTCATTGAACTCTTCCTTTGCATGAATTAGTATGCAGACGGCTTAAACAAATATGCCATTTTTCCATTTTTTCATAAAAAGCGGATAAAACAACAATCCCTCCTTTACGTAAAATCCTACGTTACAAAAGGAGGGTTAATGCTGTCAAGCTGATTCATCAGCCATATTATTCTTCGTCTTCATCCTCAGCGCCAACGAGTTCAGGCTCAGCCTGTGCATCTTCCTCAGAAGCAGGCTCAAGCTCTTCTTCTGTTGGTGCAAGTACGGTTGCAACAGTTGTATCTGCTTCTTCCAAGATTTCGTAAGCTGCAGCTTTAGGTAAATCTGCAACTGTAATGACATCACCAATGTTCAATTCAGCAACATCAACTGCAATTTCATCTGGAATATCATTTGGCTTCGCACGTACGACAACCTCGAATAATGGCTGCTGTAAGATTCCGCCTTCCTTAGCGCCAACAGGCTCTCCATCCAAACGAACTGCAACAGAAACATCCATCTCTTCTTTCATATCAACAATATAAAAGTCTACATGAACAAGATCATTTTTCACGGCATCCATCTGGTAATCATGCAGCATTACCTCGACTGGTTTACCGCCTTCCACATCTAATGTAATGATGGCGTTTCTACCTTCATCACGAACTGTTTTTAATAAATCAACACTATTTACCGCAATCGTTTGTGTATCCTTTTCTTTACCATATACAACTGCTGGTACATTACCTTCAAAACGTAATGCCTTCGTTGCAGAACCTCTTAAATCTTCACGTTTAACTGCCTTTAATTTAATAGCCATATTTATTCATCCTCCAATTATAATTCCAGTCCATGTATTACATGTTAACCGTTTTTTATCTAAATGAAACCTTGTCCATCTGCATTTCGCTTTCAAATGCACTTTCAAAGCAATCAATCAAATAATATACTAACGGATTGCATTTCGTGAACACGAATAATCGCCTCTCCAATTAATGGAGCAACTGATAATGGGGTAATTTTATCTATTTTCTTTTCCTCTGGTAGCGGAATTGTATTTGTAATGACTAATTCCTTAATTTTCGAAGCTTGAATTCGTTCCATTGCTGGTCCAGAAAGAACTGGATGGGTACAGCATGCATAAACTTCCTTTGCCCCATTCTCTATCAATGCATTAGCAGCAAGTGTTATCGTACCCGCTGTATCAATGATATCATCAATTAGGATCGCTGTTTTCCCTTCAATATTACCAACAATATTCATTACTTCAGCAACATTTGGGCGTGGTCTTCTTTTATCAATAATACCAATTGGTGCCTTCAAGCGGTCAGCCATACGACGTGCACGTGTCACACCACCATGGTCTGGGGATACGACAACTAAATCGTCCAGCTGCATCTTTTTGAAGTAATCCGAAAGAATCGGCACACCTTGCAAGTGATCAATTGGCATATCAAAGAAACCTTGAATCTGCGGAGCGTGTAGATCCAATGTAATGGCTCGAGTTGCTCCTGCTGTTTCCAATAAGTTCGCCACAAGCTTTGCAGTAATTGGTTCTCTTGCACGTGCTTTTCGATCCTGACGAGCATATCCGAAGTATGGAATAACAATATTAATGGACTTCGCTGAAGCGCGCTTTAGCGCATCAATCATAATAAGTAATTCCATAATATGTTTGTTGACTGGTGAACAAGTTGATTGTACCACATAAACGTCACAACCTCTAATGCTCTCCTCAATGTTAATCTGGATTTCGCCATCGCTGAATTCGGAAACTGAACATTTACCAAGTGTCGTTCCGATATGACTAGCAATTTCTTCTGCCAGTGCCTGATTTGAATTCAAAGAAAATACTTTCAAAGATGAATCTTTGTAAGTGGATGCCATTAGAAAAACCCTCCGCTAATCTTATAGTCTATTCTTTATTTTCGTTGCATAGCCTTCTTTATTTGACTGTCTACCACGCGCTACTGCCAATGCATCATCTGGCACATCCTTCGTGATAGTTGAGCCCGCCGCAACATAGGAACCTTTTCCGATAGTGACTGGTGCGATTAAATTAGAATTGCATCCTACAAATGCATCATCCTCAATCGTTGTTAAAAATTTATTTTTTCCATCATAGTTCACTGTTATTGTACCACAACCGACATTCACATTGCTCCCCACATCTGCGTCCCCTATGTAGCTTAAGTGGGAAACCTTGCTATTTTCACCGATAGTAGTCTTCTTTATTTCAACAAAGTTACCAATCTTCGCCTCATCATGAATGTCTGATGCCGGACGAATATGTGTATACGGACCAATGTTCACTCGCTTACCAATTTTACTATCTGCAGCAACACTATGGCGAATCGTTGTATACGCATCCACATAGCAATTGGTTATTTCACTATTTGGTCCAATCACTGCATTGGATTCAATGACGGTATCTCCCGAAATCACGCAGCCTGGATGAATGACAACATCCTGACCTATCACAACACCGGGTTGAATATACGTTTGGTCCGGATCAATAATGGTCACTCCATTACGCATATGCTGTTCGTTCACACGTTGTTTCATTATTTTTTCAGCCTGTGCTAATGCGACCCGATCGTTTACACCCAGTGTCTCGTTTGCATCAGGAATCAAAAAGGCGCTAACCTTTCTCGACTGATTCTTTAATATTTCAATCACATCTGTAAGGTAATATTCACCTTGTGCATTTTCATTAGATACATTTTGCAAAGCTTGGAAAAGCATTTCATTATCAAAGCAAAATGTTCCGGTATTGATTTCCTTCACACGCTTTTCTGACTCGGATGCATCCTTATGCTCTACAATTCGCTCTACATCTCCATCCGCATTACGGATGACGCGTCCATAACCGGTTGGGTCCGGCATCTCTGTCGTTAATACGGTAGCCTTGGATCCTTCACGCTCATGATGCTCCACAAGGGCAGCATAGGTTTCTTTCGTAATTAATGGCGTATCACCACAAACAACGACCGTCGTTCCTGATTTATTTTTCAGAATTTCTTCCGCTTGAACAACCGCATGACCTGTACCCAGCTGTTCCTCCTGAAGCGCATATTTACTTTCATCACCAATATTTTCTTTTACCTGCTCTGCACCGTGACCTACGATTGTTACGACTTCACGAATACCAGCAGCTTTCACTTGTTCTATTACGTGTTTTACCATGGGACGTCCCATAACCGGATGAAGCACCTTATACAGCTTTGACTTCATTCTGGTTCCTTGCCCCGCTGCCAAAATGACAGCAAAACGTTCCGACATGAGGAAACCTCCATTCTTTTATCCATTATAAAATATATCTTAAATAAGTTTTCATTTCAATATATAGGCAGCCTACTTATCTATTTTACCAAATTGTTGTCAAACATGGCATACAGATGATAAAGAAATGAAATATAACCACATTTTATGGCAAAAAAAAGAAGACTAATCCATAGAGAGATTAGGCTTCTTTGTATTCGATTCCATTTTAGGATGCGCCCGCTTCTTCAAAGGCTACATTTTCCTCTGCTTCACCGGCACGGCGATATTCTTCCAAAACAGCATCTTGAATTTTAGCACGTGTGTTGGAATTAATCGGATGCGCGATATCTCTGAATTCACCATCTGGCGTACGCTTCGATGGCATGGCAACAAACAGTCCATTATTACCATCGATGACACGAATATCATGAACAACAAATTCATCGTCCAATGTGATGGAGGCAATTGCCTTCATTCTTCCTTCCGTGTTGACTCGGCGTAATCTTACGTCGGTTACTTCCATGCTGATTCACCACCTTTATCCAATTGACTTACAGAACTAATTCAACAAAACTTTTAAAAGTCCTGCTAAAAATTTAAAAAAGTTTTATAATTTACAAATATATTTCATTTGGATGACACGACTGAATGTTGGAAGTCACATTTATGACGCTTGAAACATGCCTGGATATAAAAAAAGAAACCTTTTCACGAAAAAAGATTCCTTCATCCTCTACCCATCATTGCAACATTCTATTATTATTTTTGATAACTGCCTGGAATGACTTCTATTTGCTTCGTTTTCATATCTACATTTGATATTTTCACAAGTGATAGATAATCCTCTACCATTCGTTCGTCCTCTTCATCATCCGCTTCTGCCAGTACACCAATTGCCTTTACATTGGCCTGAAATTCTTCCAAAAGGCTAACCATACCGGAAATTGTGCCGCCTGCCTTCATAAAATCATCAATGACACAAACATTGGCGCCTTCCTTAAGGCTGCGCTTTGCCAATACCATGGACTGAATTTTACGTGACGACCCGGAAACATAATTGATACTTACAGAGGTTCCTTCTGTTACCTTGGGATCCCTACGTACCGTTACAACCGGCACCTCCAAGAAAGAGGCGACTGCATAAGCGAGTGGTATCCCTTTCGTTTCAACCGTAATAACCGCATCTAATTCCAAGTCGGAAAATTTCGAGGCAAATAGCCGACCAATATTTCGAATGGTGTTCGGTTCGCCGAGCAAATCACTCATATATAAATATCCTCCAGGTAAGACCCTGGCAGGATCCTCTAATCGCTTGCATAATGCTGCAATAAACTGCTCGCCATCCTTTTCTGGAACCTTTGGAATAAAGCTGACACCACCACTTGAACCTGCTACCCGATTTAAGTAACCCTGTCCGATTTGTCGAAACACTTCATCAACAATATCCAGATCCTCGCTAATGGAAGCTTTTCCAACTCCAAAACGCTTTGAAAAATAGGTAAGACTCTCTTGAATATTTGGATTTTCCAAAAAATAATTCGTTAAAGCGACCAATCGATGGCTTCTTTTCATTACTTCACCTCTAAAAACCGAATGATTGCTATAAATATAACATCAATATATGGTTTTAAGCAAGAACTAACCTAAAATACGTACCGCGTATACCTCATGACAAAAACCACGCATTCCATTATAAATCCGTTGTGCCTTGGACTCATGTTCCACTAGCCCGTAAATCGTTGGGCCGCTCCCACTCATTAACACACCATTTGCACCAGCATCACGCATCTTGTCCTTTATTCGTCCTACCTCGGGATGTAAAGCTAAGGTCACATGTTCCAGCACATTACCGATGGATTGACATAGCTTGGTAAAATCGTGAGCATGAAGTGACTCCATCAATCTTGCCGTGTTTGGATGAGTGAGTTGGTCTAATTCCAGCTGTTGAAAAATCGTTCTGGAAGATACACCAATATTCGGTTTCGCAAGTACAACCCAGCACGGAGGTGGTGTTGGCAAAGGCTCTATTCTCTCTCCGCGGCCAGTAACCATTGCGGTTTTTCCATAAATACAAAATGGAATATCTGAACCAATTGTCGCACCAAGTGAAGCGAGCTCATCCTCAGGGATTTCCAATGACCACATTCGGTTTAATCCCCTTAACACTGCTGCGGCATCTGTACTGCCACCGCCAAGCCCTGCAGATACCGGGATACTTTTTTCAATCCGAATATGGACTCCCTTCGTAATCCTATACGCTTTTTTCAGTGCATCTGCAGCCTTATATGCCAGATTCCGCTCATCATTCGGCACATAACGACTCCATAATGAAACTTTGATTTGGTCCTCTTCTAAAGCATATAGCTCTATCCGATCGGCCAAATCAATCGTCGTCATTACCATTTCTACATTGTGGTAGCCATCTGGGCGTTTATCCAGCACATCCAGTGATAAATTTATTTTTGCCGGAGCCTTTTCAAAACAAACCATCCCCGTCACCTACTTTTAAATGTACATAAATTGTATCATAATAAAAAAATGCAAGCGACTGCCAGCCAGTATCCGAAAATCACGGGAATCCGGTCTTTTTTTCAACAAAAAAGCCTGCAGAGAAGGGTGTATCTTCTCTGCAGGCTGTGGACGGTCCAATTATTGTCCGCCTTTTTGCTGCATGCTTTGCTCGGCTATTTCTATTGCACGTTTTACCATGTTTCCAGCATCCCTTGCCTTGATGCCTCCCCAGCCTTCCTGCTGCACCGTGTCGTAGAATCCTAACTCTTTTGCAATTTCTTCTTTCAACTGGTCCGACATAATTCCTCGACGTCTAGCCATGAAAGAACCTCCCCCTTCTGTCAAGCATTCTAACGACACGCTTAGTTTGCGCAGGGAGAATGGTTTTAACCTATGTTTACGTATGTAAAACTTGGCAGTATGAAGCATTAGCTGAAATCATATTGCTTTAAAATGCTCTCCAGCTTCAAACCAAGGCCAATACTTCCTTCTATTTTTAATTTCCCCGTCATAAATGCTGTCGTACTATTTAAATCGCCAATTAAAAATTTCCGAAAATACTTCTCTTTCATTTTTAATTTACACCCTGCCGTCTCAACGACCGTATCATGGACGGTGAAGCTCCCGTCTTTAAAAACAAGCTGGTAGGTGACATCTGCATCTGTGACGTGAAATTCATACACGGCTTCTAATGACTTATATGGTTCCGGATTACTTTTTAAGTTCTGTGCTATATCTGCTTTTAATTCCTCTAATGTTAGTTGATCGATTCTCCCCATTCACAATTCCCCTTTTTACACGTAATTTATAGAAAGCAATATCCTTAAATAATAAAAAAACAGAGTAGTAAACATGTTGTTTACTACTCTGCGATTGCTGCCTTGTTTCTGTCATCCATGAAGCTTAATTCAACTGATTCTGTCAGTACGTCCGCATAGCTGTATGAAACACGTTCGAATGCATTTTCGTCTTGATCCAATTCAACAACGAAGACAGAAGGGTACGTTTCTGCAAGTGTACCGGAACGCTCAATCGTTTTTCTTCTGCCACCATTGGCTTTCAACTTTAAACGTCTGCCAATACGACCTTCAAGACCTTGCTTAATTTCGAGTAATGTTTTTGCCACTAGACTCCACCTCACTATATACTACTATAACATATGCTTGTTTAACGGTCAAATAAAATCTATATTATAACAAGATATGTTTTTTGTTGTCAACAACTAAATTTCCGTTTTGTTATTATTATGTTAAATTGTTAATAAATTATGTAGATTATCACGTATTTAGCGTATGCTTGCCTAAATTTAGATGAAAAAAGGGCACATGTCCAAACAAAAGCGCAAGCACCCTTTAGACAAATAACGTGCCATCATGACCTGCATTTATGCAAATTATCCCTCCTAGGGCAATGCTTTTATGACGATTTTTTAAGAAAGGATGGATATTTATTTGGACGGGCATAAACATAATAATTGCTTTTCACACATCAACTCACTCAGACGGATTCCAAGCCTTCCTCGTCGTTTTCCTCCTGCTCATCCTCCTCTTCCAAATAAGGCATCCCTGTGCGGAGCAAACCTCTCGTTTCAATACCGCCTAATCCTTTTTCACCAGTCATCGTATTACGTAGCGCATCCCATACATTCAATTTTTCCATAAAAGGTGTATATGCAATTTTCGCAGCAATAAACACAGGATCCAGCGCATGAATGTTAACCCGTGACGGAGAACTGGCAAAATTTGCCCCAGCACGAATAAGTGATTCAAAATGAGACTGACAGGCACCCGCAAAAATGATTAATTGATCCAAATGTGGTACGACACGCCTCGCTTCACGCACCGTCTCCACAAAATATTTTGAATGGCGATAAGCACGCAAATCCTGCTTCGAACCTTTATGCTTTGAATACGAGTCATGCCCCGTTATAACAATGATCTCTGGCTGTATTCGTTCCAAAAGTTCCGTTATTTGAAATGGCATCTCCTTTTCATGTACATGTACACCATGCACTTGAAGCCCCATTCGCTGGTATAATTCAATGCATTTTTTTAAATAAACCGCATCACCATCCATATGGAGAACACGTGCGGGCAATTGAAAGTAAGCAGCATATTGATAGCCATCTGTTGACTGATGCTCTCGTTTATCCTTCATGAACTGATAATCCTGACGAAACAAGCGATACGAGAAGTCTTCCTTTTCCTTACCCGTCCTTCTCCTTTTTTCTAAATCTCTCTGCTCGACCCGACTTAAATCACTAATAGGTGCATCAGCAACCAATCTATAATCCTCACCATGTAGAATGGCATGATCCTGCTTCACGGATGCAACCCGAAACAACATATCATGCCGATACGAATGCCTTGTCACCAATTCACCGGTTCTAAAACTCATATATTCACCTCACAGCGCTAACAATCCATAAGCATTTACTTCTTCTTATCTATCCTATGTAGCCCTTTACCCAAAGGTGCCTATGCATGAATGGAATGTATCTCACCATAAGTAAAGCCTTATTAGACGTCATTTCGCGTTTTTCGCGAAATCACATACTTTAAAACGCTCTTAACTTACGCCATTTCAGAAAATACATGATTTCGAGTAACTTAACAGCCGTTTAACTTACGCCATTTTAGTTTTTTTGCGAAATGACATACTTTAATACGAAAAAAACAGATTGGAGTTCAAATGATCGAATCCAACCTGTTTTTCTATATCTTTTTATATTAATTCGGGATTATATTAGATGACCGTACTAATTCGCACACGTACATGAATTAACCTGTGCGTGGGTAGCACATACACACTACCCGCAAAAGATTCACATGGCACCTATTTAACGCAGCAATATGCGTTATGAGCTAAACTTCACATGGTCAAAGGCATTGGCTAGTATGGCAAATTCAGCGATGGTTAGTGATTCGCCTCGTCGTGTGCCATCAATACCCGCAGTCACTAATACTTCTGAAATTGTTTCTTTATCCAAATGGTTCTTGAAAAATACAGCAAGATTATTTCTGATTGTTTTTCTCCGTTGGGCAAAGCTCGCACGAACGATTCCAAAAAAGAAATCCTCATCCAAAACCTCAACAGGAGGCTCGCTTCTCTTCGTCAGCTTCAGAATACTGGAAATAACATTTGGTTGCGGCATAAAGACGCTTTTAGGAACGTCCATTACAATTTCTGCATGTGTATAATATTGAATGGCTATCGTTAATGAGCCGTAGCTTTTTGTTCCAGGCTCCGCCGCCATTCTTTCCGCTACTTCCTTTTGAATCATGACAACAATGCTTGTGACAGGCAGATTTTCCCGTAACAGCTTCATTAAAATCGGTGTGGTAATATAATATGGCAAATTCGCTACGACATGTAACGCCTGATCAGGTAAAAAATGCTTAGCAATCACTGCTTTGACATCCGCCTCCAAAATATCCTGATGCACTACAGTAACATTATGATATTCGCTTAACGTATCTTCCAGTATCGGTAATAACCTTTGATCAATCTCAAATGCGGTAACACGATCTGCATGAATAGCCAGCTGTTCTGTTAACGCACCAATACCCGGACCTACTTCAATGACACCAGCAGATGAATCAATTCCTGCATGGCGAATAATGTTTTCTAAAATATTTACATCGATAAGAAAATTTTGACCGAGACTCTTTTTAAACGTAAAACCATATTTGCGGAGAATCTCCATGGTGCGTGTTGGTGTTGCAATAAATTTATTCATCGCCATGCTTATCCTCCTCTTCAATCTGCTCCATCGCTTCTGCCAACTGCTCGTGCGTAATTTGAAAAGTTGTTAACCGCTTTAACAGCTGCTTTCCATTCGTATGACCGATTTGCAATAATTCACCTAAACGAGCCCGACGTGCGCGGGAGTCAGCACCGCCAATTAATCCATAACGAAGCAATTCACTTTTTTCAATCATACTTTCCTCCACATCCATCAGCTCATGTACATCCTTAAGCGCCTGACGAATAGCCTCAACAGAAGCATGTTCAATTCCTAAGCTCTTTCCCTCTGGATGCTTTGCCCTGGCCCGGTCCTGTGTCAAAAATGCGTGCTTGCAGCCTGGCACCGCTTGGTCAATAATATGTCTAATTCGCTCACCTGGATAATCCGGATCCGTAAAAATGATAACACCGCGCTTATCCATCGCATGTTGAATTTGCTCAATCGTGCGTTGATTGATTGCAGAGCCATTCGTTTCAATCGTATCCGCATCAACTGCATGACGGATTTTTGTTGTATCATCACGACCCTCTACAACAATAAATTCTTTAATCTTCACCAAAAATTCCTCTTTTCCAAAGCGGGGGATTCCGCATCTAACATCTACTTTTACTGGAACAATAAATAATGCTCCTACCATCATAGCATGGCAGGAGCAGTAAATTCTATTTGCATGAATTAATTTAAAATACGTATTTTAACCTTACGAACACCCCAGCGATATGCATCCGCCTTCGTAGGTACATGAACATCAATACGATGTCCAACAATGTTACCACCAGTATCCCCAGCAATTGCTTCTCCATAGCCTTCTACCCAAACCTTCGTACCTAGTGGGATAATGCTTGGATCAACCGCAATCACCTTTGCATTCGGATTTGCTTTTAAATTAATACCGATACGTGTAACACCTGAACATCCGCTACAGGTTGCAGTAAATGCACTTGCTGTAACATAAAATTCTTTACCGGAAGGCTTTTCTGCTGCTGGTTTCTTCTTAGCAGGGGCCTTCGTTTCTTGTTTTGGTTTTTCTTGCTTCGGTGTTTTCTTAGCAACTTGAACAAGATCCTGCTGTGGTTCTTTTGTTCCTAAAGCAATCACACGATTTTGGCCTTCTTCAACCGTTTTTGTTTCAATTAGCTTGCGATCAACTTCTTTGCCATTTTCTTTGATGATTTCAAAGACTTTAATCACAGAGCCCTCTTTACCTTCTTGCACCACACGTGTTTTACCTTTTTCCAGTGAGCTGTCCTCTTGGCGCTCCTCTTGGAATGCAACAGCTTCCGTCACTTCTTTTTTGCTTTTGGTGACGCGAATGATGGAAATCTTATCGTCTGCCTGTACGGTATCATCCAATTTAACATTTAATTTATCATTGCTTTTTTTATTATATTTGATATTGGCTGATGCCAGTAAATCGGCAACGGTTCCACCTGTTGTCCAAACCTTCTTCTTCTTTCCGCCATCGTTCACAGTTACCTGGAAAGCTTGCGCAACCTCAAGCTTCAATCCGTCTTCAATTGCGTCATCTGCAGTATGTGAAACATCGTCATGCTTTGTGAAAGAAAGATTATTCTCTGCAAAAAATTCTCCTACCGTGTCCACAGTCGTATAATACGCCGTTTCTGTTCCATCGACATCAACCATCACTTGTTTTGCGGTTATGTATGTTACTTCCATTCCCGTTTCAACTTGTGCGTCCGTTGCATGTGATAGTGCATCATGTTCTCCAACAGTAATTCCCACTTCGTCAAGCAGATCTCCTACTGTATTTGCATGTGTTCTTACGCTGAGTTCTTCTCCATTGTCTACTACTGCCACCTCGGCTTTCGTTGCTTCAAAGATGACAAAACTTGAAAAAGCAATCAGTGCCATCACACCAATACTAGAAATAACCAGCTTCATTTTTGAGGCCGGCAATAGCTTTGAAATAATTCGCATGCATATGCCTCCTTAATCGAACTCGATTATATAAACACTAATATGGAAAGTAAAGCCAATTACGATTACGGTTGTTTTACAATTTTATTACAAAATATTGTAATATTCTGTCTATTAAAAAGATAAAAACACCGGAACCCGCTCTATGATACTCTTTACAGCACATGAAAAATATTAAAAAAGATGATTTTTGTTGTAATATTGAGGTTGAAAAAAGTTACAAAAACGAATGAATTTTTACGAGAAATATTGAAAATGACATAAATATGACAGCTTGTCTCTTGAACTATAAGCTCAAAAAACGTCTGAAAATCGACTAAAAAAGGATGTTCAGGAAGGAAATGTAATAGTGAATCACCACAACATTTGTCACCTGTCATATCCTTACATAAAAAAACGCAGGTCATCATCCACATCTTGGATCATAACCTGCATGCAAAAATGTATTTAATTAATGCCGAAAAAGGTCAGTGCATTTTTGGTAGTGGCACCACTTAATTCATCAACAGATAAACCACGCAGCTCGGCAATCTTTTCCGCTACCAGCTTCACATAAGCAGGTTCATTCCGTTTGCCACGGTTCGGATGCGGTGCCAAGTATGGGGCATCTGTTTCAATAAGTAATCTGTCCAATGGCACTTGAACTGCAACTTCTTTAGGTAAGGGTGCATTTTTAAATGTGACAGGACCCCCTAGTGAAATATAAAAGTTCATATCCAAGCATGCTTGTACATAATCAACGGAATCATTGTAGCAATGCATGATACCGCCGATTTCTTTTGCATTTTCCTCCTGTAAAATCTCTATAATATCTTCTGTCGCCTCCCGATTATGGATAATAATCGGCAATTTTATTTTTTTGGCCAAAGCGATTTGCTTACGGAAAACGTCCTTTTGAATATCCTTTGGTGATTTGTCCCAATGATAATCCAAACCCATTTCCCCAAGTGCCACAACTTTCGGATGTGCTGCTTGCTTTTCCAGCCAGTCAAGATCTTCGTCTGTCATATCTATTGCATCAACTGGATGCCAGCCAACCGCCGCATAAATGGTATCATACGCTTCAGCAATTTCCAGAGCACGTGGTATCGTTTCGCGGTCAAATCCAACAACGACCATATAACGGACTCCTGCTTCAAATGCACGTTCTATCGTTGCTTCCATATCATCTTCAAATTGGTATGCGTTCAAATGGACATGTGTATCAAATAACATGCTGCACTTCCTTTCATCTTACATTCTGAACATTCCCGGTTCCTGATAAACAATAGTAAAAACCGGCCTCCATACATAGCCTGGAAGCCGGATAATAATCTTTGCTTACTTCACGACAGAACCATTTGGTAAATCTTTTTCCACCGTTGCCAGGGAGAGCTTACCATGCTCATCCTCACCGGATAAAATCATTCCTTCAGACATTTCTCCACGTAATTTTACCGGCTTCAGATTGACAACACAAATTACTTTTCTGCCAACAAGTGCTTCCGGATCGTAAAATTCTGCAATACCTGAAATCACTTGACGTTTTTCCTTACCAAGATCGAGCTGCAGCTTCAGCAGCTTATCCGCCTTCTTCATTTTTTCCGCCTTAACAATCTCAGCAACACGTAGATCCAGCTTCATGAAGTCATCATAAGCAATTTGAGCTTTCGCATCTGTTGCTTCTTCTGCTTCATCCGCATCCTGAGCTGGATTTTGCATCATGGCCTTAATGGTTTCTACCTCTGCCTTCACATCCAGACGTGGAAAGAGCGGATTGCCACGTTTCACCTGTGTGCCTGCTGGAATAGATCCTCTTTCATAGATGCTTTCCCATTGCTTCAATGCATCACCTTCAAGCCCTAGCTGTTGAAAAACCTCTTTTGGAGATTCTGTCAGAAATGGCTGCAGCATGACAGCTACGACACGGAGTGACTCTGCGAGATGTGCCATGACATTGCCAAGACGTTCTTTTTTATCATCCTGCTTCGCCAACACCCATGGCTCATTTTCGTCAATATATTTATTCGTTCTACTTATTAATTGCCATATGGAGGCCAATGCGACAGAAAACTGCATATTTTCCATGGCGTGCTCTACTTTTTCTATCATCTCTGCTGTTAATGCTTCTAATGCTTGATCGACAGCCGTCTCACCCATTTGATAGGCAGGAATACGACCATCAAAATATTGATCAATCATCGCAACCGTACGATTTAATAAATTACCGAAGTCATTAGCTAAATCGTAATTCGTTCTTTCCACAAAACCTTCTGGCGTAAACACACCATCTGATCCAAATGGAACTTCACGCAGTAAATAATAACGTAGTGCATCCAAGCCATAACGGTCTGTCAACGATACCGGATCAACTACATTTCCTTTTGATTTGGACATTTTTCCATCTTTCATTAATATCCAACCATGTGCAAATACCTTAGTCGGAAGCGGCAAATCTAAAGCCATCAGCATAATGGGCCAGTATATGGTATGGAAACGAACGATTTCCTTACTCATTAAATGCACATCAGCCGGCCAGTACTTTTGGAACTTTTCATCATGCTCCGTACCATAACCCAATGCGGTAATATAATTCGTCAATGCATCAATCCATACATAAATGACATGCTTCGGATCTCCTGGCACTTTAATACCCCAATCAAAGGTAGTACGTGATACCGCCAAATCCTCTAAACCAGGCTTAATAAAGTTGTTAAGCATTTCATTTTTTCGGCTTTCCGGCTGAATAAATTCCGGATGCTCCTCATAATATGCGACAAGTCGATCAGCATATTTGCTCATTTTAAAGAAGTAGGATTCTTCCCGTACACGATCAACTGGACCACCACAGTCAGGGCAATTGCCATTTTCCAATTGTCTTTCCGTAAAAAACGATTCACAGGAAGTACAATACCAGCCCTCATATTCATCTAAATAAATATCACCTTGCTCCTGCAGCTGGGCAAATATTTTTTCGACGATTTTTTTATGACGTTCCTCCGTTGTCCGGATAAAGTCATCATTTGTTATTTTTAGCTTTTTCCATAGGGACTGAATTCCACCAACAATCTCATCCACATATTCCTGTGGTGTCTGCCCATTTTCAGCAGCTTTCTTCTGGATTTTCTGTCCGTGTTCATCTGTACCTGTTAAATACATCACATCAAAGCCCCGCAAACGCTTGTATCTTGCAATGGCATCACCTGCCACAGTTGAATAAGCATGCCCAATATGGAGCTTGCCACTTGGGTAATATATTGGTGTTGTTATATAAAAAGTGTTATTGCGTTTTGGCATTGCCCTTCCTCCTTCATCTCAAGTGCTTCATTATTCCATTGTAGCGATTTTGCAAATGAATTTCCAACATGACATCATATGACTTACATTTCCACGATATGGCCAATCAACTACAGTGTTTTCCTGATTGATTTATGATAAAAAGCAAGTCTGACAAATTTTCAAAATCATTTCTATTTTGATAATAAAATGTTGACATTATCAACAATTATTGGTAATATACCGTATAGAGTATGTCGAAATTTGACGAATAACATTTTTTTATCTTGAGGGGGAAATTTTAATATGAAATCGACAGGCATTGTACGTAAGGTCGATGAACTAGGACGTGTCGTTATTCCAATCGAACTTAGAAGAACACTTGACATTAACATCAAAGATCCGCTGGAAATATATGTGGATAATGATAAAATTGTTCTAAAGAAATATAAAGCAAACATGTCCTGCTTTATCACAGGTGAATCCTCGGATGATAACATCGCATTTGCAGACGGAAAATTGGTTTTAAGTCCTGAGGGCGCCAAAGCATTAATTGACGAGATTCAGTCACGCTTTGATAAATAAAGAAATAACCAAGCACACCCCTGGACACTAAAAAGCATATACGAGAAAGCAAAAGGCAGATCTTCCTCCATGAATTTTAGGAAGTCTGCCTTTTTCTATTCTTTATCTATGTGATAAGCCTGATATACATCGCGCTTTGGTAATGCACGATCCTTTGCTGCTAGGCGAATTGCTTCCTTACTACTTATATTTTCAGTCTGCATATAATGCTCTACATGGCCTTTCAGGGAAAATGTCTCCCACCACTTTTCATCGGACGCCAGCTCTGTTTCCTGGCTACCTTCTACTACAATGCATAGTTCACCACGCCATTCTTGATCGGCTGCCCAAGTACAAATTTCTTCCATCTCACCACGAATATATTCCTCAAAGCGCTTCGTTAACTCCCGCGCGATAGCAATTTTCCGATTTCCCAGCACCTCATTTATGGTCTGTAAGGTTTCGCGTATGCGATGTGGTGATTCATAAAACAATAAAGTAGCCTTCGCCTGTCGAAGCCGCTCCAACGCTTCGACACGGCTTTTTTTCTTTCTTGGTAAAAATCCGTAAAATAAAAATTCATCTGTCGCAAGCCCAGAACCGACCAATGCACATAATGCTGCATTGGCACCCGGTAATACCACAACTGGATAATCAACTTCAATTGCCGCCTGAACAAGCTCGTAGCCGGGATCAGAAATAGCGGGCATACCTGCATCACTGACAATAGCCACCGATTCCCCATTTGCTAAGCGGGCTAGAAGCTGTTCCTCACGGCTTAATTTATTATGCTCATGATAGCTAATCAGTGGAACAGAAATTTCAAAATGCAGCAATAGCTTTTTCGTATTCCGAGTATCCTCCGCAGCAATGACCGCTACAGATTCCAAGATTTTTAAGGCACGGTAAGTAATGTCCTCCAAATTTCCAATAGGAGTTGGAACGACATACAATGTCCCTGTTTCTGAAGAAGAAAAGCTTTTTTGGATCTTCATTCTGCTGCACCATCCTTCTGTAATTCCCCTTGAATGAGTAATAGCTTCTGCTGCTTTGACAGCTGCTTAATTTCATATTCCCGTTGCATCGCTTCTTCCTTGGTTTCATAATACTCCGTATGAACAATTTGCAGCGGACCTCGTCCACGTGTATACTTAGCACCTTTTCCTGATTCATGCATTTTCATACGATGGGACAAATCATTTGTATAGCCCGTATATAATGTACCGTCCTTGCAACGCAGCATATAAACAGTATGAATTGCTTTAACCATAAATAATCGCCTCTGCTTCTGCTGTATAGCTGCCATTTTCCTCATAGATGTACAACGGCGGTAAAATCTTTAAATCTGATTTCCCATCCCTTACACCTTCCAACAGTAACATATTTGCCTCTCGCCCTTTTTTAGGATAAACAAGCTGCATCCTTTTCGGCTCCATGCGATACATACGAAATAAATTCATCATATCTACCAGTCTTCCCGGACGATGAACCATGGCAACCTTTCCACCTGGCCGAACATGCAGCTTACAAGCCTTGACTACATCTTCAAGCGTACAATATACCTCATGACGAGCGATGGTTAAGTATTCATTTTGGTTGTGTTCCGTTGGTGCAGGCGTTGCAAAATAGGGTGGATTACAAGTCACTACATCATACGTACTATGCCCCAGTTCCGCCTGCAGCTCCCGTAAATCCCCATGAATCATCGATAATCTATCATCCAATCCGTTCAATTGAACATTCCGTACCGCCATATCATAAATTCGCGACTGGATTTCAACACCAGTCATTGCCGCCTTTGTTTTTCTAGATAATAATAGTGGTACAACACCATTTCCTGTACATAAATCTAGAATACGCCCACGTTGAATAGGCACCTGAACGAAATGTGCCAGCAAAACTGCATCCAAAGAGAACGAAAACGCGGTGGGACTTTGTATAATTTTCATGCTTTCATCCGCAAGCAAATAATCCAGTCGTTCATCATCCTTTAATTGCACCATACGCCAAACCCTTCCTTTTAACCATGCGATATATCGCTTCTTTTTCCACATACCTTAACAAAAGCGCAAGCGCCCGTCTAGTAACGTACAAACTGCGCCCCGCCAAGCGGGGTGGTTCAGTGTTGTCGCGCAAAGCGACGGTTTTAGCTGAACTTCCAATTTATCTGACGAGATAAAGGAAACTTGAAGCGTGTTAACGATTTGGAATGTCAACACTAAACTGAACAAATTTTCTAAGGTAGGGTAACTTGTTTATGATTAAATTTTGCTCAATTCTGTCTGATGTTTGTGTTTATATTCCATCGGCGTTAAATAATCCAACGATCCATGAATTCGAATATTATTAAACCAATTCAC
>NZ_QTSZ01000022.1 GCF_003730295.1 Ornithinibacillus gellani
TATGATTTCACCAGCCAGAAGCCAGGTAAACAACAACTACCTGGCTATGCCGTAACAGGCTATCACACCCGCCCCTCCATATCAAATTGTATATCAGCAGGGAATCGACTTAGTGCTTTATAATTTTGATTATATATTTCTGTCTAATCTGGTAAATATTGTAAATGTAATTTACACAGGATTATGGACTTGACTGATTTTTTATGTTTGTAAAAGAACGCGAAGCTTACTTACATCTAATCTTTCAATGCATGGATTTGTTTGCTCCGGACTGAAAACAAATGACCAAGGTGTCGATGTGTGACCGTCGATGGAAAACGCTGGAGAGAAAGTACCGCTTGCCAAGCATGTATCCTCCTCATGGTAGACCGTCAACGAAAGCTCACGTAGAAAAAACGCTTCTCCTGATCCATTTTGAATGAAAACAGTCAGAGATAATCCGCCATTTTTCTTGTAATTGACACGACAGGGGACAAGGGATAGTTGCTCGTCCGTATCCGGTAATTGGTTAAAACATTGCTGATAAAAATCACGCTCTTTTGGATGTAGCTTCCTGTCCCATACCGGGTGGAATTGCAACTGTTGCATGATGATCCCCTCCATTAATTATTTCTTTTATCGTAACGAAATGGCGCTGGACTTGCAATGTTTGGCACCACTTATTTGGTAGACACAAAAGCAAATTGAAAGATAGAATTGAATGATTATGATTGATTTTGATTAATAATGATTGTTTATGATTGAATTTTGAAAGCGTTTCACTTATAATGGGGTTAGAAAAACGGAACCAGTTGGATGGAGGGAGAAGTGTCATGTTAACGGTGGAGCGGCATCAGCGGATTTTACAGCTATTACAAGAAGCGAAAACGGTCAAAATTCATGAATTGGTGGAAATGTTACAGGCCTCGGAGTCAACGATACGAAGAGATTTGAGTCAATTGGAGAAGGAGGGAAAGTTAAAACGATTGCATGGCGGGGCAACATTATTTCAACGGAAAAGAGAAGAGCCTAGTCTCGTGGAAAAGGCCTCTAGAAAACTATCGGAAAAGAATACCATTGCAGCGTATGCGGCAAGTTTGGTGGAGCGTGGTGACTGCATCTATCTCGATGCTGGAACAACTGCCCATCAAATGATTGCACATTTAGATGCAGCAGATATTATCGTCGTAACGAATGGACTGAATCATGTGAAAGCACTTTTGGACAAAGGGATTGAAACCTATGTCATTGGTGGATATGTGAAGCCGCGAACGGAAGCATTTATTGGACAGGGAGCAATGAATAGCCTGCGACACTATCGATTTGATAAGACGTTTATCGGTGTCAATGGTCTTCATCCAGCCTATGGGTATACGACTCCTGACCCGGAAGAGGCAGCCGTTAAAGCTTTGGCATTAGAGCAGGGGCAGGAAACCTATGTATTGGCAGACCATACTAAATTCTATGAAACTGCATTTTCCTTGATCGCTGATTTATCGACAGCAGTCATTTTAACAGATGGGGAAGTCGTCGAGGGGTTGGAAGACTTTCAGGAACATACGAAGGTGGTGACTATCAAATGATTTATACATGCACAATGAACCCGTCTGTAGATTATCAGGTGGCATCCGCATCCATTCAGCTCGGCACACTAAATCGGGTACAAGACACCGCTTTTTACCCGGGTGGGAAGGGAATCAATGTTTCGCGGGTGTTACAGCATCTTGGGATGAAATCCATCGCACTGGGATTTACGGGTGGATTTACCGGAAACTTTATTCAAGAAAGCCTGCATCAAGCGGGGATTTTAACAGACTTCGTTCAACATGCGGGCCCGACACGGATTAATGTGAAATTGAAGACAGATGAGTCAGAAACCGAGATTAATGGAAGTGGTGCATTCATTACTGAAGCAGAACAGCAGCAGCTTGTCCAGAAAATAAAAGCATTAGATGAACGGGATTACCTCGTTATTTCTGGTAGTTTGCCAGCATCGGTTCCATTTCAACTCTATGAAGATATGGTGAAGCAATGTAGTGCGAATGGCGTCAAACAAGTATTAGATATTCCCAGCCGTTCCTTGGTTGATTTATTAGTATATCGACCTTTCCTAATCAAGCCAAATATCGAGGAGTTAGGAGATATGCTTGGGAAGGACATCACGACAACAGCTGAAGCCATCTCAGGTGCAAAACAGCTTGTGAAACAAGGAGCTGTCCATGTAATAGTATCGATGGGTGCCGCGGGTGCCATTCTAGTCAATCAGAACGGCGTCTGGCAGGCTGCCACACCAAAAGGGGAATTAAAGAGCTCGGTTGGTGCAGGAGACTCATTAGTAGCAGGTTTTTTAAGCACCTATATTCGTTGTGATGATATAAGTGAAGCCTTTCAGTATGGCGTGGCTTCCGGTTCAGCGACAGCCTTTTCAGATGATCTATGTACCAAACAGGAAGCAGATCGTTTATATCCACTGGTTCAAATAATGAATGGGGGGAAGGAATCATGAAAATAACGGAATTACTTGGTCGGGATACGATTATTTTGGCATTGGAATCAGACACGAAAGAGGCAGTAATTGGCGAGCTGGCTCAAAGACTGGATGAAGCTGGCAAGCTGACGGATGTGGACTTATTTCAACAGGAAATTTGGAAACGGGAGCAACAAGGCTCTACCGGGATAGGAGAAGGGGTTGCCATTCCCCATGCAAAAACAAATGCGGTAAAAGTACCTGCTATCGTTTTTGGACGGTCGAAGCAAGGGATAGACTATGAAGCACTGGATCAGCAGCCCAGTCATTTGTTCTTCATGATTGCGGCGACAGAGGGTGCCAACAATGAACATCTGGATACATTAGCTAGACTATCTTCCATGCTGATGGATCCAGACTTCCGTAAGAAATTGCTGGAAGCAAAGGATGAAGCTGCTATTCTTGCACTGCTGGATACGGCTGAAAAGGAAAAAATACAGGATGAAGCACCAGCTGTATCACCAGTTGAAGATGAGACGGGTAAAAAGTTTATCTTAGCTGTTACGGCCTGCCCGACAGGGATTGCCCATACGTATATGGCCGCTGATTCTTTGAAGGCAAAAGCCGCAGAACTTGGCTATGAGATAAAAGTGGAAACAAGGGGCTCCGGTGGTGCAAAAAATGTTCTAACTGCAGCAGATATCGAGCGTGCAGACGGCGTAATTGTTGCCGCAGATACAAAGGTGGATATGGAGCGATTTGCTGGGAAACGTCTACTAGAAACTGGTGTGGCCGATGGTATTCGTAAACCTGCAGAATTACTGAACAAGATCGTGACGGAGGAAGCATCAATCTATCAGCCTAGCAGCCAGGGGAACACGGGGCAAAGAAATGCGGAAGGAAAACCGCAGCAGAATGCTTTTTATCGTCATCTGATGAATGGTGTTTCCCATATGCTTCCATTTGTCGTTGGAGGCGGAATTTTAATTGCAATCGGTTTCTTATTCGGTATTGAATCACATGTACCTGGCAATGCAGCATATAATCGATTTGCCGAGGCGCTGAATACGATTGGTGGTGGCAATGCATTTGGTCTGATGATCCCGGTGTTGGCGGGCTTTATTGCCATGAGTATTGCTGATAGACCAGGTCTTGCACCAGGTATGGTCGGTGGATTCATGGCAGCCCAGGGTGACTCAGGTTTCATCGGTGGAATTATTGCTGGCTTTTTAGCTGGATACATTGTAATTGGATTAAAAAAGGTCATGCAAAATTTACCACAATCCATTGAAGGCATCAAAACGATTCTGCTTTATCCGTTGCTAAGTATTTTTCTAACTGGGATGATCATGTTCTTCGTTGTCGAGAAGCCAGTCGGTGCATTTAATACAGCACTTGGCAGCTGGCTGGAGGGAATGGGGACGTCTAATGCTATTTTGCTCGGGCTCATTCTAGGTGGAATGATGGCAGTAGATATGGGGGGCCCGATTAACAAAGCTGCTTACACCTTTGGGATTGCCATGATTGCGGATGGTATTTTACTACCGCATGCAGCGATCATGGCAGGCGGTATGGTGCCGCCATTGGGAATCGCACTGGCAACAACCTTTTTCAGCAAAAAATTTACGAAACAGGAAAGAGATGCTGGTAAAACCAATTATATTATGGGAGCATCGTTTATTACAGAGGGAGCGATTCCCTTTGCGGCGGCTGACCCTGGTCGAGTGATTCCGGCAGCAGTCGTTGGATCTGCCGTAGCAGGCGGGCTGTCCATGTTCTTCCATATTGGATTACCCGCACCACATGGCGGCGTATTTGTCATTCCTATCATTGAAGGAAATCCATTCTTATATTTGTTAGCAATTGCCATTGGTTCAGCAGTAACCGCAATCATGCTTGGCGTATTAAAAAAGGACAAAACAGTCAGTTAAGCTTTGATCCAATGGAAACCTCCATCCCGTGCCAGTCACGGTGCCTGGAGGTTTTTTAATGTGATGAAGTTCCCGATTACGCACGAATCATGCATGTATTGTTCATTCCAACGAAGTGACGTATAATAGAAAAAATGGGTTTCGGAAAATTCTCACTTTAATGCGAGAGGATGTGAGTCATGAAGTACATGCGCTTATTGGCTATGATATTTGTCATTCATTTGATTGTCCTTCTGCTTCCAGCCTCTTTTCTCGCAAAAGGTGCTGAAACTGCAGACCTGATTCATCTGCCTTCCGATACGAAAAAAGTACATATTCGTGATGATTTATTTATATTGGAGGATAAGCATGGTGAATGGGAACTGGATGATGTGATGAAGGAGCCCTTGGCAGATCAATTTGAACGTAATCATGCAGGTACGCCAAACTTCGGATACACGTCATCGTCGTATTGGGCCCATTTCACGATAAAAAATGATACAGATATTACTTCAAGAATATTAGAAGTCGCCTATGCACCGCTTCATGAGTTTGATGTATATGTTCTACGTGGGGGACAGGTGGATGAAGTCCATTATATGGGCGCCAAATATCCCTTCCATACACGTGAATTCGCCAATCCGGAGTTTGCCTTTTCGTTTGTGATTCATCAACAGGAGGAATTGACCTTCTACATTCGCTTTCGCACAGATGGCTCCATGCAAATGCCTATCCATATATGGGAAAAATCTGGTTATACATTAAATAAACAGCTAAGCTTTCTATCGATGGGACTATTTTATGGAATCATGGGTGTCATGGCAGTGTATAATTTATTTTTATATTTTTCTTTACGGCATCGAAGTTATTTATATTATGTGCTTGTCATTTGTACGACCAGCTTCACGAATTTAACGTTGAATGGACTTGCTTACCAATTCTTTTGGCCGGATGCACCGTGGTGGAATACGAGGTCAATCGTTTTCTTTATGTGTCTGGGCTGTATTTTTGCTTTGTTTTTTGCGAATAGCTTTTTAGAATTTGATAAAAATTTGCCCACTGGGAAGAAGCTGCTTTGGCCAATTTTAGGCTTTAATGGCTTTAATTTGCTGCTTTGTTTTATTTCTTATCAGCTGGCGCTCCAATTGATGGTTATTGGCCTGTCGAGCATGGTGTTATTTGTATTGGTGTCCGGAGCGATTTGCTGGACGAGGGGGGCAAGACAAGCAAGGTTTTTCATTTTGGCTTGGTTTGTGTTTTTAGTGGGCGTATTGATGTCACTGCTTGCTGATTCGGGATTATTGCCACTTACTTTTATTACGAGAAATATTTGGCAGGTATCGGCAGTTTTTGAAGTGGTCCTATTATCTTTGGCACTTGCCGATCGGATTAATATATTGCGTGCGGAAAAAAAGGAAGCCGTGATGCGCGCGCAAGAAAATCAATTGCTAGCCGTCGAGAATTTGAAACGGTCAGATGAATTAAAGGATGAATTTTTAGCGATTACTTCCCATGAATTGCGAACGCCTTTATACGGGATCATTGGTCTCGCACAATCTCTTACAGATGGGGTAGCTGGGACGGTCACACCAGTGATGAAAAAAAATTTAGAGTTAATTGTTGCCAGTGGTCGCAGGCTGACAGGCTTGGTCAATGACTTACTTGATTTTTCCAAGCTAAAGCATGGAGCGATGGATATTAAGCTACAGCCGATTCGGTTAAAGGAATTGGTGGATGTTCTCCTACCGATGTGCAAGCAGCTGTTACATGGCAAGCAAATATCAATACACAATCAAATTGATGAACATTTTCCACCGATTATTGCCGATCAAAACCGGTTCATTCAGATGCTCTACAATCTAATTGGGAATGCTATCAAATACACCGATGCTGGAGAAGTTACCATATCAGCAACACAAACAGAACACGCCCATAAAATTCATGTATCTGATACGGGAAAAGGGTTAACCGATGAAGAGATGGCGATTATTTTTGAACCTTTTCGCCAAGTTTCTAATTCCGTATCGCGTGATTTCGGTGGTACAGGCATCGGAATTAATATTACCAAGCAATTAATTGAGCTGCATGGTGGCAAATTAGAAGTTCAATCGGTGCCAGGAAAGGGATCCATCTTTACATTAACCTTTCCAAAGACATTGCGTGATGCAGTAGGGATGGAGCAAGGTACTGCAACCTTACCGACCATGCTGGAACAGGTAGAAGGGCTAGACCTTGAGGTGTCTACACCAAAGGATCAGCCGAAGAAAAAACGTGGTCGAATATTGGTTGCTGATGATGAGTTTGTGAACCTGCAAGTACTATTGAATCAACTGTCTATGGAAGGATATGAGGTATTTTCAGCTACCAATGGCGCGGACGTATTGAAGCTTGTGGACACAACATCAATCGACTTGGTTATTTTAGATATCATGATGCCGCATATGTCAGGCTTTGAGGTTTGTTCCAAGCTCCGTGAAACATATACCCTGACTGAGCTTCCAATTTTAATGCTGACGGCAAAAAACCAAATCAAAGATAAGCTCACTTCCTTTGAGGCGGGAGCGAATGATTATTTGACGAAGCCATGTGATAAAGGCGAGCTGCTCTCCCGGGTGGAAACGTTAATTAGTTTACGAAGGCTAACGAGTGAAATGGCGACGTTAAACGAGGAATTGCAGCGGTTGAATGAATCCTTGGAGCAAAAAGTAAAATTACGAACGAAAGAGCTCGTGATTTCTAATGAAAAACTATCCAATGCCAATGAAAGTTTACGGGAGATGGAGGAAAGCAGGACCCAATTATTTTCCAGTATCACACATGAAATTGGCACTCCAATTACATTGATTCAAAGCTATTTTCAGGCGGTAAATGAAGGATTAATTCAAAAAAACAATCCCCATTACCTGCACATGATTAATAATAAATTGGTTGTGCTGGAGCGGTTGACATCCGATCTATTTGATTTGGCTGTATTAAAGACTGGAAAAATGGGTTTTAGCTTTCAGTTGGTGCCCTTGGCAGCGTGGTGGCAGCAAGCGGTGGATGTCGCCAGGGCAGATATTGAGCAGTCTGGCAGGACGTTTGTCTACCCGGAGAAACTACCAGAACCTTTAGATACGCATGATTGGCAGCTATCGATTGATGGAGACCGGATGAATCAGCTGATGCTTAATTTAATTTGGAATGCCATGAAGCATACGTCGGAAGCGACTGGAACGATTGAATTGAAGATGAACTATACATTGCAGACGGCTAGAGATCCAGACCACCCGGGAATTGTCATTGGTATATGTGACAATGGCAGAGGCATCAAAGCAGAAGCGATACCACACTTATTTGAGCGATATTATAAAGTAGATGACGTACAGGAGGAGACGGTAAAAGGGACTGGTTTAGGTTTAGCCATCGTAAAGGAGATCGTCCAAGCACATAATGGCAGTATCAAGGTAGAAAGCAAACCACATATCGGTACCAGTTTTTATATAGAATTACCTTTATTTTCATAGAATGAAACTTCAATCCGTGGGTGTTTTCGCCCTTCCCCCACGGATTGTTAGTTGAACCAATCAGGCCTTACTGGCTGTTGCCCCCGCTTACAATTCTAGTTATTAGAAAAAATGGTTGAAGTGGGGGGTCTTACAGCCAGTTAATCTGTGATAAAGTGAAACTTCAATCCGTGGGTGTTTTCGCCCTTCCCCCACGGATTGTTAGTTGAACCAATCAGGCCTTTACTGGCTGTTGCCCCCGCTTACAATTCTAGTTATTAGAAAAAATGGTTGAAGTGAGGGGGTCTTACAGCCAGTTAATCTGTGATAAACATGACAAGCTCCCTGGGATATTATGCACTGATAATGTCCCAGGAGCGTTGAATGGCTATTTCCTCCAACTTTTGATCAGGCTGCACTGCTACAGGATTACCAACCAATTCTAGTACGGACAAATCGGACAAGCTGTCTGCATATGCAAAGCTATTTTCCCAATCTATCTCCATCCCTTGTAAGGCGGCTTCTATTTGTTTATTTTTTCGAATGCCTTGAATATGATAGATCGGTTTGGAAACATCAATCCCTTGGTCATCTAATGGGATGTCCGTACCAATAATGCAGTCGAATGGATAGGCTTGCAATGCATCCTTTAATAAAGTAGTAAAGGCACCTGAGACGAGCATGATATGAATACCGTCCTGATGATGCTGATGAATCCTTTCCACCACTTGCGGATTGAAATGAGACACCATTTTATTGGCCGCCTCGGAAAAAAATGCTGCAAGCTGATTGGTTGATAATGGGGCAAGGTTACTTGCGTAAATTTGCATCGAACGTTCCCTCATTTTCCCCTCGGGAAGTAGCTTCAGCTTATAGCTTATATAACGCGGCAATATGCGACGGAAAAAACGTCCATAATATTGACGATGATTGGGGTGGGTTTTCAGATGCTTCATTAATAGTGGAAACGTTTCCCCAGCATAAATTGTCCCATCGAAATCAAAAATAGCAACCTTCATTTGGAGCTCCTTTCGTTGACTTATTCCATCCATCATATCAATTTTTGATAGAATATGAAATGAAGATAGAAATAACCGATACATATTTTTTCGAAAAACGGGGGATGCGGAATGAAACGAATCATACATGAAGATTTAGAACAGGCAGAAGTCCGACTGGCAATGTTCGGGCAGGAGTTAAAGGTATCTGTCTATTATTTAGATGGCTTGCTTATCGATACAGGTCCGTCACGAAAAGCAAAGGAGCTTCGTGCTTTTTTTGAATCGAAGCCGATTGAACAAATCGTTTTGACACATCATCATGAGGACCACACTGGCATGGCGAATTGGCTTTATCAACGGAAGCTCCCTATTTATATGCATGAAAACGGTAGAGATATTGGCAGGCAGTCTATCTCGCTACCTTTCTACCGCCGTGTTTTCTGGGGACAACGTAAGCCTTTTGAGACGATTTTGCTCAAACATGCTATCCAAACCAATTTGTATAGCTTTGAACCAATTCATACACCAGGTCATGCGCCAGATCATGTTTCTTTATTGGTTAAGGAGAAGGGCTGGTTATTTGGTGGAGACTTATTTGTCCAGCCATATCCCAAAAGTGCTTTCGCCTTTGAAGACATTCCAGAAATGATGCAATCTCTGCGCAAGGTATTGGCGTATGATTTTGATCTTTATATCTGTTCACATGCTGGCCCACTGCCAAATGGTAGGCAATTGCTCGCAAAGAAATTAGCTTATCTGGAAGAAATGGCAGGGCAAATTGTTGCAGCACATCAAAAGGGTTGGTCAAGTGAAGAAATCAGACAGGTCTTGTTTCCTAATCATCATCCAATGGAGCGGCTATCCTTTGGTGAAAGCTCTCCCATGCATATGATTCATTCTATCTTAAAGGCGCAATAGCAAGCAGCTTTTCATTTTTCCTTGAAATAGGTAAGTACCCAAACAAGAATACGTCCCATGACATATGTCTATATGGAGCATGGAATATGAAATGGGGGAAAAGCATGGTAAATTGGCAAGCTGGAACGGAAAATGACTGGAAGGGGAAAGAAGTTACACATGGAAAGGAGCAACCTGCACGCGAAACGACAGATGACAACGTGGAGGTAATCTATCAAACCGAGCATGAATCACATTTTTCTCAAGCGAGCCAGGCAGAGGAACAAGAAGGACAAAATGCAACAGATGCCAGATCTGCGGATGACGAAAAATCGGAACTGATGCATGAAGTGACAAATGCAGAATCTGTTGACGAAGATCGGGACTCGGAAATGATGGATACCGATGTAATGAATCATGAGATGAATGCGTATCCACTGGTCACGCCGCAGTATCCGATGTGGATACCTTATCCTACCATCAGCCCGACGGATTATAGACAAACAAGACCAGAACCTTATGGTCATCATGGTGGAAGACCACCAGTTGGAGGCTTTGGGATTGTTCCTTTTACAGGCGGACTTCTAGGTGGACTTATACTGGGATCCCTTGTTGGAGGATTTGATACGCCAAATCCATACGGTTATCCTTATGGCTATGGGTATGGCTGGTATCCATATGGTGGCTATCCATATTATTATTGAACATAGGGCAGACGAAAAAGGAAGGCTGTTTGATAACGCAAACAGCCTTCCTTTTTTCATTGTGCGTTCAATTCCGATTCCAATAGATCAATATATCTCCATACATCGACCAAAACACTGCGTGTAGCTGATTCATAATCCGAATCCTTCATCGTTGCTTTTAAAGATTGACTTATGGTTTTAATGAGAGAAATTCGTGGATTGGTTAATTGAACTTCTTCCATTAAAAAGTCTATAAACTGCAATGCATCCTGCCATTCTTTCCCTTGTAGACGATCTGACAGTTGTTGAAGCTGGTTATCCAGGGATTTACTTATAGATAATTTGTTTGGGTGTATTTTTGCTTGGAGCGTCAGTTTTTCACCAATCATGACATCCTTCGATTTGATCATTCCTGACATAATCGTATCGACTCTGCGCATAATAAATTGAATAAGTGGCAACACATCCATCTGACGGTTAAATTCCATTGCATATACCTGATTCATATGTTGAATCATGCCAAGCATGAGGATTGCACAATCTGCTGCATATGGTTTAGATGTTGCACCATAGATTTCAATTAACCGTTGTGTCACCCACAATATTTCCTCACGATGATGCTTAATGACAAAATCCTTTAAATAAGGATCCTTGGAATGGAAAATATCTTGAAAGAGCGGGAATAAATTTAATTCACGGTTTAACAGGATTCGAATGGACACTTGTTCAATAAAAATCTCCTTACTAGCAGGATCCTTACCGATTAATAATTCATTCCTGCGTATAGCTGTGTGGTGCTGTGCTTCTTCCAAAATTTCTATTAGACATTCATTTTTGGAAGAAAAGTAATTATAAAATGTTCCTTTCGATATTCCTGATTCCTGGATAATATCCTGTATCGAGGTTGAAGAGAAACCTTTTTCAATGAAAAGCCGTTGGGCTACAGCAGTAACTTGTTGTTTACGATTGTTCATTTATATCACCTTTTGGACTCATAGTCTATTCAGATTATAATAGTAAAACGCCTTCATATCAATCTTTTTTAAAAATAGATATAAAATTGTTGATTTTTTTAGACCGTGAGTATAAAATGTGTTGAGTAGATAAACGGACGTATATTTTTATACCTGTAAGTAGATTGGAGCAATAAAATGGAAAATAATCTTGATATTAAAAAAATGCATGAAAATCCACCGTACGGCATGATTGCCATTCTTTTCTTTGGAGCTTTTGTCGCACTGTTAAACAATACATTATTAAACGTTGCACTACCTGCCATTATGGATGAATTTGATGTAAAGCCATCCAGTGTGCAATGGATTACAACTGGTTATATGCTTGTAAATGGAATTTTAATTCCGGCCAGTGCTTTTTTAATTCAAAAGTTTACGAATAGAAGTCTATTCTTAATTGCCATGAGCTTATTTACGCTTGGTACAACTGTTGCATTATTTGCACCGAGCTTTTGGATATTGGTATTGGCCAGAATGATCCAGGCATCTGGTTCAGCAGTAATGATGCCATTATTAATGAACGTGATGCTGACAGCTTTTCCAGTAGAACGCAGGGGTTCTGCAATGGGGTACTTCGGGTTGGTTATGTTTACTGCACCAGCCATTGGACCAACGTTATCCGGTTGGATTGTCGAGACTTATTCTTGGCGAGTCCTATTTGCAATCGTCATTCCTTTTGGTTTAATTACCATTATTTATGCGATTTTTAAATTGAAAAATATTACCCCTAACCGAAATGTAAGCCTTGATTTATTTTCATTGGTACTTTCGAGCTTAGCTTTTGGAGGATTGTTGTACGGATTCAGTTCTGCAGGAGATCTCGGCTGGGATTCACCATTTGTTTATGGCACGATTGCAGTTGGGGCCATTGCATTAGTGATCTTTATTCTCCGTCAAAATAGCATGATAGAGCCAATGCTTGATTTTAGAATTTATAAGCATCCCATGTTTGCACTATCATCTGCGATTAGTATCGTCATTTCGATGGCGATGTTTTCCGGAATGATATTAACACCATTGTATGTCCAAACCGTTCGCGGCATTTCGCCATTTCATTCGGGCATATTGATGCTGCCAGGTGCAATCGTGATGGGGCTGATGTCACCAGTAACAGGGCGTTTATTTGATAAATATGGTGCACGAATCATGGCAATTATTGGCCTGTCTATTACCATTTTAACTACATTTTATTTAAGTAAGCTCGGTCTTGAATCAGGATATTACTATATCATGATGCTCTATACGGTCAGAATGATTGGTATGTCACTCGTCATGATGCCAGTCATGACAAATGGTTTAAACCAGCTTCCAATGGAATCAAATCCGCACGGTACCGCAATGAACAGTACGTTACAGCAAATATCCGGAGCTATCGGATCTGCCTTGCTATTAACAGTAATGACGAAGCGAATGGAATCAGCAGGCGCAGACCTAGCTGCAGAAGCTGCGGCATCTGGCAATCTGCCAACTACGGAAGCTGGCTTGGCTGAGTTCCAGCAGGAGATAGGGAATCAAGCTATGTTAAACGGAATTAATTTTGCATTCCTAGTCGCAACCTTAATCGCATTAGTCGCCTTGATACTCTCCTTCTTCATCAAACGGGTAACACCACCTAAAATGGATGTAGAATATGTACAAAAAACAGATACCCAAGAAAAAGGAGACGGCCCAACTCCAGCAGGCGTTTAATTTAATCATGTAAAGACGACGAAATCGGCTACGGCCGATTTCTTTGTTTATCGACAGATGATGGTAAGGTTGGAATCAGCCTGCAGCTTCCAACCCCATAACACTTGAGAAATCTGTTCAACAGATTTGGCCAGGAAGTCGCATGGGTTTGGGGAGAAGTCGCATGCCTCAGCATGAAAGTCGCATGCCCCGGCCCCGAAGTCGCATGCCTCAGCATGAAAGTCGCATGCCTCAGCATGAAAGTCGCATGCCCCAGCCCCGAAGTCACATGCCTTAGCGTGAAAGTCGCATGCCCCAGCCCCGAAGTCGCATGCCTCAGCATGAAAGTCGCATGCCCAGCCCCGAAGTCGCATGCCTCAGCATGAAAGTCGCATGCCCCAGCCCCGAAGTCGCATGCTTCAGCATGAAAGTCGCATGCCTCAGCCCCGAAGTCGCATGCCTCAGCATGAAAGTCGCATGCCCCGGCCCCGAAGTCGCATGCCCCAGCATGAAAGTCGCATGCCCCAGCCTCAAAGTCGCATGCCCCAGCCCTGAAGTCGCATGCCTCAGCATGAAAGTCGCATACCCCAGCATGAAAGTCGCATGCCCCGGCCCCAAAGTCGCATGCCTTTGCCTCGAAGTCGCATACCTTTGCTTCAAAGTCGCATGCCTCAGCATGAAAGTCGCATACCCCGGCCCCGAAGTCGCATGCCTCAGCATGAAAGTCGCATGCCCCGACCTCGAAGTCGCATGCCTCAGCATGAGAGTCGCATGCCCCAGCCCTGAAGTCGCATGCCCCAGCATGAAAGTCGCATGCCCCGACCTCGAAGTCGCATGCTTCAGCATGAAAGTCGCATGCCCCGGCCCCGAAGTCGCATGCTTCAGCATGAAAGTCGCATGCCCCGGCCCCGAAGTCGCATGCCTCAGCATGAAAGTCGCATGCCCCGGCCTCAAAGTCGCATGCATCAATCGGAAAGAAATCGGCTCCAGCCGATTTCAACATCACTTAAAAAGTCCAAACCGTAAAACCCAACCCAACTCGCGCACCGATCACGCAAACTCGCGCACCAATCGGATAAAGTCGCGCCTCAACCAGGAAAGGTCGAGCGCTAGCATCATGAAGTCGCACCTTCCCCCTAACTCGCGCATCAGCCACCCCAACTCGCGCACCAACTCCTCCCCTCATCATGAAGGAATCGGCCTGCCGATTCCGACCGAATCATTCTATAACCATCGGGCAAAGGATAGGGTGCTATTCTTTGCTATAATGGGAGTAGGATATATGTGGAAGGGGGATTCTCATGAGGATTGGGATAATTGGGGCTGGCGCGATTGCACAATTTTTATTGTCGGAGATTGAAGCTCAGCCAAACGAGGGGATGCAGGTAACGGGTTTACTTGTACGTGATCGAAAGAAGTATCTTGCTATGGCGGAGCAATATCAGGTCGATTTGTATACGGATTTACATGAGTTTATCCATTCCGATGTGGATGTCATTGTGGAGGCGGCAACGATTCAAGCAGTTTATGATCATCTGCCTGCGGTCATCCAAGCAAAAGATACTGTTGTAATAAGTGTTGGTGCTTTTGCAGACGATTCATTTTATGAAAAGGTAAGCGGGATTGTGGATAAGGGGAATTGTCAGCTACTTTTGCCAGCAGGGGCAATTGGTGGCTTGGATATGGTTCAAAGTGCTAATGCATTAGGTGGCTTGAAGGAGGTTTTCCTCACTACGACCAAACCGGCGCATTCATTAGTAGACCGGAGCTTGACACAGGCGGAAATCATATTTGAAGGATCTGCGCGGGAGGCCATAGCTCGGTTCCCTAAAAATATGAATGTCGCAATTGTACTATCCTTAGCAGGGATTGGCCTGGATCAAACGAAAGTAAAACTGATTGCAGATCCAGACTTTCAGCAGAACGTCCATCAAATCCAATTGAATGGGGCATTTGGCAGTGCGGAGACAAAGCTAATTAATGATGCTTTGGAATCCAATCCAAAAACAAGCTATCTTGCAGCAGCAAGCATCATTGCGACCTTACAAAAGTTCCGCGGGTCCATTCAGATAGGATAAAAAAACACTCCGGCTTTTGCTTAGACCGGAGCGTTTTGCATTTCATCCATTGCGATGGATAACGATTTAATAATCCCTAAATGTATTCCCTCATGCCAGGTAACAAACTGTAACGCAGCATCGACAGTATCTAAATCCAATGTGCGAATACGATGCTCCTCTGATGCAGGCTGTTGGAGCTTGTTTCCCAGCTTATGCTGAATGCGTTCTTCCTGTTCCTGTAATGCTTCGGTGATGGCATCAATGGTCGGAACGGAACCTTCCCATGCTGAAGGTCTCGTGCCATCAATGAATAAATCAATCCACTCCGGATGTTTGATGACATATTGATGGTCAGCTTTATGCAAAAAGTCCTCCGCAGTTATATAGACATGACCTGCATTCCAACGAATCGTATTTGGATACCCAGGTGGTTGAACATCCCATAGTGCATGATCCATATTTGAAAGGGCAATTAAAGTAGCAGTACGTGAATACGCGAACATCTTTAATGACTCCATCAAATACACTCCCTTATCATAATCACCTCCATTGTACATGAGTTCATCAAAAGCTTCATGCGAATTGTTTAGGCTAATAACCATTTACCCGTGATAAATGCACATATCATGGGCATGGGAATAAAATAATTGGGACTTTACTAATGAAGGAGAGATGTAGATGTATCGGTATCATCCAAACGCACGGCAAGTAAATCCCAATCATGCTAATCATGCTAATCATCCCAACCATGCCAATTCGTTTCATCCAGCCCAACATCAGGGGTATCCCCACCAAGTAAACCATCCTCAACAGCAGCATGGTTATTATCAGCAGCAAAACTTTCAAGGACCGTATCGGAAAATTACCATCGAGGAAGCGATGCAAATTGCCTTACAGCGGGTGCCGGGGGAGGTCGTGAAAGTAGAACTCGAAACCGAGCAAGGGCGACTCGTTTATGAAGTAGAAATCATGACCGCAAATGGCGTGAAGTATGAGATAGATGTAGATGCAAATTCGGGTACTATTGTCGGGTTAAAACCGGATTGATATAAAAATAGAGACATACACCGGTAAAATACAGGTATGAGCTGTTCCCATGATGCTTTTGCTTTGTAAGCAATGAATCCCACCACAATTGGATGGGATTCGCTGCTTATCTATGCTTTACGGATTGCTTTTGGGATCAAAAGCATCTCGCAAACCATCACCGATAAAATTGATGGCCAACACGGTTAATAAAATCCCGAGTCCAGGTGGAATCCATGCTTCAGGATGGTTACGCAGAATGCGAATGTTTTGTGCTTCCGAAAGCATATTACCCCAGGTAGGATTCGGCTGAGGGATACCCATCCCTATAAAACTAAGTGCCGATTCGGCAATAATCATGGTTGCCATCATCAATGTTGCATTGACAATAATTGGCCCAATAGCGTTGGGAATGACATGCTTGAATATAATACGCCGATCTGTGGCACCAATTGCCCTTGCACCAAGCACAAATTCTTGTTCCCGCAAGGATAAAAATGATCCCCTAACAATACGGGTTAACGTTGGCCATGAGGTAATGGCGATGATGGTTACAAAGATGCCGATAGTTACTTTTTCCAACAGGGCAATGATTGTTAATGCTAGAACGAGGAAGGGGAGAGCTAGGACTAAGTCAGTGAGCCGCATGAGTAAATTATCGATTATTCCTCCGTAGTATCCCGCAATAGCCCCTGTGACGACACCGATAATAAGAGTAAAAATCATCGCACTAAAGCCTACCGTTAAGCTTATCCTTGCACCGTATAATAACCTGGAAAAATTGTCCCGGCCGGAGCCGTCCGTACCTAGTATATGCTCCTCAGATGGTGCATGTTCAATTAGCAGCAGATCTCCTTTTTTGGGATCGTGATCTGTTAAGAAAGGGGCAAAAATAGCCGCACCAATGATGAATAATAGGAAAAAAATGCTGGCAATGGCCAATTTATTTTTTAAAAATCGTTCCTTGGCTAGCTGAAATGGACTTTTATAAGCTTTGTTAATATTTTTAGGCAAATATAATCACCTCAATCATAGCGAATCCGCGGATCAACAAGACTGTAAAAAATATCCGCCAGCAAATTTCCAATTAATATGGCTACGCCCAGCAACAGGGTAATGGCCATGATAACAGGATAATCGCGGTTCATAATAGAATTGATAAATAAGGTTCCAATCCCAGGATAATTGAATACCTGTTCGGTAATAATGGCGCCACTCAGAAGCGCACCGAATTCAAAGCCCATTAACGTAATAATTGGAATGATGGCATTGCGAAGTGCCTGCTTATACAGAATGTTTCTTTCGCCCATTCCTTTTGCCCTTGCAGTGCGAATATAATCACTTTTAAGCACATCAAGCATTTCCGAACGCATGTAGCGCATATAACTTGCAGTCCCTGCTAATCCGAGGGTAATTCCTGGGAGCACCATATGATGCAAGCGACTTTTCCATTCTTCCCATCCACCAATTTCTGTACCGGAAATGGTACCTTGCGCAGGAAACCAACCTAGCTTGATGGACAGAAGGTAGATGGCGACAAGTCCAAAAAAGAAGTTTGGAATAGCTAATCCCATAAACCCGAACGTAGTAGCGCTATAATCGAGTAATGAATATGGATTTCTGGCAGAGTACATGCCAATTGGGATAGCAACGAGAATCGTAATGGCAAGTGAAAATAAACCGAGATAGATGGTGTTCAACGCCCGTTCCTGAATTAAACTTTGTACTGATTTGCCTTTGTAATACATGGAAGTACCAAAATCCCCCGTAGCCATTGCGCTTGCCCAGCGTGCGTATTGTACAGGGATAGGGTCATTTAAGCCCAACGCCTCTCTTTGTTGTTCAAATACCTCCGGGTCAACGGTCGGATCCAGAATTTTGCCAGTAAACGGATCTCCTGGAGCAGCTTTGGCTAGTCCAAATACGATGATAGAAAGCATGATCAGCATGGGGATGAAAATAAGTACACGACGAATGGTGTAAGCATACATGTCCAGCTCCTCCTTATTAAGGAGGAGAGTATGGAAGCCATACCCTCCATGAAATCAAATGATTATTCTTCTTTTACCCACCATAAATGGGAGTTTTCATACATTGTAAATGGTAATGGGTCAACGTTTTGCAGCTTATTATGATAGGCCCACAAACTATTTTGTGCGTATAAGAGTAATGCTGGTAAATCCTCAGAGAAGACATGCTGCCACTCGGCGTATACCTCTTTACGGAAATCTTGCTCAAATGCTTCCGGTGCCTTCAATGCTTTCTTCAGCAATTCCGTTGATTCTGGATTATTCCAACGTGAGAAATTATACGGTGCATCTACTCCCCAAAGCCCTGTCGGATCCGGATCAGAGCTACCCAGACTCCAGCCAAGTAAATATAAATCCCAGTCCGAATTATCATCGGTTAGACCTTCGACATAGGCAGTCATTTCTTTTGGCTGATGCAGATTAACCTTCACACCAACCTCCTCCAACATTTGCTGAATAAGTGGAGCGGATTTTTCCCGTAGTTCATTTCCTGTGGGATAATGCATATTCAATACCCATTCCTCTCCATCAGGATCTTCACGGAATCCATCGTCATCCTGATCGACATAGCCTAGCTCATCCAGCATATCCTTCGCTTTTTCCTGGTCGAAGTCGTAATGGATAGCTGCTTCATCATCATATGCCCAAAATTGGACTGCGATTGGGGAGTCAATTGGTTGCCCACGTCCATATAATAATCCATCGACAAGTCCTTCCCGGTTAATAGCATATGCCAATGCCTGCCGCACTTTTGGATTACTTACTTTTTCATTTGGTACCCAATTATCTGGATTCAGCTCACCGCTTTCCACATCTTCTGTTGTTCGGTGATGATGTTTAAAGCCGAGGAGCTGATAACCAAAGTCAGCCTGCTCGATGATTGTAATATGATCTAGAGCTTGCACCGATTCAAAGTCAGCTGGCGCAATTCCATTTGGATCGGCAATGAAATCAATTTCACCGGATTCCAGTAGACCAGTCATCACCGATTGTGCAATGACACGCCAAACGATTTTATCGAGGTATGGCGTACCTTGCCAATATGCTTCATGTTTAGTTAGTACATACTGCTCACGCTCAATTGCTTCTGTATACTGAAATGGACCAGTTCCAATCACCTTTCCAGCGTCTAAAGATTCCGGTGCTTCTGCCATTTCAACAACCGTCATATCTCCGAAAATATGCTTCGGAATGATAGGGAAGCTCGCATAATATAATGGATTAATATTTGGTTCCTCAAAATGGAAGGTTACGGTATGATCATCATCGGCAACGACACCTTCAAAATCCTCTGTTTCCCCTGCATTGTAAGCCTCGTATCCCTTTAATGGATGAACGTATGCGGTCCGAATGCCTCCTGCTTTTACATAATCAGGGTCTGACATCGCTTGATACGTAAACACGACATCCTCCGCGGTAAAAGGCTCCCCGTCATGCCAGGTCACCCCTTCTTCCAGTGTGAAAGTGATGGATGTTTGATCATCATTGGTTTCCCAGCTTTTTGCTAGACTTGGTATGAATTCCAGACTTTCATTTTGTGCAACAAGCCCTTCATGTGTGAAGCTTAAAATATTTGCTTCATAAGCTTCTTCATAAAAAATGGGGTTGAACATGCCAGCAGGTGCTGAATACATCGCTCCGACAATGGTACCCCCAGCAGTTGGGCCAGTTTGCTCTTCAACTGCTTCCTCTTGTTCATCCGTCTCTTTCTCTGCTTTTTCTGTTTGATCTTCTGACTTATCCGGTTCTTCTTTGTCTTTGCCACAGGCACCGAGTAGTAAACCGAACGCGAGCAATAACACTAATAAAATCCACAGCTTTTTTTCCCGTATCAACATTAAAATTCCCCCTTTTTTACATAAAAAGAATGGATGAAATTAATAAGCCTCTTTTTCACATTTGCCAGTAGTAACATGGTCCAGATTCACCATCCGGCAGTTTGCAGATCCCTTTGATTGGTCCCGCATCTGGCGAATCCCAGGATATTCCATGCTAAACCACGCTTACTGCTGTTTACTCCGCCTTATTCACGATGTATGGGAAGTATCGCCTCCTTTATCATATAAATGACATGCCACATAATGATCAGGACCTATCTCAGTGTATGTCGGTTGCTCGATGCTGCAGCGGTCATGGGCTAGTGGACAACGGGTACGAAACACACAGCCTGATGGTGGGTTTGCCGGATTTGGAATATCTTGATGCATAACAGGCTGCTTTGGTACCGTGTTTTTATCGCTATTTGTATGAATGGTAGGGATAGAGGACAGTAGCTTTTTCGTATAGGGATGATGTGGATTTGTGTATAGCGCATGCTTGGGAGCTATTTCGGCAATTTTTCCCAAATACATGACAGCGACACGGTCACTAATATGCTTTACAACACTTAAATCATGTGAAATGAATAAATAGGTGAGCCTATAATCATCCTGTAGATCCTTCATGAGGTTGAGCACCTGTGCTTGAATAGACACATCTAATGCAGATACTGGTTCATCACAAATCACAAAGGCAGGATTTAAGACCAATGCGCGTGCGATACTAATGCGCTGTCGTTGACCACCAGAAAATTCATGTGGATACTTATGACGATCATCCGCTTGCAGGCCAACCTTTTCCAATAATGCTGCAGCTTGTTCCTTTCTTTTTCGTTTCGAGAGATTGGTTTGGACGATTAATGGTTCTTCAATTAATTCACCAACACTCATTTTTGAGTTCAAGGAAGCAAATGGGTCCTGAAATACAATCTGCATGCTGCGACGAACAGGACGCAGCTCTCTTTGCGTTAGGGTAGAGATGTTTTGACCTTCAAAAATAACGTTTCCTTCAGTAGGCTCCAACAATCGAAGCATGACTCGACCGAGCGTAGATTTTCCTGAACCAGATTCACCGACGATCCCCAGTGTTTCCCCCTTATAGATATGAAAAGAGACATCATCGACAGCTTTCACATGGCCAATTTGTCGTCGTAAAATCCCTCCTTTGACTGGAAAATATTTTTTTAACTGCTGGACCTCGACAAGCTTTTCCTGATGAGCGATTGCTGGATTTCTCATGATAAATCACCGCCATTTGCATATAAATGACAGCGTACTTGATGCTCTGGTGTTAGCTGTTTTAGAGAAGGTGCTTTCACATGACAAATGTCCATCACAGCAGGACATCTAGTTGAGAACCGGCAGCCAGCTGGGTAGGCATAGGCTGGTGGAACAGTACCTCGAATGGTGCCAAGTCGCTCGGCATGTTCTTCCATATTGGGAAGACTCGCAAGTAGGCCGTCTGTATAAGGATGTTTAGGGTTTTGAAGCAATTCTTTCACTGCCGCTTCCTCCACCATTTGACCACCATACATGACAATGACCCTATCCGCATATTCAGAAACAACGCCTAAATCATGGGTAATCAGTAGCAAAGACATGTGGAATTGCTCCTTTAGCTGCATTAATAAATCAAGAATTTGTGCTTGAATCGTGACATCCAATGCAGTTGTCGGCTCATCGGCAATTAATAGCTTTGGCTTACAGGCAATTGCCATCGCAATCATCACACGCTGCCGCATCCCACCAGATAATTGGTGGGGGTGCTCATGAATAATTTCCGTTGCCCGGGGAATGCCTACCGTTTGCAGCAGGTTGATTGCTTCCTGCTTCGCTTGCTGTCGATTTAAACCTTGATGCTTCCGTAAAATCTCCCCGATTTGATTACCGATTGTATACACTGGGTTTAACGCCGTCATCGGCTCCTGGAAAATCATCGCGATGTCTTTTCCACGAATCTGTGCCATTTGACGGTTGGTTAGCTGCAGTAATTCTTTTCCCTCCAGCCGGATGGACCCTTGTTTAATACGTCCTGGTTTTCGAATGAGCTGCATAATGGAAAGGGCCGCCATACTTTTACCGCTTCCTGATTCGCCGACCAATGCGACCGTTTCCCCAGGATGGATGGAAAAGGTAATATCATCTACCGCTTTGGCAACGCGATCAGCTTCCAAATAAAAATAGGTTTGTAATTGCTTTACATCCAATATGGTTTTCTGTTTCAATGTCCTGCTCCTTTTCCACGTATTTTGATGTATCGTCTGGAAGTCATGGTTCCTAAATCGTATGATAAGCAGTCCAATTATATGCTTCCAGAAAGTGGAATAGCTGTTCATAGCCATTTTATTGAACTAGGTAGAAGGTTGTTATTTTTACACAATGGATTTACGTCATCGGCAAACATGGTACACTTAAGGAAAAAGATAAAGAGGTGCAGGCATGGATTTACATACATATTTATCAATGGATGCGCTAGAAATGGCAGAACGAATTCGTAATAAGGAAACCTCTCCGCAGGAACTGGTTGCCCTTTGCTTGGAACAACTGGAAAAGGTTAATCCACAGTTCAATATCATGACAGCTGATCGAAAGGAACAAGTTATTGCCGAAGCTGCAAAATGGAAGCAACCTGATGGCTTGTTCGCCGGTGTGCCAATACTACTGAAAAATATTTCACAGGCAGTAGCAGGCGAGCCACTAACCTCAGGTGCGGGTTTAATGCGTGACAATATTGCAGTGCAGGATTCCAACTTTGTCAGCAGACTTCGAAAAGCTGGTTTTTTATTTGTAGGTCATACCAATACACCTGAATTTGGTTTAAAAAATATTACAGAACCCATTCTTCATGGCCCGACAAGGAACCCATGGAATCCCGATTATTCACCAGGTGGTTCAAGTGGTGGATCTGCTGCTGCGATTGCGGCTGGAGTTGTTCCGGTTGCAGGAGCAAGTGATGGTGGTGGGTCGATACGGATTCCGGCCTCTTTTTCCGGCTTATTTGGACTAAAACCAACGAGAGGTCGGACCGCGGTAGGCCCTGGTGCCGGTCGACAGTGGCAGGGGGCCTCGATAGATTTCGTCTTGAGCCGTACGGTAAGGGATAGTGCTGCATTACTAGATATTTCGCAGGTGATTCAGCCGGAAGCTGCCTTCCAAACCCCATTGTTTCCAGGAAGTTATCAGGAGACGATGAAGCAGGACTTTGACAAGCCATTGCGGATTGCATATACGACAAAATCCCCAGTTGGGACACCCGTATCTGCGGATGCCGTGAAGGCTGTAGAAAAAACAATCACATGGCTGGAGCAACAGGGACATCATGTGGAAGAAAAAGAAAATGGTGTAGATGGCGTTCTACTCATGCAAAATTATTTCCTGATGAACAGTGGTGAAATGGCAATGGTCATTGCCCAGCTGGAGGCTGCATTAGGCAGGGAAATGACGGCTGATGATGTTGAAATGGAAACCTGGTTATTGAACATTGCTGGGAAGTCCGTTTCTGCAGCAGCTTTCTCTGCAAGTCTTGCTTCCTGGGATACAGCAGCTGCTCAAATGGCGGCCCTGCATCAACAATATGATCTGTATATCACACCAGCTACTGCTTTTACTGCACCGAAGATTGGCGAATTGACACCAACTCCGGAACAAAAGGCAGACTGGATTGCTAGAATGGCAGATGCCAATCCGATGAAACAACAAGAACTCATCTATGAGATGTTTTTGCCAAGTTTAACGTATACTCCATTTACCCAATTAGCCAACTTAACCGGTCAACCAGCCGTATCTTTACCGGTACATTTAGCAGAAAATGGTTTGCCAATAGGTGTGCAAGCTATGGCGACCAAAGGAGCGGAGGACGTCTTATTACAACTAGCATGGCAAATCGAACAATCTCCGCTATGGGTAGATGTACGAAAGCAATTATTAGAAAACAATGGAAAGCTATGAGACATATATTTGCAATGATAGGGACAGCAAACGTTTCGCGTTTCTGTCCTTTTTCCTTGCTGATAGTCTTCACCCGATACCTAAGCTGTACGCGTAAAGCTTTTCAGAAGCGACCATTACATCCGAAGAAGTAGTTTAACTTACTCCCGATTGGGAAAATCAGCCTTTGAATAACTTAAATGACGTTTAACTTACTCCTAATTTCGAAAATACATGATTTCGAGTAACTTAAATGCTGTTTACCCCATCTATTTCGTGCTTTTTCACCAATTCACATACTTTTTTGGGCGTTTTTTTCGACGAATTCGTCTGTAAAACGTGCAAAAAGTCAGAGCATGTTAGTCATTCTAGGTGGGATGACCAACTAACAATCAGTGAGGGATGAAGGAAAATGTCACGGGTTGACATTTCACTTTATCTTATAAGGTATAAATTTTCTGCAATATGAAAATACTGAAGGATAATCCCTCTTTATAAGCGATGAGGTTTCTAGTATAGTTAAGGTAGATAAAATAGTTATAGAGATTGTTCAAAGGGGTCAGTGAAAATGACATCTGTTTCAAGTATGAATCTACTATTATTGATATAGGATGATATTTTTGACACTTGAATTGAGCACGATTCTATAAGTGGGGAGTCGATGTATGTGAAGCAGAAGGCACTAGTTTACAATGAAAAGATAGAAAAAGTGTTGGGAAATATTCAAAAAGTAATGATAGGTAAAGAGGACGTCGCCATATTGAGCCTATCTGCATTGCTGGCTCAAGGACATGTTTTACTAGAGGATGTACCTGGAGTTGGAAAAACAATGCTCGTTCGCACATTGGCAAAATCATTAGATTGTGATTTTAAAAGAATCCAGTTCACCCCAGACCTACTACCCTCAGACGTTACCGGCATTTCTATATATAACCCGAAGGAACTAGAATTCGAGTTTCGTGGGGGACCAATCCTAGGCAATATTGTTTTAGCAGACGAAATTAACCGTACCTCACCGAAGACACAGTCATCTTTGTTAGAAGGAATGGAAGAAAAAAGCATCACGGTAGATGGCAAAACGATTCCGCTGAAGCAGCCTTTCTTTGTGATGGCCACTCAGAATCCGATTGAGTATGAGGGGACCTATCCATTGCCAGAGGCACAGCTCGACCGATTTATTTTAAAATTAAATATGGGTTACCCATCGATGCAGCAGGAGCTTGAAATGCTGGAAAGGACGTCAAGAAATCATCCGATTGAACAGATTGCCCCAGTGATGACAAGGGATGAGCTTGTTCAGATTCAGCAAGAGGTCATGGATGTTTATGTCGAAAGAAATGTACAGCAATATATTGTCAATATCGTCGCAAATACGAGAAATCGCAAAGAAATCTTTCTCGGGGTCAGCCCACGTGGTTCCATTGCATTGATGAAGATTGCGAAAGCATATGCCTATATTCATGGGCGTGATTTTGTGCTGCCTGATGATATTAAATATTTGGCCCCATTTGTTTTATCCCATCGAATTATCCTACATTCGGAAGCAAGGTATGATGGGAAAACAAATGAGGAAATCGTAGCAGCAATCGTAAAAGACACCTTTGTTCCTATTCGAAAGGATTTTGGCTAATGAAGGAGTCGATTCGTTTTTTTAGTAATTTGTTATTTATTTTTGTGTTGTTTTTTATTTTATTTGCATTTGCTATGTTTCAGGGCGGATTTACGAGCTGGTTTTTATTGTTCGGGTTTCTGCCCATCTTTCTTTATCATATTGGCCTCTTATTTTACCCCATTAAAAACTGGCAGGTTACAAGGGAAATACAACCGCAAACACTACATGCTGGCGGCCATTTTCAGGTGAAAGTTCGAATTGAACGAACGATTCCATTTCCGCTATATTATTGTATTTTCGAAGAGATTTTCCCGGAAAGTTTAAATTGGGTAGATAATCGAGAGCAAAAATACGTCGACTTTGACCAGCCAAATCGACTGCAAATTAAACGGAGCAGTAAGGTGATCATCTTTCCTTGGTTTCGTCGTGTCATGGAATATTCCTACTCCATGATGCAAATCCCGCGTGGAGAGCATCAGCTGCGTGCCATTCGCGTGCGTACGGGGGATGTTTTTGGTCTGATTAAAAAAGAATATCGATTTGAAACAGCTGATCAAATCATCACGTATCCAAATGAAAGACAATTACAATTGGCGGAGCGGACAAGTAGTCTGGAACAGGGCTCTGTTTCCACTTCTTCCTTTCATTTGAAAAATACGAATGTCGCGACCGGGATTCGTGAATATTTGCCAGGTGATAAATTTTCTTGGATTGATTGGAAGCAAACAGCGCGAAAAAATGAAGTCATGACGAAGGAATTTGAACAGGAAAAAAGCACAGATACACTCATTGTGCTGGATGAATGCAAGCATGCTTTTTATAATCCGCTTGTATTTGAGGCCATGGTGGAAATAAGCTTTTCATTCATGGAGGCGACAGAAAGACAGTCTTCCCAAATTGGTTTTCTGTCCATTGGTGCAGAAAGCTTTTATATGCCAGTCCAGCATAATCCGATAAAAAAGGAATTGGTTAGAAAGCATTTAACAACAGCTAAACCAGTGGAAGGTCCAGCATTTTCAGCCAGACTAAAGGAGGAAATGCTGAAGCTCTCCGGCAGCTATACGGTACGTTTGATTACCGCTTATATCGATGAAGGGCTGTTGGAATGTATCCGACAGTTTCGCATTCGGAATAAGTTCATCCACCTTATATACATTCATTCCGATTCGTTTATGCAGCAGCATGGAATAGGCTGGATCAAACAGCTGCAGCAAGAGGGAATTACGGTGAGCGTATTAACAGAAAAGCAGCTAATCAAAAATCCAGTTGAGGTGAAGGTCCTGTGAAAAAGAATAAAATACCGATACTTTACACCTCCATCTTGTATATTTGTGGTTTGCTGTTATTTATGGAATGGCTCTATCCCGTAACGGAAATTGCCGATAATACTGATTTACGCGTGTTTTTGATTTACACCTTATTTTGTTTCGCTATTTCCATGCTGGAAGTGAAGGGCTGGCTTTCCATGCTGCTCAAAGCAGGCGGTATGCTGCTGATTATTCATGGTTTGTATATCATGTACCCCCTCTTTAGCAGTGGCTGGTTCCAAGAGCTTTATGCGGAAGCGGCTTACAATATCGAAGCTTTGTTATCTCAACATTGGTATCAATTCACACCGATGTTTCAAAGCGTATTATTTCTATTATTGATATGGCTGATGAGTTATTTGATTCATTATTGGTTCATATATGCCAAGCGCATTTTTCTGTTTGTCGTACTGACCTTTTCATATATTGCGGTGCTGGATACCTTTACGACCTATGATGGCACGATGGCAATTATACGCACATTCGTGATCGCATTTGTCGCATTGGGAATGTCGAACTTTTTTAAAGAAATTCAATCTGAGAACATTCATTTTTCTTGGACGAAAAAAAATCCCATCTGGCTGCTGCCACTCATTCTTATTGTGTTATTTTCTACCTTTGTTGGTTATGCATCGCCGAAGTTTGAACCACAATGGGCAGATCCAGTTCCGTTTATTACCAATTTAACGGGGCAAGGGTCTGGTGGCTCGATTCAAAAGGTAGGCTATGGTGAGGATGACAGTAGATTAGGTGGTTCCTTTTTACAGGATTACACGACTGTATTCTATGCATCAGCAAGGAAGGATCATTATTGGCGGGTTGAAACAAAGGATGTATATACAGGTAAAGGTTGGGAATCCTCTAAAAATAATGATACAAAAACATTTACAGATGAACAAGCAATCGATAGCTTCGACTATCCCAATACGGTAGAAACAGAAACATTGGAAGCACATGTAGAATATGTGGATAATAAACGTATATCCAAGCTGCTTTATCCATATGGATTGACTACTGTTTCTGCAGCAGATACAACAGAATATGTTTTAAATGAAGGCGCACAATCGATTCAAACGATGCAAGACGGAAAGAACGTACCATTACAGAAATATACGATTTCCTATGACTATCCATCCTTTGATATCCGTGAGCTGCGGCTCGCTGATGAACAGGATGACCCAGAGGAAATTGCGGAGCGGTACACCCAACTCCCGCGCAATTTGCCACCACGGGTCAAAGAGCTAGCGGAAGAATTGACAGCAGATAGTAAGAATCGTTATGAAATGACCCGGGTGCTGGAAGGATATTTTAGCAGTGCAGAAGGTGGATTTGTGTACCAGATTAGCAATGTCCCTATACCAGAAGGCGGCGATGACTATGTGGATCAATTCTTATTTGATTCCAAGGCCGGCTACTGTGACAACTTTTCATCCTCAATGGTCGTCATGCTGCGTACGCTCGGAATACCAGCACGCTGGGCAAAAGGCTTTACCTCTGGTGAAGTCATAGAAAGCGGAGATATTGGGGAATTTGATCTATATGAAGTAACGAACGCCAATGCCCATTCCTGGGTTGAAGTCTATTTTCCGGGCTCTGGATGGGTACCATTTGAGCCAACACAAGGATTCGCTAACCTTGGGGAATTTCACGTGTCTCCTGAGGTAAATGAACCAGAGGAACCGGAAGAGCCGGTACAAGAAGAGGAAGAACCGGAACGAGAAATGCCGGAATTACCGGAGGATATCGAGGAGCCTGCAGAATCCGCTGCAGCAGATACACCTGAGGAAAGCAGCTTTACGAAATGGCATGTCATCATACCAATTGCGGTGCTATTGCTCGTTGGCTTTGTCCTATATCGCTTCCGCTTCCGTTTGCAAGCACACTTGATTGGCAATCGACTGGAACGAAAGGGAGATGCCAAAGCCTATCAGGATGCGTACCACTTTACATTGAAAGTACTCGGCCACAACGGAAATAAAAAGTATCCTGGACAAACATTAGGCGAGTTCGCGAATAAAATTGATAGCATGTACGCGACGAATTCGATGGGAATGCTAACCAATGTGTATGAGAGAATGATTTACAGCAGAAATCAGGAGCAAATACCTTCCGGCGAGATCACACAATTATGGAAAGATTTAATTAAAAAAATAATTGGTTGACCGAATCGATAGCCTTTCTGTAAAATAGTAGGATAGAAATTTCGGAACAGCGAGATGGTGGTTTCACCAGCATAAGTTGATAATTTTGATTAGGTTTTAACCTAGGATGGCTATGACGGCCATCCTAAATGACATAGACAGGAGCGTTCATACATGGAGAGCAACGAAATGATTGTCGTACTAGATTTTGGTAGTCAATATAACCAATTGATTACAAGAAGAATCAGGGAATTCGGTGTATACAGTGAACTGCATTCACATAAATTGACTGCAGCAGAATTAAAGGCGATGAACCCGAAAGGTATTATTTTATCAGGTGGTCCACACAGTGTTTATGATGAAAATAGCTTTCGCTGTGACCCGGAGATTTTTGAAATGGGCATTCCTGTACTCGGTATTTGCTATGGCATGCAGCTGATGGCACTTCATTTCGACGGGAAGGTAGAACGGTCTAAAAAACGTGAATATGGTAAAGCAACCATTCAAGTAAAAGAAGATGCCGTGCTATTTACAGGTACCCCTGCATCACAAACCGCATGGATGAGTCATGGGGATAAACTTGTTCAGGAGCCAGCATCCTTCCAAATTGATGCAACAAGTGCTTCAACACCAATTGCGGCCATGAGTAATACGGACAAGCAAATGTATGGTGTGCAATTTCACCCGGAAGTACGTCACTCCGAATACGGCAATGACGTGCTAAAGCAATTTGTATTTGACCGTTGCCAATGCAAAGGCGATTGGACCATCGAAAACTTTATTGATATGGAAGTAAAAAATATTCAGGATCGAGTAGGCAAACGTAAAGTACTTTGTGCACTAAGTGGCGGAGTAGATTCTTCCGTCGTCGCAGCATTGATTCACAAAGCAATTGGCGACCAGCTCACATGTATTTTTGTCGATCATGGCCTGCTACGGAAGAATGAAGCAGATGATGTCATGAAAACATTTGCCGATGATTTTCATATGAACATCATTAAAATCGATGCAAAAGACCGCTTCCTTGGTAAGCTGAAGGGTGTAGACGATCCAGAGAAGAAACGTAAAATAATCGGCAACGAATTTATTTACGTATTTGATGATGAAGCCGACAAGCTGAAGGATATTGAATTCCTTGCACAAGGTACACTTTATACAGATATTATTGAAAGTGGAACCGAAACAGCACAAACGATTAAATCACATCATAATGTAGGTGGATTGCCAGAGGACATGCAATTTGAACTCATCGAGCCATTGAACAGCCTATTTAAGGATGAGGTTCGCGAACTTGGCAGCCAGCTCGGTATCCCAGATCACATCGTATGGCGCCAGCCGTTCCCAGGACCAGGCCTCGCCATTCGCGTTCTAGGGGAAGTAACGGAAGAAAAATTGGAAATTGTTCGTGAGTCAGACGCAATCCTACGCGAGGAAATTGCCGCAGCAGGATTAGACCGCGACATTTGGCAATACTTCACCGTACTACCGAACATCCGCAGTGTCGGCGTCATGGGCGACACCCGGACATATGATTACACCATCGGAATTCGCGCAGTCACATCCATCGATGGAATGACATCCGACTGGGCACGCATACCATGGGATGTATTAGAAAAAATCTCCACACGAATCGTAAACGACGTAGAACACATCAACCGCGTCGTGTATGACATTACAAGCAAACCACCTGCTACGATTGAGTGGGAGTAGTTGTAGTAGAGCTAGAAACCTTTGTGTATCAAGGGTTTTTGGCTCTTTTTAATTTTGTATTGCACTTTTATTGCACTTTTTGTTTTTGCTTTCTTAAATAGTTAACAGTGAATTGATTTTTTGGTGAGGAATCATAGTTTTGTTCTGCTTGCTTGAATGTTATGATTCCGTTTAGTTTGTTAGCTACTTCAAAGTTACTATTTGGATAGAGGTGGCCATATGTTCCTAAAGTCGTTTCAATATCTTCATGTCCTAGACGGTCTTTAATTATGAGTGGATTTTCTCCCATACTAATAAGCAATGAAGCATGAGAATGACGCAATCCATGAATTCTGATTCGGTGAATCCCAGCTAGTTTTGCGTAACGCTCAATAGCATGTGAGAGAGTATGTTTTTGTGTTGGTATGCCATTGTAACTCATCACAAAATCTGTTTTGATAAGATCTTGTTGGACATTCTTCCATTCTGATAAAATATTTAATGTACATTCATCAAGTACAATGTGTCGAACACTCGCTTTTGTTTTTGGTTCAACAAATCTATAATTACTTTGGTTCTTATAATAAAGATTTTTGTTGATGGTTAGTATCCCCGAATCAAAATCAACATCCTCCCATTGAATGGCGGTAGCTTCACCAATTCGCATTCCTGTCATAAACAAGAACCATAAAGAAACAAAAAGGAAATGTTGGTAGTAATCCTTTTTATAAATGAAAGAAATTACTTTTTCAAATTCTTCTTTTGTCCAGAAGTCAATCTTTGTCTTTTGTTTTTTTACATTTCCAATAATCTTAGAAGGATTTGTCGATGTAATGCCTAATACAATCGCTCTATCCATAGCAACAGAAAATAAACCTTGAACGGCTCTTACATATGAAGATTTTAGGTTTTTCGATAGATTCAATTGCCAATTCTGTACATCAATAGGCTCAATATCAGAGACAGCCATTTTGTAAAAGTAAGGAAAATGCTTTTTAATACTTGGTAGACGATTTTCATATGTTCTGAGTTTTACTTGTGTCTTATACCAAGGAAGAAAAATTTCAAAGATATAATGTTCAAACAACATTTTGTTCTTGTTTTCACTTAATTCTTCTGGTTTCATAAGTAGTAGTTTCGAGTATTCTTTTCTTGCTTCTTTTTTTGTAGTAAATCCACTACGATATTTTTGAATCTTTTTGCCTTTAGAATCGTATCCTAGATTTACACGAAAATAGTAAGTACCATTTTTCGCTTTTTTAATCGGATCTTTAGCCATAGTTTTTACTCCTTACCGTGCAAAAACTAATCAGACCTGTTTTTATCTGAGAAATTGATTCCTAGAATTTCTTCTACAGCTTCACGTGGGACTCTATCTAGCTTTCTAGACTCATAATAGGTATGCCCCTTTGTAACCATTAATTCCTTTGCTTTTTTAATGATATCTGCTGAAAAAGAAGTTCCGTATCCTAGCTCAATTAAATCTTTTTTAGTAATTGTTATCATTGATACTCCTTTCCATTATAGGCTAGGGAAACTCCAATATTCGCCTATAATTATAACGCACTATTTAAAATAATTGAATTTTAAGTTGCATTTAGGGTTGATACTTTTATATGGTGGTATGATCTACAACTTCTCCCAAATCAAATGATATATAAGTAATCGAACAGCTTTGGTTAAGCTCACGGGAATTTCACCCCTGCATGGTTCGCATGCAGCTATACCCATTGCCTGTGACGCTTTAAACGCTCGGGCTGTGGCTGTACAGGAGTATCATTATCACGATAGAGAAGTCATGGCAGTGACTTGTCCAAAAGACACTTACGGATCACTGAAAAAATCGCTCGTTTTGCATTATCTTCAAAGTCATGGCGTATCAGTCCGTAGGCTCAATCTCTACCGAAATGTATTCGATCACTTTTTATTCAGTTGTCAAAGAACATTGGCTTGTCAGCCTATTAAAATACACCGAGACAGCATATTTTAATAGAATGACAAACTACTAATCAGGAAGCGTGAACGCTCCAACACGCTTCCGCGAATGGAGAATTGATTATTTAATTTCAAAAGTTAAAATCTTGGTAATTAATCTGGTTTCCATTCTGCCACGCAACGTTTCATCGACTATCATGTGTGAATTTCCGTATTCATCTTTCATTAGTCGAAGGGAGCGTTTTGAAAGATAACCTCTATAGTGTTTTACAATGTAATGAATGGTTTCTGTATCACCATCAGTTGCTTTTACAATAAGAGAGAAGGGGATCATAGGATATTTTGATTTCATTCTGTATGCTCCTCCATGAATTTTTTTATAAAAGCTAGTCCACTAGTTCGGTGACGATAGACTGTTGAACGACTTAATTTCAATAACTCTGCAATTTCCGCATCGCTCATATCCATAAAGTAATAAAGTAAAATGATGTTCCGCTTTTTATCTGTCAGATTCCGTAATGCTTCACTTAACAAATCACTTTCCACGCCAATACTAAAGCCGTTCAATGTGAAAATCTGTAAATCACTTGAATAGCTATCGATGGTAGAAAACTGATTGACGAGATAGTCACCTGTATCAGAGAAAGAAATTTCTTGTTTTGAAATTCTCGACAAGTGTTTGAAATAATCTTTGCGTTCATCTTCCATCGCACGCTTACAAATATAATCAAACTGATTTTCTATGGTAGTCCGAAAAGAAGATCGCTTCATGATTTCTCACCCCCTTTCTCGACATGAAAGGAAGTGTGCCCTGCTCTATTATTTCCTTTCGCACTAAGTCCCGACACGAAAGAGTTATTTGTTGCATATTTGATAAAAAAACTTTTAAAAAAGTTTTTAGCAAACAAAAAAACACATAATCAGATTGCTCAGTCTGTTTATGTGTTTCAGAAATTCGTCTTATATGATCTGAAAACCACATTTATAAGCATTTTTATCTAGGGTAGGTGGATAATCTTTTTTAATAAGGGTTCGGAAAACAAACATTGTTGAATAACAATATATTGCATGACGACTACCTCCTAGGAGCCGTCATCTTTTTAAAAAAGATTAAACTTCGTAAACCATCTGTAAATTTTGTATAAAAAGAAAGACGGCGGCTATTTAAACCGTCGTCTGGAAAGGGAATATCATTTTAGGCATGAAAAGGGCACTGCCAGATAACGGTTTTTTTTATTGCCGTCTGGCAGTATCTTTTATTGTATAAAGTAAAACAACAGGAACTGTATAACCACATAGTACGTTTTTCTATACCTGTCCCTAATTTAACAGGAACAGTAAAATGTATAGAGGTGGTTTATGATGCGTAAAAAAGAAGATAAATATGATTTTAGAGCGTTTGGGCTTGCGATAAAAGAAGCCCGTACAAAACAAGGTTTAACCCGAGAACAGGTCGGGGCATCGATAGAGATTGACCCACGTTATTTAACGAACATTGAGAATAAAGGACAGCATCCCAGCATACAAGTGCTTTATGATCTTGTATCATTACTAAATGTATCTGTTGATGAGTTTTTCCTACCCTCAAACAATCTGTCGAAAAGTACCATTCGTCTACAAGTAGAAAAACATATGGACAGCTTCACAGACAAAGAACTAATGCTTATGGAAGCTTTAGCAAACGGTATTAAAGAAGCAAAAGCTATAAAAGAAAAATAAACTTATATTTAACAAAAAGAGCCGATAAGATGAGATAGATGTATAAATCTCAAATTATCGGCTCTGCATCTATGTGTCTGGCTCTTTGATAACTGATATATTCATTTGTTGTACATTGATTAGAGTTTCATGTTTGCATTTCGGGCAAAATAAAGGGAATTTTTCCAGTACAGTATCATCACGAACTTTTATCCTTGTTTTGTTGCTACAAACAGGACAGTATATCCAATGTTTTTCCCCAAATTATCATTCCTCCTTTATTTTGTGTTACATAGTCTTTACTCAATTTCCGATTCTACTTAATCGAATACTTTATTAGAGTAACACTATGCAGAGCAGATATAACTTAGTAGTAAAAAAATGAATGAAACTAGTATTTCAATTCTAACGGTTTTCAGAAAATAATGTTCTTTAAACACTCAAAATCCATACACACCCAGTACTTTATCCAATACTTATCTTGTATGAAAAGGTTTAAAATCTTTCAATGGGTTCAGAGTTATGAGTAAATATCATAGAACTACTATTAACTATGCAAATCTCGCCCTCTATACCTAGAATAGGTTAAGTAGCCAGCCGTTACAGTTATTACAACAGCGAGTAAGATATAAAACACGCTGATACCATTTTCAACGAGTCCCGTACCTGTAAAATACATAAAAGGTGTTAAAACACTTAGAAAATCAATCGTCCCAATCAACTTTATAATTATCATTAAGAAATATGAAAGGGCAACAAATAACGCTGAAAAAGAGAGAGCTTTTCCATAACTTGAAAATATTGCGGAAAATAGAAGACCTATAAATAAAAAGAGTATTTGAACAATAAACATAGACGGTAAAGTGGTAGCAATTTCACTTAAAATACTTCCTCCTTCTATTTGTGGAACTAACATGATCAGGTTCCCTATCAATGCTGTTAATGTAATAATGACTATATTAACGATAGCAGCAATAATCTTGCTAGTAATAATATCTTTACGAGTAAATGGTTTCGTAAAAATGAATTCAGCTGTCCTGTTTCGCTCTTCTTTACTAATGATAGTCGCTCCTAACACAGCTGCGTGTGTAAATGCTATTATACAATACCACAAGTACATCATCACATAATATCCTATGGGTGTGTTAACAGGGATAGAGTCAATTCCAAAACCAATTGCTAGGACGGAGGGCAGAGACTCAAACAAATCCATTATTGCATCTCCTGCCTCTACTACAACAGAATATTCTGCTGCACCAATGGCTATCATGCCAAGCATTACTCCTATCCAAATTAATAAACTTCTTCGGTTTTCTTTCAATTCTTTTCTTACCATAGCTTGCATTTTTTAACCTCCTTATAAGACCATTTTCATATCTTTTCTAATATAAGTGATATAGCTTGTGATAAAAAATAATAGTAACAAAGCAAAAAATAAAGTAATATAACCAGCTTCGTAATTTTCTGATGCTAGAACAAGATTAAAGTCAAAATATCTAAATGGAGAAAACAGTCTAGCAATAGTACTCTGTACAACATTAGAAAATAATCCTATTACATAAAACCCAAAAGAAATCCCTAACGCTAAAGGTAAAGGTGCACTAACTCTGGATACAATAGTACTTATCATTATTCCTAATAGTAAGAAAAACAACTGAATCAAAGGGAAAGTTAGATAGATTTGAAAAAAATGACTAAATGAAAACCCTTGTTCAGAAATCATACTAATTGTTACAAAGGATGCTAGAAAATAGCATATTCCAATTATGGCAATTACACAAAGCGAGGCCATCAGTTTTGACAAAAAAATCTTTGTTCTTGAGTATGGTTTAGTTATCAGAAAATCAGCAGTGTTTTGCATGTGTTCTTTAGTGATAATAGAAAGTCCTAAATTGCATGCTTGAATGGCTGCAGCTACTAAAATAATACTATTTAGATAGCTAAAAATCCCTGTCGTGGTAATGAATAAATCGATGCTAATCCCCATTGTATCTAACATGGGATTATCAGCCAATGACTCTGTAGCAGATGGGTCTCCTGTAAGTGAGACAAACATTGGTAACAACAGTATTATTGTGGCTACTAATCCTATAGACCAAACTAAAATAGAACCTCTATATTGTTTCATTTCAAAACGAAAAATGTTCATTTGTTTCCCTCCTTATTGATAGTAATGCATAAAAATTTCTTCCAGAGAAGGTTCTTCTATAAAAATATCTGTTATATTCAAGGTTGAAAAACTATTAATTAAGTTATTAACATTTCCGTTATACATAAAACTAATCTCTTCTTCTTGTTGTTTAAATTCTGATATCCCTTCTAAAGTGAACACCTGTTTTGAAACGGGTTCTTTCGTACTTAATTGAATACTTTTATATGTGCTAGAACGCAATTCATGAATACTTTGAAGGCTAATAATTTTCCCCTCTTTAATAAAAGCAACACGATCACACATTTTCTGTATCTCACTAAGAATATGAGAAGAAAATAATATAGTAGCCCCTTTTTCATTTTCTTCTTTAAGGATCTCAAAGAAAGTATCTTGCATTAAAGGGTCTAAGCCACTAGTCGGTTCATCTAAAATAATCAGTTTGGGAGAATGCAATAACCCTGCAACAATTCCTACCTTTTTCTTATTTCCAAAGGAAAGATCACGAATTTTTCTACTGGTATCTAATTTAAGCCGTTCAGTAAGTTCCTCAATTCGTTTCGAACAATCTTTTTGATACAGTTTAGCAGTATAATCAAGCAATCCCTTAACTGTCATTCCTTCGTAAAAAAATGTTTCGGATGGAAGATATCCTACATCCTTTGCAATAGAAGGTGCCTCCTTGATACAGTCCTTACCGAAAATAGTGGCACTTCCTGATGTTGGATGAATCAAGGCTAATAAAGTACGAATGGCAGTAGATTTTCCTGCACCGTTCGGACCAATGAAACCAAAAATTTCTCCTTCCTTAACAGAAAAGCTGACATTATCAATCCCTCTGTGCTTGCCATATTGCTTTGTGAGATTCTGGATTTCAATTACATTTTTTCTCATAATAATATTTCCCCTTCCATATTCTTTTTTTACTGATCATTTATAAAAATTCCTTTTAAAGAGTTGCATACATTCTTCAAACACACTATATAATTCATCAAAATCAGTTTCTTCTGCGTCTGCCATTTTACTCATGTAACCCTCAGATATCCAGTCAATCATGTTCATGACAAGGTTTGGATCAATATCGTCTTTAAATTTCGAAAAATCTGCACCATCAAAGGTTATTTCTTGCCCCATAGTTTTGCCATCATCTTTGCTAAAAATAGTTCTTATCTCTTCCTTAACTTCATCAGCATTTTCAAAATATGCACTCTGAATAAACGAAGGAACATTAGGATGTTTTTCCATCAAAGCAATCTTCAGCTTACTTGTATATAAAATCCTATCAAATAAATCTGTAATACTATCATCAAATTTTTCGACAACTTCAGTGCTAATACTATCGACACACGTATTTACCAAATATATATATAGCTCTTTCTTTGTCCCAAAGTAATGAAATACCATTGCTTTCGAAATTCCTGCAGCACTGGCAATATCACTTATGGATGTTTTTTTATAACCGTTCGTTCCAAAGGATTTTAATGCAGCATCAATAATTAAATTTTGTTTTTTCACAGGCAAACTTAAAAATTTTTCCAAATAACTCACCTCCTTCTCAAACAATATAAACCGAATCGGTTTATGAGTATTATAATAACATCATAAACCGATTCGGTCAATTAATGTGGAAATTATTTGTAATTAAGAAAGCAAGTTTACTAATTCATTAATTTTGATCTACAATCATCCAGTTTGTATCTTTTTCTAAGGTCAATTCATACTGTGAAAGCTGTGTTGCTTTGGTTGTTTCATCCAAATATTTTACCGTGACCCATGCTTTAATCTGATTATCCTTTTCTTGATATATAGGATTAACAAGTTCAGAAAATGTATAGTCCTTTTCAATGGCTGGTAAAGTATTATTCTTCACATAATAGGCAAGTTCTTGTTCTGTGGCGGTGGGATAGGAGGCAAAGAAGGTTTCTAGGAATAGAGTGACTTCTTCTGCAATTTCTGATTCCACCGTCCCATCGCTTTCCACTTGTTCTGGAGCGAAACTAGATTTTTCAGGTTTGTTCCAGATTGTAGGATTTTGGGTAATGACCAGATTTCCCTGTTCATCTTGATAGAGTACAATACGATAGGTTGAACTTATTAACGTACTGTCTTTTTCCTCTGTAATTTTTTGCTGTACGGAATAAACCACCGAAAAGGTATTTTCCTTTTCTTCTGTTAACGACCAAATATTGATACCTTGAACAGTCGAGCTGGTAGGAATATCCTCTCGAACCATATCCGCATTTAAAGCTTGCAGTTCTTCAATCAGATAATCAGTAACCTTTTCTGTTCGTTCTTCCAAGGCTTCTGATTCATTTTCCCAAGTATAATAGTCTTTCACAAAGATTTTTGTAAAGCTCTCAATGGCAGTTGTATCTCTCATATGGTTCTCCACAATTTCTCTCACATGAATGGTATGCTGATCAATCGCTGTAAAGTTTTTATAAATGGCAAAGGCAAGACTGCCAATGAGTAGTATCCATAAAAAAGCCACTGTTTTTTTACGTGTACCAACAGTCCGTACTTTCGTTTTCTTAGGTTTTGTTTTCAGCGTTTGTTTTTCTTTTTTCTTAAAAAAGTTTTTCATCTATTCCAACCCTCTCTATTGTTTGATACGCCCGGCTCCAATAAGATGCTTCTTCCAGTAAGCAGTAGTTAAGTCAGCATAACCAATCGGATCTCCTGCTTGGTACATCTGATTATTTCCAAGATAGATTCCAACATGGGTGACATAAGTTCCTGCATTATACGTGGAGTGAAAGAACACTAAATCGCCTGGCTTAGCTTCTGATAAAGAAATCGACTCGGTTGCATCATATTGTTGTTGGGCTGTTCTGGGTAAATTAATCCCCGCTTTCTTGTAACTCCATTGTGTCAGTCCACTACAATCAAAAGAAGTGCTCGGATTGTCTCCCCCAAAGACATAAGGATATCCCTCATACTTTAGAGCTTCATCCATTACGGTCTGAACTAATTCATTATCAAATTGAGGCGAGATAAAATATTGACCCACTAAATCGACATAAAACATATTGCCGTAACGGTAACGCCAACCGCCGTTTTTCTTTACGGCTATGGGGTTCGAGTAAGTGACTTTGCTCCCACCTGAACGTTCCTTCGCAAAGTTCTCTGCAAGTTCAAAGTTGTACTGGGAACCTCTTTTTGCGACATAATCAATAAATGCACCGCCATAGTTATAAGCTTGAATGACTATATTAATATCGCCCCCATTTTTTTCTACGGAATGTAATAAACCCGAAAAGTATTTAGTTCCTTGTTTAATTGAAGCTTCGGTATCTAAAGAATTGGGGGGAAGTCCCAATGATTCACTTGATTGCATCACGTCTGGAACTTTTCCACCACTCTCTACTTGAATAATGGCAAGTAGAGTTGGGACATACTCACTTATTCCATACACTTGTGCATATTTTTCTACCATTGGCTGATGTTTTAACACATCTTCGGAGACCGATACATCGCCGATATCATGAATGAAATCCCTGTTATCTGATGAATGTTCTTCATTCGATATAAAAATAGCTACAAATGCTAACAGTCCTAAAAAGGCAAGAAATCCTATTCCGCCAGCAATTAACATGATCTTTAATCTCATGACTTTCATTAGCGTTTCCTCCTAACAGCATGGATTGGACGCTTAGTGATTTGTTTCTGGTTTGTACTTTTCAACGGTTTAGAAGGACGCTTGATGATTGTCCGACTATTTTTTGGTCGAGAACGTTCTTCATTGGGAGATCGGCTTTCTTTTTTTACAGGTTGGTTTGGATAATCAATAAAATGTTCTTTTCTGTCTGGACTCGATAACTGTCGTTGTAACTTGAATTGCTTCCTATGCTCGCTTTTTGTGACAGGTCTTGTCTTTTCTTTTTGTTGAACAGTTGAGTTTTTTAATCGATCTTGATGTACAGATTCATTGACATTTTGTGTTACTGGCCGTTTAGGATTGACAAATTCCCGAAGAGGGGTACGCTTTTTGTCCAATGCTTGCCGCCTATCTGCAATGGTTTGACGATGTTTTGCTTCACGTGCTTTATTTACTTGCTGTCTTTTTTCTTTTGCCTGTTTTATGCCTTCTTTAAAATCACGGGCAGGTTTTGTCAGTTGTTCTTTTCCTTTCATGACTGCATATTGAGCAGTAGTAGGCAAATCATGCAATTGTTCTTTGTGATGCTTGATATTCGCACGGAATTGATTTTTTGTACCAAGCACTTTCCCTGTTACTTGTCCTACTTTCTGGCTCAAAGAGGTTGGTTTTGTATTGGCATTTGAGCGTTCTTTGTTATTTTTTGTAGTCGATGTTAGCCGCTGTAATGGTCGAATAGGGGAGAAGGAACCTTTTGTTTGCTTTGATTTCCCGACCATTGCTCCGACAGTTGCTCCAGTTGTTGCACCCGCAAGGGTGCGTCCAATGGTTCGCTGTAATCGGCGACTGCCCCGATTAAACATGCGGTAAGGACGACGCATGACTTGACGTCCAACTTGTTGCGAGTCACTACTTTGCAGTTTAAACATGCTCATAATGTCACCAAGTTTCATGTAAATGCCCGCAAACGTCACAATCTGTAAGAAGGCAATTAAGAAAAAAGGATAACTTGTTGTTAAACTGTAAAGCATGGATGAAATACTAAAAGCAACGGTAATGATTAATGTAATCCCAGCACGAAGCATGATCACATTAAACAATTTCATAATCGCTTGTTTTCCCATATTTTCAAAAGTCGGTATCATCGACAATAAAAAACCGATAGGTAGAAACATGGCATAGATAATAAACAGAATTTGTGAGAAAATCATAATACCCGATAGAAGAAACACGAAAATGGAAATGCCAATATTAAATAGAAATAAAAAGAAGACCATTCCTAAACGTGTAGTAGTCTTCGTAATCGTTAAATTTTTATTGTCGTGATCTTCAATTTCTGTTTTGACGGCACCTTCCCGATCTTTTCCGTTATTTGCATCTGGACTAATGGAAACTAAGGCTTCAACACGTTCTTCGCCAATTGTTTCTTTATCTGAATCATCGAACTGCAACAGTAACCAAGGCTGCTCCACTTGAATGGAAAAGAGGTTATTTCGTATCATATCCACGCTGTCTTTGCCTTGACTTGTCGAGTTCGGCATCAATATTTTGGTTCCTAAATCTAAACTTGCTTGACTAATATCTGCTGAAAAGTCATTAATTTTCGTAATATATGTTGGAGCATAGGCGATAAAGGATGCGGACAAAATAAACACGACTAAAAAGTTTAAAATGGCCCGTATTGCTTTTGTTGTTTCCCGTTTCATTAATCCTGTATAGGCCACGTAAATCCCGATGACTAAAATAAAGATAAGCAGGAAGCCCACATAAAACCCCGAACTGCTAAAACCACTTGCCGTAATTCCAGCCAATGTTTGCATATTCTTCCCGATGGCATCCGCTGTTTGTGAAATGAAATCCAGTGAATAGGCTTGTTGGATTAAGTAGCCTGTCGCATTTGATAAATACAGGCTAATAATCCAAATAAAATTGGTGATTGTATATAAGCCATACATCACTTGTTTTCCGATGCCATCATTCCAGTTCCACGGGAGCCAATCCCAATCTGTATCAACGTAAAAATCAAGCTGATAATGGTCAAGGGCATATTTAGAATACAAATTGTCTTCCGATATCGTATCATCCACTAATCCAGCAGCTTGTGCTAATGTACCAAGTAAAAGAAGACATAGAAAAACGGCGGCACCAATAAGTACCACCGTCAGAACTATTTTTATCAATTTTTGTTTGTTCATATTGTCACCTCGTTTCCTTTTCCCTTACAGGTGGTCGAGTATCGAAAGCATCAAATAAATCTTCAAATACAGGATGGACTTGAATAATCCCGACACGCCCATATAAATCTTGCATCAAACATTGTCCATTTTCGAGTTCCCGTAGTCGCCTTTGATTTTCTTCATCTTCTTTATCCACTCCAAAGAATTCAAGTGTCTTTTTAATTTCATTGATATCTCTGGATCGAAAGGCAAATTTCACACCTATATTATTTTTTAATTTTTCATCCGTTAAATCTGCCGCATTCTGGGTAACAAAGTAGACACCGGCATTCATGGCACGCCCTGCACGAACCAATTTATTGGAAAGTGTTTTTCCTTGTGCGACTTGCAGGAAGGACCAGGCTTCATCCAAATCGACGATTTTAAAAATACTTCTATCAGAATGGATAAAGTCTAATGCAAAGGTGGAAATGACAATCAGCATGGCGACACTAAGCAGTTCCATTGTTGTATATTCTTCAAAAGTTGTTTCTGCATCAGGCAAGACCAAATCGGCTACTTGAATGATATTTAATTGTTTTTCTAAACTAATCGAATTTTTCACCGTTCCATCTGAAAAGAGTAGGTGGGCAAAGTCATAATCGGTAAAACTTTCGATATGGTCAGCAATAGGGCCTGCTATAGGGTTGGGATCACTTCTTAATTCATGAATCACAAGAAGCAAGCCACGTTCTTCTTGTTGACCGACTGCCCGAATCGCTCGTCGTAATACAGGAAATTTATCTCCATCTCGACTCGATATACCCGTAAGGAAAGTCAAAATATCAATCGCAAGACTTTCTGAATCCTTTTTCTTCTTCATAATGACAAAAGGATCAAGTAGTCCTTTGTTGGAATCATCACTTGTTAAATTGACAATATTTATTTCATGTGCGATTTCGGGTAACGTTTCCTTCCATCTTCCTCGTTCTGCCTTAGGATCAACAATGAGTGCTTGTCCACCGAAGAGAACCGCATAATAGACAAGTAGGTTATTACTAAACGATTTTCCACCACCCAGTGAGCCTAAGAAAGCAGAAGCTAACGCATTGGTGACCGAACCTTTAACCCCTTGACTAGCTAAGCTCGGGTTAAGATAGACATTTCTTCCCGTATCCAAGTTGTAACCAAAATAAATCCCTTCCGTTTCTCCGAGCATCTGTGTAGCGCCAAACCCAAGTCCTGCCAAAAAGTCAGATGTAACATACTGAATATAATCATTCATATAGCGTTTACTGGCTGGGATAAATTCACTGTGTAATCCGATCATATCTCCAAACGGACGAACAAGTTTTACGTTCAAATCGTCGTAAAAATCTTTAACTTCATTACAACGCTGTTTAAGTTCGTCTAAATTAGGGGCGGATACTCGAATGACATAGCTTAATTTATACATTGATTCTTTCGTTTGGTCGAGCACGTCTTCTAATTCGTTCACCTGTTCCAATGCGTCGATCACGTTACTGCCTGTTTCGTTATCAGATTCCCAAGCATGATTATCTAAGTCTTTGAGTTCCTTTTTCTTATTCCGCACAGTCGATAACGCTTTTTTATTCGTTACAATTTCCACATTCATGGACGTATCAATCGGGAAGGTGAATTGTTGTTGCTGGTAATAAAAGATTTCATTCGATGGAAATTCAAGATCACCGACAATCGAATTAATCGTAAAATAAGCAACATAAGTAGTCTGTTCTTCTTGTTCAATTTTTAAATAACGCTGGTTTTCCTCAATCAAACAACGAGTCGGTTTAATCAAGTCATAACGCTTCACTAACGTTTCCTTTTTTAACTTCTTTAGAGGGAGGGCATAATCATATTCCTCATAAGCAATGTCTGATTGTCCATGAAGATGTTCAATTAGATAGCCAAAATCATTTTTATTTAAAGGGCGGATCTTAAAACGTCTAGCTATTTTGTTTTGTAATAAAGATTCCATTTTAGAGAACCGTCTCATTTCTTCATGAGGCATAGAAACAAAATCTCCCATAAGATGATGGTTCGCATCACGAATAAAAGAAGATAGAGAAGTAGTTACTGACCTTTGTATATGGTACTCTAAAATTGAACCACCATCGCACTTGAAAACTGAACCACTTCAGTAGAAAATATCCTTAGCACAACTGTCGCTAAGGGGGAAGCTGGAGTGATCACTTTGAAGATGAAGCAAGA
>NZ_QTSZ01000023.1 GCF_003730295.1 Ornithinibacillus gellani
CAAAAAAGTAAAGTTTCATACTTAGCAATCAGAAACAAATTCTGACTAATTTTTTTAAAGAAAAACAGGGTTCTGTTTCTCTTGACATACTGGTTGTTTTGTTCAGTTTTCAAAGAGCAAATATTCCACCGCCTCAAATTGGCGACTTCACTAATATAACACGAAATATAAACCTTTGTCAATAACTTTTTTAAAGTTATGAAGTGTCTATTTCAATGTTTGTTAATTATAGCATCGCTAAAGTAAAAAGTCAATAAATAATAGAGATTCACTACTTATACTATGTAATTGCAGGTTCAATGTATTTTCCATCGATAGATAAAAATCGATTACACATTTCATTTCGCTATTTTACTTACCATCCATTTAGTTGGTAATAACTTGATCCATCTTCATATTAATTATATATAAAGTGGGGGTTTCTCCCTTCCTCCGCTAATTTTTAGTTGAACGATTCAGGCCTTTACTGGCTGTTGATCCCCCACTTACAATTCTTGTTATTAACAAAAATTCATGAAGTGGGGGTCTTTCAGCCAGTTAATCTGTGATAAATGATACAACATCCTTATCTTTGAAGATAAGTATTTACAAATCCACCTGTTGATGACAATGTTTATATATAATAGGGAAAGAATTAAAAACCACGCGAATCAACTGGGATGATTTTTTTGGTAGTGTTGGAGCTTATATCAAATTTCTTATTTATCATTGTTGCTTTAATCATTCTAATAGCAATCATCATTACTACGTATATCAAATATTTAAAGTATAAACGTTTTCGGTATATGTTCATGTTATTTTCTATTCCAATAGCACTTTGGGTAGCAGGTAAACTTCTTCTAACACACGGGAAAAAATTATATCTAGCAGATTTTGAATATCGCATTGCCAATGAACTAGACACGCATATCTTCTCTATTGATGGTGGTTTCTGGTATAAAATTTGGGGCTATGCCTCTTATTTGGCAGTAATATTTATCACCATACTTATTTTGGTGCTATTCTTATTTAGATTTTACAGACATATCCTTCAAAATAACTAGAACATTACAACCTAATTGAAAAAGAAACTATCTACACCTAAAACATGAAGGAGGCTGTTCATTTATGTTCATTACTCTTTTATACTTGCATGTATTCCTGGAATCATCCTTTGATGAATAACCCAATTGTTTTATTATATATCGGTATTGCTAAAATCCGTGGTTTCGAAGGTGCTGCCTACAGTTTATGGTCTTTATTTATGATGGCTTTCACTTTAGCAGCTGTTTTCATCGCAAAATCAGATTATCGTAGAATTTAAAACATTGTATTATCATTCCATATTTAATGTTAGTCCCTGAAGTGGATCATCGTTAAATGGAAAGACTTGGTCCGCTACCTTTCTCTTTAATGCGGCCAAAGAGTCAAGCGCAGCTGATTTTAAATGTAGTGAATATCCGTATTTCTCACTATTGTATTCAAATTCATCGCTGTCATGAACCTCCCAACCTGTCTCTTTTGTTTTCAACAAGTCTAGGTCTAAATCAACAAAACGAATTGTATCTCCCTCCCTCTTAGATGGCATGGCGACATTACAATAATAAGACACAACTTTTCCATGATGAATATCCATTGCAGCGGTGAACCATTCGGTTAAAGAAAAATATTCCAAAGTCATATGAGGAATAGTGAATATTGCATTTTTAGTATGATGTATTAATTTCCGACCAGGTTTAGATAAAACCAATATATAATCTGGCGTTTGTTGGATTAGCTCCCCCTGCCATTCATAATGTGGAATATCTGGATATTTCAAAGCTTTCATTTGTACGATTTGATTCATATCCTATCACCAAATTTGAATTTCATTTCCCTTCTTCATTTATGACATTTATCATATCACAAAGCATCAATCCTTCAAGCATCGCATGATATTCACTAGCCTACACATACTAAAAGGGCACAGATTGTTACATTACCAGAACACAAGCGATGGAGTGATGATATGCGAAAATATTTGATATTTATCCTAATAGCGTGTTTCATGCTTATGTCTTTTTCGTTGACCGTTTCAGCGAATGAAAAGGAAACGACTGAAAGTTTCAAGCCAATTAATGAGTATGAAAAAGATGTAACTGGTGATGGGAACAGAGAAAACATATTACTTCTTGGTGAGTTGTTTTCCAACTCTTCCCCTTATTACAGAGCGCTACAAGCTGAAATACGTGTTGATGGTGATACAAAATGGACGATTCCATACAATGGTGGTTATGATCCGAATTTAGAATTCATTGATTTAAATCATGACGGCATACAGGACATACTATTTCAAAGTCCTACTGGTGGCAGTGGTGGGTTATATCAATATCATTTACACACCATCCAACATAATAAATTAGTTGAAATCCCATTACCTACGCAGCCTGTTATTGGTAATTTTAAAGGTCATTTTACAGCTGAAATAAAACTATTGCCTCATTATAAGCCAATTGAGGTGGATGTTTCTGGTCGTGCAGATGATTATATTCGCTTGGGTATTTATAATGAAGATGGCAAGCTTCTAAAAAATACGCCTCTCTTTATTGACCCAATTGCATATTTTGAGCCCGTGCTTATCAGTAAAAGTAAGGGCTATGGTTTAAAAAGCTACCAAAATATTAGTGGTGCCTACCATGCAGATCAGCTTGGTACAGTAGAAACTTTATGGTATTTTGAAAATAAGCGGTGGACCATTTTACAAACTGCGTTTAAACCAACACCACAATAAAGTGAAACTTCCATCAGTGGGGAATTTCGTCCTTCCCTCACTGATTGTTAGCTGAACGAATCAGACCTTTACTGGCTGTTGATCTGTGATAAAAACAAATACGTATAAAAAAATCCGAATCGCATCAAGCAATTCGGATTTTTACAGCATTAGTTCGCAACGATATTTACAAGTTTTCCTGGTACTACAATGACTTTTCGTACTGTTTTATCTGCTATCCATTGTTGAATTGCTTCATCGGCAAGTGCCCGTTCTTCCAATTCTTCCTTAGATATGGTTTTCGGTACACGAAGCTTTGCACGTACTTTACCCATAACCTGTAAAACAACTTCCACTTCATCTTCAACTAACTTCGTTTCATCATACACCGGCCATGGCTCATAGCTAATCGTTTCACTATGCCCAAGACGTTCCCATAATTCCTCTGCAATATGTGGTGCAACTGGAGATAGTAATTTCACAAATCCTTCCACATAAAGTTTTGGAATAGCGTCTACTTTATAGCCTTCATTTACAAATACCATCATTTGAGAAATAGCTGTATTAAAATGCAAGTTCTCAAAATCCTTTGTAACTTTTTTCACAGTTGCATGATATATCTTTTCCAGAGCAGAAGAATCAGCATCTGTTATTTTCTCTGACAGTGTTCCATCCTCTTGAATGAACAAACGCCACACACGATCCAAGAATCGTCTAGCACCATCCAAACCATTTGTCGACCAAGCAACATCGGCATCAAGCGGTCCCATAAACATTTCATACAATCTCAATGTGTCTGCACCATGAGAAGCGATAATGTCATCTGGATTGACAACATTCCCCTTGGATTTACTCATTTTTTCATTTCCTTCACCAAGAATCATTCCTTGGTTAAAAAGCTTTTGAAATGGTTCTTTCGTTGGCACTACACCAAGATCATACAAAAATTTATGCCAAAAACGCGCATAAAGCAAATGTAATACAGCGTGCTCCGCTCCACCAATATAGATATCAATCGGCAACCACTTTTTCAACGCTTCATGATCAGCAAGTGCATCTGAATTGGTTGGATCAATATAACGCAAATAATACCAGCAGCTTCCAGCCCATTGTGGCATCGTATTGGTTTCACGTCGACCCTTCATACCAGTTTTTGGATCTACGACATGGACCCATTCGCTATTTGCCAATGGAGATTCCCCTGTACCCGATGGTTTAATTTCAGTCATGACTGGCAGCTTCAGTGGCAGCTCTTCCTTAGGAACAGTAGTCATTGTCCCATCTTCCCAATGAATGATCGGTATTGGCTCACCCCAATAACGTTGACGTGAGAATAACCAATCACGTAGACGATAAGTCACTTTACGTGTCCCTTTATCGTTTGCTTCCAGCCAGTCAATCATCGTTGTAATGGCAGTCTGCTCATCTAAACCATTAAGGAAATCAGAATTAACATGCTTCCCGTCACCAGTATAAGGTTCTTTGGACACATCTCCTCCTGCAACCACTTCAACAATTGGCAGCTCAAACTTCGTAGCAAACTCGTAATCACGCTCATCATGAGCCGGTACGGCCATGATAGCACCAGTTCCATAAGACATAAGCACATAATCGGCTACCCAAATTGGTACACGATTACCCGTAACTGGGTGGATAGCGTATGCGCCGGTAAATACACCTGTTTTTTCCTTGGCTAGGTCTGTTCTTTCCAAATCAGATTTTGCCTGTATTTTTTTAATATAGTGATCGACTGCTTCTTTTTGTTCTTCAGAAACAATATCCTTCACAAATGGATGTTCCGGAGCTAGTACGGTGTATGTTGCGCCAAACAACGTATCTGGTCTTGTTGTAAATACAGTAAATTCCTTCTCAAAACCTTCAATTGTAAATTGTACCTCTGCCCCTTCTGAACGTCCAATCCAATTACGCTGCATATCCTTGAGGCTCTCCGGCCAATCCAAATCCTCTAAATCTTCCAACAAACGGTCCGCATATTCCGTAATACGTAACACCCATTGCTTCATTGGTTTTCTAACTACGGGATGACCACCACGCTCACTCTTACCATCTATTACCTCTTCATTTGCCAGTACCGTTCCAAGTGCTGGACACCAGTTGACGGCAACTTCATCAATATAAGCAAGATCCTTCTCATATAGTTTCGTAAATATCCATTGGGTCCACTTATAATAATCAGGATCTGTCGTACTGAGTTCACGATCCCAATCATAGGAAAAACCGAGTTCCTGAATCTGTCGTTTAAATGTCCCAATATTTTTTTTCGTAAATTCTGCTGGGCTGTTACCAGTATCCAAAGCATATTGCTCAGCTGGCAGACCAAATGCGTCCCACCCCATCGGATGGAGCACTTCATATCCTTGCATTCGTTTCATACGTGATAAAATATCTGTCGCTGTATAGCCTTCTGGATGGCCCACATGTAGCCCTGCCCCAGATGGATACGGAAACATATCCAATGCGTAGAACTTTTCCTTATTCGAAAAAGTATCGGTTCGAAACGTATGATGTTCTAGCCAATAATTCTGCCACTTTTTTTCAATTTCCCGATGTTGAAAGCTCATTTTCATTTCCTCCTAGCCATTTTAAAAAACCAAAAAACCTCCTCATCCCTTTGAAGGGACGAGAAGGTTATATTCCCGCGGTACCACCCAAATTAGCACATCATCATATGCTCACTTGTTTCCGTAACGTGGATAACGGCAGAAACTACTTCCTATTTCATCTCTGCAGCCTTCAAGGTGAGTTCATATTGATTTTACAGCAGTTTTCACCACACACTGCCTCTCTTCAAGTAAAACTTCAATATTACTATTCCTTCGCATCGCTTTTAGTTTATTTATATTGAATTGTAATGAAGCAAACCCCTTTTGTCAAGGGCGTGAAAGCCTGTCTATGATAATGATAGACAATTGATCACCATTTAATTCTTTCATCCAATCATTCAGGATTTCCAAGCCCGTTACACCAGCTATTTATACTTTTCTAAAATTACTAAGATAGAAATTGTACTGCCCAATGAATCTAAGCTAAAATATAACCATAGATAGATACTACATATTATAAGGGGTCGATAACAGATGCTAAAAGGAATATTGGAATATGCACATGATTTACTTGCAGAAACGGTAAAATCAGGTGAAGCAGTCATTGATGCGACATGCGGAAATGGCAATGACACCCTCTTTTTAAGCAAGCTTACAGGGAATGAAGGAAAAGTGATTGCATTTGACATTCAAGAACAAGCCATTCAGAACACGCAAAGACTACTTGATCATCACAACCGGAAAAATGTCATCCTTATTCAGGATAGCCACGACAATATGTTACAATATGTCAGCCCTGCTGATAAACAATGGCTTGGCGGCGCTATTTTTAACTTAGGTTATTTGCCAAAAGGTGATAAAACAGTCATTACCACCCCGGCATCTACACTTGCCGCATTGGGACATATCCTACAAATCTTGAAACCTGGCCGTATGGTCGTATTGGTTGTATATTATGGACATGAAGGCGGGATGAAGGAAAAAGAAGCATTATTACAATATGCTATTCAATTGGATCAAAAACAGTATCAGGTGCTGCAGTATCGATACATTAACCAAAAAAATCACGCGCCATTTATTATCGCCATACAAAAAAAGTAATCATGATAAGGAGAGATAATGATGAACCATGCCTATAAAGGTATCCACCCACAAATTCACCCATCCGTTTTTATTGCGAATAATGCTACCGTTGTAGGTGATGTAGAAATTGGGGAAGATTCCAGCATTTGGTTCCAAACGGTTATTCGCGGCGATGTTGCTCCTACTAAAATAGGCAAACGTGTGAGTATTCAGGATTTAACCATGATACATCAAAGTCCAAACAAGCCTGCGATTGTGGAGGATGACGTAACGGTGGGACATCAAGTAACACTACATTCTGCTATCATCCGTAAAAAAGCACTTATCGGAATGGGATCCATTATCTTAGATGGTGCAGAAGTCGGGGAAGAAGCATTTATTGGCGCCGGCAGCCTTGTTCCACCGGGTAAGAAAATACCTCCACGAACACTGGCACTTGGAAGTCCAGCAAAGGTCATTCGCGATTTAACCGAAGCAGACTTTCAGGAAATGGAGCGTGTACGTCAATCCTATGTCGATAAAGGTGCCTATTATCGTGACCAAACAACGCTAGGAAAAAAATAAAGCTACAGCTGGATATAGTAGAGCCTCTTGAAGTATGAATACTTCTGAGGCTTTTTTTAATCCTTGCTGCAGCTTTTTATTTATTATTGGCCTGTTAAAGCGCGTAATTCTTCCACTCGATCGGTGTTCTCCCACGGGAAGCGTACATCGGTTCTGCCAAAATGTCCGTAAGCAGCCGTCTGTCTAAATATTGGTTTTTGCAAATCAAGCATCCGAATAATTCCAGCCGGACGTAAATCAAATGCTTTTCGAACTGCATCGACTAATACTTGTTCTGATACCGTTCCAGTTCCAAATGTATCTATTGCAATGGAGACTGGTTCCGCTACACCAATTGCATATGCCAGTTGCACTTCACAAGTTTTTGCCAACTCCGCAGCGACAATATTCTTTGCAACATAACGTGCCGCATACGATGCAGAGCGATCAACCTTCGTTGCATCTTTACCACTGAATGCTCCACCGCCATGTCGAGCATAGCCGCCGTATGTATCCACAATGATTTTTCTGCCGGTAAGTCCTGCATCTCCTTGTGGACCACCAATAACGAATCTCCCAGTCGGATTAATGAAATACTTTGTCTCCTCATCGAGCAGATCTGTTGGTACAACTGGTTGAATTACATGCTCTGTGATATCTGCTTTTATTTGCTCCAATGTAATATCCTGATGATGTTGTGTAGAAATAACGATGGTATCTACTCGAACTGGATTATTATCCTCATCATATTCTACGGTTACTTGTGTTTTTCCATCTGGACGTAAGTAGCCTAAAATATCCTGCTTACGTACATCGGCTAAGCGTTTTGCCAATTGATGTGCTAAAGCAATTGGCATCGGCATCAATTCTTCTGTCTCGTCACAGGCAAAGCCGAACATTAATCCTTGGTCACCAGCACCTATCGCAGCAATATCCTCATCGAGCATAACACCTTCACGTGCTTCCAGTGCCTTGTCCACTCCACCTGCAATGTCAGCAGACTGCTCATCTATTGCGGTCAAAACAGCACAAGTCTCCGCATCAAATCCATACTTCGCTCGCGTGTAACCAATTTCTTTAATCGTTTGTCTCACAATAGCGGGAATATCCACATAGGTTTGGGTAGATATTTCACCTGAGACAAGCACCAATCCAGTGGTTACTGTTGTTTCGCAAGCTACTCTGGCAAGTGGGTCCTTTTCTACAATCGCATCTAAAATTGCATCTGAAATTTGGTCGCAAATTTTATCAGGATGTCCTTCTGTCACGGACTCTGATGTAAACAAACGACGATTGGTAGTTCGTGTCATATTGCTTAATCCTCCTTAAAAACTAGGTTACGGATTTCAATCTATCCAGCAATAATCTGCCTGAAAGTGAATGCATACATTGAAAATAGAATAACTTGCCGCAATCATGTATATACCTATTATGCAAGCAATCTTTCATTTCTATCGTCATAAAAAAAACCTTCCTACATCATAAATGAGGAAAGGATTTTTTGGCCTTTCACTCTTATTGTCCAAGGAAAGAATCCTTGCTTCAGGTAAGCACCTTTTCACATATGTGATGGTTGCCGGGCTTCATAGGGTCTGTCCCTCCACCAACTCTGAATAAGAGAGTATCCGCTGACAACAATAGTAACGAAATCAACATTTTCTGTCAACTATTTCACCTGTTTTGTAAGCGGTTAAAATGTTTAAAAATCATTTTTAATTAGTGTGGACTATTTTATATAATGTGTTATACTATTAATCAGATTTACGTATTGAAAGCGATTCAAAAAACATTATTCATCTAAAAACCCTTCAAAAAGGCGGTATATTATGAAAATGATGGAACAATCATCAGGATTAAAGCGTTTAATGCAACATGATAACATGCAAAAAAATCTTTCGGTCCCACAGCTTGTCGAAAAAATACTTTCACGTAAGGAAGCTATTCTAACGTCGACTGGTGCCGTTCGTGCAACAACAGGTAAATACACTGGACGTTCACCTAAGGATAAATTCATCGTCAGACACGCAGACAGTGAAAATGATATTGCCTGGGGTCCAGTTAATCAGGAAATTGACGAACAAACCTTTCAAAAGCTCTATGAAAAGGTAGTTGCCTATTTAGAAGAACAAAATGAATTATTTCTGTTTGAAGGATTCGCTGGTGCAGATCAAGATTACCAGCTACCATTACAAGTCATCAATGAATATGCATGGCATAACTTATTTTCCAAGCAATTGTTTATTCGACCAACTGCAGAAGAATTATTACATCATCAAGCAGAATTTACGATTATTTCGGCTCCTTCTTTTAAAGCAGATCCCGATACAGATGGTACGAACTCAGAGGCATTTGTAATCATTTCTTTTGAAAAACGAATCATCTTAATAGGTGGTACAGAATATGCAGGTGAAATTAAAAAGTCAATCTTCTCGATTATGAATTATTTATTGCCGAAGCAAGATATCGTTTCCATGCACTGCTCCGCAAATGTCGGGCAGGAAGGTGATGTGGCATTATTCTTTGGACTATCTGGTACAGGTAAAACGACCTTATCCGCCGACCCTTATCGCAAGCTAATTGGAGATGATGAGCATGGATGGAGTCCAAACGGTGTATTTAATATCGAAGGCGGCTGCTACGCAAAATGTGTTGATTTATCAGAAGAAAAAGAGCCTCAAATATATGGTGCTATTCGATTTGGCTCTGTACTGGAAAATGTAGCATTAGATAAACAAACGCGTCTTCCGGACTATCGTGATACATCCTTAACTGAAAATACACGTGCAGCTTATCCGCTGGAAAACATAGATAATATTTTATCGCCCAGTGTCGCTGGACATCCAAATGCAATTATCTTCCTAACAGCCGATGCGTCTGGAACCCTTCCACCAATTAGTAAGCTGACCAAGGAACAAGCGATGTACCACTTCCTTAGTGGCTATACGAGTAAGTTGGCAGGAACAGAGCGCGGTGTTACGGAGCCGGAAGCGACTTTCTCAGCATGTTTTGGTTCTCCTTTTCTACCGATGGCACCTTCTGTTTATGCAGAAATGTTAGGTGAAAAAATTAATCAATATCGTTCCAACGTATTTTTGGTTAACACAGGCTGGACAGGTGGCCCATATGGTGTTGGAAATCGAATGAAGCTTTCTTATACACGGGCAATGATACACGCAGCATTAGAAGGTGAACTCAATGCGGTAGAAACGGTCACGGATAATATATTCGGACTGCATATCCCAATACATGTTCCTGGTGTTCCAGATGAAGTACTTATCCCACGTAATACATGGCAGGATAAAGCAGCATACGATCAGGAAGCACAAGCATTGGCATTGAAATTCCATGACAATTTCAATCAGTTCCGTCATGCGAGTCAAGCGATTCAAGAGGCCGGACCAGTATTCCGACCTGAAAAATAAAGCGCCTCATCCCAAGAGGGTTTTTATAAAACGAAGCGAGTGTCTGGATTTTATTACATCCATTCCTTGCAAGTGCACACCAGTATCCTTTATGGATGCTGGTGTGTTTTTTTATTGTCCCTATTGCAAGCTATATACCCTATTTCTTTAGCCTAATTTTAAAATGGGCATAGGCAATCACACACTTTTTCGCTCTTGCATAAGCTATGTTGAGCAAATCATATGAACAGGAAAGGAACGATTACCATGAAACGACGCAGCTTTGTCGTTCTATTATGCCTCAGCTTTATGCTGATGATGGTTGCATGTCAAAAGAATGATGCGGCATCTATTCCTATCAAATTGGCTGAGGTAACGCGGTCTGTATTCTATGCACCACAATATGTCGCCTTGGAAAAAGGTTTTTTTGAAGCAGAGGGACTGGATGTAGAGCTACAAACAAGCTGGGGCGGTGATAAAACCATGACTGCCCTCTTGTCTGGTGGGGCGGATATTGCGCTTGTTGGTTCCGAAACTTCCATTTACGTGTATGAACAAGAATCAAAGGATTACGCAGTAAACTTCGCCCAACTAACACAAACAGATGGAACATTTCTCGTAGCCAAAACCGAGAAGCCAAATTTTGAATGGCAGGATGTGAAAGGAAGCGAGTTTTTAGGCCAGCGAAAAGGCGGAATGCCACAAATGGTTGGTGAGTTCGTGCTTAAAAAGCATGATATTGATCCCCATACGGATTTAGATTTACATCAAAATATTGACTTTGCCAATATACCTGGCGCTTTCGTATCCGGGGATGCAGAATATGTACAGCTTTTTGAGCCGACTGCTAGTGTTTTTGAAAAAGAAGGTAAAGGGCATGTGATTGCTTCCTTTGGTGAGGAGTCAGGAAATGTACCATATACCGTGTTCATGACCAAACAGAGTTTTATTAAGGAGGAAGCAGAAACGGTTAAGAAATTCACTCGTGCTATCTATGAAGCGCAAAAATGGGTGAAGGAAAATGATTCGGAAGAGGTAGCAACAGTTATCGCTCCTTACTTCGAGGATGCCGAAATGGATATCCTCACCTCATCGATTGAAAGGTATAAACAACAAAATTCCTTTGCTGAAACACCTTTGCTTGATCCAGATGACTGGGAAAACCTTAAACAAATTATGGCTGAAGCTGGTGAACTACCGGGCGATGCCCCATATGATGTATTGGTTAATACATCCATCGCCGAAGAAATTATTGGCAAGTAAGGAGGGCGAATGAATGTCACTACTCACATTATCGAATATTGCCCATTTATATTTTTCAAAGAATACCTATACAAAAGCACTAGATCAAATTAGCTTTCAGGTAAAAAAAGGTGAATTTATTTCCTTGCTAGGTCCTAGTGGATGTGGAAAGTCTACCATTCTCTCCATCATAGCAGGGTTGATTCAACCGACTTCAGGTGAAGTTCTGGTGAATGAAGCCTCAACAAATACGTCCAATCAGCTTACTGGTTATATGTTGCAGCAGGATTATTTATTCCCTTGGAAAACCGTCCTTGATAATATTCTGCTTGGCCCGCAAATTAGAAAACAGCAAAACGCCTCTATGCGTGAACGTGCCAATCAACTTTTAGAAGAAGTTGGTCTACCAAATGTAGCAGACCTATATCCTCATTCCCTATCGGGGGGAATGAGGCAGCGAGCAGCACTTGTGAGAACTTTGATTACAGAACCAGAAATACTTTTACTGGATGAACCATTTTCCGCATTGGATTATCAAACAAAGTTAAAGCTGGAGGACCTTGTTTTTAAAATGCTTCGCACATATCATAAAACAGCAATACTGGTAACACACGATATCGGAGAAGCCATATCCATGAGTGACCGTATCATCGTTATGCGAGCAAATCCAGGAACTATCGCAAAGATTTTTGATGTACCAATTGAAATCCGCAATGAAATACCCTTTCTCGTCCGCAGACACCAAAAATATGATTTATTATTCGATAAAATATGGAATGAATTAAACCAGCAGGAAGCAAAGTCTGCACCAGAATAAATGACAGCGTGAACGGTTCCCTGCAGATAGAAAGGAGGAATCTGTCAAATGAAGAACAGCTCCGATTATCAATTATTTTCTGCTTATCAAAAACAGTTGAAAACGGAAAAGAAAATTGTGCTCATCTGGCAATGTTTATTGCTGATTGGTTTTTTTAGTCTATGGGAGCTTAGCAGCCGCCTCTATTGGATTGATCCTTTATTGTTTAGCTCACCTTCCCGGATTATTAACCTTGTTCTTGAGCGATTTGCTAATGGTACAATGTGGACACATCTGCAAATTACAATGTTTGAGACCATTCTAGGATTTATCATCGGTACGTTGCTAGGTATTGTCCTTGCAATTATGCTTTGGGCGTCCGAGCGTTTTTCCAACATCATGGATCCATACCTTGTCATTATGAATGCGATGCCAAAGGTCGCATTGGGTCCCATATTTATTGTTGCCCTTGGACCAGGATATATTTCCATTATCGCAATGGGGGCAATCATTTCCATTATTATTACCACACTTGTTGTCTATTCTGCTTTTCGTGAAATAGATCCAAATTACCGGAAAGTATTATTAAGCTTTGGGGCGACAAAATGGCAATGTTTCCATAAAGCTGTTTTTCCAGCCTCTCTCCCCGTCATGATATCCACCTTAAAAGTCAATGTCGGCCTATCGTGGGTCGGTGTCATTGTGGGAGAATTCCTTGTTTCCAAGCAGGGATTAGGTTATTTAATTGTCTATGGTTTTCAAGTGTTTGACTTTACACTTGTCATGGCCAGCTTATTATTAATTGCCATTATAGCCGCCGTCATGTATAAACTTGTTGAACAACTGGAAAAATGGCTGATTAGACATCGAATTGATTCGTAATGACACAAATAATAATAATAATAATAATAAGGAAGATACGATCATCGTTCCTTGATAAAGCCCCCTCCCGCTAAAATTGTTCTCGTCAAAAAGCCCAGGCTGCCGATAACCGCTACCCTGGGCTTTCATAAAATATATGATAGTATTGTCTATTCCGGTGCTCCAGCTACGACTTGGATTCCATGAACCGCATTTCCTTTTTAATATAATTCATGGAATGCGTTAATACATCATCCTTCATAATAAAACTATATCCTTTATTTATTTTCACATTCGAAGGTATTTGCGCTAATAAAACGGGACCTTCTGTTTCAAAATAAGTGTCCTGATGAAGCAGATTTAATATTTCAGCATAATACACATTTTTAATTACGACACCTGCTTTACCTTCCACCAAGTATTGTCCAATATACGCGATATTTTCAACAACACCACCCGTTTCCTCCATGATTTCCCGAATTGCAGCCTGTTCTGCCTGCTCACCCGGTTCTACTTTCCCGCCTGGAAATTCTAGTCCGCGTTCCTTGTGTTTCGTTAGCAGCCATTTATCTTCATGTCTGCAAATAATCCACACATGTTTTGGACTTTTTGAAAATGGATGGTCGTCAAAAGATAACCGCACCTTATTACGATAATAGTCTTTAAAAATGTACATATTCTCCGCTTCCCTCATGTTTGCTATTTATAAGAAATAGAACCCGTCTATCCCTTCATCTGCTTTGAAATAACCCTTTTACGTTACGTTTTTAATCGAATTTTACTATTATACATGTATATACACTTGATGTAAAAGAGATTTTCATCTGCAACTTATAGCATCTATTCCTTTTAGAAGCGTTTCATAAACCTTTTAGAGAAAAAACATAGCAATATCATCGTTTACATTGGAGCATTGCCAAGAATACCCATTTCTACGATATGCTGTTTTGTTTTCTCATCTCCAAGTTCATAAACAAGACGATAAGCTTCTGTAAACGCATGATCATATGATTCGTTCCCTTTGTCATGGTGGTACGACATGATTGGAATATGTGCTCGCCAATAAGCACTCATATCTGACGCATGCATTTGATCCATGACACCACGCAGCTTTCTTATTTCATCATCATCTGCCTGAATAGTGAATACATCATTGTTTCCATGTGGCACCTTTGATATTTCCATGGATCCAATATTAATATAATAGGTTTGTTTGCTCAAATTTACCACCTCCTCTTCTTAATTTGCCTATAAAGAAGAAAAGCATGTGCCAAAAATAATAATCCAAGAAACAAATTGTTTTTCAGACGAAGATCACGAGCATCCCAGGACTGCGCATATGTTCACCTCAGCATGTGTCCTATACCATTTGCACATGTCCAATATAAAAAAGCTGCACCACAGTCTACCATAGACTGTAAGTGCAGCTTTTATCACTTCATTATAGTTGGTCTTCGTTGGAAGGACCTGTTTGTACATCATTTTTACGTTCGGAAACATTTGTTTCATCAATGGTTTTATCTAGCTTTTGAAGATATTTACTTGCAAATTCTTTTCCACCTAATCCAAATGCTAACCCAAATGCCAAAGCAAGTGCGCCTACGATTAGGATGAATGCAGAGCTTACAATTGATGTTGCAATACCTAGTTGTGTTAATGCCATAAATACAGCTAATGCCAAAATCGCGTATTTTGCAAAACCAGCAAGAATATTTGTTACTGGTCCGGTTAATAGGTTAATGAGCACTTTCTCAACAATGTTTGCCAAGATTAAAGCTACACCAAGAATCAGTACAGCTGCTAATACACTTGGTAAATATGCAGTGATTGCTGCTGCAATACCAACTAGGAAGTCAAGCTTGACCAGATACAATGCCTGTACAGACAAGAAGAAGATAATGAGTATTTGGACAACATAACCAACCAATGCGGATGGGGACATTTTACCTTCCAATACGGGTTTATCTGTATTCAATTTACCCATTAGACGGTCGAATCCAAGTCGTTGTAAATAACTGTGTACAAATTCACCAATTAATTTCCCTAACCAGATTCCAACAAATACAAGCGCTCCAGCGACTAAGATGTTTGGAATCATATTCATAATATCTTGAAGCATTGCAATGGCTGGATCTGTAATGCCGCGAAGCTCCAGTTTTTCCAGTGAAGCAATGACAACAGGAATCAGAATAATTATAAATACAACGTTTCCTACAAATGCAGCAAAGCTCGTACCTTCAAATAGCTTTTGCATTTTCAGTTTCGCAATTAGCTTTTCAGATCCAACTGCGCTTAATAGATTGGTAACAATATTTTTAATTACTTTCGCTACAAACCAACCGACAACGAAAATAATTGCCGCTGCCAACAGTTTCGGAATGAAAGCCAATATTGTAGCAAGCAATCCACTAAATGGTTGTGCCACACCAGCAATATTTAATGCGTCCAGTACACCTGGAATAAACAGTAACAGAATGAGATAGAATGCAATTTTACCAATCGTTTCGGTAAATGCAGCGATTTCTTCCTCAGTCTTCGCCATTTTCATTTTAAAGAATAAATGCTGTATATTCAGCTTTTTCGTTCCTTTAACGATGAACCATTGAACAACTGTCGCGATTACCCAAGCAAATACTAAAATTAATGCGGCTTTCAGCACTGCCGGGATGAAATCAAAGAATGTGGATATCAGGTTAGACAATGGATTCGCGATCATGTTTAAATTCAACAAATTGAAGAATAAAATGAACACAATCAAGAGCAGTATGTAATATATGATTTTTCCAATGATTTTATTGGAGTTTAATGGTTTACCACTACTACTCGTTCGAAATTTGTCAAAAAACTTTTCATCCAAATTTGTTTTTGCTAATGCTTTTTCGACTGCATTACCAATCGCTTTCGCTATTAACCAGCCAATTAATAAAACAAGTAGTGCTACGACTAAGCTTTGCACCCCCTGCATAAAACTAGCTGTAAAGTAATCATCAAAAAAATTACCCAAATAAATCTGCCCCTTTCAAATGAATATGATTACCTATTCCTTAAAGGCAAATTTTTTAAACATGATTCTACATATTTTTCAGAAAAACACTTCCAAAGCAATTAAAAAACAGCCTAGCTACATCATTTGAATCGATTCGATGTAACCAGGCTGTCTATGTCTTATGATATGAACTGTTGTAATTGATGTCGTACCAATTTATTGGAGGCGTTTCTTGGTAGCTTATCTACAAAATAAAATGCTTTTGGAATTTTATAAGCTGCCAAGCGCTCTGATAAATAGTCCTTCATTGCTGCTTGACTAGGGGCAGGCACATGCTTGTCTAAGACGATACAAGCTATCGGAACCTTTCCCCATGTTGCATCCGGCTTTCCGATTACACCTACCTCGGCAATTCCCTTCATTCCTGCAAGTACACCCTCTATTTCGGTTGGATAAATATTTTCGCCACCGGAAATGATCAAGTCTGTCCGACGATCTACTACATATAAATAACCATCTTCATCCAAGTATCCTAAATCGCCCGTTGCTAACCAGCCTTGTTGAAAGGTCGTTTCATTTTCCTTTGGTCGATTGTAATAACCAGTCGTTACCATTGGACCTTTCACGATAATTTCACCAATACCATCCGCTTGTGGTTGCTTTATCTTTAATTGTGCTGGCATCAAAGGCTTACCAGCTGATCCAAGCTTTTCCAGTGCATCGTTTGGACCAAGTGTCGCAATCTGTGACGATGTTTCCGTCATCCCATAGGATTGAAAAACAGGTATTTGCTTTTCTTTGCTCGCTTCCAGCAATGACATTGGTGCTGGTCCGCCACCTAACAGCATACAACGAAAGCTGTTTGGATAAGTCTTATTCCCAAGTTGTTTTACTAACCTTTGCAGCATCACGGTTACGACTGACATGACGGTGACTCCCCGTTCCATAATCGCATGTTGAACCTTGACCTCATCGAAATGTTCTAATACATAAACAGGCATACCGTAAATCGTACTACGAATAAATATCGACAACCCACCAACATGGAAAAAAGGAAGTACAGCAAGCCATTTATCTTGCTGGCTTAGACCAAGATTCAGTACGGATCCAATGGCACTCCACCAATGATTACCATATGTATGAATGACACCCTTTGGAAAACCAGTCGTACCAGATGTATAAATGATTGTAAATGGGTCTTGCAAGGACAACTCTGTTTTAAGTTCCACATCTTGTTCCTGCACCTCAACGATATTTATAAAAGAACGTTTATGAGGAAGATTTAATTGTGTGGCTATGTTTTCAAGTGCATCATCAAATAACAAGATATCTGCATGTGAATCTTCCAATTGATATTGCAATTCTCCAGCTGATAAACGACGATTTAATAGGACACCTACAGCACCAATATAGCTCAGTGCATGAATGACTTGTATCATTTCAATTTTATTAGAGGATAGAATGCCTACATGCGTTCCATTTGTAATACCTATATGAGTGAGTTTTTTTGCTATACTGCGGCATTGTACTGCTAGTGCTTGGAAGGTAACTATGCTGCCGTCCGCTTGTTCCATTGCGATTTGATTCGGTGACAATCTAGCTTGTTGATCAAGCCAATGCGGAATACACTGATTCATCTTCAATCTCCTTTACTTGAAAGATGGAAAAACCTTTGCCAATTACGAGCAAAGGTTTTTCCAACGAACGATTATGGGAAACGTGGGAATTGATCGAAATCCGGCTTGCGTTTTTCTTTAAATGCATCCCGGCCTTCTTTCGCTTCATCCGTTGTATAGTATAATAATGTTGCATCTCCGCCCATTTGCTGTAAGCCAGCAAGACCATCTGTATCAGCATTAAAGGATGCTTTTAAGAATCGGATGGCTGTTGGAGATTTTTCTAGAATTTCTTCACACCATTGTAAGGTTTCTGTTTCAAGCTGCTCCAATGGTACCACTTTATTAACCATGCCCATTTCATATGCTTCAGCTGCACTGTACTGACGGCATAGGTACCATATTTCTCTCGCACGCTTATGGCCAACCATGCGTGCCAGATATCCAGCACCATACCCAGCATCAAAGCTGCCAACTTTTGGTCCAGTTTGTCCAAATACAGCATTTTCAGCTGCAATCGTTAAATCAGACACAACATGAAGTACATGTCCACCGCCAATAGCATAACCTGCTACCATGGCAATAACTGGTTTTGGAATCGTACGAATGAGGCGCTGTAAATCGAGTACATTCAATCGTGGCACTTTATCAGAGCCTACATAACCACCATGACCCCTAACGGATTGGTCTCCACCAGAACAAAATGCTTTATCGCCAGCACCTGTTAATATAATTACTCCAATGGAAGAATCATCACGTGCATCAGCAAATGCATCAATCATTTCATTAACAGTTAATGGTGTAAATGCGTTATGCTTTTCCGGGCGATTCATTGTCACCTTGGCAACACCATTGTATTTTTCATAAATTATTTCTTCATACTCTCCTGCTTTTTCCCATTGAACAGTCATGTATATCCTCCTTATGTCTTTCCACTTATTTCTGTACGGATAAAATAAACTCCGTTACTATTTTACCAAAGATTTCAGGTTGTTCCACATGAATTGCATGCCCCGCATCAAAAATAATGTTTTTTACCGCATTCGGAAGTGCTTGCGCCATGTCCTGTTGAATCTTTACAAATTTAACATCCAAGCTTCCTGCTAGTAATAGGACTGGCATACCCAACATCGGCAACTGCTTCCAAAAGCTAGGCTGACTTCCTGTCCCCATACCACGGAGAGATGCCGCTAAACCAGTATTTCTTTGTGCTTCTCTTTCCCAACGAATTTTATTCCGTACCGCTGTGTTGAGCTGCTTTTGTGTAGAAAACAAAGGAATGTTCTCCCAATAATTGATAAAATGGGTCAAACCCTCTGCCTCCAATTTCATCGCAAGCCTTTCGTCATGTTTTCTTCTGGCCATTCTTTCCACTGTTGTACGAAGACCTGGTGAAGCACTTTCTAAAATTAGTCCCGCTATCTGTTCTGGATATTGCAACGCATAGGCAAGTGCTGTTCTTCCACCCATCGAATAGCCAAGTAAATAAAATTGCTCCAGTTCAAGCTTACGAAATAAATGATCTAGGTCCTGGCAACATTCCGCCATGGTAATCGGTGTATCCTGTGTAGTCTGTCCATGCCCGGGCAAATCCACTGTAATCAATCGAAATTTCTTTTCATACGTAGCAATAAATGAATCCCATGTTTTGGTACTGCCGGTAAATCCATGTAACATGACAAGCGTTGGTCCACTCCCATGACATTCATAAAAATAGGTGGTTTCATTGATATGTTCCTTCATTGGTTTACACCGGAATGTTTAATATCTTGATGGATATTGGCCCATAGTTCTTGATGCCAAGTGGCGTTTTCCTGACGATCCGTATTGACTTCTACGACAGAAAGCCCTTTGTGATGATAGCCCGCTTCGAGCGCATCCCGTAGTTCATGCACATGGCTTACTTTTTGATGCTTGCCACCATACATCGTAATCGCTTGTTCAAATTCTATATCTAACGGCGTTCCAAACAATGCCTCGAAATGCGTTTGATCAGCTGACTGCGGTAAAAATGAAAAAATACCGCCACCATTGTTATGAATTAATAAAATCGTGATGGAGAGATCAAAATGCTTTGCGTTCAATAAACCATTTAAATCATGGTAAAAAGATAAATCACCAATTAATAAAGTCATGCGATCCATCGTACCTGCGGCAGCACCAATTGCACTGGATACCATCCCATCAATCCCGTTGGCGCCACGATTGGCATGAATACGAACTGTTTTATTCATCGTCATCAAAAAAGTATCTACATCACGAACCGCCATACTATTACCAACATATAGCCCACTACCATCTGGGATCATCTCCATTAACGCACGAACCGCCGATCCTTCCGTCAGTTTGCTATCATCATTTCGAGTTACATGCTTTTTGGTAATCCCATTTACAGCTTTCCATTGTTCCAACCATTCAGTTGATCGCTTCCACGTATTCGTTCGTGCTATTAAATCGATACATAATTGATTGGCATCTGCAAAAATCATTTCCGTCCGGTTGCCTGTTGGTTCCCGATGTCCACGATGATCTTCAATCACAAATTGTGGAATATCCTGCTGCTCGTTTATGTAAAACAGATAAGACTTTGATACAGGCATCGCACCAAATCGAATGATAAAATCAGCCTGTAAATTAGCACGTATGTCAGCATTTTTTAAAAAAGCATCATAGCCTTCCACAATACCATCTTTCTCATGTGAACCAGTTCGCAGCTGTGAAAGGGGATCAGCCAAAATCGGAAGTTGCCATTGTTTTGCCAATTCCACTACTGCCGTTAAATCTTTCCCAGCTTGTTGAGGGCCACAAACAATGACGCCACGCTGTTTGTCCTTACATAATTGTAATAATCTATTTAATTGATCATCAGACAAACGCTTGATACCATCCTGGGCGGTTAAAAACGACGTCTGACGATGAGAACCCCAACGATTTTCCAAGGTAAGATCAGGCATTAAAGGCTCACGAAACGGAAAATTTAATTGCACCGGTCCTGGATTACCTTCCTGCGCCATATAAAACGCCCGAGCAGCCCGTCCTCGGACGTATGCTAGCATAGATTCTGTTTCATCTGGTAATGCCATTTCATGAAACCATTTTACATATTCCCCATACATTTTTATTTGTTCAATCGCTTGTGGAGCACCAACATCCCGAAGTTCATGTGGACGGTCTGCTGTTAATACAAGGAGAGGAACCCGACTGTAATGAGCTTCAATGATGGCAGGATAATAATTTGCGGCTGCCGTTCCCGACGTACAAACAAGTGCAACCGGCCGTCTTGTTTCCTTTGCCAGACCAAGGGCAAAAAAAGCAGCTGACCGTTCATCAATAATGACCCACTGTTTTATCTGTGGATGGTCGGCAAATAAAATAGCGAGTGGTGTCGAACGTGAACCAGGTGAAATAACGACATGCTCTAAACCACTTGCTGCCAGTTCATCTATGAAATTCCCCGTGTATTTTGTCAATGATTCTGTATAACCCATCTTCTAGCCCTCCAATGCAGATAACATAGGCAAAAACTTCATCGCTGTTTCTGCATATTCTGCCTCGATATCGGAATCCTGCACAATTCCACAACCAGCAAATAATGAGGCTTCCTTACCTTGTATCAATCCTGAACGGATGGCAACAGCAAATTCACCGTTTTGATTACTATCCATCCAGCCCACTGGCGCACCATACCAGCCACGATCCAATTGTTCGTGGTCACGAATAAAGGATAAAGCCGCTTCGTTTGGTGTCCCGCCTAAAGCTGGCGTTGGGTGCAGTCGCTTCACTGCATCAAGGATTCCCATACCTTCCTTGAGTCGCGCAGTTACTGGTGTATATAAATGCTGTAGGTTTTTCAACGGGTAAGCAACAGGCTTTTCCGGCACTTCAATATGCGAGCAATAAGGAGCAATGGCATCCTGAATCATTCGTACAACAAAATCATGCTCTTGCAGGTTTTTATCATCCTGTAGCAATGCCTTACTAATTTGCTCGTCCTCTTCTGGTGTTTTCCCACGCGGGGCAGTTCCTGCTAAGCAAGTTGAAAGTAATTCCTGCTGTTTCACCCGCACCAATCGTTCAGGTGTCGCACCAACAAAGCAATCCTCCCCATGCTCCATCGCAAAAATATAACTATTTGGCTGCATCTCCTCTAATTGTTTTAACATACGGGAGATTTCAGCTTTCGATGAAAATGTCAAACGCAGCTCTCGCGCCAGCACAATTTTATGAGCATGCTTGTCCGCTATCGTATCCTTTGCGGATTGGACCAATTGCTTCCATTGATTTGCATCAATTTCCTGTTTATCGGTAACAGTAGATTGGACGTATGGAATATCCTTACCTGCTATAAAGGTTGCTTCCATTTCTTGCATCTCAGACACCAGCTTATTGATGTTTGTTTCCTGTTCAATCGTCACATTTGTAGTTAAATATAGCTCATTTTCCGATTGAACCAATAACAGGCTCGGGATGATAAATTGGCTATTCTTATAGGACTCCCACAAAGCTGTACTTGTTTTTAACGGATCAAAAGCCATACCTCCAACTGCTACAAGTCCTGTGCCCGGTACGTCATGTGGATTAGACACCAATGCATGTTCAATCAATCCATCCCATGCATCTTTCACAGTTTCAAACCAATCATGTTGCGCACAAATTTCGTGCGCAATGCCCACACTTACCATGGCAAAATCTCGATCAGCGCTAATCCATAATGTTCTATTTCCGCCTAATTCCTTTGCAGCCTCAAATGACCGCAACAAATCAGCTTGTTTAACCTTTTTGGTTATACTAACAAGCTGTGTTTGGTTATTTTTATTCAGCAGATGCTTTGCTTGATTCAACAATGCTACATGCTGCTGTTCTTTTATATCAATCATCGATCATAGACCTCCATTGTATTTCCACATTTTCATTGCGTTTAAAAAGTATCTATAACCTTTGTTCAATGAAAACCCATATCTATTTTATTCTCTTTTTCAATGTTTCTCAAGGAATGGGCTATAATTGTTGTGAAACAATCCACTTTCATTATATTTGCACCGTTCTGATAGTTTCATCGTTATTGTACAGATACAAGCTGCCATGATAATATATGATAGATAAGTTATGTACGTTTCACAGGAGGAATCATGACATGCACGCTTCAAATTCAAAAACCGCAGAAATTAAACAGACGCTAAATGAACGTGATGGCTTTCAGGTGTGGTGGCGTTTACTCCGCCCACATACCTTAACCGCATCATTTGTACCAGTGTTTGTTGGTACAATGCTCGCCGTAACAGAAGATACGTTTCGACCGCTCTTATTCGCTGCAATGCTTATTGCTTCCATACTGATTCAAGCCGCAACCAATATGTTCAATGAATACTATGATTTTAAGCGTGGACTCGATTCAGAGCATTCAGTAGGAATTGGTGGAACGATTGTTCGCGATGGTATTCAGCCCAAAACCGTGCTTCAATTGGCCTTAGCCTTCTTTGCTATCGCCACCTTACTAGGGGTTTACATTTGTATCGCATCAAGCTGGTGGATTGCCGCAATTGGTGTTGTTTGTATGCTATTTGGTTATCTATATACAGGTGGACCATATCCAATTGCTTATACCCCTTTCGGTGAACTATTTGCTGGTTTTCTGATGGGAACTGTCATTATCGGAATTAGTTATTTTATTCAAACCATGACCATTACTTCAAATGTAATTTGGGTTTCGATTCCAGTAGCTATCTTCATTGCTGCTATTATGCTTTCCAATAACATTAGGGACCTGGACAATGATAAAATTAGTGGACGTAAAACAATAGCAATACTTATTGGTAGAAAAAACGCCATCCTATTACAGGCATCTATGTTTGCAATCGCCTTTTTACTAACTGCAGTCTATATTGTTCTCGGACTATTACCAATTTGGTCCTTGATTACTTTTGTAGGTGTAAAACTAGCCATCGACGTCATCAAAAAATACAAAGGAAAAACACAGCCGCTGGAAATGATGCCAGCCATGGCAGCTACAGGTAAAACAAACAGCATTTATGGCATTTTATTAGGACTTTCCTTAATGATGAGTAAATTAATATAAGCAGTCTATTTGATTTATAAATAATCGGTATAGGGGGAAGAATCATGAAGAACAGAGATATCTCCAATACATTAATAGAAGCTTTAGGGATAGAAATCATTTCATTAGACAAAAACAAAGTAATACTCACCATGCCTGTTGATCAACGTACCAAACAGCCCGCTGGATTTTTGCATGGTGGCGCAAGTGTTGCGTTAGCTGAAACAGCTGCTAGTATCGGTGCATTACTTCACGTGGATTCAGAAACTACAAGTGTATTTGGCATGGAAATCAATGCCAACCACATTCGCAGCAAACGTGATGGAAATGTGACTGCAACCGCAACACCAATTCATACAGGCAAAACGACAATGGTTTGGGATATTCAGATTACGGATGAAGAGCATCAACTTATCTGTATCTCCAGATGTACCATTGGAATCGTACCAAAGCGAAAAAGCGAATAATAAATAAAAAAGGCCAGGACATAACTAGCCTCTTATCATGAAAAAACGGTCATGTTTATTACAAAAAAATAAACATGACCGTTTTTTCATGGTGAATTTGATGGGAACTGGCAGTATATTTTCTTCAATTAACTGCCAATAAGGCAAATCCAAACTCATTTTTATAAGAAGTGCATCTGCATGAACTACGGAATAGATACTTTAATATGTCTACATTTAATAAAGCGGAATAAATCTACGGAGACTCCTACGAGGCCAGCCGTGTCCGAAATTGACAAAGAAAGTGAACTTGTTGAGACCGGCTCGTGGAACGCGGAATAGATTTGGAGCGATGTAGTTGTTCAAAATGAAAAGGAGTTCCAGTAAAAATTAATATACTGAAACTCCTATTATGATGTTTCACTGGCTTCCACGCTATTTTATATGATTGTTATACCATTTTCACATGTCGTTGTTCAATCCATACGCGGAGCTTGAGAAAAAGCGGCACAAATAATGCACCAACGATGATTCCTTTGATTAAATTAAACGGCAAAATACCGATCAAGACGGTTGCGCGTTTCACTGCTTCTATTTTCATTTCTTCCATTCCCATAAACCAAGCATAAATAGGAAGTAAGACAAAATAATTTAATACACTCATACCAATTGCCATGACTATGGTTCCAGTAATAAGTCCGGACACAATACTTTTAACACCTTTATATTTATGATACAAAAAGGCAACTGGTAGAACAAACATCATTGCTGCTAGGAAATTAGCCATTACACCTACAGGCTCTCCCCCACCAACAATAAGATAAAGACCATTTTTTATGGCCGCTACAATCACACCTGCCATAGGCGAAAAAATCAATGCGGCAATTAATGCTGGGACGTCCCCAAAGTCAATTTTCAAGTATCCCGGTAAAAAAGGAAGTGGGAAATCGAGAAAAATCAATAATAATGAAATCGTACCTAATAATGCCAAAATAATAAGTCTTAATAATTTTGATGATTGTGTATGCATCATCCATTCTCCCTTCATCTATCATCGATTCACATCTGGTGATGAAGGATAAGCCTATTCCTTTGTTTAAAAATAAATAAAACCCCAAAGCCTAATGGGGCTTTAGGGTATGATAAACGTAGGAAAATAAAGATGCAAAAAAAGCACCTTCCATTTCAGCTCGACATCTTCTCCCATCCAGACTGTAACTGTCGGTTCCGGAATCACACCGGATCAGCCACAAAGCGAGTTGCCAAGTGGGTCACGGACTTAAAACAAATTGGTTCTTACCGTCGGTCGGGAATTTCACCCTGCCCCGAAGATGGAATCGATTATGTTATTGTTAAATTCATTATACATGGTTATGCTTTGTTTGTGAAGCCTATTGCTCAGATGGAGAAATACGGCATTTTTCATAGACAAAACAACATGCAGCTTATCTGAATAAAATGGTTTTATAAATCACATGCAGGGAAAATAATAGCCAAGGAGGTTTGAAAGGAAATGGAAAATCAATTTACTGTAAACAATCCAGCAACTGGTGAACGGATACAGACCGTACAAGTAGACAACGAGGAAAAGGTTAAAGATGCATTGAAAAGAGGACATGAGGCTTTTAAAACATGGTCACAAATCAATGCCCATAAACGTTCTGAGCTACTAAACAAATGGTCCCTAAAACTAAAAGAACATAAAGAAGAAATAGCAACCATTATGACGAAAGAAAATGGCAAACCACTACGTGAATCCCGTGGTGAAGTGGATTATGCAGCAAGCTATATTGACTGGTATGCAGAGGAGGCAAAACGTATCTATGGCCGTACAATTCCCGCTAATACCGAGTCCAAACGAATCATTGTTACGAAACAACCTGTGGGACTAGTCGCAGCAATCACACCATGGAACTTTCCAGCAGCAATGATGACTAGGAAGGCAGCACCTGCGTTAGCAGCTGGTTGCACTTTTATTGTCAAACCAGCAGTAGAAACTCCGTTAACGATGATTCGTATTGTGGAATTGGCACATGAAGCAGGCATTCCAAAGGATGTTGTGCAATGTGTGAATGGACGTGGAAGTGTCATGGGAAAATTATTTACCGAGAGTGATTATGTTCGCAAAATAACCTTTACTGGCTCAACTGCAGTTGGAAAAACATTAATTAAAAACAGTGCAGATACAATAAAGCATGTAACAATGGAGCTGGGAGGGCATGCACCATTAATCATTGCCAAGGATTCCGATCTCGACCTGGCAGTAGAGCAGACTATCGCATCCAAATTTAGAAATGCAGGACAAACCTGCGTCTGTGCGAACCGAATTATTGTTGCCGACGAAGTGGTTGATACATTTGCTGAAAAGCTGGCAGCAGCTGTTTCAGATTTGAAGGTTGGCAATGGATTAGATGAAACGACAGACATTGGACCCATTATCAATCAAAAGGGTTATAAGAAAATAAAATCACAAATGGATGACGCTTTGGAAAATGGTGCAGAAGTTCTCACTGGAAATAAATACGATGTAGATGAAGAAAAAGGTACCTATTTTGTACATCCAACCGTCTTGAAAAATGTGAAGACTTCTATGGTGATGATGCATGAAGAAACATTTGGTCCAATTGCCCCGATTATTCCCTTCCAATCATTGAATGAAGCTGTGAAAATCGCTAATGGAACACCATTTGGGCTTGCGGCGTATTTCTTTACAAATGACTATCGGACAGGTACCTACTTATCTGAACAGTTACAATTTGGAATTGTTGGCTGGAACGATGGAGCACCATCTGCAGCACATGCACCGTTCGGTGGTATGAAAGAAAGTGGCTTAGGTCGCGAAGGCGGATTGGAAGGTATCGAACCTTATTTAGAGACGAAATATCTGTCGATTGGTAACTTGGATTTTTCTGGTGAATAATTATTTCACTTTAAAGGTCTATGATCCGTTCGAAAAAGCATGAATATCCAAAGACACGAGCCAGGTATGTTTTATCCTCACTCGTGTCTTATTTGGGTTATTTTTTCAAATAATATTTATCCACTGGCTTCAGTTGTTCATCTAATTCGTAAACTAAAGGAATGCCAGTTGGTATTTCAACATCGACAATTGCTTCATCAGCGATATCTTCTAAATGTTTGACGAGTGCCCTAATCGTATTTCCGTGTGCTGCAACAATAACATGCTTACCTTCTTTTATTTGAGGAGCAATCACGTCCATCCAATAAGGGGTTACTCTTTCTAACGTCAGTTTCAAGTTTTCCCCCGATGGAATTGCCTTTTGATCCAGCATTGCATAGCGTCTTTCTTTTGTAGCTTGTCGCGGATCATCAGGATCTAATAATGGTGGCAAAACATCATAGCTTCTCCTCCATCGATGTACTTGCTCTGCTCCAAACTTTTCTACTGTTTCCGCTTTGTTTAAACGTTGAAGCGCTCCGTAATGTCTTTCGTTCAATCGCCACGTCTTATGTACTGGTATCCATAATTGATTGGTTTCCTCAAGAACATAATATAATGTTTTAATGGCTCTAGAAAGAACAGAAGTAAAGGCAATATCAAATGTCATACCATGTTGCTGCAACAATTGACCGGCACGCTTTGCTTCTTCTATTCCTGTTTCTGTTAAATCAGCATCCTCCCAGCCTGTAAAGGTATTTGATTGATTAAACACACTTTGACCATGTCGAATGAATACTATTTTCATCAGGTATTCCTCCTTCAACATTATTTCTACTCCCGCTTTCATATAATCTTCCCTTAAATTTAAATTTAGAAACAGGTACGAATCTAGGTTTTGGACAAGTATATGAAAAAGACCCTCAACCACCAGTTGAAGGTCTTTCTCCATTTGATTCATTTTATTCTATATTTATATTTAATTGACCAGTAGCTTTTTCTCTAGCTTCATTACCAAAGCTATCCTTCGTAATTACCTCAATTACTGCTCCCTCAGCAACCACATTATTTGTCGCTGTATAGTATCCGACATAATGTCCTGGAGAAACCTCCATCATTGGTAACTCTGTCGCATTTGTAAGCTGTACACCAAAATGATTGGTGAGCGGCATGTGAATAACAAAGGTCGCACGGAGCCCGGGCTCACTGTCAAATTCAATCATGACACTTTCGCCTGCTTGTAAGTCAACATCTGATGCCGGTGTTAAGTTTTCAATTATTGGTACTTCGTATTTTGCTTCCACTGTTACGGTTTTTGTTGTCACATTACCTGCCTCATCATAAGCAGATACTTCAATAACATTTTCCCCGTTATCAAGCAAAATTCGCTTCGAGAAGGATCCATCATCGTCTACATTTGTTTTCTGTCCATTGACTTCCACATAGTCTAGATAATCATCAACAACAGTTCCCTCAACAGTAGTTGTTTCTTTATTTGTTTTACTGCCATCTTTTGGATTGTCGATGGTTAATTCTGGTCCTTCTTGATCCATGACTACAGTGATGGCCTCAGATTCACCTGTTACGGCATCATTCATTGTAGAACGGGCTACTAATGTATTTTCTCCCTGTTCCAATGCAGCATCAATGGAAAATACGCCGTCTTCATCAATTTCAGCAGTCCCAACAACCGATTCGTTATTCAATAATTCGACTGTTGTAGTTGATGATGCAGTTCCTTCAACCGTGATCGTGGATTCATTTGTTACGAAACCATCCTCAGGTGAAGTAATAACTGGTGTTTCCACACCATAGCCGACACGAGCACGAATCATATAGTTACCTTCTATAACTGGAGCAGCTGACCAAGCGCCATCTACATACTGATAACTTCTTTCCGCATTAGGACCATCTTCATCTGTTGCTAGGGCTGGTGCATTAGGGTTCGGATCTGTTTGAATGTAGACCATGTAGAAATCACCGTCCACTTGAATGTTATGTTCCGTTAAATCTACTACGGTCCACTCTCCTGTACGTAATGCCGTCGCATCAATCGGACCTGCAAGTTTTTCCCCTGGAAGTCCATCATTTCCTGTCGCATCCCAAACCTCAATTTGGAAGTCCTCTCCGCCTGGTACAGGGAATTCAGTATCCCAGAAGCGGAAGACCCCATCTGTAACAATGGCAGAATCTTTTCCATCCGGTAATGACATTTTCACTGCCCATCCATTGCCTGCATCATAATAAACACGTGCATTTTCTGCCGTCCCATCATCGTAACCAATTTCCTCGCCTGGGACCATATAAAATGGCTCCAGCTCTAAGTCAACTGTTACATCTCCTGCAACCTCCACCTCTACTTCCTTGCCATGGTATCCACGTGCATTTATTTTAAGCGTGTAGATGCCATGATAAGCTTTCAGTGTGTAGTTTCCATTTTCATCTGTTTGAACCGGCTGCACATTCGCATCCTCTACCAGCAATACAGTTGCGCCCTCAACCGGATTACCGGTTTGCTCATCTGTTACCGTTCCAGTAATATGTCCATTTGGTAATTCCTGCATAGCAAAATTCACTGTGGACCCTTCATCTGCTTCTACTGTGACAGTTTGCTCTTCAGACTCATAACCATACGCCTCTGCTAAAACTGTGAATTCACCAACTGCATGCATCAAGGAATAAGACCCGTCTTCTGGATCTGTACTTACTGAACGACCACTTTCCAACACACTTACGGTAGCTGAAATAGGTGTTCCATCTGCCATTAATGCATCACCGGAACCCACCTTAGCCGAGGTATTCGAACCATTATCATCCGCTTGAGTAACATATCCCTCAATGGTTCCTAACCCATCCTGTAAAGCAGCAACTGCATCGTATGCATTAATTAATCCAGATCCATATCCATTATTCGGAGATTCTGGATACTCATCATCCGTTCTAGGTATTGCTGTACTCATAAGTATTTCTTCCATCTCATCAACCGTAATATTCGCATTTACTTGTCGAAGTAAGGCCGCCACAGCTGATACTGCCGGACCAGCCATGGATGTCCCATTCCATCCCCCTTCGTAGTCTCCACCCGGAACAGATGAACGAATATTAACACCAGGTGCAGAAATATCCGGCTTCACTTCATCGTATGGTGAAGGTCCTCTTAGAGAAAATCCTGCAATCATATCATCTGAATCTGTTGCACCAGTTGCAAAGGATTCAGGGTAATTTGCTGGGACTGCAACTGATCCTGGCCCACCTGGGTTAAACAAGTCAACATTTCCTGCTGAAAATTCCGGAAAAATTTCCGCATCTCTCCATGCACGAACAGCATCCAAATACCATTCATCTAAACCAGGTCCGCCACCCCAAGAATTATTCACAACATCTGGGGCCATATCTACACGGTCACCCGGAGCCAACATCCATTCAGCTGCATCCAGCAAAATGGCATCTGTCGTACTTCCAGCTGCATCAAAAACCTTTGCAGCTATCCATTTAGCACCTGGAGCAACTCCAACTTGGTTTGTGCCGTCTGGTTCACTTCCCACCATCGTACCAGTAACATGGGTACCATGCCCGTGATCATCATATGGTGCATCCTGCTCCTGAAAACCATCATGGAAACTATACGTATGATCAACCTCTCCTGTTTCATTATCGTAACCACGATATTTTTCCTTTAATGCAGGGTGATCCCATTGTACACCGGAGTCAAGGCTTCCCACTACTGTTCCAGTACCATCGAATCCCATACCCCAGACCTGGGGTGCATTTACTCGCTCTACATTCCACTCCACATCAGCGAGTTTCGATTCTGGGGCTTTTTCATTCGTAATTGTCGTTTCCATTAGGCGTCGCTCTTCATTGGGCAGGATTTTTTCCACCTCTGAAAATGTCGCAATTTGTTCAGCCACTTCTTTGGTAGCTGTTACAGCGATTCCGTTTACGATATGATACGCATGAAAATCTTCAACCATACCGTCTGCTTTTGCTTTCTTTAAGAACTCAATGACATTTTCCTGTGATGCCAAAGCAACGGACTTTAGTTCTGATAGCACAGCTGAACGCTGAATAAACTTTATCTTTTCAGCTGATAAACTATTTTTTTGCGCTGATTGCTTAGCCTGTTCAGCTGCTTCCGTCGTATCTGCCTTATCTTTAAACTTTACTAAAAAAGTTGTGGTTTCATCTTTGTTAAAAACATCCAACAAACGCTTGGTCACTTTCTCCTTCACTGGTTCAGAATCCCTCACGGATAGGCTTTGCTTTCCTGATTCATTTTTCTGACTGGATTGAGCGATAGCGATTGTTGGTGCAACGAGCGAGAGAATCATTAGAAATGTAGCCAGTATACTAAATGCCTTTCTTTTTAACTGTCTTTTCTTTCTCAATATTATTCCTCTCCTTTTTATCAAAAATAGATTTATTTATACAACTTCTTCCTCCTTTCATTTACATTTCAGATTTGTATGCGCTTACATTCTTGGTTGCAACTTCCACTATAATGTAAAATCTTCTACGTTTTTGTCGAATATTGTCGGACAAAATCATAACATCCATAACCAGACCTATCGACCTAGGGTTTTATTATTTTTACAATGGGAATATTCAACCACCTATCAGGTATAAACGTCTAAGTAGCAGCTTTTGTACATCTGCATCTTTTGGATGTCATGCGGGCTTTCCTAAAATTAGAAATAAAAATGAATCAAAAGTCATACTTATAGCAATAAAACAAAAGAATGGAAGCATGTTTTGGGAATAAGTAATGGATAAACTGATAAACTAAACCTTTCTCATTAGAGGATAGGAAAGCTACATAAGTCAAAACACCCAGCAACTTGTTGGAAATTTATGTATTACCCAAGTTCATTCCCACAAAAAAAGAAAGCCTTTTACAATCAAGGCTTTCTTTTCATAGCTTAATCTTCCAATGGATTAAGATTCTCTTCCCCAGTCAAACTTGCGATCATGGAGGTTAGTAATTCGATTTCTTCATCGATATCTTTAAAGCTGACCGTCTCTACTGGAGAGTGCATATACCGAAGCGGAAGCGATACCAATGCAACTGGAACGCCTTGACCTGTTAAACGCATCTTATCTGCGTCTGTGCCAGTCATTCTTGGTGTTAACTCATATTGCACATGCATATCCAGTCCTGCAGCTGTTTTCTCCAGCAGCTGATTTATTTTTCGGTTAATCGGTGCCCCTTTTGCTAAAACAGGTCCATTCTCGAGCTTGATATCACCATATTTATTTTTATTCACACCTGGATAATCGGTAGCAAACGTTACATCACAAGCAATTGCCATTGTTGGTTGAATACCAGCTGCTGCAAAATATGCTCCACCCATATTTGTTTCTTCATTCACTGTACTCGCAGCATATACACCGACTTTACAGCCTTTTTCTTTTAATTGACGCAAGACCTCTGCCACAATAAAAGCACCAGTACGATTATCCAGACCTCGACCGGATAAATAACGATCCGTCAAAACCTCAGGCGTTGTTTTGTAAACCCCTAAATCCCCAATTTGAACCTTTTCTTCTGCTTCTTTACGGTTTTTAAATCCGCAATCGATAAATAAATCTTCCACATCAAAATCACCTTTAATACCGCCATGATGCTGAGCATTCACTCCGATAACACCAACAATTGTTTGCTGATAGCCTAATACTGTTACCTTCATGCCCACTGCCGCTTTGGGATTAATCCCACCCATTTTATCAAAAAACAAAAATCCGTCTTCATCTATTCGATTGATTACAAGCGCAATTTCATCACAATGACCAGCGAGCATTACTTTAAAAGGTGCATCAGGGTTTAAAATACCGATTGCATTTCCTGCATGGTCTGTGCGGATTTCATCTGCAAAGTCTTTCACATAATTCATCCATTTTTTCTGAATTTCCATTTCGAAGCTGGATGGTGATGGTGTCGTTAATAATTCCATTAAAAAATCTTGGTTTGTTTCTAGCATGATAATTACCTCCTCATTCGGTCTATGACAAATTGTCTTTTTCTATCATAACAAAACCAATCCATCTTGAGTATACATAACATCTCTCCTACAAATAGACTACATCTATCACATAAACATCTTGTATGAAATATGCCCGCTTCCGCCAATAATATAGATATTACATCAAAATGAGGTGCATCCTTACCATGGAGTTGATCAAACACTTATACTTTCGAATGCCTATATTAATTCGATTATTGCTTACGGTTCTGATCACAATGATTATTTTTGGACTGCTTATTCACTTAATAGAACCAGAACAATTTCCAAGCTTTTTCGAAGGTATCTGGTGGGCGTTTGTGACGGGTGGTACGGTTGGTTATGGTGATTATGCCCCAACCACGAATGCAGGCAGATGGCTGGGAATTTTGTTAATTCTTACAGGTGCTGGTTTGCTCACCTATTTCATCACTGTATTTGCGGCCACTACTGTCAAGCACGAGCAACAGCTTTCCAAGGGGATTGTCCGTTATAAAGGCAAACACCATGTCATTTTTATCGGCTGGAATGAACGAACACGTAATCTGATGCAGCTGATGACCAAAAACAATCCGCATATAGATATGGTATTAATTGATGCATCCTTACAGGAACTCTCCTATATTGATTTTCCGATCCATTTTATTCATGGGGATGCGACAGACGATTTGATTCTTCAAAAGGCAAATGTAGAAACAGCTACAGTCGTTGTAGCAACAGCAAATATGACTAAATCGGAAAAGGAAGCGGACCGAGCAACCATTCTTTATACAGTTGCAGTGAGAGGAAATAACGCTCAAATCCCAATCATTGTAGAGATACTTTCCACGAAGCAAACAGATAATGCAAAACGGGCAGGCGCCACGACCATTCTTCGTCCAAATGACTTTATGAGTGGTTTACTTTATCATGAATTATTTCGTCAACATCACGAAACGCCATTTGAAAACATTTTACATTTATTGTACAATCAGGCTTTTGTTCATTTCCCAATTCCTGGTGAGTTAGCAGAAGAAAACTTTATGGCCATCTGTCAGCATTTTTTAAGCCAACATATCCTTATTATTGGATACATAGAAAACGAGAAATATTATATGAATCCTCCCCCAAGCAAGAAAATCTCCGATGAAAGCACCTTAATCGGAATGTTATCTTGGAAAGAGAAATCACATTTTTTTTCATCTGGGTGATTTTCATTATATTAAGCCCTTACGGAATGGGGTGGCTAAGAACTAGCAAGACAAAAATATTAATATTATAATTAGTAAGGAATGTAGTAATTACCGTCGGTCACAACCTGTATATCTTCAAATTATTTTTACATTGAAAATCATATAAGACCTTCTTTACACTTTGTTTTTGTCTAATTCCCTCAGCTTTTCTACATGCGTTTCTCGCTCCGTTATGTCCCCATCCTTTTGTTGACATAGGCATAAAAGAACGCAGACAACGCGCTATTCAAATCATAGAGGAGATGCGCAGAATAAAGACTTTCACCCAAGAACCAATCTCTATTACATACGAGTTTGCGAATGAACAAATTCAAAAAGCGAATGATCATCTGCAAGAATTGAATGATTTAATTACTATAAAAAATAAAAGAGACAGCTTTTATTACAATTGTTTAGACAATGAGGAGGAAAATTAATGAGTGATCAAGCGTATAAACAAGCCAAAGCAACTGCTGAAATTGAGGGGCATGTATTCACTCCCGACGATGAAAAAATATTAAATCAACATTAAGTGGTGAAATGACAAGAAAGGAATTAATAAACAAATTAAAGGGGAAAACAAATGAAAAAGAGGCTGGGACAATACTATTTCTATCCAATCAAAAAGCGAACATTTAATAAGTAGGATACCCCGCTCAGGGAATATACTTCGCATTCCGTGGGCGAGCAATAAGCCTCCTCAGGCTTCGCCTTGCGGGGTCTTATATGGCTCTTTGCTCCCACAGGAGTCTACGTATATTCCCTGAGCTAATTCATGTGATTGCTCGTCTTTTAAACCGATAATTTATGTTTTGTCCCAGCCTCTTTTCTTCTCCGTTCCTAACGAAACAGGATTCCACACACAACTAAAGGTTGGGGGGACCCCTTCCTTTACCACGACTCCAGTATCGCATAGGGCTATGAAATCATGCATAGACATTTATTTTATCTTTAAAAAAGGATTTATAAAAATTAATTGCAATAAAGAAATAAGAGGTGATTTTATGAAACTGCCAATGCAAATAAACATTGAACTTTCGCCCGCCCTTGTTGGTTTCTTTCTCTACTTGATATATCCAACTTTTTAATACAGCAAATAGGCTAGACAATTTACCGCCTAGCTTATTTGCTATGTAAAAAATGATCAAAACTTTTACTTCTCGTTAAGCTTTTTAATTTCTTCATGAATTTTATCAAGTGAATCTTGTCTTTTTCTTTGCATATCTTTATATTCTTTATGATTACGGATGAACAATCTAATCAAAATCACAATTACAATTACTATAAATAGATAAATTAAATAAGCTAATATAATTGGCGCTAAATCCATCATTTTACTCACCCCCATTTTTTAAAAGTGATTCATTAATTATATACAATAATTGGTTTAAGTAAATATCCGCCGGTAGAACCGGCGGTTTTAATTTCGCCCTATAAGGGCACTTTACCAACATAGTCCCTAAAGGGACCTCTAAATTGACCGTCAATTGTTTATGTTCCTATCTATTTTTTGAAT
>NZ_QTSZ01000024.1 GCF_003730295.1 Ornithinibacillus gellani
GTGGAAAGGATAAGTGCTGAAAGCATCTAAGCATGAAGCCCCCCTCAAGATGAGACTTCCCATCACTTCAAGTGAGTAAGATCCCTCAAAGACGATGAGGTTGATAGGTCCGAGGTGGAAGCGTGGTGACACGTGCAGCTGACGGATACTAATTGATCGAGGACTTAACTAACTTATTTTGGTTGATATGTCATTGGATGATCGCTTATTTGGTTTTCAGGGTATAAGTTTTAAAAAGAACTTGCATTTTCATTCATAAATGCATATAATAGTTCTTGTCTCTGAAATTTAAATGTCTGGCAGTAATAGCGAAGAGGTCACACCTGTTCCCATACCGAACACAGCAGTTAAGCTCTTCTGCGCCGATGGTAGTTGAGGCATCGCCTCTGCAAGAGTAGGACGCTGCCGGGCAATATTTCCTTAATTTCATACTATTTCATATCGTGGGGTGGAGCAACGAGCAATACATCCACCGAATAATCTGCGAGTAACCCCGAAGCATTCACATCTTGAGTAAACTATCAGATGCAGGGGTCTATAAGGTAATACACAACATGTTATTCAATGCTTTAAACTAAATACTATTTCACATCGCGGGGTGGAGCAACGAGCAATACATCCACCGAATAATCTGCGAGTAACCCCGAAGCATTCACATCTTGAGTAAACTATCAGATGCAGGGGTCTATAAGGTAATACACAACATGTTATTCAATGCTTTAAACTAAATACTATTTCACATCGCGGGGTGGAGCAACGAGCAATACATCCACCGAATAATCTGCGAGTAACCCCGAAGCATTCACATCTTGAGTAAACTATCAGATGCAGGGGTCTATAAGGTAATACACAACATGTTATTCAATGCTTTAAACTAAATACTATTTCATATCGCGGGGTGGAGCAGTCTGGCAGCTCGTCGGGCTCATAACCCGAAGGTCGCAGGTTCAAATCCTGCCCCCGCAACCAAATTACTCCAACTTACTACGTTGGAAATAAATAACGATGTAAATGTAACCGAAATTTTCCTAACTATACCGAATGATACCGGGAATAGTTATAAGTTGGTCCGGTAGTTCAGTTGGTTAGAATGCCTGCCTGTCACGCAGGAGGTCGCGGGTTCGAGTCCCGTCCGGACCGCCACTTTTATAAAAGTTTATTCACACATGACCTCAAATGAAGTCATGTGTTTTTATATGCAAAAATATAAGAAAAGTAATTTTCTAATGAAGCTGAATTCCTTTTACCTGTATTATTTGCTATCATGGACGTAGTTCATATCATATGATTATTGCATTTTGAATAAATAAAAATGCCAAAAAATTTATCGCATTTCATAAGATGATACAGGGAAATATGGTGATTGCTTTGGATGAATTTACATTGATAGATTCTATAAAACAGCAGCAATATCGACAGGCATCTTTGCAAAAAGGTGTAGGAGATGATGCGGCGGTATTTAGGCATGCGCAGGAAGACATTGTTACTGCAGTCGATTTATTTGTTGAAAATGTCCACTTTTCTCGTCAAACCATGTCAACGTCACAAATTGGCTATCGGGCGCTTGCCGCTAATATAAGTGATTTAGCTGCAATGGGGGCAGTACCCCGTTATTATCTTGTTGCAATTGTTATTCCTTCCATATGGAAGCCTGAAGAGATACAGGAGATATTTACTGGAATGAACAAGTTGGCTGATGTATATGAGATGGATTTAATCGGTGGAGATACCGTTTCTGGTGATCAGCTGGTACTTTCTATTACTGTGTTTGGTTCTTTGCCATTTGGAAGGGCAAGATATAGGAGTGATGCGAAACCAGGTGATTTGGTATTTACGACTGGGACATTGGGTGGTTCAAGCGCTGGATTACATATATTAACCCATCCGGATCGCTATCTTCATGCAGAAACACTGATTAGACATCATCAAGAACCTTTTCCTAGGGTTAAATTTTCTAATCATTTATTGGACATAGAGCGTGTAGCACTAAATGATATAAGTGATGGGATTGCCAATGAATTAGCTGAAATAGCAGCAGCTTCGGGTGTTGCGATTGAAATACAGGATGATATGATTCCAATGAGTGAAGGTCTGCATCAATTTCCAAAGGAACTCCAAGATCAATGGAAGTATTTTGGTGGTGAGGATTATGAACTGGTTGGTTGTGTGTCTGAAAAGGAATGGCCGTTACTCGTAGAAGCAGCTCATACGACAAATACAAAAATTACCCATATAGGTCAAGTACAATCGGATCCCACCCATGAGGGAACTGTATGGAAAGTTAACACAATGGGGAAGCGAGAGATACTACCCAAAAAAGGGTATACTCATTTAAAGTAGGTGACTTCAATGATAAACAACGAAATTCAATCTTATTCCGAACATCAGACGATTAAGTTAGCTGAACGTTTAGCAAACCTATTAAAGCCTGGCGATGTTTTAACACTTGAGGGTGATCTTGGAGCTGGTAAAACAACTTTCACGAAAGGCCTTGCTAGTGGTCTTGGTATTACGGAAACTGTGAACAGTCCAACCTTTACCATGATTAAGGAGTATCAAGGAGAATTACCATTATTCCATATGGACATGTATCGAATGGAATTCTCGGATGACGATTTAGGATTAGATGAATATTTTCATGGTGATGGTATTTGTGTTGTTGAATGGGCTGATTTTGTAAAAGATGATTTACCTAAAGAACGGTTAAATATACGAATTACATATGCTGGTGATCAAGAACGTTTACTTTATTTTGAACCGCATGGCATGCATTTTCACTGGGTAGTTGCAGAATTAATAGGTTAATTGAAGTAAGATGTAAATAGAAGCTGTATTTGAAGGAGATTGCTTATGTATATACTGGCAATAGATACGTCTAATCAAGTATTGGGAGTATCTATTTTAAAGGAAAATGAAATCATTGGGGAGTTTATAACTAACTTACCAAAAAATCATTCCGTTCGATTAATGCCTGCAATTGAACGATTAATGAAAGAAGTGAATGTCACCCCGAAACAATTAGAACGTATTGTTGTAGCGAAAGGCCCTGGATCTTATACTGGGGTGCGCATTGGTTTAACAACTGCCAAAACCCTTGCCTGGACACTTGGAATACCGATTGTTGGTGTTTCAAGCTTGCAGGTATTGGCTTATCAGGGAAGATTTTTCCCAGCATCTATTTGTCCATTTTTTGATGCGAGGAGAGGGTTGGTTTTTACGGGTTTATATCAATGGAATGGAACAGCATTGGAGCTAGTCGCAGATGAAAAAAATCTGGAGATGGAAGCATGGTTAATTGAACTGGCAGAAAAAAAGGAACAAGTATTGTTTCTTAGTCCGGATATAGATATTCATCGTGAGCAGATTCAAAAGATCATGGGAAATTTAGCGGTTATACCAGAAGGTCCATTTCATTATGCAAATCCATCACATCTTGCACTCGCTGGCAGTCAAATGGATACAGCAAATGTCCATCAGCTGACTCCAAATTATTTGCGAATGGCTGAGGCTGAGGCGAATTGGTTAAAATCACAAAAGGAATCAAAGTAATATGATGAATCCAGTCATTCGAAAAATGGATCTATCGGATATTGATCAAGTATTAAAAGTGGAAAAGTCATCCTTTGTTTCAACATGGACGCGGGATATTTTTCAACAGGAAATAGCTTTAAATCAGCATGCACATTATTATGTACTCGAATTAGAAGAACAGATTATTGGCTATATTGGGATGTGGGCTGTATTTGAGGATGCGCAAATTACGAATATTGCTGTGTTACCTGAATTCCGTGGCAAAAAATACGGTGAAAAACTGTTTGGACATGCCTGTAAGCAGGCTGTTGCTATGGGGGTAGAGCGTTTATCCTTGGAGGTAAGGGTCTCGAACACAGTTGCACAGAACTTGTATCGTAAGTTCGGTCTTGTAGCTGGCGGTATTCGTAAAGGCTATTACACAGATAATCAGGAGGATGCAATGGTGATGTGGGTGCATTTAAAATGAGTAAAAAAGATATATATATGTTGGGAATAGAAACAAGCTGTGATGAAACGGCGGCGGCTGTTGTAAAAAACGGTACCGAGATTGTATCCAATGTCGTTGCCTCGCAGATCGAAAGTCATAAGCGATTTGGCGGGGTAGTTCCAGAAATTGCTTCACGCCACCATGTAGAGCAGATTACGGTAGTTCTAGAAGAAGCATTGGAAAAATCGAATTGTGCGTGGGATGATATTGATGCCATTGCGGTAACAGAAGGTCCTGGTTTAGTCGGGGCACTACTCATTGGCGTGAACGCAGCAAAGGCATTGGCATTTGCAAAAGGAAAGCCGTTGGTAGGCGTTCATCATATTGCAGGTCATATATATGCTAATCGATTGGAAAGAGAATTTGAATTTCCGCTGATTGCACTGATTGTGTCAGGTGGACATACTGAACTTGTGTATATGAAGGAACATGGTATTTATGAAGTGATTGGCCAAACACGAGATGATGCCGCTGGAGAGGCGTATGATAAAGTAGCGCGTATGTTAAAGCTGCCATACCCAGGTGGGCCGCAAATCGATCGTTTAGCTGCTAAGGGTCAAGAATCAATTGATTTTCCACGGGCTTGGCTGGAAGATGATAGCTATGATTTCAGCTTTAGTGGATTAAAATCAGCAGTTATTAACACCATCCACAATGCCAAGCAGCGCGGGGTGGAGTTATCCCCAGAAGATATCGCAGCAAGCTTTCAAGCAAGTGTAGTTGAAGTATTAACAACAAAAACGGTACGGGCTGCCAAGGAATACGGTGCAAAGCAAGTTATTGTAGCCGGCGGTGTTGCGGCTAATAGCGGATTAAGACAATCACTGGAGCGTGAATTCGCTCAATTAGATGTGCCATTGCTCATTCCACCGTTATCCTTATGCACTGATAATGCAGCAATGATTGCCGCTGCGGGAACCATTAGTTTTGAAAAAGGAAAGCGATCAGGAATGGATTTAAACGCAAATCCTGGCCTGGAATTAATATAAATGAAATGATATTCTCCACAATGCTGTCCACAGTGTTGTGGAGAATTTTTGTGAATATAGTTATACCAACAATCATTTTGTGGATAAAAAAGGGGATAAAACAACTGAAAACTGTGGATAATGTGCATAACTATGTTGATAGCCTGAAATAAAGCCTTTTGATTTGAAAAATCACTGTGGATAAGGTTTTGAGGAAAAGTTAAAAGAATAAATGATGGGATTTATCCGGAATCCCATGGATAAGGTTTATATAACTTACGTGATTTCCGGTAAAACTGAAAATGGAGTAAGTTAAATCGTTTTTAAGTTACTCGAAATCATGTATTTTCGGAAATGGAGTAAGTTAAACCGCTTTTAAGTTACGCGAAATCATGTATTTTCGGAAATGGAGTAAGTTAAAAACCTCTAACGCAAGCTATTTCGGTAAAAAGGTGAAACAGAATATCCATATCAATCCGCCAAACGCAAAAATGCAGTCTGAAGTTCCACAATAGGGTTCCAAACTGCATTTTCTACTGTTCAGATGTAATCACATCATCTTGCCGCTAGTCAATTTTCTTGCAGGGCAGTCCATTCTTCCATCAGCTGCTCAATCTTTTCCTTTACAGTTCCTGTTTGCTGGAGAAGCTCTAATGATTTTTCGTGGTCCTGATAGATTTCCGGTTGGGTCATTTTTTCCTCTAACTCGGCTAGTTCCAGCTCAAGGCTGCTAATCTCTTCCTCGAGCTTGGCAATTTGACGTTCTTTTTTTCGTTGTTCACTTTGCAGTTGTTTTTCTTGCTGGAAGCTGCGTTTTCCTTCATCAGCTTGTTGGACGACCTGCTTTGCTTGCTCTAGTCGTGCCAGCTCAGCTTCCTCTTGTTTCTTTTCCACATAATAATCATAGTCACCGAGATAAACTGTGGCGCCGTTTGGCTTCATCTCGACTACTTGATCGGCAATTTTATTAATAAAATATCTGTCATGGGAAACGAATATAATTGAGCCGGGAAAATCAGCTAATGCAGCCTCCAGCACTTCCTTACTATCAATATCCAAATGGTTTGTCGGTTCATCCAGTATTAATAAATTTGCTTCCTGCATTTTAAGCTTCGCCAGTGCAAGTCGTGCTTTTTCTCCACCACTTAAAGCGGACACAGGCTTTAATACATCGTCACCTGTAAACAAGAAGTTGCCGAGTACGGTGCGAATGTCCTTTTCCATGACCAATGGATATTCGTCCCACAGCTCATTTAAAACGGTTTTATTGGAAGATAACGTTGCTTGCTCCTGGTCATAATAACCAATTTCAACATTGGTTCCGAGCTGTAAGCTGCCCTTTTCGGGAGCGGTAATTCCTAGGATGGTTTTCAGTAACGTAGTTTTACCAACCCCATTTGGGCCAACCAATGCAATCCGCTCTCCACGATTAACGCGCAGGTTCATCTGCTCAAAAATCGGCTGTTCTTCGTCTGGATATCGAAAAGCGAGCGATTCGATTTTTAATACATCGTTACCACTTCGTTTTTTTACTTGAAAAGAAAAAGATGCAGAAGATTCCTCCCCAAGGGGGCGATCCAATTTTTCCATTTTTTCAAGCTGCTTCCGGCGGCTTTGTGCACGCTTTGTTGTGGAAGCACGAACGATATTGCGTTGGATAAAATCTTCCATTTTTTTAATTTCTGTTTGCTGCTTTTCAAATTCTTTTAACTCTTGCTCATAATCCAGAGCCTTCTGTTCCAGGAATTTGGAATAGGTTCCGTGATATTTTTTGGCATGATGACGTGAAATTTCATAAACAATCGACGCGGTCCGATCTAAAAAGTAACGGTCATGCGATACAATTGCGATTGCGCCAGGGTAGCTGGTCAAATAGCTTTCAAGCCAGCCAAGGGTTTCAATGTCCAAGTGGTTTGTTGGCTCATCCAGAATAAGCAATGCGGGCTTCGTTAACAGTAATTTACCAAGCGCTAATCTCGTCTTTTGTCCGCCACTCAATGTGTGGATAGGGGTGTCGAAATCATATTCCAAAAAATTTAACCCAGATAAAACCGACTTAATATCTGCTTCATATTGATACCCGCCATCGGCATCGAATGCATGCTGCAGACGGTCATAATCATGCAGCAGCTTTGTGTAGGCCTCTGGATCCATATCGCCTGCCATGCTCATTTGTTGTTCCATGGCACGCAGCTTTTTTTCCTGTATGACGAGATGGTCAAACACCTCCAGCATTTCATTCCACATCGTCTTATCTGATTCCAGACCAGTGTGCTGGGATAAATAACCAATCGTTAAGTCTTTCGGTTTATATATTTCACCATTGTCATGGGAAAGCTCTCCGGCCATAATTTTTAGCAGGGTTGACTTCCCAGCCCCATTTCTGCCTACAATGGCAATTCGATCACGGTCTTTTATTTCTAATTTTACATTTGATAAAATTTCATCGGCGCCAAAGGATTTGGATACACCGTTTAATTGCATCACTATCATTTCAATCACTCCAACTGAATTGGCAATCTGTACATGCCTATTTTCTACTATATCAGTTTTTTTGCTCTGCGCATAAACCTTTCGTTCTTTATCTGAGAATTGGTTGAATATGTGAAACTAATCACGACATTTCAGTAGGTATCTGCTAAAATAGAAGTGGGACTTGAAAGTATTATCTATCTTGGAGATGAGTGCATGTCGGATTTTACACATTTCAATGAACAAGGAAGAGCTAAAATGGTTGATATAAGCGAAAAGAAGGATACGGAGCGAACAGCAACAGCCCGGTCCAGTGTGAAGGTATCTGAAGAGATTTATCATCAAATTAAGAACCGTGCGATAGCAAAAGGGGATGTCCTTGCCGTTGCGCAAATTGCAGGAATCATGGCTGCGAAAAATACATCCCAATGGATACCAATGTGTCACCCATTACAGCTTAAAGGAATTGATTTTACTTTTGATTGGGAAACGATCAATAAAGATTACATACTTGCGATCCATGCCCACGTCAAAACACGCGGGAGCACAGGCGTGGAGATGGAAGCACTGACAGCAGCCAGTGCAGCAGCATTGACTGTCTATGATATGTGCAAGGCCATTGATAAAGGTATGATTATTGGTGAAACCTATTTATTGGAGAAAAAGGGCGGCAAGTCTGGAGACTACCACCGCCGGACGGAGGAGGACAACTAATGGAGCAGAACAAGATTCCACAGGCGACAGCAAAGCGGCTGCCATTATACTATCGTTTTTTAAATAATTTACAATCACAGGGGAAAACTCGTGTATCATCAAAAGAATTGAGCGAGGCTGTCAAGGTGGACTCTGCAACAATTCGTCGTGATTTCTCCTATTTTGGAGCACTTGGTAAAAAAGGGTATGGCTACAACGTCGAGTATCTTCTCGGTTTTTTCCGTAAGACACTTGACCAGGATGAGCTAACAGAAGTAGCTCTTATCGGAGTTGGTAACCTAGGAACTGCCTTTTTAAAGTATAATTTTATGAAAAATAACAATACAAAAATCGTCATGGCATTTGATGCAGATGAGGAAAAAGCAAACACAGAAATGGGCGGTGTCCCAATTTACAGTATTGATGATCTGGAAGAAAAAATTAATGGGGTCAAGGTTGCTATTTTAACGATTCCTGCTAGTGAGGCAGACGGTATTACAGATCGCCTCGTCCGAAATGGAATCGGCGGCATACTAAACTTTACACCGGCGAGAATTACGGTACCTGACCATGTTCGGGTCCACCATATTGATTTAGCCGTAGAACTACAGGCACTTGTTTATTTCTTAAAACATTATCCACTCGTGGAACAATAATGAATAGATAAAAGCACCGATGCATCGGATTCACCCGGGTTGCATCGGTGCTTTTTATTTACAGCCATTTTCGGTCCAGCTGACTTGCATAGAATTCAATTGCTTTCCCGTAAGCAAGGATATTTTCATCAGCTGTCGTTTTTAGCAAAGTTTTTAACAGGGTTTCCATTGCCTGATCTGCTTGATTCAGATTATACAACGTCATCGAATAGAACACTTGCAACACCATGTTATCGGGGAAATGCTGTATCCCCTGTTGAAATACGCGCTGAGATTTCTCATACGCTCCAAGCGTGCGCCACGTGCTGCCAAGCCCGATATAAGCCATTTCCAATGACTTGTCACGAAGCCCAAGTGCTATCGCTTTTTCATAGGAAGGAGCGGCTTTTGTCTCGAATCCCAATACATCACAGCACCATGCATGCTGGAAATAAACTTCGGGATCATCTGTTTGATTATCAATCATTTTCTCTAACAGGGTTAAAGCCTGTTCGTGCTCGCCGTTTTCCCTTAATGCAATTGTTTTCTTCAATGTAGCTTGCATGTTTCCACCTCATTTGAATGGAACGTTATTTTTTATTTTTCTTCTTCAAATATAAATGTGTTTTCAGCATGCGAAAGCTCAGACCAAAATCCAAAGTAGCAAATACGGCAAATAAAATCGTTTTAAAGTTCCAGATAGTTGTCTCAGCCGCTAAAATAGCCAAGTAAAAAAACAGACTACCAAATACAAAATAAAAGATAGCGGATGCTTTAGGTGACATTCTCATATATTGCATTACCCCCCAATGAATATCGTTTTCATATTCTCCAGATCACGCATCATTCGTTCGATATCCTCTGGGTCCAAATTAAATTGAACCAAAACGGAGATGGAGTTCATCGACATATGTACAATGATGGGAGTGAGAATACTTTTTGTTTTGACATATAGAAAAGAAAAGACAAATCCCATGGATGCATAAATCAATAGATGTGCCGGCTCACCATGAATGATGCCAAAGATGACAGCTGAAATGACTGCCGCAAAGAAAAAGTTAATCCGTTTGTATAATGTACCGAAGATTATTTTTCGAAAGATGATTTCTTCCAGAATCGGTGCAATCAAGGCTGGAATGATAATAAATAACGGAAACGCACGCGCAATATTCATAATGCCTTGTGTATTTTCAGAACCAGCCGGTACGCCGAATAAATAGGTTTCAATGGCAACGGATATCGTTTGGGCGAAATAGGCTAGAAATACACCCAAAATAGACCAAGCGATGATAGATCCTGCCTGGGAATCCCTATTTCTCCATGGCGACTGCATGGCTGGCTTCATCAAAATCAATGTAATGATTAATGCGATAATGAAGCTTGCAATTGTAAAATTGACTGCAATTTGTGCATCTCGTATACCAAATACATCTAGAACCAATGGGGAAAGCTGCATAATTATATAGGTGATAATAACCCACCAATATCGTTTCGTCACTGTCAATCGACTCCTTTATCACAGATTAACTGGCTATAAGACCCCCACATCAAGCATTTTTGTTGATAAAAAGAATTGTAAGTGGGGGATCAACAGCTAGTAAAGGCCTGATTGGTTCAACTAACAATCAGTGGGGAAGTGCGATACCCCCACTGATTGAAATTATATTTTATTCACACGCTGTATCATACCTTCACAGCATCCAGTCTTGCCGAGACATACTCTAATGTATTCTAACATATTTCACTCATTCACCCTTGCTCGAAACACGTTAACTAAAAAAATAAAAAAAGAAAAGACATTGCTTGCATTTTAGAAGGATATTATTTATTATATTAATTGGTGTTAGCACTCAGGGGTCTTGAGTGCTAACAAGGAAAATATGATAAGGAATTAAGGAGGTTGTCTACATGATTAAACCATTAGGAGATCGTGTTGTTATCGAACTCGTAGAGCAAGAGGAGAAGACTGCCAGTGGCATCGTACTTCCAGATTCTGCACAGGAAAAGCCACAGGAGGGCAAAGTAGTAGCTGTTGGCACAGGTAAAACTGCAGACAATGGAGAAAAGATTGCATTGGAAGTAAAAGTGGAAGATCGTGTGATTTTTTCTAAATTTGCTGGTACAGAAGTGAAATACGAAGGCACTGAATACTTAATTCTTCGTGAAGACGATATTTTAGCTATTATTGGCTAAACTGCACATAAAATGCATGGAATTCAAGGAGGTAATATAGAATGGCTAAAGATATTAAATTTAGTGAAGACGCTCGCCGCGCAATGCTACGTGGTGTAGATGTTTTGGCAGATGCTGTAAAAGTAACACTTGGACCAAAAGGACGTAACGTCGTATTAGATAAAAAATTCGGTTCCCCATTAATTACAAATGATGGTGTAACAATCGCTAAAGAAATCGAATTAGAAGATCGCTTCGAAAATATGGGTGCACAGCTTGTATCAGAAGTTGCTTCTAAAACAAATGATGTTGCCGGTGACGGTACAACAACTGCTACTGTTCTTGCACAAGCAATGATCAGCGAAGGCTTGAAAAACGTTACTTCAGGTGCCAATCCTGTTGGCGTACGCCGCGGAATTGAAAAAGCAGTTGAAACTGCAGTAGCTGAATTAAAAACCATTTCTAAATCCATTGAGAGTAAAGAGTCGATTGCACAGGTTGCATCCATCTCTTCTGGTGATGATGAAGTAGGTAGCTTAATCGCTGAAGCAATGGAGCGCGTTGGCAATGATGGTGTAATCACAATTGAAGAATCCAAGGGCTTCTCTACAGAGCTAGAAGTAGTGGAAGGTATGCAATTTGACCGTGGTTATGCTTCACCATACATGGTTACAGACCAAGATAAAATGGAAGCAATCCTTGATGATCCATACATCTTGATCACAGATAAGAAAATCGGTAACATTCAAGAAGTTCTTCCAGTATTGGAGCAGGTTGTACAGCAAGGTAAACCACTTCTATTGATTGCTGAAGATGTAGAAGGGGAAGCACTTGCAACATTGGTCGTTAACAAGCTACGCGGAACATTTAATGCAGTAGCAGTTAAAGCACCAGGATTTGGTGACCGCAGAAAAGCAATGCTTGAAGACATTGCGATCCTAACCGGCGCAGAAGTTATTACTGAAGACCTTGGCCTTGATTTGAAGAGCACTACAATCGAGCAGCTTGGCCGTGCTTCTAAAGTAGTTGTAACGAAGGATCATACAACTATTGTAGAAGGAACTGGAAATCCAGAAACGATTTCTTCCCGTGTTGCGCAAATCCGTGCACAAGCAGAAGAATCTACTTCAGAATTTGACAAAGAGAAATTACAAGAACGTCTAGCGAAGCTTTCTGGTGGCGTTGCTGTCATCAAAGTAGGTGCTGCAACTGAAACAGAATTAAAAGAACGTAAGCTACGCATTGAAGACGCATTAAACTCAACACGCGCAGCAGTTGAAGAAGGTATTGTTTCCGGTGGAGGAACTGCCCTCATCAACGTATATGCTAAAGTAGCAGAATTGGCATTGGAAGGCGACGAAGCAACAGGTGCAAGTATCGTACTTCGCGCACTAGAAGAGCCAGTTCGCCGTATTGCTGAAAATGCTGGCCTAGAAGGTTCTATCGTAGTAGAGCGCTTGAAAGGCGAAACAGTAGGCACAGGCTTCGACGCTGCAACAGGAAACTGGGTAAATATGGTTGATGCTGGAATCGTTGACCCAACAAAGGTTACACGCTCCGCATTGCAAAACGCAGCATCTGTAGCAGCTATGTTCCTAACAACGGAAGCAGTCGTAGCTGACAAACCAGAAGAAAATGCACCAGCAATGCCTGACATGGGCGGCATGGGCGGAATGCCGGGAATGATGTAATAAGCCCTCCAAACCCTTGGTGTAAGATGAGAGAAGAATGCTAACATTTTGCTGACATATTGCCTAACATTGAGGTAAATTAACGGAAGCTTCTCATAAGTTCACTGAACTTTTGAGAGGCTTCTTTTTTCATTTTTTGTGTCAGTTGCTGGAGATAGACATCTTTTGTTAAGAGACAGGTCTTACAGCGTGCTTCATTATGATTTTGGATTTTGCACCAATGAATTAAGATGAAGATCTTATTTCATAGCTTTGAGACTAGAGCCTGTGGACTTGTCCCTGTGTCACATTTTGGTTTGCATATTGAGGTTTCCATTATGTTTCAAAACTTTTTGGAGGCCTCTTTTTTGTGGCAGGACATTTCAATCATCATCCTTGTCAATAAATCTAGATTAGTATTTATGAAGCGCTTTAAATATACAATTGACTTATATACTGGGTATATATATACTCAGTATATAAACAATCGGATAAATACATAAAAGGGAACATGCTTCCATGTTTCATGGCATTATGAGCCACGGTTCTAAAGAGTTTATTTTATATTGATGGACCATGGTGCTATTTACAATTTTGGCAGGTTTGGAAGGGATGAAGCTTTTAAGGTTTAAGATATAGGAAGTGCTTCGGCACACGCTATTAAAGACGGAAACGGCATAGTTTTTCCAATCTTTCCTACATAATAAAAAAAGGGTGATTGATATGATTGAAACAATTGGTGTAAAAAGAGAATTTAGAACAGGTAAAGATACAGTTTCAGTACTAAAAGGTGTTAATTTATTTGTTAACAAAGGGGAATTTGTCGCCATTATTGGGCCAAGTGGTTCTGGAAAGAGTACACTTCTCCAATTATTAGGTGGTTTAGATGTCCCAACAGAAGGATCTATTATATTAAATGGTTCGACAATGGAAGCCAAAACAGAAAAGCAGCGAACCATCTTCAGAAGAAGGAATATTGGATTCGTATTTCAAAACTATCAATTACTGCCCACATTAACAGTTCATGAAAATATTGTTTTTCCGTTACATGCTGATGGAAAAAAAGTATCAGAATACGATGTACAGAAGCTTCTTAAAGCGGTTGATCTGAAGGGACGTGACAAGTGGTATCCACATGAACTGAGTGGTGGACAACAGCAGCGTGTGGCGATAGCTAGAGCATTAATTAATCAGCCTGACATTTTGCTTGCGGATGAGCCAACAGGAAACCTGGACAGACGAAGGTCTTCTGATATTCTGGATTTACTTTCCAAATTCCATTCTGAAAGAAAACAGACAATTATTATGGTGACACATGACATGTTTGCAGCGGGATATGCCGATCGAGTTGTTCTTTTTAAGGATGGTGTAATTGAAACAGAAGTGCGTAGGGAGGAGGATGATTATGCGGCTTTCCTTTCTCGTTTCATGGCGTAATTTAATGCGTCATAAAAAGCGTTTCATATTTACACTTGCTGCCATTATACTTGGTGTTGCTGTCATGATGGCCATGCTTGTTGCAAAAGAAACAACCGCTGGTACAACAGAAATGCAGGAAAGCCTCTATGCTGGTAATGCAGATTTTTGGATTAAATCCAATGAACACTTTTTTCCAGAAAATGAAATTGCCTGGGTAGCGGATCAAGAGGAAGTCATAAGAGGAACAGCATCCCTATTGAAACATGGGTTTGTGGAAATAGACACAGGAAATGTTGAGAGCGCCCCGGTAAGGTTTACTGGTGTATCCAGTCTTGATAATGGATTAATAGAACTGCCAGTGAAGCAAGGGGATATTACAAAGGCGGGAGTAATTATTACCGAAAATTCCGCCAAACTTTGGGGAAAAGGTATTGGTGATACTTTATCTTTTACGGATATGGGCAGTATGAAAATTACCGCAATTGTTCACGAAGGGGCAATGTTAAATAGCCCGAAAACAAAGGAAGAATCAATGACTCGGAATGCTCGGGTTATGGTTCCACTTGATGTACTGCAGTCATGGGCAGGAATGGATGGGCTCATTTCAAATTACAGATTTGAAACGGACAGTGAAGCGGATAATGAAATATTACTATCTTCCCTGCAATCTAGACTGTCGGGTTCCAATTTATTTGTACAGCCGGTGGTCTTAGATGGAAGACAAAGTAATGACGTTGAAGGATTATACTTTACCTTTGATCTAATCGCTATGCTTTCCATTTTTATCAGTGCTTTCATTGCTTTTAACATGATCTATGCAAGTGTTGTGGAAAGAAAAAAGGAATTCGCCATCATGAAGAGCCTGGGGTTCACTAATGGAAATATTAATCAGCTGGTGTTGACGGAAATTGGAGTTTTATCTGTATTAGGCACTTTGCTGGGGGTGCCATTGGGTATTCTATTAGGCTCCTTTATCCAGAAGATGTTGATGTCGGCAGTTGCTACACAAGATATTACCTATGAATTAAAATTAGCTTTGCCACTTTTTATTTCAATAACGGTTGGAATTGTTTTTCCTTTTGTAGCAGCCGCCTTCCCCATTTATAAAGCGGGTAGAACGTCTATCATGGAAGCGATGGTTCAAAAGAAGAATATAAATCGTGTTGGTGGAAAAATAAATGTATTGCGGATTGTGTTAGGGGTTATCTGCACTGGCATTGGAATGATTAATAATTTATGGGCTTTTTTGTTTCTATTTATTGGTCTAGTTCTTCTATATCCTCTGTGGATGGATATTATTCGTGCAGTTGTCAGTCCGTTATTAACTATTTTTTTCAAATATCCCAGTGTGCAAGCATCTCATTCCATACAGCAATTTAAAAATCGTAATGCCAATACCTCCGCAATGCTTGCTATCGGTGTGAGTTTAGCATTGTTCATGAGTGCAATGCTTGTATCACTTCCAGAAGGTATGGAAAATGATATTCGTGCAAGTTTCGGAGGAGATATTCATGCAGAAAAAGAGTTGCCCTGGACAAATAAAGATCTGGAAATTGTAAATACAATGGAAGGGGTAGAAAATGCGCATCGTTATGCGGAAATCCCAAATATCACTTGGCAAACAAACAAAGGGGACAATAGGGAGTTTTCCATTATAAGTTTTTCGGGTAGTGCTGAAAATGCTGAGTTTTTCCAGCCTGAGAAAATATCCAAATATACACAAGAACTCCCGGAACTATATCTCGGTAAACGTGCCATGGCTGAATGGGGAGGAAAAGTAGGCGACATTCTGACGTTAAACACACCCAATGGAGCAACAGATTTCTTTGTTAAAGGAAGTGTGCAGACATCCCAATATACAGGGTATGTCGCTTTTGTAAATGAAACAATACTAGATAAAGTTCTTCATTGGCCCAAGCGGTTTCACCTGGCTATAGATGTTCATGATGAATCAAGTATTCCGATAGTTTATGATGAACTACGCAAGAGCTTTGGAGCTTCATTATCAAATGTCGAACCAGTGACATTAGCCATCAAGCAAACAAAACATGCAATAGCAGGCATGAACGAACTGATGCAGGGCTTGCTAATTCTCATTGTTGCTTTGTCAGCAATTGGTGTCAGTAATACATTATTTATGAATACGATTGAGCGCATGAAGGAAATTGGAACAATGCGTGCAATCGGTTTTACAAAACAACAGGTGAGTACTATGATTATTTCTGAAGGCTTGTTCATCGGTATTACTGGTGTCATTGTAGGGACATTGTATGGTATTATTGTAATCTATTTGAATTCACAATCCAGCCAGGGGCAGGCGCTATTAAGTTTTACAATTCCCGGGGTAAGTTTGTTGCTGGCAGTTATCAGTGGGATACTCTTTACATTTGTTGCCTCATGGCTGCCCAGTAGTACAGCATCAAGGGTTCCGGTAAAGGAAGCAATAAATTATGATTAGGTGGTATTCTTATGTCTGTGAAGCACTCATTGCTAGCGTTATTATATGAAAATCCGGGTCATGGTTACGAACTGAAGACAGGATTTGAGAGACTCGTACAAGGTATGTGGCCATTGAATGCGGGGCAGGTTTATTCAACGCTTGACAGACTAGAGAGAGATAAGCTTGTGGAATCACCGGGATACGATGAAAAAGACCGTAAGTTATATGTGATTACGGAGCTTGGAAAAAGGGAACTGTGGGATTGGTTGAAGCAGCCGGTTGCCCGTTCTTTACTGAAAGATGAGTTCTATTTTAAATATCTATGTGCAGATCTTGTAGATTACGAAGAGAAACAAAATATGATTCAAAAACAGAAAGAAACGATGATAAAAGATATTCTGGCACTGACCCAATTAAAAAAACAGATGAATGAATCTCAACAATATTCAATGAAAATGCTTATTGAAGGGGCATTACTTCATCTGGAAGCAGATATCAAGTGGCTGGATATGATTTTGCAGGATTAAAAGCGAAAATCTGACAATCACGCTTTATAAATATTAAACTAAAAGGGTCTTTCATTAAGTTTTCCAACTTAGTGAAAGACCCTTTTATACTGCCCATAAACATTTCCAGGCAAATAATAGTTATCTCCATTTAGAAAGCCAAGAACTCTAAAAAAATAAACAATTCTCATATAGTTTAGATAACAGGTTATTAGTAAGGTTTAAGTATATGGATTAAAGGAGGTTTTAGTATAAGTTCATTTCAATTTGAAAGCGCTTCATATTAAACTATAACGTTAGCATCTTTATTGATGTCCAATGTCATGACGTCTAAGGTGATGGTAGCAAGGAAAAATCTGTATGTTAAGTAAGACACGAAGACAAATGAATAAGTTATCAGGAGAGTCTATCTGGCAGTCCCTGATTCACAAAAGCTAGGTACAAATGGATGGATAAAAAATATTTAATCTTAAAAATAAACAAAGAAAGAGGCGGAGCGAAGCGTGAAAATAAAAAGGAGAAAACTATTTATCACCATGTTAGCTTTCATTTTAATGGTTCCTTCTATGCCAATCCATGTCTTGGCAGCAAATACAACTGATACTTCGGATGAGATTTATACTGAAGATTTTTCCAATCAGGATTTAACAGGATGGGAAAAAGATCTCGGTGCAGGTCGTTTTGAGGTTGTTAACGAACAACTGGAAATGGAAACAGATGGTTGGGTAGCGGGTTCAATTGATTATCAACAGTATCATAATACCAAGGCACCTGAATTCAAGAACGCACGTCTATCGATGGATATTACTGTGAAAAATAGCCATGGACGTTTCGGTATTGTGTATCGTCATATAGATGCACAAAATTATGATTATATCGGCTATGATGTTGGTGGCAAATGGATTCGAGCAGAAGTAAGAAATGGTAAGAAAACTGAAAAGGAATTACCGGTTAAATTAAATGTAGATAATAAGAAGATTAGATTTTCCATGGAATATGTGAATGAAAATATACAAGTAATTGTGGATGATACTGAATTGTATAATGGTCCTCATACTGATAACGATGCAGGCCACTTTGGTTTAAGAACATGGGGTTACACAGACAACTATGCTTTTATACAGGTAGATAATATTGAATATGAAAAACTCCGTGAAAACGAACAAACAGAAGATGGACATTATTTAGTTTCCTTTAAAGACGAAGATCACACAGGTGGTTGGGGTAAAGTAGCTGGTAACGGAACGATGGAATATAAAGACCAGGCTATGAACTTTGCTGCTGATGGAAACACAATTTATGCTGATGCTTATTCACCGAATATGGAAAATGGATTTGTCGAATTTGAGGTGACTCCGAAAACATCAGGACGTATGGGATTTTTATTCCGATTTAATGGTGAGAATGACTTTGCAGGATTCGGCTATGATGTGGGAGGAAGCTGGCAATATATTACTGGAAACGGGAAATATGGTGAAGTAGGTAATAAAGGATTGAAGGCTGGCGAAAAAAATACAGTAAGAATCGAATTTATAAATGATAATTATCGATTAACTGTAAATGGTGATGAAGTATTTAATGGCCCGATTGATGCTTTCAGTACAAAAGCTGGTAAAGCAGGAATTCGTACATGGGGCTATGGTTCAGGCGATACCCAGGGACAACTGGATCTTCATAAAATGGTTATGGGCGAATTCAGTGGTGTTTCATTAACACCAAGTTCAGCAATAGTCCGTACTGGAGATGCTGGTTTATACGATATTAATATTAAAATAAGTGAAACGAATAATGCATTATCGAAAGTTACGCATGAAGGAAAAGCATTAGAAGCTGGAAAAGATTATGCTATAAATGATGCTGCAACACGTTTAACCCTTAAAAAGGAGTACATTAAATCTCTTCAAAAAGACACAGATTCTCAAACGAAAGTAATTTTGGAATATGAAGATGGATTTAAAGCAGAATTCCCAATTACGGTTTTGGCAACACCGCAAGCAAGTGATGAGCTGTATGTAAAAGACTTCACTAAAAATATGGATGGAATCAAAACCGTTAATGCCCCGAAGTCGCATGCCCCAGCGTGAAAGTCGCATGCCTATGCCCCGAAGTCGCATGCTCTAGCGTGAAAGTCGCATGCCTATGCCCGGAAGTCGCATGCCCATGCCCGGAAGTCGCATGCTCTTGCGTGAAAGTCGCATGCCCCAGCGTGAAAGTCGCATGCCCCAAGATAAAACATCTTTAAGATTAGTGCTCATAAATGAAAAAGTGTAACTGCTAAACTAAAATGTTCATTTTTACTTGACGGTTACATTAGCCCAATCCATTTTCTTTTATTGTTAGTTAGTAGAAATCTGTCGATGGAATGAATAAAAAGACCTACCCCCCTTCCTATTAAATGGTGATAAATTAAAAGAGCCACATATTAAAATAATCCCTATTATCTATGATAACCTAATCTATAAATTTGCAGTGAGAGGTGTATAATCAATGGCTGACTTTTGGGGAAATCACGTACTAGATGGCTATGAGTTGGATCCGCTAGATGATAAAACGATAGAAAAAGTAGAAAGGAAATTGGGTATCAAATTCCCAGTTTCTTATATAAATCTACTTAAAGAGAAGAACGGGGGGGGAGTTAAAATGTAATCGCTATCCATATGTTTACGAACAAGATATCGATGAGGAGAACCCAGAGGAAAATGCTGATTTAAACATTGATTTTCTGTATGGTATCAGTACAAAGAAAAGTGAAGGTGTTTTGGAATCAATCTATCTCATTAAAGAGTGGGAACTTCCAAAAGATATTGTCATTATAAGTGATAACGCAGGCGAAAGATTTATTGCATTTGATTATCGTCAAACCAAAACGAACCCTCCAATTATCTTAATTGATATGGAGATGGAATTCGAAGATGTCATCGCCACCAACTTTGAGGAACTTCTAAGCAAGTTATATGAAGATGAAGACGATGGATCAAACGATTTAACAAAGCTTGATAAATTTCACGATAGCTATACGCATGAGGAAGCAGAAAAATTCTTCAAAACGGACAAAGTAGGTATTATACAAGAAGCATTGGAATATTTTTGCAGTCACGATGATTCAACCTGGTTACTTACGAATATGGAGCAGTTAGTTCATTCGAAGAAGGCTGACTTTGCACCTCATGCTGTTGCGGAAGTCTTGTATAAGTTTATTGAGTCAAAATACGCCATGGAGAGTTCTGAAAACAAAGCGTTAGTGTGGCGTGTAATTAAGCAATTATCTAAACACTCTGATCCAGAAATTCCAAGGTATGCTAAAAAGCTACAAATGTTAGTTGATAGTAAAAAGAATAGAGGGTAGGTATTTCCCTACATTGTGCTACGGTTGAAGTTCAATCCGCCGTAGCAGCCCATACCTATAATAGTGAAATTAGCCACGTAAAGAAGGTGGAAATTTTGCATGAATAAAAGAATGAACAATTTAAATGTTTTTACGTTTTCTATTATGTTACTTTTTCTGTCTGTTAGTCCCCTTTAGCCCAAGCATCTTCTATCGATTACAATTCGGCAATTCGCATTGAGGAAGCTAAGGTTTTGCCATGTTTATAGATATCGTGTTTATAAACAGCAAAGCAATCTAAATCTAGATACCTTATACTTGATGTAGAGAAAAAATATTAAGGGGAGGATTGTAGTGACTATTTATGAGCAGTTGATGGATATTCTTCAAGGGAAAGAAGGACGCATTTTATCCATTAAAGAAATAAAAAGTAAATTAAGATCGAAATTTAATACAAATCCCGGCAGTATTATTCTTTCTGACTATTGCTATAATCGCTATAATAATGGAATTCTTTTTAATAAGCATCTATTTGTATATGTTAATAGAAGTACCTATAAATATGTTGGTGAAAACTATCCTTATACTGGATTGATTTATCATAAACCAAAAGGTACAGTAGCTGAGTCTATCGTAGGTGAATGGGATAAAGGGGAACTTCATCTCTACGCTAAGGATCAGGTTGGTCAAAAAGACGCAATGGGAATATCACAAATTGAAAAATTATATGAAGAATACTTGGAAATGTTAAGATTTGAATTAAATGTACTCGGATGTAAGGCAACTGAATTGAGACATCTCATAGGGCGTTTAGGAGAATTTTTTTGTGTTCTGTATACGAAGGGTTCTTTGGCCAAAGTAACGAATCAACAGGGATTTGATGTTATAAGTGAAGGTAGAAGAATAAGTGTGAAAACAACCGCACAGGATACGGGTTTTATTTCTATTAATAAAAACACCTATGAACAATTTGATGACCTTTTCGTTGTACAGTATAAAGATGATGATTTTTCGTTAATATTTTATGGTTCCAAGGAAGAAATTCCAACACGAAAGTTATACGGAAATCATTTTGAGGTTGGTCTTGGTTCATTAAGAAAAGCATCCATTATTAAATTGTTATGATGGATGGACCACCTTTTAATGATTCTGTTATAACTATCCCGTTCAATAAAGTAACCTTCTGATGATGCTTGATGCGCATCGGGGTGGTTGCTTTTTTTATGTTTTCCCGAGTCATCCCTTTGTATATGAAACTGCTCCATGTTGTGACTGGGCGTTTTTTTGGTTTAGTATGGGAATCTTTATGTTTAATGCGTTTCTAGATGAGGGAAAAATATATAAAGGAAGGTTATTAAATATAAGACAAGGAGCATAATAAAATGAATAACATAAAATCTATGGTGTTAAATGACGGAAGCACTTTACCGTCTGTTGCTTTTGGAACTGTAAATGTGAAAGGGGCCCTTGGTCTTTACGATGTGTTAAATGCCATTGAGTCGGGATACAGGTTAATTGATACGTCAACAAACTATCATAATGAAGGGATGGTTGGCGAAGCAGTGAGACGAACGGCAGTCCCGAGAGAAGAATTGATAATCAGCTCTAAACTCCCTGGTGCTGCTCATAGCTATGACGATGCCATCCAAATGATTCAGGAGACATTGTATCGTATCGGAATTGACTATATGGATAAATACTTGATTCACTGGCCATTACCTAAACAAGATCAATACGTGGAAGCATGGCAAGCCTTAGTTGATGCACAGAAATTTGGTTTGATTAAAACCATTGGCGTGTCCAACTTCTTACCGGAGCATCTTGACCGCATTATTGAAAAAACAGGCGTCACACCCGCTACAAACCAAATTGAACGGCATCCGTATTTTAACAATAAAGCATTAGTAAATGAAAATAAAAAGCGGGGGATTGTCACAGAAGCCTGGAGTCCTTTAGGCCGTGAAATAAATGATGTGCTCGAAAATGATACGATTATTTCACTTGCACAGAAGTACGATAAAAAACCTGCCCAAGTGATTGGACGTTGGAATATCCAAAACGATGTATTATTTGTTGTAAAGGCATCCTCTCCCCAACATCAAAAAGAAAACCTAAATCTATTTGATTTTGAACTAAGCGATGAAGATATGAAGCAAATCGACAGCTTGGATAAAGGAGAACCCGGAAGAGTCGAAGGACAGCATCCAAATGAATATGAAGAATATGAATAAAAAAGTGCTTGAATTTTATAAAGGAGGACCATCAGTGAAACAGGTACCAGAAACCAAAATAAAACTAACTGAAATAAAGGATTTGATCCATCAGGGTTATCAACTTTTAGGGGAACTTCGGGAAGATGTAAATGCTCCAGTTGTTAAAGCTAAATTTTTAAATCAAGCTATTATTGCTATTTACGGGGAAGAAGCGGCTCGTATATTTTACGATGCGAAAAACTTCACACGTGAAGGTGCTATGCCGAAACCTGTTTTAAAAACGTTATTTGGTGAAGATGGAGTCCAGACCTTGGAAGGCAAGGAGCATCATCATCGTAAGCATTATTTCATGGATTTAATGAGTCCGGAAAGAATGGATGATTACCATATATTATTGGATAAGAACCTAACAGAAGCTTTAGATAAACAAGATGGTGAATTTGAATTATTTGATTTATCCAATCAAGTTTTATTTAATACCATTTGTGAGTGGTCTGGAATTCATGTAGAAAGATATGATTCGGAAACATTGGAAAAACTTGCGCGAAACCAAATCTCCATGATTAGTAGTGCAATCACTTCACCAACTGACCATCTAAAAGGGATAACTGATCGAAAGCATTCGGAAAAGTGGGCGAAAGACCTTATAAAAGAAGCTAGAGAACATCCGGACCCTGGTAAAGAAAATCATGCATTATATGTCTTTGCAAATGCGACGGACTTAGATGGAAAGTTATTGCCAGTTGATGTGGCAGCCGTCGAATTGTTAAATATCATTCGACCAACTGTTGCACTAACGGTTTGGATGACTTTGATGGGACATGCATTATTTGCTCAAAAAAGTATTTATGAGGAATTAAAAGCTGACTTTGATAATCTACAAGATCCTTTTATTCAGGAAATGCGTCGGTATTATCCATTTTTCCCGATGCTTCCAGCCAATGCTGTAAGAGATGTTGAAATTGATGGATACAAGATCCCCAAAGACAGTTGGGTCGTATTAGATGTTTATGGGACCAACCATGATGAGCGGACAATCGATTCTCCAGATGCATTTGATATGAAACGATATATTGGCAAGACGAAAGATATTTCATATGAGGAACAATACGAAATGATTGCTCAAGGTGGCGGGAAATTTAGAGAAATGCATCGCTGTGCAGGCGAATGGATTACACTTCACAGCATGCGTGTTTTTGCCGATCAGTTGGTGAATAAATATGAATTTACTGTACCGGAACAAGATTGGACGATTCCAATGGATCAATTCCCGACTTACCCTAATAGTAAAGCCTTATTAATTAAAGATACATCATGCATACAAGCATAAGACGGAAGGGCTACGCGAATCGTGCCAAATCATTGCAAATTGCTGGGTGGGGTGGGGAGCGGCTTAATAATCGCTCCCTCAAACCGTACATAGAACAGATACAACGATTATCATCTTGTACATATTATATAACGGAAGATTGCCATAATTTTTGATAGCATTTATAATGAATAGCCATAAGGAACATCATTTTAGCAGTTACAAATCTAATAAAAATGCAGGGAGAGAGAATGAATATGGCAGTTAAATTACCTTTTAAAGCCGACCATGTAGGTAGTCTACTAAGAACGGAACCTATTAAACAGGCTAGAGAAGCATATGCAAATGGGAAAATAGACCAGGCAGCTTTGAAAGAAGTAGAGGATAAAGAGATTGAGAAACTTGTTCAAAAACAAATAGAAGTAGGACTTAAATCCATTACAGACGGTGAGTTTAGACGTTCCTATTGGCATTTAGATTTCCTATCCGGGTTAGAAGGGGTGGAACAGTTTGAAGCATCCTATATAAATAATTTTAAAGGTGCCAAGACAAGGAATGATGCTATTAAGGTAGTGGGCAAGGTAGGTTTTCATGATCATGATATGCTAGAACATTTTACGTTCTTACAAGACGCAGTGGAGAAATATGGTGATGGAAGCCAGATTGCTAAGTTTGCCATACCAAGTCCTAATATGTTATTCACCAGAATTCAGGGTGATGAGTATTATCATGGAGACAGAAATCAGTTTTATCAGGATACAGTAGCAGCGTATCAAAAAGCGATTCAAGCGTTTTATGATGCAGGTTGCCGCTATTTACAATTGGATGATACTTCCTGGATTGATTTTCTTTCAGAAGAACGGATAAAAGCTGCGGTTGAAAAATTTGATATGGAAGTAGAGGATATCATTAGCACCCGTGTTCAGTGTTTAAATGATGTTCTTTCTAAAAAACCTGATGATATGATCATTACCATGCATATTTGCCGTGGAAACTTTAAATCGACTTACATAACAAGTGGTGGATACGACCAAATATCGGATGCTATTTTTGCCGATATTCATGTCGATGGACTCTTTTTGGAATATGATGACCAACGCTCAGGCGACTTTGAACCGCTAAAAAGTTTCAAACACGATGACAAGACGATTGTCCTCGGATTAATTACATCTAAATTTCCTGAACTGGAAGATGCAGCTGTGATTCAAGATAGAATAAATGAAGCGAGTCAAATCATTCCTTTAGAAAATCTGGCATTAAGTCCGCAGTGTGGATTTTCCAGTACGGAGGAAGGAAATATCCTAACGGAAGAAGAACAATGGGATAAAATACGCCATACGATTAACATTGCTAATCGGGTTTGGGACTAACTCGTTTGACCTAATGAAAAGTGAAAACCAGTTTTTCTATCGAAACTTCGTAGAAAAGCTGGTTTTATTTTGTCGCCGCATTTGTTGTGACATACTTTGAATGAAGCGGTTAAAAGCGGGATGAAAGAAGGAAAAATTTTATATTTTACATACTATTGTCTCTTCGCTGGAATCATGCGGCTCCTATTCTATGAAGAAGCATAATAGACAATCAGCTGTTAGAAAATAGGGTGTAAATATAAGGGGAATATAGTGGAAGCCCCCGCATGTTGGATAAACATACGGGGATTTCCTTTTCAAATTATGGTACGCTGGGCTGGCCAAAATGAAAACGAACAGTCCTAACCAAAGTTTTGGCAAAGTTGATTATTTTTTATCCAAACATGAATAATGGTCGTCATACATGGATTACTGTGCTTTCTGATTGACTTGTGGAGTACTATGCTTTGGTCCTCTAAATAAAACCAAAATGGCGATGATTCCGCTTATACCAATTAACATCGGATAAAAGGTAAAGGGGACGATAGATGCTGGTGTGATGGAAGCAAGCCCAGCAGCTGCCAGCATTTGACCGCCATACGGAATAAGCCCTTGCATACAGCAGGAAAATAAATCAAGAATACTAGCTGAATGTCTTGGTTGAATATCGTACTTGGTAGATATATCCTTTGCCAATGGACCTGACATAAGAATGGCTACAGTGTTGTTCCCAGTAGAAACGTCTACTGCACTGACAAGTCCGGCAATACCGAAAGCTGCGCCTCTTCTTGATTTTATTTTACTAACAATATAATTTAAAAGAAATTCAATTCCACCGTTATGCTTAATAATTTCTACCATACCACTGATTAAAATGGCAATCATCGCTAGGTTTTCCATTCCCATGATTCCATCTCCAGCAATTCCTAAGTATTCAAAAAAGCCAAACGAACCATTCATTAAACCAATGATTCCGGAAAAAACAATCCCACCAATTAATACGATGAGCACATTAACTCCGAGTACAGCAATGATTAATACTGCTAAATAAGGAAGAATGGTGATGAGACTATAGGGCTGTCCATCGCTTATCGTAGTTGTTCCAGCTGGTATAAACGCAAAGATAATGGCGGTTATTATCGCTGCCGGCAAAACAATTAAAAAATTCGTCTTAAATTTATCTTTCATGTTTGCTTTTTGCGTACGGACTGCAGCGATGGTCGTGTCAGATATCATGGATAAATTGTCGCCGAACATGGATCCGCTGATAACCGCTCCCAATGCTAAGGAAAGATTTGTTCCTGTTGATTCGGCAATTCCAATCGCGATGGGCGCAATAGCTACAGTTGTTCCAGTTGAAGTTCCCATGGAAATGGAGATAAAGCAACTAATCACAAACAGACCAACCATTAATAAATTTGCAGGTAGTAGAGAGGTCCCCAGGTTCACGATAGAATCTACTGCCCCTGTTGCTTTTGCTACAGATGCGAAAGCACCAGCCAAAATAAAGATAAGGGCCATTAAAATAATATTTGAATTTCCGCCACCTTTACAGAATATCTCTACTTTTTTTGCGAAGCTTTCCTGTCGGTTCATGGTCAATGCGAATAGACTAGCAATTAAGATGGCAACAATAACGGGTATACTGCGAAAGTCTCCGGTAATAGCCGCTGTTCCCAGGTATAAAAGAATGAATACGACAAAAGGTAATAAGGCATATGGATTTCCAGCAATGTTAGTTTTTTTCATGTGATCACTTACTTTCTTTAAATATTAGATATTGTACTTCGTCCGTTTTCAAAATATAGGTAATACAGATCCATTCATTTGGAATGCCGCCGAATGACATCAGCTGTAACCGTCCCTTCTTAGTCATTTTTTCAATAAAAAAACCTTCCTTAAAAAAGATAAGGAAGGAAATACTGTAAATGCGCTTCTTATCTTTCACAAATGCTGGATTTAGCACCTTTCTATCCTAGAAGGTTGCTGAAGTATCATCGGGCCAGATCCCTAAACTTCTCTTAATAAGAAAATTTATTCAATTGTATATAATACTAATTCATAGTTAGTGGATAAGTCAAATGAGAATGAGGAAAAATAATTTTGTCCTGAATATGAATTATTTTTATAAAAAAATATGCCAAAGATGGTAAAAAGCTCATATTCATGCAAAAGCTTGTTCATATGCCGTTAGTTCATCAGTTTGAATGGGTATATAACTTATACATCCAAATTTGGAAATGCAGAAATGAAAGTATCAGGAGGATTTACAAGGTGAAAGGTAAAAAAACAAAAGCAAAGAAATTAAAGAAAAGTGACATAACAGTTGTTGACACAGATGTTGCCAGAAAAGCCGTCGTCGCTACCGCGATGGGGAATGCGATGGAGTGGTTTGATTTTGGAATATATTCCTACTTAGTCGTTATTATTTCCGAGGTATTTTATTCCGGTATCGATGATTCTTATCGATTAATATTTGGTTTTGGTACATTTGCAGTTGCCTTTTTGGTCCGCCCAATAGGTGGGGTAGTATTTGGGCGCTTGGGTGATAAATTAGGCCGTAAAAAAATATTAGCACTGACGCTTATCATGATGGCTGTTGCTACATTTAGTATTGGATTTATTCCTTCTTATGAAAGTATCGGGATATGGGCACCAATTTTATTATTACTTGCCAGACTTGTACAAGGTTTTTCTACCGGTGGCGAATATTCTGGTGCGATGACATTTATTGCAGAATCCGCCCCAGATAAACGACGTGGGTTTATGGCAAGTGGTTTAGAAGTTGGAACATTGGTAGGATACATTGCCGGTTCTGGAGTTGTAACCATACTTACGTATATGCTGGGAGACCAGGCCATGCTCGATTGGGGATGGAGAATTCCATTCTTCATTGCAGGGCCAATCGGAATTATTGGCTTGTATTTAAGAAACCATCTAGAAGAATCCCCAGCTTTTGCGAAAATGGAGGAACTAAAGGAAGAAGCCGAAACAGGGAGTCAATCCATCTCGTTAAAAGAGATGTTGATTTACCATCGCAGGCCGCTAATCATCGCAATTATTTTGGTGTTCTTCTATAACGTCATTGACTATACTGTCTTGACTTATATGCCATCCCATTTATCTGATGTACTTGGATATGGTAATACAAAAGGTTTATTGCTTATTCTTATCGTCATGTTCATTATGATCCCGATTGTACTATTAATGGGACATTATGGTGATCGAATCGGAAATAAGCGGATTATTATTGGAAGCTTAATTGGTATGGTTGTGTTAGCCATTCCAGCATTTAAACTAATCGAAACTGGCAGTAATATACTCGTGTTCTTTGGATTACTTATTATTGCAGTGCTATTATCTGCACTCCAGGGAACAATGCCATCACAGCTTCCTTCCTTATTCTTTACGGAGGTACGCTATAGTGGCTTATCCATCACGTATAACGTCTCTGCATCCTTATTTGGTGGAACCGCACCATTGTTGATTGCGTGGTTAATTAATATTACAGCATCGACATTTGCACCAGCATATTATCTTATGTTTGCAGCGGTAATCGGGATTATTGTCGTCTCCATCTATGTTGAAAATACCTCTGGTAAACCATTACGCGGCGATGCGCCAGCAGTTGCAGAGGAAACAGAAATTAAGGAAGTGCTGGAAGACATGGAAGCCTTATGGTGGAGAGAAGAACAACAAGAAATCAAAGAACGTATGGAAGAAAATAATAATGAAACGGGAGATAAATAATAATAAATATACCAAATTGGTCCCCATTCCAAAGCGCGGAATGGGGACCGTTAAAAAGATTGTTAGATGAACTTCGTGTCGCTTATGAATATATAGAGATAGTGCCATTGGATAAGAAAATTTTTATCCAAGTTCGTACATCTTTGACTGATAGTGAAGCACTACAAAAATATATTGAAAAGGTAAAAAGAAAATTGGAAGACCAAACCAATTATAAATTGTATGCCTTTGATATATCGGCATCTGGTTCAGATGTGGTTGTTGGAGATAATTACACCCTGTCGCCGACGACAGATTTACAAAAAAATATTACTCAATTAGCGCATGCATTAACGGAAAAAGAAAAATACAAGGTAATTGGATTTTCTTATAAGGAGAAACCCTTAACTTTTGAAATAAGAACTTCCGCTAGTGCAAAGGATCAATCACACAGTCAACAGCTTGAAGAAATAATACATGCGTACTTTCAATCGCCAGATGTTGTTACTTCATTAAAAGGGGAAACGTATGAAGTTATTATTTATAGTAAAGATGAAAAAAGAATTAATTGATTCATGGACCATATGAATTGTATTAATGTCCTAATCATAATGTCCACAAACTTTCTGTAGTTTCTTTTGCTATGGTCCTTCGCGCAAAGCGTTTTTATCCTTGGTTAATTATATGTAGAACAAGGTGTACGGGCTTAAAGTGAAGCGCAATATAAACATTTGTATAATTTAATATAGAAGTTGGTGTAATATTTGTAAAAATTTGAAAATAGGGTAAAATATATGGAAACCAGTATGTATTAAGAATTTCGCACCATTAAGCTTATAATTTGTTTACCCGTTTCAGAATCCAAATTTCCCGTTGGCTTCACTTATCTGAAATCACCATACCGTCTTTCATTGAAATGATACGGTTTGCTTTCGCTGCCAGTGCAGTGTCATGTGTAACAAACAGGACACTGCACTGCTCTTTTTCATTTAGTTCCTTTAATAATGCAAAAATCTGCTCTCCTGTTCTCGTGTCAAGGTTGCCAGTAGGTTCATCAGCCAATAACCAGCTTGGTTTATGTACAATGGCACGTGCAATTGCAACACGTTGCTGCTGACCTCCAGATAATTGGGACGGAAGAGAATGATGTTTATCTTGGAGTCCTACTTGTTTAAGTACCTCTATGGCACGTTCTAATTTGTCATATGGTACTTTCCTTGTAAAAAGTGGGGTAAGCACGTTTTCTATTGCAGTTAAGGTTGGTAAAAGATGAAATTGTTGAAAAATAAAACCTATTTCTTGAAAGCGAAAATCAGCAATTTTATTTTTATTTTTCATTTGTATTTGTTCGTGATCATAAGTAATTATGCCATCTGTCGGTTCGTCCAGTGTTCCAATTAAACTTAATAAAGTTGACTTACCCGATCCAGACGGACCAATAATTGCAGTGAATTCCTTATTTTTAAATGTCAAATTGACCTGTTGAAGCGCGATTGTTTCAGTTCCACCTTTCCCAAAGGCTCTTGTTAACCGCTTGCATTCTATTCGATTGATTAATATTCACACCCCTTAAAATATATTTCTGTTTGAAGTAGCCTTTGTACGATGTATGCTATTTAACTTAATTTTTATCAAAAACAGGCGAGAAAAATCCTTCTTCAAGCGCGTGAAGGGCAAAGCCCAGCGATAAGTGGGAGATGAATCGCCTTCGGACAAGGGATTGCTTTAGCAATCTCAATTGTCCGACAGCTTGAAAGCATATGTAATGTGAAAACTTCATTTAGTGGGGGTTTCTCTACCCCCCACTGAATGTTAGTTGAACAGAATCGGACCTTTAAGGGAAGTTGATCCCCCACTTCAATCAGACCGTAAGGTCGATAAGTGGCGGGTAGTTCAAAACAACTTGCTAATTATCCATAAAATTATTTGGAAGGAGAAATATTCTTTATCCATTTTGTATATTCAGAATAGTTTAAGCATACCGATGCTATCTCTCCTATGATAGCGATAAATGTTATAAACAATCAAGTGTAGGGGCATTCATTCTTTTGGATTTAACTGGTCTATGAGGCAAAATCCCTGAATATCTAATTCAACAGGATTATAATATAAGTGTAAGAAGAATTGGAGGAGATTTTCAATGGAATCACGAATAGATTATTATCAGGTTGCACCTCAAGCAGCAAAAATAATGATGGACTTTGAAAAGTATATTAAATCCACCAATCTTGAATCCACTTTATTGGAACTAGTGAAAACTCGTTCTTCACAAATAAATGGTTGTGCATTTTGTTTAGATATGCATACAAAAGATGCACGAGCGAATGGCGAGACGGAACAACGCCTATATGCATTAAATGCTTGGCGCGAAACAGATTTTTACACGGAAAAAGAACGTGCAGCCTTGGACTTAACAGAGGCTATTACGGAAATATCCACAAATCATATATCAGATGAATTATATCATCACGTTCGCACGTACTTTAATGAAAAGGATTTTGTGGATTTGGTATATGCGATAAATACAATCAACAGTTGGAATCGCCTTGCAATAACGATGCGGGTAGTCCCTGGAAACTATCAACCAGCAAAAAATTAGATACAATGATAAAGGGATATATTTACATCTCTCAATGGAAAATCGGGTGGCTTTTTGCTCAATTTTTTATGTGTTTTAGTATTCCCTGTTTTGATTTCTTTTGTAAGGATACAGTTGAATTAAATTTTAGGAGAAGTATACTAAAAGAAATGTATAACTTCGCTTTGAAACGGCGATGTGGTTAGACATGTACAACATTTATACCATTCGTGATATTGGAGGTGGAGCGGTGAAAAAAGTATTCATAGCTGGACTTGAAATGCTTCGGATTATCCTAGTTTGTTTGTTGGTCGGAGGGCTAATAGGGTTTGTGGTTATAGAAAATATATATCCAATCTGGAATTACCCGCATGAAAAGGATTGGATGGGCGCCTTAGGAATTCTAGTATTGATGTTTGTTTTATATAGAAATCGGCTTCAATTTAATGGATTTTATCGCAGTGAAAAAAATGCAAAGCTGTCTCCTGCAGTTACGACTGTACTGATTACGGTTTCTGTTATTATGCTAGCAATGCCGCCTATAATCGGTAAGATGGTAGGGTAGTCGTTATGTTTAAATTTGAGTTCTGCTTACGCAAATTCATTTATAAAAATCAAGCTTTTTCCAGCTATAAATGCCTAGGTTGTGGTCACTAACTAACCACCATACCTGGGCATTTATTTTATATATCACGCTAAGTAAATGATTGTAGGCATTTGTGATAAAATAAGTTAAATATTATATCTATTTTGAAATTCACATGCAAGTCACGGTGTGTGGAGCGGGGGATAATGGTTGAGGAAACTAAAGAAAAAATATGTCTTCTTTTTTATAGTTATGTTTACCACCATCATGGCAATAGGCGGCGGTATTTCAGCAGAGGATAAGCGAAAATCGGAACATGATTTAAGCCAACTAGATGCGACAAAAGATTTTTATACGGATTTAGATGGGGAATGGTATTTCTTTAAAGAAAAGCTATTGACGCCGAATGAGACTAGAAGTTTAAGCAGTAAGGGAATGGGAGAAATCGTTTCACTCCCTGATTCTTTTGATGATCATACAGGTGAAATGAATTCTTTTGGTACCTATATGACAACGATTAAAATCCCTAAGGAATTTGTGGGAAAGTCGCTTGCTATTCATGTACCTTATCAATATAGTGCTTATACGCTATATGTGAACCAAAGAGAGGTTGCAAAAAATGGCGTGGTGGGACAGGATTCACTTTCACATGATGCGGAGATGTCGCCAAGAATCGGTTATTTTGTTGGGGAATCCGGTGAAATGCAGCTTACCATCCAGGTATCAAGCTTCAATCATATTCGTGGGGGATTGGAGAATTCCATGTATTTGGGTGAATCATCAGTTGTTGCCAATAAATTTAATGCTAATATGATTGGTACACTATTTGTGAATGGATGTATTTTTATTATTGGACTGTTTATGGTTCTTTTTGCTATGTACCGTAGGCAGGAGCACGTGTTTTTAATTTTTGGTTTGTTCGCAATGCTTATTTCTGTTCGCGCAATATTTGCTGTGCCCTTTTACTATAGCCTCATATTCCTAAATATGTCGTGGTTATGGGGTACTCGATTGGAGTACATTTTGACTGAAGCAACTTCCATGTTTTATGTCATTCTTTTATGGAAATGGCATGAAAAAGAGTTTTCCAAGAAGATTATGCAAGGACTAGTTTTTGTCCACCTGGCACTTATAATAGTGACATTATTTACACAGCCCATGTTCTTTCAGGCACTCTTTTTTAAGGTGTTTTATTTAACGATTCCAACCTTTTTCTATTTGATATACGTCATATACAAGAGCATTCGTAATCAAAACCGAATTGCAAAGATCAATTTGATTGGAATGGGGATTATCTTCCTTGCTTTCTTTAATGACTTTGCAATTGGACAGAACTTCTATCAATTTTGGAATTTAATGTTGCCTGCGGTTGCTGTTTATGTTTTGATTCATGTCATATTAATGAGTAAGGATTTTGCAAAATCTATTCGGAAAACAGAGCAACAAAATGTACAGCTTTTGGCTTTAAATGATTCCAATGAAAAGCTTGCTGCTCAACTTCAAAATGAGTTGAAACAGAAGGATGATTTTCTTGCGAATACGTCTCATGAGCTTCGAAATCCACTTCATGGATTGATTAATATTGCACAATCTATTTTGCGTAATCGTTCCAAGCAATTGGATGAAAAAACAAGGGATGACTTAACGCTCCAGCTTACAATTGGGAATCATATGTCAAGGACACTGGAAGATTTACTTGACATCACGCGGCTAAAGGAACATCGAATTCAGCTTTTATGTGATCGTATGGATGTTCAATCAGTTACAGCACTTGTGATGGATATGCTCAAGGTTCTAATCGAAAATAAAAACATTCACATGGAAGCTTGCATTCCCAAAGACTTCCCTCATGTGGTAGCAGATAGAAATCGATTGATCCAAATCCTGTTTAATCTGCTTCATAATGCAATTAAATACACAGCGGAAGGAAGCATTAAGGTTACTGGAGAGATAAATGCAGATATGGCCTATATACATATAACAGATACTGGAATTGGTATGGATGAAAAAACGCTTCATTCCATATTTGATCCCTATGAACAAGGTGATTCCAGTATGACAGCAATTGGTGGTGGTCTTGGACTTGGATTAAGTATTTGTAAGCAATTGGTAGAACTCCATGGCGGAAAGTTAGAAGCAACATCTGTGTTGGGTGAAGGCTCGGTATTTACTTTTTCGTTACCAGTTGCAGAAAAAGATTTTGAAGGGCAAGTGGCAGCAACGGCCCCACCCATTCCGATAAATGATTTCGAGTTAAAGGATGCACCGATTACATTACACGCTATGACAGAGACCGTTTCCCAAATTCGAGATAAATCTATGGCATATAAGTCAAAAGTTTTGGCAGTGGATGATGATCCTATCAATTTGAGGGTATTACAAAATATGCTTCCAAAAGATCAATATGAAGTAGTAGGTGCTACGAGCGGACAAGAAGCATTTGAGAAATTAACCTGGAAGGAATGGGACTTGGTGATTTCTGACGTTATGATGCCAGAAATGTCGGGTTATGAATTAACAAGATTGATACGAGAGAAATATTCTATTTCGGAATTACCTATATTACTTTTAACTGCACGGGGAAACTCAGAGGATGTCTATGCCGGCTTTCTAGCTGGGGCAAATGATTATGTTAAAAAACCAGTTGATGCAGTGGAACTTCATGTTCGGGTACATGCCTTAACAAATTTACAAGCCTCCATAAAAGAACGATTAGCAATGGAGGCTGCTTGGCTGCAGGCACAAATCCGCCCGCATTTCTTATTAAATACACTCAATGCAATTGCTTCACTAAGTGAGATTGATACAGATAGGATGGTACGCTTGATGGAGCAATTTGCCCATTATTTGCAGCGTAGCTTTTATTTAAAAAATACAGATAAGCTTGTTCCACTTCAGTACGAACTGGATTTACTTGAATCATATTTATACATTGAGAAGGAACGATTTGGAGAACGATTGCAGATAAAATGGGAAGTAGATGCAGTTGAGGATGTGCTCATTCCACCACTTTCTATCCAAACCCTAGTAGAAAATGCAGTGAATCATGGTGTGTTAAAGCGGATTGCTGGAGGATTAATCACAATCCGAATCTGTACCATAGATCATTATACAGAAGTATCTATTATGGATGATGGTGTTGGGATGGAGGAGGAAACAATAAAGCAAATATTTACAATTAAACCTGAGCGAAAAGCAGGTATTGGGTTAATGAATACGGAACAGCGACTAAAACGGTTGTATGGGAAGGGGCTGCAGGTTGATAGTAAACCAAATGCTGGCACCACCATATCATTTACAGTGCCGAATCCCATCTGACGGATAATTATTCAATTGTACTTTTGCCTTTCCACCTCACAGGTAGCTTGATGCTATCTATGAGGTGGTTTTTGTGTGCGAGGCATGCACATATTCTATAAGGTTAAAGTCCTGAGCCGTGAAGGCAGTAGTAACGGTTAGCTCAAGACAAGGGTGTCCATCGTGAGATGGAATCTGAAGGAAGTCAGCGGCAAA
>NZ_QTSZ01000025.1 GCF_003730295.1 Ornithinibacillus gellani
CTTGCTTCATCTTCAAAGTGATCACTCCAGCTTCCCCCTTAGCGACAGTTGTGCTAAGGATATTTTCTACTGAAGTGGTTCAGTTTTCAAGTGCGATGGTGGTTCAATTTTAGAGTACCATATACAACGGGTATGTTTCATATTATTAGTTGTTAGTATAGAACTTAATGATGTATTGAAATACACCTGGCATTTAGTATTCCGGTAAAACTTGTCGCAATTGTAATGTCATTTACGAATCCAACCCTACTTTAGTTCTACTTATAATACGTAAAGGTATGATTATCAATATATATTTTAAAAATTATTTTGAATCAAATATATTTCTAATATTTTAATTGGTAGATGATTGCAATATTGATAAATAAATTTTACATTATTTAATATAAAATGGGACAAGATGATGTCTCTTGTCCCATACATCCTACCTCCAATATTCCAATACTGAATCTGTACAAGTAATTAAGAAGTTATACGCGTCTTCATTAATTAAAAAATTGTCTTTCTGATAATCCAACAATTGGTACAAACTTTCCATGTGTCGTACCACTTTTGATTTATTTCCCTGATTTTCAAAGTGACTAACTGAAGTTAAATGTGTTTTTAACAATTTGAAGTCAGCCATATTTTTAAATGCTCCTTCATCATTAAGACGCTCTATATGCGGTATCATTTCAGTAGCAGTTTGCGGAAGTTGAAATGCAAATATTTTATCACTAATTGTTTTGATTAACTTATTATACTGAATTGCATCTTTTTCATTACTAGTTAGAAAGCCATACCAACTATCTAGCGCTTTTATTAATTCTTCTCTTATATTTTCTGTTCCCGCTCCCTCTTGTATAAGCTGCTCCGCTTCATGAATTAATTTATTTGTATCCGTATAATCAAACAGCTCAAGCTCATAAATGCTATATCCATATATTGTCGTCGGTTCATTTAATTCTAATTTTATAAACTTTGCTGATATCTCACCTAAATCAATGATGTCCTGATTACCTTTTGGTGAAGAATTATAGTAGGAATATGCTTCTTGAAAATCTTCTCCATTCGTTGATGTTAATATCGTATACTTGCTAGCCCGCGCATTTTCCCAATTAATTTTAACTGTATCTAAAGTTTTTTCTTCATTAAGCTCAATCATAACCCATTGATTATCTCTTTTATCGGGTTCAACATTATATTGAGATCCCCATCTGGTTTCGTAATCCCCATCAACCATATTTTCTACAGCTCTATTCGTACCGTTGTATTGTGTAGAAGCAGTCACTTTTTGTTGATACGCCAAATTATGTGGTTGATTCATTGAATCTTTGTACGCTTCTAGTCTATCTCTATTTTTTTTAGCAAGTCTATCATATGTGAAGATATCCAAATCCGTTTCAGTTATATATGATTTTAATTCCTCTTTTGCAGAGTTTAATTCTTCCCTTTCCTTCGCGCCCCCACTATCTTTTGGCAAAGAAGATAATAGGTCTTCAATTTGGTTAATAAGCTTCTCTCCACTTTCTTTGATATCCGTATTCTCATACATTTCGACTTGAAAAATACTGTATCCATATGTCGTAGCTCTTTCGGACATATCTATTTTTACATATTTGGCTTCAATATCATTTAGATCAATGGTATCATATTGGCCTTGAGTCGAATCACTAGTATGTGAGTATACTGTATCAAAGTTTTCACCATCCTTTGACACTTGTAATTCATATTTATTTGCACGGGCTTTTTCCCAAAAAACCTTAACCATACTCAAATCATATACATCATCTAATTCTATGGTAACCCATTGATCATCTTTTTCTTCTTCAGTATCATATTTATAATTGGATCCCCATCTGGTTCCAAAATTCCCATCAGTTATAAATGAAGCTGCTTGGGAGCTATTGTACTCAGATGATGCGGTTACCTTTTGGTTATATGCGATATTATCTTGCAAACTATTTTCCAACTGGTTGTTAGTTAATATAAAATTATCAATTTGACCTTTTATACCTTCACCAATTTTTTCTAATGGGAGAACAAAGGAAGATGAATCTCCGGTTCTTCTTTCTAATTTATTAATTTGAGTAGAAGTCGATACTTTTTTCCCGTCAATAAATAGGGATGTTTCACGGTTATTTCCAGTTAAAATTATGTTAGTCCACTCATTCTCTTTAAGCACATAGTCATGACTGAATTTATAATTTTCAAATTTATACTTACTGTTTTCTGATGTTTTCTCATTTCTTTCAAACCCTAGTTTCCCTGAGCCATCTATATTAAGATAAAAATTACCTTCATCTCCAGAAAATAGAGTCGCATTCTCACGGGATCCTTCATCTAATTTTATATCAAATGATACGCTATATGGGTAGCCAATTGAATCAATTGGTAGTTCAAGATAGCCATTACCATCTAAATGTAATGCTTTTCCATCTTCACGATCCACTAAATTACCTTCATGTATTTTTGCATTATAATTATTACCCGATAAATCGTGAACTGTATTATCTTCAACTGAGTCAAAATTGTATTTCGTTACCACCTCAGTCTCTGATTCTATATATCTTAAAGGGTTTGACATAGGTATTTCATTTTCTAGGGAACTTACACGTTTCATATACTCTTCAGCTGTCTGTCCATCTGTTTTTTCTCCATACCAAGTTTTTTCTGACACCAACATAACTGCATCCTTGAACCGATCAAATATGTCATAACTAGATAAACCACCAGAAAAAGATGTCATATCATTCCATACAGCAAATTCAGCACCTTTCGTTTGTGGATGGGCAAACGGCATATTTGCTCCTCCGACCCCACCTGAACTTTTTGGTCTAAATTTATTTACATCCCATTCATCATATTTTTGCTTGATATCTAAGTAATCAGGATAGCCAGCATTTCCAATCGGTACAATATATAAATCCGTACCTGTAGTATTAATGATATCAAAGCCCATATCATACATTTCTCGCACATCTGACCAATGAGTGGCCCATATATTCATTGTTGCATCGCTATTCACAGGTGTTTCTCCATCAAAACCATTTTTACCCAATGATCCCCAGAGTCTTGTTTCATACCCTTTATTATTTACATAATTAATAAAATGATCGGTATAAGCTCTCATTTCTTCGGAGTATTTTTTATCATACTCATCTGTTCCAATATGAAATTTATCACTTTGGACGACACGATTGTCATCTTCTGGCCCTTCTCCTAAAAATTCATCAAGTAATGATTCTATAAACGCATAGACCAGCTCTCGCTTTTCAGGAGTTGTGATGTCTAATGACCCTTTTTTTAACATCATATCTGGGTTTACTGCTCTAAAACTTTCAGCATGATAGGGCGTATCAATCTCCGTAACAACGTCAATCCCATGTTTAGCCATTTCCTTTTGGAATGCTATATATTCGTCTTGTGGATAATAACCGTCTTTCGCATTTATTTCAGGATACTTTTTACTTTCAACACGGAATGCAGCGTACTCCGTTGCTCCCCAGTAATCATTAATATGCATTTGAAGTTCATTCAACTTAAACCATGACATATATTCTGCCATTTCCTCGACCTTTTCTAAAGGTATAAACATTCTTCCCACATCAATCATTCCAGAACGTACTTCATATTTAGGATAATCTCTCACGTATCCTTTAGGAACGGAACTTTGATCATCGGATTGATAAAGAATCTGGGTCAGTGAAATGCCTCCATACTGAACCCCCTTTACGTCAGGTGCATTTATTTTAATACTATTATCAATATTTAATGTATAACCCTCATGTCCTAAATGGGCTTGTTCGTCATTTAATGTTAGATAAATATCTCCTTTAGAAGCATTAGAACCCTTTTTAATATCTAGCTTTTTACCAACCATTTTTTCAATATAACCTTGGATTTTATTTGCTGTTTCCATTAACTGATCTGCATTAGAATTGTCTACTATTATATGAGAGTCATCTAACAGAGTGAACGTTCCTTGTAGACCCTTCCATTCTCTAAGACCTGGCATGACATTAGGAACTGAATTATCTCCTTCTTTATTCTCGTATTGTCCTTTTATTTTTACAAGAATATCATCATTAGAAACAGCTTTATCGGTTTTATCTTTTTTGTTTGTAACCTTATACAAAACATTAACATTCATATCGCTAAGTGGCTGATAATAATGAAGATCCATATCAATGATTTGTTTATTATCTGAACCGTATAAGGATACTTCATAATTTGGATCAGGTGACTCCGGCAAAACGATTGATTTTCCATCGCTTGATATTTTAGGCTCCATCTGTTCAATATACTTTAATACTTCTTCTGCATTGTGATACGTTTCACGATTATTTTCTGCTAAAACAACTGTTCCAGTAAATAAGTTTAATACTAGCATTAAAACGCTTACAAAATTTAGACATAAAAATTTATCCTTACTTATAATCATGTAAATCACCCATTCTAAATAGTTTATAATTATCTACTTTGCTCTATTGTACTAACAGATGGGACCTCATTTTCAATATTAAAACTTCATGTATTGTTGGCTAAAATGTAATAATTTTCTTTTCACCGCCTCTCATAAAATTATAGATTGACATGCTACTCATTATTTAAATCTGCAAAAAATAAAAAGACATGACAAATAAAATGGCGAGCCATAATCTGTCATGCCTAATCAAGTTAGTCACATGCAATCTATTATTCAGTTTATTTAAAATTTTAACACAGTAATTTTGATTGGTCAATCTTTCAAGCTTTTTCACCTGTATCTATTACCAATAATAAATTTTCCAACACTAGCCCCCAAGGAAACAAAGTTTATAATTGTCAAGATGAAAGAAATAAGTGTAGCTTTATATTTCTCATAAGTAACTTTCCCATCGTAATCATTCATAAAGCAACCATACCTTTCTATTTCCTCTATGGATAGTACCACCTCCTTATCACCATTACTACTGCCGGAAACCCCCAAATTTTTAATCTTTAAATTAAAAATTCTACTAACTATATTTGTAAAGAACATTCCTGTTTTGAACCGCCAGCACACTACTTTCCAGTTACTTCCTTCTTCAAATTTATCATAAAAAAATTGGTTACATGTATGGAGGCACGCAACCAAATTGGTATCATTATTTATTTTATCCTCGCAATATCTTCTCCATTGCTTTTCCTTTTGCTAATTCGTCGATAAGTTTGTCGAGGTATCGGATTTCCTGCATTAATGGTTCTTCAATTTCTTCGACGCGAACGCCGCAAATAACACCCTTGATGAGTGTCCTTGCTGGATTCATTGCTGGGGCTTCCGCAAAAAAATGCTCGAAGTCGGTTTCGTTATCCAACTGTTGTTGCAATCCTTCTTGGCGATAGCCGGTCAACCAGCGTATGATTTCGTCAACCTCTGATTTGGTACGCTCTTTTCTCTCCGCCTTTTTCACATAATGCGGATAAACACTTGCAAAGCTCATCGTGTATATTTTATGTTTAGCCATGGAAATGCTCCTTTACTTAATAAATTGGTATGCAGTTAAATCACCTATTCGCATGAATATATGAACCTATATTATATCCTACCCGATATAAAATAGCAGAAATGAGATTGCCAACGTCAAAAACACCCGTTTATATATAAGGTTGTGATTAGAAATACATGAAATAAATCAGCAATGTGTAAAACTTCTGTAGTGCTGCCTGTATGTATTGAGATTATTTCTAAAGCTGAAAAGCACATATTGAACAAGCATGAGTGAAACTATAAACTGTAAATTAGTAAAGATACATTTTTCAACAAAAAAGTCTAATCCCCTACTTATTTCCCAGGAAATTAGACTGAATTTATTTTATAAAATTATATTCACTTCATTCTAACGGTAAGGCCATTCATGATTTATCATTCGTCATGATCTTTAATAAATTTAATATCCTTAATCGGAAAATATATTAATTTTGATTTTCCGACTACATCCTCTATTGGAATTGCTCCAAGGTCCCGACTATCTTGACTGTCTCTTCTATTGTCACCTAAAACAAATACATGCCCTTCAGGAACAACAGCACTTGCCACTGGTGTCTGCTCCAAGGTAAAAGGTTCTGTCAGGGGTCCATCTGTTACCTGACTTTTATATTCATCCAAATAATCTTCTTCGTATGGCTCTCCATTAATGTATAAAACATCATCTTTATATGCAATATGGTCGCCCGGCAAGCCAATCACCCGCTTCACCAAATCCTTGCCCTCAATCGGTGAATGAAAAACAATAATATCGAATCTTTCCGGCTCCCCGATTTTCCAGACAATCATGCGTTCCTTATCATGCAAAGTCGGCTCCATCGATGAACCCTTTACCACAACAGGAGTAAACAAAAATATTCTTACTGCAAGAACAATAACAACAGCTATTAAAAGTGGTTTAACCCATTCCATCATTTCTGATTTGGCCATTCCTTCACCTTCTCCCAACAATTTCCTATCCTCTTGTACTTATTCTACACCAATGATCCCAAATCCTGCTATCGAATAAGTGTAATCACTAGACTTTACAACATTATCATATCATTAAAAAAAGAACCAGACTTGTGTTGACGTTCCCACCCTATAAAATGCGTGCCGTGTCATTGGCTTGCGTTGATTCGCTTATATGGAAATTTTAAAATTTTATTGTGCTTAAAAACCATGTAATGTAACACAAAGCTAAATGACAACACCAAATGGATCCGGAACAATTGCATATGCTGAACATAAATCGTTGGTGGACGGTGGACGCGCGAGATTGGTTTGTTTGGTGCGAGAGTTCGGCTGGGTGGCACTCAACTTCGGGCGGTCGGTGAGCGAGTACGGCTAGTTCGCACGCGAGTTTGCGAGAGATTTAAGATTTGGGCTTTTTAAATGATGTTGAAATCGGCAATTGCCGATTTCTTCTCATTTGAGGCATGCGAGTTTAGGCGCAAGGCATGCGACTTCGGTGTCTTGGCATGCGACTTTGGAGCCAAGGCATGCTACTTTGGGGCAAAGGCATGCGACTTTCAGGCATAGGCATGCGACTTTCGGGCAAAGGCATGCGACTTTCAGGCAAAGGCATGCGACTTTCGGACAAAGGCATGCGAGTTTGAGGTCAAGGCATGCGACTTCTTACTAAGCCCATGCGACTTCGGTGTCTTGGCATGCGACTTTCAGGCAAAGGCATGCGACTTTCAGGCAAAGGCATGCGACTTTCAGGCAAAGGCATGCGACTTTCGGACAAAGGCATGCGACTTTGGGGCAAAGGCATGCGACTTTCAGGCAAAGGCATGCGACTTTCGGACAAAGGCATGCGAGTTTGAGGTCAAGGCATGCGACTTTCGAGCATAGGCATGCGACTTCCGAGCAAAGGCATGCGACTTTCAGGCATAGGCATGCGACTTCCGGGCATAGGCATGCGAGTTTGAGGCAAAGGCATGCGACTTCCGGGCATAGGCATGCGACTTCCGGGCATAGGCATGCGACTTTGGGGCAAAGGCATGCGACTTTCGGACAAAGGCATGCGAGTTTGAGGTCAAGGCATGCGACTTTCAGGCTTAGGCATGCGAGTTTGAGGTCAAGGCATGCGACTTTCGGGCATAGGCATGCGACTTCCGGGCATAGGCATGCGACTTCCGGGCATAGGCATGCGACTTCCGGGCATAGGCATGCGACTTCCGGGCAAAGGCATGCGACTTCCGGGCATAGGCATGCGACTTTGGGGCAAAGGCATGCGACTTTCAGGCTTAGGCATGCGAGTTTGAGGTCAAGGCATGCGACTTTCGGGCATAGGCATGCGACTTTGAGGCAAAGGCATGCGACTTTTACCCAAACCTATGCGACTTTCTAGCCAAATCAGATGAATATATTTTTAAAAAAAAGAAATGGGGTTGGAATCGGCAGACCGATTCCCTCATATTGATTCTTTAGCAGGTAGTTGGCGTGCGAGTCGTTACACTCTCAGGCAATCTTAGGACAGCATGAACAAGATATAGAAATCGGCAGTGCCAATTTCATCGTTATCATGCATCATTTTTGAAGAAATCAATAAATTGTTCTTTGCTGCTTATTTTTACAAAAAATGGATAGACTAGCATGCCGACAATAAATGACGATGGTAATAAACTAATCATCATTATTTTTGGTGCCTCCAAAAGTAATAAGATCGGCATTGCCAACAATATGCACGCTGTTATTATTCCGATTTTCGTTTTGGATTTCTGTGTTTGATATTGTTTTTCTCCACAATATGGGCAGCTCATAGCCGGGTCTAGCGTCGTTGTTTTTCGAATCGTTTGTTTCCAGCTCCACTTACGATGACAGTTTTCACAAACCGGCATAAATCATTCCTCCCATCACTACATTTCAGCATAACAAAGTGAGCATAAAGAGGTCCGTACATGGGGACATTATCCATGAAAGGCGGTGTTCTCATGAAAAAAATCCTTCTCCCGGTTCTCATCCTTAGCTTTGTTTTATTGGTTTCTGCTAAAACAACTGCAGACAATACGAAAATCATTTCGCAAAATCAATCTCCAACGATTATGGCCATCTGCTCCCAGTTGTATGTTGACAGTGAATCTGGAAAGGTCATGCAAATATAATGAATATAGATTTTTTAATACATGTCTGTCGCTATCATTAGCTTTCTGAAGCGCAACTCGCAATTACATTCCACTCCCCTAAAAATATGCTAACCTCACTATACCATTGACAAAATCCAGAAGCTTCTTTTTTATTTAAGAAACCATTTTCAAACCAATGGCAGAGCATAATACAATCGTAATAAACATAATCCTGCGCCAATCCTTCGACTCACGGTAACATATCATGCCGACAAGGGCTCCTCCAACTACTCCAATTCCTGTCCAGATTGCATATCCTGTTCCCATTGGAATAGTTTGCAAGGCGTAGCTAAGCAGAATGAGACTTGAACCAAATCCGAATATGAGCAAAACAACCGTCTGCCAATTTCGTTTATTAGTCAGGCGATTGATCATGGCAATACCAAAAGTTTCTAATAATCCAGCTATAATCAAGATGAACCATGCCATTAGGATTCCACTCCTTTCGTTGACTTTTCGGGTGTAACGATTTTTAAGCCAATGACACCTAGCAATAAAGTTGCGATTAAGCCTATTTTTATCCAGCTAAATGACTCCTCGAAGAATATGATCCCGGCAAGGACGGTCCCCGCCGTTCCCAGTCCTACAAAAACGGCATAAACCGTTCCAGCAGGAAGTGTATTCGTCGCAGTAATCATTAAATAGTTACTAACAATAATCAAGATAATCGTACCTGTCCAAGTCCATATATCGTAGGAATGGGTCAAGCCAATCACCCAAAAGATTTCTAAAAAAGCAGCCAAAAATACCTTCATCCAATTTCTTTTCATCACTAACACCTCCAAAATAAAAAAAGCCCGGAAAACACTGTTATTAAACAGTATCTCCCAGGCTTTTATCCTTCCGTGACATAGCAATCAAGAAGCTATGCGTTTTCTCTCGGACCAGACCAACCTCTGTTGCGGAACCCTAGAAAACGTTCAAGTATTCTATTTCATTTCATTATATCCCAGTTCTAGAAAAAATTCAATTTCCTGTACTTACAACGTCTGCAACAAACTAAAAATAATCATCACAGCGAGTCCCAATACGATTGCCATGGAGCTAATAAATAATCGCTTATCCCTGTCCGCCTGATATATGCGGCTTAAGAAAGCATCCACCATCACAATCAAAATAAAAGCAACCGGATAGGCCATCAGAAATGTCAACGCCTTATTTATCGTTGGACTCCATTCCAGGTTATTTGCAATCATCATAAAGGCGATTAATACAACAGCCAAGGAAAAAGTACCGATGAAAAGGGTATGAATTGGATTTTCCCAGATGCCTTTCTGTAAAAAATCAGGATATTTATAAATAATCATTCTTAAGATAATATTAATCGTCATGACGACAATAAACGTAGCAATAATGAAGAATATGCTTTGAAAACTAGGATTATCTACGTTTACTTGTTCATCCAATCCGACAAATAAGACTGCAGCTGCCGTTAACAAAATCAATAAAATGACATGATTTCTAATGCTTATTTTCAAATAAAGACTTCCTCTCTCACCCAACACAAATCTTTTTAAAATAATTATCTAGTACAACTATACCATTTTATCAGGATGGATTGGGCTTAACCCGTTCATTTCGAATGCTTCATTTACCTCAATAACGCATTTCTAAAAATGTTACCCGTAATCGTTTTCGCTTCGATATATTTTATGTGAGGCGCATTGGCTGCATCTTTTGGCTTTTCCTTTTTAGATTCAGGTGCCGACCTTTTATTTACGCGTCTGAAAATGACTCTATCCCTGCTGCACATCTACAACAGGGATAAAAGCAGTTTATTTCTTCTGAACAGGAACCCAAATTTCACTTTTATATTGTGGTGAACTGGTATCTTTACTCTCATTCCATAGTATTTCCGGACCTTCAACTTGTTCGTAATTTGATGCTGGAAACCATTCAGAATAAATGCGTCCCCAAATATCTTGCAGTTTTTCAGGAAAGGGCCCAATTGCTTGAAAAACAGCCCAGGTTAGTGCTGGCACTTCAAGTTGGGAAAAGGATTCCGGACATGCTTTCGTTGTTGCCACGCCTATATAATGATCCAGGCCACCTTTTTCCTCCATTCTACCTTCCGAAAAATTTGTCGATGCACTGATCATTCCAGCGGGTTCCATATTAGAAAGTGATTTTAACGTACTTATAGATTTCGAATCCAAACTCTGCCACATCGCAGCAATCTCCGGGTTCACCCCATCAAATTGGATCGGAACCCTTTTCTTTAATCCAACGATACGAAAAGCAGGTTTTTCTTCCATTCGATAATTCATTTCTATTCCTCCCTTGATGGATAACTGGAAGGTCATTTTCGGATACGCTTTGATCATCTGTCCATTATTTCTAGCCTCTGATGGTGTGACTCCATGCAGAAGTTGAAAAGCCCGCGTGAAAGAATCTGGCGAATGATATCCATATTTCACGGCCACATCGATAACTTTCAAATCACTATCACGCAATTCAAAAGCAGCTAGCGTTAGACGCCGCCTCCGAATGTATTCCGATAGTGAAATACCTGACAAAAACGAAAACATGCGCCGAAAGTGGTAGGATGAGCATAATGCCCGTTTCGCAACTTCCTCGATATCAATATTATCGGTTAAATGGTCTTCGATATAGTTCAAAGCATCATTCATGTGATGAAACGTATCCATTTTGATGACCTCCTTTCACTCATAGATTAGCAGGAATGAAGATACATCATCCGACTTATGATGCACCGTTATGCAGGGAGGAAATATTTTAAACATTACCGTATCAGCAATTGCAAATCATGATGACATTCCCATCTGGATCTTGAACATTAAACCAAGCCGTATCGCCTACCCATTCTGTTTCTCTAACAATTTGAATACCCTTGTCCTGAACGTATTGGTACGCCTCATCAATATTCGGTGCATAGAAATTAAATAACGGACTTGCATTCGCATGATGAACGAAATCAGGATCAAATGTGTGATCATCTAAAGTTAGAGATGTGGTTCCACTGATAGGCATATTAAAAACCGGTGATTTCACAAGGCTTAGATCAATTTCCAACCCAAGTAAATCAGCATACCATTTTACGGAATTCCTCAAATTAGAAACGTGAACGAAAATGCCATTCATTTGATTCAAAATCGGATATTTTGTAGTCATTTCAAAACACTCCTTTTATCAGATATATTAGTCTAGCTTATTGGGCTGGAATAGAAAGGCCAGCATGATTACATTTGAAATTCATATCCTGTATAGTTGAATACCAGTTCAAATCCAAGGTTTTCTGCAACCGCTATCGAAGGTTTGTTAGACTCCATGCAGTCCCAATATGCAACAAGATTACTTTCCAAGCACTCCTTGATAAATGCAAATGCAACTTTTTTTGCAAGGTTCTTTCCTCTATGTTCCTTCAGGGTTTCAATGTCAACACAGTGGACATTTCCGACTACAAAGCCGGTAAAACAGATACTAACAATTTCATTCTTATATAAAACACAATATCCAATACCGTTCATTAAAAATTCTTCATAGGATGGCCAAAATTCCTTTATTTTTGATTGCAGAAAAGTTGTATTTTTAATTAATTGTTTCCTGTCCTCCAATAAAACATCTCTCATTTTCACGATTTGATAGTCCCTTGATACGGCAGGTTCTTTAAAAACATTACCATTGCGTTTTTGTAGCATATACACACGTTGATTCCAATTTCCCAACTTACGATGCTCAAATATTTTTTTCAACGTTTGGTCCCATTTTTGATGATTTCCAATGGCTTCAAACCAGGTTAGTCCTACTTTTTTTGCCTCTGGAATAATTACCTTATCTATAAGGTAATTTATTTCTGTATTAAATCTATTATTTTCCTCATTGCCTATGAAAATAAAGCCATCATGATTGCCTAACCAAATAAAACCAGTAGTCGGGTTATCTATATTATCCACCCAAATCCTCCCTGGATTCATCCCTTCTATAATCGCTTTTGCTTCAATTTGACCAGGTTCTGCTAATAAATTTCTACATTTGTAGAACTCCGTATGGTTAAGTTCAAGTATCATCATTTTCCTCCAAAAAAATTGTCATCTAGTACTTTCAGCTCCACGTATACATCAATGTGATCTCACAGGTGAAATGAGTTGCATATGCGAATCATCTCCGATAGGCAAAATCAGAATCGGTTGCATAGAACTGTTAAAATAAAGGTTTATTTCCTTTTCTTTAACTGCTCTCAATGCATCTATCATAAAATTAGCGTCGAGTGAGATATTTAGCTCTTCTTCACCTGAGATTTGCTTCATTTGTTGTGTCTCTTCAATTTCCCCCATTTCAGAAGCTTGAGACGAGATATTAATTTTTGATTTGTCCACGATTTGAAACCTTACATTGTTATTTCGTTTTTCACTAGCAAATATGTTCGCCCGCTCGACCCCTTTTAATAATTGCTTTGTATCCAGCGTAATTCTAGTACGGGCTTGCTTGGATAGTAAACCGGCTGTATTGGGATACTCTCCTTCTATTAATTTTGAATATAATAACAAGCTTTTCGATTTAAACATGATGCTGTTTTTGGTGGCAAATATATCAATTTCTGTGGGGGCGATACTTCCTAATAACTTTATAAGTTCAAGTAAGGATATTCTAGGTACAACAAAGGATCCAGTTACATTGGATTGTATAGGGTGACTTTTTAAAGACAGCCTTTGATTATCTGTTGCTGAACAACTGAATAAATTGTCTTGAAAATGAAAGTTTACACCTGTAAGTACAGGCCTGGTTTCGCTTTTCGAGGCAGCAAATGCGGTTTGTTTTATCATTTCTATTAAATCTTCACTTGGAATCGTCATTTTATTGCTTATATTTATTTCTTGAGGGAGTGGATATTCTTCTGCATCAAGACCGGTTAATGTAGTAACTATTTCCTCTGATTGTATCGTTACAGATTGATTATCATTCACTTTTAAATAAATATCATCAGGTATTTTTTGAATAACTTCGCTAATATATTTGGCGTGAATAACGATGCTTCCTGTTTGATAAACTTCATAAATGAGCAGTTCATTCTTTACTTTCGGAATTGTCTTTTCAATAAAGAAATCTGAATTACTTCCTGTAAGTGTTAGGTAATCTGATTTTGCTTCTATTTTGATGCCATTCAAAATGATTTGTGTTGATTTGGACGAGATGGCCCTACCGACATCTAAAATAGCTTGATAAAAATAGTCACGATTTATCTTAAACTCCATCAACGTTTCCTCCCAAAAGTTAATTTTTCCTAAAACGCTATTTAAAGTGATAATTCATAATGACTAGCTCACCTTTTCTGCCCATTTTTCGAACTCCTTCGTCCACATAGCCGCATTTTTTATAGAGCGATTGTGCTGCCGTGTTCTTCACATTAACTGCTAGGACAACCTCATTAATTTGCGGGAATTGCTTTTTGATAAATGCCGGTAACTGTAATAAAGCCTGTTTAGCGTAGCCTTTGCCCTGATGGTGCAGATCCGTGGAAAAGGCACGTAATAGCATAGCATGTGGATTTTCAGCGTAAGGCTTCACACCTTCCTTTTCATGAAGAACAAAAAATGTTACGAGTTCATGATTTTCAAGCGCCAATATACAATGTCTGTTAGCGTCTGTTTCCGATTGCGAAACACATTCCTTTGGTGTTCCAGTAAAACGAAGCTGTTCTGCAGATAGGTGATAATCTTTAATCTTTTTTTCGTAGCTTTTTTCATAGGTTAATAGTTCCATGATGTCCTCCGGGTTTCTGTAGATTACTACTATATACTGCGAGATTCACAGCTGCTTTTGCTTCTTCTTAATTACCTTCAATGCTTCCGTTTTGCTGAGTTTGGTTAATGGGGTTTGCTCAACAAAGTCGATCACCGATTGTGGGTTTGTTTTCGAATACTCCCTTAGTGCCCAGCCAATCGCTTTATTTATAAAAAATTCAGTTGATCCAAGACATTGATTGATATATGCATATAATAGTTTTTCATCTGTTCGTGTTTTATATTTTAATTGAAATAATATTGCGGTCCGCTTTAGCCATATATCATTTGAATCGATCCAGCGGCGTGTGATGTCATTTTTGTTCCCTGGATATTGCATAAAATAACTGCCTATATGCTTGGACGCAATCCAATCGACGGTATCCCACCATGACTTATTTACAATAAGATTCTCCAACCATTCCATGTCTTTTTCCTCGAAATGCTTCATTTTTCGATCTAGCAATTCCAAAGCAAGATATTGATATTCTCGTTCTGGCGCTTGCCAAAGTTCAGCGATAACAGATGGAAATTCATCCTCCGATGGTATACCATTAAGCTTAATCAGCTTCCGTACTAATTCTTTTCTTTGCGGGGCTTTCATACCAATAAATGCAAATTGGTCACGCATATATTTTTTCATGATTACTGCATTATCTTGATTCTCATATGAAAGTAATAACGTTTTGATTAATCGAATATATTCATTCATCATGTGCACACGCTCTCCATATTTTGTTTAAACCGTCTAAAAAGTAAAAAAATTGTTAGATACATCATACACTAACAAAAATATATTATCAAGAACATTTGTTCCCTTTTTATTTTGTTTTTCAAGGAATACTGCTGTCTTTCTTTATGGGTCATACAAAGTCCTTGCACAGGCAGATTTTCTATCTCGTATTTCCGTATGAAGATCTTTACATCGACCTTCGTCACGCCATTATTCTTCGTTCGATTTTGAAATGAGGTAATATAATGGGGTTGCGAAAATGAGTCCGCCCGCTGCGATGCCGAAGAAAGATGCCGTATAGGAAAACCAGTCAAGCGGATTTCCAAGCAGGGAATCTGTCGCTATCCGAAGAACCGTTACAAGACTTGGTAATCCAAGCGTAAAGAATAGCATGATTTTTAGAAGTCTTGGCATGTGTTCCACCTCCCAAATTTGTTCACCTTGCAGCGCCGAATTAGGTACGATGTTTTTTCAATTGCTCTCGCAGATATTCCGTAGACTTTCCTTTAGGAATGCTAAGTGTTTCCCAATCCACTGACTTCAATTGCTTTCCAATATAAACAATTTGCCCAACATGATAAGCATAATGTGCCAGCTGCCTTTCTATCGCTTCGAGCACATAATGACTTTCCCCGCGAATCGTAATGGTTGCGAGCAAATCCTGACTTTGTAAACCATCCACTGCATGAAAAAGTACTTCCCAGCCTTTTTCCCAAACATCCTGCAATTGCTGTTTCGAATTGATATGCTCTTCAAATTCCCGATCCCGGTTTCTTGTGGTCTTTTCCCCATCTGTCGTTAAAAAATCAGTCCACCGCGATACCATATTTCCGCTCATATGCTGCACAATAATCGCAGCACTATTTGAAGATTCATTCGGACGCCAATGCATCTCCGTCTCCGATAATTGGCTAAGCGTTCGATCTCCAAGCTCCTTCACATTGCTAAATCTGGACCGAATAATTTTCAGATATACAGACCCAATTTCCATCCAATTAGCCCCCTTTTCAGCCAATACCTATGTACTTCAAGTATAACATTGACGCTCTGAAAAATCTGATAATATATTCGGGAGGAAATGAAATGTATTGTGGAAATCGGCTGTTGCCGATTTTTACCCTTGTTGCATTGGTTTAGGTGGGAGTCAGCAAGCTGATTCCATCCTTAGTCTAAAACGTTTTTGTTTGGTGACACGAGTTGGCGGGGTTGGTGCGCGACTTTACCTGGTTAGCGCGCAAGTTCACACGATTGGCGCGCGACTTCAGGCAGCGATCCAAGCTACCTCCGCCAGCCATTGATTTACCGCGTGATTTGGTAATAAATAGCATAATTTGTCATGGATATTAATTACCATATTTTTGAATTTCCCGCTATAAAAACAGTTATTTTTACATATTTAAATAATTTTGTCTTTTGTTACAATTTATGTAATCCCCTAGTAGAGCATGCTCAAGCCAAATTTTTTGGGGAAAAACAAAGGAGGGTTTTTGTGAGTAAATCTTTTAGGTCCATTGGTAGTGTCGTTTTGTTTCTGTCTGTTTTGATTGGGGCACTGGTGTTTGCGGGGCAGGTCATGGCGGAATCGGACAAGCGTTCTAATGCGGATTCGGAGTTTGAATTTGTGGATGGACAGTTGGTCATTTCCATTGAAGCGGATGCTGAGAAAGCTTCTTTGAAACAGACGCATGACATGTTATTGGCTTCTGATCAATTGTCCAAGGCAGGTTTTCAGGTTACCAAGTCATTACTAAATAGCCTGCAAACGGATGTTGAGCAGGTAATGAAGCAGGACTTAGTGGATGAAATGGGATTGGTTTATTTGGTTGAGTATGCGGAATCCACCTATCACAGTTTGACTCAGGCAAAATCAGAGCTTAAGAAAACCTTGGAACATATGGATTTGAAAGTGAGATATATTCATGAAAACTATATGATGCAAGCATTGGAGACATCTTTGGATAAGGCGAAACCAATGGCAGTGCATCCGAATCAGGAATGGCATTACAATATGATCAAAGCTCCACAGGCATGGCAGCATGTTACTGGTTCAAGCAGTACAAGAATTGCTGTGCTAGATACGGGGATTGATAGTTACCATGCTAGTTTAAGCAATTTGGTGAACACCTCATTGGGCAGAAGCTTTGTTGGTGGTGATACTGGGGATCGTGCTGGGCATGGTACACATGTTGCGGGTACAATCGCTAGCTATGGCAGCGTTTCTGGAGTCATGCAAAATGCGACGCTAATCCCTGTTAAGGTGCTTGGCGATGATGGCTATGGTTCCATGTACGGCATTATGGAGGGAATCACTTATGCTGCAAGTATCGGTGCAGATGTGATCAATATGTCGCTTGGTGGCGGCGGATATTTCCAAGGAATGGACGAAGCTATTTCAGCTGCGAACAACCAAGGTACCATTGTCGTTGCAGCAACTGGAAATGACGGCGTCAGTACGGTATCTTATCCAGCAGCATATAGCGGTTCGATAGCGGTTGGGTCCGTCACCTCCAATAAATCTCGTTCCTATTTTTCCAATTATGGATCGGGATTGGATGTCATGGCGCCTGGTTCTAATATTTACAGCACGGTGCCGAATAATCGCTATGCGAGTATGTCCGGAACCTCGATGGCAACGCCACATGTGGCAGGTGTACTCGGCTTGATGAGATCGGCAAATCCTAATATTTCTGTGCAGTCTGCAAGGTCTATTTTAACAGCAACAGCTGAAAATGCAGGCTCTAGCTATGAATATGGCCATGGGATTGTCAATGCCAATGCAGCGGTACAGTCTGCACTTGGTAATGATGGTGGCGATGATGGACAAGCACCATCTGCACCACAATGGCAGGCTTACACCTGGTATTCTACTGGTGATGAGGTGACGTATAATGGTACGACCTATGTTTCACGGGTAAGCCATTATTCCTTCCCTGGTTGGGAACCGCCATATACACCACAATATTGGACAAAAAAATAAGCTTATAAAATAATTCGCTTCATTTTGTAAACGCTTTCTGAGGGAATCGTCTTCTAGGCGATTCCTTTTTATTTGCTATGTGTACCCTTTTGAAACATGCCGATGCCGGTTATCACAGTAAGGATAAATAGCAGCAACAACCGCAACCAATCCATCCGCAGCCAAAATTCTCCACCATTAACAACGTCAGGACTGGTATGATACGCATCTACAAATATCCCCATATTCCAAAATAATTTTAAGGAAATCAGTAATGATGAAAAACTAAGTAAAAATAGGACAATAAACCCTTTTCTATGCATCTATTTTTTCTCCTTCAACAATCCTTTTTTTGATGTTGCTTTTACTATAAGAAAATGAGGATTCGTCATCAGATAGTTATAGGCATCGCCATTTGCTTCGTTCATTTTTTCAAGTGGCTGTGGCTCTATCAGCTCTTCTATCATAAACTTGGGTACAAGTGCATGGATAATTTGCTGCAACGGGCGCCGGTAAAAGCTCACATCAATGGTAATGCTCGGTTTATGCCATCTGTCGGTTAGTTGAATGGTGTCAAAGTAATCCGCACATTCAAATCTTGTAAAATCCATAAAGGGGTGATGCACAGAAAATAACAAAATCCCACCCGGCTTTAACACGCGAGCAAATTCCGCCATCGGCTGCGACCAATCCTTTATATAATGGAGCGTCAGCGAGCAAATGATAATATCAAAGGTATCTCGCTCAAACGGCAACGGTTTCTCCAAATCATGACAGTTAAAGCTAGCCTTTTTCCCCAAACGGGCTTTTGCTGCCTTGATCATTTCCGGACTAATATCCATTCCAGTTACGGTTGCCCCACGTTCCAACAGCCTTTCACTATACCAACCTGCTGAGCAATCAGCATCGAGTACTTTTTTTCCAGCCAATGATTGCGGCAGTGCCGCCAGCATCGCTGGTCGTTCATAGTACGCATTGTAAGGACTCCCCTCATCAATATCATCCTGATACGTGCGGGCTAATTGATCATAGGTATCCTTTATCGTTTGTCGCATGCGTTCCCCTCCTAGTTTATTTTTCTTGTGTGTGTTTTCCGCCATCTGTCAATCTCTCTCGCAATTACCGGCCTTTTCCCTCTACCTTTTTTATAATTCGTCAACTGTATATGGAAGTAATTGATGTACTCGATAATGGCGAAAAAATAAACGTACAAACCTAGTAATTCAATAGGAAGTGTCGAGCGTTTCCACATGAACATTTCCAGCAAAAAAAGCAATGGTGCTATAAATAGGAGGATGAAATTCACCTTTTTCAACACCGCAAAGAGGGGAATCAAACCAGGTACACACGCAGTTTTCCGCTTCCATCTGCACCATTTTATAAACCAGTAAAAACTACTTTGCAGGAGGATAAAATTCAACACACCTAAAGCATACATGAGCGCATAGCTTTGGCTCGCCGCCAGCTCACGCAGATAAATAAAAGTAAAAGTGGTGACCGCAAATAACTCTCCCGTAAATAAGTAAATCAGTCTTTTTTCCAGTTCCTTCATACCACATTCGCTCCAACTCATTTATGGATAGCAATCAAACCGCTTATGTGAATCCATGTTGTATACTTCATTATAGGTTAGTTTACCATATGACATGCCATCCCATTGCGAAAGGAAAAGATAGCCCGGGAAGTATCCTTTATCGTCGGCATGCTTGTCACCTTCGCATGAAAGTTTTCAGAAATCCAAAACTATACCCCATTTAGTATATCCATAATGCTGATCCCCGGCACAAGGTATTGGAACGTGTATGGAATCGGCATGCCGATCCCCACCATTTCATTATTTTTTATGGATTGGTGAGAATCGAATACGGAGGCTTGGAAGTCGCATGGGATTAAACGAAAGTCGCATGCCTTGCCACGATTGTCGCATGGGATTAGCGTAAAGTCGCATGCATTAGTCATTAACTCGCATACATCTAGCCCAAACTCGCATAGCTTTGGGGATAAGTCGCATGCCTTAAAAGGAAAGAAATCGGCGGCTGCCGATTTCATCATCATATAACTAGTCTAACCTCTGTCTCACCTGCCAACTCGCGGGCCAATTGGCTGAACTCGTGCGCCGATTCCACAAAGTCAAGCATCAATTGGCCGAACTCGAGCGCCGATTGCATAAAGTCGAGCACCAATTGACCGAACTCGAGCGCCGAACGCACAAAGTCGAGCACCAATTGGCCGAACTCGAGCGCCAAACGCATAAAGTCGAGCATCAAACGCCCGAACTCGAGTGCCGATTGCATGAAGTTGCGCACCAAACGTCCCATCCCCCACTCTTTTCATGCATACGAAAATCTTTTCAAGATGGGGTGGAATCGGCGTGCCGGTTCCTTTTTCAGGGTGTGACGGGCAGGATCATTTTGCCAAATGGGTTTATTTCTTATATGATTTGAATGAAGAATGTCTTTTCGATATGCTGGGAGGCTTGAAGATGGCGATTACGGTGATGATTGCGGATGATAATGCGTTTATTCGTGAGGGTATGAATATTATTTTGTCGACTTATGAGGAGTTTGAGGTGGTTGCCCTCGTGGAGAATGGGCAGGAGGCTGTTGATTTTTGTAAGGAGCATGCGGTGGATATTGCGCTTTTGGATGTGCGTATGCCTGTGATGAATGGAGTGGATGCAACGAAGGAGATTGTTGCTGTTTCGGAGACGAAGCCGGTCATCTTGACGACGTTTGATGATGATGAATACATACTTGGTGCGATCAAGAACGGGGCGAAGGGATATTTATTAAAGAACAATGATCCGGAGCGCGTTCGTGATGCGTTAATCAGTGTGTATCATGGTACGAGTATTATTCAGGATATTATGTTGGATAAAATCAAACAAAGCTTGGTCAATCCGACGTCACAGCCTCATATCGATACAGAATTGTTTACAGAGCGTGAGCTGGAAATCATGGCCTATATTGCCAAGGGTTATTCCAATAAGGAGATTGCGGAGCATATGTTTATTTCCGGTGGGACGGTTGCGAATTATATTACGACCATTTTAGATAAAACAAATTTGAAGCATCGTACCCAGATTGCGGTTTACTACTTAACGGGGAATGTGTATTGATATGGAGCGCATGACCGTCATGAGTAAACTAATTCTGATTTTCTTTATCATGCTCACCTTTTTATATGCAGCAGCACCAAATCTTGCCTGGGGGATTTTATTTCTTCTCCTTTATATATCATTGAATATTACCATACATCTCCTCAAACAACGCTATATCGTCAGTCTCTTTTTGCTGGTATCGGTTACGATTACCTTGATTGCCTGTGTGCAGGCCAATCCCATTTTTATTCTATTAATGCCATTGTCCATTTTGGAATTGTGCCAGCTTTGGACAAAAAAGACGATCATCCCAATCGTTTTTGCAATTTCACCTGTATTTTATATCCAGCAGGAGCTGCAGGCGGTTTTTCTGCTCGTTGCCATTTATACCATCACTATTTTTACATTTGAAAAATACAATGAACAAAAACACGTCAAAAATGAACAACAGCTGGATTGGATGCGAAATACGAATCAAAAATTAATCAAACAAATTCATGAAAATGATACCTATCTGAAGCAATCAGCTTATATGTTCCGATTGGAGGAACGCAATCGGATTTCTCAGCAGATCCATGATGATGTCGGACATGCGATTACCGGGGCTCTCATTCAAATGGAGGCAAGCAAACGGATGCTACATGTTGATAAGGAAAAAGCGGAGGAGCTGCTGCAAAATGCAATCGGAATTACCCAGGAGGGGATTGAGCATATTCGGCTGACTTTGAAAAATATGAAGCCATCAACGGAGCAGGTCGGCATTAATCGTTTAAAATTAATCATCGATGAGTTCACAGCCAAGCATGACAAACAAACCATCCTCACCTATGATGGAGATATAGACCAAGTGAATGCTTTTCAATGGGAGGTTATTCAAAAAAATACGACAGAAGCACTCACCAACACCATGAAGTATGCGGAAAATAGCACCCAAATTGCGGTAAATGTGATTGTCCTGAACAAGCTTGTGAAAGTCGAAGTAAAGGATAATGGGGCTGGCGCGGAAAGATTTGAAAAAGGCCTCGGCATCATCGGTATGGAGGAACGATCGGCCTCCATGGGTGGACAAGTCATCGTGGATGGAACCAATGGATTCTCCGTCACCACCCTGCTCCCGCTCCAATCAAACTAAAATCATGAAGAATGTCACATCAGGTTATGAAGGAATGCACTTACGGGTTGGCATTCTTTTTTTTATACTATAGATAGACTTTAGCCGAAGAGGTGAAAGGGAATGAATATTTTAGAAATCAAGCACTTGACGAAGAAGTTTGGGGATTTTATTGCAGTGGATGATATGTCGCTTACCGTTGGCGAGGGTGAAATTTTTGGGTTTCTCGGTTCCAATGGTGCGGGAAAAAGTACGACGATTAACATGATCTCTGGTTTGCTGCGAAAAAATAACGGCTCGATTAAAATGCTTGGCAAAGAAACAAATAAGCACCCAATTTTCATCAAAAAACATATCGGCCTTGTACCGCAGGAGTTAGCTATTTATGAAGATTTAACCGCCTATGAGAATGTCAGTTTCTTCGCCGGCTTATATGGCTTACGTGGGGAAAAATTGAGAAGCCGGACGATAGAAGCATTGGAATTTGTTGGCTTAGCCGAAAAACATAAAAGCTATCCAAAATCTTTTTCCGGCGGGATGAAGCGGCGCCTTAATATTGCATGCGCTATTGCTCACCAGCCAAAGCTGATTATTATGGATGAACCGACTGTCGGCATTGACCCGCAATCCAGAAAGTATATTTTGCAATCCGTTCAAAAGTTGAACGAAATGGGTTGTACCATCATTTACACGAGTCATTATATGGAAGAGGTTGAAGAAATCTGTACGAAAATTGCCATCATCGACCATGGAAAGATTATTGCCGATGGAACGAAAGAGCAGTTGAAATCTCTGATTACTGATTCAAAGCTCATCTATATTGACGTGAAGGATACAGACCACGTTGACATTGATGCCATCAAAGCCATTCCAGGTGTAGCAAATGTCACCTTAGCAGAAAATACCATCCAGATTCATACCGAATTGGGCGCGAATAATTTAAATCAGATTATCAGCTATTTCATTGAAAACAAAATTGAAATTCGAACCTTGGATGAGAAGGAACCAAATCTCGAAACCGTATTTTTAACCCTTACTGGCCGGACATTAAGAGATGCGTAGAAAGGAGCAGTAAACATGAATATACTAAAAATCGCATGGAAGGAAGTCAAGCATGATTTCCGCGATATTCGTACATTGGTATTTATGATCGCCTTTCCGATTGTCCTCATGCTTATCCTTGGGACCGCATTGACCGGCGCATTTGATGGTGGCGATTTTGATGACAATATCGCTTTGGATGATATGACGGTTTTGTATGAAAACTCGAATGAGCCAATCCAACAACCGTTTGATGCCTTCACGAAGGAATTGGAAAAATCGGGCATCCATTTTGAGCGCTTATCCAAAGGGACAAACGGAAAGGATCAGGTCGAGGAAAATCAAGCTGATGCCTATCTTTCCATCGATGAAGATGGTGCGAAATTATACCTAAATGATCAAAACAGCATCGGCGGGAGTGTTATCCAAGGCTCCCTCGCTTCCTTCGTGGATCAATACAATTTGATAACTGAGATTTCCAAAGCCGCTCCGGAAAAGCTGGACACCGTGCTCACAGCATCTACGGACCATGATTATATAAAGGACCAGACCCTGCTTCCGGATCAACAACCTGGCTCGATGGATTATTACGCCATCGTGATGACAACGATGATTGCGTTATATGCCGCCATATCGGCTGCCCATTTAATTACCCAAGAACGCTCCCGACATACTGCGGATCGACTCATGATTGCACCGATCAAGAAATCAGAAATTTTCATGGGAAAGCTAATAGGGAGCATTGCGATAAATACAGTCTGTATTGCGCTAGTCGTAGCCTTTAGTATCATCTTTTTCCATGCAAATTGGGGAGAGCATTTGGGCCTGGTTGCACTCATTTTATTAACAGAAATTATCATGGCCATCAGCTTCGGTCTTGGTCTTTCCTTTTTATTTAAAACACCGACCGCACCAATGCCTGTGATTATGATTGTCTTGCAGCTTGCCGCCTTCTTTGGTGGTGCATATTTTCCAATTGGCGATGCAGATGGACTATTAAAACTGATGACGAACATCTCGCCACTCACTTTGGAAAATGATGCCATGTTCCAAATGATATACGCCAATGATTTGTCTTTGGTCATACCAGCAATTGCGATGAATTTAGGAATTTCTCTGTTATTTCTAGTCTTTTCAACCTTTGCCTTAAGCCGACGGGAGGGATTATAAATGAAGGATATACTTTGGCTTATCAAAAAAACATTACGCACGACCTTCCGAAAAAAAGGAAATATCCTATTATATTTGGTCGCTCCAATCGGTGCCATCTTAATCGCCCTACTCGCTTATGGCGGCCAGACTACCGATATGAAATTTGGTGTCATCAACCATGACGCAGGAAATATGGCAGAAGAAACGATTGCCTTTTTGGGCAGTATCGATCATTTTAAAACCGTGGAGATATCAGATAACGATGTTTCCAAAGCAGTCACATCCCGTGAAATGGACGGGGTCATTACCTTCCAGGAGGGCTATACGGAAGGCCTGCTTAAAGGCGAGCCAGATGCTGTTCACTTGACCTCGATTAAAGGAGATCAAGTCACCGCATTTGTAAAATCCTATCTGTATCAATATATCGATCATTTAGCCACTCTCGGCATGGCTGCTGACGGAAATGCTGATTTATTTAACAAGATGTATGAGGATTATCAGCAGAGTGAGTTCCAATTAACAACGACTACATTGACCGACGCATCAACGAATAAAAATTTAACGATATCTGCAATCGGATTTCTCATCATGATCATGATGATGTCCGCCGCTACGTTATCGGAAATCATTTTAGCAGAAAAGGAAAACCGAACCTATTTTCGATTGCTATCCACACCAATCACAGCACGAAAATATATCATTTCCAACATCATCGTCAATATGATTGTCATGTTTATTCAAGTGACCATCACGCTCATGCTGCTGACGTATGTATTTCACATTGACCTGAACATCCCATTCGGAAAAGCATTCATCGTCATGGCCATATTCTCGGTGATTTCCGTCGGCGTATCCCTTGTACTCGTCGCATTTTCCAACAGCAGAGGAGCCTTCTCTGCACTCATGAACCTGGTCATCATGCCAACCGTCATGCTATCCGGCTGCTTCTGGCCAGTCGAAGTCATGCCAGAAGTCGTACAAAAAATATCTAAGTTCCTCCCACAACGCTGGACCTTAGACACCCTGGAAGCACTGCAAGCAGGAAGCACATTCAGCAGCCTGTACCTGAACCTATGCATCCTATTCGCATTCGCAATCGCATTCTTCCTGATTGCCATTTACAAATTCAGCCGAAACAACGACACCAAAAGCTTTATCTAACTAAACAGCCCCTGCCGCCTAAGCGCCGGGGGCTGTTTGTTTGTGCACCGTACATTCAATAGGATAATAGTAGAAATCGGCGTGGGCCGATTTCATTGTTGGGGTGATTGGGGCGCAAGTTGGGATGATTGGTGCTCGACTTTGGCTCGTTGGTGCTCGAGTTTGAGTGGTTGGTGCTCGACTTTGGGGCGTTGGCGCGCGAGTTGGGGTAGTTTGTGCTCGACTTTGCTGTGTTGGCGCTCGACTTTGGCTCGTTGGTGCGCGACTTTGGTGTCTTGGCGCGCGACTTTGCTGTGTTGGCGCTCGACTTTGGGGCGTTGGTGCTCGACTTGGCGTAGTTGATGCTCGACTTTGGCTCGCTGGTGCGCGACTTTGGGGCGTTGGCGCTCGACTTTGGCTCGTTGGCGCGCGACTTTGGCTCGCTGGTGCGCGACTTTGCTGTGTTGGTGCTCGACTTTGGCTCGCTGGTGCGCGACTTTGCAGGTGAGACCAGAACTGAATTTTTAAATTGTTGTTTAAATCGGCCCAAGCCGATTTCTCCCTCTTGATGCATGCGACTTCCGGGCAAAGGTATGCGACTTTGGACCAAACCCATGCGAGATTCGTGCTAAGGTATGCGAGTTTGGACTAAAGGTATGCGAGTTTGGACTAAAGGTATGCGAGTTGATGGCTAAGGCATGCGAGTTCTACCCAAACCCATGCGACTTTCTGGCCAAATTTGTTTAAATAAAATGAAGTAGGAATCGGCGGGCCGATTCCATCCTTTACCCAGAATGATTTTGAATTACTCCTTACAGGATCACGATAAAGTTCGGTTCAAGAAGGACGCCATCCAAGTTCCAATAAAATCCCCTATCGAAACGGTTTTTGTCTTCATCTCTTTCTTGCATCCACCATCCCCACATACCATCATTTAAATCGCTTCACAATTTCTACTACCTCAATATTGCCATCAATAAGCGTTTCAATTAATGGCTGTTTTCCATATTTGTTTGGTTGGTTATTCCAGTAGTGCTCAGCATTTTTTTCATTTTCCGCCTCATAGCTTGTTCCATCAAAAACGTTGAATGCATCACCATTAAAAATTCTGCCATTTGTGCGTAATTTTACGATCTGTAAAACCTCTCTACCACTATGCAAAAATGAATCTGCCCACATTTCAGCATTTGAAAGTGTCTTTGTCGTATATAAACAAGCCAATCTGGAAGGATAATTTGGATACTTCTCCGTTCTTACCCTTTCCATGGCCAATTCACGAAACGTTCTAACCTTCCAATAATCTAAATTTGCATTAATATCCTTTGAAAAATCATCTGATGGTTTATTTCCATCTAATATTTTTTTGCAGGTCATTACCCGATGATACACACCATTAAAATGATGACGATCAAAGGTGATGATCTGTCCAAGCTCCATTGCCTTTTCGGTAACCGCATGATATACATATACATCTTCCATTTTGAATTTAACCTTCCTTACAACATTTTGTACGGGGGATAGTGCAAGAAAACTATTTGAAATACCATTGAAAAGCATTTGTATACAATATTTTTTCGGCTGCTTTTTCATCAAAAAGCTGCTGAATTAATTCAACATCGGCATACTCAAAATGTCTTTTTGCTCTTGTGGAGGGTAAATCTGTTCCGAACATCAACGAATCAGGGTTCACATGATAAATAGATTTCATAGCATTCGCCACATCCAATTCCACTCTCCCAAAACCAGTAGCTTTTACGCGAATTCCCTTATCGACGAGCCTCAATAAATATGGTAGCCCTTCTTCTGATAATCCTAAATGATCAACTGAAATTGCGGGCAACTTCTCAATGATTGGAATAATTTCTGGCAAATCTTTTGCATCTATATATAGCTCACTATGCCATCCGGCCAAATCATACACGCGTCTAGCAAAGTAATCTAGACTTGCTAAACTTTCTGAGCCGCCCCGTTTCACATTAAAACGTAATGCTTTTACTCCATTTTGATTTAATTTTATAATTTCCTCATCTGATGTTGTATACGGCAATTGCGTTACACCGCAAAATGTATCTCCTAGTTGTTTTAATGCAGGTAATAAATATGCTTGATCAAATCCCTGGAATGAGCCAGAAACAATTGCCCCACCCACTACGTTCATACCAGTCGTTTCTTCCAGGTAATCTGTTACGATATAGTTGGGTGGGGTGTACCCCTGATTTTCAATAATCGGAAAATCATCGTTAATAATATGAAAATGCGCATCAAAAATCCTCATCCAAAATTCCTTCTTTCTCAATTACAACATTCGTCATCCGATTACCAAGTTCGCTAAACTATTTTGATGCTATTTTCCCATAGTTCAATATATAATTTAAATAATTATAGAGCTTTTGAAAGGCGAACAATTTCTGCAATCACAGATTCCACATCTTTGTTATCCGTTATTTTATATAAATATTCAGCTTCATCCTCCGTTGGTGCCATATAATCAGCCAAGTGAGCCTCAGCCTGCTGCTTTAACAGGACTTCCTCAAAACTAGTAGATACTCTGAATATATTGGTGCTCCGTGTACTATTGGTAACCCGATCTCGAAGAATGTTATTTGATATATCAAAATAAACTAAAATACGAATAAACTCATTTTAGGGTAGATTTCATGAAGTAAATATTCTCTTCCTCTTTTTGTTCGATTGGAATTACTTACAATGAAATGTAAGTCTGTATGTTTCTTCGCGTAATCAACAATTAATTTAGTAATGGAGTGCTTAAGCGTATTTGGCCCTGTTTGGCTGTAACTTTTGATAATGTGAATGAATAAACGCAGCATGATGATCCTGATCGACTATAAATGAATTAGCTAAATTTTTCTCTAATAACCTTGCAAAAGTACTTTTTCCACTATGTGTCTTGCCCACCGTAATAATTGCTAACCTTTTCATCCATCTTCTACTTCCTTTACCATTCTCTCGTATACGTATATTGATGCAAATCTAATTAGATGAGATCTATTCATTTATTTGATATATCAATGTGTCAAATAATTTTCCATTGGCGTACAATAACATAGCCCATTCCCCTGATTCCGGTATTTTTACCGAAGATGGTGTATGTGCATCTGCACCATTGTTTTGTCCGCCAAGCATTGTTGTCCATCCATCTACTAAAATTTGATGGACAGTCTCTGTATCTTTATGGAAGCCAACAACTGTTAATTCAGCATTTTCGGTGTTCTCTATTCCCCATAAATGCCACATCCACTTTTGCCCGTTTAAACTGGGACTTTCCACACCAAGCACACCTGATTTATTTTCATTTCCTATAATCTTGTTATCGCCAAATTCACCCGCTTTGTTTTCCCAATCAATTGCTGTAAAATCATCTTTTGATACAAATTCAGGAATATCTTCCGGGAGGGACACTTTTTGAGCTTCCTCATCTGATGTACAGGCAGACACTACAAATAGCATACTGAATAAAATGAATACGAACCGAATTTCCTTCATGAAAATCACCCCTATTATTTTATCTTGCACCTATATTCCAATACGTTCCCAACGCAACAAAATAAATTTGAATGTCATTACAATGGAATTTTCTAACTGCATTAACTATTGTGACATCCTAATAACATGGTATGATTCGATGATGACATGAATCCATAAATGGCATCGATCTTTTTTTAGTGACAACCAGTAATTAATTCACTTTATTGATTAGTCTGTCAATAACAGTTTACATGAATAAACATGTTTCGTATATGGAATAGGTAAAAATCGGCGAGCGGCCGATTTCATTATTGGTGGTGGTTGGCGCGCGAGTTGGGGTAGTTGGCGCTCGACTTTGGGGCTTTGGCGCGCGAGTTGGGGTAGTTGGCGCTCGACTTTGGGGCTTTGGTGCTCGAGTTGGCGTAGTTGGCGCTCGACTTTGCTGCGTTGGTGCTCGAGTTGGCGTAGTTGGCGCTCGACTTTGCTGCGTTGGCGCGCGACTTTGGGGCTTTGGCGCTCGAGTTGGCATGATTGGGGCACGACTTTGCTGCATTGGTGCTCGACTTTGGGGCGTTGGTGCTCGAGTTGGCGTAGTTGATTCTCGACTTCGCTGCGTTGGTGCTCGACTTTGGCCCGGTGGCGCGCGAGTTCACCCAGTTGGGGCGCGACTTTCAGCGTCAGACGCGCTACTTCGCAGGTGAGACCAGACCTGAATTTTAATTGTTGTTGAAATCGGCCCAAGCCGATTTCTTCCCTCTTGATGCATGCGACTTCTGGGCAAAGGTATGCGACTTTGGACCAAACCCATGCGAGATTCGTGCAAAGGTATGCGAGTTTGGACTAAAGGTATGCGAGTTGACGGCTGAGGCATGCGAGTTCTACCCAAACCCATGCGACTTTTTGGTCGAATTTGCTTAAAGATATTTTTCAATTGAACTAGAGTTGAAATCGGCGGTCTGATTCCATCATTAAAACTAAAATACCTTAAGCATTTTATTTTTAATTTTGCTAAGTACGACAAAATAATCTTTCGTATCTTTTATGCAACAATGCTCCCGATTGTTAAGGACGTACTGCATTCTTTGCAACCACTATTTAAATTCCACCTTCACAATTCCCGGTTCTCTTCCTTGCTTAGTAAGAATAACATTAGCTTCAAAATCATTGTTCCATTGGACAGATATATTGTCTGGTATTGTGGTTTTCATAATACTTTTATTATCGTATTTGATTCTAATGGTTGGGTCAGGAAAATCATCTTTCTTAACAATTTCGATTGTGTTTACATTATTGGGGGAATGGCTAACCTTTAACTGTGTTTCGCTAGAGTATGAAAAAAATAACCAAATAGGTATGAAAACAACTAATAATCCAAAAATAACCACTCCAAAAAAACAGCCAATTCCAATTTTTAATTTAGCTTTTTGTTTATTGAAGATGTAATCGTCTTCTCTACCCATTATATTTTTCTTGGACACGCTCTTCACCCTTATCTTAAAAAATACTTTATTCCATAACCGTCCATTCAATTTCTTCGTTAATTATCTTAAAATGCAAGTCTTGTACCTACTTCTGCAAGCTCTATGTCTTCTCTGTCTGCGTCCCATTTTTCCCCCGTGTTTCCGTCCCACTTTTCGCCTGTTTCTATAAAGCCAACTGATTTGTATAATCCACGGGCGGCTACGTTTGTCATCCAATACGATATAGAAATCGCATCCGCTTTACCCTGCGGAAACGAGTACAAATATTCAATAATCTTTATCATAGCCTGTTTGCCTAGCCCTTTGCCTTGTTGCTTCTTGTCAATCATAAAGTGGTTAATTCCGTAGGTAGCCTTGTCGCCAAATTCTTTACACAAGTAAGCACTTTCCGCTAACTCATAAAACCCCATATCTGTAAATCCTATAACTTCATCGTTGTTATATATAGCAAAGAGGATAGGAGGTTTTTCGTTGTTGGTTATTTTCACATAGGCCGAAGCTAATCTATAGATATTGGTATCCACATATTGATCCTGCCCATCTGCCAATTCTAATGCTAATATTTCTCTTAAATTATCGTGAGTAATTTTGCGTAGTTCAATCATTGTATTCACCTCTTTCATATTATATAAAATTACAAACCTTTACTTCTTTAGCGCAAACAACGCAGAGAACATTTCTACTTTGAATTTCATTATACAGGATAAACGCACTGGTTTTTGCGACCGGGGAGGCTCAAGCCACCCCCTCAGGAAAGCGTGCGCTGGAACAGAAAGCAACAGTTTGTATGCAGCAATCTGGCCCGATTGTAGAACATCGGTTAAACATTGCTCTTACACCACCATGCTTCTTTACTTGAAGATGAATACCGTTGTTTCACTAAAGCGCCTGATTCTGGATTAATCTTAAACACAGCTTTCATAAACTTTCAGCAAAAAATTATCTTTACGCAAGATATTTTTCCACAGGGTTTAATGAGAATAAACCACTTTCCTGCAAAAACTGGGTTAGCAAGTGCAAATGCCCCACACCGTAGATTACCAAAACCCTTTCTTTTTTTAAGAAATCCGCCCTATATTCGTATAGTAGACATATTTCGGCGATACCAGTAATTACAAAGCCAATCTATTCCTACGTTGTTTTTCCCATCCCCAATACGTGCACACATGATATAAAGTTCTTGTTCCTTTTGAATATGGTGGGTTCCTAGCAATAAAACATCCCTTTTTTATTACCTTTCATTAGAAAAATTCCCCTAAAAAATAGTTATCTGTATTTCATCTCTTTTATTTAAGTGTTTATTTAATACCTCTGTTATCAATACGCCTCCGGAAAATTTCTGCATCCTCAGCAAACTAAACTATTAGCGAGCAGAACTATATGCATAGACATAAAATTTCATTCTTAATCCTTATAGCATTCTAGTAAACAGTATTTTTGTTTACCTGTTTCTTACCGCCTAACTTCTTGCAAAATAGCCATTATGCAGTTCAAGCGCAATTCCTAGTTAAAGTATCGCTCCCGTTAGTTCATCAGGTAGACGAATCGATAAATTCTAGTTCGGCTTCTGCTTCTGCTTTCGAACGATAAACGGTAATTTTATCATAGGGTTTCACGTTGTCTTGCCATGTTACTATATTATTCAGGAAATCTTCTACGTTTTTAGAAATTATAAAACACTCTAAATCCCTATTAATATAACAAATTGGTGCATCACTTTCCGAATCACACTGTTGGTAAACAGTTCCAATCAATCCACCTTTACTGTCTTTTGCCATAATGTCTACATGCGGAACCGTAAAAAACGCTAAATGTGGAATATCATCGTCAAAGATAAATTGTATATCATAATCGCTAGCATATTTTTGATACACTTCATTTTTATCATGAGCACTCATAGGGGAAATTGTTGTCCCTGCTGGTATTACCTTCGTATCTTCTAAATCTACCACTATGGCTCCAGTTAATTCTGTTCTATCCAGATATACTTTTCGCATATAAACCCCCGTTTAATCTTATTTTAAAGTAAATGCTCATTACTTTTGTGATTCATTATTCAATTAAACTAGCCCATTATTGAATCTTTTATTCTTTTTTTGCTTTGAGCGAGATGGCAAAATGTTAATGACATCAACATATTTGTCCTTCTCATGAACCACATAAAAAACTACATCATTTAACATTCAATGTCGGCTTTTTCCGTATGTAAGGCAATGCATTCCTTTAAATGAACCTTGTTCTACCATCTTTCCTGAATATGGAAAAGAAGACAGCAGATCATTAATTTCACTATATCATAATTCTAGCTTGTTCCATCCATCATCACTCAATTTTCGTCAGCAAACCTTAATAATATTTGCAATACCAGTCATGTCGCAATTTTCCACTAAGATGAGCATAAATCCTTGTTGTTTTACCTTTTTCATGAACGAGAAGGCTTTGAATTTGCGGTGCACCGTTGTCAACCATATGTGCTGCATAACTATGACGTAATTGATGAGCATGAATCGTCTTTTTAATGCCAGCCTGGTTGGAAATACGTAAGGTGTAATTGGTGAGCCGATTCCCTCCTAATATATTTTCTTCAGCTTCGCGTGCATGAGGTGGGGTGGTCGGCACGCGACTTTGCTGCGTTGGTGCTCGAGTTAGCGAAGTTGGCGCTCGACTTTGGGGCTTTGGTGCGCGAGTTGGCGTAGTTGGTGCTCGACTTTTCTGCGTTGGCGCGCGAGTTGGCGTGGTTGGCGCTCGACTTTGCTGCGTTGGCGCGCGAGTTGGCGTAGTTGGCGCTCGACTTTGGGGCTTTGGCGCGCGAGTTGGCGTAGTTGGCGCTCGACTTTGGGGCTTTGGCGCGCGAGTTGGCGTGGTTGGCGCTCGACTTTGGGGCATTGGTGCTCGAGTTCACCCAGTTGGGGCGCGAATTGGCGTGGTTGGCGCTCGACTTTGACCCGGTGGCGCGCGAGTTCACCCAGTTGGGGCGCGACTTTCAGTGTCAGACGCGCTACTTCGCAGGTGAGACCAGACCTGAATTTTTAAATTGTTGTTGAAATCGGCCCACGCCGATTTCTTCCCTCTTGATGCATGCGACTTCTGGGCAAAGGTATGCGACTTTGGACCAAACCCATGCGAGATTTGTGCTAAGGCATGCGAGTTTGGACTAAAGGTATGCGAGTTGACGGCTGAGGCATGCGAGTTCTACCCAAACCCATGCGACTTTCTGGCCAAATTTGCTTGAAGATATTTTTTAATTGAAATAAAGTTGGAATCAGCGGCCCGATTCCTTTCTTTTCAATACGGGCATGCAAGCTTTGTTCACAAGCGATTCTTGAGGAAAGGTGCTGGTTGATTGATACGGGTTTGCCTATTTCCTTACGAGGGCATTCGGAGTGTTACGGTCATCATTAGTAAATATCATTAATCTATTCTATAATGATTGAAATATCCTATCATTGTCGGAGGAGGGTGTTGTATGGAATTAAAACAGTTGGAATATTTTATGGTGCTTTGTGAAGAACTGCATTTTACTCGTGCCGCTGAGAAAATTGGAATTGCCCAGCCATCATTGAGCCAGCAAATTCGTTTACTGGAGCATGAGATAGGTACGCCACTTTTTGATCGGGTCGGCAAAAAGAATATGCTTACTGAAGCGGGTGAAGCATTGCGACAGCATGGTTACAATGTTTTTCATGAGCTTTCGCAGGCCCATGCAAAAATAAGTGAACTGCAAGGGCTGAAAAGAGGCAGCTTAAAAGTTGGAGCACTTCTAACTGTGGTGAATTATTTACTCCCACCCACCTTATTGGCCTTTCATGACAAGTATCCGAATGTTGAATTATCTATCCAGGGTTTGCGTACTGGCGATATTATCAATGGACTTTTGCATAATGAGCTGGACTTGGGAATCGTATCCTCTCCTATCGAACATGAAGATTTAAACGTCATTCCACTTTATACGGATAATTTATGTGTTGCAGCTTCGATTGATCATCCGATTGCACAAGAACCCTTTGTAGCAATTGATATTTTAAAAAGTACCCCATCGGTGCTTTTGCCTAATACATTTTACATGCGGCAGTTAATTAATGAAACATGCGAAGCGTTACAGTTTATGCCAAAACCAGTTGTAGAAATGACGACAATGGAATCCATTATTACGATGGTAAGCCACGGCATTGGGATTACGATACTTCCGAAAGCTTATCTTGATTATATCGATAACAAACAGATACGTACAATCCCAATCAAACATCCTATACTAACCACCGAGATTGGAGTCGTTTATCGAAAAAATAAATTTCTTTGTGCAGCGAGCAATGCCTTTTTGGAGCAAATAATCACCATGACCAAGCATTATCAACATGGGGATACGGTTACTGTTCCCGCCGAATAAGCAAAAAATTCTCTTATTTACTATCATAGTTTTTACCTATGGTTATTAGAAAAAAGTTGTAATTGTTTATGATTCATAAGCACTTCATAATAAAGTTATGTAGATTACCTACATATCATGTATATGGTACTCTAAAATTGAACCACCATCGCACTTGAAAACTGAACCACTTCAGTAGAAAATATCCTTAGCACAACTGTCGCTAAGGGGGAAGCTGGAGTGATCACTTTGAAGATGAAGCAAGA
>NZ_QTSZ01000026.1 GCF_003730295.1 Ornithinibacillus gellani
AGACTCCTCTCGTTATTTAAAGTTGGTTTGACGGCCATCTTCTATTATAACGTTTGGAGTTTTTTTGGATACAACTCTAAAAGTTTCGTTTGCACACAGGCAGAGCCTGTGGTTTAAAAAGATTAATCAAAAAATCCGCCAGCCGTATATCGGTTGACGGATTTTTACTATTTATCACGGATTAACAGCCAGTTAAGGCCTGATTCGTTCAACTAACAATTAGTGGAGGTTTTCACCCTTCCCCCACTGATTGAAGTTTCTACTTTATTATTCTTCATTTGGGTCATCACTGCCACGATAGCGATGATACGGCAGGATGTTCCACTTACGGTAGCTCATTTTTTCATGGTGGAAGATGGTTGGCAGATCATCCAATATTTTCTTCGCAACTTCCAGCTCACGATTGGCCTCTTCTTGATCCTGATACATAAATTCATCAGAAGCTTTTTTCGGCGCACGCTTCACTTTTTCTTCCAGGTCTTCAATAACCATCGACTGCTGATGATGCAGATGTTCTCTGGCCTCTGTAACCCAATCCGCATGCAAGCCACGGTTTGTATCACCAACGGAGCTAAATTCATTAAACACCTCTTGATACACACGGTCCGCATTCGCACGAACATCCAAGTTGGCTTCCTCTAGATCAAAGTTCGTTAGCTCTTCAACATCCAGTGGCCTACTGCGCTTTCGTCCACCAAGTCGTGTCCTTTCCAAATAATACGGGAACATGCTTTTAATCGTTTTACCAACCGGAGCAATGGACGTATCATTTTCATCCAGACCTTTTGGTTGAACACCCTGAATCGCAATTCGAGCAGACTCCGGACGAACGATTTCCTTTGGAGGCATAATGCCATGACGCAGCATTTCCCGAATACCCGTTCCAGAAATATTGATGCGATATCGCTCATCATGCGGACAGGATTGCTCGGTCGCTGGCGCATCACAACGCGTACAATAGAACACTTCATGGAATAAGCGGACATCAATCCCTAATTCAGAAGGTTTGAATTCATCAAAAATAGTATGACTCGCATATTTATCATAGAAATCCCCTATTCCCGCATGGTCTCGACCAATTAAGGCATGGGTACAGCCATAGTTTTTCATAATCAGTGCGTGCAATACGGTCTCCCGTGGCCCCGCAAAGATATAGGTTACGCGCAATGGCGCAAGGATTGACCGCTTCTTCGGATAATATGTTTCCAGCACACTCTTATACGAAAGCATCCGGAATTCATGGCGTGTATATTCCCGCTTCGCCATTTCCACAAGTGGCTGAATCAATAGACCATCAATTTCCTCTAAGGCATTTTTATGAATGTATTCATGTCCGCGGTGTAATGGGTTTGCACCTGTAATAAACCCTGCAGCGGAACGAAATTTCTTTTCTTCATAAAACTCATGCCATGTATCCTTTGGCTCCAGACGCAGCTTTTCAAACGGCCCCCAATTCACTCGCTTCAATAAGCTAATCGGTCCACCTAAAGCTACATCCCCCATTCGACGATAGATGGCATCAACGCCAGGGTGATTTCGGTCTGTTGTACCGAATAAATGGGATGCACGATATTTCTTGTCATATGCGAAAATATCATCAATCTCCATTAATGCGACTGGTTCGCTGTTTTCATCGGTTAAAACGATTTCATCTCCAACAGATAATGTACTAATTATTTCGGAATTCCTTCTTCCTGTAGGAGCAAAGCTTAATGGAACCGGCCATACTAAACCATTTTCCAATCGCCCATTCTCCAATACAGATTTATAATCCCCTTCATTCATAAAGCCTTCATTTGGTGAAAGCACCCCTGTTGCGATCATTTCCAATGTAATAACCGCTTCCATATCAACCATAATACATGGTAAATTCTCTGCCCGTTGCAGTGCTTCTTCTAATGCTGCCCCTTTAAGCACTTTATCAATTAATTCACCGCCATGTGGTTGCTGCGGATATTTTGCAAAGCTGCTTTTTTCTATAACCTTTGTCATATTCTCTCTTCCTCCCTATGCTTGATTATTTAACAAAAGCGAATTAATAAAATGAAATCTTTATTCCGAATATTACCATAATACGCACTTAGATGAAACCGTTATCTTTCATTTTATTTATTATTTTTAAATTTATAACTAGTTTCCCATGTGAAAAAATAGGCATTTGGTAAGGGTTAGAGGAGCTTCTCAGTCGGCTGATGAGGGCTAAAAAAATTTTTCGTCCATGTGATTGGAATAGATTGTTTTTAATATAAACAAAGTATAAATTTCTAATTATCTTTTTATATTTTCTTAAATGCTCGTAAAGCCTTATTCTATGTGCTTTCGAGTATTTTTACTGTAGGAAGATACTTCACGTTTCTTTGCATATTTCCTCATGTCTTAGCTGTCAGAAGTGGTAAATAAGTAGTAAATTCATTTGTACTACTAAGCAACAAGACGCTCCTGTTGCTTCTCTTTATTCAAGCGTTTCATTTCTGCCATTGCAGAATCGAATGTTGCATGTGCGTAATAGTTCAGCGTCATGGCTATATTAGCATGTCCCATAATGTACTGTAATGCCTTTGGATTCATTCCTGCATTTGCATAGTTGGTACAGAATGTATGTCGCAAACTATGTGGAGTGATGTGTGGCAATTTATCCTCGTTATACTTATTGTATTTCTTAACAAGACCTTTCATCATGCCGTTGTAATCACTTGCCACTTTTGGATAGTTCTTTCTATTAAGAAAGAGGAAATCACTATATCCATCAATCTCAACACGCTTATCATTCTTTCGATTCGCTAACACTCGCTTAAATGCTTGATAGGCTTCTTCAACCATAGGAACTTGACGTTCGCCACTTTTGGTCTTTGGTGTTTCAATGTAGTACCCAATTTCAGTATCTCTCAATAGCTGATGGTCTATATTGACAAGACGATTCTCAAAATCTAAATCTGGAAGTGTCAAACCACCAAACTCTGAAATACGAAGACCTGTTTTTAAGAGTATCAGAATTTCATCATAATTTTTGCTGTAGGTTTTATCAGCTTTTGCAAAGGCTAACAGTTTTTCTTCCTGTTCTTCTGTTAGTACGGTCTTAGGGACAGTATCATCATCAAGAACTGCTTTCAGTTGAAAGTCAAATGGATTCTTCCGAACACAATCATCTTGTATAGCAATATAGAATGAAGCCTTTAAAGAACGTTTGTAGTTATTGATGGTTTGATAAGCATAACCATTTTCACTCATTCTAATAGCCCATTCTTTAGCGTCTGATGGCTTAATACTGTCAATACTTCTTACACCTAACTTGTCTTTCTTCAAAATATCCATAAGATATTTGCGTCCAGTTTCAGTGTTTTTTCTAACCTTTGGTCTTTGAGCGTTCTGTTTTGCGTAAAGCTGGCAGAGTGTCATTTTCTTTCCTACAACATCAATACCATCATGAATGTCTTTCTGTAACTCTGCGATTTTCTCTCTAAGTGAGATACAATCACGCTTTCCTGCTGGTACTCGGTCTGTAGCCACAAGTTTCCACGAGTAAACAAATTGCGGTTCTCCAAATGAATCTATATATTTGTATAAGTATCTTCCGTCTTTTCGTTGGCTCTCTCCAGTCTTTAAGATTCGACCTTTATTGTCACGTCTTTTTTCTGACATGGCATTTGCTCCTTTCCTTTATGGAAAGAGCCTTGATACGACTTAATACTATTTTATCATATACAAGACCCTTTGGCGACGCTAGATTGCGTCCAATGTATCTATAATTTTTTCAAATTGTTTTCGTTTAATCTGAATACGATTGCCATTCATAATCAGCCAATTTGCATTTTTATTTTCCTCTGCCAAGCGTCGTAGCTTGTTTTCGCCAATACGAAAATATTTTGACGCTTCTTCAATGGTTAGGGTATAACGTTCCCAAATAGGAATGTCAGTCTGCTTCATAAAATCCTCCTTTCCAAATCACTTATTTGGATTTCATAAAAGTTGTTTTACCAGCAATCGAACAGCTTTAGCAAAGCTCACGGGAGTTCCACCCCTGCATGGTTCTCATGTAGCCATACTCATTGCCTGCGACGGTTTTATCACGCTCGGACTATTGACTGTATGGGAGTATCATTATCACGATAAGAATGTCGTTGCAGGCAATCCTGCTAAAGATTGCTTCTCGGATCACTAACATGAATCGCTCGCTATCTTTATAAGATAGGTCATGGCGGTTAGTTCCGTTGGCTCTTTTCTTATCGAAACGTATTCGATTACTTTTATTCAGTTTTCAAAGAACAATGGCTCGTTAGCCTATCAAAACACATTGAAAGCTCAATATGCTTTGGTGGAATAACAAACCTCCCTGTTCGGGAAGCGTGGAATGGTTTAGCACGCTTCCACGAAAGGAGAGAGGATATTACTTAATTTCAAATGACAAAATCTTTGTAATCAGTCTGGTTTCCATTCTTCCACGTAAGACTTCATCAACGACCATACTTTGATTGCCATATTCATCTTTCATAAGTCGTAGGGAACGCTTCGTTATGTACCCTCTGTAATGATGTAGAATCTGGTTAATCGCTTCGGTATCGCCATCTGTTGCCTTTACAATGAGAGGAAAGGGAATCATAGGATATTGTGTTTTCATTCTTCAAATTCCTCCATAAACTTTTTAATTAAGGCTAGTCCACTGGTTCTATGCCGATAGACAGTAGAACGGTTCAATTTCAACAGGTCTGCAATTTCTGAATCGCTCATGTCCATAAAGTAAAACAGCAGTAGAATTTCACGTTTCTTGTCTGGCAACTCACGTAATGCTTCACTCAACAAATCATTTTCAACGCCTACTGATAACCCATTGAGTGTAAAAATCTGAAAGTCAGTTGAATAGTTATCTGTTGTCGCAAACTGGCTAACAAGATAATCGCCAACATCCGAAAAGGACACCTCACGCTTTGCAATCCTTGAAAGATAAAGCATATAATTCTTTCGCTCGTCTTCCATAGCACGTTTACAGATATAGTCAAACTGATTTTCTATTGTGGTCTGAAAAGAAGATGGTTTCATGTTTCTCACCCCCTTTCTGTCTAGGAAAGGAAGTGAGCCTTGCTCGTTTATCTCCTTTCACTCTTAGTCCCAATGTGAAAGGGGGATTTGTTGCATTACTGATAAATAAACTTTGTAAAAAAGTTCTGAATAGCCAAAAAAGCATATAAACAGATTTATTTCTCTGTTTACATGCTTCTGTTATTCTATCTATATGATTTATAAAACCACATTGGTGGACGTACTTATCTATTGCAGATAGACGACTTTTTTTGACAAGAACCCAATGTAAGGAAATTTATTGTATATGATGTACTTCATGGCGACGTTGACCTCCAACAAACCGCCATTTGGAAGTAATATACAATATTTTAACAGCGTAAATAGCACTACCATATAACGGTTTTTTTTATTGGCGTTTAGTAGTGCTTTTTACTGAGATTCTACGTCAGTACTTTATAAACCACCCTCAAAGCATTGATAAATATACGTTCCTTCAAAATTCAGCTTTCACCCATTGGGTGAAAGAAAAATGCTCAAAAATGTGTTGAATTATCAGCTTTTATGAGTCGATATATGGTACAATAATAGTAACAAAAGCAGCAGAAAAAGGGGTTTAAATTATGATTAATAAAATTGATTTCACAGCTAAGAATCTAACATCAAATGCAGGTCTTTTTCTTCTCCTTGAGAACGCAAAAAGTAATGAGATTTTTGATCTAGTTGAAGATGACCTCGTATTTGATAATGACTCCACAAATAAAATCAAGATGAATCATATAAAGACGATGATCTGTGGTCACTTTATTGGTATAGACAAGCTAGAACGTCTAAAGCTCCTTCAAAATGATCCACTCGTTAATGAATTTGATATTTCCGTAAAAGAACCTGAAACAGTGTCACGATTTTTAGGAAACTTCACCTTTAAGACAACACAAATGTTTAGAGACATTAATTTTAAAGTCTTTAAAAAACTGCTCACTAAAAGTAAATTGACATCCATTACGATTGATATTGATAGTAGTGTAATCAACGTAGAAGGTCATCAAGAAGGTGCATCAAAAGGATATAATCCCAAGAAACTAGGAAACCGATGCTACAATATCCAGTTTGCATTTTGCGACGAATTAAAAGCCTACGTCACCGGATTTGTAAGAAGTGGCAATACTTACACAGCTAACGGTGCATCTGAAATGATCAAAGAAATAGTAGCCAACATCAAAACAGATGATTTAGAGATTTTATTTCGAATGGATAGTGGCTACTTTGATGAAAAAATTATTGAAACGATAGAATCTCTTGGTTGCAAATATTTAATTAAAGCCAAAAGTTATTCTACGCTTGCATCCCAAGCAACGAATTCATCGGTTGTATTCGTTAAAGGTGAAGAAGGCAGAGAAACTACAGAACTGTTTACAAAATTAGATAACTGGGAGAAAGACAGAAGGTTTGTTGTGTCTCGCGTACTGAAACCAGAAAAAGAAAGAGCACAAATATCACTTTTAGAAGGCTCTGAGTACGAATACTTTTTCTTTGTGACAAACACTACATTGCTTTCTGAAAAAGTAGTTATATCCTATGAAAAACGTGGCAATGCTGAGAACTATATTAAAGAAGCCAAATACGACATGGCGGTGGGTCATCTTTTACTTAAATCATTTTGGGCAAATGAAGCGGTGTTTCAAATGATGATGCTTTCATATAACCTGTTTTTGTTGTTCAAGATTGATTCCTTAGAGCCTTCAGAATACAGACAGCAAATAAAGACCTTTCGTTTGAAGTATGTATTTCTTGCAGCCAAAATCATTAAAACCGCAAGAACTGTAATTATGAATTTGTCAGAAAACTATCCGTACAAGGAAGTGTATGAAAAATGTCTGGTATAATAAAGATATCATCTTGAAAATCGAGTGTTGCTCTGTGGATAACTTGCAGGGTTTAATAAGTATCTTTACTCCAAAGTTGCAATCAATAATTTATTGAAAAAGATTGAAAGGTGGTGGTAAATAATGTTACAATGTGGGAGTATCAGTTTAAATTCTTCGTGAAATAGTGTTCTTTTAAGCTAATAAAAAATGCACGTGGAATTTAGGATATAGAAAATCTTGAGGATACAGAAGCATACTGGGTATATAGCTCAGAAAGTCTTCAGGTACGAAAGAAAAATGAGGTATGGATCATAGACTGGCCGGAAAGCGAGAGCTATGAGATGGGACCGATGAGTATAGCCTGGATAATGTGGCATATCATATATTGGTGGTCAACTGCATTAGATTACAACTTTGGAAGCGGCTCAATGAAAAAAGATGATGTTCTCTGGCCGGGTAGTATAGAAAATGCTAAAGAAGTCATAGAATCCCTGCACGAGAAATGGGTATCTAAATTAAGTGAGTTATCTGACGCGGACTTTCAAATGAATCAGCATGCAAAATGGCCATTAGAAGATAGGAACTTAGCAGATACTGCACTTTGGCTAAATGCAGAATTTATGAAAAATGCAGCAGAGATAGGTTATGCAAGATTTTTATATGGAAATAGCATGAAACAAAAATGAATTAACTATAATTGCTAAATTCTTATTTACAGTCAATCAGATTTTTGATTAAAGGGAGTAGAGAAGACATGACAACTTATACTTTCGACCAGGTAGAAGAGGCAATAGAGCAGTTATATCCTGATTTTACTATCAATACAATAGAGATTTCAGGAGAAGGCAATGACTGTATTGCATATGAAATAAACGGGAATTTTATTTTTAAATTTCCAAAGCATTCAAGAGCTTCGATTAATCTCTTGAATGAAGTAACCGTACTCAAAACAATCCACAATGAATTATCACTACCCATTCCCGAGGTGGTTTTTACAGGAATGCCATCAGAAATGTGCCAAATGTCTTTCGCAGGTTTTACAAAAATTAAAGGAGTACCTTTGACACCTCTTCTACTCAAAAATCTGCCGAAGCAATCTCAAGATCAGGCAGCTAAGGACCTGGCCCGATTTTTAAGTGAACTTCACAGCATAAATATCTCTGGATTCAAAAGTAATCTGGTATTAGATTTTCGAGAGAAGATAAATGAAGATAATAAAAAAATCAAAAAGTTACTATCCAGGGAATTAAAGGGTCACCAGATGAAGAAAGTGGATGATTTTTACAGGGATATTCTAGACAACGAAATCTACTTCAAATACTATCCTTGTCTTATTCATAACGATTTCAGCAGCGATCATATTTTATTTGATACCGAAAAAAATACCATTTGTGGAATAATCGATTTTGGAGATGCAGCTATTTCTGATCCCGACAATGATTTTATAAGTTTGATGGAAGATGATGAAGAGTACGGCATGGAATTCGTATCAAAAATATTGAACCATTACAAACATAAGGATATACCGACAGTTTTGGAAAAATATATGATGAAAGAAAAATACTGGTCGTTCGAAAAGATTATCTATGGAAAGGAATATGGTTATATGGATTGGTATGAAGAGGGATTAAATGAAATCAGAAGCATTAAAATTAAATAGATATTTAATATAAAGGACTGCTAATGTACTCATCAATAGCAATCCTTTTTTAGAATCCGGAATCTTTTTTATTTTATTTCTAATGCCGAGGCAAATAAATCTACACAGGAATCGATTATGAGAAAACAGAGAATTATACCGAGCTTCATCTAAGAAGTTATAAAAATGATATTTATTTGTCTTCGCAGGATTATAAGATCAAACTTAAAATCAGAAACGAAAAAAAATATAAATATGAAGAATTAATAAATAAACCGGGTGTTTGGTTCCAACGCACTAAACATAATTTATGGGAGTTAAGATCGAATAATCCTTATATTTGTATAATTTAATAATAGTTTGAAATAAAATTGAGGTGGCATGTTTTTATGCCACCTCTTTTAAATGGAAAGAATGTGTATTGCCAATCGAACATACGTTCGCTATAATCTAATTACAGTTCGCCAGTAAGCGAATAGAAAGGAATTTCGTTATGTATGATGAAGAGCTGAAATTTGGTGAGTTTATTCTTGAAAGACGAAAAGCGCTAGATATGACCGGGAGAGAACTTGCAAACAAGTTATCCATTTCAGCAGTTTATCTATGCGATATTGAAAAAGGTAGAAAAGCAGCATTAACAGATGAGACACTTGAAAAACTTAGACTGGCACTTTGTTTAAATGAAGTAGAAGGCGAACACTTTTATGACCTGGCTGCGATTGCTAGAAATACAGTGAGTGCAGATTTACCGTTTTATTAAATATAAACCTATAAACCATATAACACGTTTTTCTATACCTGTTTTTAATTCAGTAGGAACAATAAAATGTATAGAGGTGGTCTACTATGCGTAAAAAAGAAGATAAATATGATTTTAGAGCCTTTGGTTTAGCCATTAAAGAAGCTCGATTGAAACGAGGTTTAACTCGTGAACAAGTGGGAGCATTGATTGAAATTGACCCACGGTACTTAACTAATATTGAAAATAAAGGGCAACACCCCAGCATACAAGTTCTTTATGACCTTGTATCGTTACTTCATGTTTCCGTTGATGAATTTTTCTTACCTGCTAATAACTTGGTAAAAAGCACCCGACGATTACAGATAGAGAAATACATGGATAGCTTTACAGACAAAGAACTATCCTTAATGGAATCTTTAGCCAGCGGTATCAACGAAGCAAGAAACATCGAAGACTAATTAAAAGAATCCATACATAACGGAAAGAGCCGATAAAATGAGATTGTATTAATCTCATTTTATCGGCTCTGCGTCTTTGCGTCTGGCTCTGTAATCACAGTTACTTTGAACTGCTTTATTTCAATTAAATTTTCTTGTCTGCATTTCGGACAATAGAGGGGGAATTTTTTTAATTCAGTATCTTCCCTTATCTTTAATCGTGTTTTATTTCCACATACAGGACACAATATCCACTTGTAGTTTATAATAACTATCTCCTCCTTTACACTTTAATTCAAATCTTTATTAAAAAATATTTCATCTTATTTAACAAGAAACCATATTTATATAACAACATAAAATACACTAAGTTATTTTATTGAACATATATCGTACTTTATCTATCCGACTATTTGGACGACGGGGCTGGCAAACAGGTTCACCGGTAGTAACATGGTACCCTTTTAACTCTGTTAAACAAACACTACGTCCATTTGTAAAGAAAGTTAAATCACTACGATATTCTTGAATACACCGAGCAGGGATTTCTCCACTAAGAATGACCTCATTATTTTTCAATTGAGTGTCTACGATGTTCGCACAATATTTAGGAGCATCGTTGTATGCTCGTGAAAGATATTCCTGTGGCGCATAAATTTTAAAACTAAGATATGGCTCTAACAATTCTGTTCCAGCTTTTTTTAAGACTTGTTCCAATACAATAGGAGCAAGCATCCGAAAATCTGCTGGAGTACTAACAGGGCTATAGTATAAACCGTACTTAAAACAGATTTTACAATCCGTCACATTCCAACCATATAATCCTTGTTCGCAACCATAGCGTATCCCTTCCATAACTGCATTTTGAAATGATTGATTTAAGTATCCAAGAGAAACCGAGCTCTCATACTGCATTCCACTTCCCAACGGAAGCGGTGATACAGATAAACCAATGGAAGCCCAGAAAGGATTTGGCGGCACTTCGATGTGAATGGTATATTCTGCATTTTTTAACGGTCTCTCCATATAAATGACTGTAGGCTCTTTTAGTTCTATCTCCACATGATACTTTTCTTGCAACAGTGCACTAATCACTTCCATTTGTACTTTCCCTAAGAAAGAAAGTATAATTTCATGTGTCGTAGAATCCACGTAATATCGTAGAAGCGGATCACTATCTGAGATTTCCAAAAGGGCATCAAGCAACATTTCTCTCTGTTCAGGTTTACTCGGTTCAACAGTTGTTTGTAGTAGAGGGTGCGGATTTTCAATCTTTTTTCTCTGTGGCAATAGTTTTGTATCTCCAAGAACACTATTTAACTTCAAAAACTCATTTTGCAAAATAACAATTTCTCCAGAATAAGCTCTATCAATCTTACATAATTCACCATTTATTGAAGTATACATTTCTGTAACTTTTATTTTTTCTTTTTCTGATACTCTAACCGAATCTCGTAAATGTAGTACTCCACTATAAAGGCGTATATATGCAAGACGTTGTCTTTTTTTTGTATATTCAATTTTGAAAACATTTCCGCAAAGTTCAGACGGACCTCGATGTGTTGATGAATAAAATTTATTAGTAATAACTTCTATAAGGTTATCAATCCCTATATTACTTTTTGCACTTCCATGATAAAGAGGGAACAGAGAACAATTCTGAAATCTTATGCTTTCCTCTTGTTCGAGTTCCAATGCTTCTAATGATTTACCGGACATATATTTCTCTAAAAGGTCATCGTTTCCCTCTATTACCGTATCCCATTGTTCAGATTCGGTAAAGTTCGTCACACACATATTAGGATACAGTTCTACCTTCTGTTTGATTACAATTTCGGCAGAAAGTTTCTCTTTAATATCCTGATAAACCGTTGATAAATCAATTCCATTTTGGTCAATCTTATTGATAAAAAAGATTGTGGGAATCCCCATTTTCCTAAGTGCATGAAATAATATACGAGTTTGTGCTTGTACGCCATCTTTTGCAGAAATCAGTAGAATTGCCCCATCTAAAACTGATAATGAACGATATACTTCTGCTAAGAAATCCATATGTCCTGGCGTGTCTATGATGTTCACCTTCGTATTTTCCCACTGAAAAGAGGTTATTCCTGTCTGAATTGTAATTCCTCTCTGACGTTCTAAAAGCGTATTATCCGTCCTCGTTGTACCTTTGTCCACGCTTCCTAATTCTGTAATCGCTCCACTGTTATATAATAAGCTTTCTGTTAAGGTAGTTTTTCCTGCATCAACATGAGCTAAAACTCCAATATTAATAATTTTCATGTGATTTTCCTCCATTCAAAAACCCAAAAGGGCATAAAAATCCCAGTGATAAATACTTTTATCACTGGGATTTTTATGCATAACCATAGGTATACAAAGCATACAGATATTCTCTGGATACTTTAGAATCACATGATAAAGGTATTCTTAAACTGGGTACAAAAAACTAAGCCCTCCTAAAAAAGGACATCCAATTATTTGTTCCCACTATCAAATTGACAGTTTATTTAAGAATACCTTGCCGCATATTTATTAACTCCTTTTAAATAGATACTTAAATAATAGCACGTAAGAGCATATTTGTAAAGGAATCTCCAATTTTTTATCAAAGAGAGTACGTGATTACAAAATAGCTGTAATAATGTACCAATATTTGTTATTCTATAATCTTCCAATTACTCCCGTTCTTTTCAAGTACCAAATCAAATTGAGATACCTGCGTTGCTTTGGTCTGCTGGTCGATATACTCCACTGTCAGCGATACCGTGACTTGATTATCCTTACGATTGTGAATAGGATTTACCAGTTCTTGAAAGATGTACTCTTTTCCGATTGGTTTTAATATCCCGTCATTCACATAGTAGGAAAGTTCACTGGCTGTCGCTGTAGGATAGAGCTTGAAGAACGTCGTTAAAAACTCATTGATTTCATTGGTTGTAATGGAATCAACCGTCCCCTCACTTTCAATGGCTTTTGGTTTATAACTTGATTTCTTAGGTATGTTGGTAATGGTCGGATTCTTAACCAGTACCATATTTCCAGAACCATCTACATAGACACTCACTATATAAGCAGAGTGGACGGTCTTTGTATTTTCTCCCTCTGTAATGAGCTGGTCTACACTGTAGGTTACATTAAACTCATTGTCGCCAGTTGGCTCTACCGTCCATATCTGAAATCCTCTTACAGAAGACGATACAGGAATATCTTTGCGTACTGTATCAACATTGAGAGCTTGAAGTTCATCTGTCAGATAGCCTTTTAGACTTTCCATTCGATTATCAATGGACTTATCGGATTGCTCCCATGAATAGTAGACTTTCGCAAAGTTCTCTACAAAATTTTCTACATGATGAGTATCAACGTATTCCTTTTCTATGATAGTTGTTTCGTGAATAGTATGAGTATCTATAGCTGTAAAGTGCTTGAATATCGCAAAGCTGAAACTAAGCCCTAAAAGTACCCACAAGGCAATCACAACCTTTTTATGAGGATTGACCTTATAGACACGAGGTTTCTTTTCCTTTGGTATCTGTTTTTCTTTATTCTGATTTTTTCTAAATTTCATCATTAAATCTTCCTTTCTCATTGTTTGATTCGTCCTGCTCCCACTAAATGCTGTTGCCAGTAGGGGCTTGTTAAGTCGGCATAACCGATTGGGTCGCCTGCATGAAACATACGGTTATTGCCAAGGTATATCCCAACATGAGTAATATAAGAGCCAGCGTTATAGGTAGAATGAAAGAAAACCAAATCGCCAGCTTGTGCTTCCGATAGTGGGATATGCTGGGTCACATCATATTGCTGTTGTGCGGTTCGTGGTAAGTTAATTCCAGCTTTTCCATACGTCCATTGTGTCAGTCCGCTACAATCAAAAGAAGTAGTCGGGGAAGCTCCACCGTAAACGTATCGCCAGCCCTCATATTTCAGTGCTTCGTCCATGATGGCTTGTACCGTATCATCATCAAACTCTGTTGTGACAAGATACTGCGTTACCAGTTGCACATAAAACATATTGCCATAGTTGTATCGCCAGCCCCCATTGATAGGTATGGCTATGGGATTGGGGTAAGACACTTTTTCGCCACCTGAATACTCTTTTGAGAAACTTTGAGCCAGTTCAAAGGTATATTTATTTCCACGATTAGCCACATACCCTAAGAAACCACCACCATAATTGTAGGACTGGATAACCGATTCTAAATCTACACTGAGCCTTTCGCTACTGGCTAATAATTCACTGAAATACTTCACACCTTGCTTAATGGATTCTTCTGTACTCAATGAATTAGGTGGAAGACCGAGGGATTCCGAGGACTGCATAACATCTTCCGCAGTACCGCCCGATTCCACCTGTATAATCGCAAGAAGTATGTTGACATATTCTTCAACGCCATATTCTTTGGCATATTTTTCTACCATAGGCTTATGAGCCAGCACTTCTGCGGAAACATTCACACCTCCATAATGAATATTGGAAATTCCGCTGTCCTGTTCATCTGAAAATAAAATGGCAACAAACAGAAGCAGTGAGAAGACCATCAAGAATAATCCAGAACCACCAATCACTAAAGTTTTCAACTTCATGGTTTCTTACCGACTTTCTTAATGGTGGCGGTTTTGATTGGTGGTCTACTTCTTGTATTTTGTAGTGGTACTCTTTGAACAGTAGACGGACGTTCTTTTGTGATTGGACGTTGTGAAGTTCTATCTGCTGTAGTGGTTGAAGTTGCTGGCTTTTGAACGGTTTTTTCTTGAACGGTATTGCCTTGGCGTTCCACTTTTGGACTTGAAAAATCGGACTTAACTGCTGGACGCTCTTGTTTGGCTTGTTGAGATTCCTTATATGAAGTCTGAATATTAGACTGTTTTGAGGTCTGTTCATCATGATATTGTTCTTGTCTTGTAGTCGGTCTTTCATGAACAGAAGAAGCAGGCTGTTTTTTCTGTTTGACCTGTTCCATTTCAGAGCGACGCTTCGCAATGGTTTTTCGCCTTTGTTCCTGCTGTTCCTTGCGTCCACTGGCTCTGTCCGCTTTGGTTTGAGAAATACTACTGGTTAAATCACGGACATTCTCTTTTACTTTGGATTTTCCTTGATATACTGCATATCTTGCATTGGTCGGCAAATCTTTAACCTGTTCTTTCAAACCACTAGCAGTGTCTACCATTCTGTCTTTGGTATCAGCTACTGTACCGATGGTTTGACCGATACGTTTTCCAAGTGTTGATTTTTCCTTTCCGTCTGGTCGGGAGTGATCTGCTTGTGTCCTTGCAGAACTCCCCGAACCCGACTGTCCTTTTTTACCTGTAACAATGGCAGACCCAGCCCCTAGAGTAGTCATGGAACGTCCAAGTTTCCGCTGTAGACGGTGCATGTGAGCGTGCATAAGCATACGAGGTTTTCTCATCACACGACTTCCCACACTTTGAGAATCGTTACTCTGTAGAGAAAACATACTCATTAAATCGCCCAGCTTGAAGTAGATTCCTGCAAAGGTCACAATCTGTAGAAAAGCAATCAAAAAGAACGGATAACCAGCCGATAAGGTATAGAGCATGGTTGAAATACTAAATGCTGTCGTAATAATCAATGTGATTCCAGCTCGTGTCAAAATGGTATTAAAGAGCTTTGTTATGGCTCGTTTTGACATACCATCAAATGATGGAATCATGCTTAAAATAAAGCTCACAGGCAGAAACATAGCATAGATGATAAAAAGTACCTGCGAGAAAATCATGATTCCTGTTAATAGGAATACAAATATGGAAATCCCAATATTGAAGACAAATAGGAAGAAGACTGTACCTAAACGGTTAATGGTCTTTGTAATGGTTAGATTGGTATTGCTTCTGTCTTCAATTTCTTCCGCAACAATTTTTTCTCTATCTTCGCCATTGTTGGAATCTGGGCTGGTGGAGAGCAGGCTTTCCACACGGTCAATACCGATACTTTCAATGTCTGAACTGTTGTATTGAAGCAGTAGCCACGGTTGCTGAACCTGTATGGAAAACAGGCTATCTCTGATTAAGTCCACGCTGTCCTTGCCTTGACTATCGGAATGGGGCATGACAATCTTCGTGCCAAGTGATAAACTGGCATTACTGATGTCTGATGAAAAGTCATTGATTTTTTTAATGTAGTCGGGAGCGTAGGCAATAAAGGAAGCCGATAGGATAAACACCAGCACAAAATTCATAATGGCATGAATTGCCTTTGTGGTTTCTCTCTTTATCAGTCCCGTATAGGCAACATAAACCCCAAGAACCAAAATCAAGAGTAAGAGGAATCCAACATAGAAACCCTCTGTTGAAAATCCGTTTGCACTCACACCAGCTAAGGTCTGCATATTCTTACCAATGGAATCTGCTGTAGCGGAAATGAAGTCTAAGGAATAGGCTTCCTGTACTAAGTAACCTGTCGCATTGGAAACATACAAACTGATTGTCCAAATAAAATTGGTAATGGCATATAGTCCATACATGACCTGTTTTCCAATCCCGTCCGACCAGTTCCACGGAAGCCAGCCCCAGCTATTATCCACATAAAAATCCAGTTGATAGTTTTCAAGTGGGTATCGGCTGTATTCATTTGCCACATTGACCGTATCATCTACCAAGCCCGCAGCTTGAACCACCGTTCCCAGCATGGCTAAAAGAAAAATGGCAATCACAAGTGTGAAAGCCACTGTCATTGCCACTTTACCTAGACGTTTCAGCGTCCAGTTTGATTTTATTCTGTTTACTATTGATGGTTTCACATTTACACCTCTTTTCGCACAGGTGGTCTGGTATCAAAGGCATGGAGCAGTTCTTCAAATACAGGGTGGAACTGTATCACACCGACACGACCATATAAATCACTGATAAGGCATTGCCCGTTTTCCAAATCACGCAATCGCTTCTGATTGTTTTCGTCCTCTGGGTCTACACCAAAAAAGGCTAAGGTCTTTTTAATCTCGTTAAGGTCAGTGGAACGAAATGCAAATTTTAAGCCGAGGTTATTTTTCAGTTTTTCATCTAAGAGGTCGTCTGTATTTTGGGTCACGAAATATACCCCAGCGTTCATAGCACGACCAGCCCGAACCAGCTTCATAGATAGTGTTTTTCCTTGTGCTACCTGTAAAAAGCTCCATGCTTCGTCTAAATCTACAATCTTGAAAATGCTTCGGTCTGTATGGATAAAGTCTAAAGCAAAGGTACTAATGACAATCAGCATAGCAACGGATAAAAGCTCCATAGTGGTATATTCCTCAAAGGAAGTTTCCTTGTCGGGAAGTACCAAGTCCGCAACCTGTATAATGTTCAGTTGTTTTTCTAAGCTGATAGACTGCTCCACATAACCATTACTGAATAATAAATGTGCAAAGTCATAGTCTGTAAAACTTTCGATATGGTCGGCTATACTGGTACTTAGTGGCGTATTCTCAACCCGTAATTCCTCAATCACTTTCATCAACCCTCGTACTTCACTATTGGTTACTGCACGAATGGCTTTTCTAAGGATTGGGAAGCGTTCCCCATCACGAGAGGAAATCCCCGTAAGGAATGTCAGAATATCAATAGCCAGTGATTCAGAATCTTTGGGATTTTTCATAATCACATAAGGGTCAAGTAAGCCTTTGTTTTTCTCATCAGAAGTCAGAGTGACGATATTGATTTCATGGGAAATCTCTGGCAAGGTTTCTTTCCATCTGCCACGTTCTGCTTTTGGGTCTACAATCACTGCTTGTGCCCCATAAAGCACCGCATAATAGACGATAAGGTTATTCGCAAAGGATTTACCACCACCCAGCGAACCAACAAAAGCCGACGCTAACGCATTGGTTACTGAACCCTTAACCCCTTGACTGGCAAGAGCAGGTTTCAGATAGACATTGCGTCCAGTATCTAAGCTGTAGCCAACATAAATCCCCTCATTTTCCCCCAGCATTTGAGTAGCACCAAAACCTAAACCAGCGAGGAAATCAGAGGTCACGTATTGAATATAATCATTCATATAACGCTTGCTGGCAGGTAAAAATTCTTCATGTAAGCCGAGCATATCCCCAAATGGTCGTACCAGTTTTACGCTTAAATCGTCATAAAAATCTTTCACTTCATTACAACGACGTTTGAGTTCGTCAAGATCATTTGCTGATACCCTTACCACATAAGACAGCTTGTACATAGATTCCTTGCTTTGGTCTAAATTGGTTTCCAGCTCATTCACACTTTCCAGAGCTTCCGCCACATTGGAGCTGGTTTCATTATCACTTTGCCAAGCGTGGTTATCCAAGTCTTTCAGTTCTTTCTTTTTATTGCGGACAGTAGATAGGGCTTTACGATTCGCTACAATTTCCACATTCATTGACGTATCAATCGGGAATGTAAATTGCTGTTGCTGGTAGTAGAAGATTTCAGAGGACGGGAAGTCCAGTTCTCCGACAATGCTGTTAATGGTAAAGTAAGCTACATAGACGGTTTCATCTTCCTGCTGGATTTTCAAATATCGCTGTTTTTCTTCCACCAAACAGCGAGTAGGCTTAATCAAGTCATAGTATTTAATCAGCGTTTCATTATCCAGCTTTTTCTTTGATAGATGGTACTCATACTCTTCATAGGCAGTGCCTGTCTGTCCGTAAAGGTGTTCAATCAGATAGCCGAAGTCGTCCTTATCTAACCTGCGGATTTTGAAACGACGAGAGATTTTATTTTCTAAGAGCTTTTCCATCTTCTGAAAACGCAGGATTTCATCATTACTCATACTAACAAAATCGCCCATCAGCTTATGGTTCACATCATAGACAAAATCAGACAAAGCATTTTTTGCTTCAACGGTAAGACTTTTCATAGAAAACTCCTGATCGTTGAGAAGCAACTTAAAGCCGATAAAGAAACGGTAGTTCACTTGATTTTCGCCAATCATGGATATTAAAGCGTCTGTCTGTTGGTCGATTTTGTCATAGGCAACCGCTTTGAGCTTGCCAGTGACTTCATTTTTGGAACGCTCTTGTGCAGAACGTATGCTGGATTCTGTACTGATTTGTAAAGCATGAATTTTGCCATCACGATTTTGTGCGATAAGCTGTCTGAAAGAATCATGCACTTGTATTTTCTGTTCTGGACTTAGAAATGAGTAATTGTAAGGAACAAGCTCATAGTAAGCATAACATTCCCCGTCTTTATTCCAGACGAGATTGTTTTCAATGTATTTAATTGGATATGCCATAAAATTCACTCCTAACTGCTGTAATGGCTTCTTGTGGCTGGTTTCTGCCAAGCGTTACTTTTTTTCCTGCATAGGTCAGCTTTGGTCGCAGTGCATAAGCAATGACAGACTTCAAAAATCCATAAGGCTTTTTACCATCAAAAGTTTTTGTAGACATAAACCATGTGAAAGCCACAGGAATCCCAAAGTATTTGAGAAATGCTCCCTCTATCATGGAAAGAGGGGGCAAGTTGCCAAGTATCATCACTGCAAAGAGTGACACGACAAACCATGTCATTTGCGTAAAGGTTATGGGAAACGGAAGTCTAAAATCATTGATAGAATACAGTACCTTTTCCACAGACCAGATACTGGTATAGCTTCGTATTTTCTTCATGTAATCAATCCTTTCATAAAAAATAGGGGTAGCTGATTGAGCCACCCCGTAAAATAGAAAATCTGCCAGTAGTAATGTACCGACAGATTTAATAGACGATTTCAAAAATCCCATGATTGGTTGAGATAAACGTTCCTGAAAGGTCTAAATCCCGACCATAGGCTTGATAATCAATATAGTTTTGAAGACTAGCTGGTACTTCGCCTAAAGCACCCGTTTCTTCAATGTAGTAGCGTGCCACGTCATACATATCATCACAATCGGAATGAATGATAATATCCTCTTGATGTTCGCTTAGTTCTTCAATGCTTGAAAAATGAGTGAGCAGAGCAGATAGCTCCGATTGTAATTCTTCGGGTAATTCCGATACCATTTCCCATAGTCGATTGAGTTCGCCAATGGAAGTGTATTCGTCAACCGTAAAGGGTAACTCGTAGTCATGAATGGCGTATTCCTCATATTCATCATTCAAGCCGATTTTCTCTTTGACTTCCTCAAAGTCAATGGGAAAGGTAAACCACGCACCGACCAATTCGCCCTCATTGTATTTGCCTAAATTCGCAATATAGACTTGCATATCGTCCATATATTCACGTCCTTTCTTTGTAGAGATTCAAAAATCCCTACCGCACTTCGTTTGGTGTACCATTCCTTTGCGGAACATAAGAAAACCACTTATATTCCACAAAAGAACGGTTTTATTTAAGCACCAATAATGCGATTGAATAGCTCTAGTAAAATGTCTTTTACTCCAGCAGCGTTGAAGACTAAGCCAACCGCAATAATCGCAATAATTAAAAAGCCAATCAGTTTGCTAAACTCACGCTTGAAGCCAAGATACAAGCCAATCACAACGATTGCTAAAAGCACCAGTGATTGAGCGTTTGATAGAAACCAGTTATAAAGGTTTTGTCCAAAATTCATAAAAATGTTCTCCTCTCTATATTCAATGAATTTGTATTTGAGTTATTTTTTTGTTGTTATCACGTCCTGTTCTTTTACTGACTGTTGCTTCAAAATCTGCTTGTGTCGGTCTGTCAGTTTCGCATGGTCGAGAATGTCTTTTACAACCTGCGTCTGGTTGATTTCATCAAGTTTAATCGCAACCTTTAAGGTCGGGGCAACTTGATGAGATAGCCAGTTCAGCGTCCTTTGGAAGGAGTAAGGCTCTGGTTTTGTGGTTAGTTTTAATCGTTCACGATTGTTCCCAATAAACCAAGCCCATTCTTCATTCAGTTTCCAATCAGAACGAGGTTTGGAATCGTCTTTATCTACAAAACGGATATACCGATTGATAATTTTAAAGGCGGTATGCTCTGGATTGTCATAGACGAGTAAATCACGGACTGCATAATAGGCACGCTCATTTTTCAATCGAATCTCAAAACGGTTTTTTACTTCTGCGTCTTCAATGGGAATATCATTTTTCTTGTACTGCTCGTAGTCCTTTTCATAGATACAGAAATAAACTTCACTTTGTAATGAACCGATATAGAGGGTGTTTCCCATACATTCCTTTTCCTCTTTGCGTACCAGTTCGCCACTGCGATAGCTTTTAAAACTGCGGAAGACGGAGATACATTCTTCCTGTTGGCACTTTTCAGTGAGTACAGGGATATTTAAAATCCCTGTCTTATCGTTAATGGCAAGGTCAAGGCGTTTCATCACACCGCCAGCCACCAAAACGTCCATAAAGAACTCATACCAGCTTCTTTGTTGTGCCAGAAGATAGCTTTCAAATTGTCTGCACCCACGACCTTTCAATTCCACCAGAACTCCTTTGTCCAGTTCATGGGAGCAAAGGACGAATATGTCGCCTAAAGCATAATGCTCTGAATAAGAATAGAAACCATAGTCCTCATGAAGAAAATAGGACAGTTTCAGTTGTAAGATGTTTTCGACCACCTGCTGTACGTCTGTTGTCGGAAAGCGAATCCTTACATAATCAAACAGCATTTCAAGGGGAGCGTCGGGATTGAAGCGTTCCAGAGCTTCCCAAAGGGACTGCTGTAAATCCTCTGATGGCTTGACTTTTCCTGTTTCAATATCGCTTAGATACTGCCTTGTAATACCAGTCGCAACAGCTAAACGGTTTTGAGATAGTCCATAAGCCAAGCGTTTTTCTTTTAAATGCTGTAACCAAGTTTGTTCATTCAGTAAAAATCCCTCCAATCAAAAAGGCGTATGTCAACTTTTAAAGCCCATTTGACATACGCTGAAATTTTGTAAATCCCTTGTAACCAAAGGATTTTCTAATGTTTTTTTGACTGTTTCCTGTCGATTTGTACCCCCCTGTTAGATACGGGGGGTTAAGTGCTGGCGTGGCTATTGCCACACCAGCCAGCAAGATCAGTCCACACCTGCGACTTCCGCTTCGCACGTCGCCTGCGTGGACTGTCTGCTGTTGGATAACTTTTTAATTTCCTCCAAGAAATCATATCCTTTTGGTACAAGGGGAGTATAAAACTCTGATATGACACTTGTTCCTACATCAACATAGCCACGACCTTTGATTCGCTTTAAGAAGAAATCCTTTTGTACGTCACTGCCAAACATCATGCCATAGCCCATTTCAGACATACGACCTAAAGCCACTCTGAAATTAAACTGATCACGGATTCCGTCGCCTAAATATTTTGCGTCTGGACGTTGACAAGCCAGTATTAGAAAGAAGCCAGCTTGACGACCTAACATGACAATCTGTTTCAGCTTATTCATAACTGCGGTGTTTTCTTTTGTTCCCAGCATTTCCATGAAAGCGACGTATTCATCAAAGATTAAGAAGTGTGCCGGGAGACCTAAGTAAGCATAATTTTTGCCAGTCTTATAGTTCTTCATCTGCTTCATTTCCTCACTACGTTTCATCATTTCTTCATAGAATGTTTCAATGCAAGAAAGCAAGTCTTCTTTTCTATAGTAGACATTTGCCATCACAGAACCTAAGTCCGCAAGATCAGCATTTTTCGGGTCAAGAATATACAGTTTTGAATCTGTATGAAGCAAGGCTTCAATCAGTGTCAGTATAAAGTAAGTTTTACCGCCACCTGTACCACCAGCAATCAACATATGAGGGAGCTTATCATATTCCCACCATACGTTTTTCATTAAGCGAAGTTTACCATCTTTAGCTTCTACTTCATCAATAGAAATACGACTGGCTATGGTGTCATAGAGCAAAGTATATTCCACATAGGAATCCTTTAACTCTTTATCCGTCAGCTCACAGTACAAGCCACTCTCTAATTTCTTTTCCAAGTGTAAGAGTTGGTCTTGATATTTTCCCAGCGTGATTTCCACCCGTATCTGTATCAAGCCATTTTTAAGTCGATAATACATTTTAGGGAAGTAGGTTATCTTTTCCTTTGTACGACCAGCACTATCTTTAAAGAAACCCTCTGTTTTGACCTGTTCAGATTCATACCACTTGTTTTCAAGTATCATCTTTGCCAGTTTTTGACGGTGGTAAAGTTGTTTAACCGTATCATAGCGAACCCGTTTGAATACAAACGCTACCAGCAAGCAGATAAGAATTGCGACACTGAAACTGATAATTAAATAGGGAATGTCAATCTTATCTGCTTGTGATAGGTTAAAATCCTGCCAGTTGATCTGCTGGATTGTCTTCACATGAAACAGTCCGACAACCAGCAGGAAAACAGGCAGGAGTGACGCTATCGTAAAATGAAAGACTAAATCTTTACCAGATGGGCGAATCCTTTTACCACGCTGTTTCATGCGAAAAAGTCTCCTTTCTACCTAGCGACTATTTGTCTTGTGTCGGTTCTTTCTTTGCTTGTGGTTGAGCTTTGAATGAACTAGAATCCTTTGTCAGCACAATATCGTCTGCCTTGATATACCAGTCAACATCTGCTCCTTGATAGGTGGCAGTAGCAACGGTGTCCGCAATGGGATTGATAAGTTCCACCCGTGCGTTATAATCAAACTCTTTCAAAGGCACGCTGGCAGGAATACTTACTTGAATCATGCGTCCTTGTCCTTTGGATTTTAAGTCATAGGTACGTTCCTTGATTTCATCTGAAACCGACCCGTCTTCATTTTGGATTCTCACTTCACGACGTAGAGCAGAGAATTTCAATTCTCCAAAAGTCGTGTCTTTATCTAATACAATGCCATTTGCTAATCTCATCATTTTTCCTCTCTTTCTTTATTCTTTTATCATGTCGTCAGCATGTAAAAGGTAATTTGTAAAACCACGAGTGCCGATTTTGTAGCCCTCTGCGGTAATACGTGGATTGACTAACTTCACACGTTCCTCAAAGCCGAAATGTTTTTCGCCAGCTTCAGCAGGAAGCACCACCACAATATCATCTGCTCTTTGAACATCAGAATAGAGATTATAGCTTCTTGATAAGACAGTTAGCCGTCCGTTGATTCTTCGCTGAACGACTTTATCCTCGCCAGCAAATTCTAAATTGCCGAATGTTTTTTCCATGTTGGGAATCACAAATTTAAGTTCCATATTTTTACCTATCCTTTCTTTTTTATTGGCTGAATGAATGTTTGATGGTCTTAAAGAGTGGGGAACGACCTTTTGATTCTTGATTTTTTGTTTTCATAAGTTCACTTCCTTTCAAAATCGGGTAAAAAAATAGACACCTCATTTTTTGAAGTGTCTACCTATTAAATATTCAAATTTTATTGGAAGTATCTTTATATCTTCACTTTTCAAGGATAAATCGTCGTATCAAAGCTCATTCATAAGTAGTAAATTAGTAGTAAATTGAGTGGTTTTGACCTTGATAAAGTGTGATAAGTCCAGTTTTTATGCGGATAACTAGATTTTTATGCTATTTTTAAACCAAAAAAGACATAGCTAGCATGCCATGTCTTTTCCTCATTCTTATTTTAAAGCAGCTTTAATGTGAACTGTTCATCCTGTTGTTCATAATAGCACTCTGCAATTTGGTCGTTTTCAAAAACCGCCAGCATATCTTCAAAGTTATTTGCCAGCTGATACGTATGCAGCTGTGCCTTTTCTACCCAGAAAACCTCTCCCTCCTCGGAAGAACGAACCTCCCCGGAATGCTGATTTGCTTTAAAAAGTAGCACAACATAGCGCTCTTTGTTTACTGTTTGAAATTGTTTAATTCCGCAAAGTCTCGGGTTTTTTACAATTAATCCTGTTTCTTCATATACCTCACGAACCACAGATGTAACAAAGGATTCGCCTGGCTCCACATGTCCACCCGGAAACGTAATCCCAGGCCAGTTTTTCCCTGCACGATCCTGCACGAGTACATGCCCTTCATCGTCTTCAATCATACACATATTGGTGAATATTGCTGCTTCACTTCTTCCCATCGATACATCTCCATCTCCCTTTTTCTTGATAGATCATCATTTAGGTGCAACATGCATGCTGCAATTATGCAACGTAAGCTTCCAATCTGACTCTTTTTCCAGCTTCGTCACCGAACAATTTCCCAACGAAACATCTACTTGTTCATCCGGAACGAGTGTCAAGAGCATTCTTTTTAAAAAAGCACCATGACTAACAATCAGCACTCGCCGAGACGCATGCTTCTGACAGATATCGGCTAGAAATGCTTGTCCTCTTGCAACCATACGATCCACTGATTCCATTTCAAGCTCTGCTTCACGTTCACGCCAATTCTCCCCCCAGGTGGCAATTCTTTCATCCAAGGTCGTTCCTTCTGTTTTCCCACCGCTTCGCTCACGCAGTCGTTCATCTGTAAATAATGGCACCCGACCAAGCTTCTTTTGGATTGTTTCGCCGGTCTGCTTCGCACGCTGCAAATCGCTTGTATAGATGACATCCCAAGACTCAGCTGCAAGTCTTTCCGCCACACGACGTGCTTGCTCCATTCCTTCCGCATCTAATGGAATATCTGTACACCCCTGTGAACGACCAGCTTTATTCCACGCCGTACAACCGTGACGAATGAGCCCAATTTCAATCATGAAGCATCCCCCTTGTTATATTCATTCAAACATTTGATTTATTTGTAACATCTGTGTGAATTATACTATGTCACCACCAAAGTATCACCCATTTTCCCACTTCTACATGTTTCAGGATGTTGATTTCGGGATATACTAAATAAACAAGTATGAATTTATGGAGGGAAAACAGTGAAACGGTTTCTATTTATACTGTCCACGCTTTTTCTAATCGGTGGCCTTGCAGCATGTGGTAGCGCAGATTCAGATGATAACAACTCAGGCTCATCTGGCAATAATAATGGCAGTCAGCAAGAGGACACAGATACCGGATCAGATAATCAATCCGATGGCAATACACAGGATAACAATACGCAAGATGGCAATACAGACAATGCCGGAGACGACATGCAGGCGAAAATGGACGAGCTGGATATATACGAATTTGAAATTGAAGTATCCTATGGAAAAAACAAGGAATATGAAGCAAAAATTGATCAAGACGAGGAACACCCCGTTAAAGCAGAAATTGAGGACGAGCTAAACGACGTATATTTGAATGGACAAGAAGCCTTTGACCAGCTGTACGATATTATCAAAGACCTGACCCTAACGAAGGATAGCTCCAAAGAAGAAGCGATTGATCAGATCCTACAGGGCTTTGACCTAGCGAATGACTATGAAAAATTCGACCTGGAAATCAATTATCACGATGGTTCAGAACTCGAAGTAGAAGATCGTAAATAAAGTGAAGCTTCAATTAGTGGAGGTTTCCGCGCTGCCCCCACTGATTGTTAGTTGAACCAATCAGGCCTTTACTGGCTGTTGATCCCCCACTTACAATGCTTGTTATCAACAAAGACACTTGATGTGGGGGGCTTACAGCCAGTTAATCTGTGGTAAAACAACAAAAGCAAAAGCCATTATGCAAGATTTGGGCTTTTGCTTTTATACTTTACAGTTCATCCCTATATGCCTTTGTCCAATGAAACGGTTGAATCTCTTCAAGTGTTTTGAATAGAAGAGACTGCGCTTCGGTAGTAACTGCTGCTTTAACATCTGCACCCCAATAAAACAATCTTTCCTGACAGACACCACACGGCGTTAAAATTTTAAATGCAGCCTGCTCATCTTCACGTGCAACACATAGAGAATGGGTTACTTTCACATTCAGTTTATGCGCCTCAAGAATTGCACCTGTTTCCATACATAACTCAGTAGAAGCATTAATCACATCTGGTGCTACGCTTGTAAGGACTTGACCATTTTCGGTATACATCGCGGCAGCCCCACCCCAACCAACAGGATACCTATTTTTTATTAATGCAATCGCCGCATCATAAAGTTTTTGTTCCACATTCACTTTGCCCACTCCACCTATATCACTTTTTTATTATCTGGGAATTACCTTTTGATATTTGTTACACGACAAGCAGTATACTACTGATAACTACAGCACCTACACCATAATGTAAAGCCATTTTTGAAAACACAATATTATTTTGAGTATACGTTCTTACGATGTTATTCAAAACGAACAACACTACAAATGACGTTATTAAACTTAAAATGAAATTTAAAAGCATTTTTAGAATCACATCCAATTTAAGTGAAATTCATTCACCCATAATAGCTGATTAATTAAAGTTAAGCCTGTTTACGAACTCACACCAAAGGGGTCTATCCATACCATATTAAAAAATCTTGCGAAATACGATGAGATACAAAAGATACATATAAAATATCATCACTAAGGCTGAAGCAATGAAGTGATTCGTGGAGAACGGAACGACCATCGTTATATCCGTGATGAACAATATGACAAGACCAATGATGGACAAGAGACCGTATAGCCATTTTTGCATCTTTATCACCACCTTATTTTAAAGAAGTTTACGTGAATCAGGCTTAAAAGGAACTGCCTTTTTCTTTTGCTGGAAAAAAAGTGTAGGACCAGGACCAAATGAAATCAACAACAAAAACAATTCCCCAAATGAGGGAAACCCTATATAATACCTCATTGGCATAAGGGGTTTCTGCTACATTCTCTGTACCTATCCACGATAGATCCTGCATATAATCTATTATTTGTCCCAATCCACTTGTTCCATATATCCAAAATGCTGCCTGGATAACAACAAATACGAACAAATGAATCATGGAGCTCATGCGATATTTTTTCGCAATATAACGTGGATCTTTTTGTCTGGCCATTTTTTCCCGATCTTTGGGCGTTAACAACTCTACTCCGCGCCATTTTCCAATTTTCATACGCATCCATCGGTCCAATTTTTTGAAATCCAATATCCCGAATGTACACGCATATAGAAGAAAAATCATCACGACAATTTGAAAGGTTTCTATTTCACCTGTTTTATTGTACAGCAGCAAGGCCAGCATCGCTTCTATCACTAAAAACACAATAAACAACAGCAAAAAAGTTGAGCTAAGTTGCCGTTTATCAAGCAAATAGCGAACCACCCCAAATCCAATCAAACAAGCAAAAGATAGAATCTCCGCCGCAATGAAAATTTCCCACTGATACTGTATCAAAAAATCCAATCCAGTCCCCCCTCATCTAACTCAAGTATGTCTAATCATACTCCGATGTCAATAGGAAATTTGTTCTTTTACTTGGCTTTCTCACAATCCAAAACTTCAAGTCAAAAGAAAATGCAAGTTAAATCCCGGTGGTTTAAGAGTTAGCTTGCTGTAGTAGGGATTTATCTTACGCCATTTAGGATTTTTATAGAAATCACATACTTTAAAAAAGGTTTATCTTACTTCATTTCAGAAAATACATGATGTCGAGTAACTTAAATGACGTTTATCTTACGTCACTTTGGCTTTTATCCGAAATCACATACTTTAAAATGATTTTCTCAATGGTTTTCCTTCAGTTTTCTATTATATGCTCGAATGCTAAGTCAAGATCTGTTGTCGGTGCTTGGCAAGAAAAGTTTTCACATATATAGACAGTTGTGTGATTGGCTATTTGCTTATAACTGGCTGCAAATGGCGCAACTGTTTTAAAATCATCCGGGTGCTCTCCAACCAAAATAACCGCATGGGGAATAAATGCCTGCTGTAATTTCGTGAGCAACGCTTGGCGCCCAGGATCGTCCACCGCTCCAATAATAACTATTTCCTTCGTCGGATATTCCGTCCATAATAAGCTTTGCATGAAAAATGCCGCTGCAGATGCCTGCCTGCTCACATCCTGAAAAAAAGTATGGTACATCGTTTCCACGTCATCTCTAAAAATGGTCTCCCCAGTCAAATGGGCTAATCTCACTAGCATGACAGCCGCTACCCCGTTTCCAGACGGAAGCGCACCATCATATATTTCTTTATCCCTGGCAATGAGCTGTTCTGCATCTTTACCACTTAGATAAAATCCTCCCTGCTCCGAATCCCAAAATAGATCGAGCATTGTTTCCGCTAATTTTTTTGCCTTTTGCAAATAGCGGAGGGAAAAAGTGGTTTCATAGAGCTCTATATATGCCCAAATCAAATAAGCATAATCATCTAAATAGGCTTTGAACTTTATTTCTCCATCACGATACCTCGCCATTAATCGCCCGTCTTGAAACAATTGCTGTTCAACAAATTCAAGCGCTCTTTCTGCCATATTCGTATAATTTGGATTTTGAAGGACCCTGCCAGCCTTTGCCAAAGCTACCATTGTCATTGCATTCCATGCTGTCAAAATTTTGTCATCAACATGTGGATACACCCTTTCTTCACGGGTAGCCAGCAGCTTTAGCCGAGCCTGTTCCAATAATCTGGCGCGTTCTCCGTCACGATTTTCTAATTCTGCTAAGGTTGGTGGGGAGTCCATTCTGTTTGGAATATTTTTTCCTTCAAAGTTTCCCGTTGGTGTGATTCCATATACTGTGCTATAAAGAGCCCCGACTTCGGATCCGAGCGCCTCCATCACTTCTTCATTGTTCCACACATAATACTTCCCTTCTACCCCTTCTGAATCTGCATCTATAGCTGAATAAAATCCGCCTTTTTCATTCGCCATCTCCCGTTGCAAAAACTGGATGACTTGCTCACTGATTCGCTTGTAATACGGATGCTTGGTCACCTGATAGGCTTCTAAATATGTAGTTAAAAGCAGGGCATTATCATACAGCATTTTTTCAAAGTGAGGCACGAGCCACTTTTCATCTGTTGCATATCTGGCAAAGCCAAACCCAACCTGATCATAAATTCCACCATTCCCCATCGCCTGAAGCGTTTTTTCGACCATATGAATAGCAGTTCTATCCCGTGTTGTTTGATAATAACGAAGCAAAAACATCAAATTTTGTGGTTGCGGAAATTTTGGCGCTTGTCCAAATCCGCCATTTTCCGCATCATATTGCTGCATCAACTGTTTCATCGCCTGTTCTACATGCATTTCCGTTAAACGATCCGTACTTTTTTCTTGAACTGTTTGCTTTAGGGCTTGCGAAACCTTTTCTGTTATACCCTGAATATGTTCGGGATCATCCATGTAACGATCATATAATTGAGTCATGACCTCAGTAAAGCTTGGCATCCCGTATTTGGACTCCTTCGGAAAATACGTGCCAGCATAAAATGGTATACTGTCGGGCGTCATAAATATATTTAACGGCCAACCACCCTGACCTGTCATCATTTGGCACACCTTCATGTATACAGAATCAATATCCGGACGTTCCTCACGATCCACCTTAATCGATACAAACCGCTCATTTAACAAGTCCGCCGTCTCAGGATCTTCAAAGCTTTCATGCGCCATCACATGACACCAATGACATGTACTGTAGCCGATGGAGAGAAAAATTGGCTTTTGCTCAGATTTTGCTTTTTCAAAAGCAGCTGCTCCCCACGGATACCAATTCACTGGATTATGCGCATGCTGCAATAAATATGGAGATTTTTCATCTATCAAACGATTCGAAAACGGTTTTGAAACCATTTCATATCACCCATCTTTCCTTTATCAAGCTTTGCTTATACTGTACCACATGCGCGAAAACATACACGTAGACAATTGCATACTTCATTGGAGAGGAAAAATGAATTGTTCAAACACAAGAAAACAAATTCATTTTCATACGGAAACCAAACGAGTTCACGCATGAAATAACCATGGCGTACGAAAATTTTATAGGGTTGGAATCGGTAAGCCGCCGATTCCTTCAACATGGAAAGAAATTATAAGCGTATGGATATGGGGATAAGTCGCATGCTTTAGCGATAAAGTCGCTTACCTAAAGCCAAAATGCGCATACACTCGCATCGAACTTGCATGCCTATGAACCAAACTCGCATGCCTATGACCAGAAGTCACACACAGGCATGATGACGAAATCGGTTGCAGCCGATTTCCACATCATTTTATTTAAGATAGATTCTCCCCGATACATCGCGCAGGTCGTGCGTCAATGCTATCAACTTATGCAGGATTGGGATAATGTCGCACGTCTCTTCAAATAACCCCGCGCTTCCCCCGTTTCACAAAGCTATCCTTACATTAAGTTTCGGCTTACCACGCCAGCTTAAATGCATCAAAAAACTGCCCCTCTGTTGTTGGGTAACACCTAACAATAGGGGGGCAGCTTGGGTTTATGTTTCGTTTACTTGGATGACCTGATCTTTTCCGGCTGCGATTGCGACCAGGAATATAACGATGGATAGTCCGATTAGCATGCATAATGGCAGCTGCCACCCGCCGGATATGTCATGTAATGCTCCGAACAAGGCTGGGCCTACTGCTGCTAAAAGATATCCGAATGATTGTGCCATTCCGGACATTTCTGATGCTTGGTATCCATCCTGTGTCCGCAGACTGAAAAACATCATACATAAGCTAAACGCACTTCCACTTGCAATACCAATCATAATAATTGCGATTGGTATGAGCACTTGATTTCCCAATAATAATCCAGAAAGGCCTACGATAAATAGTCCGCCTGTTAAACCGCTTAAGAGCTTTTGGTTACGCATTTTTTCTGCAACTACTGGGATAATGAATGTAATAGGTATTAAAGCAAACTGCATAAGGAAGAGCATCCATCCTCCTGCACTGGCGCTATACCCATGGATCCGTAAAATATCGGGCAACCATGTAATTAATGTATAAAAAATAAGTGATTGCAATCCCATAAAAATAGTAATGCACCATGCCAATGGCGAGCGCCAAATGCTTCCTTTTTTCGTCGTGGTCAAATTAGCAGTTAGCGGCGAGTCTACATTTCTTCTTAGCTGTGGAATCCAAATGATAATAGCAATACAAGTAAGGAGTGACCAGGATACTAGTGAGCCCTTCCAGCCAAATCCATTGATATTCGAAAGGGGTACACTTAACCCAGATCCCAGTGCACCAAATATATTCATGAACACCGCATAAAATCCAGTAACCAGCCCAATGCGGAATGGAAAATTCATTTTTACATAACCTGGAATAAGTACATTGCCAATTGCAATTGCTAGGCCAATGCCTATCGTACCAATAAATAAAAAGCCGATTCCGGATAGCGACCTCATGATTATCCCAAATAATAACACGATTAATGATATAAATATCGTTTTCTCCATGCCCAGTTTACTGGCGATTTTTGGTGCAAAGGGTGAGAGTAATGCAAAAGCTAGTAAAGGTATCGTTGTTATCGTCCCGGCTATAGTATTACTTAATCCCAAATCATCACGTATAAATGAAATGAGTGAACCTACAGAAGTTAATGGTGCACGTAAATTGGAGCCAACGACGATAATTCCAATGAATAATAGCCATTGTGCTGCCTGCTTTTCTTGCGTATATTCTAAAGTTGTTATTTTTTTCCCCACAAAAATCCCCCGTTATTATAATCCTATCTTTATTTTTATCGTAAAGCACAGTCGCCCAACGAATTCCTTGTCCCACCAACATCTTTCTTAGACACCACGGATCGTGACGCCATCCAATTCCCTCGGTTTAGCTTGGCGCCGAAGCTGCTGATGGATGCGATAGCTGCAATTACGAATTATCGAACCTATTTATACTACCATTTTCAGCAAAAACAAACACCCCAAAAGTCATATTGACACGCTGCTTTTGGGGTGATCCATTTGTTCACTATTGCATGACGTGAAACTTCAATCAGTGAGGGTTTCATCCTTCCCCCACAGTCAAGTCCATAATCCTGTGTAAATTACATTTACAATGTTTACCAGATTAGACAGAAATATATAATCAAAATTATAAAGCACTAAGTCGATTCCCTGCTGATATACAATTTGATATGGAGGGGCGGGTGTGATAGCCTGTTACGGCATAGCCAGGTAGTTGTTGG
>NZ_QTSZ01000027.1 GCF_003730295.1 Ornithinibacillus gellani
AGTTTTACTGGCGACAGTTATAGGGTGAGACACGCACTATCGAATCATCAAACAGAATAAGAAAAGGGCTTGGCAAAGTTCTCGACTTTTCATTGCATTATTCTCAACTTATTGCTTGCAAAACACAGTAGTTGCTAGTAAAATTAAGGAGTTACAGCATTTTGCTCAATTCAATGATATTTTCGTTTTATCGATTTTAATATTTATGACGAATCTAGTTGTAAAGTTCGGTTGTGATGGATTACAAAAAATAAAACGGAAGAATAAAGCAGCAGTGAAATTACGCCGCGCCCGCGTATCTTAAAAGGAGAATAATATGATGAAAAAAATATCAACTATACTTATTTTAATGTTTATCCTGTTTGTAGCAACAGCATGTAGTACAACTTCTGGTGAATCAAGTGGAAAAGGAAATGATGATAAAGTTGTTTTTTTAACGAATGCGGATGAAGAAGCAGTAAATGCTTGGAAAGAAACATTGGATGGCGCTGGTTTTGAAGGCAAATATACAGTTCAATCATTAGCTACCTCAGAATTGGGTGGGAAGTTAATGGCTGAAGGAAAAACGATGCAAGCAGATTTAATTAAAATGAGTACATATTTTATTCAAAGTGCCCAAGAAAAACACGATATGTTTGCGCAATTACCCGCAGCTGAGCAAACAGCAAAAATAGCCGACGTTAAACAACGCTTTATAGAAAAGGGTGCACATGACACCATCGAAACGATGAGCGAATTACCAGCCCTAATCCACAAGTTAAATCATACAAATTAAAGTAAATTTGCCGGAGATGATATAAGTCTCCGGCAAATTTTTTTACCACAGATTAACTGGCTGTAAGACCCCCACATCAAGCATTTTTGTTGCTAACAAGAGTTATAAGTGGGGGATCAACAGCCAGTAAAGGTTGATTCGTTCAACTAACAATCAGTGGGGAAAGGGCGGAAATCCCCTACTGATTGGAGTTTCACTTTATTTATAATTGAATATTATGTGACGGTCAAAGATGTAGGATTTAGCAGCTATCACGAATAAATTGGATGGAATGAAATGACATCATAAGATGCAAAATTATAGGTAACAGGTATTTTTGGGTGTAATATGTAAATAGTAAGATGTAAATGAAATATGAGGAGCGTGTTTAATGATGTCTGGTACTGTTAAATCTGTTACATCACCTAAGAAATTTATTGTGGGTCAAGACCTATTAGGTGATTTATCTACATATACAAAGACTTATGGTGATCATGCCTATGTTATCTGTGATGAATTTATATTGGAACGTGCAAAAGAAGAAGCTGGTAAATCTTTTGCGAGAGAAGATCATAAAAGTGAGTTCGTGAAGTTCAATTATGAAATTAGCCAAGAGGAAATTGATAGTCACCGTGAAGCGGTTAGGAAATCAGGTGCTAATGTGATTGTGGGAATTGGAGGCGGAAAAACATTAGATACAGCTAAAGCAACCGCCTATTATGAACAATTGCCGGTAGTTATTTTTCCTACGATTGCTTCAACAGACGCGCCGTGTACGGCACTTGCTGTAATCTATAATCCAGACGGTTCATTTGATCGTTATTTGTTCTTGCCGTCGAATCCAGATGTAGTATTAGCCGATAGTAAAATATTAGCTGCTGCTCCAACCCGCTTCTTTGTAGCAGGTATAGGTGATGCATTGGCTACCTATTTTGAAGCACGTGCATGTTACCGTAAAAATGGTGATAACTTAGTGAATTTAAAACCATCACTTTCTGGATTAGGGTTAGCTAAATTGTGTTATGAAACAATTTTAGAATATGGTTTACAAGCCAAACTTGCAGTGGACCAAGGGGTTTCTACTCCAGCAGTTGAAAATATTATTGAAGCAACGATATATTTAAGCGGTGTAGGAGCTGAAGCAGGTGGTTTAGCTGCTGCCCATGCTGTTCACAATGGAATGACGGCTGTTCCATCCCTTCATCGAGCACAGCACGGTGAAAAAGTCGTATTTGGTGTGCTTACACAACTCGTATTAGAAAATGCTCCAAAAGAAGAAATTGAAACAGTTATTCATTTTATTAAGGAAATTGGCTTGCCATTAACATTAAGTGATCTTGGTCTGGATGAATTTAGAGAAGAGGAATGGCGACTAGTTGCAGAAACTGCCTGTGCAGAAGGAGATACGATGAAGAATATGCCACATCCAGTTACTCCAGATGATGTATACCAGGCGATTATATCTGCAAACGCATTGGCCGAATATTATCGAAATTAATTCATCATCAACCATTGGATAGATCGTACGGTGAAGAGGTAGTAGAACTAGTTGCATAAAATGATTTACAAGCAGATAAACTGAACTGCGATAGTAACAGAGCGTACAGCTTTTGCTATTGCAGTTCGTTTTTTATTATGAGAAGGATTAAACGATAGGGAAGAAATGGATTGTCGGAAAAGAAGCGCTGTTGCATGCTAAATTGTGCTCATTTGCTTTAATGCACCTGAAGAATATTTGATAATTTCCTCTTGGTTGCTAAGTGCTAATTCAATGTAAAACCCAATCCTATTGTTAATCAAAATGCGTGGTCAGTGGTTGGGCCCTTATGTGTAAATAATATATCATTTCAATAATTATTTCTTTAACAATTCCAATATTTTATGAATGGTTGGTTCCTTTTTCAAATCCTTTGGGGTGAATATATACATATGATGGGCTGGCATTTCAAATTCACTTTCCAGGTAGCATAACTTTTTATCATTAATAAATGGTTGAGCTATCATAGATGGTAATAAAGTAAAATAATCTTGTTCTTCTATCATTTTTAACACGATTGCTGTTTGATTCATTGATAATGCCGGTAATTGATTCATACCTGCCAACCCCATGTACCATTCCAAGAAAGCATCCCCCCAATTGTTTAAGATGAATTTCTTACTATTAAAATCTTCCACTTGAATAGGCCTATCTAATGGAAATCTGGATACGAATTTAAAATGATCCTCAATGTGTTCGTGTACCAGTATATTTGGATGGGTTGGTTTTGTATAAGATACCCCAAGATCAATAACGCCATCCAGCACTTTGCTAATCGTATTTTCCGATGAATGTGTTTTAAGTTCTAAGGATACATTTCTATTTTCCATTGCAAATGTAGAAAGTGCATCCCGGAAAATATAGTTCCACGCTGACGATGGTCCACCTAATACGAAACGTTCCGTATATTGACCGTCTAATGCAAGCTCTTTTTTGCTTTCCTCAAATAATTCAATGATTCTTTTTGCATAAGTTAAAAAAATGAACCCCGAGGGAGTAAGTTCTACGCTTTTCTTTGTTCTTTTTAGTAAAGGCTTTCCTAATTCTTGTTCGAGGCTTTTCAGTCTAGCGGAAACAGTTGATTGGGCTACATGTAACATTTCAGCACTTTTAGTGAAGTTTTTATAAATGACCAATGATAAAAATGTATCCAGTTGTTCTTTATCCATCTTATCCATCTCCCAATAAATAATCGAAAAAATCGATTATAGTTATCCAATAAATTCGTTAAACAAATAATACTATATGAGATACAATTTAATCAAAGATATAATTTATAGAGGTGATAGGAAATGTTTAATTATTTGATTTTTGATGTGGATGGAACCATATTAGATACTGAAGCGGCTATTTTAAAATCTTTACAACACGTGTTGGCAAGTGAAGGAAAGGAATATCAAACAGAGGAATTGAGATTTGCATTAGGAATACCAGGTAAAGAAACACTCCGAAGACTTCATGTTACAGACGTGGAGCGGGTGCATTCAAAGTGGTCAAACACCGTATTGGCGTTTTCCAAAGAAGTACAAGTATTTAAAGAAATAGAAGAAATTTTAACAGATCTATTTAATAAACATGTAAAAATGGGTATTGTTACATCGAAAACACAGCAAGAAATGAAAGATGAATTTGCACCATTCGGATTGAACGATTTTTTTCAGTTCACAATAAATGCGGATGACACAGAGAATCACAAGCCATATCCCGATCCCTTATTAGCTTGTTTAGATGGTTTAGATGCTTCCCAACATGACGCCATTTACATCGGAGATTCTATTTATGATATGCAATGTGCCAAGTCTGCTGGAGTGAAATTCGCGCTTGCCTTATGGGGAGCTAAAACAGTAGAAGGATTTGAATCGGCGGACTTTATACTGGAAAATCCGAAAGATATTTTAACACTAATAGAAAATGAAAATGATGAATAAATTTGATGGAGGATTGTAATAATGAAGGCGATAATTTTTGATTTTGATGGCACGCTTGCAGACACTTTACCCATCTGTTTTTATTCGTTTCAAGCCGTATTTAAAGCATTTGATAATAAGGAACTGACTACAGATGAGATTAAAGCTATGTTCGGTCCCTCTGAGACTGGTATTATTAGAGAAAATCTAGTAGATCCAAATCATGAGCAAGCAATCGAATTATATTACGAAAAATACAGAGAGAAGCATAGAGAACTCGTTTTGGATAATGAGGAAATGAACCACTTACTTCAACAATTAAAACACGAAGGCTATAAATTAGGAATTGTAACTGGGAAAGCAAGAAGAAGCTTGCTATTATCTTTAGAGTGTCTTCAGATGAATGATCTATTTGATGTCATCATTACTGGGGACGATGTAGATATACCAAAGCCCTATCCAGAGGGTGTAAATAAAGCCTTGGATCAACTTAAAATAAAAAACAGTGAGGCTATGTTCCTTGGAGATAGTGAAGCTGACATTTTAGCTGGCAAACAAGCTAACGTACAAACAATTGGGGTGCAATGGTTGCCTAATTACCAGACACCAGCTTTTGAAATTCAACCAGATCAAATGTTTCATAGTGTAGAAGCATTCAAACAATATTTACAAACTGTAGATAGGAAAAATTGAAGGAAACAATAAATTAAATTTCCAACTGTATATTAAAGGAATGATTTGGTGCCTGAACCTAAAAGCTTTGGACCAAATCCAACAACCCCGTTTCCATTAGAAGGAAATAAAAATGTACAATTTACCACAGAACCCCACTGATTGAAGTTTCACTTTATTGGGGACTGGTTAGCGATCAAGTGGTGGGATTGGAATATTGAAACGATTAATCAAAACCACCACATCATAGGCGGACATATAAAATTAGTTGAAAGTAAATCATTTAACTGAAGGGGAGTGACAATATTTGGAGACGATGACAAACAAGATCCAAGTTGATAAGGAAAGCACTAGTTCATATCGTGATGTCTTTAATGAACAATGTGACTGTGATGCTTGTGGAATATTCCACAACAAATTTCGGAAGCAATATCCTGATGCGGTTGCTTATTTAACACAGTTTGGAATACATGTTGATTATCCTTTAACAGTAATGGACTTTTCTGATAGAGAAGAAGAATACCCTTATAATTTTACGGTGTACTACAGTGTGAAAGGGACATTACCAATTGACAAAATGGAAAATAAAATAGGTGGAGTGAATGTGACATTGCGCAATTGGAATATTGCCGATGAGGAATATGCGAATACCGGGATGACAAGGCCTTATTTTATTATAGCGTTAGATAAGGTTATTATACGACATGGCTCGTAATTCCAGTTTAATAAATTCATGATGAAAATAATTATAGGAAAACGAACAATTATTCGAATGGCAAGAAGTCCTGTTCCAGGTCTTGCAGAGTTAAAGCAGGACTTCTAGGCAAATAAAAATAGTACAACGAAAAGATAATAATTATGCAAAATCAATTTCCAATGTTTTAATCTTTGTTAACACATTTATTCATTGGGGTATAGCTTTTGATATTTTTCAACAGTATGTTTTATTAATTTCTTTAATACATTGGTATCGATATCAGCTAACTTATTCACATAAATACATGCTTTACTTTTTGTGTGCTTTCCAAAGCTTTCTAAAAATTTATCCCTGTCTTCACCTCCATAGTCCAGATAAAGACTATGTTTTGCTTTTCTTGGTGAAAAAGCTGCTAGAGGTGCGTCTCCTTCACGTCCAGATGCATATTTATAATGATAATTGCCAAAGCCAATAATGCTTGGTCCCCACATTTTCGCCTCAAAACCAGTTACTTCTTGAAAGATTTCTAATAGCTGATACGCATCCGCTTTTTTCTTTTCATTTTCTATACCTTCAATAAATTCAATGACACTTTTGTCAGTTTCTCTCATTTTTGGTTCGGACATATTGATGCCCTCCTGTCTTAAAATATGTATTCGATAAAATGATAGATTTTCCATGGTTTAAGTCTTAATTCAATTACATTATACTGAAACTTGCAAGTACTTACAAAACATCATAGGAAATTGGAAGCTAGCATACAATTTATAAGTACATTTTCTCCAGCTTCTATCGTATTTGCCGATATGTTATTGATATTTGATTTGTTCCACTACACAATTCAATATAACTACAATTATTACATCAATGATTTTAATTGCACAATCTGAAACACCACAAAAGTAAACTTTATAAATATACGAAGTTACGAAATAGGGATTTATCACAGAATAACAGCCCCCCGCCTCAAGAATTTTTGTTGATAACAAGATTGTAAGTGTGGGATCAACAGCCAGTAAAGGCCTGATTGGTTCAACTAACAATCAGTGGGAGAAGTGCGAAAACCCCCCCACTGATTGAAGCTTCACTTTATTTGCTAGCTACCTTTTGCTATAACATAGTTGAAGAAAAGCCCTATAAATATATCATTATAAATTATGCTGAGATATATTAAGGTTCGCGTGTGTTTTAGGCAATTTGTCAGATCAACATATGAAACCGGCTAGCTATTTCATATGAAAAGAAGATGCCCCCAGTTTAAAGCCCGGAAGCATCTTCTTTCATTTTTAAATTCCATTACTTAATTTACCTAAATTGATACATGGAGAATACCTTATGATTTGTTTTTATCTGCATAGATTTCCATAGCATCACGCATAAATACAGCCAGTCCATCCCCGAATTGGTCAATGTTTGTTGTGAAGCGTTCGTCTTCCACATACATTTGGCCTAGTCCTTTGAAAGCTTCCAGTGTGTAATGGTTACCTAGCTTGTTTAAGAATTGATACCATTTATCTATACCTGCTTGTGCTTCGTTGGATTCAGGTGGAAGGTGACGGATTGCTGCCAGGCTGCGAAAAACATCATTAAATTTTTCCTGGTCAAAGGAAGTCATGTTTTTTGCTTTCTCATTTGCTTGATTCACTGCCTTGTCACCCCACTTTTCTCTTGCTTCTTGTTCATATGGGTTATGGCTAAAGTCAAAGCCTGCAAATTTTTCTTGATTTGACATTTGTATTCCTCCTTTCGAGTGTTGAATTGTTTTTTCAATCGTACCAATCATTTGATCAAGTCGATATTTCTTTTCCAGTAGCATTTTATGCTGCATGATAAGTGCTTCCTGACGATCAAATGATGGATTTTGAATGATTTCTTTAATTTTCTTTAAAGGGAAGCCGAGCTCTTTAAAAAACAAGATTTGCTGCAGCGTTTCAAGATTTGTTTCTGAATAAACCCGATAACCAGCATCTGTGGTCTCTGCAGGGATTAATAATCCAATTTCATTATAATGATGTAGTGTACGCACACTAATTCCTGCTAAATCAGCAACTTCCTTTACTTTCATCTTGTTTTCCCTCCCTTCAGTCCTTATATTAAAGTATCCCGTAACGTGAGAGTCAATCCTAAAATAAAGTTTTTTTGAAAGTAGTTGTTTGACTTATGTTGGTCGCGCGCTTTCACTAGCCGTTGACATTCATAAAAAAGTAGTCCACAATAATACATGAATGATAAATATTAGGAGGATTATTGAAAATGAGACTACGTTTCCCAACTTTGAACCGGTAATTAAATACGTTCAAAGACTCTGTTTGTATTTACAGAGTAAAGGGATTGGTCTGTCCTTTTCTAATTATAATCTTCATTCTACAGCATTATAAAATTTTGTTTTGTAAATGACTCGATATATCATGCTGAGGAAGGCTGGCTGTTCAGTCTTTTTTATTTTTAAATAAAATGATCCCTTTACTTACTATCACAGGCAGATGCTTGTGATTTTTTTATTTACGTGGATGGGAGGAAAAAGCGATGCAATTTTTATTATTCTTTTGATACGGGCTTTTAGTTGAAATAAAGCTCGTATCGATCCTAGCTATCGGTACGAAAATAATTATTTTCGGGAGGTAGCAAAAATGGAAAAAGTTTGTTTTGAATTAAAACATGTAGAAATAGATTATTTAGATAAGACGATATTGACAATAGAACGCTTGGCGGTACATCAGTTTGACCGCATTGGTGTTGTTGGAAAAAACGGCGCTGGAAAAAGTACGCTGTTAAAGTTAATAGCAGGTATGGTTGAACCAACTAGAGGGAAAGTAATGCGTCATATTGAATTTGATTATTTTGATCAGATTTCTTCACCGGAGGATGGTGACGTTGACTATGATCTAAAAGGCAAATTATCCATCCCACAACATGAAATAGAAAGTTTTAGCGGTGGAGAAATCACCAGGTTGAAGCTTGCGCAGATTTTTTCAAGCTATCATGAAGGGTTACTGATTGACGAACCGACCAGCCATTTGGATGAAGAAGGGAAGCAGTTTTTTATAGATGAGTTAACCTACTATTATGGCGCACTGGTTCTTGTCAGTCATGATCGTTCCGTGCTGGATCAGCTGGTTACGAAAATTTGGGAGGTTAAAGATGGTGTTGTAACGGAATATGCAGGGAATTACGAAGCGTATGTTGACCAGAAAAACTTGGAGCGGGAACAGCAGCAAGCGCAACATGAAAGTTATGTGAAAGAAAAATCGCGCTTAATCAAAGCGGCGGATGAAAAAATGAAAAAAGCTGAAAAAATTACCCAGGCAAGTGGGAAAATCCGGGATACAAAAGCAATACCCAATAAAATGCATATGACCAAATCAAAAGGAACGAGTCAAAAGTCCGTACAACGTGCAGCGAAGGCATTGGAGAAAAGAGTGGAACAGCTGGAAGAAGTAACAGCACCAAAAGAGGAACAAATCATCCGTTTTCATCAGTCAGAACAGCTGCAATTGCATAATAAATTTCCAATTATGGCAGATCGATTGAATTTACAACAAGGAGACAATGTACTGCTTCAAGAGGCAAATTTTCAATTTCCATTAGGAAAAACCATTGTTATTACGGGAAAGAATGGTTCAGGCAAAACAACGTTGCTACGTCATATCCTGCAGCAAGGTGAAGGAATCATCATGTCACCAAAGGCTGTTATCGGTTCCTATCAGCAGATGGATTACCAATTTACAACAGATGAGACGGTAATAAGCTATATGAAGGCAAGAAGCGATTATCGAGAGAGTAAGATCAGGTCTGTTCTTCATGCGATGAATTTCCACGGAAATGATATTAAAAAGCATGTTCAACATTTAAGTGGTGGAGAAGCCATTCGTTTGGTGTTATGTCGTTTATTTTTAGGAAGATATAATGTGCTCATGATGGATGAGCCGACCAATTTTTTAGACATTTATTGTTTGGAAGCTTTGGAGCAGTTTATCCATGGATATGATGGAACGGTAATTCTTGTGTCCCACGATTCAACCTTTATTGATTGTGTAGCAGATGATGTATATGAAATCAAGGACCAACAGCTCGTGTTAAAACATTCTACGCATTAATAGTGAAACACAGCAATCATCCGCAATGGGATATCTTAGCCCCATTTTGCTTCATCATTTCAATACCAAACTTAACTGGATCCGCATATGGGTCCAGTTATTTTTTTGGTAACTTTAAGGTTTTCTTAAGAAATAGATGAAGTATTTCTTATGTTTTGATGTGTACATTGTAGATATAAATGAATTGGTTGATAAAGGTGAAGGGGGGAATGGGGATGGAAAAAAAGGTATATATCCTATTATCAGATACGGGTTCATTCTTTACAAAACTGATTAAGTTATTTACAAAGAAACGATATAATCATGCATCCATTTCCCTGGATGCTGCATTATCTGACGTTTATAGTTTTGGTAGAAAAAAAGCCGGGAATCCTTTTGTTGGAGGGTTTGTGAAAGAGGATGTAAAGCAGGGGTTGTTTACACAGGCGGATTGTGCCATTTATGCCTTATCCGTAACGGAATTTCAATTCAATCAAATGAAAAGTTTTATACAGGAAATAGAAAGTGAAAAGGAATCGTATCGCTATAATTTTTTAGGCTTATTCGGATTTATCATCAAGAGACCTATCAAAAGAGAAAAAGCGTTATTCTGTTCGCAATTCGTTGCTTCCGTGTTAAAAGGATGCCATATCATTCAGTTCGAGCAGCCACTGTCTTTGATTGCACCATGTGACCTTCAGGAACTATCCGAATTGAAATTGGTGTATGAAGGAACGTTAAAGGCTTATCATAAAGGTACAGGTGAAGTGTGGAATGTTCCCGCTTCTATGATGCCAGCGAAATGACAACAATAGAAAATAGGAACGGGCTACATTTGCCCTTAGATGGTATTCATTAAACAGCCAGGGTGCGACAATCGCAGTGGAGGCATATGCAGCATGGAATCATCCTGAATACGAAGAACTAAAAGCGAAATTAGTGCTTGATAGTTTTAATCGAAGTGTCCGCATGACGGATCCAAAACCAAAGTTTGTTGGAATTTATTAAATTCATGGTGAAAAAAGCAGGGGTTTTTACGGTCCTTGATTTTTTCTATTTTTCAAAATTTTTCAAAGTATGATCAGCAAAACGGATTAATTTTGGGATATGTATATTGTTTTCATTTATATAAATTGCGATACATCTTATAATGGTAATACATCTTATTTGCTTAACAATGAATGAACAATAGTTAGAAGGCGGATGATCCGATGTACAAAATACTTATTGTGGAAGATGAGCAGAATATAGCAGAAACCTTAAAGAACCATCTGGAGAAATATGGATATTTCTGTTATCTCATTGAAGACTTTGAGAAGGTATTTGATGTGTTTCAAGAGGTGGAGCCGCATTTAGTTATGATGGATATCAATCTGCCTGCCTTTGATGGATATTACTGGTCAAGAAAGATAAGAACGGTATCCACCTGTCCGATTATGATTCTATCCGCAAGAATGAGTGAATTGGATCAAGTATATGGGATTGAAAATGGTGCGGATGATTTTATTACGAAACCGTTTGTGATGGATGTTGTCCGGGCGAAAATCAATGGACAAATTCGTCGTACTTATGGGGAATATGCCAAAGAAGATGAGTCTCAAACGATGAAACTGGGGAATACGGTTTTGAATCTGGATACAGTGCGTTTATCGACGGATATGCAGGAAGAGATATTAACAGTGAAGGAGCTGCAGCTTTGTAATATGCTTTTCAAGGCCTATCCCAATGTAGTGACGAGGCAGCAGTTGTTATCGGCTATTTGGGATGAGGAAGGATTTGTAGAAGAAAATACACTGACCGTGAATATTAAACGACCGAATTCCGCGGCCCCTATGGTAGAAGAATCACATTCCATGGTAGAATTCCACGTTCCCTGTGGTAGAAGTTCATGCCATGCTGTATGATTCCGCGAATCCTAGATAAATCAAATCGAGTGAAATTTAACTGTATATTTCACAAGTTAAATTTCACTCGATGAGCATTGCAAGGCAGGTGGGGAAGGCTAAAAGACTTGTTTACTTTTCTTGATATTTAAAGTAGTCAAAGTCGGCGGGTAAATTTTGACCGGAACCGTCTTGACACTGCATTCCGACAAAGGCCCCTGTAAAGAAACCGCCACCGTTAATATAATCGTCTGATAGTTTATATGAATAAAAGTTTATCGGAATCGCTGTCCAGTTTACTCCATCAAATGAATAGGAGTAGGTGTAAATATTTGTTTGGACGTCTACCCGTAAATAAACATATGCGACATGTTCAGGAATAATAATTTCATTTCCTTTTAAGGGTTGGTCAAAGGTGAAATTGTCACATGTTGTTAAGTCTAAAATTCTTCCTTTTTCCTCATGCCATGTAATTTGTAGTGCTGTCCAATTTTGCGTATTATAATAATTCACGAGACCGGCTGCTTGTTGGAAGGAATTTGGGCTAAATGCTACTTTTGTTTCAGCTGTGAAATTAAAGTGTTGCCAGCGTCTTGCAATAAATGCTTGCGTGAATTTTGAAGTCAACGACTCTTTTCCGTATAGTCGTAAATGTCCTGGATTATCTTCTAAAGATAAGATGTTTTTCTCCAGTGGAATCCGTAATGTTTGAAAATGTAAGTTTAAATCATTTGAATTAAAATCATCTATCGTTGGATAATCCGGTTGCAATTTCACTTCATCAATAGCAGGTCCCTCAATTTCAACGGAAGGCTGGTTGCCGCCAACAATGTAAGGCCAGTCATTTTTCCATTCCATGCGTTGGATTGCGGTTTCACGTCCAAGTGGACAGAAGCCCCTAGGATCAAGTAAAGGTTGTCCTTCTTTTGGCAATGGACGTCCTGTTAAATGAACTAAAAACCATTCGTCCGTGTGTGTCTGAACAAAGGAAGCATGTCCAGCCTTTTGTAAAGGATTTCTTGGGTATGGAAATGATGTGATCAATGGGTTTTCTGGATGTACTTCATACGGCCCCCATAAGTTCTTTGAACGTGCGATAGTTGCTTGATGGTCATATTTTGTGCCACCTTCAGCAGTAAGTAAATAATAATAGCCATTTATTTTGTAAATATGGGGTGCTTCCGTTAGCATCACGTCTGTGCCTTTAAAAATAATTTCAGATTTTCCGATTAGCTTTCTATTTTCATGGTCGTATTCTTGCAAAACAATACCGTAAAAGTTATGATTACCAATCCGATGGTCCCAGAACATATTTGCTAAATAATTTCTTCCATCATCATCGTGAAATAAAGAAGGGTCAAATCCAGAGCTATTTAGAAATATAGGTTCAGACCATTCACCGTCGATGGTATCACATGTAACTAAATAATTATGGGAATCTTTCCACTGTCCTTCGGTAACTTTGACGTCAGTGTAGATGAGCCAAAACTTACCATCAGCATAAGAAAGTTGAGGTGCCCAAACCCCGCCTGAATCGGGATTACCTGACATATTTAATTGACTCAAGCGCTGAAGTGGTCTTGATATAAGATACCAGTTTTTCAAATCCTTTGAATGATAGATCCCTACACCGGGAAACCATTCAAATGTAGATACTGCGATATAATAGTCTTCGCCCGCACGACAAATACTTGGATCAGGGTTAAAGCCAGTTAAAATGGGATTTGTTATCGTTGCCATAATGAACCACCTCTATTAATATATTTTTTGTTACACCTAATGTAAATCAGCATGGAGTTAATATACCTCCAGTTTGTTGAAAAGGTTTACATTTACTTTGTCAAAAATGCTTGAATTTGTCTGTGCTCATACTATCATAACATATAGTTTGTCCAATCGACAAACAAAGTATATTTAATAAAAATAGGCTCCTTCTTAGAGCGTAAAAGGAGGCTATAGAAAATATCATACATGTGCTTTTTATTTTTAATAGTTGCAGCAATAAAATCAAATGCGCCAAACCCTCGTTTTAACAGTCACAGCTAGAAGATAATATTGGCTTGCTCGTTTTAAATGCGATAAACAGTATTATATACTCACGCTTTGTGTAGATTATTTTGTAAAAATTCCTCTACGGCAAAAGCTGCTACTCCCATTGCGGCGGAATGTGTTGATAGGCTAGAAAAGTCCACTTGTAAGTCTTGTTGTTGAAATAATTGTGTTTGATCTAACTGTTTTTTTATTGGCGCTATTAACCATTTCTTGGCTGCGGCTAGGCGTCCTCCGACAATGATTTGTTCAGGGTTGAAAATATTAACGATGTTTTTTAATCCAATCCCAACTTGATTTCCAATTTCTTCAAATAAGGCGATTCCTTTTTCATCGCCTTTTTCAGCAAGTGATAGTAAACTTTCTAGTGAAATTTCCTCTTCGGATAAAGACGTTAGTTTTAGTTGTGCAGCATAATCATCTAAAGCTTGTTCGGATGCATAAAGTTCCCAACATCCTTTACTGCCACAACGGCAATCTTTCCCATTTATATCGATTGTCATATGTCCAAGTTCACCAGAAAAACCGTTATTGCCTTTATACAACTCACCATTTAAATTAAGCCCGACTCCGATTCCGATACCAATACTCACGTAAACAATATGTTTTGTGTCCATACCGATTCCGAATTTCCTTTCACCGTGGGCTCCCCCGTTGGCTTCGTTTTCTATTACGATAGGTATGTGATATTTTTCTTCAAGGATTTCTTTTAAGTGAATATTTTTCCATTTTAAATTTGGTGCCAAAAGAATATTACCGTTATTATCAACTGTACCAGGGACTCCAATCCCAATCCCGATTATTCCGTATGGGCTTGAAGGGGCGGACGCAATTAGTGAATCTATTACTTCATAGAGCTTCTCCATGATTTCATCAAAAGATAGGTCTTTAATTTTTATATAGTTCTCTTTACAAATATTTCCTTCTAAATCGGTAAGCAGACCAAGAATATAATTTACACCTAGATCAATTCCGATTGAATAGCCGGCGATTTTATTAAATAGAAGCATGACTGGCCTTCTACCACCGCTAGATTTCCCAGGACCTGATTCGTAGATTAAATGTTCGTCAATAAGTTCGGTTACCTGAGATGAAACGGTTCCTTTATTAAGTCCAGTTATAGATGCAATGTCCGCTCTAGAAATAGGAGAGGATGATTGAATGACGTTAAGAACTAAAGATTTATTTTCCTTTTTTACAACATGTTGGTTCCAAGTTTTGTTTAAGGCCATTGTAGTCAACTCTTTTCTTGATATAGTGTATTAGTTTTAGATAGTAGGTTTTAAAAAATAAATAGCGTAAACTACCGATGAAATGGAGTAATACTATGAATATCTGATTTATACAAGTTTCATAAAAGGTATATGTACTCATGAAGATTGTTAATGTTAGTACATGAAGTTAAATCTGATTATATCATAAACATCTCGAAAAAACTTAGTTTATTCACTAGACAAACAATGTCAAGCGTGGTATTCTTTATTTAACCCGTAAAACGGTATATCTTTTAAAAATTCGGAGGTGTCACAATGGGGAAAAGGAAAGCGCTAACATTTTTTATTTCTATCATGGCATTATTTTTGTTTTTAGCAGGCTGTTCTGGGTCGGATGATAATAGTCAAGGTGATAAGGGAGATGCAAAGACGATTAAATTCATGCATCTTTGGCCAGAAGGAAGCTCTGCGCAGCATCATAAAATTGTGAAAGATATTGTTGCTGATTTTGAAAAAGAGCATGAAGGCGTAAAAGTAGATGTTGAAGTATTAAGTAATGAACAATATAAAGATAAATTAAAAGTATTGTCTACATCAAATGAGTTGCCAGATGTTGGAATGACATGGGCTGCAGGATTCTTGCAACCATATGTAAGCGGTAATAAATTTGCTTCATTAGATGACGTTTTAGATGACGGATTAAAGGATAGTTTTGTATCTGGAACAACAGAAGCATATGCAATCGACGGGAAAACATATGGCTTACCATTAGAATTAAACATAGTTTCTGTCTATTACAATAAAGCAATTTTTGATCAGTATGGTTTAAAAGAACCAAAAAATTACGATGAATTCAAAGACGTTGTAAAAACATTAAAAGATAATGGGGTTGCCCCAATTGCATTAGGAAATAAGGATAGTTGGACGGGTTCTTTATGGTATATGTATTTTGCCGATAGAATTGGTGATGATGATGTACTTACAAAGGCTATTACAAGAGAAGAATCATTTGAAGACCCGGCTCTTATAGAGGCTGCAAAGGATGTACAGGAACTCGTAGATATGGATGCTTTCGTCAAAGGATTTAACGGTCTTTCTGATGAAGAAGCAAAAAGTATGTTTATGAACGAACAGGCAGCTATGTATTTGATTGCCACTTGGGATTTACCAAACTATACAACAAATGAAGATGTCCCTCAAGAATTCAGAGATTCTGTTGGCTATTTCAAATTTCCAGTTGTTGATGGTAAAGGTGATCAAAATAGTTATGTAGGTGGACCTGGTGTTGGACTATTTGTTTCGGAAAACTCAAAAGTTAAAGATGAAGCAAAAGAGTTTGTTGCATATTTCACTGAAAAATGGGGAGAAAGAGCAGTTACTGAAGTTGGGGTCATTCCAGCAACAAAAGTGGATACGAAGTCATTGGAACTTCCGCAAATGTATGTAGATGTGTTAAATGACCTTAACAGTGCAACGAATATTACGTTGTTTGCTGATGTTCAAATGAGTGCAAGTACAGCACAAGTTCATTTGGAACAAATTCAAGCATTATTTGGTAAAGATATAACGCCTGAGGAATTTGCGAAAGCACATGAGGATGCATTATCGGCAGAGGAATAATCGGCTCTATTGGTAATGGTTTATAAAGTTTTCAAGCATGCTTAAAAATTGAAAAGGACATTCCAATATCGGTTGTCCTTTTCTACTTTAACGATATGGGGTTGAATACAATGAATAAAGTTATGTCCAATAAGTGGATCATCGCATTGTACGTTCTTCCTGCCTTACTGTTAATTGCCGTATTAATTTATATACCTTTAGGATTATCAGCCTATTACGGCTTGATGGACTGGGATGGTATAGGTGATATGAAATTTATCGGGATGGAGAACTACATCAATGCAATACAGGATAGTAAATTTTGGAGTAGTGCAGGGCATTCGGTATTATTAGCTATATTTTCAACATTGAGTCTCATCGCTTATTTAGCAATATCAATGGTTCTAGCTTCAAAAATAAAAGGAGCAGATTTATTAAGGAAAATATATTTAGTGCCGATGTTATTATCCTCGGTTGCGATTGCGCAATTGTGGATTAAAGTATTTAATCCATCGAACGGTATGTTGAATTACATTCTAATGAAATTAGGTATGGAAAATCCACCATCTTGGTTGGCGGAACCTTCAATCGTTTTATACGCGATCTTTATTCCAATTTTATGGCAGTATGCGGGTTTTTATATACTCATATATTATGCAGCATTAAAAAACATTCCGGATTCTGTTATTGAGGCTGCAAAAATAGATGGGGCAAATCCAATACAGATTGCGCTTAAAATAAAGCTACCACTTATTATGGGTGTCGTGAAAGTCACGATTGTGTTAGCTATTGTAGGTTCATTAAAATATTTTGATCTTATTTACGTGATGACCGGTGGAGGGCCAAACGGTGCAAGTGAGGTAATGGCATCGTATATGTATAAATTAGCCTTTTCAACGAATAACTTTGGATATGGTAGTGCAATTGGATTCCTCTTATTAGCAATTACGCTCGTAGTTACGATTATTGTACAAAAACTTACAGCGTCGAAAGAAGAGATTCAATATTAGAGGGAGGAGGTTATGAGCATGAAACGATTAGGAAAGGTTTTACTCTATATTTCATTAGGCTTAGTTGCTGTTTTTCAGATTTTTCCTATCATCTGGCTGTTCTTGTTTTCACTCAAAAATAACCAGGAGATATTCTCGGGTTCGCCATTTGCTTTACCTACAGAGTTTAGATGGGAAAATTATTTGAAGGTTTGGGAAGGCGGTATTGGAACCTACTTTTGGAATAGTGTTTGGATTACTGGGCTAGCTATTATATTCACAGTACTTTTTGCAAGTATGGCTACTTTTGCAATAACAAGAATGAAGTGGAAATATAGCGGTTTAGTATTAGGACTTTTTATGGTAGGGTTAATGATTCCTATTCACTCTGCGATCATACCGTTATTCAGTATGTTTCTAAAAGTTAGTCTCATTGATAATCCATGGTCCATTGTGTTGACATATACGGCATACAATTTGCCCATAACCATTATGATATTACTTGGTTTTTATTATACATTACCGCGGGAAATTGAAGAGGCAGCTATTATAGATGGTTGTTCTATCCACCGTATGTTTTTTAGGATTATCTTACCGATGACAGCACCTGTTATGTCAACAACGGTGATTATTAATATGATTTATAACTGGAATGAATTTGTTTTTGTAAATACTTTTATAAGCTCGGATAAATTTAAAACATTGACAGTTGGTATTCAAAACTTTATTGGCCAATATATGACGGATTGGGGAGCAATAGGTGCGACGTTAATTATAAGTGTGTTACCAATTCTAATTGCATTCATTTTCTTCAGCAATAAAGTGGTAGAAGGTATTTCTTCTAGTGCAGTAAAAGGATAAAACTGATAACAATAAAAAGAGGCTCAAGCCCATGAACCCCATCCATGTATTTATGAAGCTTGTTTGTTTTCAATTTTTTCGAAGGCGTGTAAACATAGCCACATCGTAATAAATGCATAGACACTTCCACCAAAAATAAAGGTTAATGCAGGTAGAAGTTTAAAGATAAAATATAATGAAACAAGACTTAATAAAATGAGCAAACTTTGGATTGGACTAACGAGCATAATAAAAAAGGCATTTTTTATGAGCTGCATAGGTTTCATATTATAATGTGCGATCGTTGGAAATAAGTAAATCAAGAATAAAATAAATAAAAATATAAAAGCAAATAAAGGAATATTTATCCAAGTGAAGCGATTGATTGTATTGGAAGTAATAAAATAAAAATCTAATACAATTAATAAAGTGACGGCATATACGAATACACCCAATAAGTTACTTTTCTTAAATTCTTGTTTAAAATAGTTCCAAAATGTTTGGAAGATGGGTATATCTGTTTTCCCACGTAGCCAGTCACGAACAATGGAGAACATGGCAACAGTCGATGGGAAGAAGCCCAATATAACGAACCCGGATAATGTAAAGAGAATCCATAGTAAGTGAATATAGGCAAATCGAGTAATCCATTCCGTGATACGGTATAGTGTGCTGCTAAACATGTTCATGATAAACCCTCCAGAGATATGAGAATATAGTATGGCCGATAGGGAAGAAAAATAATTTTTATATGGGTTTCATCGAAAACAGAAACAATATTTTTTTAGGTAATTGTTAGTTTGTCTATTGAATGAACTAAGTTAATTAATATTTTATTTATTATAACATAATCAACATACACTTTAGGAGGAATTCATTATGGCATATTTCAATGAAATAGGAAAAATCAACTACGAAGGTGCTACTTCTACAAATCCGTATGCATTTAAATTTTATAATCCAGAAGAAATAGTCGGTGGTAAGACGATGGAAGAACAGTTACGTTTTGCTGTTGCTTATTGGCATACATTCACAGCGAATGGAACTGATCCATTTGGTTCCGGCACGATGTTTAGACCTTGGGATAAGTTTACAGGGATGGATTTGGCGAAAGCCCGTGTAGAGGCAGCGTTTGAATTCTTTGAAAAGCTAAATGTACCATACTTCTGTTTCCATGATATTGACATTGCGCCTGAAGGGGACAATTTACAGGAAACATTGCATAACATTGATGTCATTGTTGCAATGATTAAAGATTACATGAAAGATAGTAAGACGAAATTATTATGGAATACTGCAAATATGTTTACACATCCTCGTTTTGTGCACGGTGCAGCAACTTCAAGTAATGCAGATGTATTTGCTTATGCTGCTACGAAGGTTAAAAAAGGCCTAGAAGTCGGAAAGGATCTTGGGGCACAGAACTATGTATTCTGGGGTGGACGTGAAGGATATGAAACATTATTAAATACAGATATGAAACTAGAATTAGATAACTTGGGTCGTTTCCTTCATATGGCTGTAGATTATGCGAAAGAAATTGACTTCGATGCACAGTTTTTAATTGAGCCTAAACCGAAAGAGCCAACGACACATCAATATGATTTTGATGTAGCAACTGGTCATGCTTTCCTACAAAAATACGACTTAGATCAATATTTTAAATTTAATATTGAGGCAAACCACGCAACATTGGCAGGTCATACATTTGAACATGAACTACATTATGCACGAATTAATGGCATGCTAGGATCTGTTGATGCGAACCAAGGTGATCCGTTGTTAGGTTGGGATACGGATGAATTCCCAACAGACTTGTATGCTACAACACTTGCTATGTATGAAATTTTGAAAAATGGTGGATTAGGCCGTGGTGGTTTGAACTTTGATGCGAAAGTTCGCCGTGGTTCATTTGAAAAAGAAGATTTATTCCACGCTCATATTGCTGGGATGGACAGTTTTGCCGTAGGATTGAAAGTTGCACAAAGATTAATAGAGGATCGTGTCCTTGAAGGGATTGTATCAGAACGTTATCGCAGTTTCCAAGATGGTATTGGTAAAGATATTGTGGAAGGTAAGGCAAACTTCAAAACATTGGAAGCACATGCACGAAGTATGGGTGAAATCACTAATAAATCAGGACAAATGGAGAAAATAAAAGCTACCATTAATCAATATTTACTTACAACCTTTGCTTAAAAATAATGAAAAGATAATGTAGATTTCTTAAATTATGTACAGCCAGATGGTAGTTTCTTCATCTGGCTATACATGTATAAACATCGAAAAGAGGTATGTATCCTATGAAATATGTAATTGGAATCGACTTGGGTACAAGTGCAGTAAAAGTTTTACTCGTTAATCAGCTAGGTGTGGTAGTACAAGAGATTTCTAATTCTTATCCTATCATACAGCGAAGACCGGGCTATAGCGAACAGGATCCAGAAGTATGGGTGGAACAAACTATTCATGCTTTAAAAGAGTTACATCAAAACTTTACCGAAGATACAGCGAATATAGAAGGAATTAGCTTTTCCGGTCAAATGCACGGACTTGTTCTTTTGGATGAAAATAATGAAGTATTACGCCCGGCGATTCTGTGGAACGATACAAGAACAACCGAACAATGTAAAGAAATATATGATGTGATTGGCAAAGAGCGGTTACTTGAAATTACAAAAAATCCAGCATTAGAAGGTTTTACGTTGCCTAAGTTATTATGGGTAAAAAAATATGAACCGGCATTATTTGCACGAATTAAAACATTTGTATTGCCCAAAGACTATTTACGCTTTCGTCTAACGAATAAACTACAAATGGAATATTCAGATGCCGCTGGAACATTATTACTAGATATTGCGAAAAAGGAATGGAGTACAGAGATTTGTGAACGATTAGATATAAACCTAACAATATGTCCACCCCTTGTAACATCCGATGAAATGGTTGGGGAATTATCCGCAGAAATCGCAAAAGAGACAGGACTGCAAACAATAACAAAAGTATTTGCAGGAGGAGCAGATAATGCATGCGGTGCCATCGGAGCAGGTATTTTACAAGAAGGAAAAACACTTTGTAGCATCGGGACATCAGGTGTTGTTTTATCCTATGAATCCAGTAGCAACAAGGATTTTAACGGAAAAGTGCACTATTTTAATCATAGTGCGCCAAATACCTACTATACAATGGGGGTTACACTATCAGCTGGACATAGCTTAAGTTGGTTTAAAAATGTATTTGCAAAAGAAGTATCATTTGATGAATTACTTGCGAATGTGGAAGACGTCCCAGTTGGAGCAAATGGTTTACTTTTCTCCCCGTATCTTGTTGGCGAACGCACGCCACATGCTGACTCAACGATACGCGGCAGTTTTATTGGAATAGATGCATCACATAAAATAGCGGACTTTACCCGTGCTGTTCTAGAAGGCATCACATTCTCACTCAATGAATCAATCCATATATTTCGTGAAGAGGGAAAAATCATTGACACCATTGTCTCTATAGGTGGTGGTGCCAAAAGCGATACTTGGCTTCAAATGCAAGCAGATGTATTTGATGCGAAAATAATAAAATTAACAAGTGAACAAGGGCCAGGCATGGGAGCAGCAATGATCGCAGCATACGGGTGTAACTGGTTCGAAACCCTTCAAGCATGTGCAGACGTATTTCTAAAAGTGGAGAAGGAATTTATTCCAAATGAAGAAAATATACGGAAATATAAAGAACTGTTTGGCGTATATCGAGAAATTTATAGTACAACAAAAGTACTGAATGAAAAACTATTAAGTTATAGAAGTTGATGATTTATTTCGGTGTAATGGGCGATGATGGAAAAGTAAAAGTAAAAGAGTCTATATAAGGTATTGTTTTATGTGGTTTATTATGAGAACACATTTACAGAAGGAGTGGTCTTTTTGAAATATAACCAATTAGGAAATACTGATTTAAAAATTAGTGAGTTAAGTTTTGGTACATGGGCGATAGGTGGTGCATGGGGAAAAACAAACGATCAAGAGGCGTTAAGGGGATTAGAGCGCGCAATAGAATTAGGAGTAAACTTTTTTGATACAGCAGATGTATATGGCGATGGTCATAGTGAACAGTTGTTAGCAAAAGTAACAAGTAGAATGAAACAGGATATTTATATCGCAACAAAATTTGGCCGAGCAGGTGACATTTATGATTCAGATAATTATTCTGAAGAAACTGTCACCAAATATTGTGAAGATAGCCTGCGTCGTTTGAATCGGGATTATATCGACCTATATCAAATACATTGTCCCCCAATGGAGATTTTACAAGCCGGTAATGTTTTTGAAGTTTTAGACAAGTTAAAGGAAAAAGGGAAAATTCGTTATTATGGCGTAAGTGTAGAAACAATCGAAGAAGGATTATTTGTAATCGACAATACAAAAGCAAGTGCCTTACAAGTAATTTTTAATATTTTCCGCCAAAAGCCACTCAATACATTATTTCCACGAGCACAAGAAAAAAATATTGGGATTTTATCACGTCTACCGTTAGCAAGTGGACTATTAACAGGAAAATTCACAACTGACTCCACATTCGAAGAGGATGACCATCGCCATTTCAATATTAACGGCGATGCATTTAATGTAGGCGAAACATTTGCAGGACTGGACTTTGCGAAAGGTATAGAACTTAGTAATAAACTAAGCAGGATAGCGGAAGGCCGTGGAAATATGACACGTGCATCCCTAAAATGGATACTAGAACATGAAGCTGTAACAAGCGTCATACCAGGATTCCGTAACGTAAAACAAGTAGAAGATAATATATCCGCTATAAACTCCCCAGGCTTCTCCAGTATAGAAAGGGAAAAGCTTGAAGACTTTTACTGGAAAGAAGTACATCCGTTTATTCGCGGCGCATACTAGGAGATGTGCGTGGTGGAAGATTCCCCTTTAGTGGTAGAAGTTGGAATGTCAATACTAAACTGTATAACTTTTTAAAAGTGCATTGTATTCTACTGGTGTTAAATAATCGAGTGATTCATAAAATCGAATGTTATTGAACCAATGAACATAATTAAAAAATTCAAGGTCAAGTGCCCTTTGGCAAGAAAAATTGATGCCATTAATAAATTTTGTATTGATGGTCTTAAACATCGCTTGCTGAACTAGTGGTACGGTCTTATTCGGTCCAGCACTGCAGCCAATGATTTAACGATTAAATAAATCTACTAAAATACAGATGTAATACCATTTACTATCAACCCAAACTCTATGAACATTTGGTAGCGTCAAAAATATCCTTGTATGATACAGAAATCTTTGTAAAGTGCATCTTATTCTTTATTGGCTTTATGCTTAGTCTAATTTTCTTGAGTGCCGCAATGAGTATTCTTTACTTTTATTTGTAAACCTCTTTAGCTGGGGAAAAGGAAAAATATGCAGGGATTCGTAAAATTGGTCTGTCTATCAAAGAGGTGCGTTCAGTTGTCACAAGAGAGTTAGCGATCCTTATTTTTGTGCCATTCATCTTTGCAACCGTGTTATTGTTTATTGTGTTGTTTGGCATGCGGCATGCCATATCACTGGCCTTCATGCAGATGACCTTCATAGGCGTGGGAATCTTTTTACTCTTGTTCCTGGCAAGCTTTATAATCATTCGCAAAACCTACCTAAACAAATTAGTTAAATAAGATAATATGCTTATAACGTCCAGCTGTTTCATGCAGCTGGATTTCATTTATCACGGATTAACTGGCTGTAAGCCCCCACATCAAGAATTCTTGTTAACAAGAAGTGTAAGTGTGGGTTCAACAGCCAGTAAAGGCCTGATTGGTTCAACTAACAATCAGTGGGGGGGAGTACGAAAACCCCCACTGATTGAAGTTTCACTTTATTCCATCTTAGTGCTGGAATGGCTTTTGATGGGACAAAAAGGTAAGATGGTAGAAAATAGTATGAAAGAAAATGATTAAACGATCTAGCGTATGATTGCTGTCAATCAGGTCTTCCTTTTGAAATGGTGGGATATATGTGATGAATTGGACGAAAGAACTAATTACAGAGGAACTAAGAAAACAAATTAAAATAAATCGTCATATGATTGGTGTTGCTGCTGGTTCTGGTTTGACTGCAAAATATGCGGAGGAAGGCGGAGCGGATTTCATCTTGGCGCTTAGCTCAGGCTTTTATCGTCAAAAAGGATTGAGCTCACTCGCGGCATATTTACCTTCATCAAATAGTAACGAGGCAGTGATGGATTTTGGATTAAAAGAACTAATTCCACGGACGACCATCCCGGTTATCTTTGGTCTCATGGCGACAGACCCTACAAAGCATATAGAAGCGTTTATTCGGCTTATTAAGGAACGAGGCTTTGCAGGTATCAATAACTATCCGACAGTTGGATTGATTGATGGGATATACCGGGAAGCTTTGGAGGAGCAAGGGATCACTTATGAGCAAGAGGTGAACAGTATTTCTCTTGCCAATCGGCTGGGACTATTTACGGTTGCTTTTGTTTTTGATAAAGACCAGGCTAGTCAGATGGTTGACGCTGGTGCAGATGTGATTTGTTTGCATTTTGGTTTAACGAGCGGGGGAAAACTGGGTGCAAAACAAATTCAATCCCTACAGGCGGCGAGAAACTTGGCCAAGGAAGTATTTGATGTCGTGAAGCGAAAGAATCCTCATGCCATAAAAATGATTTATGGCGGACCCGTAAATAAACCAGTTGATGTGCAATTTATTTATGATGGTGCGGATATAGATGGCTATATTGGCGGGTCCGTTTTCGAAAGAATCCCCGCTGAACAAGTCGTTTTACAGGTTACAGAATCCTTCAAAAAAACGAATGATGTGAAGTACGAGGAATTGATTGAAAAAATCATTGGCGGCTTTCACACGTCAGATGACTACATTGACTTTATCAAACGGTATGTTAGTCTGCATTACGATGAAGATATATCCTTAAATGAATTATCTGCAATTCTTCACATTTCCAGGCCTTATTTAAGTACGCTGTTTAAAAAATATGTTGGTGTGTCCTTTACGGATTATATCATTGATTTCAGGTTAAATCGTGCGTTGGAAATTTATCAGGAAAAGAAGCTTCCTCTGACAACCATTGCGGAGCTCGTCGGCTACCCAAACTATACACAATTCAGTAAAATTTTTAAGAAGCGAAAAGGGATGTCGCCGAGAGCATATATAAGTGCAAACATAACGACAAGTTAAACATACGAAAGAGCATGTATTTTTTATTCTGGAAGCGTTAACATAGTACTTGTAAGGGTTATTACCTATCAATGACAAGGGAGTGATATGTTTGACTAAGAAGACAATAGCATTAATAGGAACATTTGACTCAAAGGGAAAAGAATTTCTATTTGTGAAGGAGTTAATCGAATCCTTAGGCTTTAACACATTCACTATCCATTCAGGTGTTTTTGAACCGCAATTCGTTCCGGATGTATCCAATGCGGAAATTGCCTTAGCTGCTGGAGAAGACATCAAACAAATCGTGGAACAAAAGGACCGTGCACATGCAACAGAAGTATTGGCAAAGGGGATGGAAATATTGCTTCCCCAATTATATAAAAAGGATCTATTTCACGGAGTTTTATCGTTTGGTGGGACAGGCGGTACATCCATCGCTACACCGGGGATGCGGGCATTACCAATTGGCGTTCCGAAAGTAATGGTTTCCACCGTAGCATCCGGGAATACGCAGCCTTATGTTGGAACGAGCGATATTGTGATGATTCCATCCATTGTGGATGTTGCTGGTTTAAATACCATTTCCACCAAGATATTTACCAATGCCGTATTTGCAATATGTGGGATGCTGCAATTTGAACAACCAAAGCATGTGGAGCATAAACCATTAATCGCAGCAACGATGTTTGGACTTACAACTCCTTGTATAAACGATGCGAAAGATTATTTGGAAGCAAAGGGTTATGAAGTGTTGATTTTTCATGCTACTGGTATTGGTGGACAAACCATGGAACATCTTATTGAGAATGACTTCTTTGAAGGTGTCCTGGATATTACGACAACGGAATGGGCGGATGAAACGGTTGGCGGAATATTAGCAGCAGGTCCTCATCGTTTAGAGGCTGCGGGTAAGTATGGGGTACCACAAGTTGTTTCTGTAGGCGCGATGGACATGGTGAATTTTGGCCCAAGAAATACCGTGCCGAAACAGTTTGATGGACGGAACTTTTATCAGCATAACCCAACCGTAACATTGATGAGAACAACGGTGGAAGAAAATCAAACCATTGGTAACAATATGGCTGAACGGTTGAACCAGTCTAAAGGATACACGGCATTAATGTTTCCGTTGAAAGGTTTTTCTGGATTGGATATGGAAGGACAACAATTTTATGGTCCGGAAGAAGACGAGGCATTAATTCGAACACTGAAAGACAAGGTTGACGAAAATAAAATAGAAATAGCAGAAGCGGATCTGCATGTAAATGATAAAGAGTTTGCGGAATTAGCAGCCGAAAAATTATTACAACTAATCGCAAAAAAGAAAGGAGATCTTTCAAAATGACATTAACTCGTGAGGAAATTTTAGCAGGCTTTAGAGAGAAGTTTGATAAAGGTGAGGTTTTGCTTGGGGTCGGTGCTGGAACTGGTATCACTGCAAAAAGTAGTGAAGCAGGTGGCGCTGACATGCTCATTATTTATAATTCTGGCCGATACAGAATGGCTGGACGCGGTTCTTTAGCAGGGCTACTGGCATATGGAGATGCCAATCAGATTGTTCAAGATATGGGAAATGAAGTATTGCCAGTCGTTAATCATACACCTGTCCTAGCCGGTGTCAATGGTACAGATCCATTTCGTGTGATGGATGTATTTTTACAGCAATTAAAGGATCAAGGTTTTAGTGGTGTGCAAAACTTTCCAACTGTTGGTCTAATTGATGGGGTATTTCGACAAAATCTGGAAGAAACAGGTATGGGATATGATTTAGAAGTGGACATGATTCGGAAGGCACATGAACTGGATTTACTTACCACTCCATATGTGTTTGATGAAGAACAAGCTACGAAAATGGCTAAAGCTGGAGCAGATGTCCTCGTTGCCCATATGGGGCTCACAACAAAAGGTACCATTGGTGCGAAAACTGCTTTAACCTTAGATGATTGTGTGGAACGTATTCAAGGGATTGTAGATGCAGGTCGTGCAGTTAATCCGGATATATTGGTCATTTGTCATGGAGGTCCAATAGCTGAACCGGAAGATGCTGCATATGTGATTCAAAAAGTGGATGGAATTGTCGGTTTCTTTGGTGCATCAAGTATTGAAAGATTTGCAGCAGAGAAAGGGATCAAAGAGCAAACCGAAGCATTTAAAAAAATATCCAAATAATAATTGATATACAAAATCAGGCTGAATCACGATTTGATTCAGCCGTTTCTTTATTTAATTTTGCTTTACAATTATGCTGTCTATAACAGAATTGTCATACATATAAGTGATCTATATATAGTCGCCTTATGGAGAAAAGTGGGCTACACTTTAGTTAATCATAAATCGTAAGCTAATAAAGTTTTTGAATCGAAGGAGTGTCATATATGTCAGGTGATTTAGGGCAAATTATCATTTTGAATGGTGCACCACGATCGGGAAAATCAAGCATTGCCAAAGTTATTCAGGAAACCTTTGAAGGCGTTTGGATAAACATGGGGGTGGATTCGTATATGAGTATGACCCCTGACCGTTATCAGCCGGGAATTGGGCTTCGACCGGGTGGGGAGCGGCCAGATCTGGAGCCAATGATTGTTAATATGTATCAAGCCCTTTATGAAGCGATTGCTGCACATAGTCGATTACATATTCATGTTGTAGTCGATGTTGGGCATCATGACAACTATTCGGTTCCACGAGACATTTTAGCTAAGTGTGCCAGAATTTTGCGGGGGCTTCCGGTTTTATTTGTAGGGGTACGCTGTCCAATCGATACCATTATGTCTCGTCGCATGAAAACATGGCAAACGGGATATACCGAAAGTGGGGCTATCCCCATGCCAGTTAAAAGATGGCAGGATGAAGTTCATCAGCCGGGAATCTATGATATGGAGATCGATACCTCTAAAAACACACCAGAGGAATGTGCTGCATTCATTCATAACTATCTAACAAACGACTCCCGGATGTCGGCTATGAAGGTGATTGGGGAAGAAACAGAATCATAACAATAGGATAAACTACATTAGAGAGGTTGTTCAAAAAGTCCGATAAAAATGACATATTGAATTTCTTCGTTAGCTTGCTTTTCCGTTCCTCACGTATGAAATGCATACGTTCCGGTACCCATAGCTACGCTGCCTCGAACTTCTTGGTCTTTTTTATCCTCCTTTTGAACACGCACTTAAAGCATCTATTTTGTCAATGACAAGGTAGATGTTTTTTTACAATATATATTCCACTTGCATGTGACGTAACGTTATATGTTTTAATCAGTTTAGAAGGCGGTGAACGGGATGAATAAAGAAAAACTATATTCGATTGGCGAACTTGCTAAACTTTCTGGAACGACAATCCGCACGATTCAGTATTACGATAAAATACATTTACTTGTTGCAAAGCGAGATAAAAATAGTAAATTAAGGTACTATACTCAATCGGATTTATTAACATTGCAACAAATATTATTTTATAAAAAAATAGGCTTTACCCTAAAGGATATTAAACGTCATTTGGTTAACGTGAATCATGTGGATGAAATGAAGCATTTGTTAAAGCAACAATCGGATATATTGTTTCAAAAGGAGATGGAAATAAAAACGAATATTGCAATTATCGAAGCAATGATTTCGACCATTGAAACGAGCTCAAATATTGATTTAGAGCCAATGATTGAAATGGCACTTGGTATCAATAAGCAGACCATACTAGACTACACCACAATCGATTTTAACTTTGATCAAAAGCAGATGGCTCGGTTTGAGGAAAAATTCACAGACTTCAATGAGGTGGTTGATTTTTATTGGCAATGGAAAAAACTAACCTTGGAAGCTGTCTTTCATAAAGTTAATCATACGGCAGCCAAAAGTGAACGAGGCTATCAGTTTGGCAAGAAGTGGGAGCTGTTCGTCAATTACGCAACGGATCATGATCCTGAATTGATGGCTGTATATGAAAAAGGACTGGAACATAGTGGAGAGTGGCCAGAGGAAGATCTATTTTTACATCAATTTTGTGATGATTTTATTCAAGAGGCGCATCGCTATTACATGGAGAATCGAGGTGAAACACGGTGTTGAAATTAGTGAATTTAACCAAACAATACGGAGATAAAATTGCTGTTAATCGATTGAGTTTAACGCTTCAACCTGGTGTGGTAACGGGGTTTCTTGGTCCCAATGGCTCTGGGAAGTCTACAACAATGAAAATGATTATATCCCTTGTCCATCCGACCGCGGGGGAAGTGATAATAGATGGAAAAAGGTATCACGAATTAACAGAACCAACAAAGAATATTGGTACTTTAATTGATCCTTCTGCAATAAATCATAATTTGACTGCCCGACAGCATTTGGCACTTATCTCTACTGCAGCCAATATGGATACAAGCAGAATCAATCAAATGTTAGACATGACAGGATTAAAAATGGTTGAGAATAAAAAGGTGAAATCATACTCTCTTGGTATGAAGCAAAGGCTAGGTGTGGCGACGGCATTAATGAGTGACCCGGATGTCGTTATTTTAGATGAGCCATTTAATGGTTTGGATGTTGATGGTATCAAGTGGCTTAGGGGATTATTTAAGCAACTCGCAAATTCGGGAAAGACGGTAATAGTATCCAGTCACTTAATGGGAGAGATTCAAGCTGTAGCGGATCGTGTTGTTATCATTGGGCAGGGGAAATTACTTGCAGATATGACGATGAAAGAGATGAATCAAAAGAGTTTGAGTACCTATGTGTATGTAGAGACGAACCATCTGAAAAAAATGAAAAAATTGCTGCAGGACAATCTCGCCAATGTTCAAGAACTGGAAAAGGGGTTGGAAGTTCGAAATCTGACGGCAAAAGAAGTTGGCATACTAGCGTATAAACATCAACTTACACTTTTTGAATTAAAAACAGTACAACCAACACTGGAAGAATTATTCACAGAAATCACGGCTGGAAAAGTAGATTATGTTTCACGGGGAGATGAAATAACATGATGCATATCATCAAAGCGGATTTTAAAAAGATTTCCTATTTGCAAGGTTATCGAAATGTTTTATTAGCTACTGCTGTATTAAGTATTCTATTTGGTATGACATTCTTATTTACGACTAACGTAACTACTGGAAAAAGCTTATCAGACTTATCCTGGATTGAAATAATGGATATTACATTATTAGGAATAGATGTAACAACCATTATGTTCATTATTTTTACGGCGTATTTTATTGCCAATGAATTTGCATCAGGTACAATATACACTTCTTTAGCGATTACTCCTTTACGGCAAAAGTATTTCCTTTGCAAACTATTATTTATAGCTAAGATATCTATTTTATCCAGCATTATTTTAACATGCGCGCTGATATTTATTGCTTACGTTATGATTACGATGAATAATATAGATGGAATGATTTGGAACAGCGCACTCATGATCAAACTCTTCGGTGTGATAATCATGCCGATGTTCTATAGCTTATTAAGTTTGGCAGGTACTTTTTATACACAAACTGCTTCAGGAGGAATTGCCTTTGCATTAGCAGTTATGTTTACACCTGCACTGATTAAGATGTTTCCGGCAAATGTTTCGGATGTCATTTTACCAATATTTCCTGAACATGCATTACATGTATTTACGGAAATACATTCAAGTGTGGACACCGGGTTATGGTTGAATGCAAGTGTGATTCTTTTGTTATGGATTGCCATTACTAGTATATTAAGTTATTGGAGGTTTAATAAGTCTGATTTCTAATCGAATCTATTAAAAAGAGGATGAGGTATATGGAAGTTTGGGATGCCTATGACAAGGATGGCAGCCTGGCAGGGAGTGATTTGGTACGTGGAGAGCCAATACCGGAAGGGTTGTATCATATCGTTTCGGAAATTCTAGTTCAACATGTTTCCGGAGCGTTTTTGTTAATGCAACGTGATTGGAATAAGAAAGGTTATCCTGGTATGTATGAAGCAACAGCAGGCGGGAGTGCTTTAAAAGGGGAGACCCCTTTCATGGCTGCGCTTCGGGAGCTAAAGGAAGAAACGGGGATTATTTCTACTGACTTAATGGAGATTAATAGGACCCAGCGTAAACCCACAATCTATTATTCATATCTTTGTATAACAAATTGCAACAAGACAATGGAATGTCAACACTAAACTGAACAAATTTTCTAAGGTAGGGTAACTTGTTTATGATTAAATTTTGCTCAATTCTGTCTGATGTTTGTGTTTATATTCCATCGGCGTTAAATAATCCAACGATCCAT
>NZ_QTSZ01000028.1 GCF_003730295.1 Ornithinibacillus gellani
ATATACTCATTCAAAACTAGCACCACCATGGATTTAACCACATCATTTAAGCTGGATTGCATTACATCTGCTTTTAGTTTATCAAAATCTAGTGTAAAATTAAGTTGGGTCATCATCAATTCCTCCTGTTATGGTTTTTGTGGTAAAAACATTGTAACATAGGGTTGATGAATGACCCTTTTCTATTTACACAATTATATGGACTTAATCTCCCCCACTGATTGTTAGTTGACAATTTTAACATATTCCCAATGAAAAGTATCCTTTTCCAGCAAATCTGTTTCAAAAACATCCTGTCATAAATCCTTAACCCGATTCCTATACCTAACCTGATGTCGCTGCTGTAACATGGGACTTTCATCATCATTCAAGACCCTGGAAATGGTAGTAGTGGAAACATGGGATCGTTTTGCAATATCGCGAATCATTTCTTTTCCATTATGCAGTTAACTAATTTGTTTCTCTTTAATGGGATCTATTATTGGTTCTTTTCGTTTCCACTTCAGCTTCGTTTCCGAAATAATAATCGCCACTAAAATTAATATCGCACCAAGCATCATTCTTCCAGTGATCAGTTCACTCAAAATAATTACAGAGAAAATCATCCCCCATAATGATTCTGTTGATAAAATAATGGCGGTTTTTGTTTCAGAAATAAACTTCTGCGCCATCGTCTGCAGCAAATAAGCAAGCGTTGTGGAGAATACCCCAAGGTAAAGGACTGGACCCAGTGCCTGTGAATCAACTGAAAATGCCATTTCGCCCTGCGATAATACAATGATCCCGGCAAAAAAAGATGCACTTACCATTTGCACGAGCGTGAGCACAATGGGGTCATTATCGCGAACAAATCGCGCTGTATAAAAAATTTGAAAGGCAAAAATCGAATTAAGATAAAGGATTTTCTTTATATTAAATGCGTGAAAGGTCTAGCTATTTTACAGTTATTATGCTATTGTGTAAGTAATAGAGTTGTCCACAAACTGGAAAACTGAGGCCGTTACTTCGCGACTCTAAAATTAGAGGGAGTTGAAATGATTTGAAAAGACTGTTATTGGTAGTAGTTTTTGTGCTGTTTTCTGCAATTCTTGGGATTAACAATGTTTTCGCCGGTTCACTTAATCCTGAACAGATTGTTAAAGATGCTTATAACGCAATGTTAGAAGGTAATACTAAAGAGTATTATAACAATGTAATTGATAAACGTTTTAATTCTGAAGAGGAAGCGATTTCCTTCTATAATCAAGATTTTAACTATGATCCGTTACAAAGTTATGAGATTTTAAATAATGAAAAGCAAGATGATGGGTCGTATAAGTTTACTGTTAAGAAAACACATAAATCGGGTGGGGTTTTAAAAACAGATATTATAGTAAGAAAAGTAAATGAGTCATGGAAATTGTATATAAGTGATGAGCCGGATGATAATGATTTCGAAGTACTGAAAGAAAGGAACTTATATGAAATTAATGATAATTCTACTTTGAAATCGAATGATAATACCATCCAAGCTGGAATGACACTTGTATCTTTTTCCGTAGACATTGTAAGTTATAAAAATACTAATGCGTTTAATATACCTAGTAGAGGCTTAATTTTAGATATTACTAGACAAAAATTGAATAAGGGTACTCGTTTTGCTTACGAAGTATATGGTTACTATTTTGATGGTATACGATCTATTGGAGTTAAAGAGGTTCTTGGAAGTGTAAGTAATGTTACGACGTCTCTCAGTTTAAGTGATAAGCCTTCACGTGGATATCTTCGCGTGTGGGGGAATGGAACCTCTTCTGGAAGACTTGCATATTAATTTAAAATTGGTTTATTCTTTTTAGGCTATCAAGGATTTTTTTGGATAGCCTTTTTTAATATTATAGGGGTAATATGACTGACTTAAAACGTGTCCTAAATATGATTAATAAATAATAAGTAAATACAATGAGGGAAAATCCCCATTTAAAAGTAAAAATGAAAAAAAGGACTATTTATGGGGAGTTTGATATAAAAGGTATTGGGGAGGCAGAAGAAATATTAGATCCTAGATTAGGGTCTTTTTTTATGCACTTTTCTATGCATTTTTAGGGAAACGGTCAAGTACCGAAAGAGCATAAAATCAACAATGTATAAAACAACGTATAACATATATGGTTTTGTTATTTGGCGAGCAGAGTGGTTTAAAGGGTTTGCTGTATTTTTTAACTGCCATTTTGGGTGGTTATGTTAACTCAGAGTGTATGGAGTATTCATTCCATTTTACTTGATCTAGGGGAAAAGTTTCCTCTTATTTGGGTTATAAAATGCTATCTAGTGTAGTAGCATACTGGGAATTAAAAAACAGGGAATGGTGGGAACACTATTATGTAGAACAGGAAAAAGCGAAAGGAACAGGCAATAGCTATTGCCTAGAGAGGACAAAAAATAAAAAAGGAAAGGAGCACTTAGTAAGGGAAATGTTTTTTGCAACGATAGTTGCTTGGACTGGCAACGCCAGGACAACGGGTTTTTCGTTCGCATAGCGAACTTGTTGAGCGTAGCGAAACAATTGGTTTAGACGCTCTTTGCCTGGTACAGGATATGTACCAACGGCTATTATCGGAATGCAGCCTTTTTTTAAAAGGCGAAATGAGAGAATAGACGTTGGGGGCACAATTGGAAAAAGGAAAGTATTTGAACCGTTTTTAATGATTTTGGCAGGGTTGGGGCACCAAATACGCTCATGGGCAGACTCGCTACTTCAGCACGCAAATTAGAACATTAAAGAATTGCACCGACTGGCGAATAAGAAAGACAGTATATACTACAACTGGTTGGAAAATTAATGGCCTAAATAAAAATTTATCTCTAAGGTATTAATATTCCTTTTAAGATGAATTTCATCTGATAAAGTGCTTTCGCTGTATCGAAACGTTTTACTTTCTTCTATGAGATTCTTTCGGTTCATTATACCTTATTCAAATACGATCCGAAAATCCTTCTGCTCTGCCCAATAAGTGGGAATTGATTTTCACAGCAGCTGTTGCTCCCCGGTGTAATCCGGATATCATCCCAGCTCTTCATTTCATCCCGCAAAAAAAGCCTCCCTAAGAGGCTCAGTAAACAATCATTTTAAAATTATTCAATCATCCGTTAGCGCGCCCGCCATAAAGCCATCAAGCATTTCACGAACTTCATCTGTTGATTCTGTGCTCATTAATTGATTTCTTAATTCACTTGCACCACGAAAACCACGAACATAAATCTTAAAGAATCGACGAAGCGGCTTAAATAAGCGGGGCTCCATTTGAGAATATTTATCGAAAAAATCCAAATGCAGCCTTAATAAATCCAATAATTCCTTACTACTAGGTTCTGTTGCTTTTTCTTCAAAGGCAAAAGGATTCTTGAAAACGCCGCGACCTATCATCACGCCATCCACACCATACTGCTTAACTAGTTGCAACCCAGTTTGACGATCTGGAATATCTCCATTGATTGTCAAAAGTGTATCAGGGGCAATCTCATCGCGAAGCTTCTTGATCTCTGGGATGAGTTCCCAATGCGCATCCACATTGCTCATTTCTTTTTTTGTACGCAGGTGGATAGAAAGATTTACGATGTCCTGTTTAAAAACATGCGTCAACCAGTCACGCCATTCGTTAACATTCGTATACCCTAGCCTTGTTTTCACGCTTACTGGCAGTCCACCAGCCTTTGCTGCTTGTATAATTTCTGCCGCAACTTCTGGTCGACGAATAAGACCGCAGCCTTTTCCTTTTTGTGCAACGTTTGGTGCCGGACAGCCCATATTGATATCTATACCTTTAAATCCAAGCTCTGCCATACCAATGCTCATCTCACGAAAATATTCAGGTTTATCTCCCCAAATATGCGCCACTATCGGTTGTTCGTCCTCTGTGAATGTCAACCGCCCGCGGACACTAAAGATACCTTCCGGATGACAAAAACTTTCCGTATTGGTAAACTCCGTAAAAAACACATCCGGCCGACCTGCTTCACTAATTACATGACGAAATACAACATCCGTCACATCCTCCATTGGTGCTAATACAAAAAATGGTCGTGGTAAATCACGCCAAAAATTATCTGTCATTTCCAAATCCCTCTCATTATGGGATTTCAAGTTAAATCATGATCCCAAAATTAAAAAGCAAAACCTCTTTTGCTTCCTTTACACTTATACCATGCTTTGGGACTATTTTTCAAGCCAAGAAGAAGGAATATCTTTTCTTCCAACCCAATCACATACTTTAAATAAGTTTAACTTACCTCAATTTGGCAAATACAAGATTTCGAGTAACTTAAATACGGTTTAACTTACTCCTATTTGGAAAATACACGATTTCAAGTAACTTAAATGCCGTTTATCTTACTCCAATTTGGAAAATACACAATTTCGAGTAACTTAAAGGCTGTTTAACTTACTCCTATTTGGAAAATACATGATTTCGAGTAACTCAAAGGCTGTTTAACTTACTCCTATTTGGAAAATACATGATTTCGCGTAACTTAAAGGCTGTTTAACTTACTTCAATTTCAAAAATACACGATTTCGAGTAACTTAAATATCGTTTATCTTACTCGACTTTGGATGAAATCACCAAATCACATACTATAAAAACCATAATGCCATAAGAAAGCTAAATGATCCGACTGCAAAAAGAAATGCAGATTGAATTCCAAGATTGGAGTCCAATCTGCATATTTATCACAGATTAACTGGCTGTAAGACCCCCACTTCAAGAATTTTTGTTGATAATCTGAATTGTCAGTGGGGGATCAACAGCCAGTAAAGGCCTGATTGGTTCAACTAACAATCAGTGGGGGAAATGCGAAAACTCCCACTGATTGAAGTTTCACTTTATTTTCGATTTTTTCTATAGCCAGGTATTATTCTTTCTATTCATATGGATTTGGTTTTCTGAATCAATTCTTTTGGGATCAGTAGATTTTCGATCTCGTTCACCGACCACGACTTTCTTTCCTAGCATTTTTGCGATTAGATCCACTACGATGCCAATCAGTAATAATCCACCGATGACGGCCCACATTATTCCCCAAAATGACAAGTTGAATCCCCCCGTTTCAAGCCAATATCAGTTCTCATTTAATTATTTTCAAAGCAACGCTCACATACATCATATCACTATTGTTGACACATGTGCTTAGGATTCCGGTCTACCCATTTCTTTTTTGATGAGTCTAATTTGACCACGATGATTTAATTCATCCTCGAAAACATGAAACCATTTGAAATAGTTGTTCACGCTGTTTTCTCCCCAAAATGACTGCTCGAATAACCATGAATCTGGCAATTTTTTAAAGGTATCGATTGTTTTATTTCTTGTTTGCTCCAGTTGATCCAAATAGAATTCTATTGGTTTTCCTTTTATTAGTTCTTGCGCTTTTTTTCCAAGATCTAAACCTGGATTGAGCACGTCGACATCTTCCTCTGTGATTTGACGCTTTTCAAACGTGTCAATTTGATATGCCTTTTCAACAGATACCATATGTGCGAGAAGCATGCCAATAGAATTTGCCTGATCGTTCATTAGGAAGTCCAATTGCTCAACAGACAAATCCCTAACCTCAGCTAATGTTGTTTCTCTCGTATAGTTCATCATAGATACGAGTTTGCTAAATTCCAAACTTAAACCCGCTTTTTTATCTATCAATAATAAGTTGTCATTCACCATTATGTAGCCTCCTATTGCAGTATTAATTATCATCCGGAATCAGTTTCAGACTGTACATCATTTTTATAATTTTAAATAGAAAAATATCTTCTTGTTAGGATGATGATATTTAAGATCAATCCAAGTATTAATACAGCTGTTATTGAGCCTAACCCAATCCAGTGTAATGGTATTCCTATTTGATACAAAATGCCACCGCAAATTATAAAAGCAATAATCGCAGAAGTGAGGAACCATATTGCTGATTCTTTCCATATATGAAATAAGATTTTTGACTTTTTCCATCCAATTCGATAATAGATGTCGAATTCCTGCTTCCGCTCCATCAATAATGTATTTATACCTTCACTGAGGGCAATGGTGCTTAGCAGTACAATAACAGCACTAATTGCTAATTGAAACCATAATGTTTCTTCTCCAATGAATTCGCCCATTTTTGTCTCGCCAGCGAGAGACATTGCCTCCCCAAAAACAGACAACTGCATTGATATTAATAGTATTGATAAACAGGTGATAAACATTAATGGCATGACAAGATGTCTATAATAAATGATGGAAGCAAATCGTTTATATGCATGAACTCGAATCAATTCTTTTTCTTTGATTCCCAATAAAATGGTACTTAAGATGATTGAAATTATCCAAAAAAGACCAGCACCGTAAAACAAAATCATATCTACTCTCATAAAATAAAGGATAACCAGTGAAATTCCAAATGCTGTTGTAATGATTAAATTTTGTTCAACACCATTTCGAATAATTATTTTTTTCCGTGGCCACCCAATGATGCGCAATGTTTCATTTTCGGAGGTTAGGAGTTGTTTTTCATAAATTAATCGTAGAAATAACCAAAGTAAGCCGAAAAAACCAAGTAAAATAGTTGTCAATAAGTTCATTACATCCCAAGTTCCGGATAGCTTTTGTGCAACACCTAGGGTTGTCCAATTTTCCGTAACTTGCCCAATCCCCTCTACTTCTAATTCCATCTTTTTTAAAGAGGACCCCGCTACAACATCCACCTCATAACCCATTTTTAATAACTTTGTTGCTACTTTTTCTATCTTTTTTCTCCCTAATTCATTATAGCTGTCTATACCTGCTACCTTTATTCGAATGGCATCGATTGGGAATAACCCAGCGATAATCCACTCCTACTATTCCTCTAACAATATGAGGGATCACCAACCCAACAAAACCAATTCCCCCTACCGTCGCAACTGCAGCCCCAGTCAAAATCAACACTGCAATAATCCCAATCGCCTTAATCAAGGTGGTTCGCTGTCCAAGTCCTTTTGCGACATCTTCACCCAAGCTAAGAATGGTAATATAACGCGATATAAACAGGGCAATCACTAAGCCGAAAATAATCCAAGGAGCCATTACCGATACTTGAAACCATTCAGCAGTCGAAATCCCTCCCGCAGACCAAAACGTTAAATCATATGTAATTTGGAACAACAAGGTGAAAGCCTGACTTAAACCTGTCAGCAATGAACCAATGACAGCCCCTGCGATTGCTAGTTTCAGCGGAGATAACCCTCCAGGTGTAAAAAAAGCTATACCATACACAATTCCCGCACCCAGTCCTGCACCAATGAAGGAGAATAAAATTAAATATTCGAATGGTAATGATGGAAAAAAAGCAAATGCAATAACAAGGACAAAGCTCGCACCAGCATTCACCCCGAGTAATCCAGGATCAGCTAATGGATTCCGTGTCATCCCTTGCATGATTGCCCCCTGCAACGGCAAATCCTGCTCCCACCATTGCACCTGCGATTGCCCTTGGTAATCGTAAGCTCGTTATAATTTGATGTAAATCATTATTAGGGTTAAACGCAAAGACCGCCTCAAAGACAGTTCCAAGATGAATGTCTCGCACCCCTATAGATATCGATGCAGCCATACCAATTACGATAGCAGTTACGCCAATAGCTAAGATAATGGTTGCCGCTATTGGCCGCGTCTTCACATCCTCTACCTTTTCTTCCGGTTCCATAAAAGGAACTTGTACCTCTGATTTCTTCTGCACACTAGACAAATTGCCATTAATCCCCCATCACTACCTTTGCTTTATCAAACATAAATACATCTAATTACTGCTGCCCAACAAAAAACTATTGCAATTAAAAAATGGGATTGTTCATCCCTTATACTTTTAACGATAATGATAATCATTATCAATTGTATTATAGGTAAAAACAATCCCATATAAAATGGACAATTTTTTATATTTATTTGACGTTTTTTTAATACGCTTATGCAAAAACCTCCAATGCCTCAGTTAAAATCCTTTCATGACCCCAAGCAGAATAGCTTAACCATGGGATGCTATCCACTTCATAAATATTTCCTTTTAATTTATTTTTCACCAGACTGATTTGTTCCTCTTTACCAGGGTCCACTATTAATAAAATATGTTGGATGTCTAAATTGCAAAGCTCATTGGAATCATAGTCCAGGTCATAATAAAACACATCCTTGATCATAGCAGGTGCATTCAACTTCAATTCTCGATATAAAAAGTCACTCAGCTTCCTTCTTTGAACACCAAAAATACGAATCTTTTTATCTAGCACCCTGATTGCAACTACCTTGTCATTACCCACCTTTTGCTTTACTTTTTTTCGAACCTTATGTAGCCGTTTGTCATATTGATTGAGCCAACGCTGGGCTAATTCCTTACTGCCAATAACGTTAGCTAATTGAAATAACTGTTCTCTCCAGCTTAAATTTTTATATGGAACAAGTGAGATTGGAGCTATTTTTTGCAACTGATTCGCAAGCATTCTTTTCTCTGACCGACAAATAATACATTGTGGCTCCCATAAGCTTAATTCATCCAGGTTAACCTCCCTCTTCCTGGATTGTTTTAAAAAACTATGAATATCTGATTGGGATAATGGATATAACAAATGCTCTGCAATGCCTAATGCCAATAAATTAGCTGTAAACGCAGGCGTTAACACAAAAAACTTCCTTTTGCATAATTCAGAGAACTTTTTCGGAGATACACCTACTGTTCGCTTAAATACACGACTAAAATAATATACATCCTGATATCCCACTTTATGGGCTATATCAGAAATTGGTATGGACGTAGTTAAGAGAAAATGCTTGGCCCTATCTATTCGCTTATTGGTTAAATATTGCAGTGGTGCATATCCAGTATAATCCTTAAATTCTTTATAGAAAGTTGTTACATTCAGGCCAGACATCTTTACTAACTCTGTAATTGGAATGGGGTCATCAAAATATTGATCCAAATATGACTTCATTTCATGCATCAAATCATTTTGTTCATCTGTATGCCTATCAACTATTTTTTTCCAACTCCGATAATAATTGATTAAAGTACTTTTGGATACTTTCCTTGTGATTTTTTTCATTTAGATTCTTCCAGCTTTCATACAACTGATTCAGCTGATAATGAATGAACGGATGATTGTACATGTGAAAATGATGGACCGACACATTCGTTCTCATGTCATGAACCTTCCATTCCCCTTGATATCTACCAACAGCAGCCTTGACAAAATGAATGATAAATAATTCTAATTTCTGATTTGGTATGATTTGGATTGCATCATTTGTTCCGTCACAAGAAATAACGATCATGTCTCCATGCTGCAGTATATCGCTTCTATCCATTCGCTCTACATACCCGTCGCCTTTTTGAACAAAGATAAGCAATGATTCATTTACCCGCAAATCATGGACCGGATTCCAGTTATCTGTTAAGCAGCTCGCCACAATTTCAATCATGTCATTGATGATATGCTTCCTATTCATCCTTTTTATTCAACCCCTATGAACTATTGATATTATTAAATCACAATTGATAATGATTATCAATATCATGTAGGTAATTCGAATATAACTGCCAACAATCGAGTAGGAGGGAGTGATTAACTCCCGTCCTCTCACACCACCAGTACGTACCGTTCGGTATACGGCGGTTTCATTTAAGTCCAACGCATTGTTTCATATCTGTTTAAAAGACTTTTCAAACCTA
>NZ_QTSZ01000037.1 GCF_003730295.1 Ornithinibacillus gellani
GGATTCTATGGTGTATGTACAAACTTAGAAAGTACCCCGGAGGAAATTGTAAAAATCAATCAGCGCCGCTGGGAGATTGAGGAAACTTTTCGAATTCTGAAAAGCGAAATGCGGACACGTCCGGTTTACCTTCAAAAAGATGAGCGTATCGAGGCACATTTCTTAGTGTGCTTTCTATCATTATTGACCTATCGCCTGATTGAAAAGAAAATTGATGAGTCAGCTACCTGTTTTGAAATCATTCAAACATTACGGGAAATGAGAGTGCTGGAAGCCACGAATGAAGGATATATTCCTACTTATACCAGAACGGATTTAACAGATAAATTGCATGATGTATTCGGATTCCGAACAGATACTGAAATCGTACCCATAAAAAAAATGAAAAAAATTTTAAAAGAGGTAAAAAAACATAAATAGTACTCACTTTTGAACACTAAAAAAACCACAGAAATGCTAAGTGTGAAAGCATTTCTGTGGTTTTAACTGTCAAACATGAGAGTATAAAAGGAATTATACATATAAACAAGTTTCATATCTTAATAATTGATGACATATACATTCACTAGAGCAGTTTTTCTTGTTGAATTTTGGGGGAAAGGAGCGAATGTGATGGTACCAAATAAGAAAGAAAGGGAATACAAATTGGATATGGAGCTAATGGCAAGCGAGAACGAGCACGATCTGCCCTTTAAATCAAGTTTATCATCGCTTCCTAAAAACATGCTTAAGTGGATTGAACAGTCCAGTAATGAATTAATCGTTGTTAGTAATCAAAAAGGTAGAATCGAATTTATTTCGCCCTCTGTGAAATGGTTATTGGGATTTAACCAAGAGGATTTAATCGGATTACCATGGAAAGATTTGGTTTATGAGGCTGATGCATCAGATATTTCGGCTATTTACGATAAAAATTGTAAAAAAGCACAACAGTTTAAAGTTCAAGTTCGAAAAAATAACGATCGATTACTTTACTGTGAATGTAAGGCGGGTAACTTCTATGATGAACATAGCAATCGCAATTATTATATAGGTATTTTATCAGATATTACGGAGAAAAAAGAAGTAGAAGAAATGATGATACGATCGGAAAAAATGTCGATTGCTGGTCAATTGGCTGCTGGAATTGCACATGAGATTAGAAATCCATTAACAGCAATCAAAGGTTTTTTACAGCTGTTACAGGCTGGCGTTAACCGAAAAGATGCGTACTATAAAATAATGATTGATGAAATCGAAAAAATAGAGACAATAACTTCAGAACTATTATTTATTTCCAAGCCAGTCACACATCATATGCAACGAGAATCCGTAAATCAAATGATTTTGGATGTTATTTCTTTACTAAAACCTGAGGCGAAATTAAAGGATATTGAAATTCTTTGCAGGCAAAAGCAAGATGCTTTCATTTATTGTGATCGTTCACAGATAAAACAGGTTCTAATCAATTTGGTTAAAAATGCGATTGAAGCAATGGATGCGGCTGGGATGATTATCGTACATGTGCATCCAAATGAAACGGGTATTTTTTTGGATGTCATTGATGAAGGAAATGGAGTTCCCAAGGAAGCGATACATAAATTGGGGGAACCGTTTTTTACAACAAAAAAGAATGGGACCGGCCTAGGTCTTATGATTACCAAACAAATATTGCAGCGACACGATGCAGCGCTGCAGATCATCAACAATATGGAAAAAGGGAGTACATTTCGGATTAGTTTTCCGATAAAAGATGAAACATCAACCTAAGATATTACGTTCTTTTTGCATACATCATAGTACCATATAAGAAAAACTTATCAGTTTGCATAATATTATTATATATATCTTCAAGCATGAAACATTTGTTTTATGCTTGATTTTCATTTAATATAATACATGGTTAGTAATGTTGAAAGCGTATCTATGAAGGCTTCAACAGGAATGATGAGAGTAATCATATAAATTTCGTCATGAAAATCTATTTTGAATGAACCGAAAAATGTAAACGAGGGGAGATTGTCAACGTGTCAGAACAAAATGCGTTTCAGGCAAAAAAGCAGTTTGAGCTTCATGGGAAAAAGTACAATTATTATCAGCTGAAGGCGTTGGAAGATGCAGGTTTGGGTGGAATTTCCAGATTACCTTTTTCCATCCGTGTGTTATTGGAATCTTTAGTTCGTCAGTATGATGGTAGAGTGATTAATGATGAACACGTCAAAGGCTTAACGGAATGGGGTAAAGTAAAGGGAGAGGCTGTTGACGTTCCTTTCAAGCCATCCCGTGTTATTTTGCAGGACTTTACTGGAGTACCTGCTGTAGTAGACTTGGCATCATTGCGTAAAGCAATGGTAGACATGGGCGGCGAACCAAATAAAATTAATCCAGAGGTTCCAGTTGATCTTGTAATTGACCACTCTGTACAGGTTGACCAATATGGTTCAGCTGATGCTTTGCGTGCAAATATGGAATTGGAATTCGAACGAAATGGTGAACGCTATGAATTCCTGCATTGGGCACAAAAAGCATTCGATAACTATCGTGCAGTGCCACCAGCAACAGGTATTGTCCACCAGGTAAACCTGGAGTATATTGCTAACGTTGTTCACGGTTTGGAAAATGAAGATGGCACATTTGATGCTTTCCCAGACACATTAGTAGGTACCGATTCTCATACAACGATGATTAACGGTCTTGGTGTTTTGGGTTGGGGTGTTGGTGGAATTGAAGCAGAAGCTGGTATGTTAGGACAGCCTTCTTATTTCCCTGCTCCAGAAGTAATCGGTGTGAAATTCACAGGCAGTTTCCCACAAGGTACTACTGCAACAGACTTGGCATTAAAAGTAACACAAGTATTACGTGAGAAGAATGTAGTTGGGAAATTTGTCGAATATTTTGGTCCAGGCTTACAGGATATGCCACTAGCTGACCGGGCTACTATTTCTAACATGGCGCCAGAATATGGTGCGACATGCGGATTCTTCCCAGTAGACGCAGAAACATTAAACTATTTACGTTTAACTGGTCGTAGTGAAGAACAAATTGAATTAGTTGAAGCGTATTGTAAGGCAAATGATTTATGGTATACACCGGAACAAGCAGATCCAGATTATACAGAGATTGTTGAAATCAATCTTTCTGAGCTGGAGCCTAACCTATCCGGTCCAAAACGCCCACAGGATCTAATTGCTTTGTCTCAGATGCAAAAAGAGTTTAATAAAGCAATTACAGCACCATCCGGTAACCAAGGCTTCGGTTTATCAAAATCTGAATTTGATAAAGAAGCGGTTGTGGAACATCCTAATGGCAAAAAGTCCGTATTAAAAACAGGTTCTTTAGCTATTGCTGCTATTACGTCTTGCACGAACACGTCGAACCCTTATGTAATGCTCGGGGCTGGATTACTTGCGAAGAAAGCGATTGAAAAAGGCTTAACCGTACCTGCTTACGTGAAGACATCCCTTGCACCAGGCTCTAAGGTAGTAACACGCTATCTGGAAGACTCCGGTTTAAATGAATATTTAGACCAGCTTGGATTTAACACAGTAGGTTATGGATGTACGACTTGTATTGGTAACTCAGGTCCATTACTTCCAGAAATTGAAAAAGCAATTGTGGATGAAGACCTTACGGTAGCTTCTGTATTATCCGGTAACCGTAACTTTGAAGGGCGTATCCATCCACTGGTAAAAGCTAACTACTTAGCTTCACCGCCATTGGTTGTTGCTTATGCACTTGCAGGTTCTGTTGACTTTGATTTAACAAATGACCAGCTTGGTACAGATTCAGAAGGTAACGCAATTTATCTGAAGGATATTTGGCCAACCATGCAAGAAATTAAACAAGCCGTTTCAGATGTCGTAACACCAGAAATTTTCCGTAAAGAATACGAAAGTGTATTTGATTCCAACGAAAAATGGAATGAAATTAAAACGACAGATGAGCCATTATTTGAGTGGGATGACGAATCCACGTATATTCAAAACCCACCATTCTTTGAAGGACTTTCAAAGGATGCAGGTAAAGTAGAGCCGTTAAAAGGCTTGCGCACCATTGGATTATTCGGTGATTCTGTAACGACTGACCATATTTCACCAGCTGGTGCAATTGCAATGGATATGCCTGCAGGACGTTATTTGCAGGATAAAGACGTATCCCCACGTAACTTCAACTCATATGGATCCCGTCGTGGAAACCATGAAGTCATGATGCGCGGTACATTTGCAAACATCCGAATCAGAAATCTTATTGCTCCTGGAACAGAGGGTGGCTACACTACTTATTGGCCAACAGGAGAAATCATGCCAATATATGATGCAGCAATGAAATACCAAGCAGATCAAACGGGCTTAATTGTGATGGCCGGTAAGGATTATGGTATGGGATCCTCTCGTGACTGGGCTGCAAAAGGTACCAATTTACTTGGTATTAAGACAGTCATTGCAGAAAGCTTTGAACGAATTCATCGTTCTAACCTTGTGATGATGGGAGTTCTACCACTTCAGTTTGAAAAAGGTGAAAGTGCAGAGAAGCTTGGCTTGACTGGTAAAGAAACGATTCATGTTGAAATCGATGAGCAAGTTAAACCACATGATCTTGTAAAAGTAACAGCAGTGGATGAAAATGGAAAAACTACTGAATTCCGTGCAGTTGCTCGCTTTGATAGTGAAGTAGAAATTGACTACTATCGTCATGGTGGAATCTTGCAAATGGTACTTCGTGATAAACTAAAAGCTTAATAGAATAAATATATGATGAGGGACTTGGGTATAACTAGTCCCTCATCATGATTAAACGGTCATGTTTTTCTCGAACAGATAAACATGACCGTTTATTTTATCACAGATTAATTGGTTGTAAGAACTTTATTTCAAGAATTTATGTTGATAGGGGATCAACAGCCAGTAAAGGCCTGATTTATTCAACGAACAGTCAGTGGAGAAGAACGAAAACTCCTACTGATTGAAACTTCACTTTATTGTGAATTTATTGCAATGAAGGAAACAGGAATATATTTTCTCGAATTTACCGCCAATCAGGCAAAACCTAATTTATTTTCTACATTTTGCATTGGGATTTAATGGAATAAAGTCTAATGATTCGATTGTAGTATGCCAGTAAATATGGACAAAATATGAACCTTTACAGGTTAAAAGCTAAAAGGCTTTACTATTCAAATGCCGCTATTTAGAATATAATGTAGCAACCAATTTGCGTAGTTAAATAAAGGAGATTTTATATGTCCAAAAATATTATTGGTGTTGCATTAATTACCATATTAGCCGTTATTTTAATGATAAATACCTTTCAACCGAAGGAAAAAGCATCAAATGAAACAGATGTGACAGGCGATACAAATGTCAATGGAGTTGCCATATCCGCACCTAATCAAGGTGGCATTGAACAGGGCGAAGAAGCACCAGATTTTGAATTGGAAACCATTGAAGGAGAAACCATTCGCTTATCTGATTTACGTGGCAGCAAGGTTCTATTGAACTTTTGGGCCTCCTGGTGTGGACCATGTCGAAAAGAAATGCCGGAAATGCAGCAATTTCATGAGGAACATGGTGATGATATTGAGATTCTTGCGGTTAACCTAACAAATACAGAAAACAAAGAGACAGATGTACATAAATTTTTGGAAGAGAACGGCTTTACATTTCCAGTTGTTTTGGATCGTGACATGGCTGTCGGTGAGACTTATATGGCGGTTTCACTGCCCACCAGTTATTTTATTGGAACAGATGGTGTCGTTCAGTTACCAAAAAAGGTTGGTCCAATGACCTATGAATTTATGGAAGAAATGTTGGAAAAACTAAACTAAATGATAGGCATCATTCAAAGTCATTATGAAAAAGGATAAAAATGATAAGATATGGCAACACTTCTTAATAAAAAGGGGTGAAATGCCATATCTCTTAAAAAACGAATGACCTTTGAAGAGCTCGTTCAAGCAAATAGACAACAAATCTTGCGAGATAAAGAGCGAATGGAACGAATAGAATTAATGATAGAAGAGAGGATGCACCAGTCTCTGAAGGAAAATGAAAAAGAAGCATAGCTATTACCTAGAGCAATGGAGGCATCTAAAGTAAACATGCAAGTTGGAGTTCATATCGTCAATCCAACTTGTATTTTTTATTGTATAAAAGTTTAAGAAAGGCCTCGATCCTATGTTTTGCACGCAGAAAAAATGCTTTTCATTTTCAGGAATCGTGCTAATTTTAGCATGTCAAAAATCAAATAATTATACAACTGTAATTATGCTTGGAAATGCATCATAAAAGACATAGAAAAATGAGGTCACATATTAGTATTTGGGAATACAATCACTATTCTCATTTTAGTTTCTTAGGATTCTAAATTTTTATCACATACTATTATAACAAGTTTTGTAAAATGAATACATTAAAGACAGCATCTTGTCATCAAATGTATTTTGAAGCAACAACCCTTTAGAACTTAGCCTTCACACTCAAAGCGGTATGCGTTCTCCTAGGGTATGGATTTTTATTTTATTCAAATTCACCGTCAATTGCCCAGTTGTTTTATGCGTTTTATCAGAACGAGGGTTTATTCGTCATATGGACGAATCGCTATAGCTTATCCCCACGCCGCAGCATGTCATGCTAATAGTGTATATTTTGATAGCATGGTGAGAAGCTAAGTGTAGCCATTTGGGCAATCATATCATATATGGGAGGAACGGACGAATGACAGACAAAAGGCCAAAAGCAAAACCAGATGATCGCAGTGATAATGTTGAGAAACTGCAAGGAATGGTGCAGGACACATTGGAGAATAAAGAGGCGGCTGAGGAAACGCTGGATTATGCTTCAGGTGAGCAAAAGCAACAAATAAAAGAAAAGAACAAGCGACGCGAAGAAGCGATTAAAGGTATGCGAGATGAAATTGAAGATGAAGCTGATTTCCAAAATCGTACGGAATAAACAGCATCCCAAGCCAACTTGGTTTGGGATGCTGTTTTATATGGAGATATGTTAAAATAGACGGTGTTGGGGAGGACAGAAATATGAAGAAAACATTGACACCAATTGACGTACGTTATCAGGAAACAGATCAGATGGGAGTTGTATATCACGCCAATTATCTGGTCTGGTTTGAAATAGGTCGAACGAAATTTATTGAAGAACTTGGGCTAAGCTATGCGGCGATGGAAGAGAAACAAGTCGTTTCACCGGTTGTGGATGCACAATTATCATTTAAGAAACCAATTCGTTACGGTGAAAAAGCTTATGTAGAAACATGGCTAAAAAGCTATGATGGATTACGCACTGTGTATGGCTATCATATTTTGAATGAAGCAAATGAAGCTGTCGTTTCCGGTTCAACAGAGCATGTGATCGTGAAGAAAGATAGCTTTCGTCCATTATCTTTACGTCGTTCCTTTCCTGAATGGCATCAAGCTTACTTATCCAGCCTGGGAGAAAGCTAATGGCATTTGGAATTGATCGTGTGGAATTAAATGAATGGAAACGTCAGGTAAGAGCTGGTAATATCGCTTTTCTAACACATTATTGGCAGGATGAAAGATTCCCGGGCGCTAATACAGTGACAAAAGTAGGCTGTAGTAATCTGGAAAAATTAATTACCTGGGGCAAGCAATATGGGTTACAGCCAGAGTGGGTTCACAGGGATAGACTTTATCCACATTTTGATCTTTTTGGAAATCGGCAGAAGGACATCTTAATCAAGGAAGGCCAATGGGAGCAGCTGGAACGATTTCATTTATAATCTATTAAAAAAAGTTGGCGCATTGTCGTGTAGCTATACACGAGCACTGTACCAACTTTTTTATCATCCTTGATAATGAAATTCTGGTTCTTTCATTTTGGGATTATAATCAATTTGTAAGTCTTTTTCTTCAAAATACCATGCATCATCTTGATCGACAAAAAAGGTGATGTGGTCCACTTTGGCTGAAGAATGAATCTCTTCTGGTTCTTCGACATTGATACCTAATGAAAATCCTGGAATGTTTCCTCCAAAGCCTCCATACCTGACATAAAAGCGTACATGGGATGGTGATTCTAATTCTAGTTCATCTTTATACCATTTCGCTGCATCTTCACTAATTTGAATTTTCATGTATGACATCTCCTTGGTATAGTAAATCTAGTGATTGGGAACCCCGTATTATTTTTCCTTTTTCTCCGGTACCAGATCAACGCCACCTTTATGAAACGGGTGACATTTACTGATGCGTTTGATGGTTAAATAACCACCTTTGATTGCGCCGAATCGCTTCAATGCCTCTAAACCATAAGCGGAGCAACTTGGATAGAATCGGCATGTCGGTGGCTTAAAAGGACTAATTGCCTTCTGATAAAATTTAATGATTCCAATAAACAAGTATTTCATCATTATTTCCTTCTTTGCTTGGAAAGTAGCCTTGTTTCATATGGGATAAAAATCTCCTATTCGTAAATATCTTCTTCTTTATTATAGCTTAAAGATGCAATGGCGTCATGCATATGGATGGATTCTTCATTTCGACAAGAAACTTTAAAATGTCGGACAAATGGCATTTCATATAAATCTGCAGCTACGAGCCGAACAACATCTTCTACAAAACGAGGATTTTCATATGCTGTTTCAGTTACCATTTTTTCATCGGGACGCTTCAGTACGGGATGAAGTCTGGAACTTGCATTACTTTCCGCAGCTTCAAGCAGCATTACCTTCCAGTCAATTGAATCATGATCAAAATCATCTCGGAATCCAGCTGTCAGAACCACTTCTCCACGCTGATTATGAGCACTATATTCACTGATTTCTTTTGAACAAGGACAAAGCGTTGTAATAAATACGGATAATTTTCCTTCTAATTGAAAGCCTTTCTTTACATCATACGTTACCTTCATCGTAACATCAGCATGATTTAATCCAGCAATTCCCATTTGTGGCCCTTTACGTTCATAGAACCATGGGAAGGTAAGCTCTACTGTTGCATCCTCTTGTTTAAGTCGCTCCGCAAGCTCCTTTGTAAACTGCTTTAGAACTCCAAAATCTGCTATCAATCCTTTTTCTTGATAGATATGCAATTGCTCTGTGAATCGACTCATATTTGTTCCTTTACTCGTTTTAAGAATACTGGAAGAGAAGGTGAATCGTGCAACAGAGGTCTGTTCCAACGGTTTTAGCGTGCTTTTTACGATGATTGGGTGCTTCACATTGGAAATACCAACTACATCTAATGGAAACAGAAAGTCTTTTTGGACATTCTGCAAATCTGACATACTTTCTTTATCAGTCGGTTTAGACTTTGGTCCTGGCGCAACAGAACCGAATATTTGATGCCGCTCTGCTTTTGGAGGCAGCTTTCTTAACGTTTTAATATGATCCATAGCAATATCCCTTTCTCCACAAACTATCAATTTCATTCAAAGTATACGCAACTGCTTGTACATATTCAATCGTTCTGTTTGTATGCTGCAAGTAGATTGATTAAATACCTAATTGAACCGGTACATTTACATCCACGTAATCTTTGGTTCTGTTTTGTTTATGATTCGCTTAATGTTTTCTTTATGTCGGTAAAAGACGAAGATTGTCAATGCGATAGTTACGATAATTAAGCCGACATCCTTCAAGAAAAAGGAGACAATAATTGCAACAATCCCAGTAATCATAGATGATAGTGAAACATATTTGGAAATGTACAGGGTAATTAAGAACGATGCGATCATCACGATAAATAAAAGCGGACTCACACCAAGAATAATACCGCTCGAGGTAGCAACCGCCTTACCACCTTTAAATTTAGCAAAGATTGGATATGTATGGCCTAGCACAGCGAAAATACCGATAATTAACCGATGAACCTCGACATCAGCAAATAATAGCGGAATTAATGTTGCAGCTGTGCCTTTTAAAATATCTACGAGTGTAACAATACTTCCTGCCTTGATGCCCAATACGCGGAAGGTGTTTGTAGCACCGAGATTACCACTTCCATGCTCGCGAATATCTATATTAAATCCAATTTTACCAACTAAGAGTGCGGATGGTATTGATCCAAGTAAATAAGCAATTAGTCCAAAAATAATATATTCCATCATCATTCCCACTTTCCGGCCGTACGAAGCCTAGCCTGGATTTTCTTTCTAGCTCCAATCCTATTCTATCATGAAGTATCTTTTGTAGGGATAAAAAAATGATAAAATCTTCCCTAGGTAACATTATATCAGCGAATTTGCTTCAACAGAAATCCTAATCATCAATGGAGGTGGATTGGTTTTTTAATATAAAACGTTAAGAAAAGACGCTGATTTTGTCGAAGGATGTTTCATTTCCACTGTTCAGGGTAATAATTTTTATGATACGCTAAGTGTCGCTTTACATGTATATGTTGGAAAATAAAAGGGAGCTTGCCAATGATAAAATTTAACAATATTACCAAAAGATATGAAGATGGTACACAAGCTATTCGTGATTTCTCCCTTCATATAAAAAAAGGGGAACTCATGACATTAATCGGTCCCAGTGGCTGTGGGAAAACAACAACGATGAAGATGGTAAATCGTTTAATCGAGCCAACTTCTGGTGAAATATACATAAATGATCAGGATATACATTCCTATAATATTCATGAATTGAGATGGAATATCGGGTATGTACTTCAAGAAATAGCCTTATTTCCACATATGACGATTGCAGAAAATATAGCAATCGTTCCAGAGATGAAAAAATGGAACCGCAAAAAAGTGAAGGACCGTATCCATGAGCTGTTGGAAATGGTTGGACTGGATCCAGCAACCTATGCAAAGCGGATGCCTAGTGAGTTATCAGGTGGTCAGCAGCAGCGGATTGGGGTCATTCGTGCGCTTGCAGCGGATCCGGATATCATTTTAATGGATGAGCCATTTAGTGCACTTGATCCAATAAGTCGTGAACAATTGCAACAGGATATTCGAGCATTAAATGAAAAAATAAAGAAAACCATCCTTTTTGTTACCCATGATATGGACGAGGCAATGGCACTAGGGGATCGAGTGTGTTTAATGAAGGATGGTGAGGTCATTCAGGTTGATACACCACAGCAATTGATTTTACAGCCCAAGACAGATTTTGTGAAATCCTTTATTGGGGAGCGTAAATCCCCTTGGCAAACGGCAATTGATGTGATTGCCAATCGATCAGATACGTACACGTTAACAACGGCTAATAATCCTCCCCAGGAATTGGCCGAAGAAATATTGTTTTTAAAGCATGATGATGGCACATACGAGGGAGCGATTCAATTTGGTAAACGGGTAGATATTCAACCTTTACCGCATGATTTAACTTTGAATAAGGCGAGCGAAATTTTTCAGGGAAGTCGATTTACGCGCCATCCGGTTGTAAGGAATGGAAAGTTAATTGGAACGCTTGATTATGAGGATATGATCCGTTACCTCCATGATAAAACTGCTATGGAAAAGGGAGGGATCAAACATGGCTGAATTTTGGGCAGTCTTTCAGCATCGACAAGATATTCTTATTCAAACGATATGGGAACATTTGCAAATATCCTTGATATCATTGGTCATTGCAATCCTCATTGCTGTGCCACTTGGTTTATTATTAACCAGATATCAACGTATTGCAGAACCAATTATCGGTATATCGGCTATTATGCAAACCATTCCAAGTCTTGCGGTGCTGGCATTTTTGATTCCGTTTTACGGCATTGGTAAAACCCCTGCTATCATTGCATTAACGGCTTATGGTCTGTTACCTATTTTACGAAATACGTATACAGGTATTAAAGAAGTGAATCCAGCCCTTCTAGAGGCAGCAACTGGAATGGGAATGAATTCCATGAAGCGGCTCGGTAAAGTAGAATTACCTATTGCTATGCCTGTTATTATGGCAGGTATTCGGACTTCTATGGTTCTCATTGTTGGTACGACTACCATTGCTGCTTTAATTGGTGCAGGCGGTTTAGGTGAGCTTATTTTACTTGGTTTGGACCGTGGTGCAGACATTAATTTGATATTACTAGGGGCAATCCCCGCAGCACTTCTAGCAATTATATTGGATTTTATTCTGCGCGGCTTTGAGAAAATATCGAAACGTGCGGGCTTTAAATCTTTTATTGCAATGTTAATTATTGCGATACTAGTTGCGGCATCTCCACTGATTATTCCTTCCGCGCAAAAAGGAGACATTGTGATTGGTGGTAAGTTGGGATCAGAACCGGAAATACTCATTAATATGTATAAATTATTAATTGAAGATGAGACAGATTTATCCGTCGATTTAAAGCCTGGATTGGGTAAAACGGCATTTGTATTTACTGCATTAGAGCAAGGGGATATTGATATCTTTCCGGAATTTACCGGAACCGCCATTGTTACCCATTTGGAGCAAGAAGCACAAAGTAATGATGCATACGAAGTATATGAACAAGCGAAAGCAGGTATGAAGGATCAGTTTGATATGGCATATCTGGAGCCGATGGATTTTAATAACACGTATGCCGTTGCTACAACGAAGGAGTTAGCGGAACAGTATGGCTTGGAAAACATTGGGGATTTAAAAGCCATTCAAGATCACATCACAGCTGGTTTCACGTTGGAGTTTAAGGATCGTTATGATGGCTATGTTGGCATGCAAGAAATCTATGGTCTAGATTTAGCAAATGTAAAATCGATGGAGCCAGGTATTCGCCAGCAAGCATTGTCGAATGGTGAGGTCGATGTGATTGATGCCTACGCAACTGATAGTTATATGGTAGAATTGGATTTAGTTACATTAGATGATCCAGAGAACTTATTTCCACCATATCAAGGGGCGCCATTGTTGAGACAGGAAACATTGGAGGAATATCCAGAGCTGGAAGAAATATTAAATCAGCTAAGTGGTAAAATTACCGATGATGAAATGCGCGAAATGAACTACAAAGTAGATTACGATGATATGGACCCAGAAAAAGTTGCAAAAGATTATTTGGTGGAGAACGGTTTGCTTGATCAATAAAAGGAGATGGATGTAAATGGCGTGGGAAAATCCTTCCAAAGAAAAGATAACAACTCTATTACAGCAAGCAAAAACGATTGCGGTGGTAGGTTTATCGGCGAATCCAGACAGAACATCGCATCAGGTTTCTAAAGTTATGCAGGATGCAGGGTACCGTATTATCCCTGTGAATCCGACAGCAGATGAGGTATTGGGTGAGAAGTCATATGCTTCTTTAACTGACATTCCGGAACGGGTGGACATCATCAATGTATTTCGCCGACCAGAATATTTACCCGCTATAGCCAAAGAAGCAGCCAAAACGGATTGCAAAGTCTTTTGGGCTCAACAAGGTATTGTAAACGAGGAAGCGGCTGATTATTTGCAAGCTCGTGATTTCACGGTTGTGATGGATATATGTATAAAGGTTGCACACGCAGTTTTACTTAAAAAATAAGGTGGATTCGAAAGCAAAAGTGCCTTCACTCAGAGGCGCTTTTGTTTTGGAAATCATTTTGGATAATGCATGCAATGTGTTGTAAATGCAGCGTTTAAACTGAATATCCATAAACAACCATAGCAATGCTATACAATGGGAAACGAGTTGTAGTATACTAATACACGGGTTTAGACAAGGATTCATAAATAAATGACACACATATGCAATCATACGTTCGTTTGTGGTATAGTAACAGGAAATGCCATGCTGCATATTTTTGGTATCATAGATGCGGTGTGTGTGATGACATTTTTTTATTGACGTGATGTTCGTAAATTGGGTGTGAATGAACAAACAGCGTGCATGATAAACTATTGTTTCATAGCGGTTCTTTATACCTATTTTTGAGTACGCATATGAATGAAGAATAAATTAAGGGAGTCGATGGCTTTTGGCAAAGGAAACTATGCAGTATTCTGATGATTCCATTCAAGTACTGGAAGGTCTGGATGCGGTTAGAAAACGACCAGGTATGTACATTGGAAGCACAGATCATCGTGGCCTTCATCATCTTGTATTTGAAATCGTCGATAATGCAGTAGATGAGGCATTAGCAGGCTATGGTAATAAAATAACAGTTACCATTCATCATGATAATAGTATTTCTGTAGAGGATCAGGGCAGAGGCGTGCCAACAGGTCTACATAGCACAGGTAAATCAACAGTGGAGGTTATCTTCACTGTGCTTCATGCTGGTGGTAAATTTGGCCAAGGTGGCTATAAAACAAGTGGTGGTTTACATGGTGTAGGTGCCTCCGTTGTGAATGCCTTATCAGAATGGATGGAGGTTACGGTTCATCGTGATGGACATACGTATTTTCAACGATTTGAAAAAGGCGGTCATCCTGTTGGGGGCTTGGAAAAACGAGGCACAACAAGAAAAACAGGGACTATTATCCATTTTAAACCGGATCCAGCTATCTTTTCTGTAACGGTCTATGATATAGAGACCATCTCGGAGCGGTTAAGAGAATCAGCTTTTTTATTAAAAGGGTTGCAAATAGACTTAATAGATCAGCGCAGTGATGAAAAGCAGCATTTTGAATTTCCGGATGGCCTGGAATCTTTCGTTCATTATTTAAATGAAGAAAAGGATACCCTTCATGAAGTTGCTTCTTTTGAAGGGGAGCAGAACGATATTGAGGTAGATTTTGCTTTTCAATTTAATGATGGGTATGCAGAGAGTATGCTATCCTTTGTAAACCATGTACGGACAAAGGATGGAGGAACACATGAGTCAGGTGCTCGTGCTGCCATGACTAGAACCTTTAATGATTATGCCCGAAGAGCTGAATTATTAAAGGAGAAGGATAAGAATCTGGAAGGCTCTGACATTCGGGAAGGATTGACCGCTATCGTTTCTGTACTTATTCCAGAGGAAAAGCTGCAGTTTGAAGGTCAAACAAAAGGAAGACTCGGAACTTCAGAAGCACGATCCGCAGTGGACTCCATCGTTTCAGAACAGCTTTCTTATTTCTTGCAAGAAAATCCTGACATTTCTACCCAGCTTGTTAAAAAAGCAATTAAAGCAAAAGAAGCCCGTGAGGCTGCGCGGAAAGCCCGTGAGGATGCACGAACAGGAAAACAGCGTAAAAAACGTGATACGCTCTTAAGTGGAAAGCTAACACCAGCACAATCCCGCAATCCTAAGAAAAACGAGCTTTATTTAGTGGAGGGGGACTCTGCCGGAGGTTCTGCGAAACAAGGGAGAGATCGTCGTTTTCAAGCGATTCTGCCATTGCGTGGAAAGGTAATTAATACGGAAAAGGCAAAGCTGGAGGACGTGATGAAAAACGAAGAAATCTCAACCATCATTCATACGATTGGTGCGGGCGTTGGTGGGGATTTTGATTTAGAGGATGTACAGTATGATAAAGTGATCATCATGACAGATGCTGATACGGATGGTGCACATATCCAGGTGCTTTTACTGACATTTTTCTATCGTTATATGCGTTCCCTTGTGAAAGCTGGAAAGGTATATATTGCATTGCCACCACTGTTCAAGATTTCAAAAGGTAAAGGTAAAAAAGAACAGGTTGTCTATGCATGGGATGAGGATGAAATGCAGACAGCAATTAAACAATTTAAAAATGGCTATATGGTTCAACGTTATAAAGGTCTGGGTGAAATGAATGCAGACCAGCTATGGGAAACGACAATGAATCCAGAAACGAGAACCTTAATCCGTGTAACCATTGATGATTTAGCGCGTGCAGAACGTAGAGTGACAACATTAATGGGTGATAAGGTCGAACCAAGAAGAAAATGGATTGAAAGTAATGTTGCATTCGGCTTAGAAGAAGATACGAATATATTGGAAAACGAAAAAATTCACAATCAACAGGAACAACAGATTTAAAAAGCTGCTGTGAATTGGTGCAGGAAAAGAATTTTTCCACGGATGTCTGAAAGAAGGGGGAATTGGTTTGTCACAGACGGATAATTATTTGGATCTTCCACTGGAAGAAGTAATTGGTGACCGGTTTGGAAGGTACAGTAAATATATTATACAGGATCGGGCACTACCCGATGTCAGAGATGGATTAAAGCCAGTGCAGCGAAGGATTTTATATGCAATGTTTGAGGATAAGAATACGCATGATAAAAACTTTCGAAAAGCTGCAAAGACAGTTGGAACGGTAATCGGTAATTACCATCCACATGGTGATATATCTGTTTATGATGCGATGGTACGTCTTAGTCAGGATTGGAAGGTAAGAAATGAATTAGTAGAAATGCATGGGAATAATGGAAGTATTGATGGAGACCCGGCTGCTGCGATGCGTTATACAGAAGCGAGGTTATCTAGCATCGCTTCCGAGCTGCTACGTGATATTCATAAGGAAACGATTGATTTTGTACCGAACTTTGATGATACAATTGACGAACCTGTCGTGCTTCCAGCGAAGTTTCCGAACCTGCTTGTAAATGGTTCAACGGGTATTTCCGCTGGCTATGCAACAGATATTCCGCCACATAATCTCGCAGAAATTATAGATGGGGTTATCATGCGCATTGATAAGCCAGCATCATCTGTAGATGATTTAATGAAGGTAATTAAAGGACCTGATTTTCCAACTGGGGGCATCATCCAAGGTGTTGATGGAATCAAGAAGGCATATGAGACTGGTAAAGGACGAATTATAGTTCGTGCGAAGGCTGCAATAGAGGATTTACGAAGTGGACGCCAGCAAATTGTCGTGGATGAAATTCCATATGATGTGAATAAAGCCAATATGGTCAAAAAAATCGATGAGCTTAGACTGGACCGTAAAGTGGAAGGAATAGCTGAAGTAAGGGATGAAACAGATCGAACTGGGCTGCGTATTGTTATTGAACTTCGGAAAGATGTAAATGCAGAAGGTGTATTGAATTATTTGTATAAAAATACGGATCTGCAGGTTGCCTATAACTTTAATATGGTCGCCATTCAACAAAAGACACCAACATTAATGTCTTTGCCGATGATATTAGATGCTTATATTGCACACCAAAAAGATGTTGTTACCCGACAAACCGCCTTTGATCTAAAGCAGGCAAATAGTCGTGCACATATTGTGGAAGGGTTAATTAAGGCCATTTCTATTCTGGATGAGTTGATTGCGACCATCCGTGCCTCGAAGGATAAGCAGGATGCAAAGCGTCAAATCATAGATAAATATGGATTTACTGAAATACAAGCAGAAGCAATTGTTATGCTACAGCTTTATCGACTAACAAATACCGATATTACTGCTTTGGAAGCAGAAGCTGAAGAACTGCGTAAAAAAATTGCGGAATTGGAAGCAATTTTAGCAAGTGATAAGAAATTATTTCAAACGATTAAGCAAGATTTGCGCCAGATTAAGAAAACCTATGGTGATAAGCGTCGTTCGATTATTGAAGAAAAGATTGAAGAACTCACCTTCGATATCGAAGTTACGATTGCAAGCGAGGATGTACTTGTTTCCGTTACGAAAGATGGCTATGTGAAGCGAACAAGCATTAGATCTTACGCGGCATCTAATGGTGAAGACTTCGCAATAAAAGATGATGATTATCTCCTGCGATTATTAGAAATAAATACGACTGATAAGCTGTTAATATTTACGAATAAAGGAAAATACATTTATGTACCGGTTCATGAGCTGCCGGAAATCCGCTGGAAGGATATTGGTCAGCACATCTCGAATATGGTGTCACTGGATCGGGATGAAAAAATGGTGCAATGTATTCCAGTACGAGACTTCAATGTGGATGACTATATCATTTTCTTTACAAAAAATGGTATGGTTAAACGAAGTGAATTGCGATTGTATGAAGTACAGCGCTATTCCAGAGCACTCGTTGCAGTCAATTTAAAGCAGGAAGATGAAGTAATCAATGTGTATCGAACAGATGGAAATGCCGATGTATTCTTAGCTACCAATACTGGGTTTGGGCTTTGGTATCATGAATCGGAAATTTCTGTTGTAGGTGTCCGAACCGCCGGAGTCAAATCTATTCAATTGAAAAAAGATGAATTTGTTGTTGGTGGGCAGGTCTTTGATGATCTATCTGATCCTTCGCTCGTTGTCGTCACACAGCGTGGTGCTTGTAAACGTATGACATTACGTACATTTGAAAAAATGAGTCGGGCAAGACGAGGGTTAGTCATGCTGCGAGAACTGAAAAGCAAACCGCATCGTGTCCGCGGGTTCTTTGCAGCAGATGTACATGAAACCATCTATTTCCGCACAGCAAAAGGAGAAACACATACCATTTATCCGTTGGAACTATCTGCAAGTGATCGTTATAGTAATGGTTCCTTTGTAATTGATGCAGATAACCAAGGGGAAGTAACCGAAGTCTGGCGAGAAGCAAGCTATGAAAAACCTTTTCAAAATGATGAGAAAGAATAATTTCCAAACAGGACAGTTGATTATTTCTCTGTCCTGTTTTTCTATGGAAAATATGTCTTGGATGCAGTGTAAAAACGAAAAATTGCATAGAAATAAGTGTCCAATTCTTCCAATAGGAAAATCAATCAAAATAAAAAAATGCATATTATTATTGAAAAGCGCAACTTTTCACGATAAAGTAAGATGGGAGCATGAAATAGTAAACGCTTTCTTTTTGAGCGTAGCAGGATTTTGTCAAAGTCTGTCCAAGTGACTCTGACATACTTAAGGGGAGGTTATGGGATGAATTTTGAATTAACAAAGGAACAGCAAATGGTTCGAAAAATGGTTAGAGATTTTGCAGAGGAAGTCATTAAACCGCGTGCAATTGAAATAGATACGTCGGCTACGTTCCCAAAAGATATATTTGATCAAATGGGAGAGCTCGGGTTTATGGGAATACCGTTTCCTGAGGAATATGGTGGTTCTGGTGGAGACACTATCTCCTATGCGATTGCGGTAGAAGAAATCGGCAGGGTGTGTGGCAGTACAGGTTTAAGCTTTGCTGCAACCGTTTCGCTTGGGGCTAGTCCGATTTATTATTTTGGTACCGAAGAACAGAAACAAGAATTTCTAAAACCTCAAGCAGAAGGCAGAGCACTTGGAGCATTTGGATTAACAGAACCAAATGCGGGATCTGATGCAGGAGGTACAAAGACAACGGCAATAGCAGATGGCGATAGCTACATTATTAATGGTGAAAAATGCTTTATCACGAATGCTAGTTTTGCAGATACGATTATCGTTACCGCTGTTACTGGAAAAAATGAAAAGGGCAGAAACATCATTTCCGCTATCATCGTACCAACAGATACAGAAGGCGTGAAGGTAACGAGCAACTACGATAAGATGGGAGTTCGAGGCTCTGATACCGCGGAAGTTGTCTTAGATCAAGTTCGTGTCCCGAAGACGAATCTATTAGGTGACCCACAAAAAGGCTTTCATCAGTTTTTATATACCTTGGATGGTGGAAGAATTTCCATTGCGGCGCTTGGATTGGGTATTGCACAGGCTTCCCTGGAAAAATCCTTGAACTATGCAAAGGAAAGAAAGCAATTCGGCGAATCTATTTCTGATTTTCAGGCTATTCAGTTTAAATTAGCTGATATGGCGATGGAAATAGAATTGGCAAGAAATATGGTATATAAGACAGCGTGGTTAAAGGATCAAAATAAACCATTCACTAAAGAGTCAGCTTACGCGAAGCTTTTTGCATCTGAAACGGCGGTACGGGCTGCTGATCAGGCAATCCAAATTCATGGTGGCTACGGATATATGCGTGAATATGAAGTAGAAAGATATTTAAGAGATGCCAAGCTTCTTGAAATTGGTGAGGGAACCTCTGAAGTGCAGCGTCTTGTCATTGCACGACAGCTAGGCTGTTAGATGTGTGTGATATGTTGCTAATTGAAAGATTCATATAGAGGGGGAGAAAATGTGTATGATTAAGAAAATACTTATTGCCAATCGCGGAGAAATTGCGGCACGTGTCATTCGCAGTTGTAAACAGTTGGGGATTCGCTCCATTGCAGTCTTTTCTGAAGCAGATCAAAAATCACCCTATGTAGAAATGGCAGATGAAGCATTCCTGATTGGTCCTCCAAGGGTGAATGAAAGCTATTTGAATATGGATAAGATCATCACTATTGCTAAGGAAGCAGGCGCCGATGCGATTCATCCTGGCTACGGTTTTCTGAGTGAAAATCCTGCATTTGCAAAAAGCTGTGAAGAAGCAGGTATCTTATTTATCGGTCCTCGTAGTGATGCGATGATTAAGATGGGCAGTAAAATCGAAGCAAGAAAAACGATGAAGACGGCTGGAGTGCCAATAGTTCCAGGTAACGAAGCAGCTATAGCTACTGCCGAAGAAGCAGTTAGGGTAGCACATGAAATTGGCTATCCAATCATGCTGAAGGCATCTGCAGGCGGCGGTGGTATTGGTATGCAAGTCGTTCACTCGGATGATGAATTGATAAAGGCCTTTGCCAGTAATCAAAAGCGGGCAGAAACCTTCTTCGGTGATGGTTCGATGTTTTTAGAGAAAAAGGTGGAGAATGCACGACATATTGAAATACAGATTCTTGCCGATCATCATGGAAATGTGGTTCATTTATTTGACCGGGAATGCTCCATTCAACGTCGTAATCAAAAGGTAATCGAGGAGGCACCTTCCCCATTTATTTCCCAAGCAACGCGGGAAGCGATGGGGGAGGCGGCAGTAACAGCTGCCAAGGCACTTGCCTATACGAATGCAGGTACGATAGAATTTTTAGTAGATAATCAGCAGCATTTCTATTTCCTTGAAATGAATACAAGAATTCAAGTTGAGCATCCAATCACAGAGGAGATTACTGGTGTTGATATAGTCGCTGAGCAAATTCATATTGCAAATGGAAACAAACTTTCTTATTCACAGGATGACTTACGTATAGATGGTCATGCCATTGAAGCAAGAATTTATGCGGAAAATCCGGAAACTTTTTTCCCGTCACCAGGACATATCACTGTTTTTGACATGCCGACTGGATCATTTGTGCGTAATGACACCTCTGTTCGTCAAGATATGGATATTACCCCATATTACGATCCGATGATTAGTAAGCTTATCGTGAAAGGTCGTACGAGAGAGGAAGCGATTACACGTATGCGACAAGCATTATCGACATTTCGAGTAGAGGGAATTCAAACAAATATCCCGATGCTTGAAAAGGTAGTGGAACATGAGGCATTTCAAGCAGGTGATACGACAACCTCATTTGTCGAACAGTATTATTTACCGTTAATAAAATCAAAGAAATAATTGGAGGTATGAACATGCAAGAGGTAAAAGCAAGTATGGCCGGAAGTGTTTGGAAAATTACAGTTCAAGTTGGAGAGCAAGTAGAAGCGGATCAGGATGTAGTTATCTTAGAGTCTATGAAAATGGAAATTCCGATAGCTGCGGAAGAGGCTGGAACGGTAAAGGAGTTAAAGGTTGCTGAAGGTGATTTTGTAAACGAAGGGGACGTCATTGCAATCATAGAATAAGTGTTCGGTTCGTCTTTTAAGCATGTGTGACAAAGGGGGATTATATGGGAAAATTAGTAGAATATTCATTGGTGCAAGATCATGTTGCGATGATTCGATTACAACGTCCAGAAGCAGCAAATGCATTATCCAGCGCATTGTTGGATAACTTCAACCGTATCATTCAACAAGCTGATGCTGACCCAAAAATTCGTTGTGTGATTATTACGGGTTCGGGTGAAAAAGCCTTTTGTGCGGGAGCTGATTTAAAAGAAAGAAGCAGGATGAATGATAGCGAGGTAGTTGCCGCTGTTCGTTACATAGGAAAGACCGTATCCGCAATTGAGCGCATGAGAATGCCTGTTATTGCCGCATTGAATGGGGTAGCATTTGGTGGTGGGTTAGAGCTGGCATTGGCTTGTGATATACGAGTTGCCATTGCTGATACAAAAGTTGGCTTAACGGAAACGTCACTCGCAATTATTCCTGGAGCCGGTGGTACACAACGATTGGCAAGATTAATTGGCCCTGGGCAAGCAAAAAAACTGATATTTACAGCAAAGCCAATTACTGCGGAAGCAGCTTATCATATTGGGTTAATAGAAGATTTGACCAATAGAGAGGAACTAATGAAACGTGTTATTCAACTTGCGACGTCTATTGCACATAATGGTCCGATTGCCTTGGAACAAGCAAAGCTCTCTATCAATCAAGGTCTACAAACAGATTTGGCAACTGGATTGGAGTTAGAGCATACCTATTATCAAAAGACAATACCAACGGCTGATCGCATGGAAGGACTAGAAGCATTTAAAGAAAAGCGTCGTCCGATTTATTATGGGAAATAAGACAGGAGGAAAAGAAGACATGTCTTATCAAGAGGAACTTAGGAATCGTATAGAGAAAATTGAACAAGGCGGAAAAGCTGCTTATCATGAGAAGAATGAAGAAAAAGGAAAGCTATTCGTCCGGAAAAGACTTGAAATCCTGTTTGATGAAGGCGTAGAAATAGAAGACGCATTTTTTGCCAACTGTATGGCGGAGGACCTGCCCTCAGACGGGGTTGTTACAGGAATTGGTAAAATAAATGGTCAACCAGTTTGTGTCATGGCTAATGATTCAACAGTTAAAGCAGGGTCTTGGGGAAAACGTACCGTTGAAAAAATCATTCGTATTCAAGAAACGGCAGAGAAACTTGAAATCCCCATGCTTTATTTAGTTGATTCGGCAGGTGCAAGAATTACCGACCAAATTGAAATGTTTCCAGGTCGTCGTGGTGCGGGACGTATTTTCCATAATCAAATTAAATTATCTGGAAGGGTTCCGCAAATTTGCTTGCTGTTTGGACCATCAGCAGCTGGCGGGGCTTATATACCTGCTTTTTGTGATATCGTCGTTATGGTGGATGGAAATGCATCTATGTATCTCGGGTCACCACGGATGGCTGAGATGGTAATTGGCGAAAAGGTTAGTTTGGAAGAAATGGGCGGTGCAAACATGCATTGCTCTGTTTCCGGATGCGGAGATGTATTGGTTAAATCAGAGGAAGAAGCATTACATTATGCTAGAACCTATTTAAGTTATTTCCCACCAAACTTTAGAAAACAACCAGAAGCAGCTGCTAATAAGGATGTAAAAGCATTTGAAAAATCCATTGTAGATATCATTCCTGAAAATCAAAATGCACCTTTCAATATGCATGATTTAATCCAAAGAATTATTGATGAAGATAGCTTCTGTGAAGTGAAGAAAAAGTTTGCACCAGAATTAATAACTGGCTTAGCACGGATAAATGGAAAATCAGTAGGAATTATTGCCAACCAGCCTCGAATGAAGGGTGGCGTGCTTTTCCACGATTCAGCGGATAAAGCAGCTAAATTTATTCAGCTATGTGACGCATTCCATATTCCATTGCTTTTCCTAGCAGATATTCCGGGATTTATGATTGGAACAAAGGTAGAGCGGGCAGGGATCATTCGCCATGGTGCGAAGATGCTTGCTGCAATGAGTGAAGCAACGGTGCCTAAGATTTCCGTTATTGTTCGTAAGGCATATGGAGCAGGGCTTTACGCAATGGCCGGTCCAGCGTTCGAACCAGACTGTTGTTTAGCCCTGCCTACTGCACAAATCGCTGTTATGGGACCTGAGGCGGCCGTCAATGCGGTCTATGCTAATAAAATAGCTGCGCTTCCAGAGGATGAGCGACCAGCCTTTATTAAGCGAAAACAAGAGGAATATCGTGATGACATTGATATTTATCGACTTGCTTCCGAGATGGTCATTGACGCCGTAATTGATCCAGAAAATTTGCGTCAGGAATTAATGACACGGTTTGAACTATACGAATCGAAAAATGTACACTTTACGGAAAGAAAGCATGGTGTTTATCCCGTTTAAGAAATGTAAGAAAATACTTTCCGCCAATATGTTGGGGAAAGTATTTTTTTGAAATGCATCAAGTAAACTATAATTATATTATGTAAACTAAAACATAAACAAGTTAGTTTAAAATTCAAAATGAACGTGTTACCCTAATGAATAGTGTTTATATAAAATCACAGTTTATGCTGCTATAAGTAAAATATATTAGATAACTGGGTGAAGGGGGAAGAAAAGGTGAATGACCGCCAATTTCGTGATGCGATGGGTAAGTTTGCAACAGGGATCACTGTCGTGTCGACTTATCATCAGCAAGAAACAAGAGGTATGGTTGTCAATGCTTTTATGTCCGTATCTTTAGATCCAAAACTCATTGCTATTTCAATTGATGAAAAAGCAAGTATGTACCCGATTTTACAGGAGACGAAGCAATTTGGTGTCAGTATTCTGAATGCAGACCAACAAATTTACTCCATGATGTTAGCCAAGCAAAAGGAAAAGGATAGAGAAATTCCTTATACAGACTTACGTGGTATGCCTGTTGTCGCTGACGCACTTGCAGCCATTGCTTGTGAGGTCAAAGATATGGTTAAAGCAGGTGATCATATGATTTTTATTGCTGAAGTAAAGGACCTGATCATGAAAGATGATAAACCAGTGTTGTATTATGCTGGAAAGTATAGAAATCTATCGGAAGATCATGCGTAAATATTAAACTATCCTATCATATGTAAGTATTTCATATAATTCAAAGCAAAGACCAGAATTTCTTAATAGATTTTCTGGTTTTTTTATGCAAGAAAAAGTATGTAATTTGCATCAGGTTACCTATGATTGTCAGTAATTGTTTCATCCAGCTTAAACACTATATATCATTGTATAAAAAAGGAGTATATGGATAAATTTTTACTTGAATAAATTTTCAGATAGTGGTAACTTTTATCTATTCTAAACATCTATGAAGAAATGGAGAAGTGTGACATGAGAATTGCGCTATCATGTATCGGTATGATTCTTGGAATATTCCTATTGGCTGCTATTCCGCTTACCATTAACATATCAACTGGATCTCTTGTGTGGCAATTGGATGGCGCCTGGCAGGCTATGACTAATTATGTAATCGGGATCGTGAATGGTGATTCCTTCCTGTTTCAAGAAGGTACAAACCGATTTCAAGACTTTTTAAAAGTAGTCCCGAGACATTTCTTATTATCGCTTGGTTATATCGTTTTATCTGGTTTAACCGCAGTCATACTTGGTATGCTCGTTTCTACTTGGTACAGCAGATCAAAGCAGGAGTGGGTTAAGGATATTATTGGTTTTCTAGGAATGATACCGGATTTTATTCTTGTTCTCTTTCTGCAAATTGCGGTCGTATCCGTCTATCAATCTACTGGCTGGAAGGTTGCTAGGGTTGCATCCAAAGGGGTTCATGATCATGCGATTTTATTACCTTTAATAACACTCGCTATTATTCCAACCATCTATCTAATACGCACGCTTTCAGAACGTGCCTATGACGTGATGGGGGAGGATTATATACTAACCGCCAAAGCAAAAGGTTTAACCAAATGGTATATATACATACAGCATGTCGTTCGAAATGTACTGCCGTTTTTAAAAGCAGATTTACATAAGGTCGCATCAATCATGATCAGTAATTTATTCATTGTCGAATATTTATATAATGTAAATGGACTTACTAAATTATTATTTGCTTCCACAGGTTATCAATTTAATTTAACTGTTAATGCGTTGCTTGCTTTTATCGGTCTATACATAGTGATGTATGCAGTACTGCGGCTATTTATCGGCTGTCTCGAAAGGATTTTTGCTTATGATTAATTGGCGGCTTGTTGTAGGAATCACACTTGTGTCTGCGTTTTTTATCGTGGCAATTTTTGGTCCGCTTTTTGCACCGTATGAAAAGGATTTTGTTGAACCATCTGGTTATTATTACAATAATCCAGATGATTTTGGTATGTATGCCTCCCCATATCCACCATCGAAGGCACATATATTTGGAACGGATGAATGGGGCTATGACATATTAACGCTTTTATTATATGGTGCAAAATATACCATATTCATCGGTGTCATTACAGCTGTTCTTCGCATGATAATTGGTGGTTTTCTGGGGATGATAACTGGTTTACAAAAAAAGAAACGTCGAACGGATAATGTATTTGGTTTACTTGGCAGTATTCCAGCATTTATTATTGTTTATTTTACGATGACGGGCATTATTGTTAATTCCCCACTCTCCACGGGAACATTGATCATGATTCAAACAACGGTAATGGTGCTTGTTGGAATTCCAGGAGTTTATGCAGCCGTTTATAGTAAAACAACTGCATTAAAGCAGCATCTTTATATTACGGCCTCTTCTGCATTAGGCGCTGGGTCGATTCGAATCGCAATTAAACATCTGCTGCCACATTTACAAGGTACATTCATGGTGATGCTCCTAAAAGAGATTATTCTGGTGCTCTCGCTGATGGGGCAACTGGGGATATTTAATATTTTTATTGGAGGAACCATTTTACGACTTGGTGGTCCACCTGTTTATGTATCCATTACAAGGGATTGGGCTGGATTAATTGGACAGTGGCGTTCCTTTATATTTGATTACCAATGGATTCTATTCTATCCATTATTGGCATTCGTGCTGTTAATATTTGCATTTTATATGCTTTTGCGTGGTATAGAACTAAATCAGAAGGGTGCTTTCCATAAATATCCCCATATATAGTGTGGTAGAAAATTAGCCGTGACATGCGTATAATAGTACTTAGAATTGTATTGTAGAAGGGATTTGTACAACTTGACTGTTCGAGATGTGGAATTAGCAGCTATCACACCGGAAAAAATAGCTGCGGCTTATCAAACGATAAAGAATCATGGAGATGACGCAAATGCGGATAAAATGATTGATCTATACCAGAAGTTAATGGATCATGAACTGACTGTTGCGTTTGCTGGTCATTTTTCAGCTGGAAAATCTTCGATGATTAATGCATTACTAGGGAAGGACATGTTACCGAAAAGTCCAATTCCAACGAGTGCAAATATCGTAAAAATTACTTCCGGAAAGGGAACGGCCCGTGTTTACTTTCATGAGGCTCCTCCCGTGGATTACAAGGAACCATATGACCTGGACGTGATTCGGGATTACTGTATGGATAAGAATAGCATCAAAAAAATAGAACTTAGTGCATCAGATCCGATTTTACCACCACAAGCTGCTTTGATGGATACGCCTGGCATTGATGCAGCAGATGATGCTGACCGTCTGATTACAGAATCGTCCATGCATTTAGCCGATTTTATGTTTTATGTGATGGATTATAATCATGTGCAGTCAGAGGTTAATTTACAATTTCTAAAGGAAGTACAGGAATTAGGAATACCATACGCCATTATAATTAATCAAATAGATAAGCATCGTGAAGAGGAAATAACATTTTTGAATTTTGAGAAAAGCATTAAACAAACGTTTGATCAATGGCAAGTGACACCACAACAAATCTTTTTTACATCATTAATAGATACACATCATCCGCTTAACCAATTTTCGCTGGTTCAAGAGAGACTAAAACAGATTTATACCATTTCTGAGTCAAAGTGGATGAAAAGCATGGAGCGATCATTACAACAAATTGCTAAAGATCATAGGCAATACTTGGATCAAGAAGCGGATGAACAAGTACAAGAGTATGAGGGACTAGATGACCTTTCCAAACTGGAAACAAGACTTGCTGAGACACTTGACCATATGCAAGAACTGAAGGATAAGCAAGCAAGCTTGGAGCAGGCGTTCCGCTTTATTGTTGATCAAACGCTGAAGAATGCCTATATGATGCCTGCCGACCTACGTGAGCTGGCCAAGGATTTCTTGGAATCACAGCAAAGTCAGTTTAAAGTGGGATTATTTGGTTCCAAAAGGAAAACAGCTGAGGAAAAGCAGGAACGCCTCCGTCGATTTTTAGAACCGCTTCAAAAGGGGATGGAGACGAATATTCAGTGGAAGCTTCGCGATAAATGGACAGAGCTATTACATGCCTATGACTTGAATACGAGTACGGTTATGGATAAGCTTCAAAAGGTACATGTAAATTATGAAGCAACAGATTTACAACGACTAATAAAGCCCGGCGCAGAGATCAATGGCAATTATATTTTACATTATACCAATGATGTGTCAGCAGATATGAAACAAAAATGGAAACAGGCATCCCAAACCATTTTGCGACTTATCCAGGATACCTATATTTCTCAAACGGCTTCAACCTATCAAAAATTACAGGAAGAATCGGAAAAAGGCAAACAACAGCTACGGGAAAGAAAGCAGTTGAATGAAGTACATTCGGTATGGGATGAAAAGCGTGCAGAATTATCCAAGCAATTGGAGCATCCGGATCCTAAAGAGGAAACATTAACCTGGTTGCAGGAACAATATATGCATATGCAAAAACCACAGAACATCCAGGCCGACATGCAAGTTTCGATTGCATCTAAGAAGTCTACACCTGTGCATGTATCGAATACGGAAGTAGACAAACAGGTTTCGGGTAAGTATGTATCGATCGAACGCATGGTTGAATTATTAACACAGGCTCGTTCAATCACGAAAGCTGTTGCAGGTATGGAAGCAATACGAGAAGATTTAGATGATAAGCAAGCGCGATTGGCAAATCGTTCGATTACAGTTGCATTATTCGGAGCGTTCAGTGCCGGAAAATCTTCGTTTGCGAATGCCATATTGGAAGAAGCCATATTACCAACATCACCTAATCCAACAACAGCAGTGATTAACCGTATCATGCCCGTAACAACGGAACATCCGCATGGAACAGTATCCATTCAGTTTAAGGATGAGGAAACACTTATAAATGATATCGTTGCTATTACGGATAAATTATCACCTGAAAAGTCTAGTTTACAGTCGTTATTGCACTGGGTTCGTACAAAGCAGATTGATCAATCTCCTGTGCTGCATAAGCCACACCGTGCATTTTTATCAGCTGTATTAGCAGGAGAATCGAATAATAGTAAATTTATCGGCAGTAAGCTAACGATAACGTTAAAGGATTTTGCCGCTTTTGTAACGGATGAGACAAAGGCATGCTTTATCGAGTCGGTGAATCTTTATTATGATTGTTCGATTACAAGACAGGGCATTATCCTCGTAGATACACCTGGGGCAGATTCCATTAATGCACGTCATACGAATGTGGCATTTGATTATATTAAAAACGCAGATGTTATATTATACGTCACCTATTATAACCATGCTTTTTCACGTGCAGATCGTGATTTCTTAAAGCAATTAGGTAGAGTGAAGGAATCTTTTGAATTAGATAAGATGTTCTTTATTATCAATGCGGCTGATTTATCAGCTCATGATGATGAACTAAAACTGGTGGAGAATTATGTTCATGATCAGCTCGTGCAGATGGGAATTCGTCATCCTAAGCTTTATCCACTATCGAGCAAAAGAGCTTTGGAAAACATCCAGCAGAAGCAGCAGATGGATCAGCAAATGCGTCTATTTGATTCCAGCTTTCAGTCGTTTATTCAAGCCGATTTAGCTCGTTTAATGATAGCTTCCGCAACAGTTGAGTTGCATAGAGCAGAAAAGGCGTTGGCAGGTTATATACATGCATTAAATCTGGATGAACAGGAAAAAGCAGAACGCCAGAAAGCACTTCAAGTAAACTGCGAACGTATGGTTCAGGAGGTTGCAAGGATGGATTTGGAATATCATTTGAAACAAATCCAACAAAAAATAGAAAAGCAGTTATATTATACTGCAGAACGTATGGCTATTCGGTTTCATGACTTCTTTAAGGAAACATTCAATCCAACCACAATAACTGAATCAGGTAGACACGCGGCAAAACAATTGAAAGCTTGCTTGAAAGAACTGCTTGATTATACTGGCTATGAGTTGCTGCAAGAGGTACGTGCTGTGTCATTGCGTGTAGAAAGTGTGATGCGTGAACAGCTGGAAGAGGCAAATCTGAAGTGGAACGAACAATTGCGAGCAGTGGACTCGCAAATGGTTCTCTCAGGAATGACAAGGCAGGATTGGGAAAGCCCGTCCTATCCGCAGGCACTGACTGCGGTGGATATGCGGGATTTTGATCATTGCCTTTCCGCTTTTAAAGGTACGAAGGCATTTTTCGTAAAAAATGAAAAGGAACAAATGAAGGAATCTCTATATGAAGTACTTGAGGAGGAAATCAAACAATACTTGGCTTCTATGCAGCAAATAATGGAGGAATCTTTTGTTAAACAATGGAAACAAGCAGCTCAAATGCGAATAGATCGCATTAATCAGGAGATTACATCTTATACAGACAGTCAGTTGCGTATCATGGCTGAAACGGTGGATCAATCTGTATTAGAGGAAAAACATCAGCTGCTTCAGAACATTTTACAGGAAGTGCAGGAAAAAGGAGACTAAACAATGCGACAAAAAATATTACTTGTGGACGGAATGGCCTTATTATTTAGGGGATTCTACGCAACAAGCTTTCGTGGTAATTTCATGTACACCAGTTCAGGTGTACCAACAAATGGGGTTTATCAGTTTTTACGATACCTATTAAACGCAGTTGATACATTTCAACCAACTCATGTTATTTGCTGCTGGGATATGGGGAGCAAAACATTTCGGACAGATTTATATGAGAATTACAAAGCAAATCGCGGGGCACCTCCGGAGGAATTAATTCCGCAATTTGACCTCGTTAAAGAAGTAGTAGATGCCTTTAATATGCCTAACATTGGCCTGGAAAACTTCGAAGCAGATGATTGTATTGGCACATTGGCGAGAACCTATGCTGAGACAGATTCGGTTCTTATATTAACAGGTGACCATGATATCCTGCAGCTGGTAGATGAGCATATTCAAGTAGCGATAATGAAAAAAGGCCAAGGCAATTATGAAGTATTTAATGTAGATAATTTTTATGAGAAAAAAGGAATTCATCCATACCAGATGGTTGATTTAAAAGGTTTAATGGGTGACTCCGCTGACAATTATCCAGGTGTCAAAGGAATTGGTGAAAAAACGGCATTAAAGCTATTACAGGAGCATGAAACAATTGATCAATTACTGGAGAATTTAGATACCTTGCCTAAAGGAATTCAAACGAAGGTTAGGGATAACTTAGACATGCTTCAGCTGTCAAGAACCTTGGCAGAAATTAAATGTGATGTGCCAGTTGCTTGTCCTTTGGATGATGCAAGATGGCAATATGATAAACCAACCGTAGAAGCAAAATTTATGGAGCTGGAATTTACTCGGCTTACCAAATTAATTTAATATATCTTTTGAGAATAGTCTTTGCCACGCTGCAAGGGCTATTTTTTTATGCCTCATGATATACCCTGCGCACTTTAGTATATACCCCTCTCTATTTATAACATACCCCTATTAGGTATATTATAAATAGAGAGGGGTATATCGCTTGTTGGTGGAGGTATAGGTTGGGAGGAGGAGGGTATGTAAGGATTAACTTATATTCTTGCACCAATTGGATAGCATAAGGAAAGGAGGTGAAGATGAATGACAGTTGCAACACAAATGCAGCAAGCCATTGCCAGTTGCCAAAGTGTTTTGGCTAACTTAAATACATTTGCTCTTGAAACTGAGGACCAAAATGTGAAGAAAATGTATCAAACGTTGGCCCAGCAGCAGCAGGTGATTTTAGACAATTTGGATGCACGATTTTCTTATATTAAAGCAGAGGAACCACAATTTAATGAGTAATGTATAAATGAAGACGAAGCCTGCATGCAGTGATAGCATGTCAGGCTTCATTAGGTTCTATTCGGACATTAGTTGGAAAGTATGATATATCGAACGGGAATAAGCCATTTGATGTATTGATGTTCGCTTTGCAATAATGGTATAATTTAGTCGGTTTATGCATTTATTTTGCTGTAGGAGGTTGGGGAATGCGGAAGAGCAAGATATTAATCGTACTCATGATTGGATTTGCCATGTTATTCACTTTAGGCGCCTGTGGATCCAATTCGGATGAATCTGCCAATGACAAAGACAAAGAAGAATATCCAGATTCAGTTAAGGAAAATCCGGAAGTTACCATTACAATGGAAAATGACAATGAAATTGTTTTGGAGTTGTATCCTGAGGTTGCTCCTAATACGGTTGCAAACTTTGTTTCACTAGTGGAAGACGGTTTCTATGATGGATTGATTTTTCATCGTGTTATTCCAGGCTTTATGATACAAGGTGGAGATCCAGACGGAATCGGTACAGGTGGTCCAGGGTATGCTATTAAAGGTGAATTCAGTGCTAATGGAATTGAAAATAATCTGGAACATGAACGTGGTGTGTTATCCATGGCTCGTTCACAAGCACCAGATTCTGCTGGATCCCAATTTTTCATCATGACGAAAACATCACCACGTTTAGATGGTGAATATGCAGCATTTGGTAAAGTAATCGATGGTATGGATGCCGTAGATGAAATTGTGAATGCCGAACGTGATGCTGTAGATAAGCCATTAGAAGATCAGAAAATGAAATCCGTAACGGTTGATACAAAAGGATTTACATATCCTGAACCGGAAAAAGCAGAAGAATAATTAATAAAACCAGCAAATGCTGCTGGTTTTTTGTTTGCTACGTATGCAACAACTGAATAGAAGGGAATCATCCATGACGGTTTCATTAAAAATAATTTCCTAGTTTACATAATATATATTATAGGAAGTTAATGAGTAGGTTATTTCATAACCAAGTATACTTATGATATTGAGATATTTTTAAAAAATGGATTACATCGCATACAAATATTATTTATATCATGTATGCGATGTTTTAATAAGTTATTTTAATCCCGTTTGTCCAATGGTTTGTTAGCTGGACCTTCGATTACTTCACCAGTGTATGCAAATCTTGATCCATGACATGGACAATCCCAAGTTCTTTCTGCAGCATTCCAGGCAACTTCACAGCCTAAATGTGTGCATGTTGTATCCACCATATGAATTTGTTGCTCTAAATCCTTGTATACACCAGTCCGTTTTCCATCAATATCGGTTATCACTGCTTGATCAGGTGCTAAATGATCGATTGATTGCTGATTAGACGATAATTTTCCTTTTACAAGATGTTTTGCTACATCTGCATTGATGGAAGCGAATGTTCGCACAGACGGATCTGCTTGAAAACGTGCAGGCAAAAATACATTCTCATATGGAGAAGATCGCTCTAATATTCGATCACATAGCATGATTGCTGCGATTGTACCATTGGTTATTCCCCATTTTCTAAAACCAGTTGCAGTGAAAACACGATGTTGCTTTTTGGTAACAGGTCCGATATATGGTAATTTATCTAATGTTGTGTAATCCTGGGCGGACCAGTGATAACATATTTCTGTAGGTTGGAAATTTTTCTCTGCATATTGTTCCAATGCTGCATAATGCTTTGTTGTTGATTCTCCCTGTCCTGTTTTATGCTGTTCCCCCACTAATATCCATAGGTCCTCCCCGTTCTCTGGTGTTGTACGGATAGAATGGGTTGGATTTTCAGCATTGATATATATTCCGCCTGGATACATCTTATTTGTTTTAAAAGCGACAGCATAGGCTCTTTCTGCATACATTCTTGTCGGATAAAAGCCTTGTCCATCATAAAATGGATAATGTGACGCTTGTATCACATAATCACAAATGATGCGGTGCCCCTCGTCTGTTACAATTGCAGGGTTTTTATTGTATTCCACATCAACTGCAGTTGTATGTTCAAAGATTTGTATATTGCTTCCGCAAGCCCCCAATAGGCCTGTTAAATACTTTAATGGATGAAATTGAGCTTGCTCTTTCATCATCAGTGCACCATGTATGGGAAGCTGTAATGGTATTTCGGAAAGGTATTCATGGGGAATATTGAGTGTTTCATATGCTTGCAGCTCTGTTTCCAGCTTTTGCACACTTTGTTCCGTCTCTGCAAATATATACGCGTGCTCGGATTGATGATCACAATCGATTTGTAAAGCTTTGCTTGTTTCGTCCATGTACCGTTTGGCTTCTGTATTTGCTTCATAATATAACTTAGCCTTTTCGGTTCCAAAATGCTGGATGAGCTCATCATAAATGATTCCATGCTGTGCAGTGATCTTTGCGGTTGTATGACCGGTTGTTCCATTTAAAATGACACCAGCATCTATTAAAGCAACAGAAACATTCTGCTTGGATAGCTCGTATGCAGCGGTGATACCAGTTATCCCGCCACCTACAATTCCAACATCTGCTTTAATGGTTTCAGTTAGTGGCGGATAGGACGGAAATTCGATGGATTGTCGCCAAAATGTTTTGGGAAAAGGTCGGATAGGTTGCTTGCTCATTGTCCAGTTCTCCTTTATAAATTTCGTACCATTAGTTTTACCTATAACGACTTTTATATGAAAAAAACCACCCAGCAAATAGATCCAGGTGGTTCCTAAAAAGGATTATTCTTCTAATAGTAATCTTTCCTCGTCCCGACTATGGATTTCATTCACAATTAACAACGATTGGAATTGATCGAGCACCAATTTGGTGACATGATGATTTTCCTTAAATTGTGTTTTTATTTTGTCCAATATTATCCGAAGCAGATCATGGTCACGCGTGAGCATATGGATTTCTTTTTGTAATTGCGGATTTTCCTCGGCTATTTCCACATATAGTCCTTCTTCTTCTGCATCAGCATGGGCAATCACTCGTGTTTCCCAGTATTCTATCAAGACATCCGCTGCTGTGCGGCATTCATCATCACGTTCCTGCTGAAATAATTGATTGACTACATCTGTTAAATCTCGAGCTTCTGCATATGCACCATCATGGATAGAGCGATGCGCAGCGAGTTTTCGTAAGGCTGGACCAGTTGCCATAATCATACTTCCCCCTATTCATTTCTTTTTGACTACCTAATCGTAACGAAGGTTGTCATCAAAGGTCCTGATGACAACCATTCAAACCATCGTATTACTTCGATGAAACGTCGTATTTCGTTTTAGTTTTTGGTGTGCCATATGGTTTGGCATTGCGATATACGACATAGTTACGGTTTAAATACTTTAATGGCAGGCTGAACACGTGCACGAGACGGGTAAATGGCCAGATTGCAAATAATACAAATGCCAATGTTACATGTAATTGAAAACCGATTGGTGCTTGAGCCATGGAAGCAACCATCGCTTGGGATGGTTGAAATGTAAGTAACTCTCTCACCCACGGACCAATGACAACACGATAGTCAAAGGTGCCACCTGATGCAGTATATCCTGCGGTATTTGTAAAACCGACTAACACGACAATGCCCAGCATGATCAGTGCAACATAGTCGCTTGGTGAACTATTTTTTACTACTCTTTTTACAGAAACCCTCCGCAAGAATAAAAAGAATCCACCAACAACAACTGCTAAGCCTGCTAAACCACCAAACCAAATAGCACCGAAATGATAATATTCATCTGTAATGCCAATGGTATCAAACCAAAGCTTTGGTATCAGCAAACCACCTACATGGCCGAGAAATACAAAGATGATTCCCCAATGAAATACCGTACTTCCAAATCGCAGCCTCTTTTGCTCTAAAAATTGGCTTGATTTTGCTGTCCAACCGAATTGGTCCTTATTATAACGGTATATATGTCCAAGGACAAAAATGGTCATGGATATATATGGAAATACTATCCAAAGAAAGATATCCAGACTTGTCATGGTGCTTCCACCCCTTTAAATTAAGATACTTTAGCATCCTGTAAGACATCATGAGCAACTTCCAAAGCTGCTTTTATCAAAAAATGATAGCTGCTATCGTTCTTAACGAGGTCCTTATCCAACTGCTTAAAGGAATTATAATGCAGCTGTAAGAGACGAATCGTGTATTTTTCATCGGCAACAGCTAAAAACTCTAAAATCATTGGCACATAATCCGGTAATTCATTCGTTTCTGTTTCCACATCAGAATCAGAAAAAATTTGTCTTAATTTTACCAATGCTGCCCCTCTGTCACGTGAATCTTTAAAAACATTGTAGGTCAAATTTAAAGTTGTAACTCCGTGAAAATCAAAGGTATTCACATATATTTTGCATAAGTCTTCAAATGAGTGAGATTCCAGATAGTGTATAAAGGATTGAATGTACATCTTTGCTGGTAGCTGTTCAATCGTTTCAACCTCTTGCTTTATTTCAGGTAGCATATCCATCCATTCTTTTTCTGGATAATGCATGAATACGGAAACGAGTTTAAAAACCTTTTGGTGCGTTTTCATCCAATTCCCTCCAAAATCCGCTTTCATAATACGAAAGAGGGTCTGCGTCTTGTGGGCTTCCACCCATACAGCTTCTGCATGCTTCCATGAAGTCAAAGCCTGCAGTACCTTGGCGTAAATGCATGTCTCCAGCATCTTCGCGGTGAGATTTCGGAATGACATATCGATCTTCGTATTTTGCAATCGCAGATAACTGATACATTTCTTCAGCCGTTTCCTCTGTCATCCCAGCCTCTGTAAGGATGGATCGGTCAAATTCTTTATTTAATTCCTTATAACGCATGTACGTCCGCATTGCGACAAGTTTTTGTAATACTTTTCGAATAACATCCGAATCCCCTGCAGTAAATAAACTGGCCAAGTAATCAATTGGAATTCGGAATTGATTAATAGTCGGGAAAATAACATTCGGATCCAATGTATTCACCTGTCCCCCCATTGCGTTCATAAATGGACTAAGTGGAGGAACATACCAGACCATAGGCATTGTTCGGTATTCCGGGTGTAGCGGAAGTGCAATTCGCTGTTCGACTGCCATTTTATAGACTGGTGATTTCTGTGCTGCCTCAATCCAATCAGCAGGAATGCCTTGTTTTAATGCTTCTTTTTGGATTTCCGGGTCGTAAGGATCCAAGAATGTTCCAAGCTGTGCTTCGTATAAATCCTTTTCATCCGGAACAGACGCCGCTTCCAAGACTTTGTCCGCATCATAAAGTACTATTCCGATATATCGTAACCGTCCAACACATGTCTCCGAACAAATGGTTGGCTGACCAGTTTCAATTCGTGGAAAACAGAAGGTACATTTTTCTGCCTTATGTGTCTTCCAGTTAAAATACACTTTCTTATATGGGCAGCCAGTCATGCAGAATCTCCAGCTTCGGCAAGTGTCCTGGTCTACCAAGACAATTCCATCTTCTTCCCGCTTGTACATCGCACCAGATGGACAAGAGGAAACACAGGATGGATTTTGACAATGTTCACATATGCGTGGTAGATACATCATGAAAGTTTCTTCAAATTCAAATTTAATTTGTTCATCTAAATTCCGCATGTTGGGGTCTTGTTTTCCTGTTTCATGCACACCAGCCAAGTCGTCCTCCCAGTTGGGTCCCCATGTGATATCCATATATTCTCCTGTTAACTGTGATACAGGACGGGCTACAGGCTGGTGTTCCTTTTCCGGGCTATTAATTAAATGCTCATAATCATAGGTCCAAGGCTCATAGTAATCATCGATTTGAACCAAATCCTTATTGTAAAAAATGTTAAGTAGCTTACTAGCCTTTCCACCGGCTTTCAGCTCAAGCTTTCCATTCTTTACCTGCCAGCCACCTTTTCGCTCATCATTATCTTCCCACCGTTTTGGATATCCCATTCCGGGCTTGGTTTCAACGTTATTCCAATACATATATTCTGTTCCTGGTCGGTTTGTCCAAGTGTTTCCACAGGTCACACTACATGTATGACAACCGATACATTTGTCCAAATTCATGACCATTCCAAATTGTGCTTTAATCTTCAAGCCAATCCACCTCATCCCTATCCATTCTTCTAATCTTCACCTGTTCATCCCGCTGGTTACCTGTAGGTCCATAATAGTTGAAGCCATAGCTTAACTGTGCATAACCACCAATCATCTGTGTCGGTTTGATATGGATTCTTGTCGGACTGTTAAAGGTTCCACCCCTTGTTTTGGTTATTTTTGAGCCTGGTACGTTAATGAGTCGATCTTGAACGTGATACATATAAACAATGCCACGCGGTATCCGGTGACTTACGACCGCTCGCGCAACAACAACTCCGTTACGATTGTACATTTCAATCCAATCATTATCTTTGATGTGTACCGATTCCGCATCATCGTTGTTCAACCAAACATGCGGTCCCCCTCTGAATAATGTCAACATTGGCAATGTATCGCCATATGTGGAGTGATAGGACCATTTAAAATGTGGTGTTAAATAACGTAATGTGATTTCATTTTCAACCGGCTCAGGTTTTCGATCCTGGCTATAGAAAGTCAGCTTTTGCAATGGTGGTTTAAATGTTGGCAGTTCTTCACCAAATTCCAACATCACATCATGATCCAAATAGAAGTGCTGGCGGCCAGTTAATGTCCGGAACGGAATCATATGTTCAATATTAATGGTAAAAGGTGAATACCTTCTATTGCCTGTTTCTGTACCAGTAAATACAGGTGTTGACAAAACCTTACGTGGTTGAACGGTGATATCATTAAAAGTAATGTGCTCCTCCGCTCTTTCAATTACGAGCTTTGTCAAATCTTTTTGACCTGATTTCTTTTCGAGTGTTTCCCATGCTTTTATTGCCAGCGAACCATTTGTTGCACTGGATAGGCTGAGGATTGCTTCTGCAGCCTTACGATCGGATTCAATACTTGGTAAATCGTGATAATCCTCTGTTCGTTTATTTTTACCCAAAAGTCTGCCCAGCTTATCATATTCTTCTTCTGCCGGCCAACTTAGACCGTGTGCTCCAATTTGTTCGCTAACTTTACTGCCCACTTTTATGAACTTTTCATAAACCTTCGTATAATCTCGCTCCACTAAGTGAATTCTTGGGAAGTTGACTCCTGGAACCGGATCATATTCACCATGCTTCCAATCTGGAATGGTCCCATATGCTTGGGATATTTCGTCTTTCGTATCGTGCTGCAATGGTGTAGCAACGACATCTTTAATTGGATCGGGTAAATATTTCTTCGCCATTTCCGATAATCGCTTTGCTAACGATTTAAAAGAATCCCAATCTGATCGTGATTCCCAAGGGGTTGCGATCGCCGGATTAAATGGGTGTACAAACGGATGCATATCCGTACTGGATAAATCATGCTTTTCGTACCAAGTCGCAGCTGGTAAGACAATATCGGAATACAACCCAGTTCCACTCATTCTAAAATCATAATTGATTAGAAGATCTAATTTTCCTTTTGGTACTTCCTCAATCCATTGAATTTCATTGGTGTTTCTCTCTTCCTCTTGTTCACTTAGTACACCATCATGTGTACCAAGTAAATGCTTTAGGAAATATTCATGTCCTTTCGCTGAGCTTCCAATCAGATTGGCGCGCCAGACAAATAACAACTTTGGAAAATTCACTGGATTTTCTGGGTGATCAATTGCAAACTTTAAATCGCCTGACTTGATTTGTTCAATAATATGGTTGGCTGTTTCATCCACGGTATCTTTAGCTAATGTAATTGGATTTTTATTAAATTGCGGATAGGAAGGTAACCAGCCGAGTCTCGCTGCTAGAGAGTTATAATCACCTAAATGCTCATACATCCCTTTTTCAGTTAGTGGAGAAATGAGTGAATCTACCTTCTGATCCTCATATCGCCATTGTTCTGTTGCAAAATAGAAAAATGAAGTTCCGTTTTGCAATCGTGGAGGTCCGCCCCAATCCTTTGCCATTGCAATGGTTTGGAAGCCCTCCAAAGGTCGAACCTTTTCTTGACCGACATAATGTGCCCAACCGCCACCATTCACACCTTGGCAGCCAGTTAACATGACAAGGTTTAAAATGGTTCGATAAATCATATCGGAGTGGTACCAGTGATTAATACCAGAACCCATGATGATCATGGATCTTCCCTTGGAATCAATCGCATTTTGGGCAAATTCACGGGCGATTTGTGCAACATCTGCTGCAGGAACACCAGTTAGCTTTTCCTGCCATGCAGGTGTATAGATTGCTTCTTCATTTGTATAGCTGGCATCTGGCTCTCCTTCTAATCCTCTTGCAACACCCGTACTTGCTAATACCAAATCAAATACAGTTGTAATCCATTTTTCCTCTCCATTTATAGTTACTTTCTTTACCGGTACAGGGCGTTGGAAGGTTTTCCGTTCTACCGTTACAAAATCCGGAAAACTGACGTTGATGACTTCATCTGAAAAATCAATCATAGATAAGGCAGGATCAATATCGCCAAGCCCATTGTCGGTATCCTGCAAATGAAGATTCCATGTTTGGCGTTCTTCCCAGCGATGACCGATTGTGCCATTCGGTACAGCGAATGTATCTTTGTCATGGTCATAAACCACTGTTTTCCATTCGCTATTAGAAATATCCATGCCAAGGTTTTCTGCACGAAGAAACTTACCAGCACGATAGTGATTTTCATGCTTGTCGAGCGTAATGAGGAACGGTAAATCCGTATATTTCTTCACGTAATCCATGAAATATGGTACCTGCTGATCCACATAATACTCTTTTAAAATCACATGGGTCATAGACATGCCTAATGCAGCATCCATCCCTGCCTCAACCGGCAGCCATGTATCCGCAAACTTAACATATTCAGCATAGTCCGGTGCCACTGCTACTACTTTCGTGCCTTTATACCGAGATTCAATCATAAAATGTGAATCGGGTGTACGTGTTTGTGGAATGTTGGAACCCCAAACAAGCAAATAACTAGAGTTATACCAATCCGAGCTTTCCGGTACATCCGTTTGATCTCCCCAAACTTGTGGTGAAGCTGGAGGTAAATCAGCGTACCAATCATAAAAGCTAAGCAGTGGTGCACCTATTAAATTAAGGAAGCGAGCTCCTCCTGCATAACTAACCATAGACATTGCAGGAATAGGAGAGAAACCAAATATACGATCTGGTCCTTCAGTTTGAATGGTGTGTATAATAGATGACGAAATGAGCGTATGAATCTCATCCCAAGAAGTACGGACAAATCCGCCCTTTCCGCGAGCAGTTTTGTATCTTTCAGACCGATCAGGGTCCTCAACAATACTTTTCCATGCTTTAACTGGGTCTTGCTGTTCTGCTAAGGCCTCTGCCCATATGGAAAGTAATGCTGAACGAATATAAGGGTATCGCACCCGGTGAGGACTATACGTGTACCATGAAAAGCTAGCTCCACGTGGACAACCACGCGGCTCGTATTCTGGCATTCCTGGTCCAGTAGAAGGATAATCTGTTTGTTGTGTTTCCCAGGCGATAATTCCATCTTTAACATGCACTTTCCAGCTACAGGAACCTGTGCAGTTTACGCCATGGGTAGTGCGAACTACTTTGTCATGCTGCCATCTTCTGCGATAAACTTTTTCTGAACTGCGATCCATTGGAGAACGTTCATATTGTTCGTTTAGTTTTTCTGATTTTCCAAAGTACGACAATCTTTTCCAAAAAGGCGTAGTAGATTGTTTCATCCGGCACCTCCATGATATTATTTAAGTAAAAATTGAGAATATATGATTTTTTTCAGCATAACACGTACAATTTTAGAGCACAAATGATAAAGGAAAATAATGGTGTTTCTGTGATACATATCACAGTTATTGCTGTTATCACAATTATCATCCCTACTCTAGTATTGCCGAGCAACTTGACTAGAATACATGTCATGCAAAAATAGGTTTCAGATATTGGAAAATGGTCTAACATAAGAATGGGAGGGGAAAATATATGCATGCACACATTATTGTACATGGTCGTGTACAAGGAGTAGGTTTTCGTTATACGGCCCAGCTTCGCGCCACAGAGAAAGCATTGACCGGCTGGGTTCAAAACAAAGAAGACGGTACGGTAGAATTAGAGATTGAAGGAGCGGATGCAACGGTTACCTCCTTTATCGAGGAGTTGGAAAAAGGTTTCCATCGCTTTATCCAAGTAGACCACATGGATGTAGATACAACCAGTGAAGAAAAAGGATATACAGCATTTCAAATTAAATGATTTATCCAAACAAAAAAGCCTGCGATTTTGAATCGCGGGCTTGATGTGTATTAACCAATGCCATCTTCGTAAAATTTACGGTTAAGGGCAATATATTCAAATTCTTCTTCAGGAACTTCATCTTCCATGTATATTGCTTCCACTGGGCATACGGCCTCACATGCTCCACAGTCGATGCAGATATCTGGATCAATATAAAACATATCTTTTCCTTCTTCTATACAATCAACAGGGCAAACTTCTACACATTCGCCTGCTTTTTCCGCTTTACAAGGTGATGTAATTACAAAAGCCAAAACGATACTCCTCCTTTTTCCTGACGATGCGGCATTAAGATTTAATGTCTATTATTATAAGTCTATGTTTATATTACAGAACATCCTGGATTCTTTCAAGTCCTTTTCATGGACAAAACGCCTCATATGGGGAAAAACAGTACTTGATTGGAGGCCAGTATATATAAATTAACGTTGCCAAACATGACTTGCAACTATATCCTGCTGTGGGTGATATTCTACTTTGTATACATCTGGATTTGTAAGATTCTTCCACTCCGCAAACCCAAAATTCGAATCGTATTGCTGTAATAAAATGGCTAACCAATTTCCGTGCGTGACTAAGATCGTATGCTGAATATTTGGTTGCTCGAGTACGGTATCCAGTAATGGATTCATTCGATTTAAAACATCATTCGCTGATTCTCCACCTGGTAAGCAAAAGTCTGGATGATTAAAGGATTCTTCTAACACATCAAGCCAATCGTCAACTGGTTCCTCACTTAGAATCCGCTCCCCGAGGCGGTCATCCAATTTAATGGATATGCCAGCCTGTTCGGCAAAAGGCCTAATGCTATCTGTTGCCCGTAAAAATGGACTAGAAATAATTTGATCAATTGATATATCTTGTCCACGAAAAAAATCTGCCAATTGTTCGGCCTGCAGTAGCCCTTCTTTTGTTAGCGGTGAATCCTTATGCTGTCCCTCTGCTTGACAATGTCGTACGAAGTAAATGGTTTTCATATGACTCACTCCTCGATTGGGTGGATGAAAAACAGCTTTATTCGTTAAAAGTATACCACTAATCAAACAATAGGAAAAGTACGAGAACAAAAGAATAACCCTGAAAATAGGGTTTATTTGGATTAAATGAAAAACCGAATCGAAGCCAATCGATTCGGCAATCTGTATATATTAGTTTTGTCGTTAGTTACAGCTTATGATTGGGCTACTTCTTCAAAGTATTCTTTGTGGAAGCCACCTATACGTTCGCTATTGTCTATAATAAAATAAAATTCTTCTGTTTCATTTTTGACATTATAGATTTTTCCTGGTGTTAGCTTATTGTTAACAATATATTTTTTGGCATTTGCATGTACACATTTAATTTGTTTCATCGTTGGTCGGTTTTCCCAATCTTTATGAATCATCGTACTTCCCCTCTCTCTATTGGCTACTTTGAATGTTTGTTTTGAAATAAGTAGCTATAGTTACCGTACCCTTCTTCTTCCATCTTGTCCACCGGGATAAAACGGATAGCAGCTGAATTGATACAATAACGCAGACCACCAGTTTCAGCAGGACCATCCTCAAAAACATGTCCCAAATGGGAATCAGCGCCCTTGCTTCGTACCTCTACTCGATTCATACCAAAGGTTCGATCCTTATGTTCCGTAACATGATACTTGTCCACTGGTTTGGTAAAGCTTGGCCATCCACAGCCGGCATCATATTTATCTTCTGATGAAAACAAGACTTGACCAGAAACAATATCAACGTAGATGCCTTTTTCCGCTAAATCCCAGTATTCATTTTGGAATGGTGGCTCAGTCGCATTATTTTGTGTGACATCATATTGCATTGGTGTAAGTTGTTGCTTTACATCTTCCTTATCATATGTCCAATGCTGATTAATAAAATCTGCTCTTCCAGAACCTTTTTTATATAATCGATAGTGAAAGGATTGTTTTTTATAATAATCTTGATGTGCTTCTTCTGCTTCGTAAAATGTTTTGGCAGGAAGAATTGGCGTAACAATTGGTTTATTAAACTTTCCACTTTCTGCAAGCTCTTGTTTCGATTGTTCGGCAATGTCACGCTGTTTGTCATTATGATAGAAAATGGCTGTTTGGTAGGATTCTCCACGATCATGAAATTGACCACCCGCATCGGTTGGGTCGATTTGCTGCCAAAATGTTTCCACAAGTCTTTCGTACGGCATGATGTCCGGATTAAAGGTGATTTGTACCGCTTCGACATGCCCCGTTTTATCTGAGCATACCTCTTCATATGTTGGGTTTTCTGTATGGCCACCAGTATAGCCGGAGCGGACCTTGATAATTCCAGGGCGTTCATCAAAGGGTTCCACCATACACCAGAAGCAGCCACCTGCAAATGTTGCTTTTTCTTGTTTTTGATTCATTATCAACCCTCATTTCTATAACTAATTCCATTGCCTGCTTCTATTCTTTCGCTTTCCGGAACGAAAATCAAGCAGTACGCATGCCAATTGTTATATATATAATTTTGGTATGGACTGTCCTTGTCCTGTTCGGTGGCTTTTCTTTACTTTTTCTTCTTGAATAGCCTCTTGCATTTGAGGTTGCTTTATGGACGCTTCATCAGAATTAACAGAATTACTATCCTGGCTGGCCTCCCCTTCATCCTCCAAATCGATATCCTTGAATGCTTTTAACATCCGATACATTGCAGGAAGGTTTTTCACCATTGGGCCATATTGCTTTACAATGGGGGCAGTCGTTTCTACAACCTTTAACACCTGTTGCAGGTTACCAAGCGCTTTGGAAATGCCTCCAACACTTTTTCCAGCTAATTCAGTTAAGGGAGCATTTGGAGTTGTTAGTTGCTGCAGCATTTGCTGTAAACCAGCTCCACTCCCCCTTCCCATCTGCTGCCTCCCATGCGGCATCACAAATGGTTGTCTATTATATGTTACATGGTCTTGATACGGCGTCGGGAATACCATTTGAACATCCTCCACTCCTATTGTTATTAGGCATCTGCTTTTATAGGATGCACCTTTCTTTCTATTGTACGCCTAGCTAAAAAAAGCGTGCGGGCATAAAGGGGTGGAAATATCTCCTGGATATTTCCCGGGCAAGCGCATAAAACTACAAAAGCCACCAATTACAGTTGCATATTTTGACGAAATCAAGCGAAGTGGGACGAAATATCGGTTCTTCTATACTTATATAACCTTATGATTTCCAAAATATGATTATACATGCTGTGCATCAATTAGATTTTTCGCGGGAATGATGATTTTATTTTTTAGTTTATTTTCAAGGATTACTTGTTGTGTGTTGGAATCTACAGATTGAATAAATCCAGTTACATTGTTGACCTGCTTTTTACTGTAATAAGAAATACATATGGGTGTTTGCTCCCGCTGCGCTTCCATAATGATGGAATGGATGTGTTCCACTTGCTGTTCATCGATTTCTGGTTGCTGTACATGCTGATCCTGTTCGTATAATTCTTTTAACAGGACGACATGCTCCGGCAGCATCAGGGATGTCCATTTGATGCTTCCACGATCCTGATTCATGATGTTTCCCTCCATAAACAAACATATGTTCTTATTATACATCGTATGAAGGATGATAATCAATATACACATCAAAAAATCCGACCCTTTTATGAGGATCGGATGTAATTATTGATTTTCATATTTCTCCCATAATGCATCAAACACGACAAGCGCAGTAGAAAATGGACTATTCCATTCCAAATAATCACTGATCTCTTGATAAGAAGTGGAATACTTAGGGAATAGATGATCTAAAAAAGCCCACTCTGCCAGCCTGCTTTCATCATCTGGCTTTAGCTTTCCGCGGTAGGTCATCAAAAATTGATAAAATGTTTGCATCGCTTTATTCCCCTTACTTATAGGCTATCCTGCTTCATGAATTCTTCGTGCTTGCGTTGCTTTCTACGATATACGATAGCCGAAAGATGGATACTAACCTCATACAATAAGATTAATGGAACGGCAACAACAAGCTGTAGCACGAAATCGGGAGGTGTTACAGCAGCCCCAATAATCACCAAAACAAAATATGCGTATTTCCTTGTTTTCTTCATAAATGTAGGAGTAAGTATACCTAAACTTGTTAGAAACATAGCGACAATTGGTATTTCAAATAAAATTGCAAATGGCAATGTCACACGGATTACAAATTTAAAATAGCGCTCCACTGTAAACATTTCATTAAACATACCATCACTTAATTGGAATAAAAATGGCATAATTAGTTTAATAAAAACCGTATACCCAAACACAAGCCCCACAATAAATAAGATAAATAAAGCAGGGATGTATGCGAGTGAAGCCTTTCTTTCTTTCGAAGTTAGGCCAGGGCGAATAAACAGCCATACTTGAAGCGCGAAAATCGGCAAAGTACCTGCAATGGCAACCATACCTGCAATCGTAAAGTATATCCAAAATACTTCGCCAGGGCTAATAATATTTAATTTCATATCGAGCCCAGATTCAAAAAAGTGATAAATATCTTTTACAAAATAAAAACCAAGGCCAAAAAACAAAATGAAAAATACGACTGTAACAATTAGTCGGTTCCTTAGTTCTGTTAAATGTCCAGTAACATTCATTTCTTTTTCTGAATTGGGATGAGTATGTACTGCCATCTATTTACACTTCCGTTCATTCTGACATAAAAGAAGATGTAAGGTAAGTACCTTACACCTTCAGCCTGTGTACGCATCGTCATTACTTTTTTTCTTTCGCGGAACGATCATCCACGATATCTTTGGTGGCATTTTTAAATTCCTTCAATGAAGAGCCAAATGCTTTACCAATTTCCGGGAGCTTGTCTGGCCCGAACACAATGAGTGCTGTTACGAGGATAAGTATTAACCCCGGGAAGCCAATATTGCTAAACATAAAGACCACCACTCCAAGTATAGAATCAATTATTTATTTTCTTTAATAATTTCCTTAGCTTCATCCAACTCGTCAGTAACATCACTTGTTAAGTCTCGAGTGGATTTCTTAAATTCACGTAGCGTTTGTCCAGCAGCTTTACCAATCTCAGGCAGCTTTTTAGGACCAAAAATGACTAGTGCAATAATTAATATTAAAATTAAACCTGGGAATCCAATATTTTGGAACATCTTGTCACCTTCTTTGCAAGTTAGTATAAAGTATACTCTATTTGCTTATAGCTATCATCCAATCAATGAAAAATACACATAATGTTCAAATCCCACTCACTATGTATTGTTTCTCTACTCAGTTTAACATGTTTCACTTGAATAGAAAAGTTTAAAAAGACTTTGCTGCTTCATATTGTTCCGGGTAGTTCATATTGAAAAAATGCTTTTGTAATACTTCTTGCGTAAATCCGGGAAATGTATCGATTTGAAGCATATCTATATGGTTAAAAAAGCTTTTTACCTTTCGCTTATCCCTCTGTAACTGTTCTTGTATAGCAGGGAGCACGCAAGCACGATAGACGCCCGCTAGTGGGTGTAACTGGTTATCATAGTATGGAACTACCGCATCATGCGTCTTTAGCTGGCACAACAAATAGCGGTACATATCAGGATTGATGAATGGCATATCACATGCTGCGACAACATAAATATCCGCTTTCATATGAAACAAACCAGATTCCAATCCCGCTAATGGCCCTTTATCAACAAATCTGTCGCAGTACATTGGAAGCCCTAGATGGGCGTATTGTTCCATATCATTGGTTACGATACCGACTGTATTACAGCAGGACTGAAGTGCTTCCTCAACATGTTCGATTACCGCCCTGCCTTGAAGAGTCAGTAAGGATTTATTAGTCCCCATCCGGGAAGATTTTCCGCCTGATAAGATGATGCCACCAATATTCATGTCAGGGTTCCCCCATTCAAGGAATTATTGTTTTGATTTTCGATCATATTGCAAAAAATAATAATCATATGGATTTTTTTCATCCTTTTCCCCTTTTACTTTCGAGGTCAGCGCCCATTCCTCATCAGAAAACGCTGGAAAAAACACATCCCCTTCAAAGCGATGATCAATCCAAGTAATATACATCCGATCAGCGGCTGGTAACATCTGTTTAATTAAATTACCTCCGCCAATGATGAATAACTCGTCCTGTGGATGTTTTTTCTGCCAAGCTTCAATTTCCTTTACATCGTGAATAACTTCAACGCCTTCTGGAAAAGTCAGGTTTTTATTTCTCGTCAGGACAATGTTTTTTCGGTTTGGCAACACTCTGCCAATGGATTCAAAGGTTTTTCTTCCCATCACAATGGTGTTCCCGGTTGTTTTTTGTTTAAAAAACTGTAAATCCTTTGGCAAATGCCAAGGTAGGTCATTGTCTGCTCCTATAAGCTGGTTACGATCCATGGCAACAAGTAAAGAAATCATCGTTGTGCCTCCTCTATACTGCTATCGGTGCTTTAATGGTCGGATGTGGTTGATACCCAATTAATTCAAAGTCGGATAGCTCAAAATCAAAAATAGAATACTTCTCTTTATTTATTTTTAATTGTGGAAATTCCCGAATGTCTCTTTTAAGTTGTGTCATCACTTGTTCGGTGTGATTGGAATAAATATGTGCGTCTCCAAGTGTATGCACAAATTCACCTACATCTAAATTACATTCATGTGCAATTAAATGTGTAAGTAAAGCGTAGCTAGCTATATTAAATGGTACGCCTAAGAATACGTCAGCACTTCGCTGGTATAGCTGGCATGAAAGCTTACCATTTTGTACATAAAACTGAAATAATGTATGACATGGTGGTAAGGCCATGCTTGGTATATCCTCAGGATTCCATGCAGATACGATTAATCTGCGTGAATCAGGTGTTTTTTGAATTGCTTCCACTACATCCTTTAATTGATCAATGGTTTCATGATTGGATGTTTTCCAGCTGCGCCATTGTTTCCCGTATACAAAGCCAAGATCACCATATGCCTTTGCGAACGCATCATCTGTTAAAATACGTTCTTTAAATAGCTGTAATTCCTTCTGATAGCTTTCATTAAAGTCCGGATCAACTAAGCTTCGATTACCAAAATCCGTCATATCCGGACCTGTATACGCTTCGCTTTCCACCCATTTTTTAAATGCCCACTCATTCCATATATTGTTATTGTTTTCTAATAAATAGCGGATGTTGGTGTCGCCTTTTATAAACCAGAGCAATTCACTCGCTACTAATCGGAAAGGTACTTTCTTTGTAGTTAATAAAGGAAAGCCTTCCTGCAAATTGAAACGCATTTGATGTCCAAACACAGAGTAAGTGCCAGTATTGGTGCGATCATCTTTTTTTACCCCGTTTGATAAAATGTGCTGACAAAGATCTAAATATGCTTGTTCCCCTTTGCTCATGCAAATCCCTCCAATTTATTGATGATTTTTACTTATTTTTATCCGTGAATAAATGATGATATCAGGATATTACGATTTATCCTATTCATTGTATCACATTACATTTTTACGCCAAATAAAATCTTTGTAACGAAAACGTAATTCATAGTAGGCATCAAATACCCATAAAAATTGTAAAAGAGTGTGGTAAAGAAAGGAGAAGCAAAACATGCAAAGTGCTACGCTGGAAAAAGTAGTCAAACATTCCATGGTGTATAGTCTGATTGCAAGCCAGCCGTTTGCGATTTATGTAGATGCCAATCCAAATGCGACTCGTTCGCTTCAGCAGTCGGAGGGGCTTTCTTTTGGAGCCCATGGGAAAACCGTCCGGCAGCTGCAGTACAAATTATATCAATCATCCTTTTATCCAGATGATGTAGATGGTGATTTTGGTGTATTGACGGAACATGCCTTAAAAAAGCTACAACAACAGTATCAGCTGAAAACTACTGGACAAATGGACGCAGAAACCATCTTCATTTTAGAAAAACTGGAAAACAAACGTTTGCTTAAAAAGCTAAAAGGCTTGTCGACAGCTATTTATCCCGGTATGCATGCAGATGATGTAGCGGTGGTCCAAGAGGCGCTACAGCATTTTGGTTATTATGAAGGTGAAATTGATGGGATGTATGGACCTTTAACAGCAAAAGCATTAAAGATTGCTGAAGAAGCCCATGGAATCCCACTTACTAATCATGCTGGACATACGCTAATTGCAGTTTCAGAGGCTGTACAGCAGGAACAACAGTTACAGGAACAAAAAATGCAGGCTCAGCAAACTGAAACAGCAATGGAAACTGTGGAAAAGGAAGTGGCTCAAACACAAACAACCGAGACAAAAAAAGTACCTGTGAAAGCAGCAGCTGCGCAAGAAGCAAATGCCGTTCAACATGCTAAGGCATTAATAGGAACCCCATATGTATGGGGCGGTACTTCCCCTTCCGGTTTTGATTGCAGTGGATTTATTCAATATATATTTAGTGGAAAGCGTCATACGTTGCCTCGAACGGTGCATGATTTATGGAATTATTCTAGTCCGGTAGCGGAGCCGTCTGTTGGTGATCTTGTGTTTTTTGAAACATACAAACCAGGCCCATCACATGTCGGCATCTATATTGGTAATGGCGAATTTATTCACGCAGGTCAATCACGTGGTGTTACCACTGCCAAATTAGCAGAATCATATTGGTCTAACAAATATCTAGGTGCAGCAAGAATACCTTAAAAGCAGTAATCTGAATATGTGATGGAAGTAAAGAAAGGGGATGTTCTCTGTTGATGACATCCCCTTTCCTAATTACGTGTTCCCTTCCCATTCCTGCAGAAATTGCTCTAGAAATGTTTCCATAAACTGATGACGTGATGATGCCATCGTTTTAGCTGCAGCAGTATTCAATTGATCCTTCAATTTTAATAGTTTGTCATAGAAATGTTGGATGGATGCTGATGGATTCGTTGGATGATGAATCAAGTTTCCCTTTGCTCCACCATAGGCAAAGGTTCTAGCAATACCAATTGCTCCGATGGCATCCATTCGATCAGCATCTTGTACAATTTTTCCCTCTATTGAATGCGGAATGTTACCTTTGGAAAAGGAAACATTCGCTATAATATGCTCTATCTCCTGGATAGTTGAACGAGGCATCTGAATCGAAACGAGAAAGTCTTTCATCGATTGGATTGCTTGTAATGGATCTTGAAATAGTTTTTTATCTCCTACATCATGCAACCATGCAGCAGCTGTGCAAATAAATCGATCAGCACCTTCTGTTTCTGCCAGCTTTCCAGCTGTATGCGCGACACGCTTCATATGAAAGAAATCATGACCAGATGCATCGTCTTGGAATAATTGATATACATAATCTTCAATACATGCTAGTTGCTTTTCTTGGTTCATTTAAAACAACCCGGTGATCTTTCCATCTTCTGTTACATCCATGTTAAGCGTGGCTGGCTTTAACGGAAGTCCAGGCATGGTCATCATATCGCCAGTAAGTACAACAATAAATCCTGCTCCTACTGACGGTCTTAATTCGCGAATGGAAATGGTGAAGCCTGTTGGGCGCCCGACTAGGCTGGGATTGTCTGATAAGGAATACTGCGTTTTAGCCATGCAGACTGGTAATTTCCCCCATCCTTGCTGTTCATAAAAGCTGACTTGCTTTTTCGCTTTTGGTGATAATTCAATATCGTCTGCACCGTAAACGTTTTGTGCTATTTTTCTAATTTTGGTTTCCAATGAATCATCCAGGTCATACATATGTTTAAAGTGACGGTCAGCAGATTTTGTTTTTTGCATGATTTTTTCAGCAAGTTCTATGCCGCCCTCTCCGCCTTTTGCCCACACATCTGTTAAAGCTACTTCAATATCTCGGGATGCACACCAATTTTCAATGAAATCTGTTTCGGCTTTCGTGTCGGTAGGAAACTTATTAATAGCTACAACATATGGCAGTCCGAATTGTTCAATGGTTTCAATATGCTTGTTTAAGTTTTCCATTCCTGCTTTTAGTGCCTCAATGTCTTCCTGCTTTAATTCATCTTTGGCCGCTCCACCATGCATTTTTAAAGCACGGACGGTAGCAACAATAACGACGGCATCCGTTTCAAAATTACCTGCACGAGACTTAATATCCAGGAACTTCTCTGCCCCTAAATCTGCACCAAAGCCAGCTTCTGTAACAACATATTCTCCAAGCTTAGCTGCTGTTTTCGTTGCCATGATACTGTTACAGCCATGGGCAATATTAGCGAATGGCCCTCCATGAATAATGGCTGGCGTATTTTCAAGTGTTTGTACCAGATTTGGTTTAATTGCATCCTTTAGTAAAAGTGTAAGTGCTCCCTCAATAGCCAGATCCTTTACGGTAATTGGCTTTTCATCATATGTATAAGCAATTACGATATTTGCCAGCCTAGCCTTTAAATCTTCTAAACCTGTAGCCAGACATAAGATTGCCATAATTTCTGAAGCAACGGTAATATTGAATCCATCTTCACGTGGTACGCCACGGAGTGGACCACCAAGACCAACAACAATTTGGCGTAATGCACGATCATTCATATCCATTACACGCTTCCATTCTACTCGACGAGGATCAATATTTAATTCATTGCCACGATGAATATGATTATCCAGCATTGCTGCAAGTGCATTATTTGCCGTTGTTATGGCATGTAAGTCCCCCGTGAAATGTAAATTTATATCCTCCATTGGCAGTACTTGGGAATAGCCTCCGCCTGCTGCTCCGCCCTTCATCCCCATAACTGGGCCAAGGGATGGCTCTCGTAAAGCAATCACTGCTTTCTTTCCAAGACGATTCAATGCTTGTCCCAATCCAACCGTTACAGTCGATTTCCCTTCGCCAGCTGGAGTCGGATTAATAGAAGTAACCAGAATAATTTTACCGTCTGGTTTATCATCCAATTGATGTAGTAATTTATCGGATAGCTTTGCCTTTGTATGTCCATAAGGCTCCCAATCATGATCCTGTAAACCGAGCTGTTCGGCTATGTCGCGAATTGGCTTTAATTGGGCTTCCTGTGCAATTTCGATATCTGTTTTCATGTACAACTCTCCCTTGTCAAATGCTAATCCTAGTGTATATCATTTATACAGATTTTTCACCTAAAACAAAAGCGCTTTCATTTTGAATAAAAAGGCTGTAAATGAATCCTAATCCTTCTGTATGTACAAGAAATTAAAGAAGCAAATAAGAAAAAAATAAATATTAAGGATAATTCCCGGAGAAACATTCATATTATTTAGGTAATTCATGCATTATGGGTTCAGATATGGATAAAACCCTTGACTGGACTGATAAAATACGCTATATTAAATGCAAGCAAAGCGGATGTTTGGATCATTAAAAGGCAGCTTCTATAGAAGTGGATGTATGGTCCAATAATCTATAGAGCTGCCTTTTTGATATCATTTTATCTGATTTGTATTAATACGTTTTACGTGAACGTTTTTTTAGGAGGATTAATTTACATGGAAAACGGAGTAGTAAAATGGTTCAACGCAGAAAAAGGTTATGGTTTCATCCAGGTTGAGGAAGGAAATGATGTTTTCGTACATTATTCCGCCATTCAAGAAGAAGGATTTAAATCACTGGAAGAAGGTCAAGAAGTTACTTTCGAAATTGTAGAAGGTGAACGCGGGCCTCAAGCAGCTAACGTAACCAAAAACTAATCATATGATCAATGATAAAAAGCGGTAATCATCGGATTACCGCTTTTTTTGGTTGTTGCATGATTCAAATCTTTAATCTGGAACACCAGCTTTTCGAAGGGCTCGCTCTTCTTCCGGTACTCGAATTTTTAAGAGTAATACATGTAGAATTGGAAATAGAAAAGCTGTCCAATAGGCACCGACAAGCAGTGGAATAACAAACATTTCTATACCAACAATAATATAATTTGGGTGCTTCACCCATTTGTATGGTCCCCTTGTAATTAATGCTACATTAGGAAGCACGATAATTTTTGTGTTCCAAAATTTCCCTAAGCTGGTGATACACCAAACCCTTCCCAACTGTGCAATTAAAAAAATCAGAAATAATCCAAGATGAAATGAAATATTTGCCGTTTGAAGATGGGCCTCCGTCAACAGTGAAAGAAAAAATATTACATGCAATAAGACCATCCATTTATAATGTGTTTCCCCTTGCTCCACTCCCCCTCTCTCTTTCATCCATTGTTCATTATGTTTGGCAATGACTAGCTCTATCAATCGCTGACAAATGATAGCAATAATGAATAACCACATCCATATCGTCATGATTCATCCCACCTAAGCATAAGCAATTCTGAACTGAAACCGGGTCCCAATGCAGCTAATAAATGATATCCTAATTTATTTTCCTCTTGTAGCAGCCAATTGTTGATAACATAAAGAATTGTAGCGGATGACATATTCCCATGCCATTTTAATACATCATATGCGTATATGAGTTGATCCTTTGTTAGCTGTAAACTGTCTTCCATCGTGGTAAGAATTTTTTTACCACCAGGGTGGACGAGAAATCGATCTAGCATACCCAAATGCATATTCATTGATTTTAAAAATGTCTGAACATGTTTCTTCCATAAGGAATTCACAAGGTTCGGGATTTCTTTTGAAAAGATGACCTCTAAGCCATCGTTGGTAAGCTCCCAGCCCATGGCATCCAAACTATGTTTTTGGGTAAAAGAATTGGTAGCCATCACTTGTGGTTTCCCTTTTAATAGAAAGCTTTGTACAGAGGATTGATCACCAATCATTAATGCCGCAGCAGCTCCATCACCGAAAATAGCCGTTCCAATGAAGTTGCTCATTTGCTGATCCTGTTTTTGAAAGGTTAGGCTGCATAGCTCGCAGCAAACAATGAGGACAAGTTTATCCGGATAGGCCTGAAGCCAATCATAGGCCCTGGAAAGTGCACTTGCCCCACCGGCACAGCCAAGTCCCCATAAAGGCATACGTACAACATCATCACGAAAGCCTCGTTCATTCATCATTCTGGCATCTATTGTAGGTGTTGCAATTCCAGTACTCGAAACGTAGATAATCGCATCAATCGCATCATATGGAACTGCCTTTGATAAATAAGACGTGTTCATTAAGCATTCATCTGTGGCTTGTAAGGAATATTGCAATGCCTTCTTTAAATACTGTTCATTCGCTTCAGCAAACGAGTACTCCCCCATAAACCATGCAGGAGGAACGACAATCTGTCTTTCTGAAACAGCAGCATGATCAAATACAGGCAATAATTTATCTATCTCTGCCTGCGGAAAATCAAATAATTTTGGAATCAATTGTTTCACGGAAGACTGTTTTAATGTATGCTCCGGAATTCCCCTCCCAATAGCTGCAATTGTCGCCATAAAATCACCCATTTTCATCTCATATTTCACAACAAGTTAGATAACATTATTAAAATATTTTTCAAAAAATGTATTCCTCGCCTATTCATTTCTATCTATCTTGTGCTTTATTTCATAATTTATTACCAAAACAGCCATAAATACTTCACAAACTTTATTAACAAAAAGGTTAGTAAAATCAATGCTATCAACTAATTTAGGGTTATTGAACAATTTGTGAAAGCGTATAAAAATGACTTAATCCTATTGTTGTATTGTGTATGATAAAAATAGGACTTCACCTACTGCAATCCTTACGTCTAAGCATGTTGTCAATCAACACCATATTTAGATTTGAACTTCCGTTGCAGTAGTCGGGTCATTTATTGAATAGGAAAGGAGCGTCCATGTTATGCCCAAATCACAGTTAAAAAAGCAGGCTGTTGAAAGTCCTGAAGTGGAGGAAAAAGATTCACTTAAAGGAACCTTCATTTCCGTCATGTTAATAGGTGGATTTATTATTATTACCTGGATTGGTGTATGGGCTTTATATCTCTATCGCTAAAACAGAAAGGAGAGAATTGAGCATATGAATATGCATAAATACGAGAAAATATGGCTGCTGTTTGGAACAGCTACATTATTGGTTTTTTTAACAGTAGTAGGAATTAGTGCATTCTATATGGGGAACCAACCACCAAGCTGTGCAGTAACACTTAACCCAGAAAAGGTTCATGAAACAGCTCCATTTGATGAACCTGGATTAAAACAGCTTGGCGACAATGAATACCAGCTGACAATCGTAGCTTCAGCATTTAACTTCGATGTTGGTAATAATGAGAAGCTCATTCAAATACCAAAGGGTGCTACCGTTCATTTTAATGTCACAACGACAGATGTGGTTCATGGATTTGAATTGGCTGGAACAAACGTTAACATGATGCTTGAGCCAGGTTATATCAGTACTTATACCAATACATTTAAAAATACTGGCAAATTTACGCTCGTTTGTAACGAATATTGTGGTGCTGGCCATCACCTAATGGCAGCAACGATCGAGGTGATTGAATAATGATGAAAGCTATACGAAGCATTCATGCTCCAGATGCAAAATTGACGATGGCACATATGTATGTGGCTTTTGCAGCATTATTTGTTGGTGCATCTATGGGGTTATTACAGACACTAGAACGGTCTGGGAAATTTACATTACCATTTGGAATTGGCTATTATCAGATTCTTACAGTGCATGGGGTCGTATTAGGGCTCGTATTAACGACATTCTTTATTCTAGGCTTTATGGTAGCTGTTCAAAGTAAAACAGCAGGAAAATATACATCAGGAGAAAGAAAATGGGGTTGGGCTGGTTTCTGGATGATGACAACCGGGGTCATTACCACAACCATCTTTATTCTTTTGAATGAAGCATCTGTGCTTTATACATTTTATGCACCGTTAATGGCCCATCCAGGCTTTTATATTGGTCTTACGTTAGTAATTGTCGGTAGCTGGCTGGAAGGCTTTGTTATCTTTCGTCGCCATGCGAGATGGCGTAAAGAAAATCCCGGTGAACGCACACCATTATTAAGCTTTATGGCGGTTATCACGATGTTGATGTGGCTCATTGCTACAATTGGTGTTGCAGCAACTGTATTGCTTCAATTCATCCCATGGTCTTTAGGATTAGTTGATAGCATTGATGTGCTGGTAAGTCGTACCCTATTTTGGTATTTCGGACATCCACTTGTGTATTTCTGGTTGTTACCTGCTTACATGGCATGGTACGCCATCATTCCAAAAATTGTCGGTGGAAAAATTTTCTCCGATTCATTAGCAAGACTGTCTTTTATTTTATTGTTGTTATTTTCCATTCCAGTTGGATTCCACCACCAGTTAACAGAGCCTGGTATTGATCCATTCTGGAAGTATATGCAAGTTATCTTGACATTTCTAGTCGTTATTCCGTCTTTAATGACCGCATTCTCTCTGTTTGCAACCTTTGAAGCACGCGGTCGTGAACTAGGCGGTAAAGGGTTATTTGGTTGGGTGAAAAAAATGCCTTGGAAGGATGTTCGTTTCCTTGCACCATTCATTGGAATGCTTTGGTTTATTCCAGGTGGAGCTGGTGGAATTATTAATGCATCCAACCAAATGAACCAAGTCATTCACAACACCATTTGGGTAACGGGACATTTTCATTTAACTGCGGCAACTTCCGTTATCTTAACATTCTTTGGAATTGCATATTGGCTTGTGCCTTCCGTTACAGGGCGTAAATTAACTGCAAAAATGAATAGATTAGGTATTATACAAACGATTGTTTGGTCTGTCGGTATGGCAATTATGTCCGGTGCAATGCATTGGCAAGGATTGTTAGGTGGACCACGACGCTCTGCTTATTCCGAATATCTTGGAAATGCAGATACTGCTGCATGGGGACCATATCAGTTGGCACAGGCTGTAGGTGGATCCATCCTCTTTATTGGGATGATTATTATGCTGATCATCTTTGTTAACTTGGCATTTTTCGCCCCTAAAGGTGAGGAAGAATTTCCAATTGCTGAAGTTTCCGAAGATGCTGGTGAAACACCGAAAGTATTTGAAAATTGGAAGCTATGGATTGGTGTAACGGTTGCACTTATTTTATTTGCCTACACCATACCATTTATCGATATCATCCAGAATGCACCTCCTGGTTCAAAAGGTTTCCGATTATGGTAGCATAGAGGGATTCCCTTCCCTCTATGATCTACGCTATACATCGTGATACGTGCTACATGGAGATTTTGCAATCGATTATCATGAAAAATTGGAGGGAAGGTTTTGAAGAAATTATATATAAGTTTCTCTGTGTTACTCGTTATTGGAATTTCAGCAGGTATCTTTTATTTGACCGTTGTTCGTTCCGGAAATGCAGAATTACCTGCTGACGTGGTTATGGAATCAGCCTTTGATGAGGAATATGCATTTGCTGATATGCCAAAGAAAGCTCGATTAATTGAATTTATGTATACCAATTGTCCGGATGTCTGTCCAACAACAACACTTGAAATGTCTAAGCTTCGTCAGGAATTGATGGAGGAAGGTGTATTTGGAGATAAGGTTGAATTTATAACGATTACCATTAACCCAAGAGACGATACACAAGATGTTCTACGTGATTATGCTGGTCGATTTGAAGTGACATCAGCCGATGATGGTTGGAAGTTTCTAAGGAGCTCAGAAGAAAACACGAAAAAGGTTGCTGACTCCCTCGGCTTTATGTATCGAGATCCGGGAACCGGAGATATCATTCATTCCACTTTTGCATATTTTATGGATGAAAACAACAACCTGTTAGAAAAGTTTGCAATGGGAAATGGGTTCGATAAAGAAAAAGTATACAAAAGAATCATGAGTACGATTAATTAAGATATGATAAAAGCCACAATGCTTAAAACAGCAATGTGGCTTTTCGTTTGAAAAGCGTTTATTTCTCCCATTTTCCAAAGTATTGATAGTAGTCAGTCCGAATGAAACCGTTAAATAGCTTCCGTTTTTTGGTAGCTTTCTGACCATAATATTGCTCAAAGGCTTCAAATGCCGTAATGATATAAACACTCCATGATGGATGCTGTTTCATTACATTACCTAGATCTTGATACATTTCTATAACCCTATCCCTTGTGCTGATTCGCTCTCCATACGGAGGATTTCCGATAATATAACCATTTTTCTTCCGCGGAAATAAATCTTTAACTTGCATTTGTTTCCAGGATATTAAATCTCCTAGCCCAGCTTCCTGACTATTGTTCATCGCGATGCTGATCATATTATGATCAATATCTGCCCCCTGTATGTCCAATTTCTGATCATATTTAGCTAGATTTTCTGCTTCTTCAAATGCTGATTCCCAATATGCATGACGGATAAGTCCCCAGTCTTCGGAAGCAAAGTTTCGATTAAATCCAGGAGCAATATTCTGTCCAATCAATGCAGCTTCAATTGGAATGGTGCCAGAGCCGCAAAATGGATCGATAAGTGGATGATCTGGTTTCCAGTTTGTTAGAAGAATTAAGGCAGCAGCAAGTGTTTCTTTTAATGGTGCCTCCCCCTGCCCTGTTCGATAACCACGCTTATGCAAACCATCACCACTCGTATCAATTGTTAAAGTTGCAATATCTTTATGTAGGGCAATTTCAACCTTGTACAATGCGCCGGTTTCTGCCATCCTGGAAGCAACACCGTATTTCCATTTTAAACGTTCTGCAATTGCTTTTTTGACGATAGCTTGACAATCAGGCACACTGTATAAAGTAGACTTATGGGATTTACCAGTGACTGGAAATTGACCATCCTCACTAATAAAATTCTCCCATGGGATAGCCTTCACCCCTTCAAATAATTCATCAAATGTCGTTGCTTTGAATTCTCCCGCAAGTAATTTTACCCGATCTGCCGTTCTCAACCATAGATTACAGCGTGGAATAGCGGATACCGGTGCATCAAAGCGAACTTTCCCATTTGAGACGGATGTTTCATAACCAAGATTCTTTACCTCATTTGCAACCACTGATTCAAGGCCCATGGCAGCTGTAGCAATTAATGTAACGTGTTGAGCCATATTTGTCGATCCCTTCGTTTATAATGAAATTAAGTCAAGTGTAGCATATACTACTAAAAAATAAATAAAAAAACCTTTCGTAGCTTAAAACTGCAACAAAAGGTTTTACGACTATGTATGATGGACCATTGAATGCTCGATAAGCCATGTTCTGTCCCATAGTACTGCAAACGGTGGTCAGCCTCGTACGCCGGGTGCAATCATCTATCTACAGGCAATAGCCTGTCCCTCTTTCGGTTCATTTCCCTACTTAAGGATGCCCCTACCATTATTTGGGTTGCTCACTCGTGGGGTTTACCTCGTTCCACCCAGTACGTTTCCCTACTGGCTCCGTCACTGTGGCACTTTCAAGGAGTGCAGTCCATATCCCCGAAAGGACTTAGGAGACCTCCTGCCGTTAGCTATAATAGCTACCTTGACTTATGATTTCGTCAAGCACGAACACTACAGACATCGCAATCTGTGTGAGCATGGACTTTCCTCTGCATGTAAACATACAGCGATTGCATAAGCATCCAATTATTATCCACAAGTAATTATATCATAATAACATGAATATTTCACTATTCCTATTGCTGGAAATAGCAAATCATCATGAATCACCATTGGCAAACTTTTTACCAAACACAGCTTTTTCCAAGTTGGAAAGTCGCTTCAAGATATCATAATTCACTTGATGATTTGGTGTTGCTGATCTTGTTCTAACATGATCGGAATCTTTGCGAAGGCGCTCATTTTCCTGTTTCAATCGGTCAATTTCATATTGGAAGGTTTCATAGTCCTGTATAATGGCATCTAGAAATTCATCTACTTCTTCCTGATTGTATCCTCGCATAGCTGTTTTAAAGTCTTTTTCAAGTATTTCTTTACCGGTAAATTGAATCTGATTTGTATTCATTTTGTCACCTCATCAATTTATGAATGGAATTATCAATTATCATACAAAAGTTTCAAGGTCTATATTCCATGCTATTTCAATGTGTATGTTTTATTATACCATAAAAAATTTCATACCATACCGATTTTCATGAAACGGTCTAGTCCATATCCTGAGGAGAAAATGAAAATGGAAGTAGTTCTTTCATTGAAAAAGTCTCATGTTTTTCTGCTTCATTCGTTAGGTGGATTGGCATAGAATCTGTGAAGAATTCACTCATTACCTGGCGACAAGCACCACAAGGTGGTACGGGACGTTTTGTGTTGGCAGCGACAGCCATACCTACAAAATCAGTTTCCCCTTCTGATACGGCCTTGAAGATAGCAACTCTTTCCGCGCAACATGTAACAGAGTAAGCAGCATTTTCGATATTACAGCCTGTATATATTTTACCAGAAGCAGTTAAGAGTGCTGCTCCAACTGGGAATTTTGAGTAAGGAACATACGCTTTATTCTTCATTTGAACGGCAGCCTGAATTAATTGTTCTTTATTTGACATGTGTTGTACTCCTTTCATTCTGTTGCATCTGAATGTAACCTATCGAGCTCTCGAACGAGCTGATCAAATATATATTGTACAGAGTGATTTAGTTCCATATAGCGCTTTCGTCTCGCATCAATAAAGTAACTATGCATAAGCAATAGCTCCAGGTTTTCACGTGTTGATGTAACCTGATGAGGGTGTAAATTGATATTCTTCGTTTTTACAACCGCAAGTGTTTCTTCCTCCCATTGGGCTAATAAATCATAGATTGGAGAGGTTTCTGTCTTTACCATTTGAAAAAAATCACGATCCTTACGATTTTCGGGTGGTTCGTGACTTTCGTACCTATTTTTTAATTCGTCTGTGTGCTTCTTTAATATGATTGTTTTTTCCTTTAAGTCCATGACAAAAAAACCGCCTTTGCACATTTCACTTTGCTTTTAAGTATACAACATTTCACGCCAAATGTTGATATGCTTTTTTGAAATGTATAAAACGGTTTATCGTGTCGTATGCCATGATATTTATATAGATTGTTATTTCGTACTTTTATCACAGATCAACAGGCTTGATTGGTTCAACTAACAAACAGTTGGGAAAGTACGAAAACCCCCACTGATTGAAATTTCACTTTATATTTCCTTATGTGCATCTGTACGTGCGTGTATCTTCCCCATTCTATCGTATTGACGGTAGTAATAATTCCAAATTTCACGGTTTACTTTTTTCGTAATTTGTTGATCAATCTGTTCAAGCTGATGATTCATTTTTTCTAAACCTGACATCAAATCTGCGATGGACACATTGTTTCTTTTCATATCATATAAAACTTCACGCATGTAACCACCCTTTTCTTTATTAAGATTATGATATATTTCGCTGTTTTTGAATATACTCCTTCCCATTCGACAAAACTAGAACTGGATATACAAAAGAAGTCAAAAGATCTCAAAATAAACAGGAGGTATGTACATGAATCACAAATCATCTAATAAACAAGGTAGAAAAGAAACACGTCCCCCGAAGAAACAACAGGATCGAGCGTTGTATCGTGGCGACAAGAAATTGGAAGGCCCTAATCGACCATCAACTTAAATATTTGATTTTTATGAGTAACAGGAAAGTATAAAGGAAACGCTGATGAAAGGTGGCTGCGCTCTAGTAAGCGTCAGCCACCTTATTAACCTGCATTTTTAGCTGTTTTCTTGTATTAGTTGTCTTTAAACAGCTATTTTGCTTCATGTTTGGCAAATTTTTTGTTTTAAGCGTTCATAATTTTGTATCAATCGTCTTTTTCGATAAAAGGTCGAACCGATACTGCGAATTTTAAATGGTTTTTCAGGCAGGATCCATGATTCTTTTATCATTGTATCCTGGTACCAATCCTTTCGCTTGATGTGCTGATGCGAGATGGACGGACAGACGGAGCGGAGATTGGGACTCCTTGTTTTTTCATAGAAGGAAAAAATTTCATAATCCAATCTTGAACCTGTATGTGGCACCGTGTGATGGAATGCATGAATTTCTGGATATAGTTGCGGGTGGAAAATAATGGTGGCTAGTTGCTTTCCAAGTAAAATACGCTCATCCACTTTTGTAAAACGTCGCACCCATTGCCCATAGATGGTTGATTTTGTCGTTGGTAGTAAAACCGCATTTGTTTTCAAGCTATTTTGCAGCATATATGGTAGATTTTTAAAAATGGAATGATGATAATCCTTATTTTCAATGATTGGTTTTTGTATAACATGCTGTTCGTTTATAATGAGTGAACGTAAAAGCCTTTCCCCATCCCGGTGCATCCAATAATGACTCCACTCTGCAATCATAAATTCTGATACTTGCCACTCCGGTAGTAAATAAAATAAAGGGCGTTTTAGCTTTTTGGATAGTTGATATATAAGTAGCTGTGGATAGGCATCGGAAAAAATAAGCCAATTTGCCTTTTCATAGATTAAAAACAATTGTAATCTTTCTTTCTCTCCTAACAGCCCATGAAGTGGTTCATGATATAAATCTGTCATGTTCCACCCTGCATTTCTCGATACCAAGCTTGCAAGTAGCACCCACTTCATTTCTGGAAATCTCGAATAGTATTGTTGATAAGCTTTTGTCCGTTTTAGGTTATCTAGATTATACCTGTTCGTCTGATTTGTTATATAATGTAGGTAATCCTGCAGATGGTATGGCATAAGATGTTGGTTTCCTTTCACATTTTTGTCATATTAGAAGCGGAAGGATTGCTTGAATATTGTGTAAAAGTTAAAAAACGAAACTTTTTCTGTTATGATACGGTAATGTACTAGGAGGGCATCAAATGAACTACCCAAATGGGCAGAAAAGGAGTATTATGAGTAGTCAGTCAAGTCCATTAAAGAATAGCTACAGTAATCGTGGAATGACCCTGGAGGAAGACATTCATGCTACGAATCAATTCTATCTAGATCAAAACAAAGCGGTTATTCATAAAAAACCAACACCAGTTCAAATTGTTAAGGTAAACTATCCAAAACGTAGTGCTGCGGTAATTACAGAAGCTTATTTCAAGCAAGCATCCACGACGGATTTTAATGGCATTTATCGACATAAATATATTGATTTTGAGGCGAAAGAAACCAAAAATAAAACCATCTTTCCCCTCGCTAATATTCATGCTCACCAGATACAACATATGCAATCGGTTGTTGAACATGGAGGTATTTGTTTTGTAATTATTCGCTTCGCCTTCCATGGTGAAACGTATTTATTTGAAGCCAAATACCTATTGGAGTATTGGGATAATATGTTAAATGGTCAAAGAAAGTCGATCCCATATGATATTATTAGAGAACATGGACATTTTATTCCTTTTAAATATCAAGCAAGGGTTGATTACTTAGCAGTTATTGATCGGCTTTATTTTTAGATTGGAGGCGCGTAAGATGGCAGGAAATGGCCAAACTCGCACAGAAAGAAGAAAACAAAAACAAGCAAAAAAGAAACCTATTGGTAAAAGAATATTATGGGGTGTGTTGATTGCATGCCTAGCTGTTATGATTGGCGTTGGTGCACTGTTTACTTATTATATTGTCACTGCTCCTAAAATTGATGCATCTCAGCTCACTGACCCATTCTCTTCCAAAATATACGATCAGGATGAAGAACTATTTGCTGATTTAGGCTCTGAAAAAAGAACAAAAATTGAATTTGATGATTTACCTCAAGTATTAGTAGATGCCGTTACAGCTACAGAGGACGTACGTTTCTTTAAACATCCGGGTATTGATGTTCGCCGGATTGGAGCAGCTGTTATTGCCAACTTTAAACGTGGATTTGGTGCAGAAGGTGCTAGTACCATAACGCAGCAGCTCGTTGAAAAGTCATTCTTACCACCAGATAAGAAAATAAAATATAAAGTTCAAGAAGCCTGGTTATCCTTAAAGCTGGAGCGTAAATATTCTAAAGAAGAAATCCTGGAAATGTATTTAAATAAAATCTTCTACGGTAATGGTTCGTACGGTGTTGCTAAAGCTGCACAAAATTATTTCGGTGTAACGGACTTAAATGATCTAACTTTAGCAGAAGCGGCTATTTTAGCAGGATTACCGCAACGACCTACTGCTTATAATCCGTTTCAAAACCCTGACTTAACGAAAAAGCGAATGGAAACAGTTCTGAAGCTCATGGTTAGGCATGATAAAATTACACAAGAACAAGCAGATGAAGCAATGAAAGTAAATGTTGAAGATTTACTTACGAAAACGAAGACGACCTCTACCCCTTATGAAGCATTTTTACAACAGGTAGAGCGAGAAGTGAAAAACAAGCTTGATGGCGTGGATATTAATACAGATGGCTTGAAAATTTATACAACACTGGATCCAAATGTTCAAAAGCATGTGGAGTTTCTATTGAAAGATGGTGGAGATAATCCTATTCCATATCCGGATGATGAAATGCAAGCAGCAATGACCGTATTGGATACGAAGACAGGTGCTATTCGTGCAATTGGTGGTCGTAGAAACAGTGATGGTACCGGTCAGTATAATTATGCTATTCAAGGCGGTCAACAGCCTGGATCTACCTTTAAGCCGATTGTAGCGTATGGACCAGCCATTGAATATGATAAAATCTCAACATATCACCAGTTAAACGATGATAAGCCTTATGAAGTTAAGGGATCTACTCCAATTCGAAACTGGAACCGAAAGTATCAGGGCTGGATGTCTGCTCGTTACGCATTGAGTCAATCATTAAACGTTCCGACTGTAAAGCTGCTGGAGGAAACGGGATATGGTAATGCGAAAAAATTTGCAGAAGGCATTGGTATAAACTTTGCAGATGATACGATCTCCATCCGTGATGCAATTGGTGGTACTGCAACCATTGCTACACCATTGCAAGTCGCAGGTGCATATCGAGCATTTGCCAACGAAGGTATTTATAATGAACCATACGCAGTAACAAAAGTTGAATTTCCAGATGGACGCGTTGTGGAAATGAAATCCGAATCTAAACCTGCTATGTCAGATTACACTGCTTATATGGTTACAGACATGTTGAAAACAGCTATTACAGAAGGAACTGGTACACTTGCTAACATTCCAGGATTGGCAGTCGCTGGTAAAACCGGTACGACGACACATCCAGATAAAAATGGTGCACCAGATTCATGGTTTACTGGTTATACAACGAATTATACCATCTCTGTTTGGACTGGCGGCTATACAGATGAAAATGGAAAACGAACTGTAATTCCAAATTCACAAACGAAAATACCACATGCATTGTTTAAAAATACAATGACAGAGATATCGAAAGAAATCGAAACAAAAGATTTCAAGATGCCTAGTTCTGTGGTTAAGATTGGTGTAGAAAAGGGATCTAATCCCCCTGCCCTACCGAGCAAATATACACCACAGACACTGATTACAAACGAGCTGTTTGTCAAAGGAAACGAGCCAAAGCAAACATCGGAACGATATGACAAACTGGATCCGGTGAAGAAGCTGAAGGCTAAATACGATGAAGATGCTAATGCAATTGAAGTCAAATGGAAACATGATTCAGATCAAGATGTTACCTTTGAAGTAAGTGCAAGCGTAAATGGTGGTTCAATGCAAGTATTATCAACAACAGATGATACTGAAATGACCATTGAACAGGTTGAAGCCGATGCTACGTATGATATACAAGTAGTAGTCGTTAGTGCGCAGGATTCAGCTAATCGGAGTGATGCTGTTTCAACCAAGGTGAAGACCCCGAAAGATGAAGAGGAAGAAGAAGAGGACGAAGAGGAAGAAGAGTCAATGGTACCTGTTTCCGGATTGGAAGCATCGTATAAGGAAGACAGTGGAATCATTGATGTTTCCTGGGAATATGAAGGTCCTGCTGCTTCCTTTGAGGTAGATGTAAATGGTCAAAAGCAAACCGTATCTTCAAATGGAATTGAAATTAGTGGTGTGAAACCAGATACAACGTACACTATTACGGTGACACCAATAGGAAAAGAAGGTGCTAACGAAGGTATTCGTGCTGAACCTAGAAATACATCTGTTCAAACGCCGCCTCAAGAGGAAGAAGAAGACCCCGGTGAAGAACAACCGGATGAAGGTGAATAATCAATAATAAATACACCCTATCGGAATACCTTTTGGAATTCCAATAGGGTGTATTTTTATCAGTGATGAAAGTGCGAAAATCCCCACTGATTGAAGTTTCACTTTATCACAGATTAACTGGCTGTAAGCCCCCCTCAATAAATTTGTTGATCACAAGCATTGTAAGTGGTGGATCAACAGCCAGTAAAGGCCTGATCGGTTCGACTAACAATCAGTGGGGAAAGTGAAAAAAGCCCACTGATTGAAGTTTCACTTTATCAAGCTTTCGCTTTAATTCGGGGTAACCTCAAGCTTTTTCATCCGTTTCTTCCCTTCTCTACAAATCTCGAGAAGCGGGCATTCCGGACAATTTGGATTTCTAGCCTTACAATGGTAGCGGCCAAAGAAAATCATACGATGATGTGTTTCACTCCACTCTTCCTCTGGTACCTTTCGCATCAACGTTTCCTCTACTTCCAAGACCGAATCCTTCCATCTGCATATCCCAAGTCGTTTGGAAACACGTTCCAAATGGGTATCCACTGCAATTGCTGGTACTTTAAAGGCGACAGAAACAACGACATTCGCTGTTTTTCTACCAACCCCAGCCAGTTTCATTAACGCTTCACGTGTTTGTGGTACTTCACCATGATGCTGATCGATTAATGCTTGGCAAAGTTTTTGAATATTCTTTGCCTTATTTCGGTATAAACCAATCCTGCGAATATCCTGCTGAAGTTCTTCTAGGCTGACAGCTAAATAATCCTCAGGTGTTTGATATTTCTTAAATAAATCAGCAGTTACTTTATTAACGAGCACGTCTGTACATTGTGCTGACAATAGTACTGCGATAACTAATTCAAAAGGATTACGATGATTCAGTTCACATTCAGCATCTGGAAACATCTTCTTCATTTCGTCCAGACAAAATCGAACCTGCTTACGATTCAGCATGCTATTCCCCCTCCAACCAATTATAATAAAATGATGTATCACGTTTTGGATTATTTGGCTGCTGTTGATCTTGTTTGGAATGGAACTTTCTACTAGCCTCTCTTGCATCCTCTACGGTTTGAATTCCTTTTTTATTCCATTCACGCAGGATCCTGTCAATATATTTAAAGTTTAGTTTTCCCATTAAAACAGATTCCCGTAATGCAGCTTTAATTAATGCGGGCATCAACTGATCTTCATCCAACCATACATTAATCGTTTCTATTTCAAAGGGTGATAACGGGCGACCAAATTCTTGTTCAAATAATACAAAAATAGTGCCAGTTTCCGGCTCTTCTTCTGTTTTAGAAGGTGGTGCAAATAGCTTTGTCCAAAGTCCCTCTAATGAATACACTTCACTCAAAACTTGTTTATCGTTGGATTGTTCAATCTTTAACAAACCTTTTTGAATGAGCTTTCGTAAAATTAAGGAACATTCCTGCTCATCCATCGTCAAGCAGGCAGAAAGTTCTGTTGGTGTGGGGAATAGATTCCCGGCTGTAGAAAAACGATGTAATTGAAGAATGAGAAGTACTTCCTGTTCATTCAATCCCAATGATGGAAAATCAGTTAATAATTTAGTAGGAATTGATATTTGATTTTGCAGCACATATTGCATTGAAATAGTATTTTTTTTCATCTGATGCACCTCCCTGCTAGTATATCATGAGTCTTGTGTTTCTGTTGGCTAAATAGAATACATTCCATATGAAAATCCCCTGCCCAACCGCGCAAGGGATTATCTATAAAATGTAGCGATTTGTTTATGGATAAAGTCGATTTAACAGACGTGGGAATGGGATTGTTTCACGTACATGGTCTACACCAGACAGCCATGCAACTGTTCTTTCCAGGCCCAAGCCAAATCCGGAATGTGGTACATTTCCGTATTTTTGTAAATCTAAATACCATTTATAAGCATCACCAGTGAGTCCGTGTTCCTCATATCTTTCTTTCATTAATTCTAAATCATCAATTCGCTGGGACCCACCAATAATTTCACCATAGCCTTCAGGTGCGATAAGGTCGGCGCAAAGTACAACCTCTTCACGTCCAGGAACTGGCTTCATGTAAAAAGCTTTGATTTCCGCTGGATAATTGGTAATGAAGACAGGCTTATCAAAATGTTCAGCGATAGCTGTTTCATGTGGCGCACCAAAATCATCGCCCCAATCTATATCTGTAAAGCCTTTTTCTTTTAATAGTGTAATTGCATCATCATAAGAAATTCTAGGGAACGGAGCTTGAATTTGTTCTAATTTAGATGTATCTCTTTCTAAGGTTGCTAATTCAAGCTGACAGTTCTCTAATACAGATTTGGCAATGTAGCTCACATAGTTTTCTTGGATTTGTAGACTTTCTTCATGGTCGACAAATGCCATTTCAGGCTCTATCATCCAAAATTCAATTAAATGACGTCTTGTTTTGGATTTTTCAGCGCGAAAGGTCGGGCCGAAAGAAAAAACTTTACCAAATGCCATAGCTGCTGCTTCCATGTATAGCTGCCCACTTTGAGACAAATATGCTTCTTCATCAAAATACTGCGTATGAAATAGCTCTGTTGTTCCTTCTGCAGATGAAGCTGTTAAAATAGGCGGATCTATTTTTACAAATCCTTGTTGATTGAAAAACTGGTAGGTCGAACGAATGATTTCGTTACGTATTTTCATAACAGCATGCTGTCTGCGTGAACGTAACCATAGATGTCTGTGATCCATAAGAAATTCAGTTCCGTGTTCCTTTGGTGTGATTGGATAATCAATTGCTTCATGAATTAATTCCAAACCAGTTACCTGCATTTCAAACCCAAGTGGTGAACGCTTATCCTCCACAATTTTACCAGTTATGTAGATAGATGATTCTTGATGTAAGTTCTTGGCAAGCTGAAAAATTTCCTCGTCTACATCATTTTTCGCAACCACTGCTTGCATAAAGCCTGTACCATCCCGAAGCTGTAAAAATGCTATTTTACCACTGGAACGTTTATTTTCCAACCATGCACCAATGGTTACTGTTTCATTTTCATGTTTTTTTACATTTGAAATCGTTGTTTTCACGTTAGTTACCTCCATCAATCTAGGAATGATTTTCTACGAATCGTTTCATTCGTTTTGCTGCTTCAATTAATGCTTCAGTTGATGTTGCATAGGACAAGCGAATGTTATCTGGTGCTCCAAAGCCACCACCTGGTACAACAGCAACCTTCTCTTCTTCAAGTAATGCTTCAACCCATTCTTCTGTACTGTTAAATTGGTTCATTTTAACAGCTTCAGCAATATGAGGGAATAGATAAAAAGCACCGTGTGGTTTAGTACATGAGAAACCAGGAATATCTTCTAATAAATTATATAATAAATCCAGTCGTTCCGAAAATACCTTACGCATGTCAACGGTTGGATCTTCTGTTGCAGTATATGCTGCTAACGCGGCATATTGGGCAATGGAAGTAGGGTTAGATGTAGCATGAGAAGCATGGCTGCTCATTGCTTTTATGATGTCGGCATCACCTGCAGCGTAGCCAATCCGCCATCCAGTCATTGCATGTGATTTAGAGACACCATTAATGACAATGGTTAAATTTTTTAATGCTGGTGACAATTGTGCAATTGAAATATGTTTTTCAGTTGTATAAATCAGTTTTTCATAAATTTCATCGGAAACAATCCATATCTGATGTTTCACACATACTTCACCCAATGCTAACAGTTCTTGTTCTGTGTATGTCATTCCTGTTGGGTTACTTGGAGAATTAATGATTACTGCTTTTGTTTTTTCTGTAATAGCAGCTTCTAATTGTTCAGGTGTAATCTTATAATTGGTTTTTTCATTTGCTTCCACAATTACTGGTTTTCCTTCTGCTAATTTAATCTGCTCAGGATAGCTTACCCAATATGGAGCAGGAACAATTACCTCGTCTTCCGGATTTAATATCACTTGGAATAATGTGTATAAAGCATGCTTTGCACCAGTCGTGACAATGATTTCCTTAGCAGTATAATCCAGCTCATTATCCTGTTTAAACTTATTTGCTATCGCTGCCTTTAGCTCGGGAATTCCACCTGCTGGTGTATATTTCGTATGCCCTTCTTGTAATGCTTTGATTGCTGCTTCGTTAATAAAGTCAGGGGTATTAAAATCAGGTTCACCAACACCTAAACCAATTACATCGTACCCGGCCTGTTTTAACTCTTTAGACTTGGCTGCAATTGCTAGCGTAGAGGAAGGTGTCATCTGTTTTACTCTATTTGCTAATTCCATTTTGAAAACGCTCCTTTTCATGCTTGAATAAGCCTATTTAAATACACGACGGAAACGTAATTGTTCCACTCGCTCTCCGTTATTCATGGAAAAATAATCCAGTACATGACGACCAGAATGATCGGTATAGGTGACTTCCCATAGGGGCTCTTTACCTGAAATGGCTGGAATGATATCAATCAGCTTACAACGATCACAATTTTTTATCCAATCTTGCTGCATCGCTTGCTTACTGACAAGATTTTTTGTTTCAAATACCAAGAAACCATCATTTGTTTTTCGGTTTACTGGTACAAAGACAAGTTTATGTGTCCCATCTTTTTTTGTACCAGTTACAGCAAAATAGCTTTCATCCCCATTAAATCGAGTAATATCGGTAATTGCAGTTAAATCTGTTTCTTTTAATACAGCTTGCTTTGCTTCCACCATTCCAGCTTCTTTTGTTTCCTGGATGTCCTTGTACAGAAAAATACCGTAAATAAACCCAACGATTAGTATAACTCCTAATATGATCATTCCCCAAGCTAACCAGGTAGGAATGGATCGTTGGGAATGTCTCATTTGTTTCATGCCAGGACACCGACTTTAACTTTTTTACAATCATCATTTGTTACTACCATCTGTTTACCTCCTGTATGTATATGAGGTTTTTTCTAGATTGAAAGCGTATTTTCCATCTGTTTGTTAAACATGGATAAATACCTCATTTTATTACTAACAATCTTTTTATATTATATACGGATATGAAACGCATTGCATCCGAATCTTTAAAACCATTTTTCCGCTTCTTCCATCAATGCAGTAGTAGAAGCATATTTCATTGGAACGGCAGGAATAGAAGATAAAAATATGTTACCATAACGTGCCTTCTTCAGTCTGGCATCACAAACAAATACTATACCGCGGTCACGCTTGGAACGAATCAGCCGACCAAAGCCTTGTTTGAATCGTATGACTGCATTTGGTAAGGACAATTCATAGAATGGGTTTTTGTTTTGCACACGCATTGCAGTAGATTTTGCCTCATAAACTGGGTGATCAGGAGGCTGAAATGGTAATCTGACAATGACTAAGCAAGACAAATCCTCACCTGGAATATCAATTCCTTCCCAAAATGAGCTCGTCCCTAATAGTATAGCACGTTCAAAGGTTTGAAAGTTCTTTTTTAATCGTTCCCGACTTCCACTCGAAATTCCTTGAGCAATTACATTATATTCATTTGCTTCCATCATTTCTTTTAACAAATGATAGGATTTTCTAAGCATGTCATAAGATGTAAACAAAACGAGCATTCGACCTGAAGTAATTTTTGACAAAGATAGAATTGCTTCAGCAGTTGAATAAATAAAGTCATCCAGTTTGTCATACTTGATGTCCGGAAAATCATTTGGAATGAGTAATTTCACTTGCTTATCATAAGAGAAAGGTGACGCAATTATTTCTGTTATCAGCCGATCACTTGGAATACCTAAGCTTTTTTCAATAAAGGAAAAAGACTTCCGCATCGTTAAAGTAGCACTTGTTAAAATAACACTTTTTTTCACAGCAAAAAAATCATTCGCAAGCCAACTTGATATATCGGTTGGTTCACTATATAAATAAACTGCATTTCGGGCACCTAAAGCTTCTATTTCTATCCATTTAACTCGTGCAGCTTCTTCCGGTTCTAAAAATAAATGCTCCAGATGGTCAATATATTGTTGGAAGGCTTGTACCGCTTGTGTAGCCTGTTCCCCTTCCCCATTTTCTCTCTCCTGAACTGACAAAAAGGATAAAAGATGAATCAAATCTCGTATGGATACCATTAAACGTCCGACCATCTCTATTATATCATGCCATGCATCATTTGCTTCTGTTTCCGCATGGTAACGATACTGAATTCGTCCGATATCACTTAATGATTTATCCTGCTTTCGCTTATCAATGACATATTGAAATATAGTACGAAATAAATCATCCATTTCATGCTTTACATCATAGAATATAGCATCCCATTGTTCAATAGGAAATTGCTGCTTTATTTGTGGATATTTAGATAAATAATGCGCTAGCCAGCCGTCTTCATCTGAAGTGCCAATTTGGTTGAAGGAATAAAGCATGCTACGATAATCTAATTTTTTTCCGTGATGATGTGATGCTGTTGTTTCAAAATGATGGGCTTCATCGATAATGACACGTTCATAGCTTGGTAAAAATTGATATTCATTCATCATATCTGTGCATAGTAAGGCATGGTTGGTAATGATCAAATCTGCTCGTTGCGCTTTTTTACGAGCATGTTGATAATAGGAATACATCATCCAAGGTGACAATGGATCAAAACTTTCTGATTCACTGGAAATTCGTTTAAAGAAAAGATAACCGCTCGAAGGTAAATTAATCTCCTCAATATCGCCAGTTTCCGTTTCCGTAAGCCAGACTAAAATAATTGCTTTTGCCAGTGCGACATCGTAATTCCCTTGCTGTTCATTCTGAAGCTCCTGCTCAAACTTTTCCAAGCTGATATAATGTTGTTTCCCTTTTAATAATGCTGCCCGAAATGGAAAAGGCATCCATTTTTGTAAGGACGGAATTTCTTCGTGTAACAGCTGAGATTGTAGTTGTGTCGTATAAGTACTAATAACAATACGTTTATTTGTTTTTACAGCTTCATAAATTGCTGGCAAAAGATAGCCAATTGATTTCCCTGTTCCTGTTTCCGCTTCAATCAGTGCATGCTTTTCAGATTGAAATGCATGATACACTTCTTCGGACATATGGCGTTGACCTTCTCTTTTTTCATAATGAGCCATCGATTGTTGCATGATTCCATCATCAGAATAAAGATCATCTAAAAAAGTACCAAAAGAAATGACATCGGTAACTGTCCGCGACATAACCTCATCCTGTTTTCGAAATGCCAATCCGCGGTAAACAACCAGACTTTCATTCGAATCCTGTGCAAAAGCCAGTTGCTCTTCTAATTCTTCGAGCATCGTATGTAAATCAGAATGCAGTTCCTTTGTAAGCTTTCTCAATTGAACAATTGTTTCATAAGGGAGCGTATGTAATTTCTTTTTAAGCATAATAAATAATTTTGCTGTGACAAATGCATCTGAAAGTGCTCGATGTGGATCATCATGTTCGATTTCTAAATAAGCAGCAAGCTGACCCAATTTATAACCAGGAGCATCAGGATATAGAATGCGTGCGAGTTCAACCGTATCAATTGATGGGTTGTTCAGTGATTTTCGTCCACTTGCCTTTAGTTCAGCATTTAGAAATCCCAAATCAAATGGAACATTATGTGCAATTAAATAACTGTCTTTAAATAAATCCACTATATGATCTGCACACGCTGTAAAAGTAGGTGCTTCAGCAACATCTTCGTCAGTTATTCCTGTTAAATTAGAAATAAATGGCGGAATAGTCTGTTCTGGATGAAGGAAGGTCGTATATTCATCAACGATTTTATCATCTTGAATGATTACCATACCAACTTCGATAATTTTGTCTTTCGCTGCAGCGGCATGCCCAGTTGTTTCTAAGTCAATCACAACGTACTTATCCAATATCTCACCAACTTTCTTGGTCGGATTATCATCCTTATGAATCACCTTGTAAGGTACTAAAATCGGTGTAAAACAGGACCCCTATCCATAGATAAGCGTCCTGTTTAAGGTTACATTTTTGTCAATGGAGCTTCTTGTTCCAGTAATTGTTCAATTTCATTATCTGTATTCATAATAGCAACTTTCGGTTTATGATGCTCTAGTTCATCATTAGCAATCATTGCATAAGCGATTATGATAACTGAATCCCCAGGCTGAACCAAACGAGCAGCAGCCCCATTTAAACAAATAACCCGTGAGCCACGTTCACCCGGAATAACATAGGTTTCTAAACGTGCACCATTATTGTTATTTACAATTTGAACCTTTTCATGTGGTAGTATATCTACCTGATCTAATATATCTTGGTCTATCGTAATACTGCCAACATAGTTTAAGTTAGCTTCTGTAACGATAGCTCGATGAATTTTTGATTTCATCATCGTACGAAACATGCTATTTCCCCCTACTGAATGTGGTGATGATCTCCCCTTTTTCATTAAAAAGAAGATTATCAATTAAGCGAGCATGTTGAAATTGAACGGCAATTGCTAAAACAACCATTTGCTTGACTGTAGTAGTTTTTGTTAGAGAAGGATACGCTAGCAATTCTACATAATCAATTTTACCATTTGTTTTTTGTTTCACATACTCTTTTACCTCTTCTACAATGATAACAGGATTGCTTTCACCGTCAACTACTAATTGTCTACCTTTTTCCAGCGCTGCAAATAATGCAGCAGCTTGGGCTCTCTCTGTTTCGGACAAATACACATTTCGGCTACTTTTTGCCAGTCCATCGGCTTCCCTTACAGTGGGTACGCCAATCAACTCGATTGGAAAGTTATAGTCCTGAATGAGCGCATCAACTACCGCAACCTGTTGAGCGTCCTTTAGTCCAAAATAGACACGTGTCGGTTGAATCAGATGAAATAATTTAGTCAATACAGCTACGACTCCATCGAAATGACCAGGTCTTGATTGTCCGCATAGAACATCTGCACGATCAGTAACTTGAAGTTTGATCTGTTGTTTTTGGGGATACATCTCCTTTACATTAGGAAGAAATAGAATATCTACTCCAACTTCTTCAGCGAGCTTGGTATCCCTCTGTGCATCTCTTGGATAGGTTTCAAAATCCTCGTTCGGTCCAAATTGCAATGGATTCACGAAAATGCTTGCAACGACAATATCATTTTCTGTTCCTGCTTTTTCCATTAAGCTCAAATGCCCTTCATGTAAAAAACCCATCGTTGGCACAAAGCCAATTTTCTTACCCTGCTGCATTTCCAAAAGCATTCGTGCTTGCATATCTTGGATGGAAGTAATTATTTTCATGCTATTATTCCTCGCTTTGTTTCGTTGGCAATAATGCTTGATCTTGTATTAAAAAGGAATAATCTTCTGTTGGAAATGCTTGATTTTTTACTTCCCTAATATACTGTTCCAATGCTTGTACACCGATTTCATTGAAATCTGCAAAAGGTTTTACAAACTTTGGTAATCGGGATACGCCGTATTGAAGAATATCATGGTAGACGAGCACTTGCCCATCACAATCTACTCCTGCACCGATTCCAATAGTTGGAATAGAGATACTGTCTGAGATTATTTTTGCCAATTCCATAGGTACACATTCCAATACAACTGCGCATGCGCCACTTGCAGCTAAATCCTGCGCTTCTTTAAGTAGTCTTTCACCTGTTTCCCGGTCTTTTCCTTGTACTTTATATCCACCTAAGACATTCACTGTTTGTGGTGTCAATCCAATATGGCCAACTACCGGAATACCAGCATAAGTAAGTCGTTTGATAAGCTCCGTGACCGCATCATCAGCACCTTCTACTTTTAGCGCCTGTGCATTTGACTCCTGAAAAAGCTTTTGAGCATGTGATAATGAAGCTTCCATGGAGATGTGGTAGGACATAAAAGGCATATCCACAACAGTAAACGTGTTTGGTGCGCCTCTTCGGACGGCTTTTGCATGATGAATCATATCATCCACCGTAACCTGAACGGTGGAATCATAGCCTAAAACAACCATCCCCAATGAGTCACCTACAAGAATCATATCGACTGCCGCTTTCTCAACGGTTTTGGCAGAAGGATAATCATAAGCGGTTACCATAGTGATTTTTTCTTGATCCTGTTTCATTTGTAATAAATTAGAAGTCGTAATCATTTTATTCCCCCTCAAATAGTAAAATATATGATCTATTCACCATTCTTGAAAATGAATCTAATCATTAACTAGAAATCCAAGCATTCGTTCGTATACTTTTGCATGGCCAATGTAATATGGAGATGTGTTGTGTTTCATACCGTTTTCATTGAGAAAGATATCACTTTCCATCAAATAATTCTAATCAGCCTCATGAAACCAATCGATTTCAGCAGAATATAGTTTTTCCGGTTTTCCAGCGGAATCTGTTACTAATAACGCACCATCATCTGCAATGCCTAGAAAAGTGGCATCCCACTCTTTTTGGAAAGTGCGAATATGGATCGATTCGTTTAAGCGAAATCCAAATTGTTCCCATTTTCGTTTGATGGGTGCAAACCCTTGTTTCATATAAGCTGCATAGGTCGGTTCAAAAGCTGCCAAAATTTCTTGAATAAGTGGTTTGATTTGGATGGAGGTTCCCGTTTCCAATAATAAAGAACTTGCTTTATGCCATAGCTCTTCCGGAATATCCCCCTCTTGATGAAGTACGTTCATTCCAATCCCGATAACCATATATTGAATCCGATCCTGCTCAGCCTGCAGCTCAGTAAGGATACCGGAGACTTTTTTGTTTCCAATTAATATATCGTTAGGCCACTTAATATATAATGACTGATTGAGTTTTCTTTGTAGCACGTCAGCTAACACAGTTGCTGTTAATAAGGTAAGCTGTGGTGCTTGATGTGGTGGTAGGGATGGTCTAAGTACCATACTCATCCATATGCCTTTATGAAGCTTTGAGTTCCATGGGCGCTCCATCCTACCCCTGCCATTGGTCTGTTCATCGGCAATAACAACTGTACCATGCGGTGCGCCTTCCTGTGCAAGTTTATGTGCCAAAACCTGTGTCGAGTCTATCGTCGTTCGATGAATCATTGTTGTGCCAAGCCAATCAGTTGTTAGCCCCCATTGTACTGTGTTGGCGCTGACCTTTTCGGGAAAGGAAATAATTCGATAGCCTTTTCTTGGTTTTCCTTCGATTTGATAGCCGTCTTTTTCTAATTCCTTCATATGTTTCCATACAGCACTTCTAGAGATTTCCAGCTGGTCAGAAAGTGTTTGACCGGAAATATATGTATCTGTGTTTTCAGCTAGTAGGTCAATTAATCGATTACGGGTGGGTTCCATTGTAGCCATTCCTTTATCTTTATTTTCGAATTGTCCAATCTGCCCATGACAATTTCCTTTTCAATTCGTAATAGTGTTTCCTGCATCCAACGCCCTTTTTTCCAATCTGGGAAACATCTTGATAAATCATTTCCATTCCAATTCATTTCCTGTTTAGAGCGGATGGGAAGCTGATTAAATAATTGATAAAAATATGTTTCATCCATCTCCTCGTTTGGATTTAGAAGTGACGTGATTGTTAAAAAACATGTCTGAAGCTCTGGCATTAGTCTATAAACAAGCCAGCGATCCATACCATGTGTTTTTGCATAGCTTATTGCTTCCACAAGGTTCATTGCTTCTTTTTTTGTTCGGTTAGAACACTTCCAACCAGTAATCCATGTTTGCAGACGTATTTCTGGAGCTAACATATGGAAAAAGGCAGTGAGGCCGCCCAGTGAATGTATTGGTTTCATATGGTTTGGAATCCGTTCCATGATATATGGATAGTGTATCATAACAGGCAGTTGTTCATATACCTTTGTCTGTCGTAAATACATAAAGCCCTTGGCAGCATATGTCCCTGCTGCCAATTTGGCTAATTCATTGGTGATTCTTTCTACAGCAAGATTCCTCATTTGTGATTGAACTTCTTGGATGGCATGTAATGTTTGTGCTTCAATCTTAAAACCGAGCTGACTGGAAAAACGAAGTGCACGCAAAATGCGAAGTGGATCTTCCGTAAAGCGTTCCACTCCATTACCCACAGTACGAATTAACTTTTTTTGTAAATCAGCTTGCCCGCCGTATAAATCAATAATATTACCGTCTATATCCATTGCCAGCGCATTAATAGTAAAGTCTCGTCGTTGTAAGTCCTCATCAATTTGATCCACATAAAGTACAGTATCAGGATGACGCTGATCAGAATAGGTGCCATCCTTGCGAAACGTAGTTACTTCATAAGACACATGATTTAGACGGACAATTACTGTTCCATGTTCAATCCCCACAGGAATCACCGTATCGAAAATTTGTAACATTTTGTCTGGTGTGGCAGATGTGGCAATGTCAATATCACCTATCTCACGATGTAATAGTACATCCCTTACACAACCACCTACGAAATAGGCATGCTCACCATGCTCCTTTAGTTGTACAATAACTTCTTTTGCGGGATTAAATATATGTGGTAGCATATTTCTTCACCAATTTCTAATTATTTTTCCAATACATGATTGTATAATGCGATATATTGCTCCACAATTTCTGATGAATGAAAGGTTGTTCTAGCATGTTCTACAGCTGATTTTGAAAAACGGTATAATTGTTCCTCATTGGATAATAAATCGATAGCATATGCTGCAGCCTGTTCTACATCTCCCAGTTCTACAATATAGCCTGTTTCTCCATGCTTGATTACTTCTGGGATTCCGCCCACATTTGTTCCAATACAAGGGACTTCACAAGCCATTGCTTCCAGTAAAACAAGACCAAAGCTTTCTTTTTCAGACAATAACAGCTTCAGATCAGAAATGGATAATAAATCACTTATGTTTTTTTGCTTACCTAAAAAAAGCACTTGTTTCTCCAGTTTGAGCCATTGAACCATATGAAATGCATTAGAATATTCTGGTCCATCACCAATAAGCAGTAGCTTTGCTTTCACTTTAGGATAAATAAGTTGAAATGTTTCAATAATATCTTCCAACCGCTTCACTTTACGGAAGTTGGAAATGTGTATAATAACTTTTTCGTCGTTTTCAATTCCGTACTGCCGTCTAATTTCATGCAAATCTTTTTTATAGTACTCTTCTTCATTAACAAAATTATAAATAACCGAAATATCTCTTTCAATGCCCAATGTTGACTTTGTTTGTTCTACGAGACTATTGGATACAGCAGTTACCGCATCTGATTGTTCAATGCCATATTTAATCATCTTTTTAAACGTTCCATCAATGCCTAATACTGTAATATCCGTTCCATGCAAGGTTGTGACGATTTTAACATCATGCTCTGAAATGCTTTGTGCTAATATGGCACAAATGGCATGTGGCATTGCATAGTGTACATGTAATATATCCAGCTTTTCCCTATCGATAACCTCTGCCATTTTAGAAGCTAGTGCCAAATCATAAGGTGGATATTGAAACACGGGATAATGACTTAGCTCTACTTCATGATAAAAAATAGATGGATGGATATGGTTCAGGCGGAAAGGAATGCTGGACGTAATAAAATGAATTTCATAACCCTGTTCGGCTAACAGTTTTCCAAGCTCAGTCGCAATAATTCCGGAACCGCCTACGGTTGGATAGCAGGTAATACCGATTTTTTTCATAGATTTTGTTCCTTCTTCTTTTGGTTAATCATTTCCCGCCATTCAAAATCCCCTTGTTCGATACTGCGAACCATGATCTCCGCACCGGCAGCATTGGTTGCGAGTGGAATCATATGAACGTCGCAGAGTCGCATCAATGCACTCACATCGGGTTCATGCGGTTGGGCTGTAAGAGGATCCCGAAAGAAAATAACCAGATCTAACTCATTATCGGCAATTTTGGCCCCTATCTGCTGGTCTCCCCCTAAAGGGCCTGATTGAAATCGGTGGACGGATAATTCTGTTGCCTCTGTTATTTTCTGACCAGTTGTTCCTGTGGCAAATAGCTGATGTTTTTTTAAAATATGTTTATAGGCTTGGGTAAATTGTATCATTGCTTGCTTCTTTTTATCATGTGCAATTAAAGCAATATTCACGGGTCAATCCCCTCTCTGTCAGATATTCAATCTAAATTTAAAATGTTTTCTAATCCATAGACGAGCTGCTCCAGGTTCATAACATGTTCAACACTTAAACGAATTCCATCCATAAAGGATTCTCGATGATGAGAGTCATGCTTAATGGTCAGTATTTGGCCGCTACCACCAAACATTACCTCCTGATGAGCGACTAAACCAGGCAAGCGTACACTATGAATATGAATGCCGTCGTCCGCTGCTCCTCTTGCTCCGGGAATCAGTTCAACTTCATCTGGATGCCCTTGCTGCTTATTATTTCTTGCTTCCTTTATGAGTTCAGCTGTTTTGATTGCAGTTCCAGACGGCGCATCCAGCTTTTGATCATGATGTTTTTCAATAATTTCTACATCCGGCAAATATCTTGCAGCCAGCTTGGAAAATTGCATCATTAAAACAGCTCCAATTGCAAAATTTGGCGCAATGATGCATCCTGTTTTATTTTCTGCGGCCAGTGCTTGCAATTCGGCAATTTGTTGCTCTGAAAAACCTGATGTCCCAACTACCGCACGTACATGGCTTTTTAGTGCGATTAATGTATGCTCAAATCCCGCATATGGCGTAGTTAAATCAATGAGAACATCTGGGTGAACAGTATGCATGCATTCTTCAGGATCCTCAAATATTGGAACATCTGAATTTGGAAGTGATGAGATATCAGTTAGCTTTTTTCCATTGTTCTTGCGATCGATACAACCCACCAATTGAAATTCTTTATTTTTCAGTACCATATTAACGGCTTCTTGTCCCATCTTTCCCCTGGGTCCAGCAATAATTATACGTATAGTCATTATATATTACTCCAGTTCTTGTTAGATTTTATTTGTTTTCTTTATGCGTCCAGCGGTTCTTATCACGTGTTTCTATTTTTGATATAGATGCTTCGAAGGCCTGAGATAAATCGATATCAAGTGAATTGGCAAAACATGTTAATACAAATATGACATCTCCAAGCTCTTCTTCGATTGACTTTTCTACTTCGCTTGATTTTTTTGGCTTTTCACCATAATAGTGATTAATTTCTCTGGCTAATTCTCCAGTTTCTTCGGTTAATCTAGCCATTAAGCTTAGTGGTGAAAAATAACCTTCTTTAAACTGAGATATGTAATCATCTACCCGTTTTTGAATTTGTTTGGTATTATAAAGTGGTGTGTTCAACTTGTAAACCCCTTCGGTAATCTATTTTCTTTTAATGTTAGCCAATTGACCACCATTTGACAAATTATTTATTCGATTAGGAAAGAATAATGAATGATGGTGTAAAAAAGATGAATGATGGGTACGGTTTTAAGGAAAGCTTTTGAAAGGAGGATATATAGATGATATTTGGTCTAAAAATAAAGAATACCTTTTTTATTCTGCTTGGTTCAGCAATTATGGCATTTGGTCTTGTTCATTTTAATATGCAGAATAATTTAGGTGAAGGTGGCTTTACCGGAATTACTTTACTACTTTATTTTGCTTGGAATTGGGATCCTGCCATTACGAATATTGTATTAAATATACCGGTGTTTTTTATCGGTTGGCGTTTTTTGGGAAGGAATACCTTTTATTATACAATCATTGGTACAGTTGCGGTTTCAGTCTTTTTAAGGATATTTCAAATCAAGCCGTTTCCTAACTATTTGCAGTCTGACATGACGTTAGCTGCATTATTCGCAGGTGTTTTCATCGGTGTAGGTTTAGGTATTATTTTTCGTTATGGTGGTACGACAGGCGGTGTAGATATCATTGCCAGATTAGTACATAAATATGTTGGCTGGAGTATGGGAAAGACAATGTTTCTCTTTGACTTTCTTGTCATCACAACATCTATATTCACCATGTTAGATTTGGTTGAGGGAATGTATACGCTGGTGGCTGTTTTTGTCGGTGCCCGGATTATTGACTTCATTCAGGAAGGTGCCTATTCAGCTCGTGGTGCAACCATTATCTCCATTAAAAGCAATGAAATAGCTGAAAAGATAAATATAGAGATGGACCGTGGCGTGACCGTCTTAGCTGGTCGAGGCAGCTATACTGGTGAACAACGGGATGTACTCTATTGTGTCGTAGGTAGAAATGAGATTGTTAAGTTAAAAAATATTATCAACGCAATTGATCCACATGCATTTGTAGCGATGAGTTCAGTACATGATGTATTAGGTGAAGGCTTTACGTTCGATGAAAATAAGAATCCATTAAAGGATTAAAAAAGGATGACTGTGATCCAACATCGGCACCACTTGGTGTAATTGGATTACTGTCATCCTTTTTATTTATATTTATCACAGATTAACTGGCTGTAAGCCCCCACTGATTGAAGTTTCACTTTATTAGTCTCTGCTTGATGCGTAAATCATAATAAAACGTGCAAGTTCCGCAACCGCCACTAGTGCGGCAGCTACGTAGGTCATTGCAGCAGCACTGAGAACTTTTTTCGTTTCTCTTTCCTCATCATTACGAATGATACCAGTAGATACAAGCTGGGTCATGGCCCTGCTGGACGCATCAAACTCAACAGGAAGCGTGACGAGTTGGAATAAAACAGCAGCTGACATGAAAATAATACCAACTAACATTAACTGATGAAGTGATGAAAAAATCATTCCAGCAATGATTAAGTAAATTCCTAATCTAGAGCCTATATTGGCTACCGGAACAATTGTACTTCTAAATTTCAAAAAGGCATAGCTTTCCTGATCCTGTAGAGCATGTCCAACTTCATGGGCGGCAACAGCAGATGATGCCATCGATTGACCATGGAAATTATTACTGGAAAGGCGTACCACCTTTTGTCGAGGATCGTAGTGGTCTGAGAGAACACCACCTGTCTCTTCCACAGGAACTTCGTATAATCCATGATCATCTAAAATCTTTCTGGCAACCTGTGCTCCAGTCATCATTGAGGATGTAGGAACCTTTGAATATTTTCGATAGGTTGATTTTACCTTGGACTGTGCCCACAAGGGAATAATCATTAAAATAGCCACATAGATAAGATAGCTACTGAAACTCATCATCTTCCATTCCTCCAAAATTATAATAACGCTCTAAGGTCAATTATAGTCAAAAATGATGCATCAGTCTACGTTTTTGTTCTCTTGCTCAAACTTTTTTTGTTCACCTTTATATTTTCTCCAGCTGACGTAAGATAAAGTAAGCCCAATGCAGCCACCGACTATTACAATAATCCAAAGAAATGGTGCCATGTCCATTTGTTTTGAGTTGGTTTTCGCTGATTCTACGGCTGCAAATATTTCTGTAGGATAAAGCAGCGATATAATCAGCAAGATCATTATGATCCAAGTATGGAATGTTCTTATTTTATTCCATATATTCATTCTCATGCATCTGTCACTCCATATACGCTCATTTACTTCAATATATGAAATGTTTGATGTTTATATAACAATTTTACAGGTATTGCTTTTGTTTCTTAACTGTTAATACATAAGCAATCCAGATTGATAAAACACTTAGCCAGAATGTGAAATATCCTATCTCTTGCATATATTGTGTTAAGGAAGAGTAAATTGGCATCATACCAAAGACATAATCAATCACATCATTATGTAATGTCCATATACCTGCTACAACGAGATGGCGCATTTTTATTTTATAAAAAGGAGCATAAAGTAACCCTTGTATCGCCATCGCTCCGTGAGACACAATTAGCATATAAGCTTCCCATGGTAATGGCCCAGAGGTAAAATAAGTTAAAATATTCATCACCACTGCCCAGACCCCGTATTTGAATAATGTGATGATAGCTAGTGCTTCAATATATGGAGTGTTTTTTCCGAATAAAAAAAACAAAAGAAAAATAGTAAAAAACAAGCTTGCTGTAGGACTATCTGGCACAAATGGCAGAAAAATAGGAGGTGTAATGGCAAGCTGATGTTCATACCAAATAAAACCATATATTGTACCAAATAAATTCACCATAAATAAGAAAAACAAAAACTTTTTGTCAATCAGCAAATATTTAAACATATTTAACACCTTTCATACATGTGGGATGCGTTGTAATGGTTATTTTGATGCTTTAGACAGTTTTGCCAATAATAATCGTTCTTAGAATGATAGAACCCCTGAAAAGGAAGGATAGGTATATTTACGCGATGCATTGCTAAGCTTTACGCTTTGTGTATGCATAAATAAAAAAAACAGCACCTTCGCCATCAAGGGAAAAGGTGCTGTTTATATTATTCTGCTGCTTGTTCATTAACGGATAAGATAAACTCAACCAGTTGATCAAGCTCTTCGTCAGATCCTTCAAACATACCAGGAGGCATGCTGCCAATTCCATCATGTGCAATTTGAGCAATTTCCTCAGCTGAATGTTCCATTCCAATTAACGTTGGAGCAGCTGCAGAACCTTCTAAAGAGTCACCATGACAGGACATACAGTTACTTTCGTAAATAGCATATCCCGGATCAGTCGTGTCGATTTCTACTTCTGAAGCAGGAATAGGCTTATTCGCTTCAGCACGGGCTTCCCAATCAACTGCGGAAGCAGATTCGTAAGTTAGCCACATGGTAGCAGCTAGTCCAAGTAGCATCATACCTACTGCAATTGGACGTTGGTGTGGTCGACGTCCTGGTCCATTATCAAGAAATGGAGCAAGTAACAAACCACCAAAAGCAAGTCCTGGAATAACTAGAATACCAAAAATAATATATTGACTACTTGCAAATTTATATTTCAATAATTCATACAAGAACAGGAAGTACCAGTCTGGCAATGGTACATAAGCACCGTTTGTCGGATCAGCAACACCTTCAAGTGGTGCTGGATGCGCCAATGTTAAGCTTAGGAAACCTGCCAGAAATACAGCACCTACTAGCCACTCCTTCAATAAAAAGTTGGGCCAGAAAGCTTCTGTTCTTCCGGGATATTCAGAATAGTCTTTAGGTATTGCGGATTTGCGTTCGGCGGAAATACGTGAATCGCCGACAAATTTCATTCCTTTACCCTTTTTCACAGCTTTCCCTCCTTTTTATAGTGGACCAGAGATACCTTGTCTACGGATTAAGATAAAGTGAACTGCCAGTAATGCGAATAGTGCCCCCGGCAAGAAGAACACATGAATTGCAAAGAAACGTGTCAAGGTTTGTGCCCCAACAATATGATCGCTTCCTGCTAATAATGTTTTCAGATAATCACCTATAAATGGAACTTGTTCTGCGATTTCAAGACCTACTTGTGTTGCAAAGTAAGCCTTGTTATCCCAAGGCAGTAAATATCCGGTAAAGCCTAAGCCGAGCATTACAAAGAATAATAGTACACCTACCATCCAGTTTAACTCACGAGGCTTTTTATATGCTCCCTGGAAAAATACGCGCAATGTATGTAATAACAGCATAACAATAACCACACTGGCACCCCAATGGTGCATACCTCGAACAATTTGTCCGTGGGCTACCTGTGTTTGCAGGTAATATACGGATTTCCATGCATTTTCAATATCTGGCACATAGTACATCGTTAAGAACATACCGGATAGTATTTGGATAACAACTACGAAAAAAGTTAATCCACCAAAGCAATACACAAAAGCCGAGAAATGATGTGCCGGGTTAACATGTTCAGGAACCTCATGATCTGCTATATCCCGCCAAATTGGCGTAATATCTACACGATCGTCGATCCAATCATAAATCTTCTGTAGCATAAATGATTACGCCTCCTTATCTAGGTTTTGCATCACCCAAGTATAGTATTCCATTTTCTACTTTTTGATCATATACATGTAAAGGAGCTAATGGAGGTGTACCGGGAATGTTTGTACCGTCTTTTTCATAACGTCCATTGTGACACGGACAGAAAAATTCATTTGGATAATTGTCGCTACCTTCCCAGGATACAACACAGCCAAGGTGTGTACAAACTGGAGAAAGTGCTAAAATTTCATTTTTATCATCTTTAAATACCCATGCAGACCGGCTTACCTTGGACTCGTACCAGCCGTCTACCTGATCCACTTTCCAATCAACACGCTGTGGCGTGTCAGTAATATCATCAACAGATAAACCTACATTTGCGTAGTCACCTGCTGTAGAAGGCTGCAATACTGGATCTACCGCCATTCTTAACATTGGAACGAGCATACCAGCAGCCATGAAACCACCCACACCTGTTAATGTGTAGTTAAGAAATTGTCTTCGGGACACCTGCTGCTTTTTTTCACTCATGATTTTCCCCCCTCTTTACGTTTCGTTCACGGACATCATTTTTTAGAAAACATATTACTAGGACAATATCATGATAGCGTAAACTATCTTTACGGTCAATCAATATTACTAATTGTGGATAAAGTTTTTTTGCTTCTCCTTATTAATTTGTCCATAATTATCTTTTTTTACCAAAATGAACGAATTAATTCACTTACTTGTGCGACTTGATCTGTAATTAAGTGATGGGTTTCGGATGCATGCACGTCTCCACTTTGAATACTTGGGAACCATAGTAAATTACCTGTAAGATCTTTTTCGCATTTTTTCCAAGCAGGGTCAAAGGTTAAGAAAATGAAATTTGTGAATGGTTGGGTTTCCATGTTTTGTACCCAGGTATTCAAACGTTTTACTTCCACTTCCTGCTCCAATGGCTTTACGTAATAATACGGTGGTATCAGCATAACTCTTCCACTTAGTTCCTTTTCGATTTCGCCGGCAAAGATAGTTGCAACCTCTGCTTGAAATGCTAACTTCTTCATCTCTGCATCTGCAGAAAAGTGAAATGGAATTAAGGGAATGATGATGGTATCCACAAATTCCTTTGCTGGGATGTATTGTTCCATATGATTACTACTATATTTCATATAATCGTCATTCCTCCAGTTAATTAAACATGTTGATTTATCTTGTATCTGCATAAATATTATCGTATTTATATGCAGAAAATCAACCCTTTCCCTTCCAGTTGAAGGAAGGGAAAAGGAGGATCAAACAGGATTTAAGCATCCATCCGTTCTACGTATTCAAGTGTTTCCGCATCTTCTGGAATAATCTGCAAGTATGCTTTTAACAATGCTAAACCATCTTCCTTCTTCCCATCCTCAATCAAAAAGTAGCCATATTCTTTTAAAAAGTCGCTATCTTTATCAAGTACTACATATGCCTCTTGATAATATTTAGCTGCTTCAGCATAGTCTTCCAGCTCATTGTAGGCGCGGGCAAGCTCCCAATCATAAATAGAATCATCTGAACCAGTTAGCTTCATATCTTGAATGAGTTCTATGACTGCATCATGGTTTTCCTTATCTTTAAATATCTGTATTAAAAATAATATCGCTTCTTTATAGTCGGGATCCAAATCAATGGCTCTGCGGATATATTCCTCCCCCTCATGAGGATTGTCCAATTTAAATAACAATGTACCAGCAAGATAATAAAGTTCTTTATTATATTCATTGTGATCAATGCCGGCTTTTGCAGTTTGATATGCTTCTTGCACCCATTCTTCTTCATCATACACTTTCGCCAAATGATAGTAGACAGCATAATAATAGGGATCGATTTCAATTGTTTTTTCCCAAGCTTTGATGGCTAAATCATTACGACCTGCACGTGATGCGGTTAGTCCAAATTTAAAAAGTAACGCAGGGTCTTCACTATCAATCTGCAAGAAACAATCAAGCGCCTTTTCATATTGTCCAATGGCTGCATATGATTCTGCTAATCGGTCGATAATCGTGACATCGGCAATTTTTGGCGACTGTACTTTGAGATAATATGTGATTGCTCGTCCGTAATCAGCGATGGAAAATAGTAATTCAGCCAGTGCAAAATCAATTATCTCCTCATCTGGTGCAAGATTTCTTGCTTCAGATAGCTTCTGCTCTGCCACCTCATATAACCCCTGTGCTTGATATAAATCAGCTAGTTGCAGCAATGCTGGAACATATGCATCATCTCCCGGAGAAATTCGATGTAGCAGTTCCAATGCGTTATCATCTTGATTCATCTCAGTATATAATTGAGCAAGCATCATTAATAGCTCGCTTTCTTCGGGGTATATATGGATGAGCGGCGATAGAACGGATAGTGCCTCCTCGTAAAATCCCCATTGCATATAAATATCTGCAATTGTAAACTTCTCATCATCTGTTGCATGATCAAGAGATTGTTTCAATATAGATAAAGCATTTTCTGTATCATTGTTTTCTAGTAATTGCATTGCTTTCGTTAATTCATTCATACTTCTCACCCTTCCAACAATCAAAATCCTGCAAATAAATTTTACCGATGAAATGCCTAGTTGTAAAATATGTGAATTATTATGCATATAAAACCCCAGAAGCTACTTCCTTCTGGGGTCATTCGTTTTAAGATTGAATACTTGCTAAGTCTTGGAAGAAATTCGGGTATGAAATAGCTGTGGAAGAAATATCATCAATGATAACTTCCTCTGTTGCAATAAGTCCTGCAACCGCGGCCATCATGACAATTCGATGATCATGATAGGATGAGACTTTACCACCGTGCAGGGTTGTACTTCCTTGAATAATCATTCCATCTTCTAAAGTGGTGATGTGTGCACCAAGTGTTGTTAATACATCTGCAACAGCTGCAATCCGATCTGTTTCCTTTACACGAAGTTCTGCAGCATCGCGGATAATGGTTTCTCCTTTTGCCTGTGTGGCCAATAAGGCAATAACAGGAATTTCATCAATCAATCGAGGGATGATATCCCCTTCTATTATTGTACCTTGTAACGCTGCATGGTTTATTGTAAGGCGACCAAATTGTTCCCCGGCTTTCTCAGATACTTGATCAATGATCACATTTGCACCCATTGCTTCTAGTACTTCTAGAATACCGGAACGGGAGAAGTTGATGCCAACTTGTTCTAATACAATGCTACTATGTGGAACAACTGCTCCTGCAGCAAGAAAGAAAGCAGCAGAAGATATATCCCCGGGCACATGAACATCGACAGGTTGCAATGCCTGTTTAGCTTTTATGGTTATTTGTTTTTGGTTAATTAATATATCTGCACCAAATGCCTGAAGCATATTTTCTGTATGGTCACGGGTTAAGGCTTTCTCTGTTATTTTCATTTCACCTTCACTTATTAAGCCCGCTAATAGCAGTGCGGATTTTACTTGTGCACTTTTGACAGGAAGTTGATAGTCAATTGCTTTCAATTTAGACCCGCGTATTGCTAACGGTAATAAATTACCTTTATCACGACCATCTATATTAGCCCCCATTTGGCGTAATGGTTCAACGACACGATTCATGGGGCGTTTGGATAAAGAAGAATCTCCGTGGACAACAGTGAAAAAAGGTAGCCCTGCTAGTAATCCAATCATCAATCTAGCAGTCGTACCTGAATTTCCAAAATAAATGGGTGTCTCTGGTTCCTGAAGTGCTTCAAGCCCGCCACTTTCAACAAAGACAGTTGTTCCACTTCTTTGAATATGCACGCCCATTGCTTGAAACGCGGCAATGGTACGTAAGCAATCTTCGCTTTCCAAAAAATTGGTAATGGTTGTTTTTCCTTCTGCCAGAGCTGCAAAAATAATGGCACGATGTGAAATTGATTTGTCTCCTGGAACCGCAATTGTGCCGGATAGCGGTTTACATATGGACTGAATTATTCCTTCCTTCATCCACCTTCACTTCCCTCTTAGTTTTCAATCATAACTTCATAACCATGGTGTTGGAGTAATGCGTGACTCTTGACTAACTGTTCCTTTGTAGAAAATGTTAGACGAAGTGCACCTGTCATTCGTTCGCGTATTTCTAAAATTTGTATATTTACAATACTAATCGCTTCGGTTGCTAATATACCTGTAACAGCAGCTAGCGCTCCCGGTTGGTCCGTGATATCAACATATAAATCATAGAATGCTGGTATGGCTCCTCTTTCTTGTTGGCCCAAACCATCTCGATATTCTTTCGCTTGCTCAAGATAAGCGATTGTTTTTTCCTTGTCATTGTATTCTAGTAAACCCCTAAGTGAAACCATTTCCGTAATCCATTCATCCAGCAGTTGCGTCATTTTTTCCCGGTTATGATAAAAGATATCTTGCCACATTGTTGGATTGCTAGAGGCAATTCGTGTAATATCTCTAAAACCACCTGCTGCTAGTTTTGGTAAATAAGTATGTGTTTTCTCCCACTTTTTTGCCTGATGTACTAAGGAAGATGCAATGAGGTGCGGGAAATGGGAAACAACCCCAGTCATTTCATCATGTTCATTCGGTTGCAGTACAACGAAATTACTTTTTAACGGTGCCAATAATTCCTTCATCTGCTGTAAAATCACATCTTGACAATTATGAGTTGGAGTAAGCACGTAAATGGCGTTTTCAAATAAATGGGCTTTTGCTGCTTGTACACCCTTTTTATGCGAACCAGCCATTGGATGTCCACCGATGAAAGTGATTTTTTCGTTTGTCAGGCTATTTGCAGTAGCCAAAATGGAGCTTTTCACAGATGCAACATCAGATACGATGACTTGCTTATCTAGTGTTAACTCATTAAGTTCTCCCAGTAACCGAATGGTTGCAGAAATGGGAGCTGCTAAAAAAAGAACATCAGCTTGCTTGGCAGCCTCGGGAAAATTGGTGGTAGCTTCATGAATGATATGATGTTGAATCGCATAATCAAGCGATGCTTCATTCGTATCATATCCAATTATATAATTTTGGTCAGATTGGATTAACCCTTTTGCAATGGAACCGCCAATTAGTCCCAGCCCCGCAATAACGATCGTCTGTTTCACAATGTTGTCTCCTCAAAAATTTGTTCATGTAATAAAGTTAGCAACTGTTGAAGTTGTTTCATATCATCTGCTGTGCCAATGGTAACCCGAATTGTATTTGGATATCCTAACAATTCGCCCGGACGGACGATAAAGCCACGTTCCAAAAGAAATTGAAATGTGTCCATCCCACTTATTGGGGTCGACACCAGTAAAAAGTTTGTATGGGATTCAAAATATTTCCAGCCGAGCTTTGTTAAAAACTGCTCAAACGATTCTTTTGTTTCTTTATTTAATTTTACAGTTTTATCAATGAATGATGTATCCTTCAAGGCAACCATTGCAGCCTTTTGGGAAAGGCTTGTTGTATTAAAAGGAGGTCTGGCAATATTAATCTTGTCAGCAATTTCTTTTTTTGCAATACCATAACCGACGCGGAACCCTGCAAGACCATATGCTTTCGAAAAAGTTCTAAGCACAATTAAATTGTCATATTGATTTAATAGTTCAATAGCCTGAACATCATAATTTGTTGAAACAAATTCTATATATGCTTCATCTAAAACAACTAATGTGTCTTTCGGGCAAGTATCCATAAAATGAATTAGTGATTTACGATCTATTAATGTTCCAGTAGGGTTATCTGGTGAGCATAGCCAAACAACAGCTGTTTGTTTATCGATAGCGTGTAGCATACCATTCAGATCATGCTTCCCGGAAATAGTTGGTACTTCCCGAATTTCAACACCTTCAATTAAAGCATTATGACGATATTGTGGAAAGGTACCTGCTGCCATCACCGTATTGGAAGACGGATATAGCATGGAGCGGCATATCATTTGAACAATTTCATCTGATCCACTACCAAATACGAGCTGATCTTGCTCCACTTGTAATCGATCCGCAACAGCGTGACGCAATTCACCAGCATAACCATCAGGATAGAACTCCATTTCGAAATTCCCTGATGATAACATTTTTTTAACTTCCTCCGAATAGCCATAAGCATTTTCATTCGAAGCAAGCTTCACGATTCGATCTAATTGATAAAGTTTTTTTACTTCGTCAATTTGCATGCCTTGTTTATAGGGCTTTAATTGCTGTAATATCTCTTTTCCAATCATCGATTATTCACCGCTTTTTCTGTTAAGTCTGGACGGAGCTGAATGGCACCGTGATGAAATATATGTTTTATATCCTGTTGGTGAACAGTGGTATTGACAACCATCATTACCCGGATACATTTATCTAAACTGTTTGGTACCTCTATTTCTTTCATGCACATAACTGGGACAAAGGTCCAGTTGGGTAATTGTCGTAAAGCTTTTGCTGGAAATACAGCATTTAAATCAGCAGTTACCGAGATAAATACGTGAGAAATCATATCTGGTGTCACTTGGTTTTCCGCTACCATTTCTTCGATTAATTCTTTCGTGCGGGTAATCATTTCATCTGCCTGATTATGTTCTACTGTTGTTGCGCCGCGTAATCCGCGTGTCATCTAATCACCTGCTCTCCGTCGAATATATAAAAATATCTGAATTTATTTTTGATAAACTATCTTAGCAAGGACGAATATAAGGATAAAAAGGATTCGATATAAACCCGCATATGATGATCATCAATTTTTACAGCCAAAGGCTTCCCTACTTCTTCCAGCAATACCATCTGAATCACTTGATGGCTCGTTTTTTTATCCTTCTTCATCGTTTGAATGATCTGCTCAACCGACAATGACACCTCCATAATAGGATAATCATTCTGAACCATCCAGTTATAAAAGGCATCCATCGGCAATTCACTTGATAAATGTTTTTCACTTACATGTAATGCAAACAATAAACCAATTGCTACTGCTTCACCATGAGTAAGCTTGCCATAGCCAAGCAAAGTTTCCAATGCATGACCGAAAGTATGGCCAAGATTAAGATACATACGAATACCGTTTTCTTGTTCATCCTGCTCAACAATATGTCCTTTAATTTGTACACCTTTTTTCAGATGAGCAATTAAAGCTTCGTTTTGGACTTTTGTAAGCTTTGTTTCAAGCAGTTCTTGGAATAATATTGGATTTGCAATTAATGCTTCCTTCATAATTTCTGCATAACCAGAACGCCATTCCTTCGTTGGTAAGGTTGACAATGTCTCTACATCATAAATGACCATTTGTGGGGAATAAAAACTACCAATGAGATTTTTACCAAGTTGGTGATTGATAGCGACTTTTCCGCCCACACTACTATCGTGTGCCAAAATGGTTGTCGGAATTTGAATATAATCTATACCACGTAAAAAAGTAGCAGCGACAAAGCCGGCCAAATCACCAACAACACCTCCGCCTAATGCTAGAATGAGTGATTTTCGATCCAGACCATTTTGTATGGCTTTCGTTTGTAATTGATGATATGCTTCCATATTTTTGGATGCTTCCCCTGCTGGGATAATTTCAGTGAAAATACGGGGATGATCTAGTGATTGTACCAGATCATCTAAGTAAATTGCAGCTACATGCTCATCTGTTATAACGAAAACAGATGAATATGATTTTTGTAATAGATCGTTAATCCCATAGCGGATTCCTTCCCCAATATAAATTGGGTAAGAATGGGTCTGTGACTGAATCATAGTTTTATGCAATTAAAAACACCTGATTTCATTACGGTAGTCATCCATTGCTTGCTTTAATACTGGGAATTGATCACTTGGGAATTGTTCTGTAATCGCTTTTGCGATTTCGAATGCAACTACATGCTCCATCACGACAGCTGCAGCTGGTACAGCGCAGGAATCAGATCGCTCGATGCTGGCTTGGAACGGTTCCTTCGTTTCAATGTCCACACTTTGTAATGGTTTATATAAAGTTGGTATGGGTTTCATAACCCCTTTTACGACAATTGGCATCCCAGTTGTCATACCACCCTCGAATCCACCTAATCGATTGGTTTTTCGGTAGTATCCTTTCTCTTCTGACCACGCAATTTCGTCATGTACTTCACTTCCATTACGTCTAGCTGCTTCAAAGCCAATGCCAATCTCTACACCTTTATAAGCATTAATACTCATAACTGCTCCAGCAATTTTACTATCTAACTTTCGATCAAAATGTACGTAAGATCCTAGCCCGGCTGGGACTCCTTCTACATAAACTTCTGTGACACCACCAATTGAATCGCCATCTTTTTTCGCTTGATCAATCGCATCCATCATTTGCTGTTCAACAGATTTATCGAGTGTTCGCACGGGTGAAGCTCTTGATATATCAATTCGTTCTTCCATAGATAATGATTCATTTTCAGCAGCATGTATTCCGGCAATTTCTTTTACATAACCGCAAATTTCAATTCCGAGCTGTTTCAGTAATGATTTAGCAACAGCGCCAGCAGCTACTCTGGCAGCGGTTTCTCTTGCAGAGGAACGTTCCAGTACGTTTCTCATGTCACGGTGCCCATATTTTAATGCTCCATTTAAATCAGCATGGCCAGGTCTCGGTCTAGATACAATTCTGCGTAGCTTCGTGTCCTCAGGAATTGGATCTTCCCCCATTATATCTGTCCAATGTTTGAAATCATCATTACTTATCACTAAAGTAATTGGGGAACCTAACGTATAGCCATGTCTTACACCGCTTGCAATATCGACGAGATCCTTTTCAATTTGCATACGTTTTCCGCGTCCATGCCCTTTTTGACGCTCCAGTAATGAATCGTCAATATCTTCTTTCAATAAAGGCATATTTGCGGGTACACCTTCAATAATTGTAGTAAGTTGTTTGCCGTGTGATTCTCCTGCAGTTAAGTAGCGCATTTTTCTCCCCCTAAATATAATTGTTTATTACTATATCACATCTGATTTTACTTTTGTTATTATTCTTTTAATTAATCTGGATAATCTGAGATTAAAAAAACTTCTATCAGAGATGCTTGATAGAAGTAAGCGCATACTATTTTTTTTGATAGAAAAATGTTTCTGTCAGTTTAAATCGATATGTTTCTGGGTGGAATATTTGTTCTGTGCTTCCAACAAATAGTACACCCTCATCAACTAATGCTTGGCTAAAATGCTGATAAATACTTTTTTTGGCTTGTTCTGTAAAGTATATAAGAACATTTCTGCAAATTATAATATGCTGTTGACTTGGATATGTATCTGCTAATAGATTGTGTCTTTTAAAGACAATTTCTTTTTTTAACGCTGGATCAATCGTATATAGCCCATTTTTTTCATTAAAATATTTTTTCTTCCAGGCTTCTGGCAGCTCTTTTAATGCTTGTTCCCGATAAATCCCCTGCTTTGCTTTTTCAAGCACACCTTCATCCAGGTCTGTTGCGATAATGCGAAAGGAAACTTGCGGAAAGTGTTCTCGCATAAGCATTGCTATACTGTATGGTTCTTCACCTGTTGAACAAGCTGCACTCCAAATTGAGATGCTCGTATGTTGTTTGACAATCGCAGGAAGGATATCATTCTTCAATACTTCCCAACGTTTGGGATTTCGATAGAACTCTGAAACATTAATAGTTAGTCGGTCAATAAATTCATTCATTAAAATTGGGTTATTCTCTAACCCTAAAAAGTACGCTTGGAAGCTGTGAAAACCCCGCTTATCCCGTAAGGAAGTTAAACGACGTTTCATTTGTGCCTCTTTGTATAGGGAAAGATCAATTCCTAGCTTCTGTTTCACTTTAGAAATAAAATCTGCATACTCTACTGGCATTGTCCTACCTCTTTTACATATGTAGATGAAAAAATGCCCCCGTTCTAACGGAGGCGGTTATGATTTAATAAATCCAAGCTGTGTCTTGCTTCTCATAGGAAATTAATTCTTCCGGTTGGAAAAATAGACCAATTTCTCTTTCTGCACTTTCAGCTGAATCCGAACCATGAATAACGTTCTTTCCAACTGTTACACCGAAATCACCACGAATTGTTCCTGTAGCGGCTTCAGATGGATTCGTACTACCCATCATATTACGTGCAGTCTTTATCACGTTCTCACCTTCCCATACCATTGCAAATACTGGTCCGGAAGTAATAAAGTCAACCAATTCACCGAAGAATGGGCGTTCTTTATGTTCACCATAATGTTCCTTCGCCAATTCATCAGAAATTTGCATTAGCTTTGCGCCAGCTAATTTAAAGCCTTTAGACTCGAAACGATTTGTGATTTCTCCAATCAAATTACGTTGTACACCGTCTGGTTTTACCATTAAGAATGTTTTTTCCATATTTACACCTCTTTGATTATGTATTGTTCATCAAATATGCAACCTTTTTGATTTTACCAAATTACCTTAAAAATAACAATCATTGCTACATTCTTCTCTTGCCAATATACATCGCGATCTGCTGAAGTGTAGCCTTTGGTTTGCTATTTGGAAATGGTTCAATGGCTGCCATTGCTTTTTGCAAATAGCGGTCACTCATTTGATAGGATTTTTCAATTGCTTTTAATTCTTTTAAATGCGTAATTAAATCGGTAAGCTCCCCAGCATTTATTTTATTCGGATGCTTAAATAAATTACTCAGCCTTTGCTCAAATGCTTTGTCTTCCCGTGCAATTAGTATTGGCAGTGTGATATTACCTTGGATTAAATCATTTCCTGCTGGTTTCCCCAGTTGTTTTTCGGAAGAAGTAAAATCTAGAATATCATCAATAATTTGATACGACATGCCAATAAAATAGCCATATCGATACAGCATGTGTACCTCATAATCAGGTAGTCCAGCAGAAATCGCACCTAATTTACAGCTGGTAGCGATTAATAATGCTGTTTTTCGCTTTATTCGACGTAAATATACCCGTAGATTCTGTCTTAAGTCATATTTATCTTTAATCTGTTCTATCTCACCTATGCAGACCTCTACAATCGCTTTTGACAGCGTATCATGTATGGCAGGCTCTTTGATCTCAGCGATGTTCTCTAGTGCTCTTGCCAGAATATAATCACCAGTATACATCGCCACCCGATTATCATATTGATGGCGAATGGTGAGTTCTCCTCTGCGTAGCTCAGCATCATCAATTACATCATCATGAACAAGTGTTGCCATATGGATGAGTTCTAAGGAAACTGCAATTGAATTGACCTTCTCTCGATTAAAGTCACCGAATTGTCCAGAGAGCAAAACAAAAACAGGACGAATTCGTTTTCCTCCTGCCTTTAATAACTGCGTCGAAGCATTTCGCAGAACAGGGTGCTCTGCTTGAATAACCTGCTGCAAGGCTGTTTCAATTATTTCCAAGTCTTTTTTTAAATACGTATATGTTTTTGCTAGTTTCATGCAGTTCACCTTTTTTATTACGTGTTCAAAAACTCCATACAAATGCACATCCTAGTCTGCTTCTGAAGAAATAATAAATAATGCGGTCACATGTACAAATAAGAGTAGGCTGACAGTCCCTGATCATGGATAGATGAAAGGACTGCAGAGCATTTAAGCAATTCATTATTTTTAAACCCGTATATAATTTCTTTTCATGATTCCTATTGTTTATATCCCATATGCATTGCAGCAACACCCAGGGTATACGATTTGACATCTACCTGCTGAAATCCTGCTTCTAAAAACATGTTTTTCAGTTGATGCTTATCAGGAAATTCTTTTGCAGATTCATGTAGCCATGCATACTCTGAATAGCTTTTGGCAAATAGTTTTCCAAAAAAAGGCATGACAAATCGAAAATATAAATAATATCCTTGTCTGAAGCCAATAAGCGTTGGTTGGGATGTTTCCAAACACACCACTTTTCCACCCGGCTTTACAACACGATACATTTCTTTTAAGACCGTCATATAGTCAGGTACATTTCTAAGTCCGAACCCAATTGTAACGTAGTCAAATTGGTTATCTTCAAATGGTAGTTCCATTGCGTTACCATGCATGAAACGAAGCTGCTTTACATGCATATGTTGCTGTTTTCCTTCTGCTACACTAAGCATATTTTTGCTGAAATCCAGACCAATAACACTACCAGTCTCGCCAGTAGCTTCTGCAAGTGAAAAAGACCAGTCTCCTGTTCCACAGCAAACATCTAATGCTTTAGCACCCTTTTGGACTTGCATACGCTTCATGACGTCTTTTCTCCATGCTTTATGTCTTTGGAAGGAGATAATAGAATTCATCGAATCATAATCGTCATATATTTTTTCGAACACGTGATGCACGCGTTCTTCTTTTGATTGCTCCGACATCGTTTTACCCTTCTCCCAGTTTAATAGCTTTTAGTTGTTGGCTGAAATAAGCCTTTATTTTTATGAAGTTTGATGGCAGTGAGGTTAATTCCAAATCTGCATCCTTCATGAGTGAATCCAAGTATTCCTGACGCTTATAGGCAGGTTCATCAACGATGGGGTGAACACTGTTTTCTAATGGGTGATTCGCTTTCCAAAGTAAAGCTACTTTTTCAGCAAAATCATTCATCTCTGTAAAACCAACAAATTCAGCTACATGTATGATAAGTAATGATTCCATACGCTTTAACATCTCAAATAACTCTAAAGGAGATTGATATTCTTTAAAATAGACATGCATTTTCAATTCATTGATTTTTTTAATGGCTGATGCCAATGTTTGAATCAGTTTAAAGTCTCTTGTCTCTGATAATAATAAATAATACAAACCACTATAATAATCGCCTGCAAGTACAGTCAATTGATTGGTTACTGCTTCCGGAGAATGCTCGGAAAGATTTGGATCATCAACGACTTGATCATGCGCATCCAATGCTATTTGAATAAGCATCGTCGTCGTAACAATCGTTTCTAATCTGCTTTCCGGGACATGAGCCTGTTTTAAAATAGAATACAATATAAATAACGTATAATCATTAATTTCAGGAGTTTGGACAAACTGATTTAAATATGTATGTTTCATCCGATTTTCTATTATATTTTTTAGATGATTGATTTCTCTATTTAATTCTTGCAACATAATCACCTTTGCTCTATTCGTATTCCGTTATGCTTTGTTATTATAACATAGATAGGTGTAGCAGGATATGACGGAAAGCTGGAAAAAAAGACCGCAGAACAAATAAGTGATTAGTCGTTTGTGATCTCACCATGGCTTGTTTGTATAAGTGCCTTACCTCTAATTTTAACTGCTGAAGTATGCTCTGTAAATTGGGCTATCATAATTTCTCCCTGATCCAATTTTTCAGCATGATGGAAGCGTGTATCCGTTCCTCGGGTTAAGCCAATCACATTGACCCCATCTTCCAACGCTTTAATTACAAAAAAATCCGATTTTGCAGCCGATGCTTCCATAAGATTCACTCCCAGTCGATGTACTTTCTTTCAATATGACCTATTCTTTGAACGATGTCAAAACAGATGAATCGAATGCAAAATAAAAAGGGTGCGATTGAACGCACCCTATATGGCCCTATGTACAGATTATTTTACACTGTCTTTAAGGGCTTTACCTGCTTTGAAAGCAGGAACTTTGCTAGCTGCAATTTCGATCTCTTCCCCAGTTTGTGGGTTACGACCCTTACGAGCAGCACGTTCACGTACTTCAAAGTTACCGAAACCAATTAACTGTACTTTTTCACCTTTGCTAAGTGAATCCATGATAGCTTCGAAAACTGCATCTACAGCTTTACCAGCATCTTTCTTAGATAGTTCGCTTTTGTCAGCTACTGCGTTAATTAAGTCTGTCTTGTTCATGATATTCACCTCCTCCCAGTTAATTTTAATCGACATTGGAACAAATCATTTCACAATCATTTGTTCACCATATTGCCATCTTTTATACAAGGTTGCTACCAAATCATTGGTAACAAGGCTTATATTAACTGAGTTCGGCATAAAATTCAACAATTTTTTAGCTATTTCTTAAAAAATGTCTACTATTTGCGGATTTTTAGTTGAAATCCTGTTCCTGCCAGACAGCTAATGGCTTGTACAATATTTGTACACAATAAATATATACGACATGGTTTTTCATTTTCCTTCCGTCCAACTTCATTTTAACGGAAAGAGTTATTGACTGAATCTTATCTTGAATAAATGATGGTCGTCCAGCGGTTGTCGGATGATGAACAAACTGCAAATATTGAAATCAACAAAAAACACGATGCCTCCTGATGCACCGTGTTTTTCAAAAGTCTCGTATTTCATGTTTTCGAGAGCCTTGCATGTTCATTATAGGATGATGGCAATCAGTCCACCAGAGCCTTCATTGATGATTCGTTCTAGTGTGTCTTTTAGTTTATATCTGGCATTTTCAGGCATGAGTGAAATTTTTGCTTGAATTCCTTCCCTTACGATAGAGTTTAATGACCTACCAAAAATATCAGATTCCCATATGGATAATGGGTCTTCTTCAAAATCTTGCATTAAATACCGAACCAATTCTTCACTTTGCTTCTCTGTACCGATAATTGGGGCGAATTCGGATTCAACCTCCACCTTAATCATGTGGATAGATGGTGCTACCGCCTTTAATCTTACACCATAACGTGGGCCTTGGCGTATAATTTCCGGTTCATCCAACTCCATATCCTCCAGGGTCGGTGCAGCAATTCCATAGCCCACTTGTTTCACCATTTGCAACGCACCTGCAACCTGATCGTATTCTCGTTTTGCATGTGAAAATTCCTGCATAATCTCCAGTAAATGGTCTTTTCCTCTAATCTCTTCCCCAACAATCTCTTTTAAGACATCATCATAAAGATGATTTGGGGCATGCAAATCAATTTCTGCGATTCCCTCTCCCATTTCCATACCGGCAATATTTGCGCCATCAATATATTCGTAGTCCGTAAAGGATTGGACAATTTGATCCACATCTCGTAGTCTGCGAATGTTTTTAACAGTAGCCTGAATGGCTTCCTGATAGCTGTCCTTCAACCAATGATTTTCACGTAGTACCATTACCCAGCTTGGTAAATTAACATTCACTTCTAATACAGGAAACTCATACAGTGCTTCCCGCATGACATTATATACATCGTGTTCTGTCATAGATTCTACGCTCATCGATAACACAGGAATGTCATATTGTTCTGCTAAATCCTGTCGAAGCTGCTCCGTCTGATCGCTATTCGGTCGAACAGAATTAACAATCATAATAAATGGTTTTCCAACCTCTTTTAATTCTTCAACTACTTTTGCTTCCGCATCTTCATATTCTGAACGAGGAATTTCACCAATTGTACCATCCGTAGTTACGACGACACCGATAGTAGAATGTTCTTGGATTACCTTCCTCGTACCAATTTCGGCAGCGTCGTGAAAAGGAATAGGATCCTCATACCAGGGCGTATGGACCATTCTAGGGCCGTTTTCATCCTCGAAGCCCTTAGCCCCCTCTACAGCATATCCAACACAGTCTACTAGCCTTATATTAACTTCTAATCCATCTTCTACATTCACTGTGACTGCTTGATTGGGAATGAATTTCGGTTCAGTCGTCATAATTGTCTTTCCTGCAGCACTTTGGGGTAATTCATCATGTGCTCGTGCGCGTTCACTTTCATCCACAATATTCGGTAGTACCAACAGCTCCATCATTTTTTTAATAAAAGTAGATTTTCCTGTCCGGACTGCTCCCACGACGCCTAAATAAATATCTCCATTCGTCCGTTTCGAAATATCTTTAAAAATATCAATTTTCTTCAAGCGATCCCCTCCCGATCTCACTTACAATTGTTATCTTCATGCTACGAATAATTGACATTACAAGTCTATGATGTTGTCCTATTTAAATATGACTGTTTATGTAAAAAGGATGATATTATTTTTAAAGGAACGGTTGCAATACTATTATCTCGTTTGTCTAAGCATGGATAACAATGAATATATCCTAATTACATGACGGGTATGTCAGACATTAAAGGCTAATTAATGCTTTATCCATATTTGGATATTACCAAGTAACCACCCATCTATCATGACAAAAAAGCACACTTGCAATAATATATGCTGCAAGTGTGCTTTTATGTTGGATATTTATATCCTGAATATACTATTTTTTCATGAAAACAGGTTCCCCATCTTTAATGGTATATGGAAAGGAATAAGCGGGTAAAAATGGTGTGTTTTCAGCGATGATGTAGCGAATGTCATCACCGGTTTCATAAGGATTTTCAAAATCCTTTATAGCCTGATTCAAGTCAATACGGTAGTCAACAAAAAGATTACCTTCCACATCCATAATGATTGGTAAATTATTTTTTGTATACGGACTTGTTACATAGGGTGCCTGTTTCAAGCCAAGCTTTTTAAAGTCTATTTGAAAAATATTCCCTTCAATCTTATCGCCAAATGGTGGATATAAGTGTTTATTTCGATAAATATTTAACTTAGTATGAACGCTTCGAATTTGTTCTGTCATACGCAAGTCAATTAGTTTCACTTGTGGATTGTTTTCGGGATCCAAGATAGCATATTGATAAACTCCTCCATTTTCATATGCATTACCAGGGATCGTTTGCAGTGTATTACTTTCTCGTAGCAAGGAAAAATCAACTAAATATTTTTCAAATATAGGTGTATCATTATCCTTCGTTTTAATAGGTAAAATCCCTTGGTTTTTTTCCTGATATGCTTCCACAGCATGTTGAACCATTGCTAACTGTTCTTCATTAGGCGATTGATTTTTTTCCAATTCGTTCTGTGGATACATACAGCCGCCAAGCAAAGATATAACAAGGATTATTCCTGATAATTTCAATAAAGTGTGCTTCATTATTTATCCTCCTAGCCTATACTCCTGTTGGGCCACTGAACACAATATATAATATAATTAAGCCGCCTAGTATCAGGCAGATAAAGCCAAGTATATTTATGATAATGGCTAGGACACCATTTAATTTACCACTTAAAAATTTCAAACCCAATGCAAGAAATAACAATATCATTCCAGCAAAGGAAACCCACATTTTTAACATTGATAAAGACATCTTTCATCTCACCTCTGCTTTTCGAAATGGCTTGTAAAAACATGATTATGTAGTGTTTATTTGATATGCTTTTTAGTAATAACTCCAATTGAACGATAAAATGACCCTTCCGTATTATATCATAGGATGGGGTCAAGATTGTAAGGAAATCTTTCTATGATTGAAGTAATGGTTACTGAATGTCATAAAAAAGAAGCCGGAATAAAAGGGGCAATTTTTATTCCGGCTCGACTAAATAACACCCACAGCAACTCTATCCATGAATGCTTCTGCGTTTTATTGTATGCGGGTTAGCAAGCATTTGCATCCTCATCAGCCCAGCCTTTTGCTACTTTTTAAAAAGCTGACTTAAGGACTGCATATCATGGGGCATTTTATTATTCGTGATCGACTGGACAATTCGATCCTCTTTTTCTTTTGTCAATGGTTTATTTGCCATTCGAGCTAATTGGCGAACAAGATTTCGGACCGTACGTTCATCCGAAAAATCAGCATGCTTTACAGAATCAGCGACCTGATAAATATCACCTGGTTTCATATTTGTATTCTGTTGGATTTTTTTAAACACATTGCTGCGATTTTGATTCACTTATTCTCCTCCTTGCTGCATGAATTCAACATATTATATGCAGCAATGGATAAATCGTGTTACTTCGTATAACGGTTCCGCAGCAGTGAAGCTAAATCATCCATTTCTTCGCGTTTGTCGCGATTCATAAGCTGCTCGACAACATCCTTTGGTGATTTGTCTTCAAACAAAATTTGATATATCCCCGTTGTAATTGGCATTTCGACATTTTCCGATAATGCAAATTTATAGGCTGCCTTTGCTGTTCGCACTCCCTCAACTACCATTCCCATTTGTTCGAGAACCTCATCCAATTTACGTCCTTTACCGAGTAAATTTCCAGCCCGCCAATTCCGGCTGTGTACACTTGTACAGGTCACTATTAAATCACCGACACCTGGAAGACCTAAGAAAGATAACGGGTTGGCACCTAAAGAAGTTCCCAGCCTGGTAATTTCCGCTAAACCACGCGTAATTAAAGCTGCCTTTGCATTATCACCATAGCCAAGACCATCGGAAATACCTGCGCCAAGGGCAATAATGTTTTTTAATGCCCCGCCTAGTTCAATTCCAATTAAGTCTTTACTTGTATAGACTCTGAACGAATCATTAAAAAACAAATCCTGCGCGAATTTTGCATGTTCTTCATTTAAAGAAGATACAGTTACAGTCGTTGGTTGGCGTTTGGCAACCTCTTCTGCATGGCTTGGTCCAGATAAGACGACAATATCTTCGTAGGTTATCTTGGTCATTTCTTCACTTATCATTTGTGAAACGCGCTTCAATGTACCAGGCTCAATACCTTTAGATGCATGAATAATGACTGCAGAATCTGGCATTATCGAATCAAGCTGAGCACAAACATCCCTTATGGCTTTTGTTGGAACAACTAGAACAATCGCTTCTACACCCTTTACTGCTTCTTCCATTGAGTAAAATGCCTTTATTTTTTCGGGTATCATAATTTCAAGATATTTTTCGTTTTTATGTGTCGTATTAATGGTTTCTGCTTGTTCTTTGCGATGAGACCATAGACGCACATCATGTCCACAATCTGCTAAGACGATACTTAACGCTGTTCCCCAGCTACCCGCTCCCAAAACTGCTACAGTAGACATAATAAATTCCTCCTTATTGCCTCTTTCTTGCAAAGATTTTAATCGGTGTTCCAATAAAACCAAAAGCATCACGAATTTTATTTTCTAAAAAACGTTGATAAGAAAAATGCATGAGCTCAGGCTCATTTACAAATATGACAAAACTAGGTGGCTTGGTAGATACCTGAGTCGCATAAAGTACCTTTAATCTCCTGCCTTTTATCGTAGGTGTTGGGTTCATTGCAATGGCATCCATAATGACGTCATTCAAAACATTAGTTGGTATTCTTTTCACATGGTTTTCACTGGCCATGTTTACTGCAGGCAGAAGCGTGTGCAACCGTTTTTTCGTTTTAGCTGAAAGAAAGACTATTGGTGCATAATCTAGAAATTGAAAATGTGCCCTAATATTTGCTTCAAAATCTTTCATCGCTTTTTCATCTGAAGCAACGGTATCCCATTTATTTACAACAATAACAATTGCTCTTCCTGCATCATGTGCATAACCAGCAATTTTTTTATCTTGCTCTCGTATTCCTGTATCAGCGTCGATTAATACAAGAACGACATCTGATCTTTCTATTGCTTTTAGTGCGCGTAACACACTATATTTTTCTGTCGTTTCATATACTTTACCGCGTTTTCGCATACCAGCTGTGTCAATGATGACATAATCTTTATCGTCCCGATGCAAATGTGTATCAACCGCATCACGCGTCGTTCCTTCTATATCACTAACAATGACACGATCTTCATTTAAAATAGCATTAACGAGCGAAGATTTACCAACATTTGGTCGTCCGATTAAACTAAAATGAATGGTGTCTTCACTTTCTTCTATCGGTTCATCCGTAGGAAAATGACGAACCACCTCATCCAGCATATCACCTAAGCCAAGTCCGTGCGCTCCTGAAATAGGAAAAGGTTCCCCAAAACCAAGTGAGTAATATTCATAAATTTCATCACGCATTTCAGGATTGTCTACCTTATTTACCGCCAACACAACAGGTTTGTTGGAACGAAATAATAATTTGGCTACTTCTTCGTCTGCACCCGTAATACCTTCCTTTGCGTTAACGATAAAAATAATAACATCCGCCTCATCAATTGCAATTTCGGCTTGCTGGCGGATTTGCACCAATAGTGGTTCATCGCCAATATCTATTCCACCAGTATCAATTAAGTTAAATTCAGTGGCTAACCACTCACCCTGTGCATAAATTCTATCCCGTGTAACACCTGGTTTATCCTCAACAATTGAAATTCGCTCGCCAACAAGACGATTGAAAATGGTTGATTTTCCTACATTCGGTCTTCCAACAATTGCTACAACAGCTTTTCTCATGAAAGGTACATCCTTTCCTTTATATCATTAACTTTTTTCACGGATTAACTGGCTGTAAGTCCCCCACGTCAAGAATTATAGTTGATCACAAGCATTGTAAGTGGGGGATCAACAGCCAGTAAAGGCCTGATTGGTTCAACTAACAATCAGTGGGGAAAGTGCAAAAACCCCCCCCTGATTGAAGTTTCACTTTATTATTCTAGCAAATGTGACCAAGATAAACAATTTTAAGTTGTGGCCACTAGGCTATCTATAGACGCTTTTAACGTACTTCTTATCTTAAATGATACTTGAATGAATGATGGAAAGCGAATCTGCCATATTTGGACTGATCATGATTCGCATGTTATTTCACGAAGTATATGATCCGATTCATTTCAACCTGAGAACATATTAAGAAAAACAAACAGCACCATTATTAGCGTAAACAAAAAAGGTCCCTCCCAAACATTGGGAAGGACAAAATCCTTAAGAGTTGGATTATTATTTGTATTTATTCAATTTATCTCCAATGATGTCGCCGAATTGAAAACTAGACTGATCGTCGTCTTTTTCGTATTTTCTATAGTCTTCTGCTTCCTGCTCTTGTTCAATTTCTTTGATGCTCAGTGACATACGTTCCTCTTCTTCATTAATATCAAGCACCTTGACATCGATTTCTTGACCAACCTCTAATACTTCTTGTGGCGTGCCAATATGACGGTTTGCAATTTGAGATATATGAACAAGCCCCTCCACACCAGGTGCTACTTCAACGAATGCACCAAAGTTTACAAGACGTTTAACCGTTCCTTGTACAACTTGTCCTTTTGAAATTTTATCAGAAATATTGGACCAAGGTCCAGGTAGAAGTGTTTTACGTGATAAAGAAATTCGCTCATTATCACGGTCTACAGATAATACCTCTACTTTAATAACATCTCCTTCTGATACAACATCAGAAGCTTTTTCTACATGTTCATGTGCTAATTGTGAAATGTGAACCAATCCGTCAATGCCGCCTAAATCAACAAATGCACCAAAGCTTGTTAGACGTTGGACCTTACCTTCTAATACTTGGCCATCTTCAAGGGAGTGAAGTAATTCGTTCTTTTTCGCTGCAGCTTCTTCTTCTGCTACTGCGCGGTGAGAAAGAATGACGCGATTTTGTTCCCTATTGAAGTCGACAATTTTAACTGCTAGAGTTTGACCCTGATAGTCAGAGAAATCTTCTACAAAATAGGTTTCAACTAAGGATGCTGGGATAAATCCACGGACCCCAACGTCTGCAACTAGTCCACCTTTTACAATTTCTTTAATTTTTGTTTCAAATACTTCACCTTGATTAAATTTTTCTTCAAGATCTTCCCAGGCGGCCTCAGCATCTACTGCCTTTTTGGAAAGAACTACTTCATCATCGTCGATTTTTTTAATTTTTAATGTGATGGAATCTCCTACGCTGACTACATCTCCAGGTACTTCTACATGAAGGCTTGAAAGTTCACCAATTGGGACAATGCCTTCCGTTTTATAACCGATGTCCACTAGAACGTGGTTGTCTTCTAACTTTACCACTTCTCCAGTAACCATATCGTCTACCTTTAAATCCGGAAATTCATTATTCACTTCACTCATTGCCTTTTCCTCCTTAATATGCAGTTACCTCATTTTAATCAAATGAATGGTGGATTCATTCATTTTTGTATGTGATAGCGTTTTAAAAACAGCTTTCTTGTTATAACTTCTAATAATTCGATATATTTGTCAAGTAAAGAAGATTATGATTTATTAACCGTTCTGATTTATTCATCATGCACTTTAGTAACGATCACCGTTGAATACATTCCTTTGCTCGGTTAAGAATTTCTGTTGCCACTTGGTCAATCGTCATAGAGGTTGTATCTAATTCAATTGCATCGTCTGCTTTCACAAGTGGTGCAGAGGAACGATTCGAATCAATGCGATCTCGTGCTTCAATCTCCTTTTTTAATTCTTCTAAATCCGACGCAAAACCCTTCTCCAGGTTTTCTTTATGCCGCCGTAGAGCACGTTCTTCCACTGATGCGATTAAAAATATTTTCAGTTCCGCTTGGGGTAAAACATGCGTGCCTATATCCCGGCCGTCCATGACAACGCCATGTGATACCGCCAAATCCTGCTGCCGTTTAACCATGATTTCTCTCACTGGCGGGTGCTTAGCCACATAAGACACACTGTTTGTCACATCATGCGACCTAATTTCAAGGGTAACATCTTGCTGGTCCATTTCCACACGTTGACCATCTTCCGTTTGTTTTAATCCAATTTCTGTATGACGCAATAATTCAGTTAATGCAGCTTCGTCTTCCAAATCAATTGAATGCTGCAGTGCTTTTAAAGTAAGTGCACGATACATGGCTCCCGTATCAATGTAGAGATATGAAAGCTTGTTTGCAACGATTTTAGCAACTGTGCTTTTACCTGCAGCTGCAGGACCATCGATTGCAATGGCGATTGTATTTCTGTTCATCAACACTGACCTTTCCTTTCATTGGACATTTAGTGCGGTAAACCATTTAAAAAACTTGGCATCCGCCAAGTTCAATTGACTTCCTACTATAAATAATACCATACGTTGCTAGAAAATGGACTACGTTTTGTGATTCGAAATATAATTTTTGTCTGATTTGTAACAGCAATCCTATCTCAGGTGTTGCCCATTTCCTTTCGCCTTGCATCACGCTGCTTTTGAAAGCAGTAGCGAATAATTCGTTGTTTATCCTGTCTATGTATCGCAGTAAATTTAATGGATGCTAATGGGACGGATTGTTCATAGCTACGAACATGCTCACCCTTAGCGTAAATATAATGTGGGTTAGCTCCATCCATCGGAATAACGAGACAGATATCCAAAGCATCTTTATGAGGAATTTCATTATCTTCAGGTACGATCAATGACAATCCTCCTGCACTAATATCCGCAGTAACGGTGCTAAATGGCGCGAAATTTCCTCCAATCGAATGAACAGCAACGTCTACAGCGGTTTCAATTCTAACATATTGCCTGCGTTGGATTCGTTCAATTTCCTCTGGTGCAGGCATCATCAATGCCAATGCTGGTATGGGTAGATTTGCTTTACCTGCAATATAAGTTTTAAATTGATAAATACTTTGATCTTTATCGATATACGTAACAATAAATCTAGCGTGACGTGGAAAATAATTTGTTCTTTTACTTAACTCATCAAAAGGATAATCGATAAAGATGTATTGCTCATTTTTTTCAATTATTTTGGAACGAAAGGTTTGTTTATCATAGGGATGAGCTAGTAAAGTTTCCAGTTGCAGGGATGCACCGATTTGCATAGACTTCACTCCTTGTTAATGGGTAAAAAGGCTTAATTATTATTTTTAATCATGCTTTATCCCTATTATTGCAGAAAAATGAAAATAAGGAAAGGCTTTTTACCTTCCCTTATGACTAAATGGTTGTTTTATCCAATTAATCGAGTTAATATACCGGTGTATGCGACATTGGCTGCGCTCTTGCTAACTTTTTCAACTTTTTCCTCTCTGCCATCCATTGCATTAATAAAAATTCGGTAGGTATCATTTCCCATCGTACCTAGAAATTCATATGTTAATACTTCTTCACCTAAATCATTATCTATAATGGACAGATATTCTTCATGAATGGTAACATTTGGATTAACCATGTCTTTTGCTTCATCTGATGAAAGCTCTGGATTAGGGATATCACGTTTTGTATGATTCATGAAGAAGTTTCTAGATGCCATTCCTAATATTTCGCCATCATCTAATGCAACCTTGATTTCAATGGCATCTGAATAAACTCTTACTCCATCCTGATGGTGAAGGAAAGAATAAACACCAATCGTATCATATTGGGAGCTGCGAAATAATTTCATATCTGTAAAGTTATGCTTCTTTATATAATCTTCTGCTTTAACCAATCCCTCATGTAGGCTTAGCTCTTGTTTACCAATTTCCCTTGAAACTAATAAGGATAATGGATGTCCCCCTTGTTCTGTAACATCAACATAAGCAGTTTTATTATCATCTTCGTAGGATATAGTATAGGTTGGAACATCTGCTCCTTTTCCACTTTTTACGACTTGTAATTGGCTTGTGTTTTTATTTAGCAAAGATTTACCGAGCTTTAAAGCCTCTTGTTTAGAAATTTTCTTTTCATCTAAATTTTTAAAGCTATGGGTTTGTGAAACAGTACCAAGTACGTTCGACTTTTCGTTTGCTTCTGCATATCCTTCTACCTTCTTTTCCACTGTTTTGAATCCATCGATAATCGTATTATCCATTTGTTCATCAGCCGTCGCTAAAGCTAATTGTACATCCATCCAACGTAAATTATTTTCCAGTACATTTTTCTGTACTTGTCTAAGCTCCGACTTTATTTCTCCAGACTGTTTATATAAATTCTGTAAAGACTTTAATTCTTGATCGGATAGTGGTTCTTGATCTAAATCTCGTACAGCAGTTCGATAGGTGAAATTTCCAATGTTAGATAAAAATTCTTCCGTTTTATTGAATGGTAAAAGGGTTAAAGGAAGCTGTCCGACATTAGACATAGCCTCCGAGGTGAGTCGCCAAATTTCAACTAATTGTGGTGAAATTCTATCCTTGGTATTCATCGCTAGCGTTGTCCCTATTTTATCGTGAAGCATATCCATATGGTAAGAAAGCTCATGAAAGGAGCGCTGGTATGTGTTCTCTGCTTGAATGAGTATTGCATTCTTCTCCTGATGCTCTTTATATCCCCAAAATGCAGTACCAGCAATTGCTAGTGACAGTATGGAGATTAGAATCCAGCGAAACATAAAATTACCGCCTTTCTATTTACAAAATATATGCTTGCCAATTTGTTTGATTTGAGGTCGAGTCCAAATCCATGCCGATGTTGCTGTATCTGGATTAAAATAGTAGGTAGCATTACCAGTAGGATCCCAACCATTAATTGCATCTAATACTGCTTTTTTTGATGTTTCATTGGGTGTTAAATATATCTGACCATCTGCAACTGCTGTAAATGCTCTTGGTTCAAAAATAACACCTGCAATTGTATTTGGGAAAGTTGGGCTGTTTACCCGATTTAGAATAACAGCAGCTACAGCCACTTGTCCTTCATATGGTTCCCCTCGTGCTTCCCCATGAACGGCATTTGCCATTAGATCAATGTCATTCTGGGAATAACCCTGTGGGGTTTGGTTAATGGAAGTTGTATTACCTGTATTGCCTTTTTCAGGTGCTTTATTTGACTGATTACTTCCTTGCGATTTTTCCTGCTCTGTTTGAACAGAATTACGATCAAATTTTGTTGCCTTTACTAATTTGTTCTTTGTCGTTTGGCCAGCAAGTCCATCTATTTCCAGACCGAATTCATATTGAAAGTTACGTAATGCCCAGTATGTTCTCCATCCAAAGATACCATCAATTGGACCAGTATAAAATCCGATATACTTTAATCTGGATTGCAGTTCAATAACATCTTCTCCAACCGCTCCATGTTGAATAACCTGTGGACTAAACGCATGTACGGTTTGTCTTTCTGTAGTCACTGTCGTTACTGCAATGCATAAGGTTATCATGAGTAGCAATATGATTGGATTTTTATGATCATTCATGCTTATTCCTCCCACTTTTGTCCTAAAGCTCCTGCTATCTATTTTTCGATAGATGTTATATTTTATACATGTAAGGGATGTTTATTTTGGAAGGAATCGCTTGAACTAAAATCGGCATCCGAAATTAGCAGTTTATATGCTGCCATTTAGGATGCCGCTAAAGATACATAGATCATTTATGCTTGTTTTTTCATGGTCTGTTTTTGATAGGAACTGGATTTATTTGCTGATCGTACACGCTGTAGCCCAAATATCCAAAGTACAATCATGAATGGGATCAGTATAAAGAGCCAATCGGTTTCTACCGCTTTTAAAATATAATTATAGGAACCATGTAATAAAAATGGGATTAGAAATGCAAGTAAAAAGTTTCTTTTCTGATATGCTGGCTGCATTTTTGCCTTACCAAAATGGTACCCCATGATGACACCAAACAAAGCATGGGAGGAAACCGGGAAGATAGCTCTAGTAAATGCATAGCCAATGCCATTGACAAACAAATATAAAATATTTTCGACTGTAGCAAAACCAAGACTGATAGAAACAGCATAAACTATTCCATCGTAATGTGCGTCAAATTCTGTATGATGATAAATGACATAAATAAATACAAACCATTTAAAAAATTCTTCGGTAAATGCGATAATAAAGAAGGATTGGATAAAGTGTTGATCCACCCCTTCTGTTGTAAATGTATATTGAATAAACATGATTGGAAAAACGAGCAGTGCACCAATAATGAATGTACGAATAATTAAAGGAATTGGCTCTGAAATCCTGTCCTTTAAATAGAAAAAGGACAAGAGTGCTAGTGCAGGTGCTATTCCAGCTGAGAATATGGCAAACATATCTGCAAACCTCTTTCTGAGTCTATTATACTAATCGTACCATGCAATAGAGGTAATGAAAATAAAAATAATAATGGTAGGTGTTTTGGATGAAAAAAATCGCAATTATTCATACAGGTGGTACTATTTCTATGGTTGAAAATAAGCAGACAGGTGTCGTCCAGCAAACAACAGAAGATCATCCACTTCACGCAAGTACGCCTTTACTAGGTAAATATGCTGATGTAGATGAATATAACGTATTCTCCCTTCCTTCTCCCCAAATTACTCCAAAGCATATGCTTGAATTAGCAAAGCTGGTGGAAGCTAAATTGGATGATTATGATGGATTTGTCATTACGCATGGCACGGATACATTGGAGGAGACGGCATATTTTTTAGATCTTGTTTTAGAGACAAATAAGCCAGTGGTTATTACTGGGGCAATGCGGTCTAGTAATGAAATTGGTTCGGATGCACTATACAATTTAATAAGTTCTGTTCGAACAGCTATCAATGCGGAATCTAGGGAAAAAGGTGTACTTGTTGTGATGAATGATGAAGTGCATACGGCAAGTAATGTCACCAAAACAGCAACGAGCAATATTGCAACGTTTCAAAGCCCGCAATATGGCCCAATCGGTTTGCTTACGAAGGATTCAGTTATTTATAAGCATCATCCAATCCGATCATCTACACTTCGAGTAGAAGAAATGAATAAAAATGTTATACTTTTAAAGGCTTTTGCCGGTATGGATTTAACTTTTATGCAGGCAATGAAGAATTTACAACCTGATGGTTTGGTTATTGAAGGATTTGGGCAAGGGAATTTACCAAAGCAAATTTTACCTGCTATCCAGGACATGCTATTAGAGAAAATTCCAATTGTACTTGTTTCTAGATGTTATCAGGGAATTGTTCAGCCTACTTATGCCTATGCGGGTGGTGGCAAACAGCTAAGGGATATGGGTGTGATTTTCACCAATGGATTAACGGGCCCAAAAGCACGTTTAAAGCTGTTAACAGTTTTGGAAACGACCAGTAATATGAATGAAATAAAATACTTATTTGAAAAAACCTATTAAGTTTTGACTCTTCTCCGCTCTGACATGCAGACAAAATATCGTCTAGAAAGAAATACAGTGAAACACAATAACAGGAGTTGAGACAAAACTAATTCTATCCAATCATCAAGCGAACCATTCATAAGTAGAATACCTCGCTCCAGGAATATACTTTGCTTACAGTACTACGGGTACGAGCGCAAGCGCAGCCCCAGGACGTCGCGATTTTCTGGTTCGCTTTGCGGGGTCTTATATGGCTCTTTGTTCCCACAGGACAGGGTTGCTGCAGTGATGTATCGAACGCAGAAAAAGCGCATTGCATTTTCAATTGGTCCAGGTATATTCCCGGAGCTGATTCAGTCGTTTATTCGTCTTTTTAACTGATATTTTGAGTTATGACCCAGCTCCCTTCTATTTTTTTGGAGCAATTTCGCGGTCCATCAATCTACCGCACCGGCCCCAGCTAATAAAGAAAGAAATTCACCATAAAAAAGGTCATGTTTTTCTTTTCGTAAGAAACATGACCTTTTTATTCATAATAAGAGACTCGTCTTCCTAAGAATAGCGGAGCAAGCTCATCCGTTGATGATCTAACCCTGTTTTATATATCATTCAGTACCCCATTATTTACTCATAGATGGTTATTTCATTTTATTTAGAATATCGTTGGCAATTACTTCTCCGTGAAATCTGCCATTCTCAATAAAAATCTCATTGTTATTATAACCAGCGGCAATGACGCCAGCTATATATAAATTAGTCAAGTTGGTCTCATAAGTAGCTTCATTAAATGTGGGTTTTCCTGTATTTGAATCATATGTTATTCCAATATTTGATAAAAATTTGATATCAGGCTTATATCCAGTCATGGCGAACACAAAATCATTATCTACTTCATGTGTCTTCCCATTCACCTGATAAATCACTTTGTCGGCTGTAATTTCAGTTGGATGTGCTTGAAATGCCATATGAATGAGATCTTTCTTAACAAGCGCGTCAAAATCAGGAAGAATCCATGGTTTGATACTTGGTGAATAATCATTTCCACGATAAAGAACTGTAATATTTGCACCTGCTTTATAAAGCTCAAGTGCTGCATCTACTGCAGAATTTTTACCACCTATGATAGTAACGTTTTTCCGATAATACGCATGTGCCTCTTTGAAATAATGCATGACTTTAGGCAATTCTTCACCCGGTATATCCATATAATTTGGCTGATCATAGTAACCTGTAGCCAAAATAACATATGTTGCTTGATATTGTTTTTGCTGCCCATCTCCTGTAATAACCTTTAATTGGTATCCAGTGCTTGTCTGAATGACTTCATTTACCAATTCAAAGGAATGGACCCGTATATCACTTCTTTGAGCAACTGCACGATAATAAGCTAAGGCTTCATTACGAACGGGTTTTTGTCTTTCCGAAATAAACGGATAAGAGCCAATTTCTAGTTTCTCACTTGAGCTAAAAAACGTTTGATGAGTAGGAAAATTGTAAATCGTATTTACGATATTTCCTTTTTCAATAATTAATGGATTGATACCTTGTTTTTGCAGTTCCATTGCGCAGGACATCCCACAAGGTCCTGCTCCAACAATAATTACATTTTCTTCTTGCATGATGACGCACTTCCTTCTAATCTAGTGGTACAATATGTGTATTAGAATGAAAAAACTCCTATCGATATACATAGATAAGAGTTTTTTCTTTATCAAATCGACGTCCCAACAACATATATTGGGAAAATACTATGATTAAATCCAGCCACGGAAGCGGGATGCTTCAGCCATTTTTCTAACACCGACCATATAAGCGGCTAAGCGCATGTCAACCCGGCGTGTCTCCGCAGTATTATAGATTGTATTAAATGCCTTAATCATAGATGCATGTAATTTTTCATCAATTTCCTCTTCAGTCCAATAATATCCTTGATTATTTTGTACCCATTCAAAATAGGAAACCGTTACTCCACCTGCAGATGCTAAAACATCCGGTACGAGTAAGATACCTCTGTCAGTCAATATCTTTGTTGCTTCCATTGTTGTAGGTCCATTCGCAGCCTCAACAACTATATTTGCTTTTATTTGATGCGCATTTTCTGCAGTAATTTGATTCTCTACAGCAGCAGGAACCAAAATATCACAATCTAGCTCTAGTAATTCTTTATTGGTAATTGTATTATCAAATAGTTTGGTAACTGTCCCGAAGCTATCACGGCGATCCAGTAAATAATCGATATCTAATCCATTTGGATCATGTAATGCACCGTATGCATCTGAAATACCTACCACTTTAGCACCGGCATCATGTAAGAATTTGGATAGGAAACTACCAGCATTTCCAAAGCCTTGGATGACTACCCTTGCACCTTTCACGTCGATGCCACGTTTTTTGGCTGCTTCATTAATGACAATGGTTACACCTTTTGCTGTTGCAGACTCTCTACCATGGGAACCGCCAAGAACAATAGGTTTACCCGTAATGAATCCTGGACTATTGAATTCATCTATTCGGCTATATTCATCCATCATCCATGCCATAATCTGGGAGTTGGTAAACACATCTGGCGCAGGTATATCTTTTGTTGGTCCTACAACCTGGCTAATTGCGCGAACATAGCCGCGACTTAAGCCTTCCAGCTCTCTGAATGACATCTCCCGAGGATCGCAAATGATACCACCTTTACCTCCACCATATGGTAAATCAACAATCCCTGCCTTTAGACTCATCCAAATAGCAAGTGCGTTCACTTCCACTTCTGTAACATCTGGATGAAAACGAACCCCACCTTTAGTCGGACCTACCGCATCATTGTGTTGTGCGCGATAACCAGTGAATACTTTGATGGATCCATCGTCCATTCGAACTGGAATTCTAACCTTCAACATACGGATAGAATCCTTTAGTAATTCATACACTTCATCAGGATAACCCAGCCTTTCTAAGGCGGTTTTTACAACAGCTCTTGTCGATGTTAATACATCCATTTTTTGATTTTCCCCTTTTGTTGAATCTGCTGCTTTGTCGGCTCCCATGAATTTACCTCCTAGAGTATCTGATTAAATGATTTTATAATAGCTTTGCTCAGTGATTAGTATACACCTTCATAATAAATATGCAATATAATAAGTTAATCTTTTTGAGATTTCATCACGGTTTGAAAACGCTTCCTTGTTTGTGATTATATCCGATAATAATTGCATATTATTTATGGCAAAAGCTTCCAATGTTCTCCAAATTTAGTATGTTTAACCTATTATAAGACTGAACAGCCATTTTTTTGATGTATTTCTAAAAAAATGAATTAATTTGTTTGACCGCATTCGCGTCCATAATGACTTTACCATATTCTTTCAAACGATGAGAAGTTATGATACTTGGCGAACCATATTCAGACATGACTGCAATAATGTCATCCTTATTTTTTGAAGGGAAATCCGCTTCCTCCAGGAGCATATAGTAGCGTTCATCCATATGGTATACACTACCACCTTGTAATTGCATTGTTTCTAAACATGCGGCGACTTGGATAACATATTCAAAATCATGAAATGAGAACATTAGCTCTTTACTTTCGTCTAATGTAACCTTCATTTCAATGTAATCCTCTTCTACATCCAATTCATCTAGCTTTTGGGTGACCGTTACATGCATTCCCTGTGCTTGCATCAAATGAACTTGAACAATTAATTTCCCTTCTAATTCAAAACCGAGTTCATCACTTGCTTCATACATCATATCGCTGAATAGATTTTGGATACCATTTACATCATACCATAGGTCTTCCTTGGTAAAGCCACGGTCAACCAGGTCATCAAAGGTTAAGAAAATAGTAAATTGATCTTTGGATAACCGTTCTATACGCATATAGCATCCCCCCTAATCATACCTGTCAATAATTAACACCTTACTTACATTCCAATACATCTACAAGCTAATTGCTTAGCTTAGCATATTATATGCGAGATTTATATTTGTTGAACGTCATTTAACCTAGGTTGGGCTTGATTCGTTAGCGTTAATAAATGGCATTCGGCTTTTGTTCCTAGTCGAAATGGTAATAAAGTGTATCCATATCCTTCACTAATAAATACGGTGGAGGTGCCAACATGCTTTAAACCACCATTTGTATAATAGCCTAACGGACCAAAACGAATTTGACCACCATGCGTATGACCGCCTAGTACCAAATTCACCTTACTCATTCTGGTTGAATCAAGTGTATCCAAGATAGTTGGATTATGGGTAATAAGGATAGAATAGTCCTCCATCATGTTAGGAGCAGCTAGATCTAGTCTCGCTTCACGATATTCACTACAGTCCAACCCAACGAATTGAATTGTTTCATTTTGTCGTTCAATTATATCGTTTGAATTGGCCAATATGTGAATGGATTCTTTTTCCAATAAATCTTGAAGGACTAAATAATCAGATTCATAATCATTATTTCCCCAAACAAAATATATCGGAGCTTGCCATTGTTTAAGCAATTGAAGATTGGCTTTTGTTCTGGAAAATGGCACGCCTTTTTCTCTTAAATCACCGCCAATAATGACAAGGTCCACCTGCATACTACTTAATTTATTCATTGTTTTGATGTTTAAGCTGCGTCGATGGATATCAGAAATAAAAAAGATGGTTAATCCGTTAAACGCCTCTGGCAACAAAGGATCCCGAATTGTTCGTACGTCAATTACATCGTGATGAGCAATATAGAACATATAGAAAGCAAAACCCATTAAACATAACGCGGTCAATCCTATTGCCATCAGATACATGCGTTTATTCCTCCTGTATATGTAAGAATAAGTCATCAAGCCTTTTAGTCATGCCTTCACATATTAGCGCAATCAGAAGAAATAATACATGTATCACATAAGTATTAATAGCTGTTTTCTAATATGCCCTGTCAAGGATGGGCTATGCAAATAGATGACATTCCATACATGGAATGAATTTTAATTCATTTGGTTTAATATATTTAAAATCTCATCTCCGTAAAAATAAAACAAACCAGCAGTGAATCCAATCACTAATAACAGTACGATAATCAATCGAAACAGCGGTCGATTAAAAGTCATTCGTGCTTTACTATTATTATTACCATGAACCTCTCTTCTTGGCGGTAAGTTAAGAATATCAATTTCCCTTGAATAGGTAGGTTCAGTTTCTTCCTTTATTTGTTCCGATTCTTTTTCATCATTTGCTGATTGCTGTACTTCATCCAATAATTTGCGTAGCTCGTCCGCTTGATCCGGACTTTTATCTTTATCTTCAACCAACGTTCACTACACCTCTCTTTGTATAACGTATCCAAAGACCCAATAAAAAATCAATTGTAAAGTGAGTAGTTATTGTAACAACTAAATTATTTGTTAACAAAAATAAATAACCGATATAAAAACTAACGAATAGTACTGAAATAAGCAATACCGGCTTTCGTAAATATCTAAAGTGCACCAATGCAAAAATCGTGCTTGCGGTCATATAACCAAAAGTGGTTTGCAGGACACCTCTGAACAATAATTCCTCTGATATAGCGATAAGTAATGTAATCCAAAAGATTCCACCTATGGAAAGGTCAGTGAAAATTTTTTCATTTAACCCACCATCATCCTGATACTTTTTCGGTACAAATGTCATCAGAATGAAATCAATCCCTACAATAATCAATCCAGGCAATACTCCATAATAAAATATTTCTGATGGAATAAGCTTTATATATTTCAACCAGTTTGTCATGGAATCAAATATAAATATGCTTGCCGCCATCGCCACAACAATAAAAATAAGTTGCGTATATACGAGCGATTGACGCAATTGCTTTGGAGATAATTGTTGAATAAGTTCACTTTGTTTCATATTCTGCTCCGATTAACAATTTGCTGCGTAAAGATTCTTCCCAGCTGTCGTAGAAAATTTTTTCTATGCTATTGATGGATGGATTCCATTTATTCAACTCGAATCCGCAGTTACTACAACACTGACCAGTTGGCTGCTTATAGGTGGGTTGAAAAACAGAATAAAGTGTTTGACGTAGACAGACTGTTTCATTCACCCATTGAAGCATTGATTGTAATTTATTTTCTTTTAATTGTATGCGCTCTTGGATAAAGGATTGAATTTGACGATAAGCATCTGTCCAAGTTTCATGGTGAAACAGAATCGCATTATTTACTATAATATCATGTTTTTCCAGCTGATAGTAAAAAAACCGCCATTGCACTTCATTCATTTGAAAAATGGTTTCAATTTCTTCTGATGAATGAGGGATACTTATTCCTTGTTCAGCATAATTCTTTAAGATTTGAAATGCAGCCGATACGACCTGCTCAGAGGGAAGTTCTTGTTGAATGATTCTTCTAGGCAGTATTTCATCGGCTTTAGAATATAAGATAAGACTTACACTATCCTGTCCATCTCTCCCCGCTCTGCCAGCTTCTTGGATATATGCTTCCATCTGATAAGGAAAATGATAATGTATGACAAGTCTTATATTACTTTTATCAATTCCCATCCCGAAGGCACTTGTACAACAAACAATGTCAATTTGGTCATTCATAAATTGTTGTTGGATGGAGATACGATCCACTTGATCCATACCGCCATGATAATAAGCAATACGGCGGTGTGGAAACTGATTCAGCAAACGGGAGGCTACTTCTTCCGTCATCATCCTACTAGTAAAATATATCAAGGTAGGAACAGGTCGAGCAGACAAGTAAGAAGCGATAACCTGATTTTTATCGTCTTCTTTTTCGACATGTTGAATGGAAATAGCAATGTTTTCTCGATCCATGGGATAAATATGCTTTTGAATATCGGGACGGTTTAAAGACGTTAGGATATCCCGCTGTACATAATTGGTAGCTGTTGCAGTCAGTGCTAGAACCACTGGATTGTCCAATGCTGTGATAATCGGTCCCAATCGTTGATAATCTGGTCGGAATTCATGACCCCATTGTGAGATGCAATGTGCCTCATCAATCACAAATAGATCGATGTTTATTTGTAATAACCTATTAATAAAAGATTGACTTTGCAGTTGTTCTGGAGAAACGAAAATAAGTTTGTATGTATCTAATCGCTCTATAATAGCCTTTCTTGTTGGGAAATCCATAAAACTATTGATGGCAACAGCTGCTTTAAATTGTTTGGCTTTCAATCGCTTTACTTGATCCATCATAAGGGAAATTAATGGCGAAACAACAAGCACTTTACCTTGTAAGATTCTAGCGGGAAGTTCGTAGCATAAGGATTTTCCCGAACCAGTTGGTAAAATACCAAGCACATCCTGCCCGCGTAAAATATCCGAAATAATTTCTTTTTGACCAATCCGAAAAGACGTTAGTCCCATCTCCTGTTGCAAAACAGCTTCAAGTGAAATCGGTTGTTTTGTCATGAACCTCCCTCCTTTCATCTGATTTGGATAAATGAATTCGAGTTAAGCTTAATCGAATTTGAAAATAGCTTATTTGATGATCAACCGCTTTTTTAATCGTTTTTAGCTTTAAAGATTTGCATGTATGAACTGCAGATTCAATGGCTTGAAATTCATGTTCACTAACATATGGTTTGATTGAAAAATCGGAATCTATTAGGGCCATTTCAACAATATGATCATAAATCGTATTCTGCTTTAACTTCCGTCGTTCCGCTATTTCCTCAATCGTCATCCCGAGTTGCATCATTGCATTGGTTTTTTCTGCAGAGGCAGTAATAAAGGACGTTTCCATTGAGCAGTATTGCAGCAACTGTGAAAGAATAGGTAGTTTATTTTGCTTCACTTCTGTGATAAAAAGATGTACTACAGCCACTAAAAATAGTTGTACATCTTCCTTACTCAAATCATAAGCGATGGCGAGCTGGCTGATGCTTAATCCATAATCCTTATAGCCGGTTAATCGATCTACAAATAGTTTAGCAGCTAATGGATTCGTTTTTCGTAATACATGATGAAGTTCATCATACAATCCTTCGAGCATTTTAGCATCAGATATTTTTTTATGGACACGATAGATAGCTTTGATAGATTGAGTTACATCCCGGTTATCAATCAAAGGTATAAAGGAAAAATGTTGTTTATAACTATTTGTATAAGTCTGAATGAGAAGCAGGATTCCCTGATAAAATTCATTGTCCATCTTTGAATAAGAAAATCCATTATAATCATCAAATGGTAAACCTGCTTGATGATGTATCAACCAATCTTTTCCAAATGGTGAAAGCAAATATGAATGATCAGCCTGTTTGGATCGAATTAGATATCCTTCTGTTGTTAAATCATCCATTCGGTCCGTAAATATCTTTTTATCCAAACCAGGATATATACCATAAAAGCGTTCTAATTCAAATAACCGTGCGTCATGTACGGTTTGGATTCCTTTTTTTCCCGTTAACAAATGGTAAATAGCAGAACTACTACGTGTGTCTTTAATTACTTCTGTACATGTTAAGATAATACCATTGAATAACAATCCATCCCCCTCCATTCGTAAATCCGAAGTTATATGATTATATTGAAAAGATTTTTAGTTGAAAAGAATACGTTATCGTAATACTATTAAATTATAAACGTTAATGTTTTGGTTTGCACGATTGCACCTGCTTCATCATGCTTTTGTGCATAGGATGTGAGGTATTTATTGTGGCAGACTTATTTGTTATTGTAGATAAGGATACATGTATTGCCTGTGGTGCATGTGGGGCAAATGCTCCCGATGTATTTGATTATGATGAGGAAGGTCTTTCCTACGTTCTGTTAGATGAAAATGGAGGCATTAAATCTGTTCCAACGGAGTTAGAAGATGATGTTCTTGATGCTTACGAAGGTTGTCCAAGTGATTCTATTAAAGTATCAAGTCAACCATTTTATGGGAATCCCTTTCAACATGAAGAATGAGACAGAAGCTGCTTATAATTAAAGCAACCTCTGTCCTTTTTTATTTAGGGATTCTAAAAGTAAAAGTAGTTCCTTTATTTACGAGACTTTTTACCGTTATGGTGCCATTATGTGCATCAATGATATTTTTTACGATGGCAAGGCCAAGACCCGTTCCCTTTTTCTTCTCTTTTCTTGTTCTGGATTTATCCGCTTTATAAAAACGTTCAAAGACAAATGGTAAATCTTCTTCTGGGATACCACTGCCACTATCCTGAATGGATACTTGAAATGCATCTTCGTTATTTTCTACATGAATATGCACCGTTCCATTCTCCCCTGTATGACGGAGTGCGTTATCAATTAGATTGGTAAATACTTGCTCAATTCGATCTGGATCGAAATCGGCTTCTGGAACACACATCTCTTTACTAAATTCAATGGTAATCAACTGATCTTTCGCAATTCCATTAAACTTTCGGATAATCCGGTCAATATATGATTCAATCAAAACTGTCTCCTGATGTAATTGAATATGACCTGCTTCCATACGTGCTAAATCCAACAGCTCATTAACAAGTCTGCTCAATCTTAATGATTCTTCATATATGATTTGTGCCAGCTCGTTTTTCTCTTCTTTTGATTCGGCAATATCATCTACAATAGCTTCACTATATCCTTGCAGCATTGAAATAGGTGTACGTAATTCATGCGAAACATTGGCAATAAAGTCCTTGCGCAGCTTATCCAATCTTCTTTCTTCTGTCATGTCACGTATAACTGCAACAGCACCCCGGACATAGGATTGATCATACAATGGAGTCATTATCATGACCCAGCTTCTTCCTTGTAAATTGATTTCTTTTAATCGTTCACTTTCACTATGAACAACCTCTTGTAGAATTTCATTTAATTCATTTGGCAGCTTGCTATTGTTATCTGTAATCGGTACATTATTTTCATAATACCAATCTTCCAAAAATCGTTCAGCTGGTGGATTGGTAACAATCATTTCACCATTGCGATTTAGGGTGATAACACCGTCTGCCATCGAGCTTACAATACTTGATAGCTGTTCCTTCTCTTGTCTTAAAGCATTAATATGGAATTTCAGCTGCCTACCCATGCGATTAAATGCAATGGCCAATTCACCAATTTCATCATGCGTCAGAATCGGTACTTTCGTATTAAATTCCCCACGTGTCAAATCAAACGCGGCTTCTCGCATTTTAATCAATGGCGATGTAATTCGAGTAGAGAGAAAGAATGCGAATATCGTAGTTAGAATAATTGCAATTCCTGCTGCTAAAAAGATGATATGGGTTGTTTCCGCTTTTGTTTGATCGATGACTTCTAAGGATTGGTATACAAAAACAGCACCATGCTCAGAATTCGTTGGGGTACCAACAATCATTGCTTCCTTTTTTTCACTTGGCATCAAAAACTGCTTTTTTACTTCCGCTCGATCGGTAAATACCTTCCGTAAATCAGAATCACTTTCCAACCATTGGTCATCTAGTTTGGCAAGCTCATCATCACTCGTTTCAGAAACCCAAGAAGTTCCGTCATCAAAAATAATAATAATTCGACTAGCTGGATCTTTTACCCGTTCGGTTGTATCAATAATCAAATCCCGGTCTGTGTAACTTTCCACCATTACAGATACTTTTGTTGCGGTTTGTTGCATACCTTTTTCAGCTTCTTGAATATGGAAATTCTCAAAAAACTCGAGTAATAAAATCGTCAGGATTAATAAGACAAAAGAAACTAGCAATAAAATGGTTATTGCTAGCTTACCGACAACACTTCTCCAAAACATTAGACTGTTTCCACCTCAAATTTATAGCCTACGCCCCAGACTGTAACAATCATCTTTGCAGCTTCTTTTGAAGCGCTATTTAATTTCTCGCGAAGCCGCTTTACATGTGTATCCACTGTTCGTAGGTCTCCAAAGAATTCATATTGCCACACTTCTTTTAATAATTGTTCGCGATTAAATACTTTATCAGGTGTTTTCGCTAAAAAGCAAAGTAATTCATACTCTTTTGGTGTCAAATTAACTTCTTTTCCTTCAGCAGTAACACGATGAGCATCATGATCAATCGTTAGATGAGGAAATACGAGAATATTCTTAGCTTGTGTGTCTACTTCAGAATAGTTAGAAGCAGTAGCTCTTCTCAATAAGGCTTTCACGCGTAGAACAACTTCCCTTGGGCTAAACGGTTTTACTATATAATCATCTGTACCAACTTCAAATCCTTGCACGCGATTAGCTTCTTCACCTTTTGCTGTTAGCATAATCACTGGGGTGTTTTTTTCTTTTCGTAGCTCCTGACAGACCTCAATTCCATCCATTTCAGGCATCATGAGGTCAAGCAAAATAACATCATAGTTATTGGTTAAAGCGAGCTCTAAGGCATCGCTACCATTATCTGCTTCATCAACTACATAATCTTCGCGCTCCAAATACATACGAAGCAAGCGGCGAATGCGATCTTCATCATCTACAACAAGTAGTTTAATTTCTTCTGCCATGCGTATTCCCCTTTCAACATTCTATTCACTAGTATAAACGAAGCGACAAAAAAAGTATAAGAATAAAAACAAGACACCCGTAAGCAATACATAGAATGTCTTGTTTTTTGTATTTACATGGAAGGATTATGCATAGGAATGCAAACCGGCCAATATCAGATTTACGGCAATAAGGTTAAACATGATGATGGCAAAGCCACCTACCGCAAGCCATGCTGATTTTTCGCCATGCCAGCCTCTTGACAGACGTAAATGTAAGAAAGCTGCATAGAAGAACCAGGTTACGAGCGCCCATACCTCTTTTGGATCCCAGCCCCAGAATCGATCCCATGCTATCTGCGCCCAAATTGCGGCAAATATCAGTCCTCCAAGCGTAAATACCGGAAAGCCAATTGCTACAGAGCGATAGGTAATTTCATCTAGTAAATCAAGCTTGGATCGTTTTAGTAATGGCTGTAATGCCGCACCAAGACGTTTTCGCAAAATCAAACGTAGTAGTAAATAAATGATTGAACCTGTAATAAATGACCATATTATTGTATTTAGTTTTTTACCCGCATCTGCACCATGCATCCAAGCAGGTGCTTCAAATAACGGAGTCATTGCATCACTGGTCAATAGCTCACCATCTGTTGGTCCAGCAATAGGTGGAAGCGTATAAGTTGATGTTAGTGTTTTATTATCAACAGGATATTCAAATGTTGCTTCGTAATTCATTATACTAAAAGTCACTGAGATGACACTAAAGCCAACAAATAGAATTAATGAGTATAAAACAATTTCCAACCAAGTTGTACGTTTGCTGCGTACGGTTTGATCGATTTTCTTAATTAAATAAGCTAGTCCAGTTACAAAGCTAATAGCAAGTAATCCTTCACCAAGAGCTACTGTTGTTACATGAATATACAACCAATGGCTTTGAAGTGATGGAACAAGTGGTGAAATTTCTCTTGGAAACATACTTGCATAAGCAATCACAATAATCGCAACAGGTAGTGCGAATAAGCCAATAATAGATAAGCGATAAATAAAGTACAGTACAATAAATGCCAATACCATCGCCATTCCGAAAAATGTCATGAATTCAAACATATTACTCACTGGTGCATGTCCACTAGCAATCCATCTCGTAATGAAATAGACAATTTGTGCTAAAAAACCGATCAAGGTTAAGGTAATACCAATTTTACCGGACAAACTTTTTTTATTACCTTTTCCTTTATCTTTTATTGTTGCGCCAAAGAAAGCAGTCGCGATGATATATAAAACGAATGCAACATAGAGCATCGTACTGCTTAGGCCCAATAGGTCACCCATTAAAAAACCTCCCTGAATGGATCAAGTTATTCCTCTAATTCTTGTTGATCCACTACCATATTAATATTTGTTCCTTCAATTGCTTTTTCAATATCTTTTTTAACCCCAAACCAGTTCTTATTCGTATGTGCTGCAACAAGAAGGCCATCTCCCTTTGGATTTACCCAAATTCTTCGATGCTGCCAGTACATGCCTTGAATAACACCAATCATGAAAATTGCTGCTCCAAATATAAAGAATGGCAAGGTATAATCTCTTTTTACGGTTAAACCACTTACGTTATGCATGGAGAAATCCTGAATACTCACTTTATATTTATTTTCTCCAGTTGCATCAATGTTTTTTCCGATTCCGATAAAGCTTACCTCTGGTGTATCACTTTCTGGTGGATAAATTAATAATACAAATGCCGGATTACGCGGGTAATTCGTTTGGGATGCTGGTTCCCCGTCCTGAAAAACATAATCCGGGAAATATTCCTCCACTTTTACGCGGAATCCATTTTCAAGCTCATATTCAGCTTTTGGTTCTGTTAAAGATATCGAAAATTCATCCAGTTTTTGCTCATCAGCATCATCTGTCTCATGAATGATAAAAGACATACTTGTAAATTCATTTTCCTGATATCCTGCCTGATAAAGGGTATAGCCATCAAATTTCAATGGTTGGTTCATTCGAATGTCTGATTCAATTATCTTTTCTAAATCAGGCTCTGCCCCTGGGACATCTGCATTATTATCTTTATAAATAATAGCATCTGTTTGGAAATTACTTGGAATCATACCACCTTGCTTTTCGATGGCTGCTTTAAATTTCTCATCATCTGCATCATAGGTCTCTAAAGTGAATTTTTTATTTTCAATATAATATTCACCATGGGTTCCTGGAATAACAATTTGTTCTCCTTCTCGCACCCATACGTATTCATCCATAAATAATATGGGTGTGAAGCGTAGTAGTGCGGCGAGTAAGATAATGATAAGACCTATATGATTGACATATGGACCCCAACGGGAAAATCTTCCTTTTTCCGCTAAAATATACCCATCTTCATCTCTTACATTATAGCGTTGCTTTTTTAAGCGGTTTTTGACCTTTTCAATATCCTCTGGGCTGACTTGCTCCGTTTCACTAAATAAACGCTGTCTATTTAGAAATGTTTCATGTCGTTTTGCTTTTTGTATTTTCAATGCTTTGTATAATGGTACAAATCTATCGATACTACAAATAACGAGTGAAACACCAATCATGGCAACAAGCAGCATATACCACCATGATCCAAATAAATCATGGAACCCCAGCTGGTAGTATATCTTCCCTAGAATACCGTATCGATCCTCATAAAATATCGCGGGATCTCTTGAAATGGCATCACTTGGTATGTATTGTTGTTGTGGAAAAATAGTTCCCACGGCAGACGCGATTAATGTAATAACAATTAACCACACCCCGACCTTTACAGAGGAAAAGAAATTCCATGTTTTATCTATAATTGATTTATTATAGGTTTGAGAACGTCTTGCACTACCGTCATATCGCATATTTAAGAGTTTTTTCTTGTCATTTCCATCAATATGCTGATTCCCTTCGATTGGTTTTCCGCATGCCTCACAAAGGACAGTTCCTTCCGGGTTTACGTGACCGCATTCGCATTTTATTTTTTTCATAAGTAAATCCCTCACAATACTTCTAAATGGAATTTATTTCGGTTCGATTTTCTGAAGGTAATCTTCTAATTTTTCTAATGTAAGCGCTCCTTCTACCTTGTCTACAATTTTACCTTCTGGACTGATAAAAAAGGTACTTGGAATCGGTCCAATCTTGTATAACTCTCTGACACGGTCTGATTTGTCATGTGGTATTGGGAAGGTTAAACCATACTTTTCGATAAAATTATCAATGACCAATTGTGTTGCATCTAAGCTTACGGCAACAATTTCAATCCCTTTTTCTTTATATTCCGGATATAATTCTTGCATAAATGGCATTTCTTTTTCACATGGCTTACAGAATGTCGCCCAGAAATTTAGCATGACCCCTTTACCACGTAGTTCGCTAAGTCTGATGGTTTCAGTTTCATTGTTTTTGTTGACCTGTGTTAATTGAAAATCCGGTGCTTCATCTCCTACACCGTAGATGGATTTATCTTTTTGGAAATTCGACACAAGTGCAAAAATGACTGCTGCCAATAAAACTGCCAATATAATGGTTCTAAATATAAAACGATTGCGCTTTTTATTTTTTTTGTCTTTTCTTACCTGATCAAGGCTCACGTTTATCACTCCTTGTGCCATTATACCATCTATACACAGTGGTAAATTTGTCTAATGTTTAACAATTGATAGCGCAAGATTTCTCATCTGCTTCACTTCTTTTGGTGTAAGAGCGCGATATTGTCCAAGTGTAAGTCCATCAAGTGTTAGCAGACCGTATTTTAAACGTTTCAACCTTGAAACAGGATAACCCAACTGGTCCAACATTCGTCGAATATGCCTGTTCTTTCCTTCATTTAATGTAATCTCCAAGTGCATTTTGTTCTTCTTTTTGTCAATAGATTGGACACGATAGTTTGTTGCCTTTAATAAATCGCCTTGATGTTTGATTCCTTCAAGGATTGTTCGCAATTCTTTATTGCGTGGGATGCCGTCAATGGTTAATTCATAGACTTTATCAACTTCATGTCTCGGATGCATAAGCAAATTTGCGAATTCACCGTCATTTGTCATTAATAAAATGCCAGATGTCTCATAGTCAAGACGACCTATAGGAAAGATTCGTTCCTTCACTTCTGGTAAATAATCGGTAACTACGCTTCTCCCCTTATCATCAGAAACACTTGAAATAACGCCACGGGGTTTATAAAACAAGTAGTAAACAGGCGCTTCTTTTTCCAGTTCCACTCCATCTACCTCTATTACATCGTTAGGGGTTACCTTTGTTCCAAGTGTTTGCACAACCTTGTGGTTTACCTTAACTTTACCTTCCAATATAAGTGCTTCTGCTTTTCGGCGGGAAGTGACTCCGCTTTGAGCAATCACTTTTTGCAGTCTTTCCAATGTCATATTATCACCATGTTTTTCTGTAAATTTAATATCTAACGATTCAGGTTCATTATATCAATTAGCATGAGCAGTTCGACAAACATCATGTACAGCTATTATTCCCGATATGAGTATAACACAATCAAGATGTTTTTTAATCATTTAGGGTTTGGGAAATGATATCTGTAACATAAAAAAACCTCTACACATGTAGAGGTTGCTAAATGAGATAGTCACAGCGGTTCCTTTAGAGTTCTTAATCAAATTGAAAAAGCTTTTTATGTGGTTCATTAACCAAATACGAGGGTTACGATAATGATAGATGCCATAATTCCAATTAAATCTGCGAGCAACCCGACTTTTAATGCATATTTCATTCTCTTAATTCCGACTGCACCAAAGTATATGGTAAGAATGTATAATGTCGTATCCGTGCTCCCTTGCATAGTAGAAGCTAATCGCCCAATGAATGAATCTGGTCCATGTGAACCGACTAGCTCATTTGTCACCCCAAGTGCAGCTGTTCCCGAGATTGGTCTTACAAGTGCTAGGGGAATTATTTCTGGTGGGATACCAATCCATGCCAATATAGGAGAAAGTAATTGTGTGAAAGCCTCAAGTGCTCCTGAGCTACGTAAAATAGAGATAGACACGATCATTCCCACTAAAAATGGAAGCAATGAAAATGCCATCTGAATCCCCTCTTTACCTCCTTCTGTAAACAGTTCATAAGCAGGAAGTCTTTTCCAAAGGGCAGCTCCTAAGATGACAAGAAGCATACATGGAATAATCCACGTACTCATTTGGGAGATGGTTTCCATTTTACCCCCCCTTTTTTCGATGCTGATGATAGTAATATCGATCTAACAACAGCGCTCCTGTCGTGGAAATTGCAGTTGCCAAAATGGTAACAACAACAATTTCTGTTGGAAATACTGATTGATGTTGGATTCGGATTGCTATAACAGTAGTAGGAATTAAAGTTAGTCCCGAGGTGTTCAATGCTAAAAAAGTAATCATGGAACGTGATGCTTCATCAGAATTACTTCGTTTTTTCATTTGTTCCATAGCTTTTAGCCCCATTGGTGTTGCTGCATTTCCCAGTCCTAATAAATTAGCAGAAATAGATGAAACAATATAACCAATTGCTGGGTCATTTTTTGGTAAATCCGGAAATAGACGAACGACGATTGGCCGTAATAACTTGCCGAGTTTGTTTAATAATCCAGCCTTCTCAGCTATTTTCATAATTCCAAGCCAAAATACCAAAATGCTAATGAGTCCAATTGATAAAGTAACAGCTTCCTGGGCACTTTCAAGTATGGCTATATTGACTTCATTCATCGTACCATTCATCATCGCATATACAATTCCGACAATCGCCATTCCTGCCCAGATTAGATGGACCATGGCAAATCCACCCCAGTTATTTTTGACATAACCTCCAGTATGACTTCTCTCCATGTGTGAATTTGATTTTTTGAGTCCAACTGTGTATCTTTTGAAGGTGAAGCAGAGGTTTGTCCTTTTTCTTCTAAGGCTTGATCTTCTAATGTTTGAAATCCATATTCAAATAACTGGATATGATCATTCCAATCATCGGGAGCCCGCAGTGTTACCGCGATTAAATCCTTACCATCTACATGAGCAGTTGAAACAAGCGTACGACCAGATATTTTTGTAAAGCCTGTTTTTCCACCGGTACAATATTTATAATAGGAGGTTAATAGTTTATTTTTATTTAACCAGCTATAGGATCTCGTTTTAGCACGGTACATCTCGGTATTGGATACTTTTGAAAATACCTTATTTTGCATGGCATATTGCATTAATAATGCCATATCGTAAGCGGTTGAATAATGATTTTCTTCATCTAAGCCATGTGGATTCGCGAAGCTCGTGTTCGTCATTCCAAGCCATCGCGCTTTTTCATTCATTAAATAAACGAAGCCTTCTTCACTACCAGCAACATGTTCACTAATGGCAATTGCAGCATCATTGCCGGAACGAAGCATTAGCCCATAAATAAGATCTTCCAGTTTCATTTTCTCCCCTTGTTCTAAATAAATGGAAGACCCCTCTGTGTAGATGGCCTTTCTGCTTGTCGTCACCATATCATCCATTTTTCCAGATTCGATTGCCAAAATTGCGGTCATGATCTTCGTGATACTCGCAATCGGTCGTTTTTCATGGGCTGCTTTTTCATAGAGCACCCTTCCCGATTTCGCATCCAAAAGTACAGCTTGTTGGGCAGATACCGCTGGGGCAGCTTGTGGCTGAAGTGGTTGAGCGGCTATCACCAATAGACATATAAGAACAAAAGCAATGATGCGTTTGTGCATGAAGACTTCCTCCCGAAAAAAGTTTGTCCATACAGTTTATGCAGTTGAACAAACGTTATGCTTTTCGGTAAACACAAAAAATGCCCTTCCTGAAGAAAGGCGGTGGAAATTGGTTACTATTTTCATTAGAAGAAAAAATCATCTTTTTCTACGGATTAACCATACGATTAGAATCAATCCGAATATAAGGAGCAATACATAAATGATATTTGCGTAAATATCCATATACATTACAATCGTTTCCCAGGAACCAGCCAGTTTGGCACCTAAGCTTACGAGCACTATATTCCAAAGAAACGTGCCTAAGGTCGTAAACAATAAAAATACGATCACATTCATATGTGACATACCTGCGGGAATAGATATGATACTGCGGATTAATGGAATAAAACGACAGAAGAAAATCGTCCATGGACCAAACTTGTCAAACCAAGCGTTGGCTTGATGTAGATCTGATTTGGTCAATCGTAATATATGTCCCCATTTATCAACGATTATCTCCAATCGTCGAATATCCAGTTGTAGTCCCACAATATAAAGAATAATGGCACCAACGACTGAACCTAAGGTAGCAGCGATAACGACATACCATATTTTCGCATCAGTAAATGTTGTCATAAATCCACCAAATGTTAAAATAACCTCTGATGGTATAGGTGGAAATATATTTTCTATAGCAATGAGAAACATGATCCCCATATATCCATATGCATTCATAATTTCAATAAGCCAATGATCCATGCCTTTACTCCTTTGTATAAAAGCTTGTACCAATGATGTATATCATTAGGTTATGACATGGATTAAAAAAATATCTCGATTTGTTTATAATTCTTATACCGGTGAATATGGAGTGACTAGAATACAATTATTAAGAATGGATTAATTTTCGTCATCCATCTCACTGAAAAATAAATCTGCTTCCTTTTCTAATTCGTCCATATCCAGGTCTTCAGGTAATGGTGGCAATTCTTCAATGGAACTAAGACCAAAATAAGTAAGAAATTCTTTGGATGTTGCAAATAAAATTGGTCTGCCAATTCCCTCTTTTCGTCCTGCTTCTTCAATGAGCGATCTAGCAACTAAAGTTTGCACTGATCGATCACTATTGACACCACGAATATCTTCAATTTCACTTCGAGTAATTGGTTGATTGTAAGCAATGATTGCTAATGTTTCTAATGCTGCCTGTGACATTCTGGATGATTGCGGTGCTTCTAGTAGTTTTTTAAAATAACTGCTATGCTCGGGCTTCGTAGTCAAGTGATATACTTCGTGAGACCTGATAATCATCATTCCGCGCTCAGCGTGTTCGTAATCATATTGAAGTTCTTTTATTAAGTGGACAGCTAATTCCTCGCTAATATCCATTATTTTTCTCAGTTGCTTTATCGTAATACCTTCATCCCCACTTGCAAAAAGCAGACCTTCTGTAATTGCTTTTAAATTTTTAATCTCCAAATGTGCGCCTCCTATTCCGATATATGTATGGTTGGCTAGCTTTATTTAGCATGGATATACAAGGCTTCAAAATGCTTTGTTTGCCGACAATAAATTTGTTGTTTTTTCATTAGCTCCAGTATAGCGATGAACGTTACAACCATATTGGATTTGGAAGGATAAGTGAATAATTCATCAAATAATATCCCATCTTTGGTTTGTTGAACTTGCATTAGTACTTCTTCCATACGCTGTTCAATTGGAATTTCCGCACGATGTACTTTTGTTTCTAATGGCGCAGTCCATTTTTTTCTTTCCAACATTTTACCGAGTGCACCTAGCATGTCATAAATGGATAATTCACCAGGCATAATAGGAACTTGCTTCTCTAATTCCTTAAATATAACTGGTGGTCGTGTAAATATTTGGTTTGCGTTGGTTTCTTTTTCTTTTAATTGTTCGGCAGCATTTTTATATTTGCGATATTCAATTAACCGATTCATTAATTCTTCACGAGGATCTTCCATATATTCTTCTTCATCTGGAAGCTGTTGTTTGGGTAAGAGCATTTGACTTTTGATGGCAATCAAGGTAGCAGCCATCACTAAATATTCACTCGCTATATTCAGTTCAAGCCGTTTCATTGTATGGATATATTGCATATACTGTTCTGTAATCTCTGCAACCGGAATATCATAAATATCAATTTCATAACGATTAATGAGATGAAGCAGTAAATCAAGTGGTCCTTCAAATGAATCTAATTTCACCTGATAGCCATCATTCATAAGGGAACGTCCTTTCTTCTTCAAGAAAATAAGCTATTCTGTCACATCCGCCCATACCATCTGCATGTTTCTTTCATAAGTTATTAACGTAAGATAAATGTTACCATAAAACATTTATGTTAAGAAGGTAAAGGAGGAATTCAAATGGGAGCTAATTATGGTTACGGTGGAGGCTTCGCGTTAATCGTAGTACTGTTCATTCTTCTGATCATTGTTGGTGCTGCCTGGTTCTAATATGATCAGCTCATAAAACCACGATGAGAACAGTTCTTTATAACGGATTAAATGGCTGTAAGTCCCCTGCTTCAAGAATTATTGTTGATAACAAGAATGGGAAGTGGGGGATCAACAGCCAGTAAAGGCCTAATTCGTTCAAACTAACAATTAGTGGGGAAAGTGCAAAACCCCCCACTGATTGAAGTTTCACTCTATCGAATGGGAATAAAAATCCAGCCCGATGTGGGGCTGGATTTTTATTCATTCATTCTCACGCTCGTTATCTTGAACCTGCTCTGGCATTGGGTCATCACATTTATTAAAAAATTGCTGGGTTAGTTCATCTGCGCATACTGCGTATTTCCCCTGATACATTTCCATGATTTTTCGAACCATTTTTTTGCCGATTCCCATGTTCCGATAGGATGGATTGACAGATATATGTTGGATGACAGCATTAATGTCATCCTCTATCTTCAATCCAATTGCACCTAGAACATCCTCTTCTTTCCAAAGATAAAGATGCCAGTTGGGATTTGTTTCATATTCCTTTATTGTTTGTTGCAGTCTTTTAATATCCTTTTCTTCCGGCATAAAAGAAAGCAACCCCATTGCGATCTTTTCTTGGTTTTTCTTATAACGAATTAGCATAAATACCCCTCATTAGTAAAAACTTAACTGCCATGGAGTGAACGGAATGCATATTATATATAGTTATGACGTATTTTATGTGATTTGTCAACTTTTAATAAAATGCCAGACTTTACAGTAAAAAAGTAACCTATTCATTTTACTGCTTTCTTACAATATGGACAAATGATCGGCAAATCATACATATCCATTATAGATTAGATTTGTCTATTCTTTTGAATTGCTCGCAAAACAATGTATCCATCAGATAATTTACTTTTTATTTTAAAAGGGATTAAGTTAACAATCCCTAACCAACTATTATAAAAAAGGAATAGCAGGATAAAATCAGATGGATAATAACGATAAGTCAATAAGCTGACTGCAACCATAATTAAGTTGCAAAGCGGACCGCATAATGAAATGATTGCTGCTTCTTTTTGTTTATAGCTACTTGCCCGCTTACTCTCCGTTTGCCCAGAAATAAAAAAATAAAGTCTAACATCCATTGTAATTTTCCCGAAACTGCGAGTAAATAATTTTTTCCCACTTCCAATGGTCAGTTTTATTGTTTCTGCTCTACAAATAATGGCACCAATCATATGACCACCTTCATGGAGAAAGGTACAAATTGGTGCAACGATGAATAGCAGAATCAGTAACATTTCAAATGTCATTTAATTATTCACATGTTATGCGTCTTAGGATTCGGATACAACCTTCAATTCCTTCATAACATCTCCATTTTGCATTGCTTTAACATGCTCCATGCCTGATGTTACTTTCCCGAATACTGTATGAACTCCATTTAAATGTGGTTGCGGTTCATGGACAATGAAGAATTGACAGCTTCCAGTATCCTTTCCAGCATGTGCCATAGAAAGTGTACCTTCTACATGTTCATGTGGATTTCCTTCCGTTTCACATTTAATGGTATAACCTGCAGAACCAGTACCTGTTCCATTTGGACAACCACCCTGACTAACAAATCCAGGAATAACACGGTGGAATGTCAATCCATCATAGAAGTTTTCATTTGCTAGTTTTTCAAAATTAGCTACTGTACCTGGTGCTGCATCAGGATACAGTTCAAAGTCAATTCTATTACCATTTTCCATTACAATATATCCAGTTTTAGACATGTTCATATCTCCTTCATCTGATAAGTTTACATACAAATTCTTTATTATCTTACCACTTATACGCTTATTTTAAAAGAAACATAAATGGAACGGTTGATTTAGAGCTTGTTTTGATACACAGCTAACTAACCCTCGTAGGATAAATCATGTTGGATAATATCCTCTAGTGATTCCCGTTTTATCACCAATTGATCTTGCCCGTTTTCTACAAATACAACTGCTGGGCGAGGAAAACGATTATAATTATTAGCCATGGAATAACCATAGGCACCTGTCGCAAAAACTGCTAAAATATCACCTTGCTCTGCAGAAGCAAGTGGCAAATCCCAAATAAGCATATCACCAGATTCACAGCACTTACCTGCAATGGATACTGTTGAATCAATCGGCGCAGCTGCTTTATTTGCCAAAACTGCGTGATATTGTGCTTGATACAGGGCCGGCCGCAGATTATCGGTCATCCCCCCGTCCACTGCAAGATACTGACGAACATCAGGTATTTGCTTAGAAGCACCAATAGTATATAAAGTCGTACATGCATCCCCAACAATGGAACGCCCAGGTTCAATCCAAATTTCAGGCATTGGTATACCCCATTTTCCGGCATTTTCCTTTACTTTTGTTACGATGGCATCAACATGCATCTCTAAAGGAATCGGCTTGTCTGTATCCGTATAACGAATACCGAATCCGCCACCCACATTTATAATTTCCGGTGTGTAATGATAGCTTTCCTTCCAGTTTGCCAATGCATGAAATAGCACATCGATTGCCGTCGTATAACTATTTGTATCAAAAAGCTGTGAACCAAGATGACAATGTAAGCCTTTAAATTTCATATACTTGTGATCTTTCAATTGCTGAAAGGCTTTTTCAGCTTGTCCATTCTTTACATCAAATCCAAATTTAGAATCTTCATTACCAGTCATAATATAGCGATGCGTTTCAGACTCGATACCTGGTGTGACTCGAATTAATACATCCATTTGCTGCTGTTTACGCTCCAATATTTCCCCAAGTTGTTCAATTTCCAAAAAATTATCAATCACGATACAACCAATCTGATGTTCAACAGCCATTTCCAGCTCATCGATGCTCTTATTATTGCCATGGTAATGGATTTTTTCAGGCGGAAAATCTGCCTGAAGCGCTGTATAGAGCTCGCCAGAAGAAACTACATCAATTGATAAACCTTCTTGCTTCATCACCTGCAGGATTGCAATGGATGAAAAAGCTTTACTTGCATAGGCGACTTGAAATTTAACACCCCTTTTTTGAAAGGTATGCATAAACGCACGGCAATTTTCCCGGATGCGTGCAACATCATAAACGAATAAAGGTGTTTGATATGTATTCGCTAATTCAACTGCATCTTTGCCACCAATCGTCAAGTGACCTTTTTCATTTGTGCCAAATGGTTCTTGTATATGATTCAATTGAAAGCCTCCCGTTATAAAACATAAAATGTTAAAAACACATTATCATAATAATCGGTAAAACGGAAGATAAATGTATACATAAGGTATTGTCAACAAAGAATAAATATATCTGAAAGTAGTTGAATATAAGGAGAGATAAAATTGAAGAAGAAATTAACCGTGGAACAAAAGTATGCGAAACAGCAACAAATGCAAAAACAGGTGGATGACATGACAAAGACGGAAAGCCATGAATTTAAAGGTTCCGAACAACAACAGTCTTTACTCTATATCAAACAAATGGAGCAAGCATTGAAAGTAGCAGCACAAACGATACAACAAATGCAAACGAGCCATCCAGAATGGGAGCAATTGGTTACCATTGAACAAGCACTTGCCAATGCGATGCAGCAGTTTCAACTACTGAAACAGGATGCTCATGGATGGCTTTACGGATTACCTAAAGGAGAAATGCAACAAATAAAGGAGTTACAGCATGCACTCGAACAAGCAGGTGAACAGTTACAGTTCATACAGCAGACAGCATTTGAACAGTAACATGCTTCTTATTAATACATGTCATTCTTATTCTGACGTTGTTCCATTTGATACCAATCCTCCTTGGTATCGATATCCATAAAGGATTCCTTTTTATCAAAATCTAATATGACTCCCTGCTGTTCATATGCTTGAATTAAAGATTTTGCCCCACTGTCTCCAGTTAAATGTAAAAGGTGGTTAAACAAATTTGCGTGAAACAATACGGGTGGCTGAATCATTTGATTACAGCTGGCCGCAACAAAATAAATCGTTCGTTTGGTTGATTGTTGAAGATAGGTATTGATTATTTTGTCAATTATTTCTGTTGTAAGGAAAGGCTGATCTGCAAGCAAAATAATAATTGCATCTGCGCTTTTTTCCATAGCCTGTAACAAGCCGCAGCGAATAGAATACGCTTGACCAAAAGACGTATTTTTACAGTATATCAATTCCCATGCCGCACTGCTTCGCGGAAGCCAATCCATTGCACTTTCTTCCCTGCCAACAACAATTACATGGTCTAGCTTAGAATGGATTGCTACATCCAGCCCGTATTGTCCAAGTGGTTTATTATTCCATAAAGTTGAAAGTTTATTACTTCCAAATCGTCTGCTGCTCCCAGCCGCGAGGTATATGCCCACGATATAAGGTCGTTTCACATGGCACCTCCCATTTTTTATGTTGTTGGCGTTGTATTTGAATCATTTCAGCAACCATACTAATTGCAATTTCCGCAGGTCCTTCCGCTTTAATATTCATTCCGACTGGAGCATGTATATATGGTGGTAATGCTTTTCCATTATGAAGTCTTTCAGTTCTTTTTCTTGGTCCTAACACACCGATATAACGACATTTCCCCCAGTTAATTAACGTTTGAAGCAGTTCTCTGTCTTTTTGGAAATGATGACTCATAAGAACGACAAAATCTGTAGGTAATAAGGATATCGATTTTGAAAGTTCGTTTCCATTAGGTAAAAACACCAATTTTGCATGAGGGAAATTCGTTTGTTTTAGTCTGTTTTCACGCCAATCTAGTATTGTAACTGAAAATCCAACGGTGGACGCGATATTGGCCAGCGGTTCTGCATCTAGACCTGCTCCAAAAATAATTAAGCGAGGATTAGGCATCACTTGCTGAATAAATAGATCAAGATCTTGGGAAGATTGTTTGGCTACAGATAGCTGGGTGTTGATCCTTTGTCCTATCTGCGATGAATCAACAGGGATAAAAGTACGTCTAACTGTTGGACGATTGTGAACGAGCTTAGTCATAATAATGACAGGCTGTCCCCTATCAAGCTGTTTTTTAACAGATAATAATTGCTTTTTTAGTTTTTCATCTATTTTTTCTAATAAAATATGTACCTTACCATTACAACCCGCTCCTCTTCCCCATGTTAAATCGTCTTCTGCTTGCAAATCATATATACATATTTCAGGATTAGCTTGAGCCGACTGCAGCATGCTGCTCGCTTGATATGCCAGATCCGTTTCTAAGCAACCACCACTAATCAGACCGTATTGCTTTCCGCGATTAGAAAACAGCATAGCAGCTCCCTCTTTACGATAGGCAGAACCGTCCACATGTATAATCGTAGCCAAGACGAAGGAATCATTTTTATTTTTTAGTACTTGTAATAAATCATGAATGGTGTTCATGATATTCATTCCGATCGATTAATAATGTGACAGCATCTATGATTTCCTGATAACCGGTACAGCGACAAATATTTGAATCCAGCCATTGTTTCATTGTTTCCTCATCTGCATTTGGATGATGCTGAAGTAAGGCATACGCATTCAAAATATAACCTGGTGTACAATATCCACATTGTAATGCCCACTTTTCTTCAAATGCTTTTTGTACTGTTTGATCAATAAGCCCTTCAATGGTCATAATATTTTTATCCATTACTTCCATAGAAAATAATTGGCAAGCCTGAATTGGTATATGATCCACTAAAATGGTACATGAGCCACAGTCACCGTTTTTGCATCCTGGTTTTGCTCCAGTAAGACCAGCATTTCTTAATGTGTCCAAAAATAATTCAGCTTGGCGAACCATTAGTGTTTTCACTTGTCCATTAATCTGTACTTGAATCGTTTGGGGAAGATGATTCATTTAAGATGCCCCCTTCCAGTTGATTGCGATATCTTTTATGATTTGTTTAAAAAGAAACAGACGATAGTCCGATTGAGCTATCATGTCATCTATAATGGGTGACGGGAGATAGCTTTCTATTTGATCTAAGCAGTCTTCTATCTCGACCGCTTGTAATATATCCTTCTCTAACTGTTTCATACGTAATGGATTAGCAGTTAATCCGCTTGTAGCAATACGAATTTCATTGTCGATGTGCATCGCAGCTACTGAAACAATCGGGTAGTTTATTTGTGATTGTTTCGTCTTTTTAATCCAAAAATGAGGATGTTTGATAAGCTTGGAATCCAGATGAACCTCCATCATCAACTCGAGCTCCTTGAGATGTTCATTAAATGGAAAAACATCATGGATATTTTTAGTGATAGCGCCTTTTGGGGTAGCAAGGACAATGGTGCTATCTGTGAGTAACAGTGGCAATACTGCTTCTCGATATGGCAGGGAACTAGCTAAATTACCTCCAATGGTAATTTTATTCCTTGCCGTTTGTGTAGCTATGGATTGAATAACCGTTTTTAATAAAGGAAAATTACTGTGAGTAGCTGCATGATTAAGTGTAACTGCAGATCCAATTTGAAGTTTACCTGCTTTATGCTCACATTTATGAAATCCGGGGATGTTTTTTAAATCGATAATCGCATCTGGTTGTACCTCATTTCGTCGAGCACGAGATATAATTTCTGTCCCGCCAGATGCATAAATTGGTTTTTTATTTTCTGAAATAAATTGCTCGTAGATGTTGATGGCATCCTCTATTGTGTTTGGTTGAAAATATTGTAGGTCAAATGAAATCATCATACTTCTCCTTTAATTGTTTTCCATATTAATTCGGGAATGAGTGGTAATTCTGTTAATTCAGCATCCGCAGCATGGGAAAGACTGTTTGCCAATGCACCAGCCATGCCGATTACGCCATATTCACCTATTCCCCTCGCGCCATATGGTCCATCAATTAATGGCGTTTCGATAAAGTCAACTTTGTATGTTGGTATTTCACTTAGGCGAAGTGTATCATAGGTCCGAAACTGAGGGTTTAATACCTTGCCTTGATCATCAAATACAAAGGTTTCTCTACTTGCCCAGCTTAAGCCTAAATACATACCACCACGCATTTGGCTTCGTGCTGCAATTGGGTTAATCACTTTTCCCGCATCTAGTGCCGTTGCGGCCTGTAAAATTCGATACGTACAATCAGTTGGGTCATATTCGACTTCAACGGCCTGTGCACCAACAGTCCATTGAGGCCCCGGCTTACCAAATCCTGTTTCAGGATCTATCGGTGTTAAATGTCTTACAACATGTGAGCCTTTCCCAATGATTAAGCCACCAACAGTATTACCATTTGGATATTTATAACCAGTGGCAACATCCTTTATAGGAATAAAATATTCTGGACTATCTCGTAAGTAAATTCGCCCATTGCCAACAGCTAAATCATCTGGTAGGCATTTCAAAGCAACTGAGCCAATCTGCAATAATTGTCTGATGGCATCGTCTGCTGCGGCTATGACTGCGCGTCCTGCTAAATAGGTCGTACTACTAGCAACTGTCTTCCATTGATGTGGATCATACATGGTATTGACTTCAATAGTTACATGAATTTTATTCATATCTAATTGTAATTTCTCTGCTAAAATTTGTGCTAACACTGTTTTAGTACCTTGGCCAATTTCAACTGCTGCACAATTCAGATTGACGCTTCCGTCCGTGTTAAAAGTAAGCAACACACCAGCAGTTGCATTAGATGGTGTACTGGACGTTTTCCAAAACGCGGCTACACCCTTTGTTCGTATTTTCCCATCAGTTGTTTTTGTTCTCTGGCCTTCATCCCATTGGATAGATTTCTTAACTTGTTGCAAACACGCCCTAACATCCCCGATATTGCTAGCATTTAAATGGACCTGTGTAGGAGTCGTGTCACCAGGCTTTATAAGATTGTTTAGTCTTAGTTGAATGGGATCCAGGTTTAGCTTCTTTGCTAGTAAATCCATCATTCGTTCCATAACAAAGGTTAATTCTGGATGGCCAAAGCCTCTGAATGAAGTAGCATATGGATGATTCGTATACATACAATACGAATCACATGAGACATGCTCGAGTTTATATGGACCTGTACAGTCCACTGCTGCAGCTTTACTCATTCCGGCCCCCATATCCGAGTATGCGCCACCATCAAATAGAAATTCATAGTGAGCAGCAGTTAATGTACCATCTGAACGGGCACCCAGTTTAACCGTTGCTTCTAAACCAATATGAACGGGCGAAGTAACCATGTCTTCTTCACGACTATTGGCAATACGAACTAATTTACCACCTGTCGCTCTCGATGCTAAATAAGCAAGAAATTCAAGCTGTACAGTCCCTTTTCCGCCAAATGCACCGCCAACAAACGGTGTGTGTACCATGATATTTCCCGCATCAATTTGAAAAAATTCACTCAGCAATTTTTTTACGTAAAATGGTCCCTGTGTGGATGTTGTTACCATTACTTTTCCATTCGGCAAAATCTCGACCCGAGCAACTCGTGGTTCTAGAGCAGCGTGATCTGCCGGTGAAAAAGAAAATGACGATTCTACCATGACTTCACTCTGCTGCCAGCCTTGTTCGATATCCCCTTTTCGTATTTTGGTATGATTAGCAATGTTCGTACCAGGTACAGCATGAACGCCTTCCACTTGAACTTTGTAACTACCTAAGTTTTCGTGAATCGTTATGGCATCTTTTTTCATCGCTTCCCTGGGTGATTGAATGATTGGTAGTGGTTCATAAGTGACCTGTATTTGTTCCGCAGCTCGTTTTGCCTGTTGTTCTGTGTCAGCTACGACGATGGCAATCGGTTCGCCATAATAACGGGTCTTTTCTATTGCTAGTGGAGGTCGGTCTGCAAGCATAGGTCCGACTGGAAAGGGAAAATCTTCCCCTGTGATAATTGCGTGCACTCCAGCTATTTCCCATGCTTTAGAAATATCGATTTCCGTTATGTTGGCATGTGCTTCTGTACTTGTGTGCAATTTAGCATGGAGCATGCCAGCAATATTGGTATCGTCCGTATAACGAACCTTTCCTTGTGCTTTTTCTGCAAGATCAATGCGCTTTATATCTTTACCTATATACGTGAAAGGCTGTTTCATTATCTACACTCCTTGGAAACGTGCATGCTATGTTGTGGGTAATGATCATTTCAATCCTTACATGATTTGCTGGATATTTATGTCTATATGACGAGTATGAACAAAGTAGGTTTGAAATATGCTTGTATCCTTACTTTTTTTGAGTCTCCGGATTTGGCTGACTGTATACATCTTTTGGATGAACAATACTTGGTCTTTTATTTGTGTATGGAATCGGTACGCGTAAAACATTGTGAACCATGGCTTTATAATTGAATGGAATAAACGGCCATAAATAAGGTGCTTTGAATGCCTTAAAGCTAACCAGTGATACAATGCTGATTACAAAACCAATACTGAAACCAATTGCTCCGAAAAATGCCGTCAAAATAAGAATCATTAATTTCATTATTTTATTGGCTACACTTAGCTCATAGCTTGGGGTTACATAGGAGCCAATTGTACTGATGGAGACATATAGTATAACCTCTGGACTAAATAGCCCAACATCTACTGCGATTTCTCCAATCATGACTGCAGCAATTAATCCCATTGCAGTTGCTAAAGGAGTCGGAGTGTGAATTGCCGCCATTCGTAAAAACTCAACCCCGATATCGGCTAAGAGAATTTGGACAATAATTGGTACATTACCTTCTTCGTTTGGTCCAATAAACGCCAGTTCCTTTGGCAATAACGATGGATCAATAACGAATAATAGCCATAATGGTAATAAATACAAAGAAGCTAATACTGCTAAAAATCGAATCCACCGAATAAAAGTACCAATTGATGGTGCTTGCCGAAATTCCTCAGCATGCTCCATGTGATCGAAGAATGTAGTTGGTAAAATCATAATGCTGGGCGATGTATCGATAATGAGAAGAAGATGTCCTGCTAATAGATGTTTCGCAGCAACATCTGGCCTTTCCGTATAACGAACAAGTGGATATGGATTCCATTTATGGTCAACAAAGAATTCCTCAATTGTTTTATCTGCCATTGGGATACCATCAATATCAATCTTACTAATTTTTTCTTTGGCCCAGGCGACAGATTCATCATCTGCTACATCTTGCAAATAACTAATACAAACATCCGTTTTAGACCGCTCGCCAATTTTCATCATTTCATTTCTCAGCCGTTCATCACGGATTCTTCTACGTGTTAATGCAGTATTTTCGACAATACTTTCGGTATACCCATCCCTCGAACCCCGAACTACCCGTTCTGTATCTGGTTCCTCTGGTGTTCTTCCAGGATAATTACGAATATCCAAAATATAGGCATGTGGGACACCTTCAACAAAAACTGGTATTAAGCCGGAAAGTAATTGATCCACAATTTCATCCATTGAATCAGCTTTCTCAACCTGTTGATGGACAAGCCGATTCTCGATTACCTTTCCAATGGCATCGGTATCACTTTCTGAATCATTTGTCTCAACCAATGTTTTAATAATTTCCTGTATGATGGTAGAATCACATAGTCCAGTTACGAAATATAGACACACGTTTTTTTCCAAAATTACAAGCTGTCGATAGCCAATATCAAATGATACATCTGTACCAAGATGCTTTTTCATATAGCTTTGAACGTCTTTGATTCGTTTAGGAACGCGTTGTCCATTATCCTTTTGTTTATTTGTCATCTGTTTTTCCACCAACCTCTTTATCATTTCTGTACAAAAATAAGCCATTGAAATAGCGAGCCTGCTACTTTGCCAAATACGAAAGCCATGAGTAAACTTTTTAAGTATTGATCAATGCGTAATCGCTTGGATAAGATTGGAAACACGTTAAGTACCTCTGTTAAAGCGGCTGCAAGCATCCCGTTAAAAATACCGTGAAATGTACCCCATAAAAGTAACGTACCGTTTGGTTGATTCCAGGTAATATCTGAAAAGGATAAAAAGGTTCCGAATAACGTTCCCGCAATAACCGCTCCTGTATAGCTTTTTATTAAATGAGCACTCTTACTAAGCTGTACCAACCGAGGAATGATTCCGAGTACTGTCAATAGTGCTACAAATCCACACCCGACTGCTAGTCCACTTGCGAAACCGGTAAGCCCTTCAAGCATATTAAGGAAGATGTTTTTTATCATGAAGCGCATTCTCGTGATAGCTCATATATTCATCCATACTTTGCTGATATTGAAATAATTCTATTTCTAAAGGGCTTGGTTCTTCATTAAATCGCTTTTTAAACCAGTGGTTGAAAAATAATAGCATACCAATTCCCAAACCAAAGGAATAAGGGATTTGAATCCATAGTGGATGATCGGATTGTCTACCTGTAAATAAGAAATGTAATTTTTGCTGTACTTCCAACATGCTGACATCATAATGAAAATTCATGATTGTCATTGCAGTCCCAATAAATAATAGAATCCAAACAAAGGATGCTAATAAAATGGAATGTTTATGTTTCTTTTTCTCCACATTCACAATCGTGTAAGTGGGGCCAACCAATTGAATTTCCAGATCTGGAAATTGTGCATGTATTTGCTCGATAATCTGGAAGCTATCCAATACGACAGCTTGTTTATCCTGCTTCGTAATTTGATATAAATTCGTTTCAGCTAATTTCATTTTATTGGGAGCCATCGTGGATATGTAGGCAATATCAGCTAACCGAATTTGTTGCATGGGTCTTAAGTGGACATGTTTTTTTAAGCGCAGATAGACAATGGATGACATGTTGGTGCCTCCTTGCTTTAAATTCATATACTTAGTATTGGTAATCGAACGGGATTCTATGATAAAAATTTTGTACTTGGAAAAAGTATAGTGAGGTTGAACGTGGGGACATTTATCAAAAGTAAAGGGCAACCTAAGCAAGGTTTCCCAAGAAACACAGGAACTACGGGAATAGCTCGATTCATAAAAGAAACCCCGTTAAAATTGTATGCCACCATAGTTAAGTACACACTATTCGTAAGACCTCTCCATTACAATCAAACGGTATGGTTGCTGAGTGGCGGACAGTTCAATAATAAAAAACGAACAAGAATAGAATTAGATATTGTAAATATGAGTGACATCTATTATCCGCATATTCACCATCTATTACTATTGCATTGTTCGTTTTCCTCAAGGGGTATATGAAGTTAATCGAGCATTTGTTTAATATTGGACATGATCTTTTTTTCTAGTCTTGAAACCTGTACCTGCGAGATCTCTAACCTCTCTGCGACCTCTGTTTGTGTTTGATCTCGGTAGTACCGGAGATAAACAATGAGACGCTCTCTTTCCTCCAGTTCTCTAATAGCTTCTCTCAAAGTTAACTTATCAAACCAGTTCGTCTCTTCTTCTGAAATTTGATCCAATAACGTAATGGGATCTCCATCATTTTCGAATACTGTTTCATGAATGGAATGTGGTGCCTTCACCGCTTCTTGTGCATGGACAACTTCTTCGGGTGAAAGTTCCAGTTCATGAGCAATTTCTTGAATGGTCGGAGAACGACGTAATTTTTTGGTAAGATGATCCTTCATTTTTCGAACTTTATTGCCAGTTTCTTTTAAGGTCCTGCTTACTTTTACACTTCCGTCATCACGTAAAAACCGTTGAATTTCTCCAATAATCATCGGAACAGCATACGTGGAAAATCTGACATCGTAGCTTAAATCAAATTTATCAATTGCCTTGATTAATCCAATAGAACCGATTTGAAACAAGTCATCTTGATCATGTCCACGATTCAAAAATCGTTGGACAACAGACCAGACAAGTCGTGTATTCCTCTCAACAAGTGTATCACGTGCCAGCTTATCACCTTTTTGACTAGCTTTAATAAGCTTTTTTACCTGCTCATTGGTCAGCATCTTTTTATCAGTTGTTTTCTGATTTCGCTTTACATGTACCTCCATAGGGCGCACCTATTTACATACCGTTTTATTTGAGATAAGCTGTTTTTTCATACGAATACAAGTACCTTCGCCTATTGTTGAGGTGATTTCAACTGCATCCATGAAATTTTCCATAATTGTAAATCCCATGCCTGACCGTTCCAATTCAGGTTTTGACGTATATAATGGCTCCCTTGCTTGTTCCAAATCTTCAATTCCAATTCCTTGGTCTTCTACAGTAAGTTCCATCTCTTCACCAGAGATTTGACAAATTAATGTTATTGTATGGTTTTCTTCATTATTATAGCCGTGAATAATGGCATTGGTGACAGCCTCTGAAACAACGGTTTTTATTTCTGTTAACTCTTCCATACTAGGATTTAATTGTGCTACGAATGCTCCAATCGCAACTCTTGCGAAGCCTTCATTTTTACTTACACTTGAAAACTCCAACTTCATTTTATTATTCATGATGCCACCCCCAATGATTCAAGTGCAAAAGCTTCTGTTTCCTCTAATTGTACAATTTTAAATAGACCCGACATTTCAAACAAACGTTTGATTGAAGGTGATAGTGCACAGACTACCATTTTCCCCCCTAGTTGTAGTACCTCCTTATATCTTCCAAGGATGACGCCAAGCCCAGAACTGTCCATAAATGTTACATCTTCTAAATTTACAATCACATGTTGTACTCCATGCTGGTAAAGCATATCCTTCCATGATTTTCTAAGCATTTCAGATTCATGATGATCAAGCTCTCCAGCTAAGCGAACAATTAGAACATTTTTTTGAACCTGAAATTGATAATTAAGTCCCATTTGAACTCCTCCCTGCCTTATGTTTAACTATACATTTCTTTTTTGAGGCTTCGAATTCCTTCTTATTGACAAAGGTAGAAGTAATTCGACAAAATTAGAAGCACCTAATTGTTTTTTGTCAATTGCATCACTGATCGCTTGAACAAGGTTAAATAACTGGCAGATTTAATGTGTTCATTAACAGTTAAGGGGGTTTTGGACAAGACCTCGTTGTTCTTTTTAATGATTAACTCCCCTACTTTCGTTCCTTTTTGAATCGGAAGTTGAATATCATCATGGATAATTGTTTCTGTCTGAATATTTTCGGCGGATTCCCCTTTTTTTAACAGCATACTAATAGATTGAGATGCTTGAATATCAATCAATTGTTGCTCTGCTTTTAATAATTTCAGTGTCGTGATCGTTTCTCCTTTTTGATACAAAGGTTTGGTATCAAAATGTCCGAAAGCATAATCTAGCATTTTAGATACATCGGCATTTCTTTTTTTCGTTGTATCAGCTCCCATAACAACAGCGATAACACGCATATTATCTTTTTTTGCTGTTGCGGTTAAACAATATTTGGCTTCGTTTGTGAAACCAGTTTTTAAACCATCTACATCTGGATAAAATTTAACAAGTTTATTTGTGTTAACGAGCCAAAATTCATTCTTTTCCCCTTTACGTAGATAATCCTCATATATAGAGGTATATTTTGTTACGGATTCATAGCGTAATAGTTCCTTGGCAATTATGGCCATATCATGTGCGGTACTGTAATGATTGGCAGCTGGTAATCCAGATGAATTTTGAAACTTTGTGTTTTTCAAACCTAATTCTGTTACTTTTTCATTCATTCGTTTAACAAATGCTTCTTCACTGCCTGAAATCCTTTCTGCCATGGCAACACTTGCATCATTTCCTGAAGCAATGGCAATACTTTTGATTAAGTCCTGAATGCTCATTTCTTCTCCCGCTTCTAAAAATACCTGTGACCCCCCCATAGAGGCAGCATTTTCACTAATGCGTATGGTTTCTTCCAATTTAATATTTCCACGATCTAATTCTTCCATAATGAGTAGCATCGTCATAATCTTTGTCATACTGGCGGGTGGCAGTACTTCATCCTGATTTTTGTTATAAAGTATTGTTCCTGTATCTCGTTCCAATAAAATAGCTGATTTAGAATTTGGTGCTAGATCTGGACTATCTGCCGCTTGCTCTTTTTCAGCTGCCCATGAAACGCCACTAGGAAAAGCAGTCATAATCAATAGAATAGCAAACAATAGGGCAAGTTTTTTCATTCGATTACCTCCAACAGTCAATATACTGATAGGATTGCCATGTTTGATTCTATTTATAACCAGTTTGAAAGCAAATTTTTTTGATATATTTGAGCGAAAAAATCGGATGGAAGATGCTTGGATACATGCTGTGAATTTTATTCGAAAATATGAAATTATCTGAGGAATAAATGAACCTTATTCACAAAAAAACGCACACAGAATCTCTCTGCATGCGTTTCATTGAACTATTTATTTATAATTGTATCGTAGATCAACGTTGGCGTGGCTACTTGTTTATCTTCTATGTGAATTGCTTCATAAAGCTTATTTTTCACAGCATCCACTTGCTGATTATTTGAATAAATTGTTAATAACGGCTCTCCAGCTTCTACATGGTCACCAATTTTTTTATGAAGGATGATGCCAACTGCCAAATCAATTACAGAATCCTTCGTTGTTCTTCCTGCACCAAGCATGGCAGCAGCTGTACCTATATCATTTGCTATTAGCTGAGCAACAGTCCCTGATTGTTTGGCCGGTAAATCTATTTGGTAGCTCGCTTGTGGTAAAAGTTCCATATGGTCTACAACTGCTGGATTACCACCTTGTGCTTGGAGCATGGTTTTAAATTGTTCTAAAGCTTTCCCATTTTGAAGATTTTTTGTTAATAACGAACGTGCTTCTTCAATAGAATCGCATCTTTCAGATAATACAACCATTTGTGATCCAAGTGTTAAACAAAGTTCTGTTAAGTCATTCGGTCCGTTCCCTTTTAATGTGTGAATGGCTTCTTCCATTTCTAACGCATTCCCAATCGCGTTCCCTAGTGGCTGGGTCATATCAGAAATAACGGCCATTGTTTTTCTTCCGGTTCTGTTTCCGATATTAACCATGGCTTGTGCAAGATTTCTTGCATCCTCTAAATTCTTCATAAATGCGCCGGCGCCGGTTTTGACATCTAATACAATCGCGTTTGCTCCTGATGCTATTTTCTTGCTCATAATGGAGCTAGCTATAAGTGGAATGGAATCAACCGTAGCAGTCACGTCTCGTAAACCATAGATTTTTTTATCTGCAGGTGTTAAGTTCCCTGATTGTCCAATGACTGCAATTTTATTTTGATTGACAAGTGATACGAATTCATCGTTTGATATTTCCACATGAAATCCTGGTACAGATTCCAGCTTATCAATCGTTCCGCCAGTATGACCCAATCCCCGACCACTCATTTTGGCAACGGGAACACCAACAGATGCAACTAGAGGAGCAAGTATTAATGTTGTGGTGTCTCCCACTCCACCAGTCGAATGTTTATCTACCTTTATACCATCAATAGCTGATAGATTAATGACATCCCCAGAATCAACCATCGCCATGGTTAAAGCAGCACGTTCATCTTCTGTCATATCCTGGAAATAGATTGCCATTAACAAGGCACTAACTTGATAATCTGGAATCTCATCTTTTGTATAGCCCTCTATCACATAGCGTATTTCAGCTTCTGATAGTTGTAGACCATCTCGTTTTTTCTCAATGATGTCATACATTCTCATGTTTGATCATCCTTTTCTATGAATTGGAAATACGATTAACAATACGTTTTACAAATGAAAGAAAGTCCGTTTTTACCTTTTCAGTCGTTTCCATTACTTCTTCATGTGTGAGCGGTTGATCCAAAATGCCAGCAGCCATGTTTGAAATACAAGATATTCCCAGTACGCGCATGCCAGTATGAGCTGCTACAATAACCTCTGGTACAGTCGACATACCAACAGCATCTCCGCCTAAAATACGAAGCATATTTATTTCAGCAGGTGTTTCGTAGGTTGGTCCACTATTACCGACATATACGCCTTGTTCCACAGAAATCCCTAATTCATTTGCGCAAGAATTGGCAAGCTGGAGTAAGGATCTATCATATACTTTTGACATATCTGGAAAACGTTCGCCTTGTTCACTAATATTTGGGCCGATCAATGGGTTGTCTCCCATTTGATTGATGTGATCTGTAATTAACATTAAATCACCAGGTGAAAAGCTTGTATTAACTCCACCAGCGGCATTTGTTACAATTACAGAATGAATGCCAAGTTGCTTCATGACACGTACCGGAAACGTAACCTGTTGCATCGTATATCCCTCATAATAATGAAAACGTCCCTGCATGGCTAGAACTGTTTTCCCTTCCAATGTTCCAATCACTAGCTGTCCCTTATGTCCAGCAACGGTGGAAGTCGGAAAATGAGGAATTTCCTCATATGGAATAATGGTAGCTTGTTCAACCTCATCACCAAGTACGCCAAGCCCAGAACCTAATATGAGTCCAATTTCCGGTTTTTGTTGGATTCGTCCTGTTAGGTACTCTGTTGCTTCTAAAACAGCTGTCCAAGTTTTCATTACACAATCCCCCTTTTATTGGATTTCCTTTAGAAAGCTAGTTCCGTACGCAGGCATGGTGACATTAAAGTTATCTGCAATGGTTGCTCCAATGTCTGCGAATGTACGACGAACCGGCAATTTTTTACCTTCTTTGATTGACGTATGATAGACAAGTAATGGCACAAATTCGCGTGTATGATCTGTTCCATGATGAATAGGATCATTTCCGTGATCGGCAGTAATAATGAGTAAATCATCTTCAGTTAGCAACTCGATAACTTCCGGTAATCTTGCATCATAAGCTTCCAGTGCTTTACCGTAGCCGATTGGATCACGTCGATGTCCATATTTCGCATCAAAATCAACTAAATTTAAAAAGGATATACCTGTAAAACCTTCCTTGACTGAATCTACAAGTTTTGTCATACCATCATTATTGTCAATCGTTCGAATGGATTTGGTTACACCTTCTCCATCAAAGATATCTGAGATTTTCCCTAATGCTATTACATCCAATTCAGCATCTTTTAGTTCATCCATAACCGTTCTTCCAAAAGGCTTCAAAGCATAATCGTGGCGGTTCGATGTACGTTCGAAATGGCCTGGTTTTCCAATGAAAGGTCGAGCGATAACACGACCTACCATATATTTTTCATCCAAAGTTAATTTACGTGCAATTTCGCAGATTTTATATAATTCATCAATTGGTACAATCTCTTCGTGTGCAGCGATTTGCAATACAGAGTCAGCGGATGTATAGACGATTAAGGCACCAGTTTGCATATGTTCTTCTCCCAGTTCTTCTAATATCTCTGTACCAGAAGCTGGTTTATTGGCAATAATTTTTCTTCCGGTTTGTTTTTCTAATGCTTGAATTAATTCGTCTGGAAAACCATTCGGAAATGTTCGGAATGGTTGTTCAATATTTAATCCCATGATTTCCCAATGTCCTGTCATTGTGTCCTTACCATTGGAGGCCTCTTGCATTTTCGTGTAATATGCCATTGGTTGATCTTGTACTGCAATTCCTTTAACTTCTCGGATATTACTCAGACCCAATTTTTCCATTGTAGGCATATGCAAGCCACCCATTTTTTCGGCAATATGCCCCAATGTATCAGCTCCGATATCGTCAAATTTAGCCGCATCAGGCGCTTCTCCAATACCAACTGAGTCCATTACCACAACAAAAATACGTTTAAAATGTTTCATTCTATTACCTCCCTAATATCATGTTGTTCCCTTTTCTAGTATATTTTATGTCCAAGTAAAGAAATACATTAAGGTTGTTAGATGTCAGACAACTAAAAAATGAAAAATTAAGCCCTTGGGTGATGAGATTGATAAATGTCTTTCAGCCGTGCTTTTGTGACATGTGTGTAGATTTGTGTAGTAGATATATCTGCATGTCCCAGCATTTCTTGTACTGCTCTTAAATCAGCCCCGTTTTCTAGTAAATGTGTTGCAAATGAATGTCGAAGTGTATGTGGTGTAATATTTTTATAAATGTTTGCATCCTTGGTAATCTGTTTTAACACTTTCCAAAAACCTTGTCTGGTCATTGGACGGCCATGCTGATTTAAAAATAATATGCCAGTATCAGTATTTTTCTTTAAAAGCTTCCCTCTTGACTCATCCAAATAAGTATTGATTGCTTGAATGGCAATATTACCGAGTGGTACAATTCGTTCTTTTGAGCCTTTTCCCATACAACGGAGGAACCCCATTGTTAAATGTAAATCATTGATTTTTAAACTGACTAGCTCTGTCACCCGTAATCCTGTTGCATACATTAATTCCAGCATTGCTTTGTTACGAATACCAAGTGCTGTAGTTGTCGGAACCGCTAATAATTTATCTACCTCTTTCATAGAAAGGATATCCGGTAGTTTTCTAGCTTTTTTAGGTGTTTCAATATGTAAGCTAGGATCCTGTTTAGTAATTGATTCCCGTATTAAAAATTGATGAAACAGACGAATCGACGATAGCATTCTAGCTATCGTTGCAGGTGATTTACCAGTATCATTTAATTGATAGAGAAACTGGATAATCATACGTCTATCCACGTTATCCCATTGTTTAGCTTGTTCCGCCGTGAGAAATTGATGATAACGATTTATATCCCTTCGATAAGATTGAAGCGTATTATCTGATAAACCTCTTTCAATTTGTAAGTAATAAAAAAAATCATCCATCACATCAGTCTGCATGAAGTTATTCACCTCGAAAAAAGAAGTTTAATCGTTCCAACATTTGCTGTTCTTGTAGAAATACTTTAACAGATGGTCCTTCTGGTGGATCGTAACGGTGATAATGCTCTAATTCTATATGCATCATACGCAATCCATAATAAAATATCGTTGTACAAACAGTAAAAATGATAAATATTTTAAATGTATTCCATACAATTCGATTCATGATTTCTCCTCTTTCCAATACATGTACTATTAGAAAGATATGCGAAAAATGAATCAGTTTATACCAATATAAGAAGATGTACAAATAATATTTAATTGATATACGTATGTTTAATTAATATGTAAAAAATGATTGCCCTTTTTCAGATGAAAAAAGGGCGTAAAATATAGGTAAGCAATTTATCTGCTTTATCATTTTAAGACGATGTTGGAGCTGTTTCTACTTTTGCTTTTTGACATTGTCTACAAAGACCGTGGAAAGTCAGGCGATGATCCTTAACCTGAAAACCCCAATCTTTTTCTATTATTTTTTCGACATCGACAAGTAAATCTTCCATTATTTCTTCTACAGAACCACATTCGATACAAACGAGATGGTGATGGAAATGCTCAGCACCTTCTTTACGGAGGTCATATCTGGAAACACCATCGCCAAAGTTTATTTTATCGACAATTTTTAATTCTGATAATAATTCTAATGTACGATAAACAGTAGCTAGGCCAATTTCCGGTGCTTTTTCTTTTACTAGAAGGTATATTTCTTCAGCACTAAGATGATCTTCTTCGCGTTCAAGCAATACCCTCACGGTTGCTTCGCGTTGTGGAGTCAATTTATAGCTTTGTGCATGAAGTTGCTTTTTTATTTTATCTATGCGATGTTCCACGGTATTTCCCTCCCTCATTTCCCATCTTTATTATAGGCACACATAAAACAGGTGTCAATCGAGATTTCTTTTTCAATTTATAATTATTATTATATAGGAATGAGTGTTTTTTTCAACAAAGAAAACTGTTTCTTCCTCTTATGAGCTGGACTTCTTGTGAAATGTTGGGATAAAGGACTCCATTGCTCCATTTGCAATAAATGCTTCAATTGCTGCTGCAGCAAAGGATAACAGAAATAAACAAGCAAATAGAACGGTATAGCTACCTAATGCTTCCATAATCGGCCGTGCATTTCTTTTTGCGGCAAGCTGTTTGATTAATCGAAGCGAAAAAATCATGGACAAACTACTTGCTATAAAATAGACCGGTATAATCAACAGATTTTGAGGCGCAATTGAAATAGTCGCTAACATAAAACCATTCCAGCCCATTTGATTAACGATAAAACCAACGGAGAAACCTAAAAATATACCTTTTGAAAACACAAGTATCCATACGATTGGTAAGCCGATAATGGTTAAGCCTAAGATAAAAAATAAAGTTAAGTATTTCGCATGAAGGAGGAAACTGAATTTCATTAGTTCTATTTGATTTGTGAACTTTCCATGAATAATTTGATTAAAGAATCGTTCCAGAAAAAAATACAAATCTTGTTTCTGGCTGTAATTCATACTATTTACCATGATGGCGCCAAAAATAATTCCTGTTAAAAATAGGATGGCGGTAAATATGTAAATCGCTGCATTATCTCTTAAATGGTTCATGATGGGATTTGTTTGACCGAGCATTAATTTATCCTCCATTCAACTATCTTGATACTTAAAAACTATGAAGGAGTTCGGACAAACATACCAATATCTCTATCTTTTTAAAAAAAGCAACAGGGGAACCGATTTAATTTATGCTTTAGCAGATTATTTTTTGGTAGATAATTTCCCATATCTACCTCCTCCACCTGCTATGATATCCATCTGTCCCTCTCGCATCTGACATATAGCATCTGCCATTGATGCAGGAATTACCTCTAAAAGTTGTTCGTATGGAACATGATGAATAATATTCATTTCTGTTTGAAAGGCGTTCAATAGTTTATTGAATGTTTTTGGTCCTAGCTTAGGAATATACTCCAGTGGCACTTGATAAAGATATGCTGGGCGTTCAGACGGATTGTTTTCGGCATCTGCCAGTTCTTGTATTCGATCTGCTACACCTTTTACAATCTGTTTTGAACCGCAGGATGGGCATAATGCAGTCTGTGTTGCTACTTGATTCATACAATTTGCGCATACCGTCGAATGATATTTCCCAAGCAAAGGATTCATACCAAAGTTACGAATGATTTTCCTTCCTTCTACTTGATGCAACGCCCAATAAAATTCTTTAAAAGATGGATGTTCCATCATAATCTCTTGATATTCTCTAGCGATTTTTGCTAATGAATGTGCATCCGAATTGGTGATGAACGTATATTCGTGGAGCTCTCGTATTTGATCGGCCATAGACGTATCAGCACTTAAGCCAAGCTCGATTCCGTCAATTAAATCTGGATCAAATACTTCTGTTAAGGAACGGTTAACTCCTTTTCCATATAAGCTTTTAAATGGCGTGAATACATGTGCAGGTATGAAGATACCTTCCAATTCCTTTACTTTATACTGTAATGCCCTGGCTGTACCATAATAACGTTGCGAGCTTAATGAAATATTCTTCATTCTTTCGGTTAACCATGCAGAAAACGCTTGAATATTTTCAAGCTTTGGGAAAAAACATAGCACATGGATTGGTCCTTGACAGTTTTCATCAAATATTTCTATTTCGGAACCAAGAATTAGCGTGACATTCTCGAATTGAACACCACCTTCTTCCAATTCAATGGCTTTGTTTTCTTGAATCAATATTTGTAGTTCTTGTTGAACATGTGGTGCGTGACTGTCGATAACACCAATCATATGAATACCTTTACGGCGACTCGATTCTTTCAATATATTGGTTAACGTAAGGCTTTTTGCCCCTGTGATTTTAACTGGCTTATCATACATATCACGACCAATATGGATATGCATATCAGCAAAATAGGATTGTAGCATGGTCTATTCATCTCCAGATTCATTTTGCAGCCAGACATGTTGATGGAGCTGTAAATAGAGTACAGCATAATTAGATTTTGCATCATGAATACGCTGTTCTTGTACAAGCTGAACTGCTTCTTCTAATGTGAATTCCCTGATTTCTATAAATTCATCATCATCGCCAGGAACTTTTTCCTCCAGCAATTTTAATTGGTTGGTAATGTATAAATATACAATTTCATCTGCGAAACCTGGTGACGTATAAAAGGAACCGATATATGTCAGTTTGTCTGTTGTATATCCTGTTTCTTCCTCCAGTTCACGAATCGCAGTTATTTCAGGTGCTTCTCCTGGTTCTAATTTTCCCGCAGGTATTTCAATTAGTGCTTTTTCAAGTGGCTTACGATACTGTTCTACCAATACAATTTTTTGATTTTCGGTAATTGCAATGACTCCTACTGCTCCCGGATGTTTAACCAATTCACGTTTAGCAGTATTCCCATCCGGTAACACGACATCATCTACTTGAACATCAATGATTTTCCCTTTAAATATTCCCTTCGATTGAATGGTTTTTTCTTCGAATGGATGCAATTCGTTCACCTTCTTTCTAAGTCTCTTTTCCATCATATCACATCCGTGGACGAGTATAGCTTGTAAATGAATGGATGACTCCCTACAATAATAAATAGAATCGATAGGAAAGGATGATCAGCATGAAGAAAAATCAAATAGGTAAATCAGATCTATTTATTTCTGAACTTACTTTAGGATGTATGTCACTTGGAACGGATGAAAAGCAAGCAAATCGTATAATTGATGCTGCATTGGATGCTGGTATCAACCATTTAGATACAGCTGATCTTTATGATTTTGGAGAGAATGAGAAGCTTCTTGGCCAGGTAGTGAAACAAAAAAGAAATTCACTCATCATTACTTCCAAGGTTGGCAATCATTTTGAAAAAGCTAAGAAGGATTGGTTTTGGGATCCTTCAAAAACACATATTATTGCAGGATTAAAAGACAGCCTGCGCCGACTTGGAACCGATTATATTGATCTATATTTATTGCACGGAGGTACAATGGATGACGCATATGAAGAGACAATAGAGGCATTTGAATCATTGAAGCAGGAAGGTCTCATTCGCGCATACGGTATTTCTTCTATTAGACCAAATGTAATTAAACGATATGTTGAGCATGCTTCAATTGATGCTGTTATGATGCAATATAGTATATTGGATCGCCGTCCGGAAGAGGAAATATTGGATTTATTACATGATAATCAAATTAGTGTTTTAGCAAGAGGTCCACTTGCAAAAGGGCTGTTGTCCAGTAAGGCAGAACAACAGCTAGAAAGGAAAGCTGCAGATGGATATTTGGCTTATGAATTAGATCAATTGAAAGAAATGGTTCATTCGTTGCAACAGCTTTGTCCTGAGAAGATGACGATGAATGAGTTAGCATTGCGATATGTATTGAAGCATCCTTCTATCGCTTCAGCTGTATTTGGGGCAAGTTCCGAATTACAAGTAATGGAGAATATTTCTGCAGCCAATATAGAACAAATAACTAATGAATTATACGCAAAAATTCAACAGATTAGCAGGCCAATTCGTTATGAAGCTCATCGTTAAATGAGAAAAGAGAGGATCAGGATCGATCCTCTCTCCCCTCTATCAAACGCGTAGGTGATATGAATGGATTTAAAATCCCCTCTGGGCTGGAGAGTCTAAATGTTTCGTTAGCAAAGTCCAGTGTCATTTCTTTGGTGAAGAAAATCGACTGCTGGCGATCAACCAAAGCGGGAAAAGATTCACTTTCCAATTCGATTTCCGTTGGTTTTTTATCATGGACGAGCGTAGGGATTGGTAATCCATTTACTCCACAACCACAATCTTCTGTATCATACCAAATCAGCAGGTAAGAATAATGCTCTTTATTTATTTTTGACAATTTGTCGCTTGCCTGTTTTGTCAAATGAAGTTTCATCATGATACCTCCCCGTTATTTAAAATTCTTTATTTCCTACAACTCTTTTATTCATGTAACAATGTTCATTATTTATTTATGCTTGACATCATACGCTCTATATTGCTTCGATTTTCAATTGAACACTTATGCATCAATGAACCATTTTAGATAAAACGCACGCTCTTATTTTTTTGAAAATTGCTTGCGAAACAGGCATTCCATGATCCTTGGTGATAATTGATACAGCTTACTTCCAAATTCCATCCACCATGGCATGTTAATTTCTCGTTTATTAGTAAATAAATAGCTGATTACCTTTTTTGCAACATGATCAGGATCCAACATATAAGCTTGCACACTTTTAACATAGTTACCAGTTGGATCGGCAGTTTGAAAAAAGTTTGTCCGTACAGGCCCAAGATTCACTGAAGTTACATAAATCCCTTCCGATGCAGCTTCCATTCGTAAAGCATTGGTAAAACCAATTACAGCACTTTTAGACGCTGCATAAACGGATGACTTTGGAGTTGCAATCTTTGCTGCCTGTGAAGCAATATTAATAATGTGTCCGGACCGAACGGTAGAAAAATGGTTTAGCATGATTTGGGATAGACGCATCGTAGCCAACACATTCAATTGGAACATTCGCTCCATGGATTGCCAGTTCATATCTTGTACATATTCAAAAATTCCCATGCCGGCATTGTTTATGATTGCATGTATTTGCCCGTGATCAGCAATAATATGCTCCATGGTATTTGCAAGTGCTTTTTCATCTGTGATATCGACGGAATAAATGAAGCAGTTTGTATGAATTTCGTTGATTATATCTTGTTGTATTCGTTCCAGCTTGTCAGTAGAGCGTGCCAACAAAATGGGAATTCCCCCACTTATTGCTGTGTGCCATGCAAGCTTTTGTCCAATACCTGCTGATGCACCCGTAATAATAATTTTTTGTTTGTTTACGTCATGTCGCATAATAATGATATACCCCATTATCTTTTTGCCAAGCCACTTTTCCAATCTCCTCCAGGAAATCCAATTGACCAATTGTTTCAGACATTGTTAGGTGTAACTGTGTTTGCACATGGACAGGAAAAAGTAATTCACATATTTGAAAAGCTGTTTTAGGAGCTTCCTGTAACATGCCAAGAACTTTTTGCGCCCGTTCCTCCTGCTGATGCAATCGAGTGTTAATGAGCTTGTGAATACCTTGAAACGGCTGGCCGTGTCCTGGTAACACCCAGTTAATAGTGTACGGCAATAACTTTTCCATGTTTTTCCGATATTGTAGCAATGGTTTTGCTCTTTGTTTTTGTCCTTCGTATGCAGGTTCCAACAATGGATTAGAAGAAACATGCTCAAGCAGATGATCCCCGGCAATGAGAATTTGCATGGATGGATCAAAAAAAGATACGTGGGTCTGTGCATGACCTTTCGTTTCGATAACTTGCCAATCTGTATGTCCTGGCAAACTATCCCCTTCCGAAATATAGTTGGTAACCCGTCCTTCACCACCATATTGTAACAGACTGCGGAGCGAGGTTAGCTGCTGCAAAAACACTTCGGGTACACCATTTTGTTTATAAAAATCAAGAAAAAACCGCTCATAATTTTGTATAAATGCTTCTTCTTTTTGCAGCCATTTATCCACATGCTTATGCGCGACAATATGTTTCACTCCTGAAAAACGTTCCACCAATCCAGTATGATCTGGGTGGTGATGAGTCAAAATAATTTGTTCAATATCTGATTCTTTGTAGCCTATTCGCTTTAGCTGTTCATTTACGGCTTGCCACGCTTCTGCTGTTTGTACACCTGCGTCTACAAGTGAAAGATAATCCCCTTTTAGCAAATAGGCTTGCACACTGCCGACTGCAAAAGGTGTTGGAATTGTAATTGGATAAATGGTTTCTTGTAATGCTGTCACATTTAAGCCCCCAAAAATGAATGATCATTCAATCTAGTTTTATTTTACCGCTTTTATGCATGCTTGTCACTTGTCGGGGACTTACTTAAAAGTAAGTGGATCGCTTTTTCGATGATGTCTGGTAGTATTTCAAAGCTATAATGTAATTCTACACGTTCTGTCCATTGGTGTGGGTCCCTTCCTAATGGTCCAATATTTATAATTGGCATGGATAGCTTTTGAATTAGTTCATCTGGAAATGTAAATCCTTTATTTTGAATTGGCATGTTTTGTGTAAGCTGTGATAGATTGTCACCAGAGGTTAATGGACCGATGAAGCTTAGATCAGAAAGCCCCGTAAAAAATTCGGAAACCGTCCACTTAAGTGGATTCTGGTTTTCTATCTCTGCTTTAACCTCTCTCATCACCGTCTGAATATATGGGTCTGAATGAGAAGATACAGCTGGATAAAATGGTGGACTATAAAATAAGATAATCATCGGTGCTAGTTCTTTACACATTTTTGCCAAGTCTTGAACGAGTAACGTTGAAAAATCACGATCTCCAGTTGTTCTTTGTGCCGTTAATAGGTTTTGCCGGCGTTCTATTTCTTCCGCTCCATATCGCAGTTTTGCTTCTTCCAATAATTCTTGATAAGTCATTATTCGAATCGGATCATAGGTTGTATGAAATTGTGCTGATGCTTCCGCAAAATGCTTTACTTTATCTTGCATGAACGCATCTAACTTTTCACATGCCCGCTTTGCTCCTGCCAACAACTTGTTATTGATATCATCTATGGACTGTTTCAAAAAAAGTACATTATACATTGCGACAGATGCTTGCGGCGTTTGTACTGAATAAGCTTCTTTTAAATCACGTTGCATCAAACTGACAGGTGGCGGTGTAACTTCCTCATCTATTTTTTCAATAAAACTTTCATTTAATTCCAATTCCCTAGCTAAAAAACTTGTCATTAAATTTGGATTTAAGCCAGCGAATGGATCCCCAACATGTGTTTCTTTACCATAGCAATAAAATCCTGGCAATACCTTTCCTATCGATCCGGTATAGGCATAATAATGGTCATCGCCAGGATATTTACTAAACATTGGTTCTCCATTCATACAAGCTACATATTCTAAATCTAAATCATCCTGCATACGTTCCAATGCAGGAAGTGCTGTTAACATTCCCAAAGAATTTACTTCCTCATCTGGTACAGTCAATAATAATACATTACCATCAAAGTTGCCTTCCATTGCCCTTTCAAGCATAGAAAGATGAAGCACTAATCCCGCTTTCATATCCATGGATCCACGTCCAAATAACCATTCCCCTTTACCGTTTAAATCTTCCTGAACTGCTATTGGTAATTCATTGTATAACTTATTCATTTCCAAGGTTAATGCTCGAGGATGAAAGGCGAGGTTTTCTAATGAGCCGAAGTCTTCTACCTCAACAACATCAAAATGACTTAATAAAATAACTGTTTTCTTTGTTGGTTGTTTGCTTTTGACCAAAGCTGTTAATAAACGTCTACCGTCATCCAATGGATGTAATAGAAGATGATTAGGTCTTTTTTGAAAATATTTTTTTTGCCCAAGTAAGTGATGTACATATTCAGCAATCGCAATTTCTGCATTACTGCCAGTAATACTTGGATGTTCTACTAAATCACAGAGTAATTGCTTTCTTGCTTCTTTCGTCTGCCAATTCATAGGATTCCTCCTTGATAAATTTCCTTTATATTCAAATGTTACCATGGAAATTGGGAATTCTGTTAGAAGTGAATATAAATTCCCAGTCAGACTTTATAAATTGACTTTCCATGTAAAATAAAACACAATCAAAACAAGAGGTGAAATATATTGCAAACTGCTATTATCGCACATCGTGGTGCAAGTAAGCACGCACCAGAAAATACAATGCCCGCCTTTGAACTAGCCTATCAAGCTGGTGCAGAGGGAATAGAAACAGACGTACAGCTTACCAAGGATTGCATTCCAGTTATTATCCATGATGAGCAATTACGTCGAACAACAAATGGCAAAGGTTTGATTAAAGATTATACGATATCTGAATTAAAACAGCTGGATGCCGGCTCATGGTTTTCCGCGAAATATGCAGGTACTACCCTTTTGACATTAGAAGAGTTTCTCATATGGGCAAAGCCAAAGCATCTACAGCTAAATATTGAATTAAAGAATAATAAAATAGATTATCCTCATCTGGAAGCGATCGTAGTTGACATGTTAGAAGCTTATCAATTAACTGGTTATACAACTATTTCAACATTCAATCAAGGGAGTGTCAAAAGATTAAGACAAAACCACCCGCAAGTTGAAATTGCATGGCTGACATCTAAGCGAAGGAATGATTTGTCATCGTATGCGCTTGAGCTTGGTGCAGATGCTTTACATATCAAATATCGACTATTAAACAGGAAATTGATAACGAATTGTCAGCGTGATCAACTAAAAGTACGGGTATACACAGTCAATACAGCTAAAAAGCTTTCCCTTTGTTTTCGAAGACAATGTCATGGCATTTTTACAGATGTGCCTGCTAAAGCCATTAAACTACGGCAGCATCTATCTCATTAACATATCTAGGAGGAATAAGGATGAGTAAGCTATTTTCACCCATACAATTAAAACAAATTAAATTAAAGAATCGTATTGTGATGTCTCCAATGTGTATGTATCAATCCACTAATAAAGATGGACATTTGACTCCATTTCATTATACGCATTATATTTCTCGTGCTGTTGGGCAAGTCGGTCTTATCATGCTAGAAGCAACAGCTGTCTTACCCGAAGGAAGAATATCTGACCAAGACTTAGGCATTTGGAGTGATGCACATATTTCAGATTTGAAACAATTGAATGAACAAATGCATACATACGGTTCAAAAACCGGAATCCAATTAGCGCATGCTGGACGTAAGGCTGGGATTGAACCACCTATATTTGCACCATCAGCAATCCCGTTCAATGAGCAATCCATTAAGCCAACAGAGATGACGAGTGCAGACATTCAACATACGATTGCTGCCTTTACCGCTGCAGCCAGACGCGCGAAGGAAGCTAATTTTGATATGATAGAACTACATGGTGCGCATGGTTATTTAATTAATGAATTTTTGTCACCACTTACGAATCAACGTACAGATGAATACGGTGGTAATCGAGAAAATCGTTATCGTTTTCTTCGCGAAATCATTGCTGCTGTAAAAGCAGTATGGCATGGTCCTTTATTTGTTCGTATTTCTGCAGATGAATATGCTGACGGTGGCAATACAATAGATGATTTTATTTACTTTGTAAATCAAATGAAAAATCAAGGAATAGATTTGATTGACTGTAGTACTGGCGGTGTTGTACCAGCACGAATTGATGTCTACCCCGGGTATCAAGTGAGATATAGTGATCAAATAAAGTCTCATGCACAAATCATGACCGGTGCTGTTGGACTGCTTACCAATGGAAAACAAGCAGAAGATATCCTGCAGCAAGGACAGGCTGATTTAATTTTTATTGGGCGTGCATTATTACGGAATCCATATTGGGCAAAGGCAGCTGCAGATGATTTAGGTTATTCTCTACAAGCGCCTTCTTCCTATGAACGTGGATGGAGATTATGAAGCAGAATGAAGGAGAATTTTGATGGAACTTTTATTTTTAGGAACTGGTGCTGGACTCCCCTCCAAGGCTCGGAACGTAACTTCCATTGCACTGTCCCTATTACAGGAAATCAATGAAATTTGGATGTTTGATTGCGGAGAAGCAACCCAACACCAAATATTACGAACATCGATTAAGCCAGGGAAAATCAGTCGTATCTTTATTACCCATATGCATGGAGACCATGTTTTTGGGCTTCCAGGTTTTCTAAGCAGCCGATCCTTTCAGGGAGGATCAGATAGACTCACTATTTATGGACCTAAAGGCATTAAAGCATATGTTGAAACAGCTTTAGCATTAAGTGAAACACATTTGACTTACCCCCTAACCATACAGGAAATTACCGAGGGGAATGTTCTGGATGAACCCGCTTTTGCAGTAGATTGCAAAATACTTGATCATGGGGTACAAAGCTTTGGATTTCGTATCATGGAGAAAGCAAAACTTGGAGAATTACAAGTAGACAAATTAAAAACAATAGGTATTTCCCCTGGACCAATATACCAGCAAATCAAATCACAAGAAACGACAGAATTACCTGATGGTCGTTATATTGAACGAAAAGATTTTATTGGGCCTGATAAACCAGGAAGAATTATATCTATTATGGGAGATACGCGTAATCCGGATAAACAGATGGATTTTGTGAAGGACTCTGATGTTTTGGTTCATGAGGCAACTTTTGAACAGGATAAGCAGCAGCTTGCTAAAGCCTACTTTCACACAACGACAGCCCAAGCAGCTGAGCTTGCTAAACATGCAGGTGTGAAACAACTTATACTGACTCATATTTCCTCACGTTACCAAGAGGAAGATAATGCTCGTTTACTTGCAGAAGCTCGTCATATATTTCCAAATACATGGCTAGCACATGATTTTTATCATTTTCAAATACAATCTAAAACTTTGCAGGAGTGATGAAAATGGTGAACGCAGCAAAAATTTTAAGTGATCAACGTAAATATTTTCACACGGGTGCTACTTTATCCTATGAATTTCGTATGGAAAAGCTGAAACAGCTTAAAATAATGCTGAAAAAATATGAATCCGAGTTATTTCAGGCGTTAAAATTAGATTTAAACAAGTCAAAACACGAAGCGTGGACAACTGAACTTGGGTTTTTGCATGTAGAAATAGACTTTGCAATCAAACATTTAAAGCAATGGATGAATATTCAACGTACCAATCAACCAACTACCCATATTGGTTCTAAAAGTTATATTCATAAGGAACCTTATGGTAATATCATGATTATCGCACCATGGAATTATCCGATTCAGTTAGCGCTTGCTCCGGTAGTTGGAGCGATTGCTGCCGGGAATACAGTTGTGATAAAACCTTCTGAGTATGCTGTTGAGACTTCTAAACTATTGAAAGAAATGATTGCCAATACATTTGAGCCTAAATTTATGACCGTTGTTCAGGGGGCAATAGAAGAAACAGAAGAATTACTTCGTGTTCCTTTTGACTATATCTTTTTTACAGGAAGTAGTACAGTTGGAAAATTAATTATGAAAAAGGCAAGCGAACATCTTACACCAGTGACATTAGAGTTAGGTGGAAAAAGCCCAGTCATTGTTGATCGACATGCCAATATCAAGCTTGCTGCAAAACGAATCGTTTGGGGAAAATTCACAAATGCGGGTCAAACCTGTGTAGCACCAGATTATTTACTTGTCCATGAAAAGGTAAAAAAACAACTTGTAAGAGCCATGAAAAAGCAAGTGAAACAATTCTATGGAAAGCACCCCTTAAAGAACAAATCTTATATTCGGATTGTTCATGATCGACATTTTCAACGGTTAAAGGGTTTCCTCTCCGATGGACAAATACTTTACGGTGGTGCAGTTGACGCGGAAAAGCTGATGATTGAACCTACATTACTTGATCAAGTAGATTGGAATGCCCCGGTTATGAAAGAAGAGATATTTGGTCCCATATTACCAATCATGACGTTCCATCAGTTAGACCATGTAATTGCCGACTTACAAAGCCGGGAAAAGCCACTTGCGCTATATTATTTTGGCAGGAAGAAAAAGCAACAACAAAAAATAATCAAACATACTTCTTTTGGCGGTGGCTGTGTGAATGATACACTCTATCATTTAGCTAACCCGCATCTCCCCTTTGGGGGGGTTGGAAATAGTGGAATAGGCGCATATCATGGCAAATACGGCTTTGAAACTTTTTCTCATTCAAAATCAATCTTAAAACAAAATAATTTGTTTGATATACCATTACGTTACCCTGGTGGAAAGCTAACCTATAGCATTGCCAAACGATTATTATCCTAAAAATATCTATAAAAATCCGAACAATCTATGATGAGCGTGATTGTTCGGATTTTTATTTTTTATAATCATCTAAAAAGTCCTTTTGGAAACTAGTGTGTGGCTGATCTGTATCTTGTTCCTGTTGAAATGATTGGAATGGATTTTTCCCATATTTTTCGGATAAAGATTGGATAGTGGAATATAGCCCCTCTTTTTTTGCTTCGTTTTCATAAGTAAATATATCTAATTGTTTACCAATAAGAGCTTTTTCCTCTACCTCCTGAACCGTTATTCCGAGTAATCGAATCGGTTCTCCATTCCAATGTGTTTGCCATAAATCATTGGCAATCAAAAGGATTTCTTCTTTCGTGTCAATATATGTCTGAAGCTTTTTACTTCGAGTGATTGTTTGGCGGTCGTGATAGCGAATCATGAGCTGAACGCTTTTACCAGCTGCTTTTTTTCTTTTCATTCTTCTTTCTACATTTTCTGTAAGCAGATGCATTAATTGACGAATTTCTATTTCGTCCGTTGTGTCTCGTGGAAGCGTTTGTGAGCTGCCGATACTTTTAAATTCATGAATTGCCTCAGGGTCCACTGGTCTAAGGTCAATTCCATTGGCACGATTTTGCAGCCTTTCCCCATTTATGCCTAATAATTGCTTTAAAGTATAAACATCCTTATTAGCTAAATCGCCTATGGTTTCCACCTGTATGGTATGGAGCTTTTGAGCTGTTTTTTCCCCTACTCCATACATTTCTTCAACTTGTAGTGGCCATAGCTTACGTTGGATGTCTCGCTTTCTCAAGATGGTTAATCCAAGCGGCTTTTGCATATCGGATGCCATTTTTGCCAGAAATTTATTGGGTGCTATGCCAATACTGCACGGTAAATCCAATTGATTCAATATGTCCTGTTGCAGCTTTTGTGCAATTTGAATTGCAGTAGCATCTTGGATAACATCGGTTACGTCCATATAACCTTCATCGATGGATACTGGTTGAATAAAAGGTGTTATTTCGGCAAGCATTTTAAATATTTCCCGAGATGCTGCGCGATAGCGATTAAAATTGGGACGCATAATAATGAGCTCAGGACATAGCTTTCTAGCTTGCCATACAGTCATAGTTGTTTTGACACCCTTGGCACGTGCTTCATAGCTACTTGTAACGATGATTCCTTTGCGTTCCTCAGGATTTCCAGCGATGGCAAGTGGTTTTCCTTTCAAAGAAGGATTATAAGCCATTTCAACAGAGGCGTAGAAGCAATTCATGTCTATATGAAAGATGATTCTTCTTTTTGAAGGAGTTAGTTTATTTTGCATCTTTTCAAGCTCCTCTTAAAACTGTACATATTCTTATTATATCATGGTTCACGATTCATAGGAAAACCCTGACAATAAAGGTCAGGGTTCATGTTTTTTTGGGTTATTTATTATTGTTTTCGTGCGGCTTCTTTTATAATGGCAACAGTTAACTCTGTAATTTTTACAAGCTCAGCAACTGGCATTTTTTCATTTGTCGTATGAATTTCTTCATAACCTACCGCTAAATTGACGGTTGGTATACCAAATCCCGCAATGATATTGGCATCACTGCCTCCACCGCTTTTCAGTAATTTGCTTTCTCTACCAATTGACTTTGCAGCTGCCCTGGCAATCTCTACCACCGTGTCACCTGCTTGCTGATGAAATCCAGGGTACATGAGCTCTATTTGTACGTCTGCTTCAGCTCCTAAAGATTGTGCAGTGGTTTCAAAGGCCTCTTTCATTTTGGCTACTTGTACATCTAATTTATCCGGATTTAAAGAACGAGCTTCTGCAAGGATAGCGACATGATCACAAACAATGTTCGTTTGTTGTCCACCTTCAAATCTGCCAATATTTGCTGTTGTTTCTTCATCAATACGGCCTAAAGGCATTTTGGAAATAGCTTTTGCTGCAACAGTAATTGCTGAAACACCCTTTTCAGGAGCAACACCAGCATGAGCTGTTTTGCCTTTAATGGTTGTAAATAATTTTGCCTGTGAGGGTGCAGCAACGATGATATCTCCAACCTCTCCGTTGCTGTCAAGTGCATAGCCGTAGTTAGCTTTCAGTAGGGATGAATCTAATGCCTTTGCGCCAACAAGACCGGACTCTTCGCCTACTGTAATAACGAATTGAATATCTCCATGTGCAACCTCATGTTCCTTGAGCAGTTGAATAGCTTCAAATATAGCAGCGAGTCCTGCTTTGTCATCTGCTCCTAGAATAGTTGTACCATCAGATACAATATAATCACCTTTAATTTGTGGTTTGACCTCGTTTCCTGGAACAACAGTATCCATATGAGAAGTAAAATAAATCGTATCTGCTTCAGGACTATTTCCTTTTAAAGTACAAATAAGATTTCCAGCTCCGTGTCCAGTTTTTTCTTTTGCATCATCCTCGACTACTTCCAAGCCTAGAGATGAAAATTTTTCTTTTAATATGCTTGCTATATTACCTTCATTTCCTGTTTCTGAATCTACTTGTACAAGTTCAAAAAATAAGTCAACCAATCTTTTTTTGTTTGCTTCTATCATGTTCTTATCTCCTTTGATGTACTTTTTCGGAATGGGTAATAAAGAATATTATAGTGGAATATTACCATGCTTTTTTGCTGGGCGATTTTCCTGTTTATTACGAAGCATTTCCAAAGCTTGGATGAGTTTTATCCTTGTATGCCTAGGATCAATAACATCGTCTACCATTCCTAATCCTGCAGCAATATAAGGATTAGCGAATTTTTCTCGATACATATTAATTTTTTCTTGTCTGGTTTGCTCAGGATTTTCACTTTCAGCAATTTCCTTGGCAAAAATAATATTTGCTGCTCCTTCTGGTCCCATAACTGCAATCTCAGCATTTGGCCAAGCATAAACAAGATCAGCACCAATAGATTTACTGTTTAAGGCGACATATGCACCACCATATGCTTTCCGGGTGATTATCGTAATCTTAGGAACTGTTGCTTCAGAGTAGGCGTATAATATTTTAGCCCCATGACGTATAATACCACCATGTTCCTGTTTTATGCCAGGGAAAAAACCTGTCACATCTTCAAATGTTATCAATGGAATATTAAAGGAATCACAAAATCGGATAAACCGTGCTGCTTTATCACTAGAATCAATATCAAGACCACCAGCTAAATATTTCGGTTGATTACATATTAGGCCAGTGGTTTCTCCATTTATTCGAGCAAAACCTATAACAATATTCTTTGCGAAGTTCTCATGAATTTCAAAAAAACTATCTTTGTCGACGACTTGATGGATAACATTTTTCACATCATAAGGTCTGGTTGAATCGAATGGTACAACATCTACTAGATCAGGGCGCAAATTGTCTGTTTCTTCATGATGTTTCATTGCTGCTTTTTCTCCATGATTTGCTGGTAGATAGCTTAGCAATGCTTTCACCGCGTCTAATGCTGCTTCTTCAGACTCCGCTTTAATATGCGCATTACCACTTTTAGAATTGTGAATATGTGCGCCACCAAGTTCTTCAGCAGTAATTTTTTCACCGGTAACTGTTTCGATGACCTTAGGGCCAGTGATAAACATTTGAGACGTTTTATCAACCATAATGACAAAGTCTGTAATAGCAGGGGAATATACTGCTCCCCCTGCACTGGGGCCCATAATAACCGATATTTGAGGAATTACACCTGAATATATTGAATTACGATAAAAGACATGGCCATAGCCATCTAATGAAGATACGCCTTCTTGAATTCTAGCACCACCAGAATCGTTTAAACCAATAAAAGGAACACCATTTTTAGCAGCTAAATCCATGACAGCAGCAATTTTATTACCGTGCATCTCTCCCAGGGCTCCGCCATAGACTGTAAAATCCTGTGCAAATAGATAAACGGGTTTGCCTTCGATTTTTCCGTAGCCGGTTACAACACCTTCCCCTCTTGCAATGGATTGGTCCATACCAAAGTCAGTCGTCCGATGTTCAATAAACGTATTTAATTCTACAAAGCTACCATCATCTAACAGATAATCTATCCGCTCTCTGGCTGTCATTTTGCCTTTTGCATGTTGCTTCGCAATTCGTTCATCCCCGCCGCCCAGTTCAGCCAGTCGGCGTTTATCGTATAATTCATTAATTTTATCAAAGATATCCATTATCATTCCGTTCCTTCCGTATGTTGGCAAAGCTCGAACAAAACACCATTTGCTGCTTTTGGATGTATAAAAGCGATGCTACTATTGTTTGCACCCGATTTTGGTGTTTCATTAATTAATGGGACTCCTTGATCTCTATAGGCTTTTAGCCGGCTTTCTAAATCGCCTGCTTCCAGAGCGATATGGTGAATTCCTTCCCCTTTTTTTGATAAAAATTGATGAATTGCGGATGTATCTTCTATTGACTCAAGCAATTCAATTCTTGTCTCGCCAATGCGAATAAAAGCGACCTTCACGCCTTCAGATTTTACTTCCTCTACGCCTTCAAGCGGAAGACCGAGGACATCTGTATAAAATCCAAGGGCATGCTCAATGGAGTGAACGGCGATACCAATATGTGCGATTTTTTCTGGTGGTTTAATTATCGTGCTTTCTTTCGGATGAACCAACCGCTGAATATATTGGGCAAGCGCAACAGTTGAAGAACCACTAGTAAATATTTTGCGAACGCCTTTCTCAAGAAGAAATGGTATGTCTTCACTTGGAATGACACCACCGCCAACTACGGGAATATCGCCTGCATTTCTCTTTTCCAGCTCTTCAACAACCTTTGGAAACAAGGTCCGATGTGCGCCAGATAAAGAAGATAGGCCGATAACATCCACATCTTCTTGTATAGCCGCTTGCACAATTTGCAAAGGTGATTGCCTTAATCCAGTATAAATCACTTCCATCCCATGGTCTCTCAGTGCTTGGGCAATTACCAATGCGCCCCTATCATGTCCGTCCAGTCCTGGTTTAGCTATCAAGACTCGAATTTTTTGTTCCATGATTTATCCCCCTTGTTACAGTCCGGTATATTCTCCAAACTCATCTCGCAACACATTGCATATTTCACCAATGGTAGCATATGCTTTTACAGCTTCTAATATATATGGTATTAAATTATCATGTTCATTCCTTGCAGCTTTTCGTAGCTTTTGAAGAACGTTTTGAATAACTTGTTGATTTCTTTTGCTGCGTAAGCTTTGCAATGCTTCAATCTGCCCTTTTTCTAATGCTTCATCAACTTTCAATAAATCGGGATTTACCTCTTCTTCAATTGTAAACTTATTTAAACCAACAATAATCTCTTCATTACGTTCAATTTTCTTTTGTGTTTCATAGGCGTTATGCTGGATTTCCCTTTGCATATATCCTTCTTCTACAGCTTGGACTGCGCCACCAATTTCATCAATTTGATCCAAATATTCTTGAATCTTTTCCTCCATTTTATCCGTTAATTCTTCCACATAATAGGATCCGCCCAATGGGTCAATTGTATCTGCTACCCCACTTTCATGTGCAATAATCTGCTGCGTGCGTAATGCAATCCTTGCCGAATCCTCAGTAGGTAATGACAGTGCTTCATCACGAGAATTGGTATGCAAGCTCTGGGTACCTCCTAATACCGCAGCAAGCGCTTGCATTGTAACGCGAACGATATTGTTATCCGGTTGATGTGCAGTTAAGGTTGATCCTCCTGTTTGGGTATGGAAACGCATTTTCCAGCTTTTCGGGTTTTGTGCATGATATTTTTCCTTCATTATCTTAGCCCATATTCTCCGGGCTGCTCGAAATTTAGCTATTTCTTCAAAAAAATTATTATGAGCATTAAAGAAGAAAGCTAGCCTTGGAGCAAAGCTATCAATATCAAGGCCAGACGCAATCGCAGCGTCTACGTAAGCGATTCCATTTGCAAGCGTAAAAGCTGCCTCTTGAACGGCATTTGAACCAGCTTCACGTATGTGATAGCCGGAAATACTAATGGTATTGAATTTTGGTACATTTTGCTGGCAGAACTCAAATATATTCGTAATCAGCCGCATAGAAGGCTTAGGTGGATAGATATATGTTCCTCTGGCAATGTATTCCTTCAGAATATCGTTTTGAATGGTGCCTGTTAATTTATCTAATGGTACTCCTTGTTTTTCTCCAACAGCCAAGTACATGCATAATAAAACAGATGCAGGAGCATTGATTGTCATTGACGTACTGACTTTATCTAATGGAATCTCCTCTAGTAATTTTTCCATATCTTCCAAAGTATCGATGGCTACACCGACCTTACCTACTTCTCCCTCAGCCATCATATCATCAGAGTCATAGCCAATCTGAGTTGGTAAATCAAATGCAACAGATAAACCAGTCTGCCCCTGGTTTAACAGATAACGAAATCGTTTATTCGTTTCTGTTGCGGAACCAAATCCAGCATATTGACGCATCGTCCAAAAACGACCTCTGTACATGGTCGGTTGAATACCTCGAGTATAAGGGTATTCACCTGGAAAACCGATTTTTTCTTCATAAAGCAAATCATTATCCGGATAATACAAGCGATCTACTTCCATATCAGATAAAGTTGTAAAGGTATCCTTACGTTCTGGAAAACGTTTGATGGTTTGATCCGTGTTTTGTTTCCAAGCTTCTACAGGACGTTTATTTTTATCCATTAAGTTTCCCCCCCAATATATTATTAATAAACAGTTTTATCCCACATTTGTTTTACTTTATTGTCTTTTGTTTTTTAGTACTTGTCCAAATTAATTTTTCGCGATAAACTATACATAGTACGATGGATTGAAGGAGGCATGAATGAAAATGGCTGTTTCCAAGAGAAAATCAAAACGCGAGCGCAGAATGAAAATTGCTATTTACGTAATGATTATTGCAATGGTATTGTCCTCACTTACAACAGGAGTCGCCCTTTTTCTATAATTAAATGGTTCTGATAAACCGAGATGCGATGCATGTCGGTTTTTTAATTTTAAAAAATATGTATGAAATGATTAAAAATCTTCCGCTTGATTAAAACTGGGGCTGACCCACAAAGAAGAGACAGCCCCAGAACAGCAATCTATATTATATTTCTTCGCAGTGCTCATCAAAGATCTGCTGTAGTTTGCCGATTACGTCCATTGCTGAAAAGCCTTCTATATCATGTCTTTCTAGCATGGTTACGATTTTTCCATCCTTTAGAAAAGCAAATGAAGGTGAAGAAGGTGGATAGCCTTCAAAATAGGTACGAGCTTTTTCAGTTGCCTCTCGATCCTGACCAGCAAATACGGTTACCAAATGATCTGGTCTTTTATCATAATGAATAGAGTTAGCTGCTGCTGGTCTAGCGACACCGCCTGCGCATCCACAAACGGAATTTATCATCACTAGTGTTGTACCCTTTCGCTCTAACGCTTGATCTACATCTTCGGGGCTCGTTAATTCTTCATAGCCAGCCTCCCGTATATCTTGACGTGCAGCATCTACCACATCATTCATGAACAGATTGAAATCCATGCAATCCCATCCCTTACTTATAGTTATTAATGATTAATACTATGTTTTAGCTTAACAATTTTAGCCATTAAATTCAATTTTAAAAGATTGGATTCTTGTCCTATGGTTAATAAACATTCGTCGTCTGTTCATTCATATTTTCTAAAATTTCCTTGACTCGAGCAAGGAAATTACCGCAAACAAGTCCATCCAGGATCCGATGGTCTAAGGACAAAGAAAGATTGACCATATCTCTGGCGGCAAACATTCCATTGATAATCATTGGTCGTTTTACAATGGCCTCCACCTGCAAAATGGCAGCTTGTGGATAGTTAATCACACCCATGGAATGAATCGATCCAAATGAACCAGTATTGTTAACTGTGAAAGTTCCGCCTTGCATATCTGCTGATGTGAGCTTTCCCGAGCGTGCTTTCATGGCAAGCTCATATATGTCCTTGGCAATTCCTTTAATACTTTTTTCATCTGCATGTTGAATCACCGGCACAAATAATTCTTGATCATTTGCTACTGCGATAGACAAATTAATATCTTTCTTTTGAATAATTTTGTCCCCTGCCCACATGCTGTTTAATTGAGGATATTCTTTAATTGCTTGTGCAACGGCCTTTACAAAAAATGCAAAGAAGGTTAGACCAAAGCCTTCATTTTTCCGAAAACTGTCTTTAATGTTATTTCGGTAATTTACCAAATCCGTTACATCTACTTCAACTGTCATCCATGCGTGTGGAATTTCAGTCTTGGAACGAACCATATTTTGAGCAATTACTTTTCTAACGCCCGCAACTGGTATTTCAATATCCCCGACAGCTGGCTGTGGTACTGGAGCCGATTTAGGTTCTGTGGCACGAATTTCGGTAACTTCTGCATCGCTTGGCTGAGCAGGCTTACTGCTATCAGATTTTGGAATATTGCCTTCTGCAAGTAATTTTTCAAGATCCTTTCGAGTAATTCGTCCTCCTCGACCTGTTCCATTTACTTGCTCTAAATTAATGTCATTTTCCTGAGCCATTCGTAATACAGCTGGAGAATAACGTTTTTTCATCGATTGATCTGCCGCCTCGGATGATGTTGTTTCCTGCTTAACTTCTTCTGTTGATGATTCTTTTTCAGTTGCCTTGGATGTCTTGGCTGCTTCGGTTTCGATATAGCACATCAAAGCACCAACTTCCAGTGTTTCTCCCTCGTCTGCTTCTAAGCTAACGATTTTACCTGTGTATGAGGATGGTACTTCCGCATTCACTTTATCAGTCATCACTTCTGCAATGGGGTCATATTTATTGACTTGATCGCCTATTTTTACAAGCCATGAACTGATGGTACCCTCTGTGACACTTTCTCCAAGTTGAGGCATCGTAATCTTTTCTTTAGCCATAAATAATCCCTCCTGCTAATATTCCGCTAGCTCACGCATCGCTTTTTCAACTTTATCCGGATTAATCATAAAATATTTTTCCATCGTTGGTGCATAAGGCATGGATGGTACATCTGGACCAGCCAAACGTTGGATTGGTGCATCTAAGTCAAAAAGACAATTTTCAGCAATGATGGCTGCCACTTCGCCAATGATGCTTCCTTCTTTATTATCTTCTGTAATCAATAAAACTTTACCAGTCTTCTTGGCGGCTTCAATAATTGCTTCTTTATCTAAAGGATATACGGTTCGTAAATCCAGAATATGCGCACTGATTCCTTCTTCAGCCAGTTTTTCGGCTGCCTGAAGTGCAAAATGAACACATAATCCGTATGTGATAATCGTGATATCCGATCCTTCACGTTTCACATCTGCTTTTCCTAATGGTAAGACATAATCCTCATCAGGTACTTCTCCTTTTAATAGTCGATATGCACGTTTGTGTTCAAAGAATAACACCGGATCATTATCCCGTATTGCTGCTTTTAGTAACCCTTTTACATCATATGGTGTAGAAGGCATTACAATCTTTAATCCTGGTTGATTTGCAAATACAGATTCGACTGATTGGGAATGGTATAGCGCACCATGTACCCCACCTCCATATGGGGCACGGATTGTGATTGGACAATTCCAGTCATTGTTGGACCGATATCTCATTTTTGCTGCCTCTGAGATGATTTGATTGACTGCAGGCATAATGAAATCTGCAAATTGCATTTCTGCAACAGGGCGCATGCCATACATCGCTGCTCCAATACCAACACCAGCGATTGCAGATTCAGCAAGTGGTGTATCTAATACGCGATAATCACCAAATTCATTAAATAGTCCATCTGTTGCACGGAAAACACCGCCTTTTTTACCAACGTCCTCACCAAGAACAAATACTTTTTCGTCACGCTGCATCTCTTCTCTTAATGCAGATGTTACAGCCTGAATATATGAAATAACTGCCATGTTATTCTCCCTCCTTACTCTTCATAAACATATTTAAGTGCAGATTCTGGTTCAGCATAAGGTGCTTCCTCTGCGTAATCAGTAGCTTCATTAACGATTTTATCGATTTCACTGTGGAAATCTTTTTCTAGTTCATCTGTTAAAATGCCAGCATCCTTTAAATATTTCGCAAAAGAAATAATCGTATCCTTTTTTCTTGCTTCTTCAATTTCTTCAGATTCCCTGTATAACCGATCATCATCATCACTAGAGTGGGAAGTTAAGCGATCTGTTACAGCTTCGATTAGCGTTGGACCTTCCCCATTCATAGCTCTTTCCCTTGCTTCTTTAACAGCTGCATAAACTTCTAATGGATCATTCCCATTAACTGTAATACCTGGCATACCATAGCCTTTAGCGCGATCAGATACATGTTCGCATGCCAATTGACGGTCGTATGGAACAGATATCGCATATTTATTATTTTCCACCATTGTTATAACCGGGAGTTTATGTACCCCTGCAAAGTTAAGACCCTCATGGAAATCGCCTTGGTTGGAAGAGCCTTCACCAAGTGTTACGAATGAAACAAAATCTTTCTTTTCGATTTTTGCAGCCAATGCGACACCAACAGCATGTGGTAGCTGTGTAGTAACGGGGGATGAGCCAGTAAGAATTCTGTTTTTCTTTTGGCCAAAGTGTCCCGGCATTTGGCGTCCACCTGAATTGGGATCTTCTGCTTTGGCAAAACCTGAAAGCATTAATTCTTTCGCAGTCATGCCAAATGCTAATACAACGCCCATATCACGGTAATAAGGTGCAACATAGTCTATGTCCCGATTTAATGCAAATGCAGCGCCTACTTGTGCCCCTTCTTGTCCCTGACATGAAATAACAAATGGAATTTTACCTGCACGGTTTAAGAGCCACATTCTTTCATCAATTTTTCGAGCTAATAGCATCGTGCGAAACATTTCAAGTACTTTCTCATCACTTAATCCCAGTGCCTTATGACGATTTTCACTCATGATAATACCTCCCTAATCATTTCTTGGCCTGAGCCAATAACATTATCCATGAATTTGGTTGCCATCAACTGCTAATGCCGCTTCACCCATTATTTCAGATAGTGATGGGTGCGGATGAACAGTTCCCGCGATTTCCCATGGTGTTGCGTCTAACACCATGGCAAGACCAGCTTCAGAAATCATATCCGTTACATGTGGACCAATCATATGGATACCGAGGATATCCTCCGTTTTTTTATCGGCAATAATTTTTACAAAACCATCTGAATCACCATGAACAAGTGCCTTTCCGATAGCTTTAAAAGAGAATTTTCCTACCTTGATTTCATAGCCTTGTTCAAGTGCTTGTTTTTCAGTTAGTCCTACACTGGCAGCTTCCGGATTTGAATAAATACAGCTAGCAATTTTTGTGTAGTCAAGTGGAGTTGGATTTTGGTTTGCCATATGTTCGACTGCAATAATGCCTTCATGAGAAGCTACATGTGCAAGCTGCATACCACCAATCACATCGCCAATTGCGTATATATGCGATTCTTTTGTTTGATAAAATTCGTTCGTCTGGATATAACCTTTCTCCGTTTGGATATCAGTGTTCTGTAAGCCGATATTATCGGAATTTGCCTCCCTACCTACTGAAACAAGCATTTTTTCCGCTTGGAATATTTTTTCTCCTTTTTTCATTTCTGCCTTTATTTCAACTGTTTCACCCGTTTTTAATGAATCGGAAATGACTTTGGCCCCTGTGTGGATTTTTACGCCTTTTTTCTTTAATAATCTTTTGGCTTCACGTGCTATAGCTTCATCCTCCGTTGGGAGAATTTGATCAAGGTACTCCAGCACGGTTACTTCAACACCAAAATCAGCCAGCATAGAAGCCCACTCTATTCCAATAACCCCTCCACCTACGATAATAATGGAATGAGGTAATTCATTCATTTCCAGTGCTTCATCAGAGGTTAGAACATACTTCCCATCGATTTCCAATCCAGGTAATGTTCTTGGTTTAGATCCTGTAGCAATGAGCACGTTTTTTGGAACAATCATCGTGTTTTCATCTCCGTTTGCATACTCGATGGAGATCGTACCTGGCATCGGTGAAAAGATACTCGGTCCCAATATTCTCCCAAAACCTTCAAACACATCGATTTTTCCTTTTTTCATTAAGCCTTGCACACCTTGATGCAATGTGTTTACAATGCCATTTTTTCGCTTTTGAACAGCAGAAAAATTGAGCGTAACATCTTTTACATCTACGCCAAACTCCTTAGCTTCTTTTGATTGCTTGAAAACCTCTGCACTTCTCAACAGTGCTTTTGATGGAATGCATCCTCTATGTAAACAGGTTCCGCCAAGCTTATTAGCTTCTACTATTGCAACCTGCATGCCCAACTGGGCAGCCCTAATCGCTGCAACATAACCCCCTGTTCCTCCGCCAAGTACAACCAAGTCATATTCTTTTGTCATTCTTGAATCCGCTCCTTTCAAACATAAGTTGGATAAGTTTTGGGTTGTTCCTCTTGTCGAAGTACCCGTAAAGTACCTTCCGTTAATGCCTGAAGTTCATCTTCTCCCGGGTAAACAATGGTATCTGCAATCCAGTCTACTCGTTCGGAAATGTTATCTGTAAAGGCTTTTCCATATGCTAAACCTCCAGTCAATACAATGGCATCAACCCGGCCCGATAAGACAGCGCTAGCAGCACCGATTTCCTTCGCGATCTGGTAAGCCATTGCATCGTATACAGATTTAGCTAACTCATCCCCATGTTGTATTCGATTTTCAACCTCTATTGCATTGTTAGTGTTCAAATATCCCATTAAGCCGCCTCGTCCAACCAGCTTTTCCATTATTTCATCCCGGTAATATTGCCCTGAGTAGCATAGAGAAACCAAATCACCCGCCGGTACAGTCCCGGCCCGTTCCGGAGAAAAAGGACCATCACCATGTAGTCCATTATTTACATCAACCACTCGTCCTTGCTTATGTGCTCCAACCGTTATCCCACCACCCATATGGGCAACAATGAGGTTCATATCCTCATAACTACGGTTTAAATCTTTTGCAGCTCTCCGTGCAACTGCCTTTTGATTTAAGGCATGAAAAATACTTTTCCTTGGCACATCAGGTATACCGGAATAACGGGCGATTTGATCTAGCTCATCTACTACTACTGGGTCTACGATATATGCTGGTATATGGAGTTGGAAGGCAATTTCATGTGCAATAATACCGCCTAAATTAGAAGCGTGCTCTCCGTAATAACCGACCTTCAAATCGTGAAGCATCGTATCATTCACTTCATATGTGCCACCTTCAATCGGTTGTACCAGGCCTCCTCTGGCACAGATTGCACTGAATTTAGAAATATTAATACCTTCATAGTCTAATTGCTCCATGATTACTTGTTTTCGATATTCAAATTGATCCATTACCCGCTTGAAGCCAGCAAGATCACTGGCCTCATGGCGGATTGTTTTTTCAAATACACACACTTCATTATCGAACACACCAATTTTGGTAGAAGTAGATCCTGGATTAATAACTAAAATCCGATAAACATGCTGCATGCTATTTGACCTCCGTTATGAAAGTTAGCGTCTGCTTAGTGTGTGGTGACCATTTAGTAAAAATTGATTGCGTGACTTTCGCACAGATTCAATACGTTCTTCTGCCATTCTATCTGCTGCAACATATGTCGGAATATGATCCCGTTTCGCAATTTCGTATACCTTGCCTAAAATATCATAAATACCTTCAACTTTACGTAATGCACGATTCTGGTTATAACCATTCAGTTCATCTGCTACATTAATAACCCCACCAGAATTAATAACATAATCCGGTGCATATATAATTCCTTTTTCATGGATAATATCTCCATGTTCTGGTGTTTTTAATTGATTGTTTGCAGAACCAGCAATCACTTTTGCTTTTAATACGGGAATGGTATCATCATTGATTGTAGCACCAAGTGCACACGGAGCATAAATATCACAATCCACGCTGTAAATATCATTAGGGTCAATTGCTTTCGCTCCAAACGCATCTACCGCACGTTGTACAGCCTCTTTATTGATGTCAGTTACAATCAAGCTTGCTCCTTCTTCATGTAAGTATTCACAGAGGCGGTATGCTACGTTTCCTACTCCTTGTACTGCAATTACCTTACCCTCAAGAGAATCTGAACCGAAAGCTTCTTTAGCGGATGCTTTCATTCCTTTGTATACGCCATATGCAGTCACAGGAGACGGATTACCAGATGAGCCAAACTCTGGTGATATTCCGGTAACATAGTCCGTCTCCATGTGAATTAAATCCATATCATCTACTGATGTACCCACATCCTCAGCTGTTATATAACGACCATTCAGACTTTGGATATATCTTCCAAACGCGCGGAACATTTCAGGATTTTTATCTTTTTTCGGATCACCAATAATTACTGTTTTCCCTCCACCGAGATTTAAGCCAGCTGCAGCATTCTTATAGGTCATCCCTCGTGCAAGACGAAGCGCATCTTCAATTGCTTCCGATTCTGATTGGTATGTCCACATTCTTGTACCCCCTAATGCAGGTCCAAGTGTCGTATCATGAATTGCGATGACTGCCTTCAATCCAGAGTTTTCATCTTGGCAAAAAACAAGCTGTTCATAATCGTATTTTTCCATATAAGTAAAGATTTCCATCATTGATTCCTCCTATTATTTGTTGATAACAACGCTAGTGCAAGAGAATATAATTTACTTTCTGCTGTGTCTGCTCGTGATGTTAGCACGATAGGTGCTTTAGCACCGCTTATAATTGCTGCAACTTTCGCCTGCGCGAAATATATAAAGGATTTATATAAGGCATTAGCCACTTCGATGGATGGTGCCAATAAAATATCCGCACGTCCAGCGACATCGGAAACGATATCCTTTTGTCTGGCTGCATCTAATGAGACAGCATTATCAAATGCTAACGGTCCGTCAATCATACATCCATTTATTTGGCCACGATGCTGCATCTGAGTAAGTGCAGCTGCATCCAAAGTTGATTGCATAGCAGGATTTATGACTTCAACTGGTGCCAATACAGCCACCTTAGGCTGTAATATACCGATTGCATGTGCAACTTGAACCGTGTTGTGTATAATATCTACCTTTTCTTTAAGTGAAGGTGAAATATTCATTGCAGCATCGGTCAAAAACAACAAACGATTTTGGCTTGGGATTTCAAATAATGCGCTATGGGATAAAACGCCACCAGTTCTTAAACCGTATTGTTTATTTAACACCGCCTGTAATAAGGCTTTTGTAGAGATATTTCCTTTCATTAAAATATGTGCATCGCCACGGTCGATTGTTTGTACAGCTGCATCTGCAATTGCCGATGTCGTGTGCACAACTTCTATGTCTTGATGATTTAAGTCGAAACCCAGTTTGTCCGCATAGGCTTGAATAACTTGTTGATCTCCATGAAGCAAGAAAGAGGCTAAGTCCTGATCTACCGCTTGTTTCACAAAACGCAACACTTCCACGTCCGCCGCATTGGCAATAGAGACAACTTGTTTATCTAGTTGTTGTGCATGTTTAATTAGTTCCGATAATGTTTTCATATAACCCCCCATTCCACCTACCCTTATATACAGCAAATACCGTGCCAACTTATAATTAATGAAAACGCTTTATTTATCTGTTTTTTACACTTGCAATAAATTGCATAACTGCAAATTATTGCAGGAACGTTTTGTCAATTTGGTACTTTTCCATTTTATAATATAAGTTTCTAATAGAAATTTTCAATGCTTTTGCTGTTTTAGTCTTATTATATTCATTCTCTTTATAAGCCTGTGTTATAAGTTGTTTTTCATAATGGTCCATCGCATCCTGTAACGATGAATGCGTTGTACCAAGCTGTAATCCAGGTGCATTACTGGATATCTTTTCACTGGTAGGATATAAATTCGGTAAATGAATCGTTTGGATCATTTCTTCATTCATGTCCATAAAAATCATAGCTCGTCCAATCACATTTTCTAATTCACGGACATTACCTGGCCAATGATATCCTTTTAATGCAGATAAAGCTTCATCAGATATGCTGGAAACATTTCTTCCGTAATCTTGATTTATTTTTTGAATCATTCGTTCAATCAGAAATGGTACATCCGTCAAACGATCCTGAAGTGGCGGAATAAAAATTGGTAATCGATTTAGTCGATAGTATAAATCTTCACGAAAAGTTTTCTGCATAATAGCTTTTTCTAAATTAACATTTGTAGCTGTAATGACTCGAACATCGATATGGATCGGCTCTGTACCACCAACACGGACAATTTCATTTTCCTGTAATACACGTAGAAGCTTTGCTTGCATTTTCAAGGATAATTCGCCAATTTCATCTAAAAATATACTTCCCATATGCGCTTCTTCAAAAAATCCTTTTTTACCTCCGCGTTTCGCACCTGAAAACGCGCCTTCTTCATAACCAAATAATTCACTTTCCAAAAGAGATTCTGCAATAGCTGCACAGTTAACTCGAATAAATTTATGGTATTTGCGACTACTTTCATTATGAATTGCATGTGCGAAAAGCTCTTTACCCGTTCCAGATTCTCCACGTAAAAGTACGGTCGCAGGTGTACGAGCACCAACTTTAGCTTGCTCGAGCGCGATTTTCATTTCCTCAGAAGATGCAACGATATCATCAAATGTGTATTTTGCTTCCAAACTGCGAATAATTTGTCGGGCTCGCTGCAACTCACTTGTAAGAGACTGAATTTCCGATAAATCATGTAGTACGCCAACACTTCCTTTTATTTTTCCATCCACAATAATTGGCGCAACATTGACAAGTACTTCTTTATTACTTGGACCTACTTTCATTCTTACTCCTCTAACAGGGCGCCTTGTTTGCAACACTTTCATATGCATGCTCTCCCCTTCAGAAATATCTGTTGAGGCTGGCTTCCCTACAATATCATGCTGTCTAAGGCCAGTAATTCGTGTGTAAGCTGGGTTAATCATTAACCCATTTCCTTTTTCATCGACAACACTTATCGCTTCTTCTGAGGAATAAATAATAGCTTCAAGCATTGTTTTAATTTCATTTAAATCTGTATTCTGTTCAGCAAGGTTAACCACTTCGGTAATATCTTTAAATACGGCAAAAGCACCACGCAAAATATTTTGATCATCAATGATTGGAATGCGAGTGGTAATCACTTTTTTGCCATTTTCTAAGAAGAGTTTTTGATTTACTTCTTTTCTTCTACTTCTTAGCACATGTTTTAATCTGGAATTCCTAATGATGTCATTAATATTACTTCCTTCAAATTGCTCTCTTGACACTCCAACAATTTTCTCCGCACTTTTGTTAACAAATTGCACATATTCATCGTTGTTAATGACGATCATTCCATCATTAATATTATCCATGATTAATTTTTGGTTATAAGATTGAAGCTTGAACTTGTCCAATAAAATTTCTTTTTCATCGAATAGTTCCGAGATAATAAATGCAACCGAGCCAGGAACAACAACTGTTTTATCTGAACGCGCTTTAAATAAAGCATCAAATACTTTATGATCACCAGTTGCTTCTATCATAATGTCCACATCTTCATGAATCCAATTACGCCAATCGGTATCAATTGGAATATCCTGTCGTTTCGCTAGCGCCAATCCTTCAGCCTGTTCATTGATATCTATCATGGCTACAATTTTCATTCGGTTTGTAGCAGATAAAATCTTAAATAAGGCCGTACCACCCTTCCCAGCTCCAACGATAAGCACACGTTTCATATCCACCACCAACCTTGCAAGATTATGCATATCATTATTTTACGATAATCTGCATTATTTTTCAATTCGATATCAATATCAATTTTATGAGTGCTTTGATATACTTATCATGGTCTAGATTGTAAATGAAATCATAAAGGTGGAATTATAAATGGTGCGTATTATCGCTTTTTCTTTATTGTTAATTCCTGGTATTTTCGCAGCAATTGGAATCAAATTAATGAGAGATTCTATATTTGATCAGTTTCATGCTATTTTTATACATACAGGAATCCAATTTACTGTGGGACTAATTTTATTTGTTGGTGGTTTGGCATTTATCGGAGGCTTTGTCGTTCACCGTGATCGAAAAAGAAATTTAGTTCAAAGAGAAAAACGACAAAAACAGCGAGAAATAAGTAATGGGAAAGAGAAAGTATAATGTGTGAAAAGAATTTTCGCACATTTTACTTTTTTTATTGTGTGAATTATGGTATTCTTTTATGAAAATCAAAAATTGAATAATGGGGAGATCGTATGAAAGTAGCAAAGTTTGGTGGTAGTTCTGTAGCAAGTGCAAGGCAGATTCAAAAAGTAGGTTCCATTATCCGCAAGGACCCACTACGAAAAGTAATCGTCGTATCTGCACCGGGGAAACGTCACGGAGAGGATATGAAGGTAACAGATCTTCTCATTGGCTTAGGTAATGCTTATCTGGAAAATCGTGATTATGATATGTATATGCAGTTTGTTATGGATCGTTTTTCAGAAATTGTATCTGAGCTAGATTTAGATACTGGCGTGTTAACAACGATTCAAGAAAATATATCAAACGTTTTGTTTTCAGATTATTCGAATGAATTGAAACTTGATGCAATTAAAGCAATCGGCGAAGACAGTTCAGCACGCATTTTAAGTGCGTATTTAAACCGTATTGGTTTGGAAGCAATTTATATGAACCCGAAAGAGGCTGGCATCATTGTGAGTGATGAGCCGGGAAATGCACAAATTTTAGATGAAAGTTTCTCAAAGTTGCGGCAGCTGCGTAACAAACAAGAAATTATCGTTATTCCTGGTTTTTTTGGGTATACAAAAACCGGGAAGCTTTCTACCTTTTCACGTGGAGGTTCTGATATTACTGGTTCAATCGTTGCAGCGGGAGTACAAGCAGAGTTATACGAAAATTTTACAGATGTTGATTCTGTTTATACAGTTAATCCTACCCTCGTTCGTAACCCAGCTGAAATAACGGTATTAACGTACAAAGAAATGAGAGAATTATCCTACGCAGGTTTTTCGGTTTTCCATGATGAGGCATTGATTCCAGCTATCAAGGAAAAAATTCCTGTGGCAATCAAAAATACAAATAACCCAGATGCCCCAGGGACAAAGATTGTAGCTGAACGTGAAATTAATGGGACTTGTGTAGTTGGAATAGCTAGTGATACCGGATTTTCAAGTCTGTACGTCAGTAAATACTTAATGAATCGCGAGCTTGGATTTGGAAGAAAGTTGTTCCATATTTTAGAGGAAGAATCTATTTCCTTTGAACATGCACCTTCAGGAATTGATGATTTATCCGTCATTATTCGTGATAATCAATTAACTAAAGAAAAAGAATCCACAATTATTGACCGAATTAAGACATTACTTCAGGCTGAAACGGTAAAATTTACTCATAATTTAGCGGTGATTATGATTGTTGGAGAGGGAATGCTAAATACAATTGGCATTGCTCAAAAGGCTACGACGGCACTTGTTAATGCAAATGTGAATATCGAGATGATTAATCAGGGCTCCTCGGAGGTTTCCATGATGTTCGGTATTCAAGCGAAAGATATGGAACGTGCTGTACAGTCGTTATATCAAATCTTTTTTCAAGCATAATAAAAAAGGATTGCTGCAATAGTTTGCAGTAATCCTTTTTTTAATTGTGAAAACGATGATGGTTCAACTGGCTTTATGCTCTAGACGAAGCCGGTCTGCAACCATAGCAATGAACTCCGAATTGGTCGGCTTTGCTTTTGATATATTTACCGTATAACCAAATAAAGCAGAAATGGAGTCGATATTCCCTCTATTCCAAGCAACTTCAATTGCATGTCGTATAGCCCGCTCTACCCGGGAGGAAGTAGTGTTAAATTTCTTAGCAATATCCGGGTATAATACTTTTGTAATTGATCCAAGTAATTCTATATCATGATATACCATTGTAATGGCCTCTCTTAAATACATATATCCTTTGATATGTGCAGGTACTCCAATTTCATGAATAATGTTGGTGATGCTCGCTTCCAGATCCTTGCGTTTTCTTTCCTTCTTATTCCCTTTCAAATGCATACTGGATGAGGATACAGAACCATCTGGAACTTGTCTAATCTGGTTTGCTAAATTATCCAAATCAAATGGCTTTAAGATAAAATAAGAAGCCCCAAGATCAACCGCTTTCTTCATTACCTCTTCTTGTCCAAATGCGGTTAGCATGATGACATTTACTTCACGGTGCTGTTCAGATTCACGTAATGTTTGCAGAACAGCCAACCCATCAATATGTGGCATGATTATATCCAACACAAGGACGTCGGGTTCCACATCATCCAATAGCTCCAAACATTCCCTGCCATTGTATGCAGTACCGACTACCTCAATATCTTCTTGCTTAGAAAAATATTCCTCCATCATCTGAATTAATTCCCTGTTATCATCAACCAGACATACAGATATTTTATTCACAGACAACTTCCTCCTTTAGATTGTATGGATTCCATTATATGTATTCGACATAAGTTCCAAATATCCTTTTAAATCAGGAAAAACTTTAAGAAAATTGCATTTTGCTTTGATTTAATTTATTTTACTCGTGTTTTCGTTGTTTTTCGATATTATATTTCAAATTATGACAAAAACAAAGATGAATTTGTCGAATATTATTTTAATTATAACATAAATCGAACCCATACAATTTTGTATGGGTTCGAATAAAGTTCTTAACTTGCTTTTTTTGAACTTTTTACCATTTGTATTCCTGCATCTTGGAGCATCCATTCAATATGCACTCCGTAGCCGGAGGTGGGATCATTAACGAATACATGTGTCACTGCACCAATAATTTTATCGTTCTGGATAATTGGACTTCCACTCATACCCTGAACAATACCTCCAGTTTTATTTAATAGCTCTTTATCCGTTATTTGGATAACCATTCCTTTAATTGCTGGTGTTTTTTGCGGAATCGTACTTACAATTTCCACATCGAATGCTTCAACTTTTTTATCTTCCACCACTGTTAAAATTTTTGCAGGTCCCTCTTTTACTTCATGTGATAAAGCGATTGGCATTGGTTTGTCATATTTTCCATTCTCTAAATCCTGTTCCAATTTACCAAATATGCCGAATGGACTATTTTTGGTAATGGTTCCGATTTTAAAATCTTTAACCGAAAATCGGGCCTGTTTTTCCCCTGGATGTCCATTATCCCCTTTTTCTATTGATGTTACTGAAGAATGGACAATTGATCCGTTATTTATTTCGATTGGTTTTTTTGTATCCATATCTGAAATAATATGACCTAAAGCACCGTATTTTTTGGACACAGGATCATAAAAGGTCATGGTACCTATACCAGCAGCGGAGTCACGAATGTATAGGCCAATTCTGTATTCCTCTTCTTTCGCATCCATGACAGGCTCTAGAAAAGTATCCAAAGTTTCATTCCCTCTTTTAATGGTGACTTTTAACTTATTGCCTTTTTTTCCAGCTTCCTCCACGAAAGGCTTTATTTCTGACATCCCATGAATGGTTTCATCATTTATTTTTAATATAACATCCCCAACATATATTTTTGCTTTTTCCCCTGGTGACTGTGGACTTTCCCCATCACCATATACGAGATGGTGCCCAACCACTAGAACTCCCAATGTGTGTAACTGTACACCAATCGATTGACCACCTGGAATTACTTTTTTATTTTTTAGCGATGCATCTACTTTTTCACCAGAATCCTTCGATGAAGAAAATTCCGATATCGTATTTGATTGCATATTTGTATTCGAAAAAACAGGTAATGTGGTCCATTCATTTGGGGAATTTTCAGCGTTGACGACAGGCAATGAAAGGTTCATTTGTAAAGATGGAATTGTAGGGGTTAAAGTAACAGCAAGCAGCATCATCAAAAGGCCAATCCAGAATGTTAACTTTTTACGTATTCTCACTCATCTTCACTCTCCTCTTTTTTTACGATATAGCGCTTTATATCTGTAGTTCTAATTTGACCTTTAGCGTGCTGTTTTAAACTGGTGAAAGTTATGTAAACCTGTGTATCATTTCCTGTTTTACATGTGCATGGAAATATTTAAATTATAAAATATGTCAAGAAAATTTATGCATGAAAATGAATGGATATGGAAAAATAAAAAAGCCAGTACTAATTGTAGCTTCTGGCTTTTTCCGTATTTTATGCTATTAATTTATACATTATTTATGTTTCTGCTTTTGTTTAAACGTGGCAGCAGATTGCAATAATTCTTTTGCATGCTCACGGGCCGTGTCGGTTACTTTCGTTCCAGTAATCATTCTGCTCAGTTCCTCGGTCTGTTGCTCAGGTGAAAGCTCTGATACCCTTGTAGCATGTCGTTCGTTTGTTTCTCTCTTCTCAATTAATTTATGCGTATCTGCCATGGCAGCTACCTGTGGTAAATGGGTAATGCAAAGGACTTGAGATTGCATAGAAATTTGATATATCTTTTCGGCAATTGCTTGTGCCACCCTTCCACTAACGCCTGTATCCACCTCATCAAAAATAACACTTGTTACACCTTGATGCTTGGCAAATATTTTCTTCAATACGAGCATGATTCGGGATAGTTCACCACCAGAAGCAACTTTATCAATTTGTTTAAGAGGCTCGCCTGGGTTTGTAGAAATTAAGAATCGAACGTGATCAAATCCATTTTTATGAAGGTTAATCTTTTCCTCGGATTGCTCTACTTGATCTGGTTTAAATTGTATCTTGAAGCATGCCTTGTCTAGATACAATCCCCGTAATTCTTCATGGACTTCTTTTGTTAAAGCCTTTGCTGCTTTTTTTCTTAGATCATGCAGCTGTTTTGCTTCCAAAAATACATCTTGTTCTAGTTCTTTCATTTCTTGCTCTAGTTTAATTAAATGTGTATCTTTATGCTGAATTTGCTCAAGTTCTTCCTCAATGTCAGCCATATATTCGAGCATATCATTTACGGTAGCACCATATTTTCTTTTTAGTCGGCTGATTTCATCTAATCTTGCCTCAATATCATTTAGCTTATCTGGATGATAGGCAAGGGATTCGCTGTAATTCCTAAGTGCAAATGTTAATTCTTCAATGATAAAGTAATGATTGGTCAGTTCCTCAGCTTTTTCTTCAATAAACGCATCATATTGGCGATTGTCTTGTAGGGCTTGTTGAGCAATATTTAACCATTCTATTCCTTTTCCTTCACCATATAGTGCTTGGTAAGCATCCTGGATGCCATGAAAAACGCGGTCAAAATTAGCCAATTGAATTCGTTCTTTTTCTAATGCTTCGTCTTCACCTGGTTCTAATTGTGCTTTTTCCAACTCCGTCAATTGAAATTGAAGTAAATCCATTCGATGAACCATTTCTTTTTCGTTTTCGTTAAATTCCTTGTAACGTTTTTTCAATGTGGTTAATTTCTCAAATAATAGATGGTACTCTTCTTTTGATTTTTCAATTTGTTGCTGGTCGTATAAATCCAATAAATCAACATGATGTTCAGGATCCATTAAACTTTGGGTTTCATGCTGACTGTGTATGTCGATTAGGGTTTTACCGAACTCCCGTAAAATTCCAAGCGTAACAAGTTTCCCATTCACACGGCAAATACTTTTGCCATTCTTCGTAATAACACGTTTTAGTACTACTTGGTCTTCTGTGATAGGAACGCCGTATTGTTTGGCAACAGTATAAATGGGATGGCTTATATCATCCAATACAAACAGCCCTTCAATTTCAGCTCTTTTAGCCCCATAACGAACAAATTCCACAGAGCCTCTTCCACCAGCTAATAATTGAATGGCATCAATAATAATGGATTTACCTGCCCCTGTTTCACCAGTTAATACGGTTATACCTTCATCAAACTGGATGGTTGTTTGATCAATAATTGCAAAATCTTCAATCGATAATTCAATTAACATGATTCAATCTCCCCATTAATTTGTTACCTACAGCATATTTAGAAATCTATTTTTTACTTGCTGAACATCTTGTTCCGTTCGGCAAATGATTAAACAAGTATCGTCACCACAAATGGTTCCCATAATTTCATCCCAAGTTAAATTGTCTATTAAAACACCCACCGCTTGGGCATTTCCAGGTAATGTTTTTAAAATAATAAAATGGCTTGTATGATCCAATTTCACAAAAGTATCCATAATCAAGCGCTTTAATTTCCCTAAAGGATTAAAGCGTTGATCGGCTGGCAAGCTGTATTTATAATTTCCATCCAGTGCAGGTACTTTTACTAAATGGAGCTCTTTAATATCGCGGGAAACCGTTGCTTGGGTTACATTAAAACCAGCTTGTTTCAATTCATAAACAAGCTCATCTTGGGTTTCGATTTCCTGATCACCAATTAATTCCCTAATTTTGATATGCCGCTGCATTTTACTCATGTTTTACCTCCAGCATCATCACTATTTCATATATGGTTTTAATTATTTTTATTCGCTAATAACTCTGTATGAGCAGCTTCTGTAATCTGATTAAAATTAAATCGCTCTCTATCCTCTATTACTGATTTATTCCAGCCAAAATGTGCAAGAAACTCAATATTTCCATCTCCACCTGTAATGGGAGAGTGCGTTAAGTTTAAAAGAACAAATCCCTCATTCTTCGCAAAGCTTATAATCGTATCTAGTACCTGCTGATGTACTTTTGGATCACGAACGATGCCTTTTTTGCCAACTTGTTCCCTTCCCGCCTCAAATTGTGGCTTTATCAATGCTATAACATCACTATCAGCTTGTAGAATATGCTTTAAAACGGGAAGAATTAACTTTAAAGATATAAATGATACATCAATCGTTGCAAGATTGGGAAAGCCCTGCTGAAAATGGTCTGGTGTTACATGGCGAAAATTCGTTCTTTCCATCACAATAACACGTTCGTCGCTTCTGAGTTTCCAATCCAATTGATTATATCCGACATCAATAGCATAACTTTTCAGAACACCATGTTGTAATGCACAGTCTGTAAATCCACCTGTAGAGGAGCCGATATCAACCATAACTTTTCCCTTCGCATTTATATCAAAAAACTGTAACGCCTTCTCGAGCTTTAATCCTCCCCTACCAACATAAGGAATAGCCTTTCCTTTTACTTCCAATGGTATATCTTCTGACACTTTCATACCAGGCTTATCCATGCGCATTTGATTAGAAAACACGAGCCCAGCCATGATTGTCCGCTTTGCTTTTTCACGTGTTTCTACTAAATTTCTTTCTACAAGAAGTACGTCAAGTCTTATTTTACTCATTATCAAAATTCCTTTTCTTTCGCGACCTATTTCCTTTCGTAGTCGTAACCTTTTTATCCTTTGGTTTAGACGAAGGAAGAAGCTTAATTTTAAATTGATTTTCTAAAATGGCAAAAAATTTACCAGCGTAAAAGATAATACTGGTTGATGAGTTAATAGCAAAATATTTCCCAATTGCCTTTCCACCCACGGTTATAGCTGCAACCAAGCTGGTAAGCACCACAGATAACGTAATTTGACCCGGAGAGCCATCAGGATGATCCATTAATGTAGCGATTTGAATAACGACAATCGCAGTAGCAGTACCACTTACAATGCCGGAAATATCTCCAATCACATCATTACAGAAACTAGAGAATTTATCTGCATTTCGAATGATAATAACTGCTTGTTTGGCTCCAGGAACCTTTTCAGCAGCCATCGCATGAAATGGCGCTTCATCTGCAGAAGCGGAAGCGATGCCTAACATATCAAAAACAACACCAATCAATACAATGACCAATACAACTGTAATACCAATCATCCATACAGCTTTACTTAGTATAGACGATGAGATAATTGAAAAAATAGCCGCTAGCACAAATGTGATAACGGCAATAGTCAAGCTAAATTTAAGCGAGCGTTTTATATTTGATTTCATTTTATTCTCCAATATAACAGATTCAAATATGCTATGTAGTAAGGAATGGTCGTATAAATAGTAAAAACTGCGGCTTAGGTCCAGTAGGTTTTCCCAAATGTATACCCCATGTTGCCACGCAGGCGGTTCCCCTTTAAATACATCTTGACACTGTCACCAAATGTCAGACTGGATTACCACTTAGTCCACACTATAATCCCATTTATACGTGCATTGAACAGTCTAGGAGATTTCCTCAACAGCCTTTGACCGTTTCCTAGCCTCTTTTGCAGTGCTGATTTCATGGGGACAAAAACAACAGACCAGTGGCCACCAGATATGTTATTTAAAACCCCAATCCCCTCAAACACCACTCAAGGCAGGCTACGCTGCAAATAAGGTGTCCCTTACCTTCTGATGCAGGTTCATACCCCAGTCCATAATAGCCCCTAGGCTTAGTTGCTACTACAGAGATGGGCCTCCACGGAAATCGGGTCAACGCCCACATGCCTTTGTGGATCGCCCGAAATCCTTAACTCCCAGCATTAACCCAAGGCTGGGCGCCTCAAGCCAACACAAGGAACTTCATCGATGTGCCCTTTAGCGGATTTTTAGCCCCGCCTTCAGAAACGGAGGACTGACTAGAATACTGCACCATTCCTTTGATAATCAAATTATACCATAAAATCGTTAAAATATATACAGTTTATTAACGGTCACGCTGCCCAAAATACGTTGTCAATTGCTCGATACGACTGCCTTCTAAGTTGGCTTGTTTTAGATAATGCAGTGCATGTTTGGTATACTCGTCCTTTTTCGCAATCGCCCCATTTAAACCAAGCAGACTTGGGTAAGTGCTTTTATCATTATCCACATCACTTCCAACAGGTTTACCAAGCTTTTCTTCATCACCAATTTGATCCAAAATATCATCCTGCACTTGGAAAATCAATCCTAAGAAATGTGCAAAGCTTTTCAATTCGTTCAACTGTTGTTCTGTTGCTCCACCAAGCAGAGCACCAGCAGTTACCGCAAAGACGAGAAGTTCACCAGTTTTTAGGGTGTGAATTTTCTCCAACCCTTCTATATCTACAGGATTTGTTTCTGCAGCCATATCAAGAATTTGACCAGCTACCATGCCTTTTGGACCGCTGCTTTTGGCGAGTGAACCTAGAACCGCTACTTTTTCTTCGGATGTAAGAAGGGAATCATTTGCAATAATTTCAAAAGCATATGTTAGCAAGCCATCACCTGCCAGAATCGCAGTTGCCTCGTCAAATACTTTATGGTTTGTTGGTTTACCGCGACGATAATCATCATCATCCATTGCTGGCAAATCATCGTGAATTAATGAATACGTATGAATCATTTCTAAAGCAATTGCTGTTGACATCGGTTTTTTAGAAGACTGTTTTGCAAAAGCTTGATAGCTGGCAAATAATAAAATTGGGCGTAATCGTTTTCCACCAGCTTCTAATGAATATTGCATGGATTGTTTTAGACGTTGTGGAATATCAGCAGTTTGTAATGCACGAATCATTTCCGTTTCTATTAATTGCTTCGTATTTTTAATGTATGTCTGCAAATTTTCCGTCACGTCTATTCTTCCTCCTGAACTTCGAAAGATTCAAGTTCGCCCTGTTCATTCATAATTTTTACCATTTTTTCTTGTACATGGTTTAGCTTATCACTACATGTTTTAGATAAGTCCATCCCTTCCTGATAAAAAGCAATAGCTTTTTCTAAAGGAACGTCACCTTCTTCGAGTTTAGATACAATCTCTTCTAATGCTTTCATTGCTTCTTCAAATGAAAGTTCATCTGTTTTGGTCATATCATTCTTTCTCCTCTCGCAAATCCTGTATCAAGCAGTCCAATTCCCCATCCAGTATTTTTAATACTATCTGATCTTTACGATTCACTTCTTTAACGGACTTTAGAAGGTTTCCGTCAGACTGGTAGGGTATTGCAAAGCCTCTTTTCATTGTATCAAGCGGGTTTAATATTGTTAACTTGTCAATGAAGGATGAAAATTGATTGGTTTTTCGTTCTAATATACGTTCCATCGCTTGGTTATTTCTCAACTGTAACGGTTTTAAAACAGAAGCCGCTTGCTTAATTTGTCTGTTTGGATGTTGATTACGTAATCGATGCTGTAGTTGATGGAGTATATTTTGCTTATGTTGGATTCGGATTTCCATTACACGGTGCAGCTGATCCGTCAAACGATCAAGTTCCTGCTCTTTTTGACGGATAAGTTGTGCAGGATATCGAAATGCATAGGCCTGCTTAAACTGTTCTAACGTTTGTTGATGTTGGCGTAAAATATAAGACATATGTTGTGAAAGTGTTTTTGTACATGCTGACAACTTATCTTTTAATTCTATTAAAGACGGTACCGCAATTTCTGCTGCACCAGTTGGGGTTGCTGCACGAACATCAGCTGTGAAATCGCTTATAGTTGTATCGGTTTCATGGCCTACTGCTGAAATAATAGGTATCTCTGATTGAAAGATGCTTTCCGCAACGATTTCCTCATTGAAACTCCAAAGTTCTTCAATAGATCCCCCACCACGTCCAACGATTAATACGTCACAAGTATGTAAAGTATTTGCTTTTTCTATAGCCGCAGCTATGGATGCTGCTGCCTTTGGTCCTTGTACTAGCACAGGGAAGATTGTTATACGTACAATTGGGAACCGCCTTTGTATGGTAGAAACGATATCTCTAACAGCGGCCCCGGTTGGAGAAGTAATTACCCCAACATGGGTTGGGTATGCAGGTAAACTCTGTTTGTATCGTGGCTCAAAGTACCCTTTTTTGTGTAATTTCTCTTTTAACTGTTCAAAGGCCAGATAGAGCGCCCCTACACCATCAGGTTCCATCACTTGTATATAGAGCTGATATTGACCAGCTGCTTCAAAAATGCTCACTTCTCCTCGAACAAGCACATGCATGCCATTTTCGGGAACAAACTTCAAAAAACGGTTACTACCTGCAAACATAACGGCTTGGATTCGTGCTTGTTCATCCTTAATGGTCATATACATATGACCTCTACTGTGATGTTTAAAATTAGATATTTCACCTTTAAGCCAAACAGTCCGTAAATGCGTATCTGTATCAAGCTTCCGTTTTAAATATTTCGTTAGAGCGGTTACCGTTAAATACGATTTGCTCACTGCTTTATGCTCTCCTTTGCAGCTTGAATCGTGTTTTGTAAAAGCATTGTGATCGTCATTGGTCCAACACCGCCAGGAACTGGTGTGATATAAGATGCAATTTCCTTGGCACTGTCAAAATCAACATCACCCGTTAGTTTCCCTGCAGCCGTCCGGTTAACACCAACATCGATAACAGCTGCACCCTGTTTTATATAGTCTCCATTTATAAAATGCTCACGACCTACCGCAACAATTAGAATATCTGCTTGTTTTGTAATGTCTTTTAAATTCTTTGTTTTTGAATGGCAATATGTAACTGTTGCATGTTCATTTAGTAATAGTTGTCCAACTGGTTTTCCAACAATGTTACTTCTGCCGATGACAACAACGTGCTGTCCAGCAATCGGTATCTGCTTTGATTTCAGCATGGTAACTATTCCATAAGGTGTACATGGTAAAAATGTATCCTCTCCAATCATCATTTTACCAATACTAATAGGATGGAATCCATCAACATCTTTTGCAGGATCTATCGCTTCAATTACTTTTTGCTCATCGATATGATCCGGCAAAGGTAATTGCACCAATATGCCGTGGACTCTCTGATTGGTATTTAACTTTACGATTTGGTCCAGTAAAGCATCTTCAGACACCGTTTCAGGTAGTTCAATTACCTCTGATTCAATTCCTATTTCTTTAGATGCTTTTTGCTTACCACTCACATAGGATCTGGAAGCTGGATTGTTTCCAACGAGTATAACGGTTAAATGAGGTGAAACACCCGCTTGATTTAGTGCTTTCGCCTCATGCTTCATGTTTTCTCTTAATTCTTGTGCCAATTCCTTGCCGCTAATAATTTCTGCAGTCATACAAACATCTCCCCTTCTACTGTATTAAGGCATGTACTGTCATGATGGATCTGAACCACTGTCATTTGTTAAGAAGCTGATATTATTTTTGAAAGTACACCATTCACAAATTTACCAGATTTAACATCCCCATATTTATTGGCTAATTCAATTGCTTCATTAATGGATACACTTGTAGGTATATCCTCTAAATAGTTTATTTCATATACTGCGATTCGTATCACGGTTTTTTCAACGGAAGCAATACGTTGGATGGTCCAATTTTCAAGGTTGTCAGAAATTGTTTTATCGATATTTTCTTTATTCGTTACTACACCTTCTACTAGTGAACGCAAGAAAGGATCCGCGCCCTCAGCTTCCAAAAATTCTTCAATCGCCTCTTTGGGAACAATCTCATTCATATCTATTTGAAATAATAGCTGAAATGCCTTCTCTCTTGCTGCATGCCTTTTCATCTTTCCATTCTCCTTTAATCAATATCTACATCAAATAATAACACGATTAACCATGCAATGCTACAATCTCACCGTACATCGAAATTCTTTATATTTCATTTGTTTTATTGTATTTATAGCCAATATCTATCTTAGCTTATTCACTTTAATAATGATGACGAAATATACTTTTCACAATGCAATTAAAAAGAGACCAAAGAATTCGTTGGTCTCCTTTCGTTTAGGCTAATTAAATTATGCTTGATTTTCTTGTTCTTCTTTGTCCATCTGGATACCCACTACATGAACATTGATTTCGGATATTTCTAGCCCAGTCATATTTTTAATCGTTTGACGAATATTTGTTTGAACTTTTTGTGCAACCTCTGGAATGGAAACACCGAAATGAAGTACGACAAATAAATCAATGAGAATACCACTATCGGTTAATTCTACTTTAACCCCTTTGCCATGTGACTTTTTACCAAGCTTCTCCGCGACACCGGTAGCAAAATTCCCTCGCATTGAAGCAAGTCCTTTTACCTCTAAAGTAGCAAGACCAGTAATTACTTCGATTACTTCTGGTGCTATTTCAACTTTACCTAAGCTCACGTCATCACTTACATCCAGCAATGATTGCTCATTCATTCAACTCTCTCCTTCCATAATCTGTGATTAAGAATTAGGTTGATCGATTTGATTTTCTTCGAGAAAATTTGTATTAAAATCACCTTTTACAAATACATCGTTTTCCATGATCAACTGATGGAATGGAATGGTTGTGTGTATACCTTCTACAACAAATTCATCCAATGCCCGCTTCATACGCTTCACTGCTTCATCACGCGTTTTCCCATACGTAATTAACTTTGCAATCATTGAATCGTAATACGGCGGAATGGAATAACCAGGATAGGCAGCTGAATCAACACGTACTCCATAGCCGCCTGGTGCAAGATACATGTCAATTTTTCCAGGTGACGGCATAAAGTTTCGAAATGGATTTTCTGCATTAATACGACATTCGATTGCCCAGCCATCAAATTGAATATCTTCTTGCTTAAAAGAAAGTGGTTCGTTGTTTGCAATTTTAATTTGTTCTTTGATTAAATCAATACCAGTAACCATTTCTGTAACTGGATGCTCTACTTGAATCCTTGTATTCATTTCCATAAAATAAAAATCATTTGTGGTGCGATCAAAAATAAATTCGATGGTTCCAGCCCCAACATAATTAACTGCAGCAGCAGCCTTTACTGAAGCTTCTCCCATTTTCTTTCGAATTTCAGGAGTAATGGCAGGAGAAGGGGTTTCTTCTACAAGCTTTTGTAATCGACGCTGGATTGAACAATCTCTTTCTCCTACGTGAACGATATTGCCATGTTGATCTGCCAAAACTTGGATTTCCACATGACGAAAATCTTCAATGAATTTTTCAATATATACGCCAGGGTTACCGAACGCGGTTTCTGCCTCTTTTTGTGTAATTTGAATGCCGCTTATTAATTCTTTTTCATTTCGAGCGACCCGAATTCCACGCCCACCACCACCAGCAGTAGCTTTAATTATTACCGGATAGCCAATATCATTAGCAATTTCGATTGCGTCTGCTTCACCTTCAATAATCCCTTCAGATCCAGGTACAATTGGAACATTCGCTTGTTTCATTGTTTCCCTTGCAATATCTTTTATACCCATTTTTTGGATTGATTCTGCATTCGGGCCGATAAAAATAACATTGCACTCCTTACAAATCTCAGCAAAATCGGCATTTTCGGCCAAGAATCCATAACCAGGGTGAATGGCATCTGAATTTGTTAATGTAGCGACACTCATAATATTGGTGATATTTAAATAGCTGTCCTTACTTGCTTTCGGTCCAATACAGTACGCTTCATCAGCCAGTTGCACGTGTAGGGACTCTTTATCTGCTTCAGAGTAAACTGCAACCGTTTCTATACCCAGCTCTTTACAGGCTCGGATAATACGTACTGCAATTTCACCTCTATTAGCTACGAGCAGTTTGTTAATCAATGACTACATCTCCTTACTTTGTCTTTACTCGGAATAATGGTTGTCCGTATTCTACTAGCTCCCCATTGTCCGCTAGCACTTCAACAATCTCTCCTGATTTTTCAGCTTCAATCTCGTTGAAGAGCTTCATCGCTTCAACAATACAAACTACTGTATCAGGATCTACCTTACTGCCGACTTTAACGTATGCATCACTTTCAGGATTTGGAGAGCTGTAAAAAGTACCTACCATTGGTGAAACAATTTCGTAGTCATAATCGCTGGCAGATGTCTTTTCAGCAGACTGTTCTGTTACAGTCACACTCTCTTTAGCAGCTTTATCGTTCGTATGTTCATTGGTAATTTCTGCTACGTTTTCTTGTACTGGTGTAATTGCTGGTGCAACTACTTGTGGAGCAGCTTGTACTGCTAATGTTTCCCCAATCTTTTTCATTTCAATTTTAGAACCATCTGTCTCATAAGTAAATTCATGAATGGAAGATTCATCAATTAATTTTATTATTTCACGTATTTCTTGTACTTTCAGCATAATGTTTGGCACTCCTTCATCAAATTTTACAATATTTATGATTAGGTACTAATAACACCTCTTCATATTTTACGATACATACCCTGTAATCGGCAACAAATTTTATTAAGTCATTGCGTCATCGCGTAAGTTAATGTTTGTTTCTATTATATCAATGATGTTGTTAGTATGCGAATGCTTTTATTTTATCGTATTTTTAGAAAAATTATAACGGTACAGCTACTAGAGCTGTACCGTTATAATTTTATTGCCATATTATCCTTCCGTCTTTTGAAAATTTACATCCACTGTTATTTCCCCAAACTCATCATGAACCAATTGCATAATATTTGCTGCTTCTTCAGCAGAAAGTGAATCAACCATAACATGTACGTGGACTTTGTCTCCCTCGTGGCGAACAAGCACATCTTGATAGGACGCATTTGCTAGGATTGTATCTTCTAAAATCCCTTCTTTTGCGTCCAGTTCATTTATTTCATCTATTTCATTTTTTGCTTCATTTTTTTCTTCAGCCGTAGCCGTGCTGGATGCAATTGTTTCCTTTAATCGATCTTTTTTCATACCCCTTTTATCTTGAATGCCCATACGAATGGATGCAAATACTTCATCACCTGAGGTACTAATTGTGTTGTTTGCCATTGCTTCATCATTTCCATCTGCATTTGTTTGACTGTCTTGACTTGTTTCTTTATCTTGATCCAAGTAGGCAAGATCATCATTTTTATCGGATAACATATAATATGCACTCAACACAATCATTAAACTAAGCATGGTTAGTAACCAAACAGTTTGCTTTTTTAACATTCATTTACCTCCTCAATTTTTGGACATTACAGAAACTCTATGTGATGGAACACCGAGTACCCTTGTAACTGCTTCTACCACCCATTGCTTTCGAGTGGCCTTGTCTACCCCTTTTGCTACAATTAGCACTCCCCTTACCTCAGGTTTTTTAGTTTGAATGAGTAATGGTGTTTCCTTGTCCCCTTGTCTAATCGTTACGACTTGTGTTTCCTCGGTGTGCTCCTCGATTTGTCTTGTGCCACCATTTTTATCATTTTCATCTGTAAACTGCTTGCCTGCAATGAGGTTCTTTTCATATACTTTTTGATTTGTGGCTTCCAGATTTACCATGACTTCTACTTCAGAAATTCCTTCGATACGTTCTAGCATGGACTCCAAATCTTTTTTATAACTTGCTTCTAGTTCTCCTACATTTGCAGTACTATCTTGATTATGAGACTGTTTCTTGCTTGCCGTTTGCTCTGTTTGTATGCCGATGTGATTCTCTTTGTTCTTCGTTTGGTCCCCGAAAATATTGCTTACGATTAGCAAAAGAATCCCGACTAATCCAATAATCAGCATGTAATTTACTTTCTTGGAACGTTTTCCATTGAGGTCCTTCCATTGAAACAAGGAAAGCAGTTTTTTTATCACGATGTCCCTCCTTCCCATATAACGGTGACTTCCTTATCTTCTATTTCCCATACGTCCAGCAGTAATTGTTCCATTTGAACAACTGCAGGATTATCCTGATGCTCTGTGGTTTCATTTGCTTGGATTTGTACTTGTTCTATTTCATGAATCATTCCCTCCCCATGGCCGCTTTTCCCTACGTAAACAAGTAACCTCTCCAAATTTTCATAGGTTAACTCGTTATCTACAGAGAATTCATAGTCAATTGCTTTTATTTCTGCTTGAAACTCATTTGCAAGTGGTTCTTGTGCTATCCCTTTTAGTTGGACAGCCATCTGTTCTAAAATATATGCATTCTGAACAGATTCTATATCTTTTTTTTGTTTTTCAATTAAAAAATCTGTATTGGTATCGTCCTCTAATTGCTCTAGTTCAGTCTCAAATGCTGTTTTTAAATCTGTTGCAGCATTAAAGTTGAAGATAAAAAACACCGGCTTTAAAAATATGAGGATCAAGATAAAACCAATGACAAATTGGACATACTTTTTTAATGCGTTTTTGGGTATGAGCAGATCTACTACTGCAGCCAACAGTAGAAAAATGATGATTTGGGTAATCCAATCGATTAAATATTGCATGAGCATCATCCTAGCGCAGCATAATTGTGATATTACTGGCGATTACTATGATGGTAATAGCGAGAAAGAACATGAAAGAAACAGCTAGTAGACACGCTAACATATACATCATATATTTACTGATTGTTTGGAGAGACTGGATAACTGGTCCGTCTGCTATTGGTTGTAAAATTGCAGCTGCTAATTTATATGTTATTGCTATTGCAGCAATTTTTAATGCTGGAAAAAGTACGATGAGCACGATAATCCCAACACCAACAATTCCTATGCCATTTTTTAATAACAGGGAAGCGCTAAGAATGGTATCCGCAGCATCCGTTAAGGTACGACCTATAATAGGAATGAAATTACCTGCGACGAACTTAGCTGTTTTCATTGCTATTCCATCTTGAATGGCACTTGCTGCACCTTGCACAGACATTACTCCTAGGAAGATGGTAAGAAACAATCCTAATGTTCCCATTCCAATGGTGGTTAACAGACTGGCAAGCTGGGTCACTTGATGATTCTTATTTAAAGTACTAACAATGAGCAAAATAGCAGCCAAAGATAATAGTGGTAATATGAACGATGAAACGACCAATCCACTTGCATTAATCAAAAAGATAATAATTGGATGAAAAAATGATACAGCAACTAAATTACCGAAGGAAGCTAGCAATCCCAGAATGAGTGGAATCAATGCAATCATAAAACTGCTCATTGTACGTACCGTATCTGTAATATAGGAGACGCCACTATAAAAACTATTAAGTGCAATTAATAAAAGTACGGCATAGACAATAAAATAGGCAATCTTACTTACAGATCCCTCTTCAAACGCCGTATGCATTGTCTGAAGAAAAACGGAAAACAAAGTTAATAAAATAAGCATGGAAAGTAATTTTCCATTAATAATCATTTCTTGAAAGAAATATTCGAGGATACTAAGCAGCATATTCTTGAAAGAAAAACCGCCTTTTCCTTGAACAAGCTCATAAATACTCGATTTGTTTAATTCCGCTAAATAATCGCCATAATTATTGACGAGCCCCTGCCAATATTGTTCGATGCCGTCCAAAGAAACGTCTTCTAATAATTCTTCTGATGGTAAATTTCCTTCCGCTGCCAGGACAATTTCAGCCTGTCCAAAGATAATGAGCATGCAACCAGCAAAAATGAGCCCTTTCATCATGTTTTGCAACGATATGCTCCTTTCGAACGGATCCTTCAAGTAGCTGGAAGAAAGCTTAGAATAGCTTCTACGACAGAAGAGATAATTGGGATAGCTAATATTAAAATAAACACCTTACCTGCTAGCTCAATTTTAGAAGCAACTGATGACAGACCTGCATCTTTCGTTACATTAGCACCAAGCTCTGTGATGTACGCAATCCCGATAATTCTAAATATGGTTGCTATGTAAATACCATCAATATGCGCTTTCTTTCCCAACGTATCCAGCAACTGAAAAATTACCCCGATTTGTTGTATAACGATTATAAAGATTGTGATTCCTGTTAGTAGCATGATGAAAAAAGCGAAAGTAGCATGCATGTCCTTAATAAGAAGAAACAATATACTTCCAATGAGACCTAGTAACACAATTTGAATGATATCCATCGATTTATCCTTGAAACAAAAATACAGATTTAATTTGCTGGAATAAATCGGAAAGACTATTCACCACAATAATTAATACGATGATGAAGCCAACTAATGTGGCGAATTGAGCGATTTCTTCTTTTCCCATTTGTTTTAAAATAGTATGAATTAACGCAACAATTATTCCTATTCCAGCAATCTGAAATAAGATGGAAGCATCTGTGAGCATAGCCTTGTTCCTTCCTTCCTATAAGAGCAATAAGGCAATAAATAAACCGCTTAGAAGACCTAATGTTTTCGCCATTTTACCGTAACGATTCACATCATCAATCGCATCCTCCAGCTCCCTGTCTAGATGTGTAACAGTGAGACGGATAAATTTTTGCTGCTGCCGCAAGTCATGTTGTCCCAAAGTTTTACCAAACTGATTTAGGATTTCCAGTTCATTTTTACCGAGACTAGCGTGATGCGCATATTTTTTCACACATGATTCCCATATAGTTACAAAATCCGCTTCCCTTGTATCTAATTCTCTTGCGACCATATCGAATAATAATTTAGTAGGCTCTGGTACCTGTTTTGCGATAAGTAAAAAAGCATCTTGTATCGTAAGCTGACTATAAAGCATCTCGGATTCTAATATTTGCAGAGCACTTTTCATATGGCGGATATGTTTAGGTCGTTTATTTAGCTGTTGACTCCATTCCATTCCCATCCAGGTCGTTACGGAAATTAGTAGCAGCGCACCAAACCATTTCATCTTAATTGACCAGTCCGATGAAAAATATCTATTCCACGGCGATTATAAATATGTTTTATTGTTCCTGGTTCATGATGTCTTTCCAATACGATAATCCGTTTAAAGATCTTCTGTTTAAACAGTGGCTTCAATGAAGGGCGTCCCTCCAAATCATGAAGTGCATTCCCATGTACTGTACAAATAACAATTACACCTGCATGAACGGCTTCCAATAATGCATGTACATCCTTCTCGCTACCTATCTCATCAACAATTAATATCTCCGGCGACATTGAACGAATCATCATCATCATTCCGTCTGCTTTTGGACAAGCATCCAGAATATCCGTTCGTCTCCCAAGATCATGCTGAGGTATTCCTTTAATAGATGCGCCAATTTCTGAACGTTCGTCAATAATTCCCACTTTACAAGCATCTCTTCCACCCCATCCGGAACTAATGAGCCGAGATAAATCACGTATGATTGTCGTTTTGCCAGTCTGTGGAGGACCAACAATTAATGTATGGGAATATCCATTTTCAAATAAATAGGGAATGATTTCAGATGCGGCGCCAATTGTTTGTTTTGCAATGCGAATATTTAAGAATGTAATGTGCTGTAGTGCCTTCACAGTGCCGCTTTCTGTATTTACTTTCCCAGCAAGTCCAACCCGATGACCACCCTCGATTGTAATATATCCTTCTCTTAATTCATCTTCTAAACGATAGAGAGAGAATTCACTTATTTGATTAATGATATGAGTAATTTCTGTTTTGGTTATAACGACTCGCTCCAACCATTCTGACTTATGATCATAGACGAATTCTATCGGCTGATGGATGCGAATCCGGATTTCTTGTAACATATGCCAATTCGAAGCAATATGCGTATCAATAATGGAACGAATAGGTTCAGGAAATAAATAGATAATTTCTTTCATATTTATTCACACCTTTAAACAGCTTTATAGTAAATGTATGTCCATATGTGATAAATATGTCTGGTTTGCACAAGCAGTTTTTGTATGGATGACGTAGATCATATGAGGAAAAATAATTGTTTGTATCTGTTAATCGAAACGTGACATCCTTATGCTTTATTCCAATTTGTTTCAAAGGGAATTAAGCTGATGTAACGTTTTTACACAAAATAAAAGGTATTCGAATAAAGTAAAGTTTTCATACTTTATTCGAATACCCAGTTGGTTAAATGGAAGATGTCTTGTTCTATTTTTCGGTGAAAAATTAATTATATCGTCATTAAAAAAGCAGCAATACAAAATTAGTTGTACTGCTGCCGGATATTCATCTATTAAGCTCTGGAAACATATTTTCCATCTGTTGTGCTAATGACAAGTGTTTCTCCATTATTAATAAACAAAGGTACCTGAACAACGAGGCCTGTTTCCAGTTTCGCAGATTTGGATCCACCGCTTACAGTATCTCCTTTTATTCCAGGTTCTGTTTCTGTAACCTCAAGCTCCACGTTTTTTGGAAGATCAATACCAAGGATTTCGCTATTATAGGTCATAATAGAAACTTCCATGTTTTCTTTTATATATTTAAGCTCATATTCAATTTGATTTGCTTGTAATTCAATTTGTTCATAAGAGCTTGTATCCATAAATGCATGTGTATCTCCAGACGCATATAAATATTGCATTTTTTTATGTTCAACATGTGCTCTACTTACTTTTTCACCTGCACGAAATGTTTTTTCCTGAATGTTACCGTTTTTTAAATTACGTAACTTAGAGCGTACAAACGCTGCACCTTTTCCTGGTTTCACATGTTGAAAATCAATTACTTGCCATACATCGTTATCCAGTTCAATTGTTAAACCAGTTTTAAAATCATTAACCGAAATCATTCAATAACCTCCTGTTCTCTCATGAATGTATTATAGCTGAATTAATTCCTTATTTGCATGTGTTAATCTTTCGCTGCCGTTTTCTGTGATAACTAAATCATCTTCAATTCTGCAGCCGCCAACATCAGGGATATAGATACCTGGTTCTACTGTTACTACCATGCCTGGCTCAAGCTTTGTTTCTGATCGGAAGGATAGGCTTGGGGCCTCATGCACTTCCATACCAAGACCATGTCCGGTTGAATGTCCAAAGTAGTCTCCATAGCCCTTTTCTGTGATGTAATCTCTTGTTAGGGCATCTGCTTCTTTACCAGTCACACCTGGCTTAAGCCCTGCAACACCACGAAGTTGAGCCTCAAGTACAGTATTATAAATATCTTGTAATTCACTATTAATCTCACCAACGGCAAGTGTACGCGTTATATCAGAACAATAACCATTGTAAAGCGCACCATAATCCAGTGTTACCAATTCTCCATGTTTAATTTCCTTTGTTGATGCTACACCATGCGGTAGTGCGGAACGAAGACCAGATGCAACAATGATGTCAAAACTTGATGAAGTTGCTCCCTGTTTACGCATAAAGAACTCTAATTCATTAGACACGTCCAATTCCTTTACACCAGGCTTGATAAAACCTTGAATATGCACATATGCGTCGTCCGCAATCTTTGCTGCTTGCTTCATGATTTCTAATTCTTCTGGTGTTTTAATCAATCTTAATTTTTCAACTTCATCACCTGTTGGGACTAATTCTACTCCTAGTGTTTCCTCGTACAATTGATAAGCAGCATATGTAAGCTTGTTTTTTTCAAAGCCAACTCGTTTTACTTTCATTTGTTTAAGCTGATCAGCAATTTCCAGCTCTATCTGTTTTTTATGTTCTACAATTTGAAAATTAGGTGCTTGCTCATTAGCTTGCGCAGTGTAACGAAAATCTGTGATAAATTTAGCATCATGATGACTAATGATTGCAACACCAGCTGTTCCCGTGAATCCTGTCATATACCTTCTGTTGTAGCTACTCGTTATTAATAAGGCATCTAAGTCTAATTTTTCCAGCAACTTCCTTAATTTTGTCAGTTTCTCCATCTCATCCATTCCTTTCTCTATGTTTACGATTAGGGCTGCTCAACTTTCTTTTTGGTTTACAAATGCTAGCACGGCTAACAGATAGCCCTGTATCCCAAATCCAGAAATTTGTCCAATACATGCAGGTGCTGTCATCGATTGATGTCGAAACACTTCCCGCTGGTAAATATTTGAAATATGAACCTCTATAACAGGAACATCAATGGCTTTAATCGCATCATGCAACGCAATACTTGTATGTGTATAAGCTGCCGGGTTAAAAATAACACCAAAATACTTGCCATCAGCTTCATGAAGCTGATCAATCAGCTCTCCCTCATGATTCGACTGAAAACAATCTACTTCAAAACCATTTTCTCCAGCCGCCTTCGATACAATACTTTCAATCGTTTGCAGTGTATCTGATCCATAAACGTCTGGTTCTCGTTTCCCGAGTAAATTGATATTAGGGCCATTCAGCAAAAGCAGCTTTTTCATGCACTAGATCATCCTTCATCGTATTATTATTTTGACGATTCTAGTTTATCATAAACAAGCCTATTTGAATAACGTTTTTACCAATCAATGTCTTGTTTATTATAATTATATCGTATATTCTGACGGTTCATCTCCCTTATTTTGAAGATTATACTTCTGAAACATCGCATAATCATAAGATACCGAATAGCCAATAAATAAACCGTATAAGGAGAATAGTGAAAGCGTAGATATAATCGTTTTTAATTCTAATTCCTTCAAGTTAGGAATCATTGTGTAAAATGGTGTGACAACCAACATAATCAACGCCCACAATATACCACCATAAATCATTCCGACCCACAGGCTGTTTACTTTTTTTAATACAGCATAATAAAGTATAGCAACAACCATAGATAGAACGCCAATTATGAGTAATACAATGATTTCCGAATACCATCGAAATGTCCACGTACTTCTCGTCCAAGAATGAAGTACATAAGCCTTTGCTGAGATTTCAGTAAAGTTAAAATAATGCATGACTTTTCCCATCAGACCCCAAAAAACTCCCCCAATAAAACCGGTTTGTAGGGCACGTCTTAATATAATACTGCCAGTTATCGTTTCCTCTTGGTTTTGTGTCTTTTCCACCATCTTTATCACCTCTTTTTTAGTATCTCCAGCTTGCCCAAAACAAACCAGATATTACAAAGTATGTGAACAACCGATAGTTTTTTCTAATTCTTTTTAGTAGAATAGATATATATCCTTCCATTTGGACGAAGATGGCATATTTATCACAGCGTAACCAGCTGTAAGACCACTACTGATTGAAGTTTTACCTTAAACTTGGTAAGCCTAAAATGATTGAAAAACCGTTGGATGAACGATTTCTGGAATAAATAGTTATCATTGGTGGTATACAATTAAATAGATAGTAACGTATTTTATAGTAAAGGAGGGATGACATTGCGGAATAAGTTCTCCATATTTATTTACATCGTCATTGCTTTAGCAATCGTTGGTGTCGTATCAAGTCTGTTTACCAATCCGATTAAATTTATTTCAAATATACTACTGATGCTTGTGGTTGGGGCTGTTATTTTCGCACTTGTGTATTTCTTTGTGATCAAACGTCGTCTGCCTTCCAATGAAATGAAGAAATATAAGCAAGCTGTTCGCCAATCCAAGCAAAAATACAAGCAACATACCTCGGTTAGCACTAAGACACCGCATCAAAAAAAACATTCTTTAACGAAAATTCGTACAAAAACAAAAAAAAGACCCGACCATTTGCGAGTCATTGATGGAAATAAATCAAAACGAAAAAAACGTGATTCCATCTAACGTGTTATTAAAAATTGTCAACCTTAATTACCATTTGGCCAATGCTTTAAAAAAACTGCTGCACTTGATTTTCCTTGGACTATCAAGCTCTGCTTTGTAGCATCATCTATATTAAAGTCTGTTGCATGAATGGATTTTACGGGTATGAATATAATATTATCTTCATTTGACTTGGAGATATATCGCGTATCATGTGCTTGTTTCATAGTGGAGAATAATGCATGGAGCATATTTTGAGCATTGCTTATTTTACGAGGTTTCTGTAACTCAATGGACTCACTTAATTGCACACCTAGAACTGGTCTTTTCATGTCTCCTTTATCATTTTTAAATAACCATAAAGGAAAATTACTTAGAAGACCACCATCCACGATAATGCTTTTCATATTTACTTTTCCAGGCATTTTCTTTGGCATAAAAAAATATGGAAATCCAGCACTCATCCTAACTGCTTTTGAGACTGGGAAATGTGCTGGATCAATGCCATAGATATCTTTTAGATCATCTGGTATAACAACAAGTTTCCCCAATGTCAAATCACTCACGACAACACGTAATGCTTGCTCCTTCAAATCGCTGAAAGTATGTACATTCTTATTAGCTAGTTGTGTATGCAACCAGTTTTCGAATCGATTCCCTTTATAAATTCCCATTTGAAAGTACAGAAAAAACCACTTACTACCAGGGATTAAAGTAGTTAGTTTTGGTGGGTCTAAAAATAGGCTTAAGTCTAATGAGTCCATTAGCTTGCGAATTTCCGTTGATGTATAGCCTGCAGCTAAAAATGCAGCTAAAATAGAGCCCGCTGATGTGCCTGCTGTCCTCTGGATCGACAGTTCTTTTTGCTCAATACTTTCCAAAGCACCTAAAAATGCGTATGCTTTCACACCGCCACCGGAAAAAACGCAGTCAATTTTCATCAAAATGCTCCTTTACTCATTTATATATATGTAAGCAAAGTGCACTTCGATTAGAACAGGAGACGTGCTTATATCGATTCTGTTTTCCTTTGTACTGCTCTTAAAGCTTCTACACGCTGTTCGTCTTCTTGAAAGTATCGTACTAAATCACCTATTCGGTCGATTGAATTCCAACTAAGATGATGTTCAATTCCTTCTACATCATCATAAATATTTTCATCCTTTACGCCGATAATTTCTAAAAACTGCTCTAATAATTCATGACGAAACACAAGTTTCTCGCCAACTTTTTTGCCTTTTTCAGTTAACACAAAGCCCCGATATTTCTCGTAGTTTACAAAGTTGTCCTTATCTAATTTCTGCACCATTTTTGTAACTGAAGATGGGTGAACCATTAGCTCTTCCGCGATATCGGATACACGAGCATAGCCTTTTGTTTCAATTAAGTTGTAAATTTGTTCAATATAATCTTCCATACTAGGTGTAGGCACGATGCAATCTCCCCTTAAATTGAAATAGTTTTTATCTTAGGCAACATTGTTTCTATATTGAGAATACCTTAATTATGCTTGTATAACAAGTTTTTGAATAAAAGCACGACTTCTCTCTAATCAAATCATGTAAAAAAGAATAAAAAACGAGCAAATGATAATAGAAGATGTACACTTCTATATCATTTGCTCGTCCTATGGCATCAATCACATTCGTCTATAATCTTTACAGCCCACATTTTAACTGTGCTCCACAGCTTACACATGTGTTACAGCCACCAATATCTTCTACATTCCCTTTACGGCAAACCGGGCAGGTATCGCCAACTTCTGAGCCAATTGTCACATTTGTATGTTCCAATTCATGGATTGTTTCCATGAGGACAACTTTAGGCTTTTCATCCTCAAATAATTCTGTTTGTTCACCAAACGTATTCTCTTCCGCCTTTAATGTTAATACTTGGGAATCACGGCTACCATCCACATAGACGGTACCTCCCTTAGCACCTCCATTGTATAAGCGTTTATATACATTTTCTACTTGTCCAACTGTATAGCCACGTGGTGCATTTACCGTTTTGGATATAGAGCTGTCTACCCAGCGTTGAATGACACATTGTGTATCAGCATGTGCTTCAGGTGCAAGGTCCATCGCCGTAACAAACCAGCTTGGCAAATGGTTTGCATCTTGATCTGGGTTCGCATCTAAATATTCTTGAACGATATCAGCCTTCACTTCAATAAATTTACCCAAACGGCCACTTCTATAATAAGAGAAGGAAAAATAAGGTTCAAGCCCAGTACTAACTCCAACCATTGTACCCGTACTGCCCGTTGGGGCAACCGTTAATAAGTGGGAGTTACGAATACCATGAGCCAACACACCTTCACGGATATCCTCTGGCATTTTTTTCATATAACCAGTATGAATAAAAGCTTCCCGTAATGCCTGTGTATCTTCTTCTGTATCACCAATTAGAAATGGAAAACTACCTTTTTCCTTAGCTAGTTCAATAGATGAACGATATGCTGTCGTTGCAATTGTTTCAAAAATCTTATCTACTAGTTTATTTCCTTCAACAGAACCATATTCAGTTTCGCAATAGATGAGTAAATCATGCAGACCCATCACTCCAAGTCCTACTCTTCGCTCTCCTAATGCCTGTTTTTTATTTTCATCCAGGAAATATGGTGTTGCATCAATAACATTATCCTGCATACGCACGCCTGTTTGAACGGTTTGTATCAGTTTTTCAAAATTAACAGTTTTTGTTTCCTTATCTGCCATTTCAGCTAAATTTACTGCTGCCAAATTACAAACAGAGTATGGTGCTAAAGGTTGTTCACCACAAGGATTGGTAGCAACTACTTGATCACCATAAGCTTTTGCATTCGTCATATCATTCGCATTATCAATAAAGAATATTCCCGGTTCAGCAGAATATGTGGCACATATATTAATTAAATTCCACAGCTCTGAAGCCTTAATCCGACGATAAACCCGTACGCCATAGCCCATTTCTTCCCATTTTCTAACATCTCCAATATGATGCCAATTTTCATTATAAGCCTGCATTTCTGCTTCTGTGTAGTTTTCTACATCCGGAAAACGTAGCTCGTAGTCATCATCATTCTCCACTGCTTCCATAAATTCCTTTGTTAAACAAACGGAAATATTTGCCCCAGTTAAGAACTCCGGATTATGCACATCATATCTTCCGCCTGTATGTAGTTTTTCTGCAGCCTCTTTTATCGCATTTTCTGTAAAGCCTCCAAGACCTGGCATAGAGCGATAATTTAATATCCCTTGATATAAATCTATTTCTGTTTCTGTTAATGGTGTAAATTTTAGTTTTTCTTGCGCTAATTGTTTAATTTGTTCATCCGTTGTATTTTCAATTAAATATCGTAATATTCGAGGGTTTTGCATTTTCGAGATAATAAATTCAATAATATCCGGATGAGAATCCACTAGCATAATCATTTGTGCACCGCGTCGTGAACCACCTTGCTCTACAAGATGTGTTAATTTCGCGATGTCATCTAACCATGATACAGAACCAGATGATTTCCCATTGACTCCGCGTGCTAAAGTATTACGTGGTCGTAAAGTAGAACCGTTCGTACCAACACCACCACCACGACTCATAATTTCCATGACTTGCTTCCGATGATCTGATATGCCACCTCGGGAATCTTTAATAAAAGGCATAACATAACAATTAAAATAGGTAACATCTGTATCAGCACCAGCACCATATAGAACACGTCCTGCTGGTATGAAATTTAAGTTTGCAAGTTCTTCTTCAAATTGATGGAACCATTCTTGTTGCTTTTCAGGGCTTAATTCAACACGAGAAAGTCCGGTTGCGTTTCTCTTGGCAATCTGCTCATAAAAAACTTCTAATGGCTTGTCAATTGCATCTAAACTTCTTTTCACAATTCTGGTTTCCATTTCATCTTCATCTAGAACGGAGGCAAACTCAGGCTCGACTTCTATTGCAGCTTGTTTATTTTTCCAGTCCACCGATTTGACAAAACCCAAGCCTCGTGCAGGGAATTTGGGATCTGATTTTACAGTCAAAACAACAAAGTCCCCTTCTTTCAGGGTCTTTTTTTCAGTATCTTTAAAAGCATAGCGATCTAGCATTACCAGCCTGGATACCCCTTTATGGGTAAGATGCATATTTTCTGTGATGGGATGCACTTGAGGAAATAGTGCAATGTCTTTGTTTAACATGTCCACATTTAAGTTGGATGTATTTTTGACAATTGTCGACATGGAATCGCTCTCCTTTAACAAGTAAAATTCAATGTACAATTAACATATCAAATAAAACAATGAAAGACAATATATTGTGTTAAAAAATAAAAAATAACACTATATATTGTGTTAAAGCAAAAAATAGTTATTTTGTCAATAGCGAAAAACGAACAAAAAAGTACGTAATAATGAGATATTGAAAGCAAAATATGGATAAACAGGATGGAACAACTATTTTACCAGTTGCTATTCTCAAAGAATCTATTTGCTTGTACTACTCTAAACCATCCACCCTGCAGTTTGCAATCCAGAAATAGATAAACATGTTACAATTTTTTATATAAAATAGTAAACCACTATTAAATTCTTTGATTTAAACGTCACGAGACCATATAATAAAGAATGTGGAAAAAATAATTCAAGTGCGTTAGTTCATATCGGCAATACACGCATCTGCAGTTGGCTTTGTAGATGTATAGGATAACAAAGGCTTCTTGATTATATCCAATTGAAAAAAAGAAAGACGGGGGAAAATGATGGAATTTATTATACCTGCATTAGTAATTTTATTAGCCATTGGAATATTTCGGTACTTTCGTCAGCGTAATTATTTAAAAACGTTAACAGAAGAACAATTTAGACAAGGCTATAGAAAAGCGCAGTTAATCGATGTAAGAGAACCACAAGAATTTAAAAATGGACATATTTTAGGCGCAAGGAATATTCCATTAACTCAAATGAAACAACGTCTAATTGAAATGAGAAAAGACAAACCTGTATATTTATATTGTCAAAGTAGTACAAGATCTGCAAGAGCTGCACAGTTACTTCATAAACATGGTTACGAAGATATCAACCAATTAAAAGGTGGATTTAAAAAGTGGACAGGTAAAGTTAAACGCTAATGGAGAAACCAGATATTCTTTTATGAAAAGACCTTGCGTAGTGTCATTTAATTATTTATTTGAAAAACAGCCCCATGGAGCATAGGGCTGTTTTTATTTTGTTGTTATATTTTTTTGTAACGTAAAATTGGTTTTCTTGCTGCTGTTGTTTCATCCATTCGCTTCACTACTGTATGATGTGGTGCTTCCTGAACAATTTCTGGATCCTCTTCCACTTCTTTGGCGATTTGTAGCATCGTATCAATAAAACCATCTAAGGTTTCTTTTGATTCAGTTTCTGTTGGTTCAATCATAAGTGCCTCTTCCACGTTTAGTGGGAAATAGATGGTTGGTGGATGGTAATCAAAATCCAACAGTCTTTTGGCGATATCCAATGTACGTACGCCAAGTTTTTTCTGTTTTTTACCAGACAAGACAAATTCATGCATGCAATGCTGTGTATATGGCAATACATAAGCTTGCTCCAATTTTCTCATCATATAGTTTGCATTCAGAACAGCATACTCACTAACTTTTTTCAGTCCTTCTGCCCCCATCGTACGAATGTACGTGTAAGCGCGTAAATAGATACCGAAATTTCCGTAATAAGGTTTTACACGGCCAATAGATTTTGGACGATCATACTCAAATACATATTGATCATCATTTTTTACGATGACCGGCTTCGGCATAAAGGCTGCAAGTTCTTCTGAAACCCCTACTGGACCAGAACCAGGACCACCACCGCCATGAGGGCCGGTAAATGTTTTATGCAAGTTCAAATGAACGGCATCAAAGCCCATATCTCCTGGACGCGCATAACCCATTATCGCATTTAAATTCGCACCATCATAGTATAATTTCCCGCCAGCCCCATGAACAATTTCTGCCATTTCTAAAATTTCCGTTTCAAATAAGCCCAATGTATTTGGATTGGTTAACATTAACGCGGCAGTATCATCACCAACGACACGCTTTAAATCCTCCAAATCAACGAGCCCTTTATCATTCGATTTTACAGTTACGGATTCAAAGCCTGCAACTGTAGCAGAAGCAGGGTTTGTTCCATGCGCTGAATCTGGAACAATTACCTTTTTGCGGTTGAAGTCTCCATTTGCTTCATGGAATGCGCGTATCATTAACAGTGCCGTCCATTCACCATGGGCACCAGCTGCAGGCTGCAAAGAAACTTCAGCCATTCCAGTAATTTCTTTTAATGATTCTTGGAGATCATACATCATTTCCATAGCACCCTGTACACCTTCTGGTTCTTGATGAGGGTGAATGTGACTAAATCCCGGCATTCTTGCTACATCTTCGTTAATCTTTGGATTATATTTCATCGTACAAGATCCAAGTGGATAAAAGCCAGAATCTACACCGTAGTTACGATTCGATAAACCTGTATAGTGGCGCATAATTTCTAGTTCACTTACTTCTGGTAAGTCAGCTGGGGTTTTCCGAATATAGGAATCATCTAATTCCTTTTCTAATTCTACAGTAGGAACATCCATTTCCGGCAAGCTATAACTTGTTCTACCTTTTTTACTACGTTCGAATATTAATGGAAAATTTTCATTAGCCATTGATTATTTCCCCCAATTCAATCACAAAAGCTTCTATTTCTTCTTTTGTACGAATTTCTGTTACTGCAATTAACATATGCTGATCTAAGTCTGGATAATTTTTCCCTAAATCATAGCCACCAATGATGCCACGATCTAATAACTTTTTATTTATAGTAGAGACAGAATTAGAAAGTTTTACTACGATTTCATTGAAAAACACACCATTAAATACAACCTCAAAGCCAGATGCTTCTAACTTTTGCTTTGCATATCTAGCCTTTTGCATATTCAATTCAGCCATTTTACGTAAGCCATGTTTGCCGATAGAGCTCATCGCTACTGAACTTGCAAGTGCATTTAATGCTTGGTTGGAACAAATATTAGACGTTGCTTTGTCTCTGCGAATATGTTGTTCTCTTGCCTGAAGCGTCAAAACATAACCACGTAAACCATTTTCATCGGTTGTCTGACCTACTAGTCTTCCCGGAACTTTGCGCATCAACTTGTCAGTGGTGGCAAAATAGCCACAATGCGGTCCACCAAACTGTGCAGGTATACCAAACACTTGTGTGTCTCCCACGACTATATCTGCTCCAAATTCTCCTGGAGGAGTCAAATATCCAAGTGCAAGCGGATTACTAGATACGACAAGCATGGTTTTCTTTTGCTCCTGTATAAGTTCTTTTATTTTTGCAAGTGGTTCAATTTGTCCAAAGAAATTTGGGTACTGAATAATGACACTTGCCGTATTTTCGTCTAATTCTTTTGCCAACTGTTCTAAATCCGTAACACCATTATGATGATCAATTTCAACAATTTCTAGATCAGGTCCGACTGCATATGTTTCCATTACGGCCCGTGACTCTGGATGAACGGCTTTCGAAACAATGATTTTCTTTTTTCTTGTGGAGGCAGCGCTTAAGTTCATCGCTTCCGCAAGCGCAGTCCCTCCATCATACATGGATGAGTTTGCAACAGGCATGCCTGTAAGCTCAGAAATCATCGTTTGAAATTCAAAAATAGCTTGTAATTCTCCTTGGGAAATCTCTGGCTGATATGGTGTATAAGCTGTATAAAATTCAGAACGTGAAATCACATGATCAACCACAGACGGAATAAAATGATCGTATACACCTGCACCTAGAAAGGAAGTATTGTCAATCGTATGTTTATTACGTGCTGCCATCGATGCTAATTCTTTTTTTAATTGAAATTCATTTGCTGGTTTTTTTAGCTTTAAATCTTCTTTTAAACGAATTTTACCTGGAATATTTGAAAATAATTCATCAGTTGATTGAATGCCAATTTGTTCTAGCATATTTTGCTTGTCCGCATCTGTCATTGGCAAATAGCGAAACTCCATGATAAATCCTCCCCTGTGTTTAAATAATTCTTACCTTATTTTGATAAAAAAGGCTTTTTAATAATTACAGATTTAAGTTGTCGCTTTCTAACCTGTACGAATAGTTCCGTTCCAACCTCAGTATATTTACTATCAACTAATGCAAGGCCAATATTCTTTTTTAATGTTGGTGATTGTGTGCCCGAAGTGACAAAGCCTATTTTGTCTTCTCCAACCAATACATCATAACCAGTACGTGGAATTCCTTTATCAATCATTTCAATTGCAACAAGTTTACGTGTTGGTCCTTCTTCAACTTGCTTTTTTAAAATATCTTTTCCAATAAATTCTGCAGCTTTATCCACTTTCACTGCAAATTTAAGACCGGCTTCTATTGGAGAAATATCCTTCGATAACTCTTGTCCATACAATGGTAAATTTGCTTCGAAGCGAAGTGTATCTCTAGCGCCTAATCCCACTGGTACAAGCCCTTCATCTTTTCCGGAATCTAGTAATTCATTCCATAACCGTGCACCAGCTGCTTGGTCTATATATATTTCAAAACCGTCTTCACCAGTGTAACCCGTTCTAGACACAAGAGCAGTATCTTTCACAGAACCGATTTGAACATCTGTCTGAAAACCAAAAAACTTTATTTGAGAAAGATCTGTTTCTGTTAAAGCTTGTAGAATTTCCTCTGCTTTCGGTCCTTGTAATGCAAGGAGCGCATAATTATCTGAAACATTTTCAATGGTAACTGACTCATGTTCTTGATGCTGCACCAACCATTCATAGTCTTTATCTGTATTTGCTGCGTTTACAACAAGTAAATAGTCCTTTTCTTTTAGCATATAAATTAAAAAATCATCGACAGTTCCACCATCCTCGTAGCACATAAAAGTATATTGTGCCCGGTTTGGCTTTAATTTGGATACATCATTGGTAACCATCTTTTGTAGAAAAGCTAAACTATCGTCCCCTTGGATTCGAATTTCTCCCATATGAGATACGTCGAAAAGTCCTGCCTTTGTTCGGGTTGCCTCATGCTCTTGCTTAATACTAGAAAATTGTACTGGAAGGTCCCAACCTCCAAAGTCAATTGTTTTTGCCCCATATTTCTCATATTCCGGGAACAAAGGCGTTCTTTTCAGTTCACTCATCGTCATCCACTCCTTTTTTTGGCATAAAAAATAGAGATTTCACTTTTAGAGGTAGCCGCATCATAAATAAAAAGACAGTCCGTCTTTTTATCCGAATTAACATACCCTTCATATCGAAAGGAAATCTCTGTCCTATTACCAGAAAGTTGCACACCCTTAAAGTATCCCGTTCAATAAGCATAAAGGATCTTACATGAACCACATTTTGATGCTAGCGCCGTGTAGCACATCACATCTTGCATCATATCAGCCTGCTTCATTCTCTTATCAAATAAATGATATGTACAAACAAACTGTTGTTTGTACGGTGACATAACATGAGCTGACTGAAGCGGGTTCGGTTTCGAATGATAAGTCCTATGCTGCCAACTAGCTTATACAACTGGTGAGATAAAAGCATTAATTCCTTTGTCCGGCTAGGGCTTACTGAACAACCACTAAAAATATTCCTTAAAGGTGCTTGCTTCGTTGGTGGTCTGAATAAATGAACCAGACACTCTCCAGAGTTGCGTCCTACAAGAGTCTTTTTGCCTGAGAGATTCACTTTCGTTTGCTCCTTCGGCGTTACCTTGATGAATATGGTAAGCTCTCCCCTTGTATTCATTCGCTTTTATGAAAAATGATGATTTGGGTTATACTATGTAACAACTTTGTGAAATAACTATTTTCTAAATCATATTATAGCATAGAACCAAATTTAAAAATAGTTGCACTTTTATACATAAACTATCATTAGTTAAAGGATTAGATGCAATGACAGATTTTCAAATTGAAACAGATCAGCAGTTTATTGAAGCATTTTTACACCAGTTAAAAAAAGATGAACAATTCTCTTCTTGGGAACTGTTTAAAATGGCCTATGAGGCAGAAGCTTCAACAATCATACCGGATTTTGATGGCTTACGTGCACTGGAATATCTACCACATATGTCCTTCCTCCCCCATCAAATAGATACTGCCAAAACCGCTATTGAGGAAATGAATGGTCGTGCTATCTTAGCTGATGAAGTTGGTCTTGGGAAAACGATTGAAGCAGGACTAATTATGAAGGAATTAATGGTTAGAGGGCTTGTACACAAAGCGTTAATTCTTGTTCCAGCTTCTCTCGTTAGTCAATGGGCACAAGAACTGCAGGAAAAGTTTTACATCCGAGCTATACCATATCGAAAAAATATGGCCTGGGATCAGTCGAGTATTATCATCAGTTCTATTGATACTGCTAAACGTGATGCCCACAGGGAAATAATACAAGACATTGATTACGACTTACTGCTAATCGATGAAGCACATAAATTAAAAAACCATCAAACCAAAAATTATGATTTCGTAAAGCAAATTCGAAAAAAATATTGTTTAATGTTAACCGCAACTCCTATTCAAAATAAGTTGATGGAGTTATTCAATTTGGTGTCTATCCTAAAACCTGGACACTTAGGTAGTTATGATATGTTTTTAAAAAGATACGGTAATCACCGTCACGCTATTCAAGAAAACGAATACTTAAGAAAGTTAATACAAAAGGTAATGATTCGCAATACACGTGAATCGACTCAGCTCCAAGAGAGCAAGCGAAATATTGAAACCGTGTGGGTTGACTTTTCTCCATTGGAAATGGAACTATACCGTGAATTAGAACAAGTAACAGAATCATTTTCTCCATTTTCCAAGATAACCCTTCTTCGCGAATATTGTTCATCGAAAGAAGCCTGCATGTTATCTTTACAGAAGGTTGCCCAAACCGAAAATGCAGTGGGCCAACTCGAGCCACTTATCGAAAAATTTTCGAAGCTGCCACATCATGCAAAATCCCAGAAAGTGCTTGACATTATTCAAAAGGCTCCAAATGAAAAAATAATTATTTTCACAGAATATCGTGCCTCCCAGCTATATTTGCAATGGTTTTTACAACAACATGATATTCGTTCCGTTCCTTTTCGTGGCGGGTTTAAACGTGGTAAAAAGGATTGGATGAAACAGCTCTTCGAAAATCACGCTCAAGTGTTAATTGCTACTGAAGCAGGTGGTGAAGGTATTAATCTTCAGTTCTGTAAAAATTTAATTAATTATGATCTACCATGGAATCCAATGCGGTTGGAACAGCGTATTGGCAGGATACATCGTTATGGTCAAAAAAGTGATGTGCATATTTATAACTTATCAATTCGTGATACTTTCGAAGAACAAATTATCAAAGTTTTATATGAAAAGATTAAATTATTTGAACGGGTAATTGGTGAACTGGATGATATTTTATCAGCATTAGATATCCCGGATATCGAACAGGAAATTCAAACCATATTTACCCAGTCCACCTCACCAGGAGAAGCTAAAATCAAATTGGAAAACCTATCATCGGTAATCGAGCGACATACAAACGCTAGCAAGGAGGATGAGGCAAACTAAGATGGCAATTACAAATATAAATACATTTCTACGTGATTACTTCCAACTGAATGAGTGCCCCATTCTTCAAGAACAGAATGGCGTATTAACCGTTCAGCTTACTGAAAAGATGGATAAGCGACTAATGAATCGTCCTTTTTATTGGCAATATGTAAAAAGCATCGGAAAACATGGTGAGCCCATGAAACTCACACTAATTACCAATCCAGTAAATCGCCATTCGAAAGGAGAATGGGTCCATTTTGGAAGTCCGTGGTATGTACAAATTTTAAATCATTTAAAGGAAGAACACCGCTTCACCAAACTATATCAACGAGATTTTGTGCAAGAAGAAAAAACGGAGCTGCACCCATGGTTGATATTAAATCAAAAAATCAGTTACATAGGGCGCCAAAAGCGTGATGAGCTTTTTTCACTTGGACTCAATCTTATTAATGGACAAATGAAAACCAATATGATGACGTTTCTGGATGCACTTACACTTCAGCCTAGTATTCCTGATTTTAGTTACACGATTTCTCCTTTAATTAAATTAAAAAGTGGCTATTTACGAGTGCAATCCGTTTTATATGATTATGTTACCCAGCAGAAACATCCATGGGCAGTTGAAGCGAGAGCAAAAATGGAAGAAGATGTAGATTTGGCGAAGCATTTTTTTCATGACGAAGCGGATCACGCCCAATTGGATAAAGAAATTAGTGAAATTAGAAATAGGTACGAACCAAGGATTTGCATACAAACAATTAATGGCGGATTATTTTATTTGAAGCGACAACAACCACCAAATCAACAAAACTAAAAGCAGCTGAACTTGTTCTTCAAGGCCTCAGCTGCTTTTTTTGTCGCATTAATTGTACAGAAAATGACAACATACCAAACCAACGATATGTGTGCTCAAGTTTCGGTTTTTTCCTTTTTTCCTTTTCTTCCTGTGACATATCAAGATACGTAACAATTTGTTGTGTCAAAAATTTAACATATTCATTTCCAGAAATCCCCATCACCCCTTTTATTCCTTTATCCTATCATGCCAATTTTAACATCCATCTATTCAAAAACTTTTTAAAAAATAAGAAGGAATTCTATACTGCAATGGCGAATTAAGTATACAAGCTATTGAAAGGAGCTGTTGTGTGATTGAAACAACCCAGTCATTTATCTGAGAAACTGCTTCAATCTGCTTTTGAACAAGATGCCTCTGATATCCACTTCTACCCCCAGAAAGAAGCCACGACTATTTATTTTCGCATCCATGGTAAAAGAAGCTTCTATCAACAAATTAAGAATCCACATTACAATCTTTTACTAACCTATTTTAAATTTACTGCTGGTATGGATATTGGTGAAGTAAGGCGTCCACAAAGTGGGACTATCTTTCATGAACATTCAGGAACTTCCTATTCTCTTCGATTATCGACTCTACCTGTAAATCAAGCAGAAAGTCTAGCCATACGTATTTTACCTCAACAAGCAAGCCTATCCTTGGATCAACTTTTTTTATTCCCACATCAATATAAACAAATCGAGCAATGGATGTTGCATCGTGCTGGATTAATATTATTAAGCGGTCCAACCGGCAGCGGTAAAACAACCACACTTTATTCATTATTGCAGGCAATTATACAAAAACATGCATTCCAAACGATTACATTAGAGGATCCAATCGAAAAAACGATACAGGACATTCTCCAAGTTCAAGTGAATGAAAAAGCTGGAATTACTTATCAAACAGGATTAAAGGCTGCATTACGGCATGATCCTGATATTATTATGGTTGGCGAAATCCGCGACGCTCAAACTGCTAAATTTGCTTTGGAAGCAGCATTAACAGGACATCTAGTACTGAGCACTGTGCATGCAAAACACACCATAGGTACCATCCATCGGTTAAAGGAAATGGGTTTTACTACCATTGAATTAGAGCAATCTTTAATTGGCATTGCCTCACTTCAACTACTTCCAGTCATTATTGGCAATCATTCCTCTAGGCGCGCTGCTATCATGGAATTATTAGATGGTACACATTTGGAGCTTGCACTGAAAGATACCAGCCTAAATAAGCAACAATTATCCCATTCATTTCAAAATTTAAAAAGGAAGGCATATGCCTATGGATTTATTTCGAAACATACGCTACAAACACTTTAAAGATAAAAAAGTTTCTGCACCCCTGCAGTATCGATTTTTATCCCGTCTTTCCCGACTTCTTGGAAATGGTTATCCTATGTTACATGCATTAGAAACCATGCAATGGGATAAGACACTTGCACCTATTGCAAAAGAAGTTACCAACGAACTAAAGCAAGGATATACATTAGATCAAGTGCTTGTTAACCTTCAATTTCATTCAAGTATTACCTCTTATCTCTTTTTTTCTAGAACAAGTGGTGAGCTAAAAGAGTGTATTGATAAAAGCATTTTGTTGTTTGAACAACGCAATACCTACACCAAGAAATTCAAACAGATTATACGCTATCCGATTATCCTTCTAATGATTTTCTCCATATTACTAATCGTTCTGAAACATACGGTGCTACCTGCTTTTTTGGATCTTTTTCTTTCTACGCCTGAAATAACATTAACCATTCAAACATCTATTTTTCTTATTGACTTTTTTATATTTTTCATTAGTGGAACTGCTGTTGTTTTATTCATTAGTTATGTTGTATGGAAATATAAATCACCTACTATTTCTATAGAAAATCGTTTGCGAATATACAGAGGTATTCCAATTATTCGCAGTTTTCTTCGGCTGCAAACATCCTTTTTATTCGCAACCCATGTCGGCACATTGTTAAAAGCAGGAATATCCATTAAGGAAATACTACGAATGCTATCGATTCAAGACAAACAAAAGATAATCTCCCACTATGCGCACCTCATGAATCAAGAACTTTCCAGGGGGGTGTTTATTACAAGCTTAATGACACAATTATTCTTTTTCGAGAAACAACTTGCAGCAATCTTTCAGAAGAATACAGAATCTGTCGCATTGGAGAAAGATTTAATGGTCTATGCAGATGTACTTATTGAAGAACAGCATCGAAAAATCATGAAAATAATTACACTTGTACAGCCAATTGTTTTCGCTGTATTGGCAGGATTTATCGTATTTATTTATGGAACACTTATGTGGCCTATGTTCCAACTATTAAAAACCATTTAAAGGAGAATGAGTATGTTTACTAATAATCGCGGTTTTACATTGATTGAAATGCTCATCGTATTACTCGTCATTTCAGTTCTAATTATATTAATTGTTCCAAACCTTGGCGGTAAAAGTAAAGAAGTTTATAGCAAAGGCTGTGATGCATTAGTTGCTGTTGTGCAAGCTCAGGTAGATGCTTATTATTTAGAGGAAGGCTCCTATCCAACAAACTTAGATGCCCTTGTTAGCGCTGGATACATTGAAGACAAACAAACTGCCTGTCCAAATCATCAATCATTGGTTTATCAAAATGGAAAAGTATCCCCTCCAACCAACACGAATGACTAATGAAAAAGGTTTTACCCTAATTGAGATGTTACTCGTATTAGTCATCTGGTCCATTATTGTTTTACTGGGTGCACCACTTGTGTCTTCTATTATAGAACAACAAGAAGAAAAGCATTTCTTTAACCAACTTGAGTCAGATATTTTGTATGTGCAAAATATGACAATTGGAACAGGTGAATATATGCGCATGCACATGCATGAAACTAAATACGATATTATTGATAGGGAATCGGGAAAGAGGATTACTCGACAATTGCCTGATGGCTGGAAAATCCAAGTTAGAGTGTCACCTGTTATCAGTTTTAGCAGTTTTGGTGTGATTAAAAATCCCGGCAGCTTTACCATCACTACCAAAAACAAAAAATATTCAGTTGTATTTCGTTTTGGTAAGGGGCGAGAATATATTGAGGAAAGCTAATGGTTTTACTTTAATTGAAGTACTTTTCGCCACAGGAATCATATGTATATTGGCTACAACATTCATCCCTATCCTTTCTCTCGTCGCTCAAGAAAGAGTAGTTTTAAGTGATCGTCGGTTTATTGTTAACCAATTACAAGACGACCTGCAAATTTATATGTGGGAGAATGATACTTATCCAAGCATCTACGAAAAGAATGTAAGACAAAGAGTTGTTAACTATATATTCCAAATGGAACACGCTTTAGTAAAAGGATGTGCCAATTGGATCAATGTCAAACAAAGAGAAGAGGTTTTCTGTCTATATGCCGCGCTTCCAGAATGAAAGTGGGTTTACACTTTTATCTAGTCTCCTTTTTCTATCCATGATTTTATTCCTAGTTCCAATACTAGCTAATATGATGAAGCTCACCCAGTATGATTCTAGGTATGATGAACTTTCTGTTTGGCATTTCTTTCTTTTCCTTCAGCACGAGACGACTGAAGCAGCAGGCTATCAAGTTACTGGAAACACATTACATTTACAATTAAGAAACGGGAAAACTGCTAGTTATAGCCGCTATTATAGTGATATAAGAAGGCAAGTAAACAGCGTAGGTCATGAAATATATTTAAAAGATGTTAAACAAATCGAATTTGTACCTCTGACATTTGGCTTCAAAACCATCGTACATTCTATCCAAGGAGAAATATATGAAAAAGTCATTATCTTTCATCCAAAATAGTAGCGGCTTTATGATGCCTTTGATAATGCTGTTGATAGTCGTCATTCTTTATGCAACTTCTGCATGTATACACTTATATATCAATGACTTACAAATTACTGAACGATTACTAGAACAGAAAAAAGTAGAATCCATCATACAGCTTGCTGAAGTATCTTACCGTAAAGACATGACTGATACAGCATATCAACCACAAGATGTAAAGATGTATCACTTTCCAAATGGAACAGCAGAGGTTTCGGTGTCTTTTTCATCAGATACACCGAATAATTTATTTCTAAGAATCCATACAAATAATAATTTTTACAATGTAATCACGATGCCCTACCCAAATATAAACCCGTCCTCCCCAGCTATTTCGGATGAAATCGAATAATTTTGACTAGGTTGTGACAATATAGGCATAAAGTTGTGTATAATTTATAACAAAACATAAGAAGATCACTATCTCGTGCAACTATTTACTATAATAAAAGTAATAAACGTTGTGAGGTGGATTTCTATGCAACAAACATTGAAAGTCACGAACGTATTAAGTGATCCAACACGCTTTAATATTTACCAATATTTAATTCAAGACAAGCATGAAGCAACTGTACTTGATGTTGCAGAACAATTTGATATTCATCCGAATGTCGCCAGAATGCATTTAACGAAATTAGAAGACATCAATTTGGTTATCTCCTTTGCACAAAAGACTGGTAAAGGTGGTAGACCAAGCAGAATGTATCGATTATCAGAACAGGTAATTGAATTAAATTTTCCACACAGAGATTACAAAATGTTTTCTATTATTGCACTTGAAACCTTTGCTGAACTTGGCGAAACTGGGAAACAGGCATTGTACGATACAGGTAGAAAATATGGTATGAAGGTAATGGAAAGATATCAAACACCAAGTTTAACAAACATTACAGTTGAGGAAAAGATTCAGATCTTGGAGGATGCTGGTTTAATGCTGGGTATGTATCCTAATTTTGATTACAATCCAGAAAAGAAAAGTATTACATTCAAAGTAAATAATTGCCCTTTCAAAGAAATTGCAGTGAATAACCAGGCCATGGTATGTAACATGCATCGTTATTTTCTTAAGGGGATGTTCGAAACATTGTTCACTGATATTGAACTAGTTGAAACAGGAAATATGTTCCAAGGCTGCGAAAATTGCATTTATGTAGCAAAAATTGCTGCAGAAGCATAAGATTCATTTACAATATTTCATTCCTCGTTTATAATACAAATGATAAGGTTACCAGAAGGAGGGGAAAGCATGGATCGTATGTTCCGCGTGCTGGCTTTTTGGACTGGGATTTTTACAGTTATGTTCTACGTTGGTGATATGTATAATACCGCACTAATATTCCTGGTACAAACTGCTTTTTTCCTAACAGTGAGCTATTTGAAATTATCTGAAAGAATGTATATGTATCTATTTGGAGCCTACTGTACCGTTTTTTTCATCGGTTTCACCTGGTACTCCGAATTTATCTTGGTGCCAGGATTCGGGCACTAAGTCTTCCAGGCCCAAAAGGCTTGGAGCTGTACATATCTTCAAATAAAAGATCCGTTGCAATTGCTGCAATGGATCTTTTATTTTTATTATTTGATCAGATGATTTAATTTTCCGGGACAAAAGGATTTTGTTTCTTTTCTGCATGAATGGTAGTTGCCGCACCATGGCCTGGATATACTATAGTTTCGTCTGACAGTTTATACAGCTTTTGACGGATGCTATCCACGAGGACCTGTGTATCCCCACCTGGTAAATCAGTACGGCCAATACCTTGTTGGAATAATACATCACCACTAACTACAAATTGTTCCGCTTTAAATACAAAACTAACACTACCGGGAGAATGTCCTGGTGTGTGCAGCACTTCAAATTGGAAGCTTCCCAATTTCATTTGTCCTGGTAGGATTAACTGCTCTGGTGATTCAGTTGTGTAGCCAACCCCATCGAAGTATAGGGATCGATTTAATTCCGGCGACATAAGCCAATCTTTTTCATTTGCATGGAGATACACGTCTAAACCATAATGCTTCCTTAGATCTCCTACTGCACCGATATGATCATAATGAGCGTGTGTTAATAGTATTGCTAACGGCTTTAACTGATTAGATTCTAAATATTCTATAACCTGATCCGCATCCCCGCCTGGATCAATGATCAAAGCCTCTTGATGTTGGGAAAGAAGATAGCAATTTGTGCCCAATGGTCCTAACGGCTTTTGTATAATTTTCATCTATAATACCTCCAACAGTTCTTTGATGATAACACTCGACAAATTCATTACTTTCATATAAAATAAATATTGTATGAGTTATAAGTACATCATAATACATAAGTAAAACGTTTATCAAATGCAAACAATGTTAGGGAGGTTGACTTTACATGCAGCATATCATACTGGCCAGTATTTTATTAGTTGTTGCACTACTTTCAGTTGTTTCTGTAATACGCCAATTGAAATTTAAGAACTTATTCGCACTTGGTTTCTCTGCTGTTTCTGCATTAGCGTTTGGTTTTTTCTCCATCGCTACGATTATATCAGTAATTAAAGACAGTCTATAAATGATAAAACTCCGATCCTTATATGGAAATCGGAGTTTTTTACTGGTGCTGTTGTGAATGATAACAACGGACTGTGAAATAACTGGTCCCTCATCATAAAAAAACGGTCATGTTTATCACGATAAGATAAATATGACCGTTATTAATATTGGATACTGCTAAATAAACCAAATCTAAGATTATTTTCCAATTCCTTTATCATTATTTACGGTGTATCGTTGAAGTCAATAAATCGAAATAAATCTCCATAAATAATTTGATCTGAATATTCAAGCTCTGTTTCCACTTTTTCAGCAATTGGTGTACAAGCATTTTCCACAGGAGTTTCCCCGTTTGTATCTTCTATATTCTGTTCCAATGGTTCCCCTGTCCTTCGATCATAGCAGATACTACTTGTGTATATATAGTCATCGCTGATAAAGTCTCCGTTTCGCAAAGCAATAAACCCTTTACGATCATCATGAAATAGATCATTTCCAAAATATATATCATTAGATGTATCTAAGCCAACCATGTGCATGATTGTAGGCTTCACATCAATTTGTCCAGCAATCTTATCCATCACCTTTCCTTTACCATGGCCAGGAATATGGACAAAGAATGGAACTTTTTGTAATTGAACATGGTCAAAAGGAGTAATTTCATCTTTTTCTAAATATCTACTCATTGCCCGATTATGATTAGCACTAATACCATAATGGTCTCCCATAATAATGATAATCGAATTATCATATAAATTAGCTTGTTTTAGCTGTTCAAAAAATAATTCTATCGCTTCATCCATATAACGTACCGTTGGAAAATAATTATTTAAAGTATTTGAATTAGAATCATATGGCTCAATAGACCGATCCTTTTCATCCAATTCAAAAGGAAAATGATTGGTTAACGTAATAAACTTCGTATAAAATGGCTGTTCAAGTGACTGTAAATACTTCATGGACTGTTCAAAGTAAGGTTTATCCTTAAGGCCCCAGCCCACTGAGTTTTCCTTGGTTACTTCATACGCCTCTACCCCATAAAAATAATCGTATTTTAAGCTATCGTACATTTGATCCCGATTCCAGAAACTCTTTCCATTCGCATGAAAAACTGCTGAGTAATAATCTGCTTGTTGCAACAGCTCCGGTAGACCATTATATTCATTTTGTCCATGGGTAAAGAAAACCGCTCCCCTCGATAAAGGGTATAAAGAATTTTCAATCAAAAATTCAGAATCTGACGTCTTCCCCTGCTCTGTTTGGTGATAAAAATTCTCAAAATAATAGGTGTCTTCATCTTCCACAAGTTCATTTAAGAAAGGGGTAATTTCTTGACCGTTCACCTCATTGTTAATAACAAAGCTTTGGAGTGACTCAGCCGAAATGAAAATGATATTTTTATCCTTTGCAATTCCAAACAAATCTGATTTCGTATTACTACGAATATGCTCTTCCATATAATGTTTAATTTCCGGAATTTCATTACCATCAGCAAATACTCGCTGCGTTTTAACCTTCGAGTGAACGATCGTGTCATAAATATGATAGTTGAATAAACCAATATTTTTAACAAGATATTCCCTATCAAATGCCTTGGTAAATAATTGTGGTCGCTCCATTTCTGCCAAGAAAAAATTCCCAGCAAGCAACATAAGTGACAGGACTAGCGCAAATACTTTGCTGCGTCGTAAATAATGAACAGCCATTTGCTCTTCCCGCTTGGAACCTAACCACCAAATGATTGCAGCATCAGCAAACAGCAATATATCATAAGGTTTAATTAAATTTAAAATACTCGAACCTAAATCAGCTGCATTTCCACCTTGAAATAGTTGTGGAACAGTAATAAAATCTGTAAAGGAACGATAGAATACGAGATTTGCAAAAATGATAAAAGAACCGATTAATGCCGTGTACCGTAAATATTTCATTTGACGTGTCTTCTTTTTAAACCATACACTAATTGAAAAAACCAAGAACGCTGAAATAAATGGATTGATAAAAAGAATTAACTCCTGCATGGCGTTGTCAAGTTCTATATTAAACAGAACGCGGTACACAATATATGTCTTCAGGCCGAAAAGTATTGTCGCGATAACATATAAAGGAACTTTAAACCGTTTGACATGCATATGGTATCCTCCTAGATAATGCACAAACCTATTTTAATTATAAATATGCTGCAATAATATACCCGTTACTGCTGATAGATAAACCTATATTTTCTCTCTTCTATAATAAAGACGTATACAACATGGAAAAAGTTTCATCATTTTTATTTATTTTTGTTTATTATTATTTTCTTCATGCTGTAAAACTAGATAGGCTGCTCCGATTAAGCCTGCATCATTTCCTAGCTGTGCAACCTTCATTTCGCATGCAGCTGCTGTTCGCGTTAATGCATAGGATTGAAATGCCTCGCGAATAGGTTCTACGAGCTGATTACCAGCCTTGGAAACACCGCCACCAATTAATACTTTTGAAGGATTGAGAACAGTTGCCAAGTTTGCAATCGTTAAACCTAGTAAATCAGTTGTACGATCAATAATTTTCATGCTTCCCTGATCGCCATCTGCAGCAAAATCAAATATATCCTTTGCAGTAATATGTCCAGTTTTTTGATAATGTGCAGCTAACATTCCAGCCGGATCCTGAATTGCCATTTCCAATCCTTGTTTTGCAAAACCTGTGGCAGAAGCAATCGTTTCTAAACAGCCTTTTCTTCCACAATTACATGGTAGTCCATTGGGATCAATAGTCATATGACCAATTTCTCCAGCTGTACCATTCGCACCATCAATGATTTCTCCATTTGCTATAATTCCACCACCGACACCCGTACCCAGCGTTATTGCAATCACGTTATCCGCGTTGTTTCCAGCCCCTTGCCAATTTTCACCTAAGACAGCAACATTTGCATCATTTTCCAAGTAAGTTGGCAAATTTGAAATCTCCTGGAATTGTGTACCAAGGTCTACATTTTTCCACCCGATATTAACTGCTTCAAACACATATGCATTTTTAGAATCAATAAACCCTGGCGCTCCTATCCCAATGCCTAATAAAGATGCATGTTCTACACCGCGATTATTTAGCTCATTTTCAATAGATGACCAAACTTCTTGAACGATGAATTTACCGTGTTCTGCCTTATTCGTTTCAATTTCCCATTTATGCTGTATGGCACCATTTGTATCGACCAATCCCATTTTAATACTTGTGCCACCTATATCTACTCCAATACATATTTTCCCCATTTCATTCACTCTCTTTCTGATTTTGCTAGTCTTATTTCTTTCTTTAAAATTAACACAGCTTGTTGATATTCTTGTATCTGGATACATCCAGATTGGTATAACTCCCTTACTTCCATTTCCATTAATTCTAAATCAGCAGTTCGATTTCCTACATAAATAAATATTCCAAATCGCTTTAATAGCTGCTGTACATCATACATATTTTTCATATTTAACCAGCCTCTTATTTATACCGACACAGTATTATTTAGCAGTTTCACCCGTTATTTCTTCATAAAGCTCTTGATACATATCATCATCTGGATTCAATTCATATGCTTTTCGGACGGCCTGATCTGCCTTTTCTGTTTCCCCTGTATCTTGATACAGTATCGCTAAATTAAAATATGCTTCCGGAAGCTCATCTAGAGCGATAGACTGTTCTAAATCTTTGATGGCTAGATCATATTTTTCCATACCGATATAAGCATAGGAGCGCTGAAATAGCAGAACACTTTCGAAATCTCCCGGATTTTCTAATGCTTTTGTTGCACGGTCGATAATTTCTTCATATTCATTTTCCTGTACCAGCTCTTCAATATGTGCCAATTGGTAGGCAGCATTATTTTCGTTATTCTCTATTCCAAAATAAATTAATCCAATACTGGCCAGGACATAGATAAGAATAGCTGTTGCTTGCGTAAGCAGCTTACGTTTGCCGGGAACTGATACAATGGCTGCAGCAATAAATCCAGCAATCAAACCTCCAATATGTGCACCATTATCAATTTGTGGAACAGAAAAGCCAAAAATAAGATTGATAACAATTAATACTAATACATTGGTGCCCATCGTTTGGAAAAACAAATGCCTATATTGTGTTCCAAAAAACAATAGAGCGCCAAAAAGTCCAAATAAAGCCCCTGATGCTCCTGCAGATACACTCATGGAAAAAGTAAAACTTGCTAGTCCACCACTAATTCCCGCTAACATATAGATGATAAAAAATCGCCATGAGCCATAAATTCTTTCCACAAGTGTTCCTAAGTAATACACAGCTAACATATTCATTGCCAGATGGAGAAAACCAATATGTAAGAACATCGAGGTGATGATACGCCACCATTCCCCATCCATCATGATGGCGGGATTATACTTTGCACCAAATTGGATGAGTGTCTCAATTGAATTACTGCCACCCTTTAATTCCAATACAATAAACATGAGAATATTTAACGCTAAAATGATGTATGTTAGCAAAGGTTTTCCAAAGTGAAATACACCTTCAGTTTGTTTACGCTGATGTTCATACATGCTTTCCAGTTCTTGTTTATGATGTTCAATTTCTAAAGATAAATTTTCCTCTGAAACTAGATTGTGAGTGCTTTCTTGCTCCATACCAGTTGTCTTGAAATAACGCGCTTCTTCCTGTTCAAAGTTATTTTCATCCATATAATATACATGCATTGCAATTGGCTTTTTTTCACGCAGTACCATTGGCTTTTTCAAAAGCTCCCAATCATCTACAGGAGTATGTTTTGCAATATAAACATTATGAATAATGATCTGTTTTCCTTGCAGCAATTTCCCCATTGATTTTACGCGTTGAAACACACTACCAATATCCTGTTTCAAATGATTTTTCCAATTATAATCCTTATGAAAAATCCTTGTGATAATAGATTGTTTATCTTGATATTTTACCAACCATATTTCTTCGTTCTCTTCATTAATATGGAGTATTTCAAAATGATGTTGTTTTGCCAAATGATTGGCAAACGAATACATTCTATATACTTCTAAATCATTCATTCGATTTCCTCCCTACACCACATCATACCAAAACAGTTATAAAAACACTCTTTTAATCACTTCTTTTATTCAAAAGATATATCTTTTGAACCATCCTAACACATTTATTACAGCTTATGACCATTCATAAAAAAATAAGTACCCAGTAAAGATCCAGGTACTTATTTTTGGATATACAGAACCGTTTGTATCATGATTGGGAATCCATGATTTCCAATGCGCTTTTTTTTACGATTGGAACCTTCATGAATGAACGAACTGCTATTTTTCTAAACACGCCAAATTTCATCAATACGTTTAAAATACGATAACGCAGCTTCAATATAAAAAACACAGAAATCAATATTCCTAGGAACACATATACATTTCTCATCCTTTGCACCCTCTTTACCAATGGTGCACTTAGTTATTTTCATAATGATAGGATATTATGCATTAGGAACCTATATAACGGTCGTACCATGCGCGTGCTTCAATCGGGTCTTCCGTTCCTTGCACAAGTACCCTGCCATCCGGGAACAGAACAAATTCTTTTTGAGCGTCTACGTGTGCTTTTAATAAAAATGGTGTTTGTTTCACATCTGCTATAGATGACAGTTGTTTTCCCCACTGTGCTAAATCAATACTTTGTTTCTGATGGATTTGTACTGTATTTCTTCCACATAAAACAGAGGTGTCTGATGATGGACTTCGCTCTAGCGCAGGAAATGTATCGTGGGTACAAACAGGACATGCTGAATCCTTTGATTGTAAGCTAATGTCATAGGATTGATTTCCCCATATATCTATCGTTTGTAGTGTGCCACGTAGCGCATCCAGATTTCCAGTCAGGTATTTTAAAGCTTCCGTTACCTGCAATGATGAAATGATGTCAACAACTGGTGAAATCACACCTACTGTATCACATGTCTGTCCTGTTCCAGCACCTTCTTTCACATGACACCGTAGACAAGCAGTTGTATGCGGTATAAACAACGCCGTCATTCCTCTTGAACTAACTACGCCACCATACGCGTATGGTATACCACGCTGAAAGCATATGTCATTCATTAAAAATCTTGTTGCAAAATTGTCCGTTCCATCTAATACAATATCCACATCTTTCGTTAGTTCTTCGATATTTTCATTAGAAACATGTCCGACAATTGCTTCCACCTGGACTTGGCTATTGATGTTAGAAAGTTTTTCTTTGGCAGCAATCGCTTTTGGCAATGCATTGGCAACATCGCTTTCATCAAATAACATTTGTCTTTGCAAATTACTTGCTTCAACAACATCCCGGTCAATTAGGCGAATATTCCCCACACCTGCTCGAACCAAATGATTACTAATTACTGTGCCTAACGCACCGACCCCAACTACCAGCACCCGACTCTCAGCAAGTCGTCGCTGTCCTTGTTCTCCAATCGGTTTAAAAAGAATTTGTCTTGCATATCGATTCATCGTCTTCCCCCCTCACCCATCATAAATAATGAGATGCTCTACGCTACGGTCGAAAGGCTCTGCTGGAATTTCTTTTGTGAATTGCATGGGATGCAGAAGAGACACCGTTTGATTTGGAAAATTAGTGAGGAAACGATCATAATATCCACCACCAAAACCAATTCGATATCCACGCTCATCAAAAACAAGTCCGGGCACAACAAGTAAATTAATATTTGTCTTGTTGACGCGATGTGAATCTGTTGGGATTGGTTCTAATAAATTATAATAAACGGTTTCCAATTGATCATAGCTTTCTATTATATAAAATACCAATTCTTTTGATTTTGGATTACATTTCGGAACACAAATATTCTTTCCCTGATTCCAACCTGCTTCAATAATCATTCTTGTGTCCCACTCAAAGCCTTGCGATATCGTAATACCGATTACTTCCGCGCTCTCCCAATAAGGGGATGCAAGTAGTTGTTCCGTCATTCTTTTTTCAATAGTTTTACGGTAATTGACATCTAGACTTTGCATTTGATGTATAAGTTGTTGTCTCCATGCTTGTTTATTCATAAACGCCCGCCTCCATGATTAAGTTTACACGCTAACAAAAGTATACCTTAAGACGAAAGTATAAGAAAAAAATTGATGGTATTAAAAAAACCCTCGATATGTACATACAAGGGTTTTTCAATACTTATTTTGTTTCACGATGAAGCGTGTGTTTTTTCAAACGTGGGCAATATTTCATAAGCTCAATTCGCTCAGGATTTGTACGCTTGTTTTTCGTAGTAATATAATTACGTTCACCAGATTCAGTGCAAGCTAATGTAATGTTAACGCGCATGGTTTTCCCTCCAAACTATAAAATCTTACCATTTCATTATCGGTAAAAAATACATCTCTGACTTAATTATAATAGCAGATATTAAACATTCTATCAACAGACAAAGGAAAATTTTTTATGGTTTATACTTTTCCAATTGTATGGTATAAATAATAGAGTATTGTATTACAATTGGGAGGGCAAGAAAATGTTGATTTATGTTGGAATAGCGATTATCGCAATCGCTGTGATACTGTTTATATTATCATTCTTTATGAATGATCGGTTCGAAAGTCTGGAAAGTCAAATTGAACAATTATCCATATCGACCATGCAGGATGCATATCAAATGAAAAAGAAAATCAAAATTCTGGAAGAGGAGCTACTAACCAACTCAACTGATACGCAGCAAGTTGCAAGCAGGGATTTCCAACCACTGCTTATCCAAAAGGTGTATGAGCTATCACAACAAGGTTACTCTCCGACAGATATCTCTAAAAACACAGATCTAAGTGTGCATGATATACAAACAATACTAAAAAATTATTAATACAAAGATAGGTGAATACGATGAGAAGTCCGATACGAGCATTTTCTTTAGGCCTCTTTGCTGCTGGACTCATCATCCTAATATCATCCCTGTTCTTTAACACCTCTGAAAAGAGAGCTGAAGAATATCCAGTGGATGATATGATAAATATTATGAAGGATGAAGGGTACCGTGTCATGTCAGAATCCGAGTACATTGCTTTGTCGTTACAAAAAGATGATGAACAACAAAAAGCCAATGAAGATACAGAGAAAACGGATAAAGATGACAAGCAGGATCAAGCAAAAGACGACCAGACAACCGATTCGAAAGATAACAGTAAGAAAGAAACAGACAAGAAAGAAGACAATACAAAAGATAAAACATCTGAACATGAAAAAACAGATAAAAAAGATGACAAGAAAGATGATAAAGATAAGGTTGTTACATACACCTTAAAAATTGAATCAGGTATGCCTTCTTCTACAATTGGTGATTTACTAGAAGAAAATAAAGTCATCAAGGATGGCTCGAAATTCAATAAATACTTGGAAGATGAAGGTTACAGCTTAAAGATTCAGCTGGGTAACTTTAAAGTAAATAGCGATATGACGTTTAATGAAATAGCTAAATTACTTACAAAATAACTTAAAGCAGCATTTCCATTTTGGGAAATGCTGCTTTATTCATTACTTATTCATCTGAATCTGTTTCTTCCTCTTTTGTATCCTTCGCCTTCTCTTCGCCTTGATCACGTTCTTTCTTCAATTCAAAATACGTATCTAAAATCCCCTCACCTATCTTATGCTGGATTGGATGCTGGCCACGTACACTGCCTAAATAAGGGACGATTACAGCAAAGGCAATTTCCGGCTCGTCATATGGTGCATAACCAATTAACGATAAATTCTCAGTATAAATTTTATTCCCATTTACAAATACTTCGTTCTCCGCTGTACCTGTTTTACCAGCAGGTTTATAGTCCTTATTCGCAAAATAACTATATCCCGTACCACCTGGAGATTGCAGTGCTTGACGGAAACCTTCTTGAACTCGTTTGATATAACTACTATCCATTTCAACTCGATTAAGCACTTCTGTATTTTTGCTTCGATAAATGGTACCCAATTCATCTTCCGCATTACCATCGGGATTCCGTATTTCCTTTAAAAAATGTGGTCGAACACGATAGCCATCATTTGCAATTGTGGCAACATATTGGGCCAATTGCATAGGGGTATAGGTATCATACTGTCCAATTGCAAAGTGTAATAAATTACCAGCTTGTGGAGTTTGTCCAACATATCCTGTTGATTCAAAAGGAAAATCGATTCCTGTTTTTACACCGAGTCCAAACTGATAAAAATAATTACGCATTTCCTGAAACGCACTATTATTAAATTTAACAGAAGCGTTATTTGGAAATGGATTCCGATAATCTCCGCCCATACGAAGGGCAATATAAAACATGTAAACGTTAGAAGATCTTCTTAGGGCATCCAAATCGTTCACATACCCTAGATTCATCCAAGAACCCATCTTTTTCGTTCCAGCAATTTTTAATGGTCGGTCATAAAAAGCATCCCCTGGCGAAATGACACCGGATTGATAGCCTGCCAGTACGCTGGCACCTTTTACGGTTGAACCAGGACGGTGTGCATCATATAAGGTGCGGTAGGAATTATCGACAAATTTCTTTTCATCCCGATCATAATGCTGTCCTGAAACTGCGAGAATCTCACCCGTTTGAGGATTAAGCACAACTGCAAGTGCATCCTCTAAAAATCTATTTTGATACGGGAACTTGTTGATTGCAGTTTTAAGCTCTTTACGAACAACCTCATCTACTTTTTCCTGGAATTCCATATCAACAGTTAGGACGAGATCTTTACCTCGTTCCCCTTTTACAACGGTTTTTGTGTCGACAATTTTTCCATTTTTATTGGTTGAATATTGTATTTGTTCCTTACGTCCTCTTAACACATCCTCATATTGCTCTTCTAATCCACTCGTACCAACTCTATCGTTACGACTGTATCCTTTTGCAAGATAATACTGAAGCTTTTCAGCAGGTAAGCCAATTTTTTCAGTAGAAATATTTCCGAGTATATTTTTGAATGTTTCATCATACAGATACTCTCGGTTCCAATCGGTTGTCGCGTTAATACCAGGTAATTCATCCAGATGCTCGGCAACCTTGGCATATTCCTCGGAGGTCACATTTTCGTTCTTAACAATCTGCGGTGTTAAAGAATAGGCTTTGTCTAATTCTCTTTTTATCAGGATGATATGTTCATCCTTCTCTGTTATTTCAGCAAGTTCTTCGTCTGTTATTCGCTTTAAAATCGTCTTATATTGTTCAGCGTTCGACAGTTTTTCAAGTTCACCGTCTTTCAATTTTGCCACAGCCTCTTCTTCATGTAGCAAATACCAGTACTCCTTACGTTGACGTTCCGAAATAGACTTTAATTTAGCTTTTTTATCTTTTTTATCGGTCGTATCATACATCGTAATATAATTCGATAACTTTTGAGCAAGCTCTAATTTATCCTTTGCCTGTACACCCTTTGGCGGGGTATAGGTTATGGAATATAGTGGTTTATTATCCACGACTAAATCATGATTCCGATCATATATCTTTCCACGTGGTACTGGAATTTTCGTTGTATCCTTCACTGTTTTATTGATTTCTTCTTCATATTTCTCACCATTTAGAATTTGAACAACTCCAAGCTGGATGATCAAAACAGAGAACATCAAAAATACAATAAAGAATAAAATATTTAATCGAAATGGAAGTTGTGCTTTTTTCTTCTTTTTCTTTATCATATTTTTCTCCCCCTTGAATTTACCTATTACATTATAACATCTTTTTTATCTTTATGATTAACGATTTTTTTCATCAGATAATTGTTCCTTTACGAGTAACTCTTTTTCTTCTGTCGTTTGTAAGTAAATGTTTTTGATAAGGGGGTAAATCATTAAATGTCCAACTCCAAATAAAATAAGTAAATATGGAATAACCCTTTCTATATCTAAAAAGATGGCAGATACAATAAAAACGGAAATGGACAGCACCCTGCCTAGATTTATGAACAATTCCCGAATCACAATGTATTCAATTCGCATTTCCTTTGCTTTCCATGCCTTGCCAATAACATCATATGTTAGGGATGCATAAGGTACATTAATTAATGGATAGGCTATGCCGATAATTACCGCATATATTATGAGCGATTGGTAGTTCATTCGATATAAAATGATAAATAGGGATGCATATAAAACCAAGCTGCCATATAAAATAAATATTTTTCTTTTCGTTGGAGTAATTAATTTAATTGCAACAAAATAAACCAACAAAGACATCCCGGAAAAAGCTAAATTAAATACGCCAAGATAAAATTCACTCTTTGTTATTAAGTAAACCCAAATGGTAATTACAAATGCAAAGATACCTTCACGCAATCCCTGAAAAAAATGGGCATACAATATACGTTGCCAATTTTTATTATGATGTCTTTCATCTAAAATCCTTTTGAAATAAAATCTTCCCTCTGCGTGTCTGCGTCTAAGGAAAAAGCTGCAAACAACAGCAATGATGAATAGCATAAATGAAATACTAAATATCCACGTATATCCTGTTGCCTCAGGTAACTGCGTAATGATATATCCCGCAGCAATTGGTCCAGCCATACCTCCAAAGGATTGTAATATACCGAGAAAGCCATTAAAGAAATCTCTTGTTTCCGGCTCCGTAATTTCAAATGTCAATACATTATAAGCCAACCAATAAAAGCCGTATCCAATTCCCAACACAATACCAAGCATAAAGTTATACGTTGCTGCTTGTTCACCGAGTAAGAGGACGATGATGAAAAATAATGATAAAAAAATGACTCCCATTCGTAACACAATAACCCTTTCGATGCGCTTAGCCATTTTACCAGCGATATAAAAAGAAAGTGGTTGAAATAAAAAAATTGCTAAGTTATACATAGCAATTGTCATGTAGTCCCCCGCCTGACGCCATAGGTAGATATTGACAAAAGTATTAGACAGAAATATTCCCAATGAATATAATCCACCAATAACAAGCAAGATGACTAAATCCCGATTAATTTCATGACGACTCATAAATGATTGAACCATTTTATTCATATCTGAATTGCCCCTTTTCATCTTTCATTAGTGTTGGCAAAACAGATATGGATATACAATATTTCATAGGAATTATGATTTATTCAGCACCAATCCTTTAAAGCAATAGGAGCATATCCAAGTGGATATGCTCCTATATTTTTAATGAAAATTATTTAGCTTCATTGTAGTTCTTAGCAACTTCATCCCAATTTACAACATTCCAGAATGCTGCGCAATATTCAGGACGCTTGTTTTGATATTTTAAATAATAAGCATGCTCCCACACGTCTAATCCTAGTAAAGGAGTTTTACCTTCCATTAGAGGGTTATCTTGGTTAGGAGTACTAATTACATCTATTTCTCCATTATCAAGAACGAGCCATGCCCAACCGGATCCAAAGCGCGTTTTTGCAGCAGTTTCAAATGCTTCTTTAAATTTATCAAAGCTACCAAACTTTGCATCAATTTTTTCTGCTAATTCACCAGAAGGATTTCCGCCACCGTTTGGTGAAAGAGTTTTCCAGAATAGGCTGTGGTTAGCATGTCCCCCACCATTGTTTCTTACAGCGGTACGGATATCTGCTGGTACAGCATCTAAATTGCTGATTAAGTCTTCCAATGATTTAGATTGTAGATCAGCATGACCTTCCAATGCACCATTTAGATTCGTCACATACGTGTTATGATGCTTTGTATGGTGAATGTTCATGGTTTCTTTGTCAATTGTAGGTTCTAGTGCATCATATGCATAAGGTAGTTCTGGTAATTCAAATGCCATTATAATTCCTCCTCTAATAATTTGGATATTAAAAAGGAATGAAAATTCACCCTTTCCTATTCAGATTATCAAAGCAGCACTTAGGTTGCAAATCATATGCATGTTGATACGCACATGTCTACAGACACACAAATCCTACACTTTAGGGTTAAAGCCATTCAATTATCCGTCCTCCTTATCCTTCCAAGCTTCATGGCGGTCTACGAGTTACATTGGCTTCCTTGTTTAGAAAGACAGTATCTATATGGCATAATCATGATTTATTATTCCAGTTTTTTATATGATGGGAATAAGCTTTTCCAATATTTCTTCCATATTTTACGCATATGTTGTCGGTTTGCATAAAAACAGCATAAAAAAACAAGCGTTTTCGCTTGTTAAAAAAGTGGCTCGGGACGGAATCGAACCGCCGACACAAGGATTTTCAGTCCTTTGCTCTACCGACTGAGCTACCGAGCCATGTAATATTAGATTTTTTTGTTGCAATTCTGATGTCAGAGTTCTTTCATCGAACATTCATTGATATTCCACAAAATATGTATTACTTAAATAAAATGGAGGAGGAAGAGGGATTCGAACCCCCGCGGGCTTTGACACCCCTGTCGGTTTTCAAGACCGATCCCTTCAGCCAGACTTGGGTATTCCTCCGAGTTTTAATGGTGGACCCTGCAGGACTCGAACCTGCGACCGATCGGTTATGAGCCGATAGCTCTAACCAACTGAGCTAAGGGTCCGAATAGCTATTATGTATGGGGCGATCGATGGGGATCGAACCCACGTCTGCCGGAGCCACAATCCGGTGCGTTAACCACTTCGCCACGATCGCCATAGGTGTGATGATTAGGATAGCGGCGGAGGGGATCGAACCCACGACCTCACGGGTATGAACCGTACGCTCTCGCCAGCTGAGCTACGCCGCCATTAATTTCCAGGTTGGTATGGAAGATATGATTCATTACGAAATCTTGGCTTAAAATAATTGTCGAAAGGATAACAACGAAATTAAATTTACCATGTAGAATGATTTCTGTCAATCATTTATTTAAGTTCATTAAAAACATGTGTTTGAAACAACAATTAATACTATAGCACTTTCAAAACTTGTTTTCAATAGTTAAAATGCAAAAGATATTATATTCTTGATGATGAGACAATAAAAATATAAATAACCTTACAATTCAAGACCGTTTAGTCTCCTAACAGCGGAAAGTAATTCCGTTATTTAGCGTGTCGATAAAAATTTCAAACAGGTCTCTACTGGCTGTTCATCTGTGTTAAAAGTGTTTTCATTTCCGAAATTTACAAATAAGGAGCTGCGTTAGTCAGCTCCTTATACATTAACTCAATACTTCTTCCGCTATGTTAACTGCATGGTCACCAATACGTTCTAAATTACTGATTATGTCTACGAATACAATGCCTGCTGAGGCATCACATACGCCTTCATTTACGCGAATGATATGTTTTTTACGATATACGCCTTCCATCTTATCAATTTTATCTTCTTTCTGTACAACAGCAAGTGCTTCTTCACGATCCATGGTGTCAAGTGCTTTAATGGCTTGTTTCACCGTAAGAATCGTTAAATCAAACATATTATTCAAGTCTTCCTGGGCCTGCTCGGTAATGACAACTTTATTAGAAATTTTAAAATCAATTAATTCAATAATATTTTCAAAATGGTCACCAATTCTTTCAATATCCCTCACCGTATCCATTAATGCAGTATGCTTTTCACTTTCCAGTTCAGACATGGATCCGCGTGAAATATCAACTAAATAATTGGTAATATGCCGATCTAAATTATTTAATGCACCTTCTATTTGTCTAGCCATTTCAGCGTGTTTTTGCTGATGGCTAGTCAGATATGCATTCGTTTCTTCTAGACCTTGAAATGCATATTCTCCCATACGAATTAATTCGGCTTTTGCTTGATCCAATGCTAGTGCTGAAGATTGCTGTACAAAAATTGGATCCAAGTGCTTTGGATTATACTCAATCAGTACATCCTTACCTGGGATGATTTTAGTTACCAGCCATGCCAAAGCACCTATAAACGGAAACTGGATAATGGTATTCATGATGTTGAAATTTCCATGCGCAAAAGCAATGGTCATCGCAGGATTTAGATCCAACGCCTGCTGTAGATACCCAATATAAACCGTGAAAATTCCAAGCAATAGCATGAATACGACTGTACCAATGACGTTGAAAATCACATGGGTTAAAGCAGCACGCTTCGCAGCAACACTTGTGCCAATTGCAGCTAATATAGCTGTGATGGTTGTACCAATATTATCTCCAAACAACACTGGGATTGCTGCTTTTAGCTCTATTGCCCCTTCGGTAAATAATCCCTGTAAAATACCAATTGTTGCACTGGAGCTCTGTACAATTAAGGTAAACACTGTACCAATTACTACTCCTAAAATAGGACTATTACTCATACTTTGGGTAAGTTCATGAAAAGTTTCCAAATCACGTAATGGCGACATTCCGCTACTCATCAAATCCAGACCAAAGAATAATGCTCCAAAACCAAAGACAGCCTGTCCCAATGCATTTATTTTTTGGTTTTTAAAGAATAAAATTAAAAAGCTTCCTACAGCTATGATTGGTAAAGAATATGCCCCAAGGTCAAAACCAATAATGAATGCTGTAACAGTAGTACCGATGTTAGCACCCATAATTACACCGATAGCTTGTCTTAATGTCATAAAACCTGCATTAACCAATCCAACAGTTAATACCGTTGTCCCAGAGCTACTCTGTATTAGCACCGTTACGACTATACCAGCCAGTACACCCAGAAAAGGATTACTCGTAAATCGATCAAGTATATCACGAAGACGATCGCCAGCTGATTTCTGTAATCCTTCCCCCATAAATTTAATTCCAAGCAAGAAAATCCCGAGTCCACCCAAAAAATCAAATAATAATCTCTGTACATCAATATCCACTGGTTGCGACTTCCTTTCGATAATCATGTAGTTATGTATGATTTCATTATTCTGCATGCTAGTCCATTTGTAAATGGTACGCTAACAAACTTTACAATCATTTAACAATCGGTTCATATTGTCATTAGTATTTTCTATAAACAAAATAAAAACCGGCAGAAGTTGAATATCATCTTCTACCGGTAAAATCAATTATTGAATCAATCTGTCAGTTCTTCTACCATAATCTTTGTTCCATCTACTTGAACAACTTTTACCTTTGTATGTTTCGGAATCCATTGTCCATTGGATACCGCACTATAATCTTTATTATTAATTCTTAACGTACCTACAGGTCGAAAATCATTCAGTGTTTCCCCCGTTTGATTGATTAATGCAGCATATTCCTCACTTAAGGAATTATAACCGGCTTCTGTGGAGAGCTGATCTGTCAAAGCAATCTTTGTCCACATCTCTCTTCTCTTAAATACCTTAAGGAAAAGCAATGAACCTGCACCACCAAGCAGGACGCCAAGCACCCCGTACATACCTGCTACAAAGGAAGGTGCTGGTAATGCGACGGCGATAAACATACTGGCAACCCCTAATGTTGCCAATGTACCATCGTTGAGCAATTTACCATCAATAATAATCAGTAATAAACCAATGAAATAAATAATAAGCATAAGCATAAGAGAACCTGTCTCTAAGTAAACAGAAAAATATACAGTTATAAAACCGATTCCTAATAAAGCGAATAATCCTCTCATATTGACAAGTATTTCACCAATTAAAAACATCGTTGCAAAACCAGTAATTAATAACCCGATCCAATCATGAGAAAATATTTCCAATATGTCCCCCTCCTTACCTTTCACTACTTATACGCAATACCCTTACAGAATGTTTCACTAAAAGGAGAAATTTTATTGCGCTTCTTAAAAAGGTTAAGTTTATATGTATTAATATTTCTCGTACTTACAAGTATATATAAAGATTTAACAATTGGGTCCACCCCAAAACGTCAAGAAAACGAAGAATCTGCTTCTATCAAACACGTAGCCTTTGTCGTTATTAAGCAAAAGGTACTGCCAGGTGATTCTTTCCTTACCATCATTGAGCAAATAAATGCACCACATATTTTTTTGATGAATGTAGAGCAGATGAGAGCAGATTTTATGATGTTGAATCCGAATGTAAATCCAAATGAGCTGCAAGCACATACGTACTACTATTTCCCATTATACCACGCTGGGGAAAATACGGAATAACAATTGTCTTCTTAAAATAGTTCAATAAAAATTATAAAAAAACCCGTGGAAACAATGCTTTCGTTCCACGGGATGTACTGGTATTGATATTTGTTTTAAAGTCAAAAGGTAAATGGTGCGATAAACAATCGAAGTACAATTGCTACTGCACCAGCAACGATTGCAATCGTACCAAGCGTCTCCGCATGACGACTTCTTGCTACAAAACCTACAATAATCCCTGCCGCTCCCAAGATAATTGGCAGCCAGAAAAAGGATATCGCAGATAAAGCAATCGCTATCCAACCCATTGCTTTACCACTTACATGCGCATCATCCGTATCAGAATCAGCTTGACGAAAATCTGCCCTGTCTGGTGTTAATTCAGCCGCTGTTTCTTCTTCTCGTTTGCTAAATGCGGTAATGTTTTCAGGCGCATCATAGGTAATTGGTTTTCTTGGTTCTCCATTACCTTGTGCACGTCCGTCTTTTGTGTCATCAGGATTTTTCATATCCCACGGCTCCATATACAAGACCTCCTTTATCGTATTGAGGTGCAAGTATAGTTTGTGAAGACAGCGGTTGAATTATGATGTTATTTTTTGGACAACCATTATATGTTAATGTCATTTTTTCTGGTGACATTACGAGTATGTTGCTGCATATAATAGCACCAATCAAATAAAAGGAGCTTTGTTCATGTCGAAATTTATTCAAGAACTAATTTTAATGAAGGTAAAACAGCTAAAGAAAAGAGACCTCATACATTATGGCAATACCTATGGCTTCTCATTGACTGATCAGGAGGCTAGTCAGATTATCCACTATATACAAACCCAACCATTGGATTTATTTTCAATACAAGGTAGAAAAAACATGCTAAGGGAACTTGCCGCTATTACGAATGAACAGACGGCTGCAAAAGCAGAACGTTTATTTTATGAAATCGTCCAATCTTATGGTGTGGAGTCGCTTTTTGAATAAGTCATCGTATAAATAAAACAGCACCCTAGTAAGGTGCTGTTTTATTTATTTATGCTTGCTCCATTATTTTTTCTTTTAGATTTGGATCAAAATTGCCGTCTTTGATCATCTTGATTTCAAATTGATAAGGTGGTTTTTTGTTTTTCTTATCTTCCCCTACATATGGTGTTTCTAAAATCTTCGGTAATTCTTTTAATTGTGGGTGGTTAATCACACCATGTAAGGCATCAAAACCAATATGACCAAAACCAATATTTTCGTGACGGTCCTTTCCTGCACCACGTTCATTTTTACTGTCATTGACATGTACAACCTTAATTCGATCTACACCAATAATATGATCAAATTCATTTAAGACACCATCAAAGTCGTTTACAACGTCATAACCAGCATCATGAATATGGCAGGTATCCAGGCAAATAGATAGCTTTTCATTATGGGTAACCCCATCAATGATTCGCGCAAGTTCATCAAAGCTTCGTCCAATTTCAGTACCTTTACCAGCCATTGTTTCCAGCGCAATTTGTACATCATCTTCTTTTACAAGGACTTCATTTATACCTTCAATGATTTTTTTAATGCCAGCCACATCTCCCGCGCCAACATGAGCACCTGGATGTAATACGATTTGTTTTCCCCCAAGTGCAGCTGTTCTTTCTATCTCACTTCTCAGGAAACGAACACCTAAATCAAAGGTCTCGGGTTTAACCGTATTAGCAATATTTATGATATATGGTGCATGAACAACCATATCCTGCATGCCATGCTCTTTCATATGTGCTTGACCTGCTTCAATGTTTAATTCTTCAATTGCTTTTCTACGTGTATTTTGTGGTGCACCAGTATAAATCATAAACGTATTTGCACCATAGCTCGCTGCTTCCTCACTCGCACCCAATAGCATTTTCTTTCCACTCATGGAAACATGAGAACCTATTTTTAACAAAGCAAACACTCTCCCCAAATTATTTTCTTCGATTTCTATTTGATTTCTCTTTCTTTTGCAATTGCTTTTTGATTGCTTCTTGCTGCTTTTTCATTTTTTTCTTATAACCAGGTTTAACCTTTGTTGGTTTTTTTACCCTTTTCCATGCTTCTTTATCCAAATCCGTTGCCGTTTGTGTTCTTAACTGGCGTTTATTCCATGGTTTGGCATCCGTCCATTCCCCATCTTTTACATCACAATACACAAATGATAACCCTCTTTTTTCAAGCAACTTTAACATCGGTATATCTTGTTCTGTGTACAAACTTATCACTGTACCTTCTAGTCCTGCACGAGCTGTTCTACCGCTACGATGTATATAAAAGGGCTCCTCTTTTGGCAATTGCGCATTGATGACATGACTAACTCCTTTAATATCAATCCCTCTCGAAGCTAAGTCTGTGCATACAACATATTGATACCGTAGATTCTGTATTTCTTTAACGACTCGTTTTCTTTGTCTTGGTGTTAAACCACCATGAAGTAGACCCACATCCAGTCCTTGCTGCTGCAACTTCTCCGCCAATTGATCCGCATTATCTTTTCCATTTGTAAAAATAATGGCCAAATAAGGCTGTATTACAGTGGAAAGATGTTTAATAACCTTTGCTGCATCACGATGACGTAAATCAATCATTCGATGTTCCATTAATTCAGGAGATATCTTTTGATCGATTTTGACATACAATGGATTCTCCAAATATTTTTTAAAGAAATGCTCTAAACGTGTTGGAATGGTAGCTGAGAAGACAAGCAGCTGTACATCCGAATGAGAGCGAACCAATAATTTATCAATATCACTAATAAAACCCATATCTAACATTAAATCTGCTTCATCAATAACAAATGCTGTTGCAGAAAATATAGAAACTGCACCACTTTCAACCATATCCAAAATTCTGCCAGGGGTACCTACAATAATATCAGGTGCAGTTTTCAGCTTGTCCTGCATCCGTTGCTTGTCCGTTCCGCCGATAAGCAGTTTTGCCGTCCATACTTCTTCTTTATTCGTGTATTGAATCATACGTTTTACTTCATCAAAGATTTGACTGGCTAACTCTCTAGTCGGCGCGGTCAATACAAGTTGAACATCCTTACTTTGTTCCTTCAGTTGATTGAACAAGGGCAGTAAGAATGCATGTGTTTTCCCAGATCCCGTCTGAGATTGTCCGATAACACTCTGCCCATTTAAAATCGCCGGTATTAACTCCTGCTGGATTTCTGTTGGTTTAATAAAATGCAGTTGCTCCACAGCTTGTTTAATTAGCGGTTTAAAATCGAATGAATCAAACGATTGGTTTTTCATCTGAAAACTCCTTTTGCCAAGCTACCGAAATACAATATTTTGATAACTGGCGACTAATATATCTCATTTCTAGATACTAAATAAATGTAAATGGTTCTGTATCAACATTTGAGCCTAACACTTCTATTTCGGTTTGATGAAGCTGTGCTTTCAAATAAGATACCGTCCCATTAATCATCACTTTTTCAACGTGATGTCCAGGATCAATTAAAGTTATTCCATCCAATTTACCATCTAAAGCTGGGTGGAAGGACAAATCTCCAGTAATAAATGCATCAGCTCCTGCTCGGATCGCAGCATCAATATATTTCTCCCCACTCCCCCCAAGTATAGCAACACATGTAGCTGAGGACTCTAAATTACCTGCAATACGTAGATTGTCTACTTGATAAGCTGATTTGACAACTGAACATAATTCTGCGGTCGTCATTTCTTTTGGCAGCATACCAATTCTTCCCAAGCCTAAATTATTTGTTTTATTTTGTAATGGATATATATCATATGCCGGTTCTTCATACGGATGGGCAGCTATCACAGCAGCCAATGTATCGTGAAGCAAACGTTGTGGTACAATTGTTTCCACCTTTTTTTCTGCGACCTCTTCCAACTGATGTGGTGTTCCGATAAATGGAATGGTGTCTTCTAATGGTTTAAACGTTCCGATACCTTTCGTTTGAAAACTGCAATGACTATAATTTCCAATATGGCCTGCACCATGCACAGCAAACGCATCAAGAATCTGTTCAATATGTGTTTCAGGTACATACACTGCTAATTTATATAATGGCTCTTGGTAAGTTACAACTAGGGGCTTACGGTGTTGTAAATTTAAGCAATCCGCTAACATATCATTTACACCACCGGCAGCAATATCTAAATTCGTATGAGCTGCGAACACAGAAATTCCGTGTTGAATCAGTTTCTGGATGATTCTTCCTTTTTGTGAATCCATGTCCAGTGTATGAATTGCTTTAAAAAGTAAAGGGTGATGTGCGATAATTAAATCGATCCCCTTTTCGATTGCCTCATCCACTACAGGTTCTACAACGTCAAGCGTAACCAATATTTTACTTACCTCTTGCTTATAAGAGCCAACCTGTAGACCGACATGATCCCAATCATAAGCGAGATGCGCTGGTGCCCAATCTTCCATGATTTGAAATACATCTTTATTTGTCCAGTTTTTTGGCAATTTGCAGCTCCTCCTCCATCCATTTGCATTCTGCTTTAAATTGATTTACTCTTTTCTCCGACGCATGCACTGAATGTTCCATCTGCTTTATTATCCGTTGCTGTTTTTTATATATGGCCAACCATTTATTCATAAAATCATTACTTTTATTTTTCCGTAAAATAGGTCCAAACAACAAATCCTTTTCAGAAAGTTCCAGTGATTGTTGATCATGATTCTTTCTGGCACAAATGATTTCATATAAATGACCATTCTCTTCAAGTAGCTTTTCCGATTCAATTGTGTATCCATTATCCATAAACCATTGACGTACACTTCGCTCATCTATGTTTGGTTGGACAATTATTCGGTCTACTTTATCTAGTTTCTTTTTACCCGCTTCCAGAATGGACGTAATTAACGATCCCCCCATCCCCGCTATTACAATTTCATTTACCTCATTATCGTCTAGAATAGATAACCCATCTCCCAGCCTAACATCTACACGTTGTGTAAGGTTATAAGCCAGAACGGTTTGTTTTGCACTTTCATATGGTCCTTGATTAATTTCACCTGATATTGCGTGGGCTGTTGGATCATTCATACAAACAAAACAAGGTAGGTAGGCGTGATCTGAACCAATATCAGCAAAATTTGCGCCTTTGGGCAGTAGGCTCGCAACTAATTGCAATCGTTTAGAAAGCTTTATTTGTTTACTCATTATTTACCCCTTGCATAGAATTATTATCATACATTCATATTCGCTAACCATAACGTATCATCACATAAAAAAATAGTAAAACAGGAAGCATATTAATAAGGTAAATCATCAACAGGTATGGAGTAATAAATTGGTTTTCATTCAGTAATACGTCTCCTACGAAAAAACGTGTTTTAATAAAGAAAAGCTTTCTGTTCTAGGCAGAAAGCTTTTCTACTTATTCATTTACTTTTTTTCACCAAGCCATTCCGCCAATGCTGCGGCTTCTTCATCACCAACAAGGCCACCAGGCATACCGCCATCTGTACCTTTTATGATAATTTCTTTAATTTCATCAGCCGAATGATCATTTCCAACCTTCGTGAGATCTGGAGCACTTCCACCGGATAAATCTGAACCGTGACACATTGCGCAGTTCTTCTCAAAAATCTCTTCCGGCGCTGCAACTTCTCCGCCTTCAGCCTGTTCTTCTCCGCCCTCAGCAGCATTGTTAATTTCTTCACGCTGATTTACACCGATCACAGAAATGAATATTACTGCTAAGATCCCCACAACAGCAATAATTGCATAAGGGATAACAGGGTTCTTACTGCTCATTTTGCTTCCTCCTTATGTATTCCCATAAAACATGATGATAATGACAAGCTATCTTTATATTACTCGATAACTACAATTGTTTAAAGGGAAAGATATAATAAAAATTAAAAATTGAAGTAAAACCAGTACATATTATACCAATAATCAGCATGAACAGTAAAACAATTTCCGACTGTTCACGATTCGTTCACAATTAAAAGTTTTATATCATCTGTCTCATGAATGCATTTATGTTAAAAAATCAAAACAAATTTGCAAAACCATTTCATATTTAGTAAAATGAATATCAAATCATGAAAACGGTACCATACGTTGATAAAGAACTTTATTCTTACTTTGTGCTGAAATAACATACAAAAGTGCAAGGAGCCTACTTTGTAACAACAGTCGGTACATTAGCCTTGCACAGTTGTATAGTTAAATCAATTAGCTATCTTGTGGTTTATTCCAAGAAATCCTTTAGTCGTTTACTTCTACTAGGGTGTCTAAGTTTACGTAACGCTTTCGCTTCTATTTGACGAATTCTTTCCCTTGTCACGCCAAATACTTTTCCAACCTCTTCCAATGTTCTTGTACGGCCATCATCCAAACCGAAACGAAGTCGAAGCACATTTTCTTCACGGTCTGTAAGCGTATCTAATACATCTTCCAACTGTTCTTTCAATAACTCATATGCTGCGTGATCAGACGGCGATACCGCTTCCTGATCTTCAATAAAGTCACCCAAATGTGAGTCATCTTCCTCACCGATTGGTGTTTCAAGCGAAACCGGTTCTTGTGCTATTTTAAGGATGTCACGGACTTTATCAGGAGTTAATTCCATTTCTTTACCGATTTCTTCTGGTGTTGGTTCACGACCAAGATCTTGTAACAATTGGCGCTGAACACGAATCAACTTATTGATTGTTTCCACCATATGAACTGGAATACGAATAGTCCGGGCTTGGTCAGCAATTGCTCGAGTTATTGCTTGACGAATCCACCAAGTTGCATAGGTACTAAATTTAAACCCTTTGCTGTGATCAAATTTCTCCACAGCCTTCATGAGACCCATATTACCTTCTTGAATTAAATCCAAGAATAGCATACCACGACCAACATAGCGTTTCGCAATACTAACAACCAAACGTAAATTAGCTTCGGCCAATCGTCTTTTAGCTTCTTCATCTCCAGCTTCGATTCGAGTTGCTAATGCAACTTCTTCATCGGCAGATAATAAATCCACTCGACCAATTTCTTTTAAATACATGCGAACAGGGTCATTTATTTTAATTCCCAAAGGAACACTTAGATCGCTAACATCAAATTCCTCTTCTTTGGATATTTCCTTCATATTTGGATCCTCATCTGATTCGCCAATAACTTCGACTCCCTGCTCTCCAAGGTACTCATAAAATTCATCCATCTGATCCGATTCAATTTCATAATGGGACAAGCGATCCGCGATCTCTTCATAAGCCAATGTTCCACGTTTTTTCCCCATCTCAACCAGGACATCTTTTGCCTGTTCCAGCGTTAGCTCTGTGTCTTTGGTTTGAGAAGATTTTTCTTCGGCCATGAGTCCCCCTCCTTCCAATAGCTACTTTCCAATTTAAATTCAGTCTACTTGCTGTTTACATATATAAGCTTATTACATATAACAAGAAGTTAATAATGCTCTTTCATTTGTTTCTTTAATAAAATAATCTGCATTGCAATTTCTGCCGCTTTCATTGGATCATCCTGCTGTTCGGCAAGTTTCTGCTGCTGCTTTAAATGCCTCATACTTGCCAAATCTTTATTTTCGGAGCGAATGATTCGTATATAATCATTTATTTCCTTATCAGTTATTTCACCATATATCGGTATCATCGCAATCTCGGAAATATATTTCCTGTGTGTTTCGTCTGTTAATCGTTCTATAAACAAACTTACATCTGCGTCCTTACCTTCTTCATAAAATGCATAAAGATAAGTGGCAATTACTTTATGCATTTCAATATTAAAATCCACTCCTATTTCTCGCTGAACCTTATCAGCAATAGAAGCATCTTGCAGCATATAAGCAATCAATTGCCTTTCCGCATTATGAAACGCGGGAAGTAAACGCTTTGGTTTGATAAAATGATTTGTCTTATTAGTATATCGGTCTTTTTCCCTATTATCCTTGACTTTAACCGATTGCTGGCGATATGCTTGTACTTCCTGAAGTAAAGTATCTGCCGACAAATCATATTCTTTTGCAAGCTCCTGTACATAATATTCCCTTTCCACAGGGCTTTCAATCAAAGCAATTCGCTTTAATACTACTTCAATATACTGAAAGCGATCTCCTTCAACCTGTACATTATAATCTTTTTTTATATATCTCATAAAAAAAGACATATACGTGTCGCTCGCGTCAATAATATGCTTCTGAAAAGCTTCCGCCCCGTATTCTTGGATATATCCATCTGGATCCAATCCTTCGCCAACATTTGCTACCTTAACAAGGCAGCCTGCATTTTGAAGAATTGCTGCAGCTTTATATGCGCCATCCAACCCGGCTTGATCAGCATCAAAACAAATCACAACCGTATCAACATAGCGTCTTAATAATTTCGCTTGCGATTCGGTCAGTGCAGTTCCCATTGTAGCGATACTATTTCTGACACCAGCTTGGTAGGCGGAAATAACGTCCATATATCCTTCAAACAATACTGCTTCATTTTGCTTGCGAATATGCTTTTTCGCTAAATCAAAATTATAAAGTAATCTTCCTTTTTGAAACAATTCACTTTCTGAACTGTTCAGGTACTTGGGTCCTTGTTCTGTAATCGTTCTACCAGCAAACGCAATTGTCTTACCAATATGATTACGGATTGGGTAAATCACTCGACCTCGAAAGCTATCCGTTATAGAATGATCATCATTTAATGATAATAAACCAGCTTTCACGAGCATGGATGAATGGAAGCCTTTCTTTTCTAAAAAGGTTTTTGTAAAATCATTCACATTGGGAGCAAATCCCAATTTAAACTGATCAATCGTTTCATCCGTTAATCCTCTGCCTTTAAAATAGGCATAACCCTCTTTTCCATCCTTTGCATGGCGAAGCAAATGATTATAAAGCTTCGTTAACCATTCGTAAGCAGAAAGAATATCTTGATTTTCTTTTGATATGGAGTTTTCTTGCTGCATGGTTGATTCAGGAAGACTAATCCCAGTTTTAGCAGCCAAATATTTTAAGGCTTCAAAAAACGAAAATCCTTCCATTTCCATCATAAAAGTTATGACGTTTCCGCCTTTACCACATCCAAAGCAGTGGAAAATCTGTTTTTCTTGAGTAACAGAAAATGAAGGTGTATTCTCCCCGTGGAATGGGCACAGACCAAAAAAGTTTTTCCCCTGTTTTTTAAGTTGAACATACTCACCGACAACATCAACAATATCATTGGATTTACGAATAGATTCAATTGTTTCTTCAGGTATTTGATTCGACATTCATCCCACCAAGCTTTATCGTTTATTTAATACATTTAAATAAACACATTTTATAGTAATTCGATATTCCAATAAATAATCCTCCAATATTCGACAAATTTCTTTTCTGAAAAATCGCCTCTCCACTGCATTGCCCCTCGATGAGGAACGTAACTCATTGCTGTTTTAGGCGTTTTTAGTTTAAAATACCTCATTTTTGGTATTTATAAACTTTATTCATTTGGCAAGTATCTGCACGTAAAATTAAAATTTTACCCCAAATAATTACCCTGTTATACATTATTCTACATGACTGCTTTAAATTCCTTCTTGAAAATCAATGTTTTATTTTTCAGAATATCTTTGTCCGTCAAACATAAACATTGGAGGTATAAAAAGGTACTTAGCAAGTACTTTTAACACAAAATCTAATTATAATACACATTCTGTTAAAATACTATTTTTTTATCTTCCTTTTGGATCGAAATAAAAAGATAAACATTTTGTTAAATCACACAAAATGCTTACCTTTTAATTCTACTTTACATGTATGTTTCTTATTTCTTTTGGATAAACTGTAATATGATATTAGCTGTTTCTTCTACTGCTTTATTAGACACATCAATAACATGACAGCCAATCCGGCCAACCACTTTATCAAAGTATTCCAATTCGTGGTGAATCCTTTTAATGTTCGCATATGTTGCTTCATCAGCAAGTCCAAGTGCTTTTAATCTTTCTTTTCTTATATCATTTAATTTATCTGGTCGTATACGTAAACCAATACATTTTTCAGGATCAACATCGAATAATTCTTCAGGTGGGTCAACCTCTGGTACGATTGGTACGTTGGCAACCTTTAATCGTTTTAATGCAAGATATTGAGATAATGGTGTCTTTGACGTCCGAGAGACACCAATCAAAATAATATCAGCTCTCGCTATGCCTCTTGGATCTCTTCCATCATCATATTTCACAGCAAATTCAATTGCTTCTACTTTTTTGAAGTAATCTTCATCCAGCTTATGAACAAGTCCTGGCTCCAGCCTTGGTTTTGTATCAAATACTTCCTCCATCGCATGAAGCATCGGCCCCATAATATCTACTGCCTTGATATTCAGTTTTGTTGCTTGTTCATTCACATAATTGCGCAAAACCGGATCGACTAGTGTGAAACCAATCATTGCGCCATTTTCTTGAACAAGCTGCATTGCATCGTCAATAGTTTCCACATCATCCACATAAGGGATACGTTGAATTTTGTATTCCCCATTATTGAATTGGCTTAAGCCCGCTTTTATAACTAACTCTGCTGTCTCACCAACGGAATCCGAAAGTACATATACTAGTGGCTTGGCTTCCATTTACTAGCCCCCTCATTATATATGCTCGTCTGTAATTAATTCGACAAACACCTTTGTAATCGTTGTTTTGGTGATACGACCAATCACTTCTAATCCTTGTTCTGTATCTTTCACAACTGGAAGACCATCGATTTGTTTCGTAATTAATTGCTTTGCTGCATCAATTAATAAATCGTCTTTTCGACATACTGCAATATTTGGCATCCGAGTCATAATAATATGTACAGACAAGGAGTGCAAATCTTGATTGCCAATACTGGCACGCAATAAATCTTTACGAGATAATACACCAGTTAGACATGAGTGAACATCCACTACAAAAAGTGTTCCAACATCCTCCAAGAACATGGTCGAAATTGCATCATAAACGGACATTTCTTCATTTACTACAATAGGTATGGAAAGATGCTCATGAATTTTATACTTTTTAATTTTCTCTGTCAACAACTCCGTGCCCGTCTTGCCGGTAAAGAAATAGCCGACCCTCGGCCTTGCATCCAAAAATCCAGCCATCGTTAAAATAGCGAGATCAGGCCGTAATGTTGCTCTCGTTAAATTCAGCTGCTCCGCAATGTTCTCACCCGTTATTGGTCCGTTCGCTTTTACGATTTCCAGGATCTTCTCTTGTCTCATTGACAGTTCCACATCATCACCACCCATTATTCAGTATGTCATACTACTTTTCAATATTATATATGATTGGGCCATAAAAAGAAATCTATGTCATACTTTTGTGCGAAATAATGTGGATATTAGCTAAAAAACACAGAAACTATTTACTTATCGTTGGTGCTGCTTCCATTCTACACTGCCAAAATCTGCGTAATCAATGATAAGCTCTGCAATATACTTAATTAATGCTAAGCGATTTTCTCGTAATTTTTCATCATCGACCATGACCATATTATGGTCAAAGAATTCATGAATCGGATTCGCTAGTGCACTAAGCTGCTCCAGCGCCTCTGTAGCATTTTGATTTTCTTTAGCTGCTTGATATGAATTCGTAATTTCCATTATCTTATCATGCAACGCTGACTCTGAAGGCGTTTCAAAAAGCTCCGGTTGAATGGATGTAGACTCTGCCTTTTTTGCTAAATTTAAAATCCGAACGAGTGCTTCTTGTATATTTTTGAATTCTATATTATTTCTTTGCCGCATAAGTTCCTTCGCTTTATTGACAGAATAAGTTAAGACACCTATTTCATTACTTAATATCGCTTCAATCACATCTGGTTGAACAGATATTTCTTTTAATAAAAAGGCAGCTCGTTGGCGAACAAAATCTTTCAATTCTTCTATAGTTGGAACATTTGTATCCATATTGTCTAAAGATTGATATACGTCAACTGGTATATGAATAAGTTTTTCAACGGTTATATCCCAATCATGCTCTTGCATGATACGAAGAACACCAATTGCTTGTCTTCTCAATCCATGCGGATCCTGTGAACCAGTTGGTCGTAATCCTGCAAAAATGCAGCCAGCAATTGTATCTAATTTATCTGCTACACTTACAATTGATCCAGCAACCGTTTTAGGTAGATCGCCATTAGCATGATTTGGCAAATATTGTTCCCCAATTGCGATGGCTGTGTCTTTATCTTCACCAAAGTGGATAGCGTATTTCATTCCCATCAACCCTTGAAGCTCCGGAAATTCATTCACCATATTGGTAACAAGATCAAATTTACATAGCTCAGCAGCACGTTTTGTGATCTGTTTCTCGTCATTACTAAGATTTAATTGGTTTGCAATTTCACTTGCAATTTGAACTACTCGATTAACCTTTTGCTGATAAGTACCTAATTTTTCTTGGAATACAACCCGTGATAACTTATCCTGGAACGTTGCGATGGACTGTTTTCGATCCTCATCATAAAAGAACTGCGCATCTGCAAGACGAGCATGGAGTACTTTTTCATTTCCACGAGCTACCGTATCCATTGCATGCTTATCTCCATTTCGTACTGCTGCAAAAAATGGTAATAACGATCCAACTGCAGATTTCACTGGAAAATAACGTTGATGCTCCTTCATAGAAGTAATCAACACTTCTTCTGGTAGGTTCAAGTAGTTTTCGTCGAAATTACCTACAAACAAGCTTGGATATTCCACAAGATTACGTACTTCCCGCATTAATGATTCATCAATTGCAATTGTAAAATGCCGTTGTTGTTCTAATTCCTTCATCTGGTTTCGAATCATTTTTTCACGAACGTTTGATTGCACAATGACAAATTGGCTTTTTAATGTTTCTACGTATGCATCTGCAGTGTGTATTTGTGTGTCTGCACCTAGGAAACGATGGCCATGGGTTATATTTGAGCTTTGTACACCGGCAATTTGAAAAGGAATGACCTGCTCACCATACAACGCAGTAATCCAACGTATTGGTCTGATAAATTTCATTTGACCGTTTCCCCAACGCATATTTTTTGGGAAATGCATGGAGGTGATCTCCTGTTGAAAGTCCGGTAATAATTCAATTGTACGCTTTCCTTCTATGCGTTTATTGATATGGATATACTCCACACCTTTTATTTCTTTCACATAAATATCATCTGTTGTTTTTCCTTGGCCTTTCGTAAATCCAATGGCGGCTTTTGTCCAATTTCCTTCACTGTCTTTCGCGATTTTAAGAGCCGGTCCCTTACTTTCTTCTTCAATTGTCTCTTGTTCTGTTGCAACATTTTTCACGAGTACCGCAAGTCTTCTAGGTGTAGAATAGGATTCAATGGCGTTAAAAGAAATGCGCGAGGCGTGTAGCCAATTATGCATTTTATCTGCTAATTGTTTTTCTGATGCATCAATAAATCTTGCTGGAAGCTCTTCTAATCCAATTTCAATTAAAATAGACGCTGTCAATTTAATTTACCTCCTTTTTCAACATTGGGAAACCAAGTCTTTCTCTTTCAGCTACATATGCCTTGGCAATATTTCTTGCTAGACTTCTAATTCTCCCAATATAACCTGTTCGCTCTGTCACAGATATAACCCCACGTGCATCCAATAAGTTAAATGTGTGCGAACACTTAAGGACATAATCATAAGCAGGAAAAACGAGTCCCTTATCCATTGTTGCAGCCGCTTCTTTTTCGTACATAGTAAATAATTGGAACAACATTTCTGTATCAGATTCTTCAAATGTATATTTAGAATGCTCGTATTCTGGCTGACCAAAAATATCCCTTACTGTAACACCCGATGTCCACTCTAAATCAAACACATTATCTTTGTCTTGGATATAAGAGGCAAGTCGTTCTATGCCATAGGTGAGTTCCACAGCCACTGGATTTGCTTCCAATCCACCGATTTGTTGGAAATAGGTGAACTGCGTAATCTCCATACCATCTAGCCAGACTTCCCATCCAAGCCCCGCAGCCCCGAGTGTCGGGTTTTCCCAATTATCCTCTACAAAACGAATATCATGTTCCAATGGATTAACACCCAGTGCTTTTAATGATTCCAAATAAAGTTCTTGTATACGATCCGGTGATGGCTTCATAATCACTTGAAATTGGTGATGCTGATATAATCGATTAGGGTTTTCGCCATAACGACCATCAGCTGGTCTTCTAGACGGCTCTACATATGCCACATTCCATGGCTCAGGCCCCAAACTGCGGAGCAATGTCATTGGTGACATCGTACCAGCCCCCTTTTCAACATCATATGCCTGCATTAAAATACAGTTTTGCTTGGACCAATATTCTTGTAACGTCAAAATCATTTTTTGAATGTTCACTACTGTTGCACTCCTTTTCTAATAGGTAAAGCAGAACATCATGAAAAAGCCGTCCCTATGCCTAAATTATAGACATAGGGACGGCTTATTACCGCGGTTCCACCCTACTTGCCCAGCCTTAGCTGTGCCACTTTATATCATACTGCTCCGAAGGCTCCTTTCCCTATAGCATCCGTATCCAGCTCTCACCAACCTGGATTCGCTTCAATAGATTACACAAGGTACTCTTCTTCATCTAAACAGCAAATGTATTAATAAATATGTAAAAATCATACTGATATATTGTTCATTTGTCAACTAAACCACTATTTTAGCACGTCTAATTGCTTTAAAACTTTTTTTGTTTTTAAAAAATATCCACCATATCGATCATAATAAGCATCTAATAACTGCCGAATCAATTGGATATTTTCTTCTTTCACAGATATGGAGCTAACTTGGTCTAAACTAACATTTGCAAACAAATATAATAATCTAGGAACAGCTGAAGGCAATGGTATACTGTCGGGATCTTTCATCTTACAGCTGTTGCATAATAGGCCGCCCTCCACAATCGAAAAGTGAAAGGGGGCAGACGTTGACCCACAATTCACACACTGATTAACAACTGGCGCAAATCCACCTGTTCTAAATAGCTTCATCTCATACATCATAATCGGAATATCTGCTTGATCATGCTCATTAATCCAATCAATCGTTTGACGTAATTGTTCAAACAAGAAAGCATCTGGTTTTTGTTTATCGACCAGCTTATCTGTGAGTTCCATTATAAAAGCCGTATATGCCGTCTTAAAAATATCCTCACGAATCTCGCGAAAGGAATCCAGAATTTCACCTTGCTGAATGGAACTCAATCCTGTTGATACATATATGAGATATTGACCATAGACGAATGGCTGTGTGGAAGCAGCCATTCGACTTTTAGGTTTCTTCGCTCCTCTAGCAATTGCTGAAAATTTCCCGAGTTTTTTACTAAAAATCGTTACAATTTTATGTGATTCCCCATAATCTTGTGTTTTCATAATAAACCCTTCAATTTTCTCAAGCACCTTTCCACCTTCTCCCAATGAACCTTTATCTATCTTTTATAAATTTGTGTCTTGCGTTGCAGCCTCTGAGTTTGCTGGTGAATGGTGCTCACTTGCTTGTGGTTCATCTTCCAACTCTTTCAATAACAAATAGGCTTCAATATTCCCTGTTTGACTAAATATTTTCCAAGTCAAGTCAATCACAAGAAAAACCACCTTTCTTAACCAATGAAAAAGCTTATATGCATCCATCTAGGCACAAATCCTTTAGCAAACAATGTGTTCACGGCTTGCTACAGCTAATTGGTCTATGCAAATATATTACAGACAATTCAATGACTGCCTATTTATAGATTTTCCACTCTGAAGAAAACAATGACATTTAAAATTTACCAGTATTAATATTCATCATTTCGGAACCCTAGCTGATATAGTTGAGATTGTTTGTTTCTCCAATCCTTTTGCACTTTTACCCAAAGTTCAAGATATACCTTTGATCCGAGTAAAGCCTCTATATCCGCTCGAGCTTTACGGCCGATGTTTTTTAGCATCGATCCTTGTTTACCTATTAAGATTCCTTTTTGGGTACTTCTTTCCGTGATAATCGTCGCTTGAACGAGTAATTTTTCATTTTCACGTTCTTGAATATTTTCAACGATAACCGCAACTGAATGTGGTATTTCTTCCTTCGTCAATTGCAGTACTTTTTCACGTATAAGCTCACCGATAATAAAGCGTTCGGGATGATCTGTTACTTGGTCCTCTGGATAAAATTGTGGTCCTTCAGGCATGTGTTTTTTTAACACTTGCAGCATATGCCCCACATTATTTCCTTCCAAAGCAGATATCGGAATGATTTCTTCAAAAGAATGCTTATCTTTATATTGTTCAATTAAGGGTAATAACTCATCTGGATGAACAAGATCAATTTTATTAATAATAAGAAAGACAGGTCGCTTCACACGGTTTAAAAGCTCTAAGATATATTGATCTCCCTTACCATAACCTTCTTTCGCATTAATCATAAACAATACTGCATCTACTTCATTTAATGTGTTCTCAGCTATTTGGACCATAAAATCACCGAGTCGATGTTTTGGTTTATGAATACCTGGCGTGTCAATGAAAATGAATTGTGCATCCTTATCTGTTAACACACCTTGAATTTTATTTCTAGTTGTTTGTGGTTTGTCACTCATAATTGCAATTTTCTGGCCGATTACTCGATTCATAAACGTGGACTTCCCGACATTTGGTCTACCAATTATTGCAATAAAACCTGATTTATAATGCTCCGTCATGTATGTTCCTCCATTGATGCATCTTTAAGAGACCATCTGATTTTATTATCTTCATTTTTATTATCTTTTATCATACTATAAAAAAGTCCAAGTTTCATGCATTCGACAAAAGATGTAAAAACATACTTTTCTTCGCTTCTGAAACAAGGAATTTGTCGAATGATATTCATCGAAAAATAAAAAAATAAAAACCACCTGCTTGGTGGCTTGTAATTATCGTACGTATGCGTATTCTTGATACATCAATTCTTTCTAAAAGTAAATTACTAGATGGAAATGAAAGGCTATCTGTTGTATTAAAAGAACTTCCACAATTTTGGTAAGAAAATAAGGAAGCCTACTATGACAGAAATGAATGCGGCTATAAGGACACTGCCGGCAGCAATATCCTTTATTGCTTTGGCAGATGGATGTATGTCTGGTTTTACATAGTCAATTATTTTTTCAATCGTTGTATTGCACATCTCGGCTGTAAGAACCAGACCTATGACCACTAAAATGGTAACCCATTCCAGTCGATTTAATGATAACACTATTCCCGCCACCATCACGATTCCGATGAAAACAAGATGTATTCGAAAGTTTCGCTCTGATTTCATTACCTGCAAAATACCGTCCAAAGCATGGCGAAATCCAATACCATGTTTCTTACCTTTCAAGACCAAACTCCTCCAGTAATTCATCCTGACGACCAAACATTTTCTTCTCGTCTGCCTCATTCAGATGATCGTATCCGAGTAAATGAAGGAATCCATGTACGGCTAGAAAACCAATTTCTCTTTCCAATGAATGTTCATACTCTCCTGCTTGTGCTTTTGCTCGATCAATTGAAATTACGATATCGCCTAATACAAGCGGTAAATGATCGCCGACAATTGGTAATTCTCCTTCTACAGGCTCTTGCATTGCGAAGGAAATCACATCGGTTGGACGATTTTGCTGTCGGTAATTTCGGTTTAATTCCTGAATTTCAGCGTCATCAACGAAGTTAACGGAGAGCTCAGCTTCATTGGTTACCGATTCTTTCGTTGCTGCAAAGCGTAGCAAGTCTTGAAGCATCGTGATTATGTCTGATGAAACAGACGCCGTCCGGTCATGAAAATAAATGTGCATTATTTTGCCTCCTTCATTGGGTATTGAATTCTGGAATGGAATATACCCTTTAGTGCCTCACAAATTGTTTGATGAACTGTTTTTAATTCATGAATTGTCAAAGGACACTCATCTAGTTGTCCATCCATTAAACGATCATTTACAATCGAAGAAACAATTTCATCAATCTTTTCTTCTGTTGGTTCTTTTAATGAACGAACCGCCGCCTCCACTGAATCACAAATACAAATAATTGCTGCTTCTTTCGTTTGTGGCTTCGGTCCAGGATAACGAAAATCTTGTTCTGTCACGTCTTCGTTACATTCCTTTTCCTTATAATAGAAAAACTTCAATAGAGTTGTTCCATGATGCTGCTTGGCAATATCAATAATTTCCTTTGGCATTTTATGCTTCTTCAGTAATGCCGCACCATCATACGGATGATTAATGATTATTTCCGCACTTTGTGTCGGCGGAATACTATCATGTGGATTTTTAATAGATAATTGATTTTCAATAAAATAATGGGGGCGAACCGTCTTCCCAATATCATGATAATACGCACCCACTCGTGCGAGCAATCCATTTGCACCAATTGCATCACAGGCTGTCTCACTTAAATTTGCTACCATAACAGAATGATGATAGGTTCCTGGTGCTTCCGTCAATATTTTTTTCAACAATGGTTGATTGGGACTGGAAAGCTGTAATAGCTTAATGTCAGATAGGATGCCCAAACCAGTTTCAAAAAAAGGCAATAATCCAATGGTTAATACCGCTGATAGGAATGCAGATGCTATTCCAAATCCTGATTGGATAAGAACATCATTCCATGCATATTTTTCAAACGACAGAAATAGAAATATAAGGACACAAACAATGTTAATGATGGACATGCCTATTCCTGAACGAATGATTGCTAATCTGTCTTTTACATTCATTAAAAAGATAATCGCAGCCAATTGTGAAAAAAAGAAATAAATGCCAGCTTCTACATTTAACGAGCCAGGAATTTGTCCGTTGAAAATAATGCTGCCAATGATGGCATATAATGCTGCCATGACTATTGCTAGTCTTTCATTGATTAACTGCTTGACTAACAATACACCAGTTGCCACTGGAACAACAATGAAGAGCTGATTCGATTGAGTAGTGTATAGACTTACTATTTTCATTAGCGTAGCCACAACAACACTAATTAATACGATGGCTGCAACCTTGCGTAAATCAAACATTCGCTTGCGATATAATAAATATAGTTCATAAGCCATTACGAGTACGATTAATAATAAGAGTAAAGCAAGCCCAATCACAGGATATACATTACGTTCTTTATTTAATAGACCAACCAATTTAAGTTCCTCATATATTTCATTCGTAATCGTTTGACCCTCTCGTACAATAATTTCTCCTGCACGAATGACTACTGGCTCCACATTACTTGCTGCTTCTTTTCTAGCTTGATCTGTTTTATCATAATCAAAAAATGAATTTTCTATTACTGCAAAACTACTTAAATCGATTAAAGTATTTTTCATTTGATCATTTAAATTAGAGAATTTTATAGATTGTTTTAATTCGGCTGTTGCACTTTTTATATTCTCTGTACGAACGCCACGATTCATGACCTCTTCAAGTGATGTGACAAACATTTTTTTTGCGCTTTTCCTATCTTCTGCTGGCGTTTCCAGTAATGTTACGAGAATTTTTTCCTCTATATTTTCAACAATTTCATTGGAAAGAATAAGCTTCAGCTTCAATAATTTTTCATGTGTTGTACGTACTTCAACATCTTTATCATTTTTTTTATCCGACTTTGTATTATCAGATTCCAGCTTGTCAATCGCATCAAATATTTCCTCGGTATAATCCATTCGTTCCTGGGTGATTTCATTATTTATATCATAACGATCCTCAACTGCTTGAACAGTTTCTCGTGTTTTCCGTTCGGTTTCTTGCTCATTTTCAATCGTAATTGGAGAGCGAATGGTTTCCTTGGCAATGCCAAAACGTTCGAGGTCATATGTTTGTGTATAAACATTATTTAATGTCAGCAAAAGCAAAAAAACAGCAAGCAAAAGCAAGGATAGGCTAGCTGTTATCCATTTGGCATTTAAATGATCCATAAATTGTTTGATAGCTGTTAGGATTTTTTTCATCATTACACCTCATTCATTGCGACGATGATATAGAAATAAGACCCTCCCATAGGGTCTTACCTCTAATATGAAAAACATTCAACTTTTACTGTCATATGCAGCGATAATTCGCTGTACCAGTGGATGACGAACCACATCTGTTTGTCCCAGATGGATAAACGAAATACCCTTTACTCCTGTTAACAAACCCGTGGCTGCTTCTAAACCTGAGCGAACACCCTTAGGCAAATCAATTTGTGTAATGTCTCCTGTTATAACCATCTTTGATCCAAAACCTAAACGCGTTAGAAACATTTTCATCTGTTCTGGTGTTGTATTTTGTGCTTCATCCAAAATGACAAACGCATCATCCAGCGTCCGACCTCTCATATACGCGAGCGGCGCTATCTCAATGGTCTCTCGTTCAATTAATCGGAGTGTGTGTTCAACCCCAAGTACATCATGAAGTGCATCATAAAGTGGACGTAAATATGGATCCACCTTTTCCTTTAAATCACCTGGTAAGAATCCTAGGCTTTCACCTGCTTCTACTGCTGGTCTTGTTAAAATAATTTTCTTAACAAGACCATTTTTGAGGGCATGGACAGCCATCACGACTGCGAGGTACGTCTTACCTGTACCTGCAGGGCCTATTCCAAACACAAGATCATGGCTCCGAATTGCGGCAATATAGCTTTTTTGACCCAATGTTTTGACACGAATAGATTTACCTTTTGCATTTTTTGTGATGACATCTTCAAATAAAGTTTCAAATTGATTTAATTTACCTTTTTTGGCTAGATCAATTGCATAAACAACATCCCGCTCAGCTACTGTCAATCCTTTTCGAATAACTGCAAGAATAGCTTGCAGAATTGCCTGGACAAGCGCTATGTCCGTTTCATTGCCCGAAACACTTATTTGTTCGCCTCTCGTCACAATCGATACCTGTAGCTCATCTTCAATATGCTTTAAAAATTTATCATTAATACCAAACAATTGCAACGCTTCATTCGGCCCTGAAAGCTCCAAATTCATAGTGCGTAGATTTTCTGACATGTTCTATCTCCTTGGTTTTTTACGTTTGCCCGATCACAAATTCTTACTCATTCCGAACGAGCATCAATTGCTTTTGCAGTTGCTATATTTTCCTCTACGGTAAAGTATAAGTTCATTTTAACTTTACCATGCTCCACGGTTTCATGCAAAAGTTTTTCAGACACGATTTTTGCTTTCGGTCCCAATTGAAGCTGTAATTGTTCTTTTGCTTGCAATTTGCCGGCTGCCAATGCTTCTTCGCGGGTACGCGTGTCTTGAAAAATTATTTTTTCATTCCAAGTTGATTTTATAAATTGAAACGGCAATTTCCATTTTAAAAAGTAAATATCATGTATGTCCCTATCGACATCATATGCAACAAAATCTGGATCCTTAAAACCCCAAATAGGAAGAACCAACTGTTTCGTTCCAAAATAAAATTTATTCTTATGTTTTCCTGTTAATAGCTCATAAGATGCTTCTAGTGGTACAGTCGTCTCCACCTCGTACCATGTTGTAGCAATAATTTCCCCTGTTGCCGATACAAGTTGTGAAGTCTGTTCCTTTTTCTCTTCCTGCTGTTCCGTTTTTGTCAAATTGCCGGCTACAAGTAAATCACCTTTTTGAACCAGTTCATTCCGCTCTACCATTGGTATTCCCTTTGATACATAGATACGCTGAATTACTCCTTTTTTTGCTGCAACCAAATCTCGCGGTCCGGTAACTTTTTCTTCTTCAACCAAGACCTTTTCGATTCCTTCTAAATAAAAGGTTGTCCCTTTTTTATGGACACCAACCCATAATAATTCTGGTATATCTTCAATGAGCTGTTGTTGTATTTTACCCGCGCCATCCAATGAAAAGGACCAAACTCCTCGATGAACGCCATATGAGGTTAATTGTTTATATATTTTTTCCTCTATTTCCTTTGGTACCCCAGTTACTTCAACCTTCCAAATGATATTGGAAAGGAACACAATTAACGACAAACTTAATATTAATGCGATCATCATCGCTTTTCTTGCTAAAAACCGTTTTACAGCAAAGGGGAGACCTTTTTTATGTGTAAACGTAATGTGTTGTCCTTTTCTTTTAATCTTACGTAAATGTTTTAGATCCTGTAATCTCATATTAGCTTGATACGTATCCATTGCTATTTTACGTACTTGCCAAAAAATAATTCCTTTTTCTGAACATGCTTGTAGGAATTCTTCTGGATGTTCACCTTTGATAGCTATCGTAATATAACCGGTAAGAAATACACCCTGAATATGCTTCATCTTATCCCCCTCATTGCTAACGTTGTAACTTATAGCGTTATATACGTTATTTAAGCGTCCATGATAAATTTCACTTCTAAAATTTTACCTTCAAGTAAAATTTCCTTAGGAAGCATTGTTTTCATAACGAAGGAGGATCCGATGATTTGTATCGCGCCGTTAGCAGATTTCAACTGAAGCTCTGTATTCGTAAAAGTAAGCAATCCGCGATGATTTTCCACATATATATGTATATCCCCAATGATGGTAATGCGTGGAAGCTCCAGCATGACATCTGGTGGTAAGGATAGATGATTGATAAGCCAAGGTCTGATTCGGCGCTGCCATTTTTTCATGCAGATCGTTCCCCCTCTCATTTATACGTATGAAATAAGCGGTGTTTTCAGAACGGAATGCATTTGTTTTTCATAACTCATAAAGCAGCACCCTTTTGTAAGTCAAGTATGTTACATCCATCAACTGCAATAGGCTCCCATATAAACTGTATTACGCGAAGTAATGTGGAATTGCGAAACAGTTAACATGACCGCACGGCTTAACTATATTTACAATTTTAAAAAACCATCTGCACTTAGACTAATAAGCACAGATGGTTTTAGCTCTAACTATTTTTTTCTTTGCTCCAATATGGTTTGATATGGTTTTCTTGCCCTTGGTGGACCAAGTACTTCTGCCATCACAATACTGTCGACGAGACCTCTTTGATTCAATTTATTTCTAATTTGTTTTTTAAACCTGCGTTTATGATGGTTAATCGCGTCCGGATTCTTCACTTCATCGTCGATGGAAGCACCTAATCCATGATGCAAGTGACCATTCTTTTTGCCTGAAGCGCTTTGGTTTAAATTAGTCTTATATTTTCCAGCTAACTTTTCCAATTGCTGTTGTTGCATCTCTTCAACAGTTGGCGAAGTAGTGTGTGTGGTTTCTTTTGTTTGTTTTTGCTGCTTTGCTTGACTCATCGTCTTTGATGCTGTTTGACGTGGCCCAGAAGGTGTTCTCGCTGGGCGAGGGGTCGGGGCATGCCTTGGTTTATCCCATGGCTTTTCCTTTTTCTCGCCTTGTTCTTTTTCAGCATTTGAAAAAAACCTATAAAGGGCACCGATGATAATTATAATGAGAATTGGATTACCAAAAATCAGATCAAATAATTCATCCATCTTAATCCTCCTTTACAGTCAGATTGGAATTATTGATCGTTATCTTCGTGTTCTTCCTTCGTTAGTTTACCAATGGTATCCCGCATATCTGTATCGGCATCAATGTTTTTATAATTCATATAATCCATAACACCCAAGTTTCCGGAACGTAGTGCTTCTGCCAAGGCTTTAGGAACCTCTGCTTCTGCCTCAACCACATGTGCGCGCATCTCTTGTACACGAGCAACCATTTCTTGTTCTTGTGCGACAGCCATTGCACGACGTTCTTCTGCTTTCGCCTGTGCGATGTTTTTATCTGCCTCTGCTTGGTCTGTTTGTAGAATAGCTCCAATGTTTTTGCCGATGTCCACATCTGCAATATCAATGGATAAAATTTCAAACGCAGTACCTGCATCCAATCCCTTTGCTAATACCGTATGGGATATGGAATCAGGATTTTCCAATACTTGTTTATGTGTCTGTGAGCTACCGATTGTACTAACAACCCCCTCACCAACACGAGCGATTACTGTTTCTTCGCCAGCTCCACCAACAAGTCGGTCAATATTTGCACGAACAGTAATTCTTGCTAATGCTTTTACTTCAATACCATCCATTGCAATACCTGCAATAAACGGTGTTTCAATTACTTTAGGGTTAACACTCATTTGCACTGCTTCCAATACATCTCTACCTGCAAGATCAATTGCAGCGCCACGTTCAAATGTTAACTCAATATTCGCACGATGTGCAGCAATCAGTGCGTTAACAACGCGATCTACGTTACCCCCAGCTAAATAATGACTCTCTAGTTGGTTTGTAGTAACCGTTAGCCCCGCTTTATGGGCTTTGATTAACGGATTAATAACCCGATTTGGTACAACTCGACGAAGTCTCATACCCACTAGCGTAAAGATACCAACTTTAACACCGGCTGCAAGTGCACTAATCCATAGCATTACCGGAATGAAAGTAAATAAAATTGCGACTGCAATCAATATAACCGCAATTATAATGATTGGCATTAAATCCATAACTTCCATGTTTTATTCCTCCTGTATTTGGATATTTTATGTTAACCGGCCATGATATCACCGGACAACCGTATTATACTATACTTCTCTTACTACGACACGAACTCCTTCAACTTTTACAACTTTAACCTGTTGATTAGGCTGGATGAAACTTCCTTCCGAGACAACATCGATAAATTCATTGTCAAATTTTGCTGTACCAGCTGGACGTAATGGTGTAACAGTTACGCCCTCCAACCCAATTAGTTCTAATCGATTTTCAGATGAAACATAGCCCTGTTCCGTAGTTGTGCTATCACGTAAAATAATATGTCGGAACAAACCTTTCTCCATACCAATTGTTTTGAATAGAATAACGGATGCAATAACAGAAACTAAAAATGCAATACCAATGCTGAGTGACATATGTGCGATGTCTGCTCCTGCCAGGAATAAAGAACCTATCACAGCACCAGCACCAAGTAAACCAATAATACCGCCGGCAACAAAAAATTCAGCAATGATTAACCCAAGGCCTACAATGAGCAATATGATGGCTTCCATACCAGCCAATCCAGCTACCACATGACCATAGAAAAATAATACAAGTGATACAAGACCCATAATACCTGGCACACCAAATCCTGGAGAATAAAGTTCTACGATGAGCCCTAGACTAGCAATGGATAGTAGAATGGGAACTACAACAGGATTTGTTAAAAATCGTGCTACTTCCTCTGCGGGTGTTGGCTCCGACTCTATAATCGTAGCATGCTTTAAACCGAGCTCATGTAGCAATGCGACTCGGTTATTGACGATTCCCTCAGCATATCCTACTTCAACTGCATCATTAGGCCCCAACGTTAAAAATTCACCTTTACCAGCACTGTATTCTGGTAAATCAATATCTGGATCTGCCATCGCCGCAGCATAAAGTGGATCCCTTCCCTTTGATTCAGCTGCACTCTTCATTGCAGCTAACCAAGCTGATTGTGCTTTTTTATCAGCGGCATTACCATCTGAGGTAATGACACCACTTGCACCCATCGTAGCTTGTGGATTCATATAGATTGTATCTGTATTTAATGCCAGATAAGAGCCGGCAGAATATGCCCTGCTAACGATATAAGAGGTGGTTGGAATTTCAAGCGATTGCAATAGTTTTCCAATTGCTTCCGCAGAATCTACTCTTCCACCAGGCGTATCGATTTCAAAAATAATATGATCAGCACCCTCTTCTATCGCCTCTCCTGTTACTCGTTTCATAAATGCTAGCAAACCTTGCTCTACTTCTCTTTCAATTGGAATAACATAGACAAGGCTATCCTCACCATCCGCAAAAACTGCCTGCTTTTGTATATCTGGATAAAATAAACCAATAGTAATGAGCATCATTGCCAGTATGTAAATCGTACTTTTTTTCCCCGGCATTACCCTTCACCCCCATCCCTTATATATTTTTACGTATCAATGTCATTTTAGGTTTCAAAAATTTTTGCATTCTATGTAATAGTATCATAAAAACATACCGTTAACCCATTGGATATTCATTATTTCAAACAGATTAGATGTTAATAAATAAAATCGTTTCAACATATTTTCATATATAATTTAAAACAAATAAAAAGGCCCCTACCTAGAATTCTAGACAAGAACCTTTTTATTATCATCAACTTAAATGCTTTTGCACAAGCTGATTAATTTTTGCTCCATCAGCCTTTCCTTTTACCTTAGGCATGATGGCGCTCATTACTTTACCCATATCTTTTTTAGAAGTTGCTCCAACTTCTGAGATCGTTACCTGAACGATTGCCTCCAGCTCATCATCTGTAAGCTGAGTCGGCATATATTCTTGTAAAATATTGATTTCATCTTCAAGTTTTTTAACAAGATCTTCGCGTCCAGCAGACTTAAATTCTTGGAGGGAATCTTTTCTTTGTTTTAATTCTCTTGATAAAATAGTTAATTCTTCGTCCTCGGACAATTCCGATTTACCAAGTTTTATCGATTCATTCTGTAATGAAGCTTTCACCATACGGATAACAGCAAGGACATCCTTGTTGCGATCTTTCATGGCTTGCTTCATATCTGTATTCAGTCGTGTCAGTAACGACAATTCAAGCACCTTCTTTAGTATTTACGCTTTCTAGCTGCCTCTGATTTCTTTTTACGGCGCACACTAGGTTTTTCATAATATTCACGCTTACGATATTCAGATAGTGTACCACTTTTCGACACACTACGCTTAAAGCGACGAAGAGCATCCTCAAGAGACTCGTTTTTACGAACGCGAGTTGTATTTGACATGCTAATTTCCCTCCCTCCGAAGCACAAAACAGTTTGTACAGGCATCGGATTGTTAATCCTTACCTTCCGTAATTATAATATATACATTCTTCTAGGTCAACTGCTTATTTTCAAGCATTCTCTAGGAAATAATCAAATCTACATTAATAATCTGTATGTGCGGAATCTCCTTCAATAATTGCTATTCCAGCACTTGCCCCAATTCGATTAGCCCCTGCTTCAATTACAGCAATTGCATCTTGTTGATTACGTACACCCCCAGAAGCCTTCACTCCGATATCTTTTCCGACAACCTCTCGCATTAATTTAACATCCGCAACCGTAGCTCCTCCACCGGAAAAACCAGTAGACGTTTTGACGAAATCAGCACCTGCAGCAACTGCAAGCTCGCATGCTCGTCGTTTTTCATCCTCCGTTAATAATGATGTTTCAATAATTACTTTGACCAATGCTTCGCCGGTTGTCGCCTTAACTACAGCTTCTATATCTTGTCGAACAACGTCGTCCATGCCGGACTTCAAAGCACCAATATTGATCACCATGTCCACTTCGTCTGCGCCATCAGCAATGGCTTGCTTTGTCTCAAATGCTTTTATTTCGGTAGCACTAGCTCCCAAAGGAAATCCAATAACCGTACAAACCTTAACCGAAGAATCCTTTAACTGATCCGCACAAAAAGACACCCAATAAGGGTTTACACATACAGATGCAAACTTGTATGTATCTGCTTCCTTAACAAGCGTTGTAATTTGATCTTTGGTTGCATCTGGTTTCAGTAATGTATGATCGATATACGTTGCAAATTGTATAGACATATTTATACTTCCTTCCATTCTTTGTTATACACTTCACCGTTATAATAGCATGTATGCGTTGATAAATCTAATAACCAACTAGGTTTTGAAATAATATAATCGACATTTTTTATAAAACATATGCAATAGTAAAAAAACAAGTTCGGCCACATTATGGCTGAACTTGTTTTACCTATCTACTGGAATGCGTAGCATGATCCATAATCCGTACAAATTGACCTTCACTATATGGATAACCAGCTTTTGTTATCTTAACGCGGGCAAGTTTTCCAATCATATCGGGTGTACCCTCAAATTGTACCTTTAAGTAATTATCAGAATATCCGACGAGCATATTTGGATGTTCTGTATCGACAACTCTTTCTTCCGGGATAATTTCCAATACCTCATCTTCATAGCGGGAAGCATATTCTTTCGCTAGCTGGTTAGATAATTCAATGAGACGATGTACACGATCATTTTTGACATCTTCATCAACCTGGTCATCCATTCGTGCGGCAGGTGTTCCTGTTCTTCTAGAGAAAGGGAATACATGTAGTTCAGCATATCCGACCTTTTGAATAAATGAATAGGTTTCATTAAATTCTTCCTCTGTTTCTCCAGGAAAACCAACAATTACATCTGATGTGATTGCTAAATCCGGAAGTGCTTTACGAATCTTTTTGATCTTTTCGTAATAATAATCACTAGAGTACTTTCTTCTCATTCTAGCTAATACAGAATCTGATCCGGACTGAAGTGGTATATGCAAATGTCGAACAATCTTCTCAGATTGATCTAGTACTTGAATTACTTCTTCGGTAATTTGACTCGCTTCTATTGAAGAAATGCGAATTCGCATTAAACCTTCCACTTTTGTTTCCAAATCCAAAAGAAGTTTTGCAAAATTATAATCCGTCATATCTTCTCCGTAGCCTGCCGTATGAATCCCGGTAAGTACGATTTCCTTGTATCCAGCATCCACAAGCTTTTGTGCTTGTTCGATTACATTTTCTGGATCTCTGGAACGAAGCAAACCACGTGACCATGGAATAATACAAAAAGTACAGAAATTATTACAGCCTTCTTGAATTTTCAATGAAGCACGCGTTCTATCCGTAAACACAGGCACATCCATTTCTTCAAACACACGATTTTTCATGATATTCATCACACCATTGACAGGTTCTCGTGTTTTCTGGTGTTCTTCAATATAACCAATCATATTTTTTCTATTTTGTGTACCTACAACAACGTCCACACCTGGAATTTCTAAGATTTCACCTGGTGACGTTTGTGCATAACAACCTGTTACACATACGATTGCCTCAGGATTTTTCCTTACTGCTCGCCGAATAATCTGTCGACTTTTTTTATCACCGGTATTGGTTACAGTACATGTATTGATTACGTAGACATCCGCTTGTTGTTCGAAATCAACACGTTCATAACCTTCCTTCATGAACATTTGCCAGATTCCTTCTGTTTCATAATGGTTTACTTTACAACCTAAAGTATGAAAACTGACGGTTTTGGGCAGCTTTTCAGCCATTTATATAGCATCCTTTCATTAACTTTATAGTTTAGTTTAATCGTGTTTTATCATATCACAAAAATATAGGAATCGAATACAGAAAACCTGTTTAAAATCATTTACTTGTCAATTCCTCTAGATGGTAAGAAATGCTTGCTAACACATATAATGCTGCTGTTTCTGTTCTTAAAATCCGCGGTCCCAATCGAACAGGAATAAAATCATGTTGCTTAAGCAAATCTGCCTCACGCTCCGAAAATCCACCCTCTGGTCCAATACACACCAATACGGATTGCCCATTTTCAAGCGCTTGTACAGTAGTAGAAAAAGAATGAAATTGTGAAGTTTTTGCTTCCTCTTCATAGGCGAATATACGATGATCATAAGATTGGCCTTCATGTATTAATTCATCTAAATCCATCAACGCTCTCATTTCAGGGATTTGATTCCGATGACTTTGTTCACTGGCTTCTTTAATAATTTTAGCAAATCTCGTCTGTTTTTTTGCTTGTTTTTTATCATCCCACTTTACAATAGAACGATCTGCCTGAAAAGGAATAAAACAAGCAGCACCCAATTCCGTTCCCTTCTGTAATATAAAATCCATTTTATCGCCTTTGGGAAGCCCTTGTGCTATGGTTACAAATACAGGCAACTCTGGTTGCTCACTTAGCCATTCGATAATTTCTGCTTCTACTTCCTTACCATCCTGATCAGCTATGCGACAAATTGCTGCTTGACCTTGCGGATGATTACATATGATTTTATCATGGATATCAAAGCGCATGACACGTAGTATGTGGTGCGCATTATCGTCCTTTATGGTAACTTTCGTATCCTGCCAATCTTCATTTGGAATGAAATATCTTTGCATATAAATACACCTGCTCTATGAATGCTTTTGTGCCACAATCGCAACCCAGTCTTCTAATTCATTTATTTCTACCACATGAAAACCAGATTGTTTTAGTCGCTCTAACACGAGACTCTTTTTATCTTGAATAATACCGGATGTGATGAAATATCCCCCAGGAAGGAGCTGTTGAAACGCATCATCTGTAAATTGAATAATAATATCGGCTAAAATATTAGAGACAATCATATTTGCTTGCACAGAGACATTTTCCAATAAACTGTTTTGTTGTATATGAATGTGATCAAGTACTCGATTAATCTCTGCATTTATTTTTGTACTGCTTACCGCTACTTCATCTAAATCATATGCATATACCTTTTCTGCCCCCAGTATGACTGAGGCAATGCCAAGTACACCAGATCCGCATCCAACATCGATTACGGTATCTTTTTCTTGAATATACTTCTCAATTGCTTGTAGACAAAGCTTTGTCGTTGCATGTGAACCTGTCCCAAATGCCATTCCGGGATCAAGCTCAATAATTTTTTCATGAGAAGAGGCTTCATATTGTTCCCACGTTGGAACAATTGTAAGCGTGTCGGTTACTTGGATTGGTTTATAATACGTCTTCCACGCTGTTGCCCAATCCTCTTCATGTACTTCTCGTAGCGCCAATTCATTGTTCCCAATATCAATGTCAAACTTCATTAAATCCCCAATCGCCAATCTAATTTTTTCAATTCTTTCATTGGAAGCATCCGTTTCCGACAAATATGTCTTGATGTACACACCCTCAGTAGGGTAATCGTCTGGATTTAATTCAAACACTTCACCAAATTTGGATTCATGTTCCCGCACAAGGTCTGCTGGGTCTTCAACCACAAGTCCGCTAGCACCTCGTTCACTCAAAATATTTCCAATTGGCTCAATTGCTTCATTTGTTGTGTGAATACGAAGCTCATACCATTTCAAATGACATCCACTCTCTTCATCTAAGTATTTGATACATAGAAGGTCAATAAAAAAAGCGAACAATGGTTACATGTAAATACTATTTTAGATTAAACGCACCACAATAGAAAAGATAGAGATGCGGATAGTCAATACCCGCATCTTACCACATATATCCTTCACGTTTCTATCTATGATCCTCTAATGTATCCTACGTATTCTACATCCATTCATGTTCGCTTTTCATTATAGAGGGTCAGGCTTAACCAACCCTATTCCCCTTTAAATGCCTTTTTGAATCGTTGAAAGAAAGAACCGCCTTGTTCATCTGTAGCATCATGACCACCAATTTCATTAAATTCACGCAGCAATTCTTTTTGTCTTTCCGTTAAATGCGTAGGTGTTACGATTCGAATATGAATATGCTGATCTCCTGTACCATATCCACGAACGTTTGGTACACCTTTCCCGCGTAAACGGAACACCTTTCCTGTTTGTGTGCCCGCAGGGATTTTCAGCATAACCTTACCATGCACAGTCGGTACTTCTATTTCATCCCCAAGTGCTGCTTGGGTATAGGTTAATGGTACTTCACAGAAAATATTATCGCCCTCTCGTTCAAAGAAATCATGTGGCTTAATTTGAACGACAACATAAAGATCTCCTGGAGGACCTCCATTTATTCCTGCCTCTCCTTTTCCGGATACACGAATTTGCTGTCCATCATCAATACCGGCAGGAATAGTAATCGAAATTTTCTTATGTTTTTTCACTCTTCCTGTACCACTACATGTTGAACATTTGTCAGGTATGATTTTACCCGATCCATTACAATGATGACAGACCCGTTTATTAACCACACGGCCAAATGGTGTATTTTGTTCTGTGTTTAACTGACCTGTACCGTGACAGTGGGAGCAAGTTTTTGTTTTCGTTCCTGGTTTTGCTCCTGACCCGTGGCAAGTATCACATTCTTCTTCCTTTGGAATCGTAATTTCGGTTTCTTTTCCAAACACAGCTTCTTCAAATTCCAATACCATTGTATACTGTAAATCTGCTCCTTGGCGTGGTGCGTTAGGATCTTGTGTCCTGCCTCCACCCCCAAAGAACATATCGAATATATCTCCGAAGCCTCCAAAGTCTTGCGCACCACCAAAACCTCCGAAACCTTGCCCTTGGGCACCGGCATGACCAAACTGATCATACTGGGCGCGTTTCTGTTCATTACTTAATGTTTCGTAGGCTTCTTTAGCTTCTTTAAATTTACCTTCTGCATCCGGTTCCTTGTTGACATCCGGATGATATTTTCTAGCGAGTTTTCGGTATGCTTTGCGGATCTCTTCTTTAGAAGCGTCCTTACCAAGCCCGAGAACCTCGTAATAATCTCGCTTGCTCACTTGTAAATCACTCTCCCGATACACTTTTGCATAAGTCCTATCTTATCATTTTAATACATTTGATAGCAAATAAACGCTTATTCAGCCATCATGTAAAGTAACCATTTACGTTGGATGTAGTACACGGCTTTGTTGATTGTAAAACCCACCTGCCAAGCCTGGTAATTGAAATAATATGATGCTTGCACTTTCCTTACTATCAAAAAAGTCAAAGCCAAGGATTTCCTGACTTTGACTTTTGGATCTAGCTTATTTTATTTTTGTTCTTCGTCATCGACTTCTTTATAATCAGCATCAACTACATCATCATCTGCACCTTGTTCAGATTGTCCTTGTTGTGCTTGTTGTTCTTGTGCCATCTGTTCATACAATTTTACAGATAGCTGTTGCACTTGCTCTTCAAGTGCTTCTTTCTTCGTTTTAATAGCCTCTAAGTCTTCTCCTTCTAATGCAGACTTAAGCTCTGCCTTTAGGTCTTCAGCTTTTTGCTTATCTTCATCAGATACTTTATCACCTAGGTCTTTAATTGTCTTATCTGTAGTGAAAATTAATTGATCAGATTCGTTTCGAAGATCAATTTCTTCTCGACGCTTTTTATCTGCTTCTGCATTTTCTTCTGCGTCTTTAACCATTTTATCAATTTCTTCATCACTTAAACCAGAAGAAGATTTAATCGTAATGGATTGCTCTTTATTTGTACCAAGATCCTTCGCGCGAACATTTACAATACCGTTTGCGTCAATATCAAAGGATACCTCAATTTGTGGTACGCCTCTCGGTGCTGGTGGAATATCAGCCAATTGGAAGCGTCCAAGTGTTTTATTATAGTTCGCCATTTCTCTTTCCCCTTGCAGAACATGGATATCAACTGCTGTTTGATTATCCGCTGCTGTAGAGAATACTTGGGAATGGCTCGTAGGTATCGTTGTATTTCTTTCGATTAGCTTTGTAAATACGCCACCCATTGTCTCAATTCCTAATGATAGAGGAGTTACGTCCAATAGTAGCACGTCTTTTACATCCCCTTGAAGGACACCACCTTGAATCGCCGCACCAAGTGCCACAACCTCGTCTGGGTTAACCCCTTTTGAAGGCTCTTTACCTGTTTCGCGTTTGATGGCTTCTTGAACTGCAGGAATTCGTGTAGAACCACCAACAAGTAATACTTTATCAATATCGCTTGCAGATAAATCTGCATCGGATAGCGCCTTGCGTACTGGTGTCATCGTACGCTCTACCAATTCACTAGTTAATTCATCAAATTTGGCACGTGTTAAAGTCATTTCCAAATGCAATGGTCCAGCATCCCCTGCTGTGATAAACGGAAGTGAAATCTGTGTTTGCGTGACTCCGGATAAATCTTTTTTCGCTTTTTCAGCAGCATCTTTCAAACGTTGTGTAGCCATTTTATCTTTGGAAAGATCAATGCCATTTTCTTTTTTAAATTCTTGTACCATATAGTCCATTACTAATTGGTCAAAGTCATCTCCACCAAGACGATTGTCCCCAGCAGTTGAGATAACTTCAAATGTTCCATCACCAATATCTAGAATAGAAACATCAAACGTACCTCCACCAAGGTCATACACAAGTATCGTTTGGTCTTTATCACCATTATCAATACCATATGCCAAAGCTGCTGCAGTTGGCTCGTTAATGATACGCTCTACTTCTAAACCAGCGATAATTCCCGCATCTCTTGTGGCTTGACGCTCAGCATCATTAAAATATGCCGGAACAGTAATAACTGCTTTATCTACTTTTTCACCAATATAATCCTCAGCATATGACTTTAAATACTGAAGGATAATGGCTGAAACCTCTTGTGGCGTATACTCTTTACCGTCAATTACTTCTTTATGATCTGTACCCATATGACGCTTTACAGATTGAATGGTATCTGGGTTTGTAATTGCTTGACGTTTGGCAACTTCACCAACTTGTCTTTCTCCATTTTTAAATGAAACAACAGAAGGTGAAGTACGATTTCCTTCCGGGTTAGGAATAACGACAGCTTCGCCACCCTCCATTACGGATACGCATGAATTTGTAGTTCCTAAGTCAATACCAATAATTTTACTCATTATATTTCCTCCTTAACCAAACCACTAAATTATTTATTTACTTTTACCATTGCTGGTCGAATCACACGATCTTTAAGCATATATCCTTTTTGAAATGCTTCAACGATATGGTTGGATTCCACATCTGCTTCTTCCACCTGCATTACAGCATGATGAACATTTGGATCAAACGGTTTTCCAACAGTCTCTATTTCTTCTACACCCTCAGATTTCAGCGCATCTATTAATTGACGGTGAACCATTGACATTCCTTCCGCGTAGCTCGCGTTTTCCTCCGTCAGCTCTACCTGTAATGCACGTTCGAAATTATCCAATGCAGGTAATATTTCTTGAATTAAATCCTGCGACTTATACTTTCGATCGGCTTCTTTCTCTTTCTGGGTTCTTTTTTTGAAATTATCAAATTCTGCTTGTAACCGTACATAACGATCAAATACTTCTTGTTTTTCCTGTTCAAGCTTGGCCAATCGTTCCGCTAAAACGTTCACGTCTTCCAGCGTTTCTTCCACTTCCACTTCTTCAGAAGGTTCATCCACGGTTGGTTCCGTCTCTTCATTTAAGATTGTTTCTTCCTCATTTTCGTTTGCAGGCTGCTCCTTATGTTTTTGATTCAAAGCTGCCACCTCCACTATTCAATTCAATCAAATGCATCCGTACAGTATAAAGAGGTAATGAGTAGACAATCAATCTCATTACACTCTTTCCACAATGCTTTGTTTTATTGTCCATTGTTTTTATACCATATATATAGTGCATCTGTCATTTCATTTGCAACTGCATTTAGTAAAGTCATCACTTTACGATATTCCATCCTGGTCGGACCGAGTAATGCGATGGTGCCTTGCTGACCTTTATCCAAACTATATGTTGCAGTAATCATACTAAAATCCTTGATTGCTTCGAATTTATTTTCATGACCTATCGTAACATTCATACCTGATTGCATATTGCTGAACAACTGAACGAGTTCATCTTTATTCTCCATCATTGTATAAAAAGAACGAACTTTTTCAACATCTTTAAATTCAGGTTGTGTTAATATATTGGACTTTCCACCTATATAAATGTTGACTGGTTGCTCACTAAAAAATGCATGTTTCAAATAAGAATAGGATCTTTCGTAATCTTGGACATACATTTTCATTAAGGTAACTACTTCTGTATTCAACACATCCTGAAGATGAATTAATGGTACACCATGTAGACGATCATTTAAAATATTTACCATCTTTTCCAGATCTGATGCAAGTATCTCCACCGGTATGGTGAAGGATCTGTGTTCTACATGACCTGTATCAGTAATTAAAATAGCTACAGCCTTGTGTTGAGATAACGGCACAATTTGCAGTTGCTTTAATTTTGTTTCAAAAACTTCTGGACCAAGGATGATGGAAGTATAATTCGTTAAATCTGATAATATCTCAGCAGATTTTTGTACGATTTCTTCCATTTCAAAGAAATCATCCTGAATAATATGCTCCATAATATTTAATTTGCTTTGCGTCATCGTAGGAACAATCACATGATCCACATAATAGCGATAGCCTTTTTCAGAAGGAATCCTGCCAGAGGAAGAATGTGTTTTTTCCAAATATCCCATATCTTCTAAGTCAGCCATTTCATTTCTTATTGTTGCTGGACTATAGGAAACATGTCCTTTTTTGGAAATAGCACGAGATCCAACTGGATGAGCGGATTCGATGAATTCATCAATGATGACTTGTAAAATCAACAACTGTCTATCTGTTAGCATGATGTTCACCTCTGTTAGCACTCAACCTTACCGAGTGCTAATGCTATTAATAAATTATCAAATCCTATATTTTTTGTCAACGCAGATGATTCAAATCCTCTTCATCCAATAAAAATTTCTCAAAAACATCATTTCCAAACAATCTTCCCTGTTCAGTTAAATGCACACCGCTCGCATTTTCTGCTAACCAGCCTTTATGAATTAATTCATCTATTTGTTTTCGATACACGTCATCATACGAAAAACCATATCGTTCTTGGAATAGTTTTTTATCTACACCCGTTAATTTTCGTAACCCCAGGAAAAATTCTTCTTCCAGCTTTTCCTTCAATCCAATTGGGACGACTTGTAATACAGGTTGTCCATCTTTCATGGCCTGTTTTATATAGGCTGGTAGGGGTCTTATATTACCTGTTCTTTTTCCAGGCAAATAACCATGTGCTCCGGCACCAAATCCATAGTAATAGTCATTGCTCCAATACGTTAAATTATGCTTGCTTTCATAGCCTGGTTTAGCAAAGTTGCTAATTTCATATGCGATGAGCCCTTTATCATGCATAGACTGTTGCAGACGCATGTACATTTCAACCTCATCTTCATGCGGTGGTCGATGCAATTGTCCTTTTTTATGACGATTATAAAAAATCGTCTTTGGTTCAATCTGCAATGAGTATGATGAATAATGCGGTAAATCAAAAGATAATGCCTCATCAATAGTATGTTGGAAATGATCTACCGTTTGATGTGGCAAGGAATAGATCAAATCGATGCTTATATTATCGTAATGATACTGCTTTAACCAATGTACTGTTTCATAAACATCTTTGACGGTATGCGCTCTTCCCAATTCTCGTAGCATTTCATCATCAAAAACTTGAACACCAAGTGAAAACCGATTGACACCATACCCTCGTAATAATTGAATCTTTTCTGGATCGATATCACCTGGGTTTGCTTCAATCGTAAATTCCTCACAATGATTAATATCAAAAAGATCAACGATTGCATTAAATAACGTTGTTAATTGGGCTATATTTAATGAGGTAGGTGTTCCTCCACCAATATAGATGGTGCGAACCTTTTGTTTTCCTCTGGGCACATTCTGTTTCATTTCATTCACCAATGCATCAATATATTCCGTTGCGAGTGCTTCATTATAGAAGAATTTTGTGAAATCACAATAATGACAGATATATCGACAGAATGGGATGTGTATATAAACCGAAGAAATCATTTCATTCATCCCCTTTCAGGTAGGTTATCCGTATAAAAGAAAAGAGGAAAATCTTTTGCAGCATATGCTAAAGATTCTCCTTTCGCAATTAATCGTCATCCATCTTAAGAACAGCCATGAATGCTTCCTGTGGTACTTCCACGGACCCTACCATTTTCATTCGTTTTTTACCTTCTTTTTGTTTCTCAAGTAATTTCCGTTTACGAGAGATGTCCCCACCATAACATTTTGCCAACACATTCTTTCGCATTGCTTTTATAGTAGAGCGAGCTACAATTTTATTTCCAATCGCTGCTTGAACAGGTACTTCAAATTGTTGTCTTGGAATCAAATCCCTCAGTTTGTCTACAATTTGTTTCCCTCTTTCATATGAAAAGTCACGATGAACGATAAAAGATAATGCATCAATTTTCTCTGCATTTAATAGAATATCCATTTTCACCAGACTGGATGGTTGATAGCCAATCACTTCATAATCAAATGAAGCATAGCCTTTCGTTTGTGATTTCAACTGATCAAAAAAGTCATATACAATTTCAGATAATGGAATATGATAAATTACATTCACACGAATATCATCCAAATATTGCATGTCAATAAACTGTCCACGTTTTTTCTGAGAAATTTCCATTACTGTTCCTACATAATCATTTGGAACCATAATGGTCGCCTTAACAAAGGGTTCCCTAATCTCTTCAATCACTTGAGGATCGGGCATCATGGATGGATTATCCACAATAATTGTCTCATGATTCGTTTGTTCCACCTCGTAAATAACACTTGGTGCTGTCGTAATTAATTCGATATTAAATTCTCTTTCGATACGTTCCTGGATAATTTCCATATGCAATAATCCGAGGAAACCACAACGAAAACCAAATCCTAGCGCTTGTGATGTTTCAGGTTCATATTCTAATGCGGAATCATTTAATTCTAATCTTTCCAACGCTTCTCGCAAGTCATTATATTTATTAGAATCAATTGGATACAGACCGCAGAAAACCATTGGATTTAATTTCCGATAACCCGGTAATGGCTCGTCAGCCGGGTCTTGTACATGTGTAATGGTATCGCCGACACGGGTATCACCCACATTTTTAATCGATGCGGTTAAATAGCCAACATCTCCAACATGAAGTGCATCTTTACTTTCAGGATTTGGTGTAAATACACCAACATCATTCACTTCAAATGTTTTACCAGTGGCCATCATTTTGATTTTATCACCGACTTTTACGGAACCTTCCTTCACACATACATATGCAATCACACCACGGTATGGATCATATAACGAGTCAAAAATTAAAGCTTTTAAGGGACTATCTTCATCACCAATCGGTGCGGGAACCGCCTCTACAACACGCTCTAGAATATCATCAATACCAATATTCGCTTTCGCAGAGGCTAAAATAACGTCATCTGGGTCAATCCCTATAACGTCCTCTAATTCTTTTTTTACACGTTCAGGATCTGCATTTGGCAAATCAATCTTATTGATAACGGGTATAATTTCAAGATCGTTGTCCATTGCCAAATATACGTTTGCCAATGTTTGCGCCTCTATACCTTGTGCGGCATCCACAACGAGGATTGCACCTTCACATGCTGCAAGACTTCTCGACACTTCATATGTAAAGTCGACATGCCCTGGTGTATCAATTAAATGGAATACATAGTCATCACCAGACTTACTCGTATAATGAAGCTGCACAGCATTCAATTTAATCGTAATACCACGTTCTCGTTCTAAATCCATCGCATCTAGTATTTGTTCTTTCATTTCTCTTTGAGTTAAAGCTTTTGTATTTTCCAATATCCGGTCGGCCAAAGTTGATTTTCCATGGTCGATATGGGCGATGATTGAAAAATTACGTACTTTATTTTGTTTTTTTACCATGAATGATGTCCACTCCTACATGTCTTCTAACATTCAATCGCAAAAGAAATAAACATTCGCTATTAAATAAATATCTACTCTCTGATACGTTGTCAGCTAGGATTGATTATAGCAATTGATACAGGCAGTTTCAAGGTTGAAATGTATAGGTACCTAGCATATTTACGAAATATATAGCGCCCATGAAAAAATTCATTCCAATACAATTAGAAAAATAACTTTGCAAATTGATACATTAATTGAACAATGATTTCAAAGAAACCCTTCATTCCAGCCTCTAATATGGATGCTGTTTTTTCGGTGAGCAATTGTTCTCTAGCTGGTGAAGGTTGTTGTTCCACAGCCGTTTGTTCTACTGTTGCAGTGCTTTTGTTTGTTGGTGTTTTTGTTTTCTGTGGTATTTCTATCGCAGCATCTGGTACTTCAGGCTGTGTCGATTTACTATGATCAACCCCATACAACACTCCACCTAAAAAACAAATAGCAAACAATAATAATATGGTAATAAGCCGAAACATAATTATCACTGCTCCGTTTCTTTATTTACTTTTTCAGCTTCCCAATAATAATCACTAAAAATATCTGCCAAAATATCAACTGTGCGATATATCTCTTCCAAAGTATTGTCTACTCCGCCAATTTCAATAATAATGGCATGATCAAATAAATCTTGATTAAAAACGCCATTCGTTTGCTTCCCTTCCTTTGGTAGAACATTTCGACTCAATCCGGGGTAATCTTTTTCCAGAAGTTTATGTAATGTCGCACCAAAAGCGGCATTTTTTTTGTAGTTCGGATTTTCTTTACCAATAACTATCATTATTTTTGCGTAATCTACCCCATCAATCGTTACAGTTGTGATATCTCGTCTCATCGAATCACGATGTAAATCAAATACATATTGAATATCTTTATTGGTAGCCAATGCTTCTTTGACAATATCTCGTGACGCTCGATAGGATTGTGGATACTCCCAGCCCTTCTTCTTTAATGCGAGCATCGTATCCGTTTGATCAACTTGTGCACCAATACCATTTGCTTGTAAAGCCTGTGCAAATCGGTCACTAGCTTTCGTAATATTAACCTCTTTATGCTGCGCCAAATTTGGGTCGGTTACACCAGGCAAATGCGGAAAAAATGATTCATAATTATGGGTATTATATATAAAAACCACATTTTTCTTACCTGTAGTCAGATTTCTTTCTGGGTTGGACGGATCATATGCTGGACTTTCTTCATCCATCACAGCTTCGCGATCTTTGATAATATCATCCAGAGGCGGTGGTGATTCATAAGCTAGCTCCATATGGCCAATTTCCTCACTCGCAGTAGCTTGCCATTGTTGATACATACCAATTCCCGGAAGTTCACTACCAAATAAACTTATTGGATCATCCGGTTTCATACTTGTTAACATTTGCAAGACCGTTTTTGTTCCCGGCAATTCAAATACATCGGAAAATTGTATTTGAAGCGCCGTGTTTTCCATCGCTAATAAATGAAAAAATGTGTTTGCTTCCATACGTTTCGTCCAATTCGATACGGTATCAGATGTCCAACGATTTGATGTCGTACTAGTAAGTAAACCAATCAAGAAAAATAAGGTGATAACTAACAATACAGAAAAACATAATTGTTTCATTAATAGTGGGAATCTGATTGACTTTATAGGAAATCTTCTATTCATTCTTCCACCTCTCTACTTCCAAATGACCTGTTTAATAGATTCTATGCAATTTCTAATTTAATAGACCATTTTTCAAGCGTGGAAATTGTTTTTTGGTTGATGTCCTTTTACCTCCGTGTGTAATATTTTCCAACAAAAAAACTGCAAGCATACTTTTTGCCTGCAGTTAAATCCAAGAATTATTCAGCGAGAATAAAATGCGAGGTTATCAACATCCACGGTTTCATGTAATGATGCATTAATTCCATTGGCTAATAAATGAGACATATCAATCATAAAACCGTCTACTTCTTTTGGTGTAACCATCATATTATGTCCAGTCGGTGTGAGCACTTCTTTAATAAGTGCACGTTTATCTTCTTCAGACAAAGTACCAATCATTCCCAGAAATGCTTGACGTTTTTCCGTATCGGGCATATGCTCTTCGGTTAATTTTGATTTACCAAAAGTAAAACCACCAGGTGATAATGCATTTGCAGGGCGATCTTTATCGCTCCATTCCTTTCCAAGATGCTTCAGCATATAATCGATTGTATCACTGGTGATCGTAACAGCATCAACTACTGTAGGAACCCCAATAGCAATAACTGGAACACCCAATGTTGCTTTACTCAATTCTTTTCTCTTATTACCAACCCCTGAGCCCGGGTGAATACCTGAATCCGAAATTTGAATCGTTTCATTAATCCTTTCAATTGATCGAGAAGCAAGTGCATCGACTGCAATAATAAAATCCGGTTGAAACTTTTCCACAATACCATGAATAATATTACTTGTTTCCATACCAGTTACTCCCATAACGCCAGGTGATACAGCTGAAACGGGACGGTAGCCTTCAGATACAGTTTCCATATTTAATTCAAATAGATGATTCGTTACCATGACTTTTTCAACAGTCATGGGACCTAGTGCATCTGGAGTAACATTCCAATTCCCCAACCCGACAATTAAGGCTTTTCCATCATCTGGAATATCATTATCTCGAATAAGTTGTTCTAGTTCCGCAGCTAATATTTTAGCTGCATTGGCTTGACTCTTTGTATCTTCATTTTTTACGCCATCAGCGTATATGGTGATATAGTTTCCGGGTTTTTTACCTATTTCCTTCCCACCTGCTTCATCAATTTGTACGTGGGAGACTTGTATCCCTGCTTCTGTCCGTTCCTTCGTAATAATACCTTGAATTTCTTTCGGTTTTTCTTGTTGTTTGATATACATGTCTTTTGCTTCAACTGCTAAATCTGTCCGAACACTGAAATTATTTTCATCTTGTTTCATAATTTCCATCCTTTCAATCCTATTCGGTTTTATTAGCGTATACAGTTGTAGCAAAAACATACTTTTAAACCAAATTTAATATCGTTCATAAATGTTGCGATTAATAAACTGAATTGGTAAAATAAAAATGTAGCTTTTACTTTATGTTTGATTATTTTCGGAGGTGTATGGAATGGCAAACACAGTATCGTCCAATAAGCGAGTTCGTATTAATCAAGACAAAAGAAAAGTAAACCAACGTACAAAATCTGATATGCGTACACAATTGAAGCATGTCAATGAGCTCATTGCCAGAAATGATTTGGAAGGAGCTAAGACTGCACAGCAAAAAGCTATCAAAAGCATTAATAAAGCCGTTAATAAAGGTGTGGTTCACAAAAACACCGGGAATCGTCAAAAAGCACGACTTGCGGCACGTATTGCCAATTTACAATAAAACATGGCGGTTCACTCGCTAACACATATGTTTAAAAAGCCTGCAATCGGACAAAATCCAATTTGCAGGCTTTTCATATTATGACAGTTTTACACTATCATCTTGAATTAAATTGTATAACAGTAATTCGAATGCCAGGTTCTTCTCCATTTTTCCTTGCTTCATCGCGGCATCTGTGTTGGCTAAATTATCCATAACTTGTTTAAGACGATCCATTGAAAACCTGCCTTCACGATTCCAGGCGATTTTTATCACATATGGATGGGCACCAATTTGTCTTTGAATTTGCTGCTGCGTGTAGCCCTTCTGCTTAAGTAACTTCACTCGTAACATGGTACGAAACTGAAAGGCAAGCAGGGCAATTAGAGCAATCGGTTCTTCCTTCATTATCTGTAATTCCTTAGAAATCGAAATTGCTTTATGTAGATTACGCTCGATTACAGCATCAGCCAGCATCATAGAGGAGCTGTTAGCCGTTCTAGATATCAAATCTGCTGCAATCTCTTTTGTCACAATCCCGTCTTCTCCAACGTAAAGGGCAAGTTTTTCTACCTCTGATTCCAGCATCTGAAGATTACCTGACAGTTCGGATTCAAATATCTCATATGCGTGTGAGTCGATTGTAATTCCTTTTGCTTTTGCCAATTGGTTGAGCCATTGATTGATATCTCCTGGTTTTACTGGATTACATTCTACTACTGTACCCCGTTTTTTAAGTAGCTTTACTAATTTTTTTCTTTCATCGACTTTTTCATAGGGAGCAATAATAACAAAAACGGAATAATCCACTGGCTGCTCTAAATAGCGTTCAAATGCCGTTAATTCATGCTCAAAAGCCAGCTTATCCGGCTTTGCTTTTAGAAATACTGGATTTGTAGCGATGATTAACTTTCTGTCACTAAAAAATGGATAGGTTTCCACATCTGCAATTACATCTTCTATGGGCGTTTCTTCCAGGTCATAGACAACCGCCTCTTCGTCTTTTGTCAAAACACTTTCAGCCAAAGTGGTTTTTGCGCGCTGGATAAAATATGATTCTGTACCATATAATAAACAAACAGATGGAATTTTTCCTTGTTTGATCCGTTTCAATAATTCATTAAAGTTCATGAAAACCACTCCGTTATCGTGATACCTTTAATCGTAATCTGTCTGTTTTAGAATAGCAAGTAAAAAAATGATGGGCCTGTCATAAACAGCCCCACCACTATCTATATTAACATTTCCAGTCATCATCTAATGACAAGAAATGATAGCTTTAGTTTTCTCCTTATGAACCATATTTATTGCTGACAACACCTTCTAAAGCTGGTGTGAGTTGCCAATATTTCTCGTAAATTCTAAGTCTTTTTATACCTATGACTTATCGGCAATCCAACTAGCGTGATTTTTGAGGTTACCGGTAGATTTTATTTTTAATTTGATTTATAATGTAAATGATATAGGAGGGGTAGATTATGAACGAATTTGAAAAAAACGTACAATCAAAAAATAGCGATGTCGTTGATTCCATCAAAGGATTTGGTTTTTCATTTCTGTTTTTTGTTTTAATCTTCGCAATCGGTGTCACCATTAGTGTTATTGGTTCATAAGTAAAATAACATTTTTCATGAGGGATAATCTCCCACCATACATAGTAAAAGAGACTGCATTTGCAGCCTCTTTTTTCGTTTTTACCGTTCATTTCATGGTTCTATTTGTAAATAGCTTTGAAATAGCCTGTTATTCTGTTTCCCTTCCTGATAACGATAAATAACCGCTCCGTGCTGAGGTGTTTGGAATACAAATATTCCTGCCTCATGCAATGTGGCTATTACCTCTGGTGCTGGATGACCATAACGGTTTTTAATCCCAGCTGAAATGAAGGCATATTTCGGCTGCACATGATTGATAAAATCTTTATCTGAAGATGATTTGCTGCCATGATGACCAATTTTGAGTACATCCACCGGTATATTTGGATTTTGCTCCAGTAAAATTTTTTCAGATGGCTTACCCGCATCCCCCATAAATAACCAATGTAAACCAGCAAATTCACTCTGGATTATAAGTGAATTCTCATTTGCATCTTTCTGATCAATAGATGGAGCAAGAACATTAAAAACATGGTCACCAATTTTCCAACTCTCGCCGCTTTTCACTCTCTTGATTTCGACATCCTTCATCCAATATTCATTTGGATAAAACGTGCTGACAAGAACTTGTTTCACACGAAAATCTTGAATCAAATACGGTATGCTACCTACATGATCCACATGCTCATGACTTGCAAAAATCGCGTCAATTTCATATATTCCTTTTACATGAAGATAAGGCTTCAACACTTGACGATACACCTTATCTGAAATCTTTTCATCCTGAAAATGAAAGGTTGCACCTGCATCAATCATAATCACACCCTTCCGATAAGGTAATTCGATTATAAATGCATCCCCCTGCCCCACATCCAGCATGGTAACTGTGCCTTCAGAAGAAAAATAGGGACGAATAAGCAGGATCATCATTATAAAAACTGCCATTGTGTGATAATAAAATGATCGTTTCAGGCGTCCACTTTGTGCAAACATCATTCCACAAATAAATACAGCGTAATATATTATCCCGAACAGAAATGGTACCTCACCAAATATCCAAGGGTAATTTGCAACTTGATCAATATAATTAATAAGTTGGATAACACTTGTCATCAACTTTTTGAAAACAATATCTATCAGATTGGGGATAACTGGAAGATAGACCATTATAGCTAATATAAACATAAGCGGAATTACAACAAATGAAAAGTAAGGTACAATTAATACATTTAAGAGAATAGACAGAGGCTGAACGATATAAAAGTAATGAAATTGTAAAGGCAGGATAATCATTTGTGATATGAAACTAATACGGAGCATGGAAATGAATAGACTTGGCGATTTTGCTATCCAAGCCGAAGATAATAATATGCCAAATGTAACTAGAAATGAAAATTGGAAACCGACATGATATATGAGGGATGGATTTAGAACAATTAACAGGATAAATACAATACTAATTCCATCAACTGTACTGATGTACATTCGCCATTTAGATAAAAGAATAAATAACAAAACCATCAGGCTTGCTCGCCAAACAGAAGGTTCACCGCCTGCAATGATCGCATAAATAGGTAAAAAGACAATCATCAACCAATCCGCTTTTTCTTTTGTTAAGATGCCCAGTTTTATACTAATAAAATAAAGCAGTCCAACAATTAATCCTATATGCAGTCCTGAAATGGCGAGTAAATGTGATAAACTCCAGCGCTGAAACATATCAATGGTTTCCTCAGATAACTTCGAGTCATCTCCCAAAACCAATGCATGAACCCACGAACTTGTGTGTTCACTGTACACAGCTGATACTTTTTCTTTCAATCTTGTCTGTAACTGATAAATATTGTGTAAAGGAGATGTCCCTTCGCACTGAACATCCTCTAATGAAGTCATTTCGAAACGAAAACGAATCCCTTTTTCTGCGAGATACCGTCCATAATTAAATTCACCAGGATTTCTAGACCCTTCCAGCTGCATTGCTCTACCCTTAATGGTACAAACGGCACCGGTGTAAATTCTGGTATGTAATTCCTTATTAGACTGCGACGGATTTGATAGATAATAATGTACCAAATATAAATCATTTTTCTGTTTATCAAGGAACTGAAATTGCAGCATTTTATCAGTAAATTGGACATTTCCTTTAATGGTTCCAGACATGAACCGAATACTTTCATTAGGCGGTGTCTCAAACTGATTAGAAATGGTGGGGATATAGTATGAAAAAAAGAGGAAGCATAGGAAGGAGATGATAACCAGTAGTTTTCGAAGTCGTTTAGTAACATACAGGAGCACAAGCCATGCTATAAACATGATAGGGATTATCATTTGATTAAACATGGTGTTCAGTGCCCCTGCTGCTACTGAAATCGCAACAATATGCCAATTGCCTCGCATCTATTTAATTTGCAAAAATTTGATGAGCTTGATGTTGTATAGATGCCAAGGTATCATCGTCTAATTGTTCCTTGTCCCCCAATAACTGAATCAGCTGCTTCACAAATGCTTGTTTTTCCTGGAAGTTTGTATCTACAGCCAAATCCTTTAATTCCACTTTTTTCGTTTCTACTCCTGCCTCATCAAACAATTGTACTGCATATGGATGATTTTTATAATCCGCTGCATAATATACCGTTTTAATTCCACTTTGGATTAACTGCTTACAGCATTGGAGACAAGGAAAATGCGTCACATAAATATCAGCATTTTCTGTAGGTACACCGAATTTCGCACATTGCAATAAAGCATTTGCTTCCGCATGAACCGTTCGTACGCAATGACCGTCAATGACATAACACCCATCATCTACACAATGAACACTACCAGATACGCTGCCATTATATCCTCCTGCAATGATCCGTTTATCACGAACAATGGTAGCACCAACCATTAATCTTGTACATGTACTACGTAAAGAAAGCAAATGACTCTGTGCCATAAAATATTGATCCCATGATATTCTATCCATCTTCATTCCTCCCTGTAACATTCTTTCCCTATTTCAGTCATTATCTGTTTGATTAAGCACTTTCAGTTTATAGCGAAGATAGCCTTCCCGTCAATTACTTATGGAACTTGGATTGCATCACGAATATTTTCCAGCGTTTTCTCTCCAATTCCACTAACTTCTAGTAAATCTTCTATTGTTTTAAAAAAACCATGCTCATCACGATGTGCAATGATTGCCTGTGCCTTGGAGGGGCCAATACCATTTAACGTTTGTATCTCCTCCTGACTCGCATAATTTATTCGAACCTTGTCCCCTGCTTGATCATTTATGGCTAACTTCTGGTTCTCATCTCCTTCTCTCGGTACGTTTATTATCATTTCATCCTGTACTTTTTGTGCTAGATTAACACTGGACTGATCCGCATCGTCTAAAAATCCACCTGCCATTTGAATCGCGTCATGTATTCTTGCATTATGTATTAGTTCATAAACACCAGGATTTGCAACTGCACCTTTAATATCCACTAGTACTTGCTCCGATGTCGTCTCATTAACTGGATTAGACTCACTAAATTCTTGGTTTTCATCGGGAGCAGCTTCCAGTAATGTACCACCAGCTGTTTCATCATCTTTGATTATAAATAAAAAAACGAGTAAAACCACGCCGATTATTATTGGAAATAAATGTTTTTTGAGGTTTTCAATCATTGAGGCACAACCTTTCAGGGGTATTAAGAAGGGCAAAGGGGGATTTCTATAATATATGTTTCGACAAATGTTACATTAATCCTGCATAAATAAAAACGATCAGAATCTCCATTTATTCTGATCGTTTTTCTGCTATAAATATAATTCGTTCTGCATCATCTGGTAAAATTTGATTTTCTAATTGAAAATCACCAATAATACGAGTAATTTGGAAGCCCGTCCTATTTAATAATTTTTTATAAACTTCAATAGGAAAGGTTTGCTGATGATGATATTCATCGTGCCTTGCATAACTGCCATTACTTTGCTTACTAAAAAAGGTAATGTCATGAAACATTTCACCTTGCTTATTTCCTTCTGAACATAACCAAATATAAGAACTGTCATCCGTTACATCGGCAAACGTTTGATTAACCATGTTTTCCCGGACATGGTATAAAGAATGAACATCAAACAAAAACATTCCGCCATCCTTGAGTGTTGAAGCAGCACCCGAAAAAACACGTAATAGATCTGCTTCCGTATGAATATAATTCACTACATCACAAAAGCTAATAGCCGCGTCTTGGTCTTGAATACCTTCTATCTCTCGTATATCTTGATTGAGCCAAGTAATAGGTAAATGAAAGCGGGCTGCTTTTTCCGCAGCTACAGAAAGCATCTGATCTGACAGGTCAATACCGGTCATTGTATAGCCTTTTTGTGCAAGTTTAACCGTAATTTCCCCAGTTCCACAGCCCAAATCAACGACTCGTTCTGCTGACACTTCCATATCCTGTAAGACATTTTCGGTGACACGCACCCACTCATCGTAAGGGGCTATCTCCATAAATTGGTCATAAAAGATTGCCATATCCTCATAAGTCATGTCAATACTATTCCAATTCTAGAGATACAGGAGCTGCATCTCCCCACAATCTCTCTAAATTATAGTAACTTCTCTCATCTTTATGAAACACATGACAAACAATATCTCCAATATCAACAAGTACCCATCTTCCTTGCTCTAAGCCTTCCATTCTTTTAATGGTGACTTCTTGTTCATCTAGCGCATCCTTTATCCCTCTTGCAACTGCCTGAACCTGTCTTTCAGTATTACCATGACAAATTAAAAAATAATCAGCAACTAAAGATAATTCGTCCATATCTAAGGCAATGATATCTTCCGCTCGCTTATCATCACATGCTTTAGCCGCTAATTGCAGTACATCTATTGCTTCCATTTACAAACCTCCATTTATTTTTCTTGTTAAATCATTATATGCGAAAAAGCTATCCGGATAAACGGATTGATTTTGACTTAGTAAATAATGAATTGTACGTTTTGATATTTCTTGAGCTGCAAGCGTTATATTCTCTTTTGCCATTCCCCTGACTTCCTCTACACCAGGAATTTCCCTACCGGGCTCTATATAATCTGCTACAAAAAGTATCATCTCAAACAAACTCATATGTGCCCTGCCTGTTGTATGGTATCGAATCGCACGAAGAATATCAGGATGATCGATACCATATTCCTGCTGAATTAGTATTGCACCAACAGGACCATGCCATAATTCTGTATGGTAATGAAGCAAGTCTTTTGGGAGCGTTGAATTGATAATAATTCTTTTCATTTCGTCTAGATTTCGATATTTTGCATAATCATGAAAAATTGCTGCTAATTCCATGTTTTCAGCAGCAATGTGATACGTTTTTGCAAGCTCTAATGCTGTGTCCATCACACGAATTGTATGCTGAAATCGCTTTTCAGGAAGATGTTGTTGGATACAAGCAATTGCCTCCGTTTTATTCATATAAACCATGCTCCTTTATAAATGAATAAACGTCTTTAGGTACTAAATAACGAATTGACTTCCCTGCTGCAGCTCGTTCACGAATAAAAGTCGAGGAAATATCAATCGCTGGAACATCAATGATCTGAACGGGAAAGGCAGTTTCCAATGTATAGCCACTTCGTTTTACCCCAACAAACTTTACTAATTTAACAAGCTCCTCAATTTGATACCACTTCGGCAAATACGCAACCATATCTGCTCCTATTAAAAAATAAAATTCATACGACGGATATTGTTCAACAAGCGTGCTCACAGTGTCCATTGTATATGATTTACCCATTCGTTCCAATTCAATGGTATTCATTTTAAAATGTTCATGATCCGCTGTTGCTAGTTCTAACATATGCTGTCTGTGAGACACAGATATAGCAGAAGCTTGTTTATGTGGCGGCTCATATGTCGGAATAAACCAAATTTCATCTAATTCAAGCGTATCTCGCACATATTCCGCAATGATAAGATGACCCATATGAGGCGGGTCAAACGTGCCACCTAATAATCCAATTTTCTTCATTTTCCCATACACCTTCCCTTATACCGACGGGATTTACTACTATTGTGGAAGCTGAATTTGTTGATTGTCTTTTGATGGTTTATATAAAACAATAATATTTCCAATAATTTGTACAACCTCACTTGCTGTGCCATCTTGAAGTTCTTGTGCAACAGTTTCTTTGTCGTCTAAACAATTTTGTAAAATATTAACTTTAATTAACTCACGCTTTTCCAATGCTTCACCAATCTGGATTAGCATATTTTCATTTACCCCATCTTTACCTACTTGAAAAATAGGATCAATATGATGTGCCTTCGCACGTAAAAATCTTTTTTGTTTTCCTGTTAACATGTTAATTACCCTCCAATTTCAATTGCAGCTTTTTTTCTAAATCTTCTACGTCAGTATTCTTTCCAGTCCATATTTCAAAGGCCGCCTGCGCTTGATAAAGTAGCATCGTATGACCGTGGTGAATGTGAGCCCCTCGATTTTTAGCATCTAGTAAAAAAGACGTCATAATTGGTTGGTATACGATATCACTCACAATACTACTTGTTTGCAAATTATCCAAAGAAATTATTTGTTCATGCTCATCTGGTTTCATTCCAACTGAAGTCGTTTGAATAATGACATCATATTTTCCAAGTTGTAATTCAGCATCTTCTATTTTTAGTATGGTGGATTCTACATGCCCTTTATGCATATGTGTGATATTACGTGCTCGAGCAGTTGTACGATTAGCAATATCTATCTTGGTCATACCTGAGCGGGCTAATCCATCATAAATACCCCTTGCCGCACCACCTGCTCCAATAATGAGTATATGAGGATTTTTCCCTGAAAAAATTTTTGGATATGCTTGCTTCAATGATCGCACATAGCCAATGCCATCTGTGTTATAACCAATCCACTTATCATGTTGTATCACAACCGTGTTCACTGCACCTACACCAGCCGCAGATGCATCCAAATGATCCAAAAATGGTATGATAGCTTCCTTATAAGGTACGGTAACATTAAAACCATGTATGGAAGATGCTTTTAATTGTTTCATTTGCTCATGAAACAACTCATTTTTTTCGACTTCCAATAACTGATAAGTACCTTGCAAGCCAGCTTTCTCCAATAAATGGCTATGTATCCATGGAGATAGCGAATGCTTAATTGGACTGCCTATCAGCCCCAATTGATAATTCATACATCCCGCCCCTTTATTTATAGCAATGATTTTCTAACGGATATAGACACACCTTTAGGTGCAAATGCATCGATTGATTTTTGCTCATCTAATACGCTAACCCATCCAAGTCCAGGAAACACAATATCCGTTCTTCCTTCTTTAATTCGGAAAGAACTCCGAACAAGCAGCGGCAGCATGGTTAATGTATCTTTATCTGGCGGCGATAGCATTTCACCAATATGTTTGTTATATAATTCATCTGCATTTTCCAGCTTGGTACGATGTATCGGTAATCCATTCGCAAAATAACATACAAAGGATGTTCTTTCCCCTTTTACAAAATCCAGTCGTGCTAATCCACCAAAAAATAAAGTTTGACCACTATTTAATTGAAAAATACGAGGCTTAATCTCTTTGTTCGGTGTAATTATTTTTAAATCTTGATTCGATACATAATGTGCCATTTGCTCGTGATTAACAATACCAGGCGTATCAATAAGAGAAGCATGATCATCTAAAGGAATTTCAATAAAACCAAGAGTAGTTCCTGGAAAATAAGAAGTTGTAATCACATCATCCATCCCAATAGACTGATCAATCAATCGATTAATAAACGTCGACTTGCCAACATTTGTCGTTCCTACAATATAAACGTTTTGTTTGTTACGATAATGGTCAATTAAGGAACCAAGCTCCTGAATGCCGTCTCCTTTTTTCGAGGAAATAAGCGCAACATCCTCCACTTTAATACCTGCTGCTTTGACTTTGCTTTGTAACCACTGTGTCAGTTTACGACGATTGGTTGATTTTGGAAGTAAATCTATTTTATTTGCAACCAATAATATGGGATTATCACCAGTTATTCTTGGTAAACTACTGATCAAGCTTCCTTCTACATCAAAAATATCAATTAAATGGACGACAAGCCCTTTTGTATCTCGTATACTTGCCACCATTTGCAAAAAGTCATTATCGGTTATCTCAACATCTTGAAGCTCATTGTAATGTTTTAATCGAAAACATCTTTTACATAAAAGCGTCTCCTTTTTCAATGAAGAAGCAGGCGTATATCCCGGCATTTTTGGGTCATCTGTTTGAATTTTCGCGCCACATCCCTGGCAGTATAATTCTTCCACATTTATTCCTCCCATGTAATTTTCCCCTTTTTCCGGAAATAGTTCAAAATCTTTCTTTCCATCATTCGATTCACTCTTGTAATTTTTTCGTCCGTTTGAACAATTGGAACAACTAATATCGTATAAAAGCCGGCTCGATTTCCTCCCAATACATCCGTCATTAGCTGGTCTCCTATGACAACAACCTGATCCCGTTGTAATTCCATTTCCTTTGCAGCAGCTATAAAAGCTCTGCGTAGCGGTTTTCGGGCACTGAACATGAAAGGTACGCCAAGTGGTTCTGAAAAAATTTGGACCCGCTCCTGTTTATTATTAGATATTATTGTAACTTTTATATTTTCCTCTTGCATGGATTCTAACCATTCCACCACCTGTGGGGTTGCATTCTTTACATCCCATGGAACAAGTGTATTATCCAAGTCCGTTATGATTCCACGAATTCCCATTTCTTTTAAGGCAGTTGGATTAATTTCGAATATAGATTTCACATGTTGATTTGGCAAAAAATATTTAAGCAAGTTCAAGACACCTCAATTTTCCTTCTCTGTCATCCTAGACCTCATTCATAGGTTTGATTGCAGTCAATATGGGTAATTATACAATATAAATCCATCCTATCGTACTATTTACGCTAAATAAAGCAAATTTATCACAGATTAACTGGCTGTAAGACCCCCACTCCAATATTCTTTATTGATAGCAAGAATTGTAAGCGGAGGGTCAACAGCCAGTAAAGGCCTGATTGGTTCAACTAACAATCCGTTGGGGAAGGGCCAAAACCCCACGGATTGAAGTTTCACTTTATCACAGATTAACTGGCTGTAAGACCCCTACTCCAATATTCTTTGTCGATGGCAAGAATTGTAAGCGGAGGGTCAACAGCCAGTAAAGGCCTGATTGGTTCAACTAACAATCCGTTAGGGAAGGGCCAAAACCCCACGGATTGAAGTTTCACTTTATGGATGGGTTGTTCAAATTTCGTAGAGTTCTGTTAAATATGTAAGAATCTTGGATAAATCGTTCGACAAATTCCTTCTTTTTTTGCGCTGTGGATAACTTTATCAACATAATCCACAATGAAATTACAAGCTTTACGAGGATTATTGTTTCTTTATCAACAAGTTATTAACATCCTTCTGTTAATAACTGTAACTTGTCCGGTTTGTTTATTCGTGATAAATTGAAATTACTAAAACTTTGACTCGTGGAGAAATAGTTTAATTAAGATTAGGAGGGCTGCACGAATGGAGCATTTGTCAGATGAATTATTAATTGAATCATTCTATAAGGCAAACGAATTAAAATTAAGCCCCGATTTTGTAGCATTGATTAAAGAAGAAATTTCACGTAGGAATTTAGCACATCGAATCAAATATACGAGTTAAGACCGACTCCAACATAGACGGAGGCGGTCTTTTTTTCATATAATTATTTAAAATAAAGGCTTTATATTTGTCACTTTACGTGTATCACACAAGAGATAACTTTTTGTTTTGTATTTTTTCATCGTGTAAAATAATTCTATAATCAATTAAATTCCAGCTGATTGGGTATATACTAAAATGAATGTATAGATTTATTTCAGCAAAAATCAACTTGTAAAGGATCGATGATATGATACTTGGATTAACCATTGTTTTAATTCTTGTCTTATTCTTGCCATTCTCTGTTAAACTTGTCGAACGAAATCTCGAAGTTTTCCTATTTATCATGGGAGTATCCGCTGCTATCATTAGTGGGGTGCTAGACAAGCAATTAATATTGAAAGCTTTAGAAGACCCAATTTACATCACTTTAGCTGTACTTGTAGCAGGGCTATTATTTAGATGGTTTAAAGAACCAATGGAGAAAGGTATTATTGGAACAAGCAAAGCCATGCCATTCGGTTTATTTATTGCTTTATTCGTAATTATTCTAGGACTTATCTCTAGTATCATTACCGCCATTATTGCTGCGATTATTTTAGTAGCGGTTGTTACCGCATTACCATTGGATAGAAAGTCAGAAATTCGCTTGGTCATTCTTGCATGTTTTTCTATCGGAATGGGTGCAGCACTTACACCAATTGGCGAACCACTTTCTACGATCACAATTAGTAAATTGAATGCCGATTTCTTTTATCTAATTCGGCTAATTGCCATCGATATTATACCGGCAGTGATTATTTTCGGTATTTTAGCTGCTGTATTGGTCAAACAAGGTATATCAGATGACAGCCTTGCAGCAAATTCCACCAAAGAGTCCTATTTGGAAATCATCATACGAAGCCTTAAAATTTATTTATTCGTTATGGCGTTAACTCTTTTGGGAGCTGGCTTTGAACCGTTTATTGAAAAATATTTATTGGGATTGAGTCCACTCATTTTATACTGGATCAATATGATTTCTGCCATTCTGGATAATGCTACATTGGCTGCTGCCGAAGTAAGTGTAGCTATGGAGCCACAAACCATTAAAGCTATTCTATTAGGCTTATTAATTAGTGGTGGCATGTTGATACCAGGTAATATCCCTAACATCATTGCAGCCGGAAAATTAAAAATCACAAGCTTAGAGTGGGCACGATTTGGTGTGCCGATTGGTTTAATTGCAATGGTTACTTATTTCTTGATTATTTTATTCTTTTAAAATTAACACGATGAATTACAGACCGCTCCGGAAGTGTACAGAAATCTTGAAAAAGTACTGGCTCACAAGCCAATTATTATGTTTCATTTCAAGATTTCCCATTCCATGTACATTTTCCGGGGCTTATTTTATGCTATATGTCGATCTCCTTTTCGATCATACTTATCCCTTGTTATATCAAATTTACGATTCGCCACACTGTCCTTCTGATGGACATACACAATTTAGATAATGTTACATATGAATGGTGTATAGGCAAATGCCCAACAGGCCATAAGGAGGTGTTTCATATTGTCTGGAATCTTAAGTGTCTTGGCATTACTTGTGAAAGAAGCTGTATTTTTTGTCTCCTACGTGAAAAACCATGCATTCCCACACCCGCTATCCTCTGAAGACGAAGCAAAATATATAAAGGAAATGCAAAACGGTAGTGAAACAGCGAGAAATAAGCTAATTGAGCATAACCTTCGTCTTGTAGCTCATATTGTTAAAAAATTTGAAAATACCGGGGAAGAGGTAGAAGATTTAATATCCATAGGTACCATTGGGCTTATTAAAGGTATTGAAAGCTACTCAGCGGATAAAGGAACAAAGCTTGCTACGTACGCTGCAAGATGTATTGAAAATGAAATTGTAATGACAAAAGGGTACCACCGTTTATTTTAAAACGTGGTGATTCGAATCATATCTGCATGAATGACTTCGACTTCCTGTATCAGCATACGTATAATGGTCTGCTTTTCGGTTATGGTTAATCTTCTTTCCTCCTGAGATAATGTACGTTTTACTACCTCTCTCCAATTCGATATCCTCGGTTTTGTATCTTGTTTGTTTATTTTGTTCATTAAGACCTGCCATTTATGTAGCATTGATTTCTCCTCATCTTGCAATTGTTTAAGCTGATATTTTATTTCCTGTAAATCAATTTCATCTCCTATACCAATTAATTGTATGATCCGTTTCTGTGCTAATCTTACGTGATGGATCTTTGTCTGCAGGTGGTCGATTTCAGCTTGTGATTGTACTTTATTCGGAGTGTATATAAGTGATTTAAGTTGAGGGGAACTTGCTATTTTAGATTCTATTGTTGTCCATACTTGATGATTTAATTTACTTTCGCTCATCATCCTGCCGCAACCTTTTGATTTCGCTCCAGCATAATTTTTCTTACACACATAAACAAAATAATCTTTACCATGAGATTTCGTTCTTCTGCCATTCATCGTCTCACCGCATCGTCCACACCTTACGAGGCCAGATAATAAATATGGATGGCGATTGTAACCGGCATGTCTTCTTCTGGCATTTTTGAGTAGGGCTTGGGCGATTTTAAATTGTTTTGGTTCAATAATTCGTGGAATGTTTGTTTCAACCCATTCTTCTCTTGGTCTAAGCCTGCCGGTTTGGTAAGGCTCTCCAGCTTGTTTTCTTACATAATCTCCTTCTGTATCATGTTTATTTTGATAATATGTACCTGTATATGCTTCATTTAATAATATTTGTCTCACAACTTGACGATGCCAGACACTTGCTCCTCTTTTTGTTGGGACTCCTAGTTCTGTTAAATGTCGTGCAATCCCATTCACACCTTTAAAATTAGAATCTGGACTTGTGAAATAATTAAATATCATTTGTACCACTGCTGCTTCTTGTTTATTAATCTGGTACATATTTTCCGCTTTACTATAATCATATCCATACAAGCCACTATTCTTTACGACTAATCCAGATTTTGCTTTTCGATATCGACCAGTCATCGTATTATGTTTGATTTTTGCTTTATCAAATTCTGAAAAAGCACCCCTTACTTGAAAATATAATTGTCCTTCCGCATCATTTTGATAATTACTTTTTACAAATGCCAAGTGAACTTGGTTTTGTTCCAGCTTTTCCGTAATAAGTAACTGATTTAATAATTTACGTGATAATCTGTCTGGGTCGTAACAAATAACCTTTGTGATCAGGCCTGCATCGACATCGTTCAACATTCGGGTCAGAGCAGGTCTATTCAAGATTTCACCGGTATATCCTTCATCAATATAAGCGGACCATTCATCCGTATTTGCTATTTCCTTACAATCCTCAATTTGACCTGCTATACTGAACCCCTTCAACTGTTCCTCTGTTGATACCCTTGCATAAATCGCTATCATCGTTATCAAGTTGCTCCTCTCGGCTCCGTTCTAAAATATATTGTAGACAGTCCTTCATTCTTTGTTCAAAATATGGCCCTTTATCAAATTTAACCTCCATTTTACATCACTCCCTTTTACAAGGTATGTGATGCATGTTTGTCCGTATTCAAATGCGATTGCAATTCAGTATAGAATAAACGAAAGCAAAGGACACATGGAATCCTTTACTTTCGTTATGAAAAACTTTAACTATCCGAGCTTATTTTCAAAACTGATCCTACATGAGAGGGTGTTATTGTTTTAAAGTAGTTAATTGATCTTGTCTAACTTCCTTCGCTGCTTGCACCATCACTTTTAAGGCATCGATTGTTTCTGGTTCTTTTCTTGTTTTTAGTCCACAGTCCGGATTAACCCAAAATTGAGTCGGAGAAATACTTTGTAAAGCCCGTTCAATATTTGCCTTTACTTCTTCAACGGAAGGGATACGTGGACTATGAATATCATAGACTCCTAAGCCAATTTCTTTTGTATACGTATTCTGTTCAAATGTTGATACGAGTTCGCCATGACTACGTGATGTCTCAATAGAAATAACATCGGCATCTAAAGCATCAATACAATCAAATATATCTTCAAAATTAGAATAACACATATGGGTATGAATCTGTGTTCCTGCCTTAACTGTTGCTGTAGCTAGGCGAAATGCATAGGCTGAAGCATCAAGGTATTTCTTCCATTTTTCCTGATTCAATGGGAGCCCTTCTCTTAATGCTGGTTCATCAACCTGAATAATTTTTATGCCATTTTCCTCCAGTGCTTCAATTTCCTTTTGTAAGGCAAGCGCAATTTGCTTCATAATGTCATAGCGCGGTGTTGTATCATGAACGAACGACCAATTTAGTATGGTTACTGGACCAGTTAACATTCCTTTTACCGTTCGCTCTGTTAAGGATTGGGCAAATACACTCTCCTTTACAGTAATTGGCTGCTCCCATGATACGTCTCCAAAGATAAGTGGTGGTTTCACACATCTGGAGCCATAGGACTGGACCCACCCATATTCTGTCACACTAAATCCTTTCAATTTTTCGCCAAAATATTCCACCATATCATTTCGTTCAAATTCTCCGTGAACCAACACATCGATATCCAGTTCTTCCTGGATGGTAATCCAACGTTGTATCTGGCCCTTAACAAATTGCTCATATGCCGCGTCCGTAATTTTGCCTTTCCTCCATTTTGTTCGCGTACTTCTAACTTCAGGCGTTTGCGGTAAGCTACCAATCGTCGTAGTAGGAAGTAATGGCAGTTTCAGGCTTTCTTGCTGTGTTTTTATTCGATCTGGAAAAGCAGTATCTCTGCTTGCATCCTCTGATGTAAGATCCGTAATTTTATTTCGAACGGATTGATTAGAACGATAGGTTGCATGTAAATTATTTAATGCAGCTGTCGCACTTTCTATTTCCTTAGCAATCGCGTGTCTCCCGGACTTTATTCCTTTGGTTAGTGTTACCACTTCGTGAATCTTATCATCCGCAAAGGATAGACCATCTAAAATAACTTGATCCAGCTTTTTTTCTAATGATTTTGTGACAGGTACATGTAATAATGATGAAGAAGGCTGTACGATTAGCTGTTCTTCATGTACAAAACGTTTAATCGTTTCAAGCAAGCTTAATTTATCTTCTAGATTTGCCAGCCATACATTTCTACCGTCCACAATTCCTGCGGCCAATACCTTATCTTTTGGAAATCCATATTCCGTTAAAAGCTTCAGGGAATCCCCGTGAACAAAATCAAGACCAATTCCCTTTACTGGTAAGTTTTTGATTCTGTCATAATGGAATACTTTTTCAAAATATGTCTGAAAAATAATATTTATTGCTGGAACCTGGTTTGCAAAATGGTTATATACTTTTTCTGCGATACGAATAATTTCCTCTGGTACATCCGTTGAAAAAATGGGTTCATCCAACTGGACCCAGGTTGCACCTGCATCCGCTAACTCCTGCAACACTTGAGTATATAACGGTAGAAATGTATCAACTACCGCCTCAAAATCACTTCCATCGTATCCTTTAGACAAGGATATGTAAGTGATAGGGCCTAAAATAACAGGTTTCCCATCAATTCCAAGTTTTTCTTTTGCTTCATTGTAATAGGTTAAGGCACGATTTTCCACCAATGATGGTTTCATGCCATTTAATTCAGGGACAATATAATGGTAATTTGTATTAAACCATTTCGTCATTTCTGAAGCTACAGCATCGTCCACTCCACGTGCAATAGCAAAATACGTATCTAAATCTACTTTTCCACCTTCATAGGAGAAACGTTCTGGTACAACACCAAATGAAATAGATGTATCCAAAACATGGTCGTATAATGAAAAGTCACCAACAGGAATTAAATCAATACCTTGCTGCTTTTGTTTTTTTAAATTATGGAGCCTAATTTCATCTGTGATATGAATTAATTCTTGTTCTGAAATATTACCATTCCAAAAGTTTTCCAATGCCCGCTTCCATTCGCGGTTTTCTCCAATACGCGGATATCCTAAGTTAGAGCTTTTAATTGTCGTCATCTCTTTCCCTCCAAAATTTTATAAGTACATACTTCAAACCAATTGTTTAAATGCTTTTTGCTTTGTTCGTTCATGAATATAATGAACCAATTCAATCATCATGTCGTACCGAAGAAATGGAGTAATTAAATATACTCCATTAAAATATACCAAGGCTTCATCGATTAATTGTTTGGTAATCTGTATAGATTCTTCAATCGATGCAGCAGCGTCATCCGAAACTTGCTTCATCCTTGCCCGAACGTCATCGGGTAATTTAATTCCAGGTACCTCATTGTGCAGAAATTCTGCATTCCTGGAAGAGGTTAACGGCATAATGCCTACAAATATTGGAACGTTTAAATGTTTGGTTGCTCCACTTAATGTACGGAAAACACTTTTTTCATATATTGGCTGCGTTAGAATATAATCGGCACCATGTGCTAGTTTTTTGTCCAAACGTTGGACGGCTCTTTCCATATTAGCCACATTTGGATTAAATGCCGCTGCCACGGAAAACGACATTTTTTCACGTAATGACTGTCCGGAAAATGATACGCCTTGATTACCCTTTTTAATTAATTCTATTAATTTAAATGAATTAACATCGAATACGGATGTTGCTCCGGGAAAATTACCAATTTTAGTTGGATCTCCTGTAATTGCTAATATTTCCGTAATGCCAAGTGTGTGCAACCCCATTAAATGAGCTTGTAAACCAATCAGATTACGGTCACGACAGGTTAGATGAACCAATGGCTTGATCCCCATCTGTTGCAGCTTTACTGCTATAGCAACATTCGATATACGTGGTGTTGCAAGAGAATTATCTGCCAACGTAATCGCATCTATTCCTGCAGCCTGAAGTGCCTCAGCGCCTTTAAAATATTCATTCGTATCCAAATGCTTCGGTGCATCCAATTCCACTATTATTGTCGGCCTTTCTTTCGCTAATTCTGCAATTGATGTTTCCGTTGGAGTACGTTCCTTCAATACTTGAATTTCTTCAATTTGTTTAACATCCTTTCTTTGCAAAGGTGCTAAACCTTTTAACCCCTCGGAAATTGCTCGAATATGCTCTGGTGTCGTACCACAACAGCCGCCAATTAAACGTACACCCTGATCACGAAAGTCCTTTGCACAGGCTTTAAAATAGTCTGGTTCATTTTCATAAAATAGTACGCCATCTCGATAAGCTGGTAAACTAGCATTTGGGTATGCAGCCAAATATGCTGTATTTGGCAAAGCTACAGATTCTAATGAAGCAATCATTTGGGCGGGACCAAGCCGACAATTCACCCCAACAACATCTGCACCGGAAGAATCTAATACCTTTAATGCTTCCTGAAGTCTCATGCCATTCTCAAGAATGCCTGGTTCATGCATCGAAACGTTCGTTATGATTGGAAGATCCGTCTCCTCCCTTGCAATCGCTAATACCATTTGCAGCTCCGTAAAATCATAATAGGTTTCCAGTACGAGCCCATCCACCCCTTCAAGCAGCAAACAATATAATTGTTCTCGGAAACTTCTTTTAATTTCTTCTGGTGACTCAACATGATTTTTCCCACCATGGATTCCACCAATATTCCCAATAATATATGACTTGCCTTTGCTTGCTCTTTTAGCAATACGAACCGCTGACTGATTGATTTGTTTTACTTGTTCTTCCAATCCATATCGAGCGAGTTTAATATAATTTGCTCCATAGGTATTTGTTTGTATTACCTCTGAGCCAGCATGTATATATGCCTCATGGATATGTTGAATTTGTTCTGGATGTGTCATATTAAGGGCATCAAAGCTGCGATCCACACCATGTGAATATAAAATGGTTCCCATGGCACCATCAGCAATCACCATGTTATTTTTCAGCTTTTCTAGTAATTTCAAATTGTTTTCACCTCGAGCCTCGACACCCTTTCGAATGCTTGTTTAAGATCAGCAATTAAATCATCTGGATGTTCAACCCCAACAGATGCACGTAATAGTCGATTCGATAAACCATAAGACAACCTTACATCTTCAGGGATATCCCCATGCGTTTGCGTGGTTGGATAGGTTAAAAAGCTTTCCACTCCTCCTAAACTTTCAGCAAATGTAAAAATATTTAATGCTTTTAAAAATGGTTCGACAAGTGCTTCCTCCGTCAATTCAAAACTGAGCATACCACTGCGACCAGGATAATAAACTGCTGTTACCAGTGGATGAGATTCCAAATATCGTTTTACTGTTCTGGCATTAATTTCGTGCTGATTCATTCTTAGTGCTAATGTTTTTAGCCCACGAATTAAATTCCAACAATCATAAGGTGACAACACAGATCCAATAGAATTATGCAGGAAAGCTAGTTCTTCCGTGAGTTGCTTGCCTTTTACAATTACAAGTCCGGCAAGTACATCATTATGGCCAGCCAAATATTTTGTAGCACTATGTACGACAATATCTGCTCCCTCATCAATAGGACGTTGGATATAAGGAGAATACAATGTATTATCAACAATGTGCAATATATGATGATTCCTTGCAATCGCCGACACCTTTTGCAAATTAGCTGTTTGCATTAATGGATTCGTTGGTGTTTCAATAAAAATTGCTTTTGTATTTGTTTTAATGAGTTCGGATATATCTGCTTCATCTTCTCCATCCCAATAAGAAAACTCAAAGTCATATTTTTCTTGCAGCACATTAAATAATCTGAAACTGCCACCATAAATATCACGAGAAGAAATAAAATGTGATCCTTTTTCAAATAAACTAAATACAAGATGAATGGCCGCCATGCCAGAAGACGTTGCAAATGCTTGATCACCTCCTTCTAATTTAGCAATCGCTTCTTCCAGCACTGTTCTTGTTGGGTTTCCCGTGCGAGTGTAGCTGTAACCCTCTTCCACCCCAATTTTGTCATGTCGATATGCTGTTGAAAAATATAATGGTGTACTGATTGCGTGATGCGTTTCATTTTTCTGATTGCCAATTTGCACTAAAAATGTTTCTGCTTTATTGTTTGTAGACATCGTTTCCATCCTTTCCTTGGATTATTTTTCTCTATATTGTTTAGATATTTCCTAACACTTCAATAATGCTCTTGAATTCACTTGTTCTGTTTTAAGCTACAAAAAAAGACATCTAACACATTCCATCTAATTATAGAAGGAAGTGCAGATGCCTTTAGTTGTCTAATCAGCATCCATTATTTAGTTTTAGTTATGCGTTTTAGCTTTTGCTTCGGTTGGTTTGGGAATCTTCTTTTTTCGGTTGTTTCAATTTGGGTTATTTTCCCTTCATGAACAACGATATGGATTGTTCCATAATTAATTTCTTCCAGATTTTCTAATATATAATCCAATTGTTCATCATTATATTTGCTCACTATACGTCTCCCTTCCTTTTCACATACTGTCAATTTGGTTGATTTATGCCTATGATCGAGAGCTTATTATTCGTTTCGTTTTTCACATAAAAAGACCCCTTCTTTTCATAAGAAGAGGTCGAAATATCCATATGTAATCGCTCTTCTTATCTGTCAGGCATGACGCTTGCTGGAATTGGCACAGTACTATTCAAGTCTGTTGCCGAGGCTTCAAAGGGCCAGTCCCTCCACCTCTCTTGATAAGAAATTATTTAACTATTTAAATTGTATTATCACTTTACACTCTTTATGAAGAGAAGTCAACTGTATTTTTTCAATTGTTCCAATAATTCTTATGACAATGGCCGGAAATTGTACTCCCCACTTGTCTTTACAAATGAAATACTAATGCATCTCCGTGCACTCAAAAAGGTAAAGAAAGATGTTTCATTACATGATCCGATTGGCCAGGATAAAGAAGGAAATGAAATTAGCCTGATTGATATTTTGGAAGCTGAAAATGAAAATATTTTAGAGTTTATCCAATTGAATATGGAGATTGAGAAAATGCAGGATTATTTTTCTATTCTGGACAAAAGAGAACGTGAGGTTATTGTCTACCGTTATGGATTAAACGAATTTCAAGAAATGACGCAGCGAGAAATTGCGCAAAAACTTAATATTTCCCGAAGCTATGTTTCGCGTATTGAGAAGCGTGCCTTAATGAAAGTTTTTCATGAATATTTCAGAAGGGAAAGACAAGGATAACATGACGAAAACCTCTCTCCCATCCCAATGGTTGTACTCGAATGAAAGAAAGGTTCACGTATTCTAATCAAATATCCCGCAGTAATTTCATAGTAAGCTCTGCTGCATTTTGGGCAGCTTGTTTAATGAAAGTGTCAAATGTTATCGAAGATTCTTTTCCTGCTATATCAGAAAGTGCCCGAATAATTACAAATGGTTTCTGATACTGATAGCAAACTTGTGCTATCGCTGCTGCTTCCATTTCAGCAGCAATCATGTCAGGAAATTGCTGACGAACATCTGCCACACGTACTGGGTCAGACATAAAGGAGTCCCCTGTAGCAATCACACCAATTTCAGCGCGTATAGACATCGCATCAATTATATCCTTCGTCTTTTTCACAAGCTGTTTGTCTGCATGAAACGCAGCTGGCATACCTGGAACCTGACCATATACATAGTCAAATGCAGTCACATCTACATCATGATGCAATACTTTACTAGAAATAACAAGATCGCCAACCTGCAATTTATCCGAAAAACCACCAGCTGAACCTGTATTAATAATAAAATCAGGTGTAAAGCGTTCATGTAAAATAGTTGTTGCCATTGCAGCATTTACTTTACCAATTCCGGATTTGAGTAACACAACCTGTTGATTTTCCAATTGCCCACTTGTAAATTGGCAGCCAGCAATGCTCCAACTTTCCACTGTTGTCATATTTTCTAGTAATAATTCTACCTCTTCATCCATCGCACCAATAATACCAATTGTCATGCCATTTCCCCCATTAATCAATAATCTACTTCTTTAAGCTGCTCTACCTTTGTTGGCTGCCAGCCTCCATCATCATTCCATGAAAGATATACTCGGTAAATTTCCGTAATTTCATTGTTCGAAACCGTAGCAACTACCTTTTGGTCACCACCATTGCCAATCCAATGTTCAATCATATCATCTTCCGCAAGCCCAGTTGCATACGTTACAGCCTGCCTAATCTCGATACGGTCTGCTGAACCATCATCATAAGTCGTTGTGTGTGGACCTGTCTGTTCTGTACCAACAGGCTTCCAATTACCTGTATATGCTTCAATTACGTTTGGATCATCCGTGCTCTCTACAGGTTCTGTTTTCACTTCTTCCTCATCTGAAGCATCTTCGTCTTCTTTATCTTTCTGTGAATCTTCTTGATCTTGATCCGATTCGTCTTTTGACTCATCTGTTTGTTTATCATCTGCATCGGATTCATTGGTATCTGCAGACTCGGTATCTCTCTCATCAGTGGACTCTTGAATTTCTACGTTATTTTCATCCTTTTTAGCATCATCCTGCTTGTCTTTGTCACCGCCACCAAAAATCCATATACCAATTAATACAATTAGTAGAACGGCAGCTAATATGGAGAGAATCGTAATAGTTTTAGTGTTTTTTCTTCTTTTTTCAAATTTATCAACACGTGTATTTTTATCCTGATCTGTCATTGATCTTCTCCTTTCATCCTTACCATTCTATAATAGCATAACTTTAATAAACGGATAAACTTCTATCATTAAGATTAAATAACAATTTCAGATGGTAAAAAGATGAATTTAAATTGTTATGAGGCTGGGACAAAACATAAATTATCGGTTTAAAAGACGAACAATCACATGAATTAGCTCAGGGAATATACGTAGACTCCTGTGGGAGCAAAGAGCCATATAAGACCCCGCAAGGCGAAGCCTGAGGAGGCTTATTGCTCGCCCACGGAATGCGAAGTATATTCCCTGAGCGGGGTGTCCTACTTATTAAATGTTCGCTTTTTGATTGGATAGAAATAGTATTGTCCCAGCCTCATTTTTTGTACAATTCTATTTATTTAACTTTTTCAGTTCCTTTTCTATTTTGTCTATTTGCTTCTTTTTATCATCTTTATCTAACTTTTTATCTTTTTTCAAGTGGGCAATCTTTTGCTTCAGACTCTTTTCTTGTAAATATTCATTTTTCATTTGTTTCGCAAGCTTTAATGCTTCGTCTGGATTTTGCAATTGTAAATAGCTTTGAGCAGCCAGCAGCTTGGATCGCTTATGGTCAGATACTTCTTGTGCAAGGTCAATTACCTGATCATATTCTTTTTTCAACCATGCTTGTTCTACCTTCACTTCGGTTTTCTTCGCGGACACATTTAATATAATATCATTAGCTTCATCTGTTTGAAGTGCAGCAAGTGCATCTACTGCTTGTACCTGAAATGCTTTGTGCTGTGAAGCTTTTTGTAAACTATCTGCTGTATTCAGCTTGAGATACTGTTGAAACAATACCGATTCAGCAGACTCATCCAGATGTGGGACAGATTCCAGTGTTTGCGCAGCTTTCTCTGGATCGTCAGCTAATGCAAATTGATAGCCTTCACGCACGGTCGCTTCATCCTTCAATTTATCCTTCATGTCCGTATATTGTTCTTGATTCTTTTTATTCGTTGCTTTCATTTCGGACACCGTATTTGACAATGGAAGCACCTGGAATATATACAAAACAACTAAACCGATTAAGATACCGACAAGGAGTGCCGTTAACGGTGTCCATTTCGTTTGTTTCCCTTTCGTCATTGGGGATTTTGGTGTTTTTACTATTTTATTTGTAGTAGATTTAGACGTAGGTTTTGCTTCTGTTCGAATGGCCTTTTCCAACTCCTGAACAGAATTAGCCTGAAGAATGGCTTTGATAAAAGGTTGTGCTTGTATTTGTTTGGAAACATTCCCTTTTTGTATCTCTGCTAAGCTGTTATTAGTATATAGAAACAACAAAATATGCTTTAATCCAGTTACATACTGCGTCGCAGACATATCCATTGGCGGGAGAACAGATCGAATTCCCCGATGGGCAATTTTTAGATCTCCCTCAGCATTTACGTAAATATTATTCGGATGAATAATCGTTGTATATTGTGTACCAACTAGCTTGTCAACTTTTAATATGTTCAAAGCAATTTTATCTTTTATAACTGGCTTCACTGCTCTTTTTTGTATCAAAGATTGGTAACTTTTCTCTCGTTTATAATATAACTTAATCACATGTTCATCGACTGTATAATGTTGACAATCAAAAAATAATGTATCTTTTCTTTTTAATTCATCCAGCTGTTCTGCAGCTTGAAGATTTGTTAGCTTTTGAGGGATTTCATAAATCAGAACATCATCATTTTCTGTTATGGTTCCAAATTGTAATGCATATTCATTCCCCATATCATCGCCACCTTCCACACCCCACTATAATATAACGAATAAAATAATCACCATTACGAGTATCGAAACCATAATTCCAAATGCTCGTTTTACTTGTGAGGGTTGTCTCTTCCGTTTATTTTTTAACCTATCATTTGCTTTTAATAATTCTATCTTTGCTTCTCTTATATCTTGAAAACGCTTGTCTGGTTCCAATTCAACCATTTGATTCACTGCATGAATAAGTGGTTTTGGTAATCCTTTCACCAAATCCTGAATCTGCTTTTGTGTGACATAGACATATTTTCCACCTGTAAAAAGATAATACATGACTGCACCAAGTGAAAAAATATCGGTACGTTGGTCTGTCTGTTGTTTTTCAAATTGTTCCGGGGCAGCGAACCCAACTGTACCAATTCGTACTGTATCTGATAATTGATTTTGGCGAAACTTTCTAGCAATACCAAAGTCTATTAGTTTGATGGTACCATCATGCTGTATCATAATATTAGCTGGCTTTAAATCCCGATAAATAATTGGATCTTCTTGCTTATGTAAGTAATGAATTACCGTACAAAGCTGAATTGCTATATCTAGTATTTTCGTAGTGGGAAGTGATTGGCTTTCAGCTATAAAATAATCAGAGAGTACCACACCATCTACATATTCCATAACCAAATAAAAATATTGATCACTTGTAAAAAAATCAACAATTCTAGGTAAGTTTTGATGGTCCAACTCACTTAACAGCTTTGTTTCATCTCTTAATTTACGTGATAACTTGTTAGAAACATTGGACACTTTTACAGCCCACATACGATCTGGATATGCCATTTCCGAAACGAGAAAAACCTCTGACATTCCGCCAGAAGCAATATGCCGCATCACCTTATATTTATTATTTAAGATGGAATTATTTTCTATAAGTATACCGTGTTTACTCATTTACTAACTCACCCATCTCTTATTTTATCGCTTTAAAAAAGATAAAAATGCATTTTTTTTACTAGGAACGGTATTCGCAATATAAGGATTCCGAACAAGCATTAACGTGACATTATCCTTCGCCTGGGAAAAATTGGAGAAATTGATGAGATATTCACATATTGATTGTAAATTGACATACTCTTTTTCCAAATTAACGAGCATATTTTTGATTTCATCATTGGAAAATAAAGAATGAAAACCATCACTGCAAACAAGAAATAAATCACTGGAATCGTACGTACCAATCCGATTGAAGGGCTCAATATGTTCTTCCAATCCAAGGCATTGTGTCAAAGCGTTTCTTTTTGGATGTGTCCTCGCCTGTTCCTCCGTTAATTTTCCTTCCACTACCTGTTTGGCAACCCAGGAGTGATCTTCTGTTAGTTTCACAAGCTCTGGATTAGCTTCCAATAATTCTGTTTGCTCATCTTCTATCAATTCTTGTAATCTGTTTGCATCCTTCGATTCGTGAAAATATTGCTGTAAACCATAGCTCCAGTCTTTCATCCGATATATTCTACTATCTCCAATATGAATGACAGCATAGGAACCATGATATAAAATAAGTAAGGAAGCAGTTGTACCCATTTTTTTTCCGATGTGTTTTCCTGTTACAATGATCTGCTTATTAATTTGCAATAACAGGGTTTTGGCTTCTTTTACAATATGTTGCATAGGTTCCTTTTTTTTCATTAATTTTAAAATGCGTTTATCCCACCATTTTTGAATGGAAGTTATGGCAATACGACTAGCTTCGTCTCCTACCTGGTAGCCTCCCATCCCATCTGCAACTACAAACAACGCAATTTCTTTTCCTTTTGAATCATTTGTAATTCGATGCAGATGTGAATCTTCATTTCTGTTTTTTTTCATTCCTTGATGTGTTGCTACCCCAGTTTGCCAATTTCTACTCATTGTGTATGACTCCATTGAAAGATATAGTTTGCTTTACCTATTTCGATTTTATCATTTTCATTTAAAGCATAAATTTTATAAGGTACCATCACATTATCATTCAGCTTCGATCCATTCTTGGAACCTAAATCCTTGATGCCATAGCTAGCAGCATCTATTTGAATGATTTCAGCATGAATTCTTGAAACACCAATTGCTTTTTCTTCATAGTTGACAGAAGCAGCATTTCTACCTATTAAAAAGTTATTAGCACTGACAACAATTTTTTCTTCTTGGCCATCGTCTAATTGTTTAATAAGTAAGGGAATAGCGACTATTTCTGAATCCATCGATAATGCTGCTTCATCGTCTCCTAGTAAAACAGTGTCGTCATTTTCCTCTGAAAGTAGTGTTGTATCCTGTTCTGTAGAAGGAATAGACTGTACACTTATTGCTTCAGGTTGAAAAGACATTTCAGGTTTTGTATTTACTGTTTGTGGTGAAACGACAGGTGAATCAAATGTCTGCGCACGTTTAGTCGGTGATTTTTGCTTTGGTTCTGCTTGTTTTGGCTTCGGTTTTTGTTTTTCAGTGACAGGCTTTTCTGGCTGTTCGACTATTACTTTCTTAGCACCGGGGCGCCAAATTTTCATAAATATGAATACACCTGCAAGAATAGCAACTGAAATGCCAATACAAATGCTAAGCATCATCTGTGTTGTATTCATTTCATATAGTTTCCAAGTAATACCAATAGCTAATAATGCTCCAGCCCAAATATATACCTTTGTTCTTGAAGTTAAAGGTGGCAGACTTCGCTTTGTTTTCTGTTTCGTAGTGACTTGAGTCGTACTTACTTCCTCCGCCACAGCTTGTGGTTCCGTCGAAGTGTCATTGGCCTGTCCTGTACCATCTTGGAGCTGCTGTGATCCTTGTGAAGAAGTAATTTGATTCACATTGGAACGTAAAGATACAAGCTCTAATAACAATTTCTTTAAGCCTTGAAGACTGAATGAACTTTGCTTCATATAATTAAGCACACTTTTAAATTCATTAGCTTGAAGGCCATCCACTTCTCCGGCTAGATCAGTAAGTAATTTTTTCACATCTTCTTCAATTGTTGTATCTCGTTTCATTTCTTTTACCGGTAGATAGGCTAAGCGAACATCACTTGTATGTGCACCAATATAAACAAAATCTGTATGTAAAATAAAGTTATTTTGGTTGAGCATATAAGCGCTACTATCTTCCAATGCCGTTACAATAGCCAAAAACAATTGATAATAATCATTCATCGTTGTACTATTGTCTCTAAAATATTTAATTACCTTTTGTTGTGAAGTAATATCGAAATGAAGCTTTGCTGCCATATCAATGTGTTCAACACTAAGAGGTAACAAGTGCGGGATTGGATTTGATTGAATCATTTTTAATTGGACTGTATGCATGTCATCTTCCGTTAGATTTCGACCATTTCTTTCACTAAAAATGATAGATTGACCATTTTGATAAGAAAAGTCATATTGTAGTCCATTGATTGACATTGATTCCATGAATCTTTCCTCCTGTTAACGTCAAATAAATGTATAGTAATAAGTCATTGCAACTGCTGGAATAACAGCATACATAAACGGAAACCTTGTGGCTTTTGTCGTTTTGTATTCTTCTAGACTTGAGAGGTCCTTTGAAAATATAGAACCAAGAATATGAAAAAATGCATTCATTAGCTTCTGAAGGAAGGTTTTGGTAAAGAGTAATATAATAATAGCAATAATCCCAGCAAAGATAATGGAATACATCATCATATATAAAACCATTTGCACTCCAACAATTGCACCAATTGCAGCAAAGAGTTTCACGTCTCCTGCTCCAATTGCTTTAAATATATAAAGCACCATAAAAATTCCGCCCGCTACCAGCAATCCAAGAAATGAGAAAATGAGCCCATCAACACCATCTAAAATAAGGTGAAGCAAGATTCCTGCAAGCATCCCCCCGGCTGAAAGCCAGTTTGGTATCTTATGTTTTCTCACATCTATAATAAAAGCAGCAATTAAGAATATAAATAGAATATAATCTGCAACTTGCAGCAAAATAAATCCCCTCCAACTGGCACTGCTACCTGTTTATGATCCATTCCATAAGCGCTCATAAGCTGTTTTTTTCAAGACAATCGTTTTATCTACAAAAGGAATGGTAATATCAAATACATATTCAACGTCTATCTCCAGATAGCGCCCGCTTCCAAAAGCTAGACTTGGAAGCTCCACCTTGGTAACATGTAGATTTTCAGGTTTAAAAAAGTTCCAATTTCCTGTTGCCTGCTTAAATTTATCTTCTAGAATGGGTTCCACTGCAGAAGCTGCCAAACCTTCAAACAGATTTTCAACTGATGCAGCAATATCTATACCAAAAAACTGAAGACCTTCGTTCGCCCATTCAATAGCACCAGTAATGTCAATCTGATTTTCGTTCTCAATGGACTTAATTTTATCGTCAATGATGGAAGTTACGCTACTTTTGGCAATATCGGCAGGATATGCATATGAAACAACGAGTTCGGTAGTTTCTGATGCGGCCTTATATAAAGCCATATCTGCCACAGCCAGTCTGATAAGTGTTGCCAAAAATACAATAAACAGCATGAAAAGTGGTAAAATCATCGCCGCTTCTAACGTAATGCTGCCATTTTCTTTACGTATGAATTTTCGGATAGCCATCACCCCTCTAATTCCGCACAAGCCCTATTCTGCGTCTTGAGCATTAAACTCCCAAGAAACTTTATTAAGATAGTATTCATATCCAAAATAAATGATATATTGATCTGTTTTTTCATCAGCAATCATTAATATATCACCTGTTTTTTCCTTACCTGTTGGAATGGTATCTCCTTCATTCATAGAACCGTCAAACTGCGAAATCTTACTTCCCATACCAAGTAAATCTTGTCGTTTCGTTATTTCTCCATTTTTTAGTGCATCCGCTTTGGAACCATCTACTAAAACAGGATATTCAACACCCTGTCTAGGTATATCAACTTCGCCGTGATTTTTAATCGTGAAATTACCCAAAACATAATTTTCCTTTTGTCCATTCAATTCGTCACGTAATGAAACGGAATTTAAGGTAATTTCAAGGATATTTCTATTTTTAACGTCAACGATAAAACCCGTTTCACCAATTTGGAGACCAAATTGATCTTTAATTTCAATTGGATCGCTATTCGCATCTGCAATTAATTCTTCAGGCACAGGGCTTTTTTTCGTTTCTTTTTTATCCGAATTACTGCAAGCTGCTAATACAATAGCTATAAAAATTAAGGCAATAAATGTTTTTTTCATTCTATACTCCTTTGAGATGTTGCTTCATTAATCATTTCTATAACATTATGATAATAAGTTGATTGGCTGAATATTAATTCAGCCAATCGAAAGCTTATATTACTTTAGGTCTTCTGATTTAATATTCCAGATTACTTGATTACTACTTCCACCAGCTACATTTCCACTCACTTTACGGAAATAATACGCATCCGCTTCAAAAACTTCCGTAATAAATTGTGCGGACTGTTCTTCACCTGGTTCAATTTCTCCTTCAAAATCTTTAACAGCATCAAATGCACCAACGGCTCCAATCGAACCAGAACCCTCCAAATTATCCGTTACTTCCATTGCTCCAATAACATCTTCTGCATTTAATGCTTTATCACTTGTATTTTTTATCGTTACATCTAGTAGAATCCAGTCATCCAATTGTGATTCAATTCCTTCAAAATCATAGCCTTTTAGTTCAGCTGCCGATACAGTCATATCATACGTTCCCAGAGTTGTATCGAAATGGCCAGTGTCACCTAACACCAAATCTAGTTGATCCTCTCCGTCTATTTCTCCAGGCTTACTTTCTTCATCATCAGCATTCTCTGCTTCTTCATTTTCATCATCAGCATTTGCATCTTCATTATCTTGATTCGTGTCATTGCTTTCCCCGGATTGTTCTTCGGATTTTCCTTCGTCGTTATTCTCCTTATCTTTGTCGCTGCATGCTGCAAGCGTACCAATACTTAAAATTAACACTGCAAAAATAGTTAATAGTTTTTTCATCATAAACACCTCTCCAAAGAATTAATAAGAAAAATTAACCTTCTTTTCAATATAGAATTCATTTCCTTCGACACGACCATTAATTGCATCCGTATTTTCCAACATTTCAATGATTTGTGGTAAAAACCATAGTTTAACAGTTGCAGTAGCATCTGCTGAAACATAGGTTGGTGCCTGTTCCAGATCACTACTTGTTTCTAAATCAGTTACTGCCATGAGTCTTTCAAATTTGCCACCCTCAAAGTGAAGCAATAAAAATAATCTTAGATGATCCTTGTAATCCATTTTTGGCATAATGTTTTTCTTTGTAAGTTTTACATGAAATAAATTGACTGGCTTTCCATCAGTTATATTTACCATGTCTTCATATGTCATCATAAAAGCATATGCGAGAGCATATACCCACATATAGGGACCAAAAACTTTTGCTTCCTTTTGCATAAATCCGGCGGCTAAATTCAACCCAAACCTTACCATTGTTATTTCACCAATAGCAGCAAAATAATTAAGACCATGGCCATTTAATCCATAGATTACATACTCCACTTGATTATTATCGAATTTATTTGCGTCTGAGCCGCTTTTTTCAAAGTCATGGCTATTATAGCGCAACAGTATATACTCATTTATATAAACTTCATCTCTCGCGTTTAGCAACATATCCCCGATTGCTTTAAACAGATTATCTAAAAATCCAAGAGCCTGATCTGCAGCAGCATCCTTATCATCCATCTCAAACTCTTCATTGTTATTCTCAATAGCATTCCCGTATTTTTCCGCTTTTTCGCGAAGTTGATTGTAATTTTCTTGGTCTTCAGCTATTCCTTTGCCTTCGTTAATACCTTCTTCTATTTCCTCCAAAAGATCTTTATTTTTATCTCTTTCCTCATCGCCTTTTTCTTCTTCTTCTTCCATCTTTTCTTTATTATCTTCATATTTTTTTCGATCTTCGTTGTTCTGTAACAAATCCAATGCCTTATCAATTTCTTCAAGGGTTTGTTCATAGTATTTTCTGGAATTTTCAACGTGATTTAAAATACTATTTTTATTATTTCCATTCCCTTCGAATTTTGCATCAATTGCCTTTAAAAATCCACTTTCCATTTTTTTAATTAATGAGTTGGTTTGTTCGGGACCTTGGCCATTCTTCAACTGTTTTAGTGCTTCTTCTATTGCATCATGAAGCTCCGTAAAGAATTCACCTTTTATTACATAATCATCCAAGGCTCCTTCATCCATTCCAGTTCCTGGCTCAAGTTCATCGGCAATCTCTTTGGCATCATCATAATCATTCGTGCCACCGCTTGATTTATGTTCTTCAATTTTTTCCTTAATTTCTTCATTTAAATCATCGGCCTCTGATACTTTCTCTAAGGCTTGCTCCAATTTATCAGCTGCGGAATTTGATGTTGAAATAATTCCATCAACGAGTGTTCTAGCATTCGTTATGAAATCAGAAGTATGATCTTTTTTATCCTGAATGGATTCACCTTCATCTTCACCTTCTTCGCTATCCTCATCCTCGTCCTCTGATTCTTCACCGTCCTCATCTTGCGCAATAGCTTCCATATCCTCTCTATATCGACTATGCCAATAGAAAATATCATACAGACGATTTACTTCCGGATACTCAGAATGATTTTCATTACTTCCATTCATAATTTGATTCTGCTTTTTCTTCAATATTTCCTTTGCTTCCTTTAGTAATTCTTCTACTTCATCCAGAAGCTCTTCTCGTTCCTTGGAAAGTTCATTCAACGATTTTGATATCTTAACATAGTCAGAAGTTTCTTCCACTAATTCGGAAACAGAGAGAAATTGGGTGATTATTTTTTCGCCTACAATGACCGGAGCTTTATATTTCATTTCTTCTAAAATTTGATAGCGTAAAATGTCCTTATTTGCCAGACTTCTTTCTAAATTTAAATTTAGATTTGTTTCCGCATCAACGGGATTAAGTCCCAGCAAATCAAAACCATCACCATCACCTGACTCTAGATTCTTTGCAAAAACCTCTTTGAAGACGGAATTGGCTTCACCTGAATCCCCATCAAATGCAAACAATCCTTTATCCTGTAGTTTCGTATTATAAGATGCCATTGTTGAACGGAGCGCTGTTCTTGCTGCAGTTTCAGTTTGTCTTTCCGCGATAATTATTCTTGCATAATCTATCAGCACCGCATTAAATAAAAATAAAAATAATGCGATCACAATCAAATAAATAGAAACTGCACCACGTTCATCAATGAAGAATTTATGTATGAATTTTTTAGTTATTTTTTTCAAAGAAAGCCCCCCTTTTATCGGGTGCGCGGTTCATATCATTCCTCTTTATTAAAAAAAGGAAGATATTTTGCAGCGTATTCTTTAAATTTTTTAAAGCCGAAAATCATAAAATCCGTATTTCGAATCATTTCTGTTTGGTCCACAATTGGATGGCTAGCTGTTGCTCCGACTTGGCTGACACCAAGCATATCTGAAATCACCTCTGGTAATGCGAGTTGTTTATTTAAAGATACATTAATCTTTTGTAAAAATAGTCCATTATCAAAAGTAATGTTACCAGCATATTCTCCAGCTCTTGCCTTCTTTTTGGAAACCACCCCATTGTCACTGAGATTCAACCCGAATTTATTGAAGCCATTGTTAGATGTAATCCTCCAATATAATCCGTCCCCGTTAAAAGTTACATAATCAGACTCACCAAGCTCTCTTGTAGACATGTCCATGGTACTACTTTCCCAAGATTGGGCCATTTGACTAGCCAGCTGGTTTGCCTTATATTGCAGGGTGACTTTCTCATAAACTACTAAACTGAAAAAGACGAATAAAAGGACCAAGATAAGTAGGATTGGAAATAGTAATGTTGCCTCAATTGTGAAACTTCCTTTTTCTTCTTTGCCAAAGTTATGAACATCTGCACGCATGATCTTAGTCCTCCCTTCATCTTTTAGTTATCATTCAGATGGATTAAAATTATCAATATTATCATTTCCGAAGCCAACTAACTTTTGAATCCAACCAATAATTGTTTTTCTAAACAACAAGGCAATAAATACAATAACTGCGATAATGAGCATAAGCTCTAGTGTTTGTAACCCTTCCTCATCTTTCCAAAATGTAGTCATAAAATTTTTGAACTTTGTCATCCTTCTACCTCCTGAATAATTTTATATATAATAGCCCACTTTACATAATCGTAATAGCAGGATATCCAACAATAATCATAACGGTAACGAATATTAAAATGAGTGGAAACACCAGCTTAGAAGAAGCCTCTTCACCTTTGGTCTTGGATAATGCTTTACGTTTTTCCCATAATTCATGGGATAGCTCACGCATTGCAACGATGAGATCATTTCCACCCTTACGATAGTTAAGTAAAATAGTCGTAGTAAAAATGGAAATCTCTTGGATTCCACATTTCTTGCTCAGATCATTTAACACTTGATGAAATGGTTCATTACTAACCATTTTATTGACAGTATCCGTTAACTCCATAATTAATGGTGACTTCATATCCTTTGCAGTCGTTACACATCTGACGAGCGCTTGTTGTACTGTCTCACCAGCGTTGACTAGCAGGATGATTTTGTTCACAACTTCCGGTAGTTCCATTAAGATCTGGTCACGACGCTCTTTTTCCTGGGAAGATAATTTACTGACCATAGCAAATGGCATCATAATAACAAACATCAATCCCACAACAAGTATGGTTACGTCTCCCTCGGCTAGTGCAGTGAACATAAATGTTCCCAATAGACAAATAAGAACGGTAGAAAACAGCTGAGCGATATACATTCTTGTATGCTGTAGCGCTGTTCGGTTTCCATATAAACTAATCATCTTTTGCTGTACTTTGGAAATTTGACTGTAAAACCGCTCCATTATTTTTAAAGAATCAATTAAATATAATGAAACAGGTGCCATAAATAAGAGTGGATACTTGTCCTTAAAGCTATCAATAATCACTTCATAACGTGTGCCAACCCTTAAAGATAAAATAAAATAACAGATGATAATAGCAATGGCAATCCCCATATAGACAAACATGATTCATCACACCTTTATATTCATAATTCGTTGACCCAGCCAGTACGAAAACACTAAAATCATTAGGCACACAGTCATAATGATGGGGCCGTTTTTTTCCCATTGATACATCGGTGCTAGATAATCACCAGCACTATATTTTAATAATAGAATCATGGCTAAAGGGGCAATACTCATAATTTTAGATTCAAATTTCTTTTGCGCTAGCATAACAGCTACTTCTTGCTGGATATCAATTTTTTCTCCAATAATATCGGATGTTCGTCTAATCACTTCTACAAGGTTTCCACCTGTTCGTTTACATGTTATAAACACATTTGAAAAGTTTTGAATATCCTCGATATCAGACCTTACACTAAAATCGCGAATAGCATTTTCAATTGTTTCTCCATTTTCTATTCGGCGATTGATAATTTCAAACTCCCGAATAATATATGTGTTAGGATCTGGATATAGTAAATACAAATCTGCTACAACTTCTTTAAAGCTGTTTTCCATCGATCTTCCTGCAGCAAGTGAGGAAGAAAGCGAAGAGATTGCTTCTTTAAATTGTAGTCTTAGCTTTTCTTTGCGTTGTTCCAGCAACTTCTTTTTCTGTATTTTCGGATAGAATAGTCCACAGGCAGCTAAAATGAATGAAGCAATTATGCTCTCATAAAATAAATAGCCGATAAAAAAGAAGAAGCTCGCTGCAAGAATCGCATAATATATATATTGTTTTACGGATAAATGATAGGTAGCATAGTCAACTAAATGTGTGTCAAATTGCCGTTCATTTTTTTCTTTAATCTTTTCCATGAAACGATGTTTTCTTAACATCTCGAGCTCAGTATTTTTTTCCGATGATTCTAAAGAAACTTCATCCTGATTTTTTTCCTTCTTCTTTCTATTGGCTACAATGACAATATAGGTTACAACCAGCGTAATAAGAACAATGATAATTAATATATCAGTCAAGCTGTTCACCCACTATCATTGGTTCTTCCACTTTTATTCCCGCAAGTTGCGCTTTCGTTTTATTTTTAATACTGTTTCCTGTTGCTCTTAGTTCTCCTAAAACAACACCAGTCTCTGTTTCTCCCTCTTCAATAAATTCATACAATGGATTTAATTCAACTTCCCCGTCTTTAACATCTAATACCTCACTAATGGATACAACTTTACGTGTATTATCACGTAGCCTTGTCAAGTGAATCATGATATCAATTGCCGAGCTGATTTGTTTACGAATAACACCTACAGGAAGCTCCGCGCCATTTAATACCATCGTTTCTAATCTACTAAGCATATCTTTGGTTGAGTTAGCATGTCCGGTGGATAAAGAACCATCATGTCCTGTGTTCATTGCTTGCAGCATATCTAGCGCTTCTGCACCGCGAACCTCCCCAACTATAATGCGATCTGGTCTCATACGAAGAGAGGAACGAATTAAATCTCGAATCGTAATTTCTCCTCTTCCCTCTGTATTCGCATTTCTTGTTTCCAGACTTACAAGATTGGGTATTCGTTTAATTTGTAATTCCGCCGAATCCTCAATTGTAATGATTCGTTCATTTGTTGGAATGAAGTTTGATAGTACGTTAAGGAACGTTGTCTTACCAGAACCAGTTCCCCCGCCAATAAAAATATTATATTTAGATATGACAAGTTTTTGTAGAAAATCGGCCGCTTCCTCCGTGATAGAATTTTTTTCAATCAAGTCTTCTATCATTAATGGTTTATCAGGGAATTTCCGAATCGTCATGACTGGTCCCTTCAAAGCGATCGGCGGTAGCACGACATTCACCCTTGACCCATCCTGCAAACGCGCATCAACAATTGGTGAAGATTCATTTACAACTCTATTTACTCGCGAAACAATCGCTTGGATGATATCTTCCAGCTTTTGTTCACTTTCGAATTGTATGTCTACCTGTGTCGTTCTTCCATTTCGTTCTATAAATATTTCCTTATGATTATTAATCATGATTTCAGTGATTTCTGGATCATCTATTAACGGTTGAAGGATGTCATAGCCACGAAATGCATTGTAAATACGCTCGACTAAATATTTAATTTCACTTGATTTAAGTTTTTGTTCCTTTGCATAGTCAAAAACAGCCACTTCAACATATTCTTTTAATTCTTCATTCTTAATGGAATGCATTAAATCTAACGTTTCTCTAAGCTGTTGAATAAGCTTTTTGACAACTTCATCCTTCCCGTTCAATTTATTGTACTCCTTCCTGTTCACGAATTACTTTATCCTGTAAAATAGCTTGGACTTCTTGGTTAAACAATTCATGATTAAGTACTTCTGCACTCTGATTTAACGTGATCCATTCTTGTACAAATGGCAAATATCCTTCTATCACCAATTCTGATTCCCTAGCAGCCTGGACAACTTCATTCGTAAATTTATTTACAATAAAAGTAGATTTATCCTTTAGGATGTTTTCTTTACCAAAAATCTTCTCTTCTGCTTCTAATATGGATGTAACTTTTTGTACACTTTGAGCATCATTACTGAGTAACCAGATAATTTGATCACTTTCCAATAAAGCACGTTGATTTCTTTCATGCAACGAACTATCTAAATCAATAATTATAAAGTCGTATGTGCCTGTTTCGACTATTCCGTTTAACAGCCGTTCTACATCTTCACTATTCAGTTCCAGCATTTCCAAAGCATTGAGTTCAAAATCAAAATAATCAACCATTGAATAAGGATCATATTTCTTTAACGATTCAATTTTGGATAATAGCTGGGGGGATTTAGCTTTCACATAATAAAACAATTGTAAAGATGGATTATCCGCCTCCGACGAGAAAAACAGCTCAGTAGACTGCAGCAGTTCAAGATTCAAATAAAATACTTTATAATTTCTTAATGCCAGCTGTTTACTCATATTCGCAGCGACGGTAGATTTCCCAGTACCACCTGATGGAGAATAAACGGAAATAACTTTCGCCTTCCTGCTTCTTGCAAGCATACGACCTGCATGCTCATTTTCCTCGTAATAAATAGAGAGAATATTTGATACCAACACATTTAAACGTTGATATCGATAAACGGAATGACTTTCTTCATGCGCTACCACTACATCATCATCTAAATAAATAATTGTTGCATCGCCTGTAATCGGAATACTATTATTGAAAAGCTCCCGTGTCGTTAAAAGAATATCAATACTATCATTCTGTTCAATAAAAGATTGCAGCTTTGCTGTCTCTGAAAAATAAGAGATAATAAAACGATCTCCTTCACTAGCATGCCGCATAAAGCTTGAAAAAGATTCTAAATAATCAACATTACTATCTGCAATTACCATTCGAATTCGTTTCACAACTGACACCACCATAAAGTTATAGATGATTGCAAATTCAATATTTCTGTATGACTGAGATAATATTACTAAATTTGTCATAAAAAAATAAGATGAAAATATAAAAACGGTTCATATGTACTAGTAAGACCGTATAATATCTTGAATTCAGAGTATTTAACCTGTAAGATCAACTATTTAAACATATGACACGAAAGATGGGAAGCTATATTACTATTAATGTTCGATATTTAGACAAAATACGACAAAAACCTACCATTCCTAATCCTTACATTCGGTTTCGCCAAATGTATTCAAATTGGTAAATCATATCATTGGTAAATAAAGTAATTTAATTAGGTTGCAAGACTCAGGAAAATATAACCAATAACTTGCTGAATTGCCATGATAAAATTGAAAATGTAAAGTTGCTGTAACATTGGTAATATCTAATTTTTATCAAAATAACACATGGAACCATTCTCCATTTGATTTAATCCGCATATATAGAATGATTTCCTAATCTATTTGATAACATGATAAAAACAGTTCATAAGTAATATATTATTTTTCAAGCGATATGCTACGCTTATATAAAATGATATAAAGGAGAGAAAAGAATGAAGTGCAAGCACTGCAACCACCATGTAGATCCTGAAAAGCAGGATTTCTGCCCAGAATGTGGAAAAGCAATCAAACAAAATGCTAAAACAACTAAAAAAAGTGGTGGTAAACGAGGGTTATTCCTGATTATTGGACTCATTTCAATCATTATTACACTGAGTGTACTTTTTTTTATTGCCAAGGAAAAGTTTGACCCCATACATAAAATTGAGGCATTTCAGCAAGCAATTGAGGATAAAGATATAGATAAGTTACAAGATATACTTATTTCTAATGACCCAGATTTAAAACTTTCAAAGGATAAAGTTCAAGCTCTTATTGAATATTTAGATGCACAACCAGAACATCTGACTACAATAATAGAATCTCTCAAACGTCATGCAGATAATGATAACGATAGTGAAACGGATGTTTTTGCAACTATTCAATTACAAAAAGCCGGTAAAAAATGGTTGATCTTTGATGATTATCAGCTCACATTAATTCCTGGTTATATTCAGATTTCTACCAAGGATCATCCGGTTGAATTATATATTAATGACGAGCAGGTAGGAACTTCGGAGACAGACAAAGGATTTAATGAAACATATGGACCATTCGTGCCAGGGAATTATACGATAAAAGGTGTTTTTAACGCTGATTATTTAACAAGCGATGCTGAAGAGCAATTGGAACTATTTCAATTAGATAATGAAACGGCAGCAGCTGCAATCGATTTAAATTTAGCTGAGCTAACGGTTGAATCAAAATTTGCAGACGAAGCTATTTTGTATATTAATGGGGAGAAAACCGATATCAAAGTTACAAAAGGGTCACAGACAATTGGACCATTTCCAATGAATGATACTTTTGAACTTCAGCTTGGTACAGCTTACCCATGGAAAGAAATCAAGAGTGATGTAGTAACAAGCGACCAATCGGTCATTCAATTCAAATCAAAGCCACTTTTGAATGAGGAAGAGGAGGAAGAAATTATGAAAGTCGTAAATGAAGTGTTTTCTTCCTATACAGAGGCATTAACTAAAAAGGATAGCAGTCTTCTTTCAGAACACGCAACAGATAATTTGAAAAAAGACTTAGATAAAAAGTTAAAAGAAGTAAAGAAAAGTAATCCCGAGTATGAAGGAAAGCTAATACGTACCCAGTTTAAGAAAAGATGGTTTGAAGACCCAGTATACGATGATAAAAAGCAGGTCTATGTATTTAGTCCAGCAGTCATGCTTACCTATTATGAACCAAAAGGAAATTTAGGCTATATCTTCGAAGGTGATAAAAAGCATGAATTTCTACGTGCCAGGGAATTAAAGGTGATCTTTGATGAAGATAGTGATATGTGGAAGGTGGATTCTCATAAGGAAGAGCATTTCTTTGTATTCGATGACGATCCTTCATTTGAATTAGATAAAAAGAAACAGTAAAAGAAAATTAGTGATACACAACAAAAGAGTTTCAGTAAATTAATTTTTACTGGAGCTTCTTTTCATTTTATTGAATTAACTTCGCATCCCACGGGCCAGACTCCACTGCCATAGAAAGAAATTTAGCTTCTATGTCGCTTAATACTTTGTTCCATATGATTGTTGTTTCCACATAAAAAGGAAGCGTGCCGTACTGGCAGTGCTTCCTTGTTTTATGTGAAAGGTATTATTCTACACTAATAATTTTAACTTGAATATCTCCACCAGGTGTCGCAACAGATACCTCTGTTCCAATTTCGTGACCCAATAGGCTTTTTGCCATTGGAGAATCATTTGATATCTTTCCTTCAAATGGATCTGCTTCTGCACTACCTACGATTATATATGTCTCTTCATCACCATTAGGTAGTTCTTGGAAGGTAACTGTCTTACCCAAGGATACAACATTGGAATTATTATCATCATTTTCTATAATAACTGCATTACGAATCATTTTTTCTACCTGAGCAATGCGGCTTTCCACAAATGCCTGTTCATCTTTAGCTGCATCATATTCCGAGTTCTCGGAAAGATCTCCAAAGTCACGAGCGACTTTAATACGTTCGACAACCTCTTGACGTCGATCGTTCTTTAGGAAATGCAATTCCTTTTCCAGTTTCTCTTTCCCCTCAATTGTCATATAATAGTTTTTCTCTATTGCCATTCCAAACACTCCTTTTTTATCACTGCGCAAATATTGCGTTTCCATCTTATTTCATACAATAATATTTATATCGTATTTTCATTTAATTAGTACATATATGAACCGCTTCTCAATTGACCCATACACTATTCATTACTATGGCAGATTTATTCATTAATTTCAATACATAGTGTTTTACATTATACCCTATTTTTCGTCAAAATTGTTTCAATTTTTGTTGCCATAATATCAATGGCAACATGATTATTTCCACCTTCGGGAATAATGATGTCTGCATACCGCTTGGTTGGTTCTACGAATTGAAGATGCATAGGACGGACATTACTGACATATTGATCAATGACAGAATCCAATGTTCTTCCTCTCTCTTTAATATCACGTAACAGACGCCGTACAATTCTTAAATCAGCATCTGTATCAACAAATACTTTGATATCCATCAATTCAACCAGGCGTGGGTCTTCAAGGATTAAAATACCTTCGATTATAATTGCGTCCCTCGGCTCCACTTGAACCACTTTATCTGATCGTGTATGAAGCTTGTAATCATAAATTGGCTTTTCAATTGGATGGTTGTCAATTAACTGCTGGATATGCTGTATTAATAAATCATTATCAAAAGCAAGCGGATGATCATAATTAGTTTTTAAGCGTTCCTCAAAAGGAAGGTGACTTTGATCTTTATAATAGTAATCCTGTTCTATGACAAGAATGTGTTCATTTGGGAATCGTTTGCAGATGGAACGTGTTACAGATGTTTTTCCGCTACCGCTACCACCAGCAACTCCAATAATGACCGGTTTTTTCTTCACGCTTGATCTACTCCCTCTTGGTTATTTTTATAACTGATGGCGACCCCATCGCCAATAGGGATAATTGTACTTGTGTAAGCTGAATGATTAAATAACTGTTTATTATACGCACGCAACCGTTGTATAACCGTCTTAAATCGTTTGTTTTCGAGCTCGGGATTAGCGACATACCCACGAAACAGAACATTATCTGAGATGAGCATGCCACCTGAAGCTAACATTGGATCGGCAGCCTCAAAAAATCGTTGGTATTGCCCCTTTGCCGCATCAATAAAAATACAATCAAACACTTCACCAGCTGTTGCTAAAGCTGGGATTATTTCCAAGGCATCCCCGTGGATCACTTTTATTTGTGAATCCTTTTTTAATTTTTTAATGTTTTGAACTGCCTGTTGATAGCGGGCGTTATCCAGTTCAATCGTTACAATCGAGGCATTGGGATTTGCCTCTAGCATTCGAAGTGCAGAGTATCCAATAGCTGTCCCAACCTCTAAAATACGTCGGGGCTGATGCAATCGAATCAGCTGCATGACCAATTGCATACTTAAACAATCCATAATAGGAACATGATCTGCTTTTGCTTGTGTCTCTAATTCTACTGCCCAGCCAGGTGTTTCAGGAATTAAATGTGACAGATAATCCTGTAATTCTTCGTTCATGTCTAACCCTCTTCTGTCGGATTTTGTCAATTTTTCGTCCACCATAAAAATGGAAATGTGAACAATTCGTCCACACTTCCCATTTATTCTATTTAATATGCTCTTTCTTTAATTCCAAATGTTCATCATATGTTTCAGCGTAAAATATGTTGCCCTCTTGATCATGCAAGAAATACATATAATCATTGTCTTCTGGATCAACTGTTGCACGTAACGCACTTTCACCAAAATTAGAAATTGGTCCAATTGGTAAGGCATCAATCTTATACGTATTATATGGTGAATCAATTTCCAAATCCTTTAATAATACTTTTTCTTTGTGTCCCCCAAGAGCATACAATACTGTGGGGTCTGTTTGCAAGCGCATACCCTCATCCAAACGATTATAAAAAATACCGGATATTTTATTACGCTGATCTTCATTCGTTGCTTCGTTCTCAACAAGTGACGCAAAGGTAATGGCCTCGTGAACCGTTAAATCCCTTGCTTCAATAAGGTCAATATTATCAAACACGACTGCTTGTGTTTTGTCCAACATCACTTCAATAATAGATTCCAGTGAAGGCTTTTCTTCGTAAAAATCATAGGTAGCTGCAAATAGGTACCCTTCTAATGGTGTTCTTATCCCTTTTTCCAAAATATCATCAGTGAGTATTCCTGGATAGCTCTCCATCAATTGCTTTATAAAATCAGTATCATTCACTTTTTCCAGAAATTCCTTTGCTGTATAATCCAATTCATTCGCATAAATTTCTGCAATTTGATCAACCGTTTTACCTTCAGGAATGGTGACCCGATGGACAGGTTCTTTTATTATTCGACCTTCTTTTAACGAAGCAATGATTTGATTAATTGTCATCGATTTCGTAAAAGTATATTCCCCTGCTTGAAAATCAGATTCATTCTTAAATTTTATGTAAAAACGAAAGATACGCGCGTCCTTAATGATGCCATTTTCCTCCAATAAATTTGCAATGCTTGAAGTAGTGGAACCCATCGGAATTTCTACTTCAATACCATTTTCATTATCAGGATCAACTGGCTCTAAGGAAGACTTCACATATTTATAACCAGAATAAAGTCCAATTAGAAGGATAAGTAGAATGGAAACAATAATGATTGCAACAATTTTTCTAACTGTCCTAGCTTCTTCGCTTCGAGCAACCACATTGTCTCGATACGTACTCGTCTTTTTCTTTTTAGACATGCATCATTCCCCTCTCATCTGGTATATTATACTAAATATAAACAAGAAGTGCCATACCCTGACAAATATTGCATGAAAACTGTCTATATCAGTAACCATTCATAATTTATACCATGATAAAACATTGCTCTTTACAAATTATGTAGAAAGTTTAAACAGTAAAGCTCTTCTTCCTCACACAAAACAATGTTAAACAAGAAAGACTGATGTCAGTTGACATCAGTCCCTATATCAAGTTGCAGCTTGTAGCATCTTACAGCTCCAGGTCCTCTTCATCTGCCAATGTATTTAACATTTCTTCAACGAGTTCCCACTCTTCATCCGTCTCGATTGGGAAGAGAGCCAAATCGTTTTCATCTTTATCTTTTTCCTCATAGCGAAAAGCATAGACCTCTACTTCATCATCATCCTTTTGTTCAACTGGAACAACAGCAATATAAGAGTGTTTGGTTTCATCAACATCAAAGGTGAATAATACTTCAAATAAGTGTTCTTCACCATTTTCATCCGGAATAATAATTCTTTCTTTTTCATCTAGTGCCATACAATCACTCCTATTATTTTTGATCAAGATAGCCCTGTAAAATCATCACAGCTGCCATTTTATCAATTACTTGCTTGCGCTTTTTCCTGCTTACATCTGCTTCTAGTAAAATGCGCTCCGCTGCTACAGTAGTTAGACGTTCATCCCAGAGAGCTACTTCTATCCCATGCACGCTTTTCACATGGTCGGCATATCTTTGGGATGCTTCACCACGTTCACCAATAGTACCGTTCATATTTTTGGGCAGTCCAATAATAGCTTTTCCAATTTCATGTGTTTTTATAATGGTGCGTAGTTGTTTGTCTGCGGAATGGATTTGATTCTCATTCCAATGAATCGTAGTAAGTCCTTGAGCTGTCCAGCCTAATGCATCACTGACCGCAACTCCAATTGTTTTTGAACCAACATCCAATCCAATTAATTTCATTTACTTCCCCTTCTGCTGTTCAATATAATATTTGACTAGTTCTTCGATTACTTCGTCACGCTCCACCTTTCGAATCAGGTTGCGTGCATCATTGTATCTGGGGATGTATGCAGGGTCACCAGACAATAAATACCCAACAATTTGATTGATTGGATTATAGCCTTTTTCCTGAAGCGCTTGATGAACAGTCAATAGTATTTCTTTAATATCCTGGTCAAAGGGCTCGTCGGAAAAATTAAATTTCATTGTTTTATCTATGGAGCTCATCGTGACACCTCATTCCATTTATACTATCTTTTATCATTCTAACATGTTTAACGGATTTATTATATCATTTTGCGGTGAAGTTCTATTCTATTTTATTATCTTTAACATATGTTTGTACATATGTTAATGCTGCATCGACTCCGTTTGGATTCTTTCCGCCTGCCTGTGCCATATCTGGTCGACCGCCACCGCCACCGCCGCAAAGCTTGGCAGCATGCTTAATGAGATTTCCGGCATGCAGACCCTGATTAATTAAGTCCTTTGTCACACCAGCAGCAAGCTGAACCTTTCCATCTGTAACAGCGGCAAGCAAGATAATTCCAGATTCCAGCTTCGCTTTCAAATCATCAACCATATTTCTTAATTGATTCATGTCTTTAACGTTTACTTGCTGTGCAAGCACCTTTACATTTTTAACTTCTATTACTTGTTCTAGAATAGAACCAGCTTCAACGTTTGCTAGTTTTGCACTTAAAGATTCGTTTTCTTTCTGCAATGTGCGAATTTCATGATGCAAATGGTCAATTCGCTCTGGTACTCTGTCTTCTTTTGTTTTTAATATATCAGCAGCAGCTGATAAAACGGAAAGCCGCTGATTGACATATTCATAGGCAAACTTGCTTGTCACAGCCTCAATACGACGAACACCTGCCCCAATACCTGATTCAGATACAATTTTAAATAAACCAATTTCTGCTGAAGTTTGAACATGACACCCTCCACAAAGCTCCATACTATAATCATCTAGTTGAACAACACGGACTGTATCTCCATATTTTTCTCCAAATAGAGCCATTGCACCTTTTTTCTTCGCTTCCTCAATCTGCATAAGGTTGATTTCTACAGGTATTTCCTGCCATATCTTTTCATTTACAATATGCTCAATTTCTGCAAGTTCTTCCTCCTTTACAGGACCAAAATGAGAAAAGTCAAAACGTAACCGTTCTGCCTGAACGAGGGAACCCGCTTGATTCACGTGATTTCCCAAGGTATCCTTTAATGCCTGATGCAATAAGTGTGTTGCAGTATGATTTTTAACAATTTCTGACCGTGATTGACGATGGATCGATGCTTGAACTTTTTCACCTACTTGCAACTGACCTTTTAAAAGCTCTACCTGGTGAATATGCTGTCCTTTTGGAGACTTTTGAACATCTTTAACTCGGGCAGAAGCTGTATTGGATTGAATTGTCCCTGTATCAGCAATTTGACCACCACTTTCCGCATAAAATGGTGTTTTGTCTAATACAATCCATACGGTATCACCAGCTTTTGCAGTCGTAACGAATGCTTTATCCTTGATTATTGTTTTTATTTCCGCGTCGGTGGACATTTGCTCATAGCCAATAAATGCACTTTCAACATCTATTTGACTCAGTACCTCATCCTGGACTTTCATCGAATCTACTTTCTGGCGGGCACTTCTTGCGCGTTCACGTTGCTTTGCCATCTCCTCTTCAAATACTGTCTCATCTACTGTAAAGCCTTCTTCTTCCACAAGCTCTTTTGTCAATTCTACAGGAAAGCCATATGTGTCATATAATTTAAACACATCGGTTCCCGGAACAACGGTTTGATTATTTTCCTTTTCTCGTTTTATTATTTCTGTCAACATTTCCAAGCCTTCATGTAAGGTTTCGTGGAAGCGTTCTTCTTCCATTTTTACAACGCTAACGATAAAATCCTCCTGAGCCAATACTTCTGGGTAATAAGATTTCATGATATCACCAGTTGTATGAACAAGTTGATACATAAAAGGTTGATCAATACCAATTTGTTTTGCGAATCGAACAGCACGCCTTAGCAATCGACGTAAGACGTATCCTCTACCTTCATTGGAAGGAAGTGCACCATCCCCAATCGCAAATGAAATTGTACGAATATGATCTGCAATAACTTTATAAGCTGTATCTGTTTTATTATCTATGCCATATTTTCGGCTTGCTAGTTCTTCAATCTTATGAATAATAGGAAGGAATAAGTCTGTTTCAAAATTCGTTGGTGCATCCTGGATAATGGAAACAACTCGCTCCAATCCCATACCAGTATCAATATTCTTTTTTGGCAACGGGGTATATGTGCCATCTGGGTTATGATTGAATTGTGAAAATACCAGATTCCATATTTCTAAATAGCGTTCATTCTCTCCACCCGGGTACAGCTCTGGATCCTCAGGGTTGGATCCATACTTCTTCCCACGATCATAGAAAATTTCCGTATTCGGTCCACTCGGGCCTTCCCCAATATCCCAGTAATTTTCCTCTAAGCGAATAATTCTTTCTTCTGGAAGTTGAATCATATTTAGCCATAAGTCATATGCTTCATCATCTTCAGGGTGCACGGTAACAGAAAGTAATTCCGGATCAAAAGCCAACCATTTTTCATCGGTAAGAAATTCCCATGCATACTGGATTGCTTCCTTTTTAAAATAGTCACCAATTGAAAAGTTGCCTAGCATTTCAAAAAATGTATGGTGTCTGGCAGTAAAGCCCACATTTTCGATATCATTGGTTCGTATAGATTTTTGTGAGTTAACGATTCGTGGATTATTCGGAATTTCCCGGCCATCAAAATATTTTTTCATTGTTGAAACACCACTATTAATAAATAATAGTGATGGGTCATCTTTCGGCACAATTGGTGCACTAGGTTCTACATCATGTCCTTTTTCTTTAAAGTAATCCAGAAACATTTGACGAACTTGTGCAGACGATAACTTCTTCATTTCTATCCCTCCATTAGATTATCCTTATTTACAATTTAAACATGAAAAAAATCCCATCACTGCATATCGCAGGGACGAGATTGTTCGCGGTACCACCCTTATTATGAGCAATAAATTGCTCATCACTTATACATCATAACGTGATGCATCCGGCGAGGATTAGTCGCACTCCGGTCCAGCTTTCCACAGATCATTTGCCAGGATTTTTTTCAGCCTTATGAAAATCCCTCTCTGATTGCATGTATTCCGTGTACTTTCTACCTTCAACGTATTGTATAAACATTTAGTTGTTTGACGTTATTATAGAAAACAATTCGATAAAAGTCAATGAACATCTATATCCGGATGATGATATATTTGCTCCACAACTACTTTCATAATGGTTAATATCGGTACAGCAACAATCATTCCAATGACACCGCCAAGCTTGCCACCTAATAATAAAACAAAAATAATCGCAACCGGATGAATATCTATACTTTTTCCCACAATATATGGAGCAAGGAAATTACTTTCCAGAAGCTGAATAATAAAGATTGCGATTAACACAATCATAGCAAGTTTTGTTGAGACAGCCAATGTAAGCACTACTGCAGGTACAGCACCAATGATTGGACCAAAATATGGGATAATATTGGTGATGCCTAAGATAATAGCTAATAATAAGGCATAGTTAAGGTGAAGGATATAAAATACAAGATAAGATGCTCCAGTTACAATTAAACTAATCAATAACTGACCCCGAATATAGCTTCCGAGTTTTTCATCAGCTGCATGCAGGGCTAGACTGCATCGTGCAAGATATTTTTTAGGTATGAACCGTTTAAAAAACAGCTTCATTTGTGTAAAATCCTTCAAAAAATAAAATACAAGTACTGGTATGACGGTCAATAGAATAATGATATCGACAATTTTTGTAATCCTACCTATTACACGTACAAGCATGTTTTCCATAGAAGATTCCATCCCCAAAATTAACTGATCCAATTTATCATGGAATGTTTCTGGTAAAAAGGAGGTGGATTCATATAGTTGAAGCAGCATTGCTTCGTACATGGTCGTTAACTGAGGCAGTTGTTCTTCTAATTCCCGGAGTTGGATTACAATCATCGGATAAATACGATAAAGTAAGTAAGCTCCACCACCAAAAAACAATATATAAATGAATAGGATTGCCAACCATTTAGGTATGCGAAAACGATGTATGTAGGCAATGATTGGATATAGTAAATAAGCAATCAATGCTGCAATTACAAATGGTGCGAGCACTTGCCATATTAGTTTTAATACTGCATCATAAAATGGAAATAGCTTTACGAGCAAATAGAAAAATAAAAATATGAAAATACCTGTTAAAATCCAGTACAAAAAATGCGAACGTGGTTCCGGCAGGCGCATTCGATTCTCTCCTTCGTATAGTAATATTAGAAATACGAAGACCTACCAATGAATCTTCCGTTCATCCGCCGTAAATAAATCATCTAAAGAACTTAATGAACCATCCGCTTCTACTTGATGCAGATTCCATTCATTCCCAAGCATGGTTATCTCTATAAAACAATTCCAACAATAATATTGCTGTGTACCTATTTTTCCGATATCCTTGCTGCGACAGTTTGGGCAATGCATATGCACCACATCTCCCTATTTAAAAATAAAGATATGATGATATCCTTGCCAAACCTGCCTATATTTATACATATTCACATAAAATCATATGGTGATATATCTGCTTCTTCATCTGTTTCAACTTGTACAGATCCTAACCTTTCCGATAGTTGCTCTTTGAGATAAGTATATCTTCTATTTGTATCAATTGTCTGAACACCACGTAGAAACGCATCCTGTTCACCGCAAATAATTAAAGACTGTTTTCCTCTCGTGATGCCGGTATATAGAAGGTTCTTTCTTAACATACGATAATACGCAGACACAATTGGCATTAATACAATTGGAAATTCACTTCCCTGTGCTTTATGGATGGAAATACAATATGCATGCATGATGTTTATATAATCTTTTCGTTCATATACTACCTCGCGATCTTCAAATGCGACGACTAGCTGTTCCATTTGTTCCGCATTTTCATTTTCACGAAAAATAGCTACGATTTTACCAATGTCGCCATTATAAACCCCATCTTCCGGTTGATTGACGAGTTGAATAACTTTATCTCCAACGCGAAAAATTGCATCTTGTACGTGGACTTCTCGCTTTTGCCTTGTTTTAGGATTTACCAGCGCCTGCAGGGCCTTATTTATCTCTGTAATACCAGCCCTAGAACGGTACATTGGTGCCAACACCTGAATATCTTTATCATCAATACCTTTGTGCAATGCTTTCGCATATACCTTGGTAATGACGTCTACCACTTGATACTCCTGACAGGCAATAAAGCTAAAATCCTTATCATTATGTAGGGACTCACGTTTCATATCATCATTTTTTATTTGGTGGGCAAGCTGGATAATTTTAGAACCTTCTTGCTGACGGTAAACCTCATGTAAGCTAACATATGGAATTTGGTCATTTCCTAGCATATCTGTTAATACCTGGCCAGGCCCAACAGAAGGTAATTGATCCTCATCCCCTACTAGTAAAACCTGCATATCATCCGGAATGGCCTTAAACAATTGATTTGCGAGCCAAATATCCACCATAGAGAATTCATCCACGATTAAATATGCACCCTTCAATTGCTCAAACTCATTTTTTTCAAATCCATCTTTTCCATCCCAACCTAATAATCGATGGATGGTGAAGGCGGGAAGTCCTGTAGATTCGGTAATCCTTTTAGCCGCTCTACCTGTAGGGGCAGCTAAAACAAATGGATAATCAGCTCGATCTTCATAGTCACTTGGTTCCAATGATTTATGATGTATTTGTGCATAAGCTTTTAATATCCCTTTAATGACAGTTGTTTTACCTGTTCCAGGACCACCCGTTAATACCATGAGCTTCTTTTGAAGCGCATTTTCGATGGCATCAAACTGTTCTTTACCGTAGCTCAATGATTCTTCTTCTTCAATGTCACCGATAATTTGCAGTAATTCCGCGGTTGTCGTCATATCATCGACAGTTTGAGAAAGCAGTCGTTGAACATGTGAAGCAAATCCATCTTCTGCATAGTACAATGATGGTAAATAAACCCGCTCCTCTTGAATAATTATTTTTTTCTCCTTATTCAACTCCGCTAGACGCTGTAGGATGGTTTCTTCTTCCAAAGGTTCCATTGGACGATGCAGTAGTTGTTTTACCTCGCTTACACAGGAATCAAGCGGAACATATACATGTCCATCCTTTACATTTTTTTGCAATATATATATACAACCTGCCCCGATACGATTCGGATGCACCAATGATAAATTTAATATACTGCCAATCTCGTCCGCAGTTTGAAAGCCAAATCCATCTATATCGAAAACAAATTGATATGGATCTTGTTCCAATAGATGAATGGTTTCTTCTTTGTATTCATGATAAATTTTTTGTGCCATTTTTAAGCCAATACCATACTCAGATAGTTGGACTACAACGTGATCAAACCCCTGATTTTCCTGTAAAACTTTCACAACATTTTTGGCTGCATCTTTATTTAAACCCGGTACACGGTTCAAGATACTGGGATCATTTAATATTTTTGAGATTGCTTGCTCACCTAGTGTATCCAGCATACGTTGCGCTGTTTTTTTACCAATTCCATAAAACAAATCACTAGATAAATAGGCAATAAGACCATCCCTTGTTTCCGGCACAAAAGCTTGATAACTCGTAACGTGGTATTGAGTTCCAAATTTCACATGATGCTCAAAATGTCCATAAAACTGGTAGACCTTTCCCTCCTGTAAATTGGAAAAATAGCCTTTTATAACAATTTCCTTGTCACGCATATCTGTATTTGTTTCGAGCACATTGATTTTTGCAATCGAAAAGTGTTCTGCAGCATTGTGAAAAATGAGATGCTGCAATTCACCTTTAATATATAGCTTCTCAACAGTCTCCTCATTTGTTTCCACGATGCTCTCACCCTCACTATTTACAGTGCTTCTTCTACTTTATTTTTTGCATTTGCTGCCAGTACATGGTTGGGCTGTATTTCCAATGCCTGTTTGAAATGGACCAACGCTTCCTCAGGCTTATCATAGAACATTGCAATGACTCCTAAATTATAATGCGCATCGGCATGCTTTTCTTCCAGCTGTAATACCGCATGAAACACCACTTCCGCTTCTTTAATATACTCCGCCTGTGCTAATGCTAAACCGTAATGAAAACGAATTTCAGCATCGTCCGCAGCTAACTCAGCAGCACGCATTAAATATGGTATAGCCAGCTTTGTTTGATTTTGATTCACAACGGATTGACCAAGCATGAAATAAACGTCTGCTTCCTGTAATCCCGCATCTATTGTTTTTTGATATGCTATCTGAGCCTCATTAAATTGCTCTTTTTCGTATAAAACATTACCAAGACCATAGTAAGCTGTCGCCGTCGTACTATCCAATGCAATTGCTTTCTCAAAAAATTGTTGCGCATGATCATTGTCTTCCATATGCATGAGTAAATTACCAAAATTCACATAACCAATCGGATCTTTAGGGTTATCCTCAATCGTTTCATTGAAAAGCTTAGCTGCTTCCTCGAATTTTTGTTTTTGCATATATTGTATTGCCTGTGATGTTTTATCCATGTAAATACCTCCCCACTGGAATAAAGGATCACTTCCATCTCTTAATGGATAGTGATCCCTTCATGTTTTATCCTACATAATCTAGAAAAATGTCACCTTTGACAATTTGATCAATGGTTCCTCCACCTAAACAAACCTCACCATCATAAAACACAACTGCCTGACCTGGAGTGATGGCACGTTCCGGTTGATCAAATTGTACATCAACACGACCATCCTCACGTAGCGTAACAACCACTTTGCTATCTTTCTGCCGATATCGGAATTTAGCAGTGCATTCAAACCGTTGCTCCAAATCTTCTGGATGTATCCAATTAACGTCAGAAGCAACAAGACCAGTAGAGTATAGCTTTTCATTTGAAAATCCTTGTTCAACATACAATATATTTTCTTTTAGGTTTTTGCCGATTACAAACCACGGGTCTCCAGATCCACCTATCCCCAAGCCTTGCCTTTGTCCAATTGTATAATACATCAAGCCATCATGGCTACCTTTGATTTCACCACTTAATGTCTGCATTTTTCCAGGTTGTGCCGGCAAATAATTACTTAAAAATGTTTTAAAATTACGTTCACCAATGAAGCAAATGCCTGTACTATCTTTTTTATCCGCGGTAGCTAAACCATTTGCCTTTGCAATAGCTCTGACCTCTGATTTAGGCATATGCCCAAGTGGAAACATCACTTTTTTTAGTACATCGGCAGATAATTGATTAAGGAAATAGGTTTGATCTTTATTATCATCCACACCGCGAAGCATTTCAACTTTGCCATCACGATTACGAATTTGTGCATAATGTCCAGTTGCTAAGTAATCAGCACCCAAATCTAATGCATGATCTAAAAATGCTTTGAATTTAATCTCTTTATTGCACATAACATCTGGATTTGGTGTTCTTCCAGCTTTATATTCATCAAGGAAGTAGGTAAACACCTTGTCCCAATATTGTTTTTCAAAATTAACCGCATAGTAGGGAATTTCCAACTGATTACAAACCCGAATAACATCCTCATAATCCTCTGTTGCTGTACACACACCAAATTCATCTGTGTCATCCCAATTTTTCATAAATATACCTATTACTTCATAACCCTGCTGTTTCAGCAGTAGAGCTGCGACTGACGAGTCTACTCCACCACTCATTCCTATTACAACGCGTGTATTCTTATTTTGATTCATGTTTGTCACCTATCTTTTACGTGTTAAACGCCGCATAATATTTCCTATCCGTTCGGCAGCTTCTTTCATTTCATCCATCGTATTATACAATCCCAGACTAAAACGTATCGAGTTTTTGGCCCGCTCATTTTCAGAACCATACATAGCAGTAAGGACATGTGATGGTTCCACTGACCCTGCAGTACAAGCACTTCCACTCGATGCAGCAATTCCAGAAAGATCAATATTCATTAACAGCGCTTCAACCTGTGTCCCTGGAAAGCTAATGTTAATAATGGTAGGCAATGCTAGATTTCTATCACCATTAATATGAAACATAATCTGTTCATCCGTTAAACAATCGATAAAATGCTTCATCAATTTTGTATAATGTTTTTGTTTATCTTCTTTTTGTTTCATGGCTAGTTCAATTGCTTTACTAAAACCAACGATACCAGCAACATTTTCAGTACCAGCACGCTTCTTTCGTTCTTGTTCCCCGCCATGCTGTAATGGTTCCACTCGTAAATTCTGATTTACAAAAAGAAATCCGACTCCTTTTGGACCATTAATTTTATGAGAGGAAACGGTTAATAAATCAATCCCTTGTTGCTTGACATTTATGTTGATTAATCCATACGCTTGTACTGCGTCTGTATGGAAATAAGCCTGATGATTCCGTAGTAAATCACCAATTTCATCAATCGGCTGCTTAACCCCTGTTTCATTATTCACATACATAACTGTAACTAAAATTGTTTCCGGTCTAAGGGCTGCCCTTACATCATCTACTGAGATTTGCCCATTTTCATAAACTGGTAGATACGTTACTTCAAAGCCATTTCGCTCCAAATATGCAGTTGCATGTAATGCTGCATGATGCTCCTGCTTTGTCGTGATTATATGATTTCCACTTTCTTTATTTGCAAGTGCTGTTCCGATAATTGCCAAATTATCCGCTTCTGTTCCACCGCTAGTGAAAATGATTTCTTTTACATCTGCGTGGATACTTGCTGCTGCAGTTGTCCGGGCTTGATCCAACAACTGTCTTGCCCGTCTCCCCACCGCGTGTACGCTTGAAGGATTTCCATAATCCTCTTGGAAAACCGGAATCATTGCCCCAACAGCTTCCTGGTGCATCGGCGTAGTAGCAGCATGGTCCATATATATTTGTTTCATGATTAACCTTTCCTTCCTAACTCTAATTGCTTAAATATAGAACATATATGCGTCATTGGAGGAGTCTCCCTCCGTGGTAATTAAATCCTCCAAAGTAGTATGATCAAGAACACCCTTCACTGCATCACGAATTCGTAACCATAATGCTTGCTTTGCTGGTTCCTCATCCTCTATTCCTTCCACTACCGTAATCGGCCCTTCCAATGCACGAATGATTTCACCAGCATTGATTTCCTTTGGTTCCCTAGGCAGTACATACCCACCATACGCACCACGGATACTTTTAATCAAACCTGCATTTCGAAGTGGCGATGCCAATTGTTCCAAGTAATGCTCTGACAATTGATTGTTCTTCGCTATTTTTTTTAATGGCGTAGGTCCTTGCCCATAATTTTTTGCTAATGCGATCATAATGGTTAAGCCATACTGTCCTTTTGTGGAAATCTTCATTCGTTATACTCCCCTATTTTATCCATTTAAGAAATATATTTAATCTTCCTATTATCGTTCCATTTTTATCACGTTCCATTATAGCATGAATGCATTCCTTCATGCACAGATACAATCCGACTATCATCAGAATTTCCTTTTTGAAACCTTATCAATGTCTATACGCACGTCTCATTCTATAACCAGAACAAATGATCGTTATTGTTCAAAAAATAAATCTACATATGGTATACTTAATCAATTAATCATTATATTTTATGTAAAGGATGAATAGATTTGAAACAGCAACCTCTTGCTTATCGCATGCGGCCAAATCACATTTCTGAAATCGTAGGACAAGATCATCTTGTCGGAGAAGGAAAAATCTTAAATCGAATGGTACAAGCGGAGCGACTAGCATCGATGATCTTATTTGGACCACCAGGAACTGGAAAAACCTCTATGGCAATGGCCTTAGCAAAAAGCTTAAAGCTTCGGGCCAAGCTATTGAATGCTGTAACGGACAAGAAGAAAGATATGGAAATTGTTGTGGAAGAAGCAAAAATGACGGGACATATTGTTATGATTTTAGATGAGGTACATCGTCTCGATAGAGGGAAGCAAGATTTTCTATTACCTTATCTGGAAAGTAACTTAATAACCTTGATTGGCTGTACAACAAGTAATCCGTATCATTCCATTAATCCAGCAATTCGCAGCAGATGTCATTTATTTGAATTATATTCACTCACCCCTGATCAAATAATGACAGCCCTAAAGCGTGCTGCAATAGATCCCGATAAAGGTCTAGGGGAATATACGATACAAGTAGATCAGGATGCTTTCGAGCATTTTGCTAATAGTGCAAATGGTGATATGCGTTCTGCCTTAAACGGGCTAGAACTTGCTGTTTTTTCTACACCTAAAAATGAACAAGGCACCATCATTATAAATCTTGAAACCGCTGAAGAATGTATGCAAAAAAAGAGTTTTTCTCACGATAAAAGCGGTGATGCGCATTATGATGTCCTTTCAGCATTCCAGAAGTCCATCAGAGGATCTGATGTAGATGCGGCACTCCACTATTTAGGTAGATTAATTGAGGCGGGAGATTTGGACAGTATCGCGAGAAGAATGATTGTCACAGCTTATGAAGATATTGGGGTTGCCAATCCCCAAGCTGGGCCGCGTGCCATTGCAGCAGTACAAGCCGCTGAACGGGTTGGTTTTCCTGAAGCACGGATTCCATTATCAGTTGCAATTGTCGAGCTTTGTCTATCACCAAAATCAAACTCAGCATATCAAGCCCTTGATGCAGCCCTTACAGACATACGTGCTGGAAAAGCAGGTGAAATCCCTGCTCATCTAAAAGACTCACATTATCAGGGAGCTAAACAACTAGGAAGAGGTATCGACTATAAATACCCTCATCAATATGATAATGGCTGGGTGAGTCAACAGTATTTGCCTGACACTATTAAAAACAAGCGGTATTATTATCCTAAACAAACCGGAAAGTTTGAACAAGCAATGAAACAAGTACATGATCGAATTTTACAGGATAAAACGAAATAACATAGGTATAATTCTTTTTCCAAGCGGTAAAACTAGAAAATGATAGATGGGAAGAAATGCAATTCAGATAGATTTCACAACTGATCATGCAATGAAAACCATTTTCAAAGGAACCGTAGGATAAGGAGTGAACTGTATGGTAAAGGTTAGACAAGATGCGTGGTCGCATGAGGATGATTTATTGCTTGCTGAAACCGTACTGCGACATATTCGCGAAGGTAGTACACAATTAAATGCGTTTGAAGAGGTTGGCGACCAACTTAATCGTACTTCTGCAGCATGTGGTTTTCGATGGAATGCAGAAATTAGAAATAAATATAATGATGCTATTGACCTGGCAAAACGCCAAAGAAAAGAAAAAAAACGTGCAATGCAAGGTAATAAACCTAAAAAACAACAACCTGCATTGACCATCCCAAACGAAAGAACAGCTACTATTCCAGCACAACCATTTCAACCCGAATCACCACTTACGATTGATACTGTCATCCAATTTCTTTCTAGCATGAAACATCAATTTTATGCTTCAGATCAATCTGAGCAAGCGCTAAATCGTGTGCAGCATGAGAATAGAGACCTTAGGGAGAAAATCGCCAGCTTAGAGAATAAACTAAGTAAGACAGAAGAACAATTAAATACTGTTCAAGAAGACTATCAAGTATTTCTGCAAATTATGGATCGGGCCAGAAAAATGACTGTCCTAGATGATCAAGGGTCCCTGAAGGCTCCAACTTTTCGTATGGATAAAAACGGTAATTTAGAACAAATGATTCAAGGAATGAATGGATAACAAACATATTAGTCTTCTCAATGAAATAGACGGCAGCCTAATCACTGCCGTCTATTATTTTGTTTTCCATCCAGCCGATTTTTTCTATTTCCAGTCTAACAACATCACCAGGCTGCAAAAATATTTGTGGCTCCATTCCAAACCCTACCCCATCAGGCGTTCCTGTCATAATTAAATCTCCGGGTTCAAGCGTAATTAAATCAGATATAAATTCAATTAAATAAGGGATATCAAATAGGAAATGCTTTGTATTGGATGACTGTCTTTCTTCCCCATTCACATAAGATTTAATTGCTAGATTTGTCGGATTCATAATTTCATCCGAGGTTACAATCCAAGGTCCAATTGGCGTACTATTGTCCAAGGTTTTACCTTGCAACCATTGTGGTGTTCTCTTTTGTAAATCTCGAGCGGAAGTATCGTTGCCAATTGTATATCCGGCCACATAGGATAATGCATCCTGTTGTTTCACTTTACTTGCCTTTTTACCAATAACTACAGTTAATTCAACCTCATAATCTAACTTATTCGTTTTTGGTGATTTCACAATCGGTTGATGGGGACCGATTAATGAATTACTGTATTTTGCAAATAAAACAGGGATAGTCGGAATATCACTTTTCATTTCCAGTGCATGTGCACGGTAATTTCTTCCCACACAAATAATCTTTCTTGGATTTGGAATTGGTGTCGTTAATGTCGAATGATGTGCCTCTATCGTTTGCAAACGAGCCCCATTGACTTTCAACAGATCGTATATCTTTTTTACAGCTTCAATGGCAGGTAATCCAGCATAATAAAATTCATCGGGACTTAATGGGAAGGAGTAATCATCCCCTTCTTTTTGTAATAAAGGGTCATTTTGCACATCATGCTGAATCTCTTGAAGGCTTGTTATTCGATTATTTTCAAGAATGCCAATTTGCAATTGAGATTGATTTTGAAATGTAACTAGCTTCATGATTCTCCACCTCCATATAAATTGTTAGTTGAACCAATCAGGCCTTTACTGGCTGTTGCCCCCCACTTATCCATGCTTGTTATTAACAAAAATTCTCGATGTGGGAGCTTACAGCCAGTTAAACTGTGATAAAGTGAAACTTCAATCAGTGGGGTTTTTTTGCACTTCACCCACTGATTGTTAGTTGAACCAATCAGGCCTTTACTGGCTGTTGCCCCCCCACTTATCCATGCTTGATATTAACAAAAATTCTCGATGTGGGAATCTTACAGCCAGTTAATCTGTGATAAAGTGAAACTTCAATCCGTGGGGATTTCCGCACTTCCCCCACGGATTGTTAGTTGAACCAATCAGGCCTTTACTGGCTGTTGCTCCCCACTTATCCATGCTTGTTATTAACAAAAATTCTCGATGTGGGAGCTTACAGCCAGTTAATCTGTGATAAAAATAACCCGGCTTTCACATATTGCGAATACCGGGTCTTTTGTTCATTTATGTATAATCCCAATAGTGCCGTCCAATATAACTTTTGATCCCGCTCCAGGCAGGTGGGTGCCCTGTTCAATGCCTTCTGTGCTTCCCCTATTACAGGGCATGCACGCAACATTAAAACTTTTCAGGCTCCCAAATCAATAGTGTTCGGTCAAAATGTTTGGATTGGACGCACACATCAGGATTTCTATTTCGTAACTTCATTTCTAAAAATATTTTATCATACACATTTGGATTTTACAATCTTTCCATGCACATTGTACATGATTTGATACAAAACTACTGGATAGATTTATCTTTTTTTGTTGCTAATTGAATGGACAATTCATCAAGCTGTTTCGTATCAACAGTACTTGGTGCTTCTGTCATTAGATCTGTAGCGGAAGCCGTCTTAGGGAATAAAATAGTATCTCTTAAATTATTTCTTCCCGCCAGCAGCATGACAATACGATCCAATCCAAGTGCAATCCCACCATGTGGCGGTGCACCATATTCTAATGCATCTAATAAGAAGCCGAATTGTTCTCTTGCCTGTTCTTTAGTAAAACCAAGTACTTGAAACATTTGATCCTGCAATTCTTTTTTATGAATTCGTAAGGAGCCGCCACCAAGTTCATAACCATTTAGAACCAAGTCATATGCATTAGCACGTACATTTGCGGGATCCTGTAATAATTGATCCGTATCTTCCTCAAATGGCATTGTAAATGGATGATGCGCTGCAAAATATCGCTCTTCTTCCTCGTTATATTCCAATAGCGGCCAATCTGTAACCCAGAGGAAATTGAATTCACTCGTATCAATTAGTTCAAGTTCCTTACCTAGCTTTAACCGTAATGCACCTAAGCTATCATAAATGACAGAAGTTTTGTCCGCCGCAAACAAAAGTAAATCTCCATTCTCTACATTTGCTTCATCCATAAGCCCTTGTTTCTCGTCTTCTGATAGAAATTTGGCAATGGGACCTTTTAATTCGGATTCTTCATATTTAAGCCATGCTAACCCTTTGGCTCCATATACTTTTACAAATTCAGTTAATTTGTCTAAATCTTTTCTAGAATAATTTGCAGCTTGTCCTTTTACATTTAACAAGCACACCTTGCCACCTTCTTCAATTGCACCTTTGAACACTTTAAATTCAGCGTCTTTTAAAATGCTTGTTACATGAATTAACTCCAAATCAAAACGGGTATCTGGTTTATCCGAACCGTAGCGAGACATCGCTTCATCATATTTCATTCTAGGGAAAGGACGTGGTAGCTCAATCGATTTTACTTCCTTCATCACATGGTACATCATGCGCTCAGCCATTTCCATAATTTCTTCACTGGACATGAAAGATGTTTCAATATCAATTTGGGTAAACTCAGGCTGTCTGTCTGCTCTTAAGTCTTCATCTCGAAAGCAGCGTGCAATTTGATAATATTTTTCAAACCCAGCCATCATAATTAATTGTTTAAATAGCTGAGGCGATTGTGGCAAAGCATAAAATTCCCCTGGATGCACTCGACTTGGTACTAAGTAATCCCTTGCACCTTCCGGGGTACTCTTTGTCAATATTGGCGTCTCCATCTCCAAATAACCATCCGCATTTAAAAAGTTACGAACAGCTTGCGTAATTTGATGACGTAAACGGAATGTTTCCTGTAATGGCGTGCGACGTAAATCCATATAGCGATATTTCAGACGTAAATCCTCTGACACATCTGTTTCATCTTGTAATGGAAACGGAGGATTTTTGGCCTTGTTTAAAATCACTACATTTGATGCAAGTACTTCAATCGTTCCAGTTTTCATTGCTTTGTTTATGGTACCTGCTTCACGATTCACTACCTTGCCCTTCACTTCAATCACATATTCACTACGGATAGTTTCAGCTATTGCAAGTGCTTCTGCGGAATGGTCGGGATTAAAAACCACTTGAACAATACCTGATCTATCACGTAGATCGATAAAGATCAGACCACCCAAATCACGACGCTTCTGTACCCATCCCTTTAATAACACCTCTTGATCAATATGAGATTCCTGGATTGTACCCGATAGTATTCGTTCACTCATCTGCCTTACCCCCTTGAAGTTTCTCCTGCATGGTTTCTGCTATTTCATCCCAGTTGATTGCTTCCTGCTCGCCGGTTTCCATTGTGCGAACAAGAACGGTTCCCTGCTCTATTTCATCTTCACCAAGTATCAATACATATTTTGCTTGTAACCGATCCGCATTTTTAAATTGACCTTTCATTTTTTTACCTTGATAATCTTTATCAATTTGAATACCTTTACTTCGAAGTTCCCGCACAAGAGAAAATGCTTTTTGCTCTGCTTGTTCTCCCATGGCAACCATATAACAATCCAATTGCTTATCCGTGCTTAGTTGTATTTTTTCCGCATCCAAAGCCATCATTAACCGCTCTAGACCCATTCCAAATCCAATTCCTGGTGTGTTTGGGCCACCTAGCTCCTCAATGAGGCCATTATAACGCCCACCACCTGCCAACGTTGTAATCGCACCAAAACCGTCTGATTCACTCATAATTTCAAAAGCTGTGTGGTTATAATAATCTAATCCACGTACCAAATTGGGATCAACAACATATGGAATATCTATTACATTCAAGTAATGCTTCACTTGTTCAAAATATTGTTTGGAAGCATCGTTCAAATAGTCTAGAATCGATGGCGCAGCAGCCATTGCAGGATGGGTCCGATCTGTTTTACAATCCAGTATCCGGAGTGGATTTTGCGTTAACCTTTGCTGACAATCCTTACATAATTCATTTGCCACCGGAGTAAAATGTGCAACCAATGCATCACGGTAATTTTGACGACTTTCCTGATCACCTAACGAGTTTATTACTAACTTCAAAGATTTTAAGCCTAATTCTTGATAGGTAGTCATTGCTAAATCAATTACTTCTGCATCCACCGCTGGATCTTCGCTACCAAGCACTTCCACACCAAATTGATTCAACTGTCTCATCCGTCCAGCCTGCGGACGTTCATAACGAAACATTTGCATAAAATAGTATAGCTTTTTAGGTTGATTTGGATCACCATATAATTTATTTTGAACAAAAGCACGTGCCACTGCAGCAGTACCTTCCGGCCGTAATGTTAGACTTCTTCCTCCACGGTCTTCAAAGGTGTACATTTCTTTTTGGACGATATCCGTTGAATCACCAACACTTCTTTGAAATAGTTCCGTGTGCTCAAATAATGGTGTTCGAATTTCCTCATAATGGTATCTTCTACAAATATCCTTTATTTTCTGTTCTGCAAACTGCCATTTTGCTGATTCAGCTGGCAATAAATCTGCCGTACCTCTCGGAGCATTAATCTTCATTCCCATTCCCTCCTGCTTCTATATAAATCATTTAGGTAATGATTTTTACATTTCCTAATTGCTGTTGGGTTATGCGTACCGTTCGAATCAATAGCAAAAAGTATACAAAAAACTCCCGTCCCATATAAAAATAAGGGACGAGAGTTAACCCGCGATGCCACCCTAGTTGATGTAAAAAACATCCGCTCTTCACAGTTAACGCCTGCAAGACGTCCAAGTCTACCGCTGTTTATCATTTTAAACAACCTTCGAAATGGAACCTCGGGAGTGTCTTTCATTGGATTCACCGTAAAAATGTTTTCAGCCTGTGACATTTTTTCTCTTTCCGGTTTATACCAATTACTTGTTCCTTCAATGGTAATCAATCATTATACATTTCATTTGAATGATTATTATCTTAATGAAAGGCAACCCCATTGTCAAGTTTTGAACGTTTTTTTCTTCCATATTGGTACATCTATCACCGAAATTCCGAATTCATCGGAAATAACATGTTGTTCTCCTAGTTTTTGTTTCTCTATAAATTGTCCTTCCTGGTTGCCAAATAATAATTGATGCTGCTTACTACATGAATGTTTAATATGTTCACGCATAACAATTGCCTCCAATAATAAACCATTTTATGAAAATATTTATTAGAATTATTTTTGCCTAATTGCCTGGATTTTATTAATATAGAGGAAGAAACATTTTGAGACGTTGAAATGGTGAATAGGAAGGTTGATTTTATTGCAAAGTTTAAAGAAATGGATCCAAGTAATCATGTTTACTGGCATAGTAATAAGCGGAAGCCAATTAGCATATGCCGCATCTGTAACAGTACAACATGATAATTTGAATGTACGCACTGGGCCAGGAACTAATTATGAACAGATTCAAAAAGTACATACGAATGAAACTTTTTCTATTATACAAGAGCAGGAAGAATGGGTTGAAATTGAGCTTTCAAATGGAACAGGCTGGGTATCAAAAGAATATGTCACCATCTCAGAAGAAGATACAGAAGAAGCTGATGCAACGGAAGATGTTGAAGCCGAGACCGTTCAAACCAATCCGTCTACAGAAACAAATACCATTAAGATTTATTATGATCATTCACAAATCAGAAAAGGACCGGGAACAACCTATCCCATCACAGATTTCGCGGATAAAGGCACTTCATTTGAAGTAATCTCAGCTGATGACGAATGGTATGAAATTAAAAATAATCAAATACAGGGTTTTATCCACAAAGGCTTAGTGGACGTGCCACAATCTAAACGAAGCAGTGGAATCAAGCATAAGACCATCGTCATTGATGCAGGTCATGGTGGTAGAGACGTAGGGTCAATCAGTGCATCCGGTGAATACGAAAAAGACTTTACATACCGTACTGCACAGCTTTTATCACATGAATTAAAGGCACTTGGCGCAAACCCAATCTTCACAAGAAATGAAGATGAATTTATCTCATTAGCCAGTCGTGCAACTCTATCTAACTTCTTGGACACCGATGCATTTATCAGTATTCATTACAATAGTGTCCCGGAGCTGCCAAATGTAGAAGGAATGGAAACTTTCTACTACCATGATCAAAGTAAGGAATTAGCGACCTTGATTCAAAAAGAGATGATGAAAGAAACAGAGTCTAGAGATCGTGGAATTACATATGGAGATTATCAAGTATTAAGACAAAATTTAAAACCAGCTGTACTACTAGAATTGGGCTTTTTGTCCAATCCGGAAATGGAACAGCTTCTGCTAACAGATGCATACCAGAAAAAGATGGTAACTGGTATGATAAATGGTTTATTATATTACTTTAACCAATAAGTTATGTAAAAAATACAGAAAAAGGTTACCTTGTACGAATCATACAGGGTAACCTTTTTGTATTTATTTGTCTTTACTGTCGATGATAATAGTTACAGGCCCTTCATTTGTTAATTGTACATCCATCATCGCACCGAATTCACCTGTTTCTACCCGAATTCCTTCTTGTGTCAGGATGCCATTGAATTGCTCATATAATTCATTCGCCATCCCAGGAGATGCCGCTTGAACAAAACTAGGTCGTCTCCCCTTTCTCGTATCAGCAAACAAAGTAAACTGTGAAATCGAAAGAATAGCACCACCCATATCCTTTAAGGATAAGTTCATCTTGCCTGCTTCATCCTCAAATACACGTAAGTGAATAATTTTATTTGCTAAATAACGGGCATCCTCCACTGTATCTTCATGGGTTACTCCCAACAAGACAACAAATCCCGTATCAATTTGTCCTACTATTTTATTATCTACGGTCACTTTTGCATTGCTAGCACGTTGAATAACTGCTTTCATACTATAAAAACTCCTCACATCATAGCCTTTATTGAATTGTTCGAGTGACGGTATAAATGTCTTTAATTTGTTTAATTCGTTCGACAATTTTACGTAAATGCTCTGTATTATGAATGAGAATTGTGATTTGAATAACGGCCATTTTATTACGATCCGATCTGCCGTTCACATGGGTAATATTCGTTTTTGTTTCATTCACAGCTTGTAATACTTCATTCAGCAAGCCGCGACGATCATAGCCGGATATTTCCAAATCCACATGGTACTGTCTCTGGTCAATTTGGTGATTTTCCCAATATACCTTTAAATATCGTTCCTTTGCTTCATCTGTTTGTACATTTGGGCAATCAGCTCGGTGTACGGAAACACCCCTACCCTTCGTGATATAGCCAACGATTTGATCACCAGGAACCGGGTTGCAACATTTAGAGAGGCGGACAAGTAAATTATCTACACCTTCTACACGCACACCTAAATCACGCTTATGTGATGCTTTTTCAGGCGCATCATATTTTACTTCCTCTAACGTCTTCGCAAGTTCTTGTTCCTTCTGCATCGTTTTACGCACTTGCTCTGTTAGTCTTGTCGCGATTAACGCAGCAGTAATCCCTTGATATCCAACGGCAGCATACATATCATCTTCATTCATGAAATTAAACCGCTCATATACCCGTTTTAGATTGTCAGCTGTTTGAACTGTTTTTGGTTCAATTCCCAATGCACGAATTTCTTTATCTACTGCATCTTTTCCTTTAGAGATATTCTCTTCACGACGCTGTTTTTTAAAAAATTGTCTAATTTTATTCTTTGCTTGTGACGTTTGCGTTATTTTTAACCAGTCTTGTGATGGACCATAAGAGTGTTTAGAGGTCATGACCTCAATAATATCCCCATTTTTTAACGGATAATCAAGTGGCTCCATCTTCCCATTCACTTTCGCACCAACCGTTTGATTTCCGATTTCTGTATGAATTCGATAAGCAAAGTCCAACGGCACAGAACCAGATGGCAACTCAATGACATCACCCTTTGGGGTGAAAACATATACCATATCAGAAAATAAATCTACTTTTAACGATTCCATAAATTCTTCTGCATCATTCGTTTCATTTTGCCATTCTAATATCTCACGGAACCAAGTTAACTTTTCCTCGAATGATTTATTTCCTTTAGCTACCTGTTTTCCTTCCTTATATGCCCAATGTGCTGCGATCCCGTATTCTGCTATTTCATGCATTTCCTTTGTACGAATTTGAACCTCTAATGGATCGCCTTTTGGACCAATTACAGTAGTGTGTAACGATTGGTATAAATTAGGCTTCGGCATCGCGATATAGTCTTTAAAACGACCAGGCATAGGTTTCCAACAGGTATGGATAATACCTAAAACTGCATAGCAATCTTTTATACTATCTACAATAATTCGAACAGCTAATAAATCATAAATTTCATTAAACTGTTTATTTTGTTTTACCATTTTCTTGTAAATACTATACAAATGCTTTGGTCGACCGGACATATCTGCGTCGATATGCACTTCCTTCAGCTGCACCTTTACTTCATTCATCACTTCTTGTATATAGGATTCCCGTTCCTCACGCTTTTGCTTCATCAATTGGACAATACGGTAATATTGCTGTGGATTTAAATAGCGTAACGCTGTATCCTCCAGCTCCCACTTTATCGTGGAAATCCCAAGTCGATGTGCCAGCGGGGCAAATATCTCCAATGTCTCATTCGAGATTCTGCGTTGTTTTTCTGGAGGAAGATGCTTGAGGGTACGCATATTATGCAATCGATCAGCAAGCTTGATTAAGATAACCCGAATATCCTTTGCCATTGCGACAAACATTTTTCGATGGTTTTCCGCTTGTTGTGCTTGCTTTGATTTATATTTTATTTTACCGAGCTTTGTCACCCCATCTACAACCATAGCAACTTCTTTATTAAAAACTTCTTCAAGTTCCTCTATCGTTACATCAGTGTCCTCCACAACATCATGTAGGAATCCACCTGAAATTGTGACAGGATCCATTTTTAAATCTACTAAAATACCAGCCACCTGTACAGGGTGAATGATATATGCTTCTCCAGATTTTCGGTACTGGTCGATATGTGCTCGTTCAGCAAATTCATATGCACGTCGAATAAAAGCAATATCATCTTCTACAAGATACTGGCTCGCTTTTTCAAATATCATTTCGACTGTTACCACATCATTTTTGGCCATTTAATCACCTTTATTCGTATTCATAGAAGTTGTTTGAGCTATGCTGCCCTTCAGTAAATTACACACATTATTTAAAACATTATTGCTTACAAATAATCATACTTTGTGCTTCATTAAACCATAAAAAGCTATCCATTTGCAAGAACGTAAAGATCACTGTATATATGATTATCATACAAGTTACTACTCTATATGTGCACATGATGCTTCATTATGATTGTATATTCCATTTTACCCTATTTGTCAAGAAAGGCCTGATTGAAGCACGAAACTCTCCATCAGACCTATCTAACAGGCAATTAGTATTTCATCAAGGATAGAACGTCATAGCCCTCTAATTTATCCATACCATTTAAATAAGATAATTCAATTAAGAAGGCACAGCCTACAACCACACCGCCTAATTCTTCAACGAGCTTAATCGTTGCCTCAATGGTACCACCAGTGGCTAGCAAATCATCTGTGATTAAAACACGTTGCCCCGGCTTTATTGCATCTTTATGAATCGTTAATACATTTTGACCATATTCAAGACCATAATCTACTTTAATAACTTCTCGTGGAAGCTTCCCTTCTTTACGAACAGGGATGAAGCCGACTTCTAAAGCATAGGAAACAGGGCATCCAATGATAAACCCTCTCGCTTCCGGACCTACAACAATATCAATTTCTTTTTCCTTGGCAAAGTCAACAATTTCATCTACAGCTGCTTTAAATGCTTTCCCATTATCCATTAATGGTGTAATATCTTTAAATTCAATACCTTCTTTTGGCCAATTGTGAACGATTTTAATATATTGTTTAAAATCCATGGATTACTTCCTCCTTAGGTGATTCTAAATATGACATTTGTTTTTCAAGCAATTGATGCAGTTCATCAAACGTAGAGTAATATAAAATCTTTTCAAGCTCTTCTTTCTGTTTTCGGCGCTGATACACAGCTGAAGTTGTCAAATCTTTCTTTTCAGAGGTTGGCTGAATTTGAATGAAGTTATTATTTACCTGAATAAACCCTAAATCTTGAAAAACATCTACCATAAATTGAATATTATCCAAAGACCATTTACCTGAGCGGGAAATAGCCGGTAATTCCTTTTCCATATGCAATTTCTGTTGTTTATAAATCCATGCATACAGTTGCTTAAAATCAGTACGATTCGGAAAAGATTGTAAATAAGCACTCTGTTCAATCATAAAACAAATATGTATCTGACTAGGCTGTACCTTATGTAATAGCACCTCTAAATCAGATAATTGCTTTGGTAATATATTTAACACAAGTATATCTGCTCGACTTGCCTCTTCTGAAGTATAATCGGCTAAATACATTGCATTTGGATAGGAACCATTGCGCTCTGTTTCACCAATAACAACCATTTTATCCTTTTTCGTACAATAGATTGGTTCCAATTTTCTCTTGCCTCGCTGGTCAAATAATTGCCAGCTATCTACTTTTATGTCTTTCAATAATATTTGTGGCTTCTTATTGCCATTCCATTCATTTATGCCCAACTCACCAACTACCGATACTTTAGCACGTGGACTAATTGCATAGAATAGTTCACCCATACCAAAACCAATCGCCTCTACGGCATGACTATCTTCACGGAATTGGAGTTTCACATGCTTTTTCATGTTTCCCAGCTGTCTTATTTCAGCTGGTACATGCTCCAAAAGAAATAATGGTTTAGGATTTCCCCTGCCAAATGGAGCAAGCTGTTCCACTTCTTGAATAAACGCTTCATTCACTTCTGATAATTGAATGCGTCCACTTATTTCAGTTTCTTGCTTAAATTGCTCTGGGGTAAGTTGTGCATGAATCTGTTCATCCAACCGCTGTTCAATTTCCCTCAGATTTTCGACAGAAATTGTCATACCAGCAGCCTGAGAATGACCACCAAACGCATCAAATAGATCTCGAATTTGCATACAATTTTCGAATAAATCAAAAGCGGGGATACTTCTTGCCGACCCCTTGGCATGTGTCCCATCCTCATTGATAGATAAAACGATTGCTGGTCGCTCGAATTTTGTAACGAGACGGGAGGCAACAATACCTAGTACCCCTTGATTCCATCCCTCTTTTGCTACGATGATGACTCCTGGCATTTCACGTTTATTGACGACAAGTTGTTCAGCCTCTTTAAAAATATCGGCAACAATTTTTTGTCTTTCTTGATTCAATGATTGAACCTCTTCCGCAAATTCGGTAGCTTCAATCAAATCATCAGTTAATAATAATTGGACAGCTAAATCGGCATCCTGTAATCTTCCTACAGCATTTAACCTAGGTCCAATTAAAAAGCCGACATCCTCTTCTGTCACCTGTCCTTGTACATGACATTGTTTAAGTAAAGCTTTTATTCCCTTATTATCTGTACGCGATAATTGCTGTAAACCATAATAAGCGAGTATACGATTTTCACCTACAAGCGGAACCAAGTCCGCGATGGTGCCTATCGCTACTAGATCCAATAAATGCTTTGGAAAATATCCCAGTAAATACTGTGCCAGCTTAAATGCAACGCCAACACCTGCTAACTCCTTAAAAGGATATGTATCCGCACATTTTGGGTGGATAATAGCAAAAGCATCTGGCATATCTTCTTGCACTTCGTGGTGATCGGTTATGATTAAGTCCACACCTATTGCCTTGGCAACACTCGCTTCCCAAATAGCAGAAATTCCAGTATCAACGGTAATGATGACGGTGTATCCTTCTTCAGCAGCCTGTCGTATGGCATTTTCATTGAGACCATATCCCTCTGTAAACCGGTTTGGGATATAGAAATGACAATGGGCACCAAGTTCTTGTAATGTTTTATACATGACGGTAGTAGAAGTTACGCCATCCGCATCATAATCCCCGAATATGAGTATCTTTTCTTGTTGATCTATTGCAGTCTGGATTCGTACTTTTACTTTATCGATTGTAGAAAGTAAGGACGGATCATGTAATCCTTGTAAATCGGGCTTCATAAACTGTTGCACATCATCGGGATGCTCAATGCCCCTTTGTGCTAACAGTTTTCTTATCATTGGAGAAAGCTTCAATGCCGTTTCCGATGATAATGTTTGATCCGACGGTATATATTTCCATATTGTCTTACTAGCTAACATGAATTCACCCCTAACCCATTTATTATACACATATTTGTCTCAGGGGAGCAATTAGAATTGACCTCAAGTCACCTATCGTTTTGACTTGGCATCTGCTTCGTTTCCATCAGTTTTGGAAGGTTTAGGTATTTTTACCCCATGCTTTTGCATGACATGGTGCAATTGTTCAATTTCATTCCGAAGCTTTTTTGAATCTTTTTCGAGACGGTAGATTTTAATTATACTGACCGCAGCAGCAATTATTCCGCCCATCAGTACCGAAAATAAAATAACGAGAATTAAAGGTGATTCAACTTTCCAAAATAAATAATTTACTTCAACCATCGATACATTGGTAACGGCAAACACTGCAATAATTATCGTAACTATGATAGCAGTAATAACATAGGTTTGTCCCTTCATGAATCTCTCTCCCATCTTCGTTGAATCCTATTGTTAAATTTGCGATGAAGCAACAATAACCCTTGCACAAAGTGCATGGGTTATTGTGCAATTCATTATACCTGTGGTCCTTCCAAGCGTTTTTTCTTACGGAAATCTACTGGTTTTTCTTTAATGTTCTTGCCGCGCCATACGAGCCATAACTGTGATGCCAGGAATAATGAAGAATAGGTACCTACGATTAAACCAACAGCTAAAGCAATTGCAAATCCGGTAATGGAAGATGCACCTAAGAATAGGAATGCCAATACGGCTAATAAGGTCGTTAAGGAAGTGTTAATACTTCTTGTAAAGGTTTGTAATAAACTATTGTTGACAACCAAGGCAAGTTCCTTAAACGTTTTTATAGGTTTTCTATTTCGCAGGTTCTCCCTAATTCGGTCAAAGGTAACAATCGTATCGTTGATGGAATAACCGATAATGGTAAGTATCGCCGCCACAATTGTTACATCAAATTCAATTCGGAAAATGCTAAAGACAACAAGAATGAAAAACGCGTCATGCAACAGTGCAATAATTGCAGTAATTGCAAAGAATAATTCAAAACGGAATGCGACGTATATAATCATTCCAACAGAAGCAATAGCTAATGCATAGATTGCATTTTTCACAAGTTCCTGCCCCACGATAGGTGATACCACACTAACGTTTGGCTCACTGCCATATTTCTCTGTGAATTCTGCTTTAATCTCTGCAATTTTGTTCTCTGGAACTTCTTTATCAAATCTTGCTACTGCAATTTCGTTATTTTCACCAGATAAAACGATTGATTTTGCAGTCAAATCGAATTGCTCTAATCCTTTTTCCACTTCTTCTGTCGTTAAGCTATTATCAGATAATATTTCAATTCTTGATCCACTCGTAAAATCAATACCTGGATTTAATTGAAATAATATTAACGAGACAGCACCAATTAATACCATTGCCAAAGATCCTATGAAAAACTTCTTCCGATGCTGAATAACATCCAATTCACGATTCATAAATAAAGCTTTTTCAGGTTGTTTTTCATTAATACTGCGAATCGATTTTTTCTTAACGCCAAACCATTCTGGATGTTTTTTCAAGAATGGATTTTTAATCCATAATTGTAGCAATAATCTCGTTCCATAAACTGCTGTTAGGAAACTGACTAAGATAGATACAATTAGCATTGTTGCAAACCCTTTTACAGAGCTTGTCCCGAAAATAAATAAGATTACTGCAGCTAATAAGGTTGTGATATTTGCATCAATAATAGACGATAGTGAGTTTCTTGTACCTGCTTTAAATGCAGCAATTAATGATTTTCCAGTTCTTAGCTCTTCTTTAATTCTCTCGAAGGTAATGACATTCGCATCAACTGCCATACCAACCCCAAGAATCAGTGCCGCAATACCAGGCAATGTCAAGACACCATGCATCCAGTTAAATACAACCAAGATCAAATAAATGTAAATAGCAAGGTTAATCGTTGCAATAAGACCAGGGAATCGATAAAAGAACAGCAGGAATAAAAATACAAGTCCGACACCGATAAAACCAGCAAAAATAGTCTTATTTAATGCCTGTTCACCAAATTGTGCACCTACTGAAGTAGAATACAGTTCTTTCATATTAACCGGTAATGACCCGGAATTGATGATATCAGCTAAGTATTTTGCAGAATCAACGGTAAAATTCCCCTCAATCATCACATCTGGAGAATTAATTGTTTTCGCAACACGTGGAGAAGAAACAAACTTTGGTTCCTCTTTATTGTATTCAGCTGCGAAAGAATCGCCTTCCTCAAAATCCATCCAAATAACGAGTAAGTTATCTTCATAAGGCGTGGAAGGATCATTCATATCCTTAATTTGACTTGTTACTTCACCAAACTTTGTCGCACTTTTTAATTGAAGTGTTACAATCGGCTGATTGGTATCTGGGTGAAAATCTTGCTTCGCACTGCCCTCTTTTACATCTGAACCATTTAACAGCTCTTCATCATTAACATCACGGAAAGAAAGCCTAGCAGAAGTAGCTAGCATATCTCTTGCTTCAGTCTGGTCCTCAACACCAGCCAGCTGCACCCGGATTCGATCTTCCCCTTCTATATCAATTACCGCTTCACTAATTCCAAGTCGGTTTACACGATCATTCAGGGTTTGAACCGTCCCTTCCATCATGTGTCTCGTGACTTTTTGTGTTTTATCTACAGGCTCTACCTCGTAGAGAACTTCAAATCCACCTTGTAAATCCAAACCTAAATTAATGTTTTTTGCAATACCCATTACCGTCGTCCCAATCGTTCCACCAAAGACAAGTACGATTAGAAAAAAGGCAATTATTCTGCCTCTGTTTTTCATTTTTCTGTTTCTCCTTTCTCGACTGAACAACTTCATCCTATGTAGAAATTAAATTTGTTTATCCATCCTGCTCCTCACCAGTCACGGCTGCAATGGACGCCATTAAATCATTGTCATCCTGGAACGCATTCATGGTCAAATAGCTCATGTAGATGGATGAACCAAGATGAAATATATCCTGGACCGCCTCATGTATGCGCTTTTCCGGATTTCCTTTCCATACTCGTTTAACAAGGCAATCCCATATATCATCTATTGTTGCCTGTGAATAGCCCATCATCTTAAATTCGCTTACCTTACTTCCAAGCGCTGGTGTTAAGGTTTGCTTCCAATCGCTAACGGACCGTTTCGTTTCCAAGATGTTTCCCCCCTATTTTATCGCTTTATAAACATATTTGGCCAACTTGTCATGCTTGGCCTACTATTTTGCATATATATCATTGTATATGAAAACTTATTTTTTGAGAAGGCAGGTTATTCAAGTTGTCTAAACAAACTTTTTTACAAGGTACATTAATATTAATTGCGGCCGGTATGATTACGCGATTTTTGGGTTTTGTGAATCGTATGGTTGTTGCTCGAATGATGGGTGAAGAAGGTGTAGGGCTTTATATGATGGCGTTGCCTACACTGTTTTTAATTATTGCACTAACACAATTTGGATTGCCGGTAGCCATTTCCAAGCGTGTTGCAGAGGCAGAAGCAACCAATAACCGGAGGAAAGTAAAACAAATTCTCGTCATATCCCTTGTAATCGTAATGATAACGAGTATTGTATTCACAACTTTAATGATCTTGTTTTCTCCTTTCATTGCATCAACTTTATTGACCGATGAACGAACTGCTCTCCCCTTAATTGCGATCAGTCCGATTGTGCCTATCGTTGCTGTATCGTCTGTACTTCGTGGCTATTTTCAAGGAAAACAAAATATGAAACCACAAAGCTATTCCCAGGTTATAGAACAGGTAGTAAGAATTGCTTGTGTCGCTTTATTCGTTAAACTGCTGCTGCCTTTTGGAGTTGAATACGCTGCGGCTGGCGCTATGTTTAGTGTTATTCTTGGAGAATTCATTTCCTTACTCTATATGTTGTACCAATTCAAACAAAAAAAGACGATTAAAATCAGAAGAAACTTTTTTGCTTATCTGAAGTCTAGTACTCAGACCTGTAAAGAATTATTTTCTATTGCTTTACCAACTACAGGTAGCAGAATGATTGGTTCTGTATCCTATTTTCTCGAGCCAATCATAGTTGCTCAAAGTCTTGCATTAGCTGGCGTTGCAACTGCGCTGGCAACGAAGCAATATGGTGAACTTACTGGCTATGCTTTACCACTGTTATTTCTACCAACTTTTATTACACAATCGCTTTCTGTTGCTCTCGTACCATCCATTGCAGAAGCAGAAGCACAATCCAATCACACCCTTATTACCTATCGGATTCGCCAAGCGATTCGCTTATCTTTTGCTTCTGGAGCAATTGCAACGGTTGTCCTGATCTTATTCTCTGTGCCTATCCTGCAATATATGTATGGCACCAGTAATGCCAGTAGCTTTATTATGTTGCTAGCGCCTTTTTTCCTGTTTTTATATATTCAATCGCCCCTACAAGCTGCTTTACAAGCATTAGACTTAGCAAAACCTGCAATGTGGAATAGCTTAATTGGAAACATGATTAAATTTGCTATCCTATTTTTCTTAGCCTCCAACCCCGCATTTGGAATCATGGGTGTCGCCATATCTATGGCTGTCGGAGTTGTACTCGTCACCTTGATGCATTTATTTACATTAAAAAAAGAGGTTGCCTTTCAATTGCCTGCAGCAGATATTCTCAAAATGATTATATTACTTATTTCCACATCGGGAATTGGCATGATATTGAAATATAGCTTACTTCCGGCAAGTGTAGATCTATTGCCATTTCTCTTTGTTCTGATTATCTTTTTGTCAATCTATATTAGTTTACTATTCATCCTGCGATTTATTTCAAAGGATGAACTTGCCCAACTACCTATATTTAATCGTTGGATAAAAATTGAATAGCCCGTCTAAAATGAAAAAATATGAATAGAATGGAATAAAGCCTTACAGGGGGGTACCAATTGAAAAATCAATATGTTGTTGCGTTGGTATATGGTTGGATTGCCATCTTTGGATTAATGCTGTTGTCAAGTACAATCCTTGCATTATTACTTAAGTTTTCCAACTTCGGGGAGCCTGCCTTATCATGGAGTTCACTAATCATAGGATTATTGATTTTATTTATAGGCGGACTTGCAGCTGGAGCAAAGGCAAAAGCAAAAGGCTGGGCAATCGGTGGAATTACGGCTTTAGGATTTACATTATTTATTTTTCTCGTTCAATATCTTGGCTTTAATCAATCCTTTAGTTTAGAGCAGTCGTTACACCATTTGGGATTTCTCTTTGTTGCTGTTCTAGGAGGAATGCTGGGGGTCAACAGCTTTGCAACTCATGATGAAAAATAAAAAGGATGCTCCTAAATTTAGGGCATCCCTTTTTATTATTCATTGTTACTTACGTCACGAATTGCTGCTCGATCATATGTAAGTTTAGAGCCGTCGCCACACTGAATAATAACTGTATTTTCATCAATTGCATGAATTTCTCCATGTAGTCCACCGATAGTAACAATGGAATCTCCTTTTTGTAGATTCGATTGCATTTCTCTAACTGCCTTTTGACGCTTCTGCTGTGGACGAATAAGCAGGAAGTAAAAAATAACAAACATCAAAAGAATCGGTGATAAACCAATTAGTGTTTCCATATTCTAGCCTCCCTTCCTTCATATTCTTTAAGCAGTTGTCCAAAAAGTATGATAAACATCGTATGGAGGATGAGAAGTCATTACTCCAGTTGAAAATGTTCAATTAACAACAAGGAAACAGCCAAATCATCCATGTCTTAACTGCTTGATCTGCTTTTTGGAACATACACTTTAAAAATTCTTTGCATTCGGTTTATTCAAGCCATATTGCTCAAAGAATGCTTCCTTAAAGTCACCAAGTCGATCATTGCTTATCGCATTTCGTACTTGCTTCATTAATTCTAACAGAAAATATAAATTATGGTAAGTGGTAAGTCGAAATCCGAATGTTTCATTACATTTAATTAAGTGACGAATATAGGCACGTGAATAGGTTCGGCATACATGGCAGTCACAATTGTCATCAATTGGACCAAAATCATTTGCAAATTTTGCGTTTCGCACTACTAATCTGCCATGAGATGTCATGCAAGTACCATTTCTTGCAATTCGAGTTGGCAGGACACAATCAAACATGTCAATACCCCTGATTGCACCATCAATTAACGAATCTGGAGACCCTACTCCCATTAAATAACGCGGTTTATCTGTCGGCATCAATGGAGTTGTAAACTCTAGCACCCTGTTCATGACATCCTTTGGTTCCCCTACTGATAATCCACCAATGGCATAACCAGGAAAGTCAAGTGAGGTTAAATCTGCTGCACTTTGCTTACGCAAATCCTCATATTCCCCACCTTGAATAATACCAAATAGCCCTTGTTCCATTTTTCTGCTATGTGCCTCCAGACATCTTTCCGCCCAACGAGACGTCCGTTCCACGGAAGCCTTCATATAATCATGTGATGCGGGATATGGTGGGCATTCGTCAAAGGCCATCATAATATCAGAGCCCAATATATTCTGTATTTCCATTGCTTTTTCAGGTGAAAGAAACAGCTTTTCACCGCTCAAATGATGGCGGAACTGCACACCTTCTTCTGTAATTTTTCGCCGGTCGCTCAAACTAAAAACCTGAAAGCCGCCTGAATCAGTTAATATAGCCCTGTCCCAATTCATAAAACGATGCAAGCCACCAGCCTGCTTTATAATTTCCTGTCCCGGACGGAGCCATAAATGATATGTGTTGGATAAGATAATGGAAGAACCAATTTCCTTTAATTCTTCTGGACTCATCGTTTTTACAGTGGCCAGGGTTCCTACAGGCATAAAGGTAGGAGTATCAAAGGAACCATGTGGTGTGTGAACCCGTCCTAATCTAGCACCTGTTTGCTTACAAGTTTTAATTAATTCATATGTGATTGGTGTTGTCATCCCTTAAGTCTCCTTCAACATATTAGCATCGCATCGCCAAAGCTGAAAAAACGATATTGTTCATCTACAGCCTCTTTATAAGCTGTCATAATCTCATCTTTACCAGCTAACGCACTAACAAGCATGATCAAGCTTGATTTTGGTAAATGGAAATTGGTTATCAATCCATCAATTGCCCGGAACGTATATGGTGGATAAATAAAAATATCTGTCCAGCCGCTTGCTGCTCTAAATACTCCATCATGATCCCTTGCAATGGTTTCCAATGTCCTAGTAGATGTTGTTCCTACTGAAATAATCCTTCCACCATTTGCCTTGATGCGATTTAAAGTGTCAGCTGTTTTTTGATTCATACGATAAAATTCCGAATGCATTTCATGTTGATCAATTTGTTCCACATTTACAGGGCGAAAGGTCCCTAGTCCTACGTGCAAAGTAATGAATACTATTTCAACACCTTGATTTTCTAATTTGGCTAGTAATTCATTCGTGAAATGCAAACCTGCTGTTGGCGCTGCAGCAGATCCTTCCTCTTTAGCAAATACCGTCTGATATCGTTCTCGATCTGATGGTGGTAATTGTTCTTTTATATAGGGTGGTAATGGCATTTCACCAAGTGCTTCAAATACTTCAAACAAAATACCTGTGTATGAAAATTTCATCATACGCCCACCATGTTCTTTTAAACCAACACATTCTGCATGGAGCTGGCCCTCACCAAATACAAGTACTGTTCCTAGCTTCACCTTTTTTGCTGGTTTTACTAATACTTCCCATACATCATCTGCTTCTTGGTGTAAAAGCAGCATTTCTATTTTAGCTCCTGTATCCTCTTTTACACCGTATAACCTTGCTGGCAGGACACGTGTATCATTCAAGACAAGACAATCGCCTTTTGTTAAATAGCTTGTAATATCTGTAAAGTGACGATGAGCTATTGTGCCGCTATGCTTATTTAATACCATTAATCGTGAAGCAGAACGTTCTTTTAACGGGGTCTGTGCAATCAATTCCTGTGGTAATTCAAAATCAAATTCATCGATATTCATTCTATATCCTCCAACTATGCAAATACAAAAAGATGTGAAAATTATTATAGGTTATCATTCATCGGAATACCAAAATGTTCATAAGCCTTGCCAGTCACTACCCTACCTCTTGGTGTCCGCTGTATGAAGCCGATTTGAAGTAAATATGGCTCATATACATCCTCAATGGTTTGTGGCTCTTCACCTATCGTCGCTGAAATGGTATCTAAGCCCACTGGACCACCTTTAAAACCATCTATAATTCCTTTAAGCAATTTATGGTCAATATGATCCAGTCCTACATCATCCACCTGAAGCATGTCCAAAGCCAAATCTGCAGTTTCCAGACTAATAACCTGTTCTCCCCTTACTTGCGCAATATCTCGTACTCTTTTTAATAAACGATTTGCTATCCGAGGTGTCCCGCGAGAACGTCTGGCAATTTCAACGGCAGCATCCTTGGATATTGAGGTTTGAAATATATCAGCTGTTCTTTCTACGATTGCACATAAATCCTTCGTTTCATAATATTCCAATCTGGCCAACACACCAAATCGATCCCGAAGTGGCGCAGTTAACAAACCAGCTCTTGTTGTTGCACCTACTAGGGTGAATGGTGGCAAGTCAATTCGAACAGATCTCGCACTTGGACCAGTACCAATGACAATATCTAAGAAAAAGTCTTCCATGGCAGGATACAATACTTCTTCAACGGATCTTGGCAAACGGTGGACTTCATCAATAAACAATACATCTCCAGGTTCTAATGAGGATAATATTGCAGCCAAATCACCGGCACGCTCAATTGCAGGTCCAGAGGTGGAACGAAATTGAACCCCCATCTCATTTGCAATAATTGCAGCCAATGTCGTCTTCCCTAATCCTGGAGGTCCATATAACAGTACATGATCAAGTGGTTCTTCCCGCATTTTTGCTGCTTGAATAAAAATATCGAGATTTTCTTTTACCTTTTGTTGGCCAATATATTGATGCAGTGACACAGGTCGTAAACTGGGCTCAAAAATGGACTCTTCAGCTTGCTGTTCACCTGTTACCATTCGTTCATCCATCGTTTATTCCTCCCTGTTATTTCTTCATCAATAATGCCAATGCATTTCGAATAATCGTATCGGTCTCCGCTGCACCAGATTGTTGGAGCTGTGGTGCAATCGATTGAATCTCTCGTTCAGCATAGCCTAATGCCTTTAACGCTTCTTTCGCTTCCATAAATGCAATATTCGTATCAGAGGACACTGCAGCTTGATTACTTGCACTTGATTGAAGTTCAAATAAATTGGTTAGTTTTCCTTTTAAGTCTAAAATGATTTGTCTAGATGTTTTCTTACCGACCCCCGGAAAACTTGTGAGGTATTTATCATCCTCGCGTTCAACAGCTGCAACAAAATCTGGAATATCCACGCTTCCTAAAATCCCAAGTGCCCCACGAGGACCAATCCCAGAAACTGAAATAAGCTTCATAAACAAATGCTTTTCGTCCATATTTTTAAAACCATACAATGCTTGAATATCTTCACGTACATGCTGGTATGTATGTATTTTTATTTTCTCTTTTATTCGATCTTGAAATATAAACGGGTTGGGACATATGACCTCATATCCAATACCGTGAACATCTACAATAATGGAATCGTCCAAAATGCTGTCCAATACTCCCTTAACAAAGGCAATCATGGCGAATCTCTCCTCTAAGTATTTCCTTTAACTATTTTAGCATACTGTTCTATGTATAGCTTCAACGAGTGTTCCAGTATATGAAAAAAGGTTGGGACATAACTATTTTTAAATTAAAATGTGTAAAATCCATTAGTTGTGACACAGGCTCTGGTCTGGCTAATGAAATGCATAGTCCGGAGTAACATCATCTAAGATATATTGAATTAGTGTCTTAGAAATGCTTCGGAGCTATGGTTTGCACATTTTAAATAAAATCAGTTACATTCCAGCCTTAAGAATAGCTATAACATTCTTTTATGCTTCTAATTTTAAATTATGATGAATATCCTGAACGTCCTCTTCCTCCTCCAGCATATCTAATAGATTAAGCATTTTTTCCTCATCTTCTTTGGAAACAGCATGAAAGTTTTGTGGAATGAGCGTCACTTCTGCCTCTTCCAATTCATACCCTTGTTCCTGCATATGAGTTTGAACGTCCTCAAAGTTTTCTGGTGCTGTAATGATTTCATATAACCCATCTTCTACAATGATATCATCTGCACCGGCTTCAATTGCTTCCAAAGTTAACTCATCTTCGTCAATCTCGCCAGCTTCATTGAGAATGACGATATATCCTTTCCTATCGAACATAAAGGAGACACTGCCATTTTCACCAAGGTTACCAGCATTTTTCTTAAATGCATGACGTATTTCTGCCGCTGCACGATTACGATTATCTGTTAATACATGTACGATAATTGCAACACCACCGGGACCATAGCCTTCATAAGTAATTTCTTCATAATTTGCTCCATCCAAGGTACCAGTTGCTTTTTTTATTGCGCGGTCTATATTATCATTGGGCATATTAGCTGCTTTAGCTTTATCAATTGCTGTACGCAATGCAGCATTCATAGAAGGATCTCCCCCACCTTGCTTTGCTGCCATATATATGTCCTTCGCATGACGCATAAAGATTTTACCTTTTTTAGCATCCTGTGCGCCTTTTCTCCGCTTAATATTATTCCATTTAGAATGACCAGCCATCGGGCATTCTCCTCTCTATCAATATCCTTTCTTACTATATCAAAAATAAACAAGTAAATAAAGATGAAACCCATTCACCATGTGCAGAAATCAATCGTTAGCTATTTGTTTAAATCCGTATGTATTCAGCTCCAAAAAAAACCCTTCTTTCCCATTTTTGAAAAAAGAAGGTTTGTTCGTTTATCTCCTATATTGTGGTAATGGATTTCGTTTATGTTCAGATACACGATGCATCCTTTCAATGATGTCCTTATCCTTTTCAGGTATTTTTTGCCCTTTTACATAAGCATCAATCATCGTATATGTCGTACCCATTTCGTTCTCATCTGTTTGTCCTTCCCATAAATCGGCACTTGGATTTTTATGGATGACTTCTTCAGGTACGCCAAGATATGCTGCCATTTCCCGAACCTCTTGCTTCGTAAAATCTACGAGCGGCAGAATATCTACACCACCATCGCCATACTTGGTGAAATAGCCCGTATACCATTCAGATGCATTATCTGTACCCACTACTAAGTAATGATGGTTGGAAGCAATCGCATATAAGGTGGACATCCGTAATCTAGCCCTTAGATTCGCATTTGTCAATCGAGCAGCATCCTGTTGGAAGGTGTCACCAAGTTCTGATTCAAGTGTTTCCCATAATGTACGATGTGTGTCCGTTAAATCAATTGTCAATCCAGTGATTCCACTAGTTTCGATGACCTGCTTTGCATGAACCATATCTCTTGGATTACTATTTAGCGGCATCATCACACCAACCGAATGATCCGGAAATGCTCGTTTGATTAAAAATGCTACAACCGCTGAATCCAATCCTCCACTCACACCAACAATGGCACCATTACAACCAGCTTGTTTTACTTGTTCCTGTATCCATTTCACAATTTCATCTACATGTTTTTCCAAAAAATCATCACTCCTCACACCTAATATGTACATCACACTATTGCTTTTGCTAGTTATACTTATGAACAAATGAATACTCTGTACTATGATTTTAGCATGCTTTGTATGGAACGTAAAAACTTATCACACAAAAGAACTCGTAGAAATACTTAAACCTTCATGGATACTTCTCAGTTTTTGCTAATATACAAATATTATGTTCAAATAAAATAAAAAGAGACGATAGAAAACCTCGTCTCTACGATATGGTTTATTCTTCGTACTTCTCTGATTGTTCCCACCCAACTGGCATTTCCGGTTGCAGCTTATCACCAGGGCGTCTCCATACATTTGTATGGTCGACAGCTGATGGATAAAGCTCTGGTCCACCTTGCCATGACAAATTATCTTGGGCTACAGGCTGTGCGATAGAATATTCCTTAGGCACTGGATAGTGCTGATATTCGCCTTCAGCGGGACGCATGCATTTGCATCCATGGTGCTGCCAACCGTGAGACGGTTGCATATGCTGTGGTCCCATTAAATGACCTGGTTGGCATCCGTGTAATGGAAATGGCGGAAACGGTGGATGACAAGGATGCATACAGGGATGCATCATGGGGAACCAGGCTTGATGACAAGGAATAGGTATTGGTAGCGGCATTGGCTGGGTTTCAGGAAATGTTGGTGTAGGAATTTGTTCCACTGGTTTCTGTGTTTCTTTCTTTTCTTTCTTTACCTCCTTTTCTTCTTTCGTTGGCTGTTCTGGTTTATATTGTGATGGGGGCTGCTCCATAATCGGCATTTGCATCACAGGATATTTCGGTAAATGCTGCTGGGGCATTTCCATCTTTGGTGCTTGTGGAACTACCTTATTCGGTTGTTTTTTCTCATCTTCTTTAACAATTGGTTTAGGTATTGGCTTTGGTTGTTTTGTAACTGGCTGTTTCACTTGTTCTTTTGGTTTTTCTTTCACCTGTTGCTCTTTTTTAACTGCTTTTGCTGTACCAGGTATTTTTATTTTCATCCCGGGCATAATCATATCTGGACTGGATATTTGTGCGTTGATTTCTTGAAGTTCATTAAAATCAACACCGAACTTTTTGGCTATATCCCACAAAGTATCGCCTTTTTTGACAATATAAATCCTCAATATGTTTTGGCTCCTTTCTACTTGTTGCTAATCTGGGCTATTACCTCTTTACCAACATATGCAGTAACAATTAAAATGTTGAAAGCAATTATAGAAATAAAGCCATTTGTGTAGGATTGCACGGTTAAAATGCTACATTTTAGCTACGAATGACTTATCAGTTGACAATAAAAAAACCGTTTTCCCTTTAAAAGGAAAACGATTTTTTTATATGTTTAAATGATAAACTGGATATGTTCCGAGTACTGTAACATTGCAGCCTAATGCCTCAAGCTCTGCCTTCACACTAGGAAATAACACATCATCAAACGGCTGATTCACATCAATAATGAAAAAGTAATTCCCAAGCCCAGTTTTCATAGGTCTGGATTCAATCTTTGATAGATTCATTTTTCTCCATGCAAATGCGGATAGCACTTGGTGTAATGCCCCTGCATAATCTTTTGGCAATGTAATCAATAATGTCGTCTTTTCAGATTGATGTGATTGCTTTATTTTCACAGTAGATGGATCCTTAGCTAATACAGCAAAGCGGGTATGGTTGTTTGGGAAGTCATGTATATTCTCCTTCACGATTGTTAAACCATATTCTTGCGCTGCTAAGCGGTTGCCAATTGCTGCGTTAGATGTCATTTCGCTACCTACTATTTCTGCTGCTCTTCCTGTTGAAGAGGTATATACAATAGATGCCTGTGGTAAATGATTGTGAATATATTGATGACATTGCGCAATCGCATGACTATGTGAATGCACTTCTGTAATATCGGATAACTGCCCATTGAAATCTGGATGAAGTAATAAATGCTGCTCAATTGGGACCACTATTTCCGAAACAATCGGCAATCTCACCTGATGAACAAGATAATCAATCGTAAGTTGTACCGTTCCTTCTATTGCATTCTCTAATGGAACAACACCAACATCAATTTCCTCAGAGTGAACGGCATCAATACATTCCGGGATGGTTTGAAAACCTTGTTTCTCTTCCCCGTTAAAAGCTGCGTCCACTGCAAGCTTCGTAAATGTGCCTTTTGGACCTAGATAACCTATTTTTTTAACCAATACTATATCCTCCCCTATGCGCCAGAGCTTAGCATGTCGACTCTTTCAATGAAATCTAATCGTTTGAGTTGCTGCATCAGCCGATCCATATCTTCTTTCAGGTGAGAGACATCCAAGGATAATGTCACATTTGCTTTTCCTTGAATAGGAATGGTCTGATGGATGGTTAACACATTACATCCTGCAGCTGCAACAATGCCTAATAGCTTGGAAAGGGTTCCTGCACGATCCTCCAAATGAAAAAACAAAGTAATTATTTTTTCCTTCACCATTGCCTGGAACGGGTAAACTGCATCTTTATATTTATAAAAGGCACTCCGTGATAATCCCGCTAGTTGCACTGCTTCATAGATGCTTTTTGCTTTTCCACGTTCCAAAAGTTCTTTTACTTCAATTGTTTTTTGCATGGATTCCGGTAGTACATCACTGCGGACCAGATAAAACTTTCCATTTTCCACAACCATCTCTTATCCCTCATTTATCTTTGTTGGCTGGTTATTCAATAAACTCAAACTCAAATTCAAGTAACCTTACTGTATCCCCATCCTTCGCTCCTCTTTCACGAAGTGCTTCATCTACACCCATACTACGCAATTGGCGAGAAAATCTTTGTACAGCTTCATCTCTAGCAAAATCAGTCATTTTAAATAATTTTTCAATTTGTTCTCCTTGCAGTACAAATGCACCATCTGAATCGCGTGAGATTTCAAATGCTTTTTCTTTTTTCACATGGCGATACACAACTTTTTCCTCTTTTTCCTCCAAATCAAGTGTTTGCTTTGGAATAGAATCAAGTAGGTCTGCAACGCCATAAAGCAGTTCTTGTAATCCATCCTTTGTTACTGCAGAAATCTTATAAATAGAATGTGCATCTTTTATTCGATTTCGAAAGCTTTTAAGGTTTTCTTCCGCACCCGGCATGTCCATTTTATTTGCGGCAATAATTTGCGGACGTTGCAATAATTTTTCATCATATTGCTCTAACTCTTGGTTAATCTTCTGATAATCATCAAATGGATCTCTTCCTTCTGTGCTTGCCATATCAATGACATGAACAATAACCCGTGTTCGTTCGACATGACGTAAGAACTGGTGTCCAAGACCAATCCCCTCATGTGCACCTTCTATTAATCCAGGTAAATCTGCCATCACAAAGCTTCGTTGATCACCTGTGTCCACAACACCTAAGTTTGGCGCAAGTGTGGTGAAGTGGTAGTCAGCAATCTTTGGCTTTGCAGCACTTACAACGGAAAGCAGCGTGGATTTCCCAACACTAGGGAAACCAACAAGGCCGACATCTGCGATTAATTTAAGTTCAACTTTAATATTTCTTTCCTGACCTGGTTCTCCATTTTCAGCAAAAGCTGGAGCAGGATTTTGTGGACTAACAAAACGACAATTTCCACGTCCTCCTCTTCCACCATTAACAATAATGGCTTCCTGACCATGTACAGTTAAATCAGCAATCAACTGATTCGTATCTTCATCTATGACAGTAGTACCCGGTGGAACTGGGATGACCAAATCAACAGCATTCTTCCCATGCTTACTCTGACTCATGCCATTCTCTCCACGCTTCGCTTTGAAATGACGATTATATCTAAAGTCCATCAATGTGTTAAGACCTTCATCTACTTTAAAGACAATATTACCGCCATCTCCACCGTCACCACCAGCTGGTCCTCCTTTTGGAATATATTTTTCCCGACGGTAAGCAACTAGACCATTACCGCCATCTCCAGCTTTCACATATACACTTACCTGATCTACAAACATTACATCACTCCTTTTAAACGAGTGAAATGCGCATCATACATCGCAATCCATCTTTTAATTGTTCCACTTCCTCAAATGCTTCAAGCATATGCTTACTTCTACACCAATTCTTAAAATATCCATGAATGGTAAATATTATGTGAACCGTATTCTGATGTACAGCAAGCTCCATAATAACATGATATAGTTCAGAATCTTCCCCTTGTTCATGGATCATATTTGTTACAATATTTCCAGCATGTACGAGCTTTGTATCCAAAACCATTAAATCCGAATTATTCGTATGTATTTTATAGGATAAACGAATATGATCGTGTTTCGTGTTAAATTGGAGTGTCCAAAGTATAAAATGTGTTGCTTTCGTATTCATTAACAGTCGTTCTTGCTCATATTCTGCAATAATGTCAGTCATTTTATCAGCAACTACATCCACTTTTCCCATACTCAGATAGCCTTGAACAATTTGTAATTGATTCATTAAATCATGTCGCTTATTTTGCAACATATGAATAATTTCTTTTTTCTCCAATTCTACCACCTCATCATGAAGAAAATTATAACAGAAAACAACAGATACTTCATGAAAAGTTAAAAAACGATAAAGTGAAACTTCAATCAGTGGGAGTTTTCCCCACTGATTGTTAGTTGAACCAATCTGGCCTTTACTGGCTGTTGATCACCCGCTTATAACTCTTGTTATCAACAAAAATTATTGCAGTGGGATCTTACAGCCAGTTAATCTGTGGTAAAATTTTATATTATTCCACTTCTAATGAATCACATTGCTTGAAAAGTAAAAAACTCCAACCATTAACTGGCTGGAGTTTGATCATGTATTAAGCTTCTTGTGCAGCAGGATAAACACTTACTTTCTTACGATCGCGTCCGAAGCGTTCAAATTTAACAACTCCATCCACCTTCGCAAAAAGTGTATCATCACCGCCACGACCAACGTTTTCACCTGGATAGATCTTTGTTCCGCGTTGACGGTACAAAATAGACCCACCAGTTACAAACTGACCGTCTGCACGTTTCGCTCCAAGGCGTTTAGCATGTGAATCACGACCATTTCTTGTACTACCAACACCTTTTTTCTGTGCGAAAAATTGTAAGTCTAGACGTAGCATTTGCTCCACCTCCTCATTTCTTTCGTATCTGAATAAAGCGATTATATTCTCGTTCAATCGTTTCCAATGAAATAACCATACCTTCTAACAATAAGGAGGCCTTGTCTTTTATATGGTCATCCACCTGTGATGGTATTTCCACAGATAAATATCCACCTTCACGCCCTTGTTGTATTATAGGCGTAAATTGACATAACTCCGCTACAGCATTTACTGCTCCAAATGATACAGCCGATACAGCGGCACATACGAGATCATATCCATAAGGACCACTTTTTGCATGTCCAGATATTTCAAATGCCTCTACATACCTTCCATTGTAACGAACCTCTACTTTAATCATGACAACAGCCCTTATAGATTGATTTTATCAATAACCAATTTAGTATATGGCTGACGATGACCTTGTGTACGGTGGTAATTCTTTTTTGGTTTGAATTTGAAAACACGAATTTTCTTTTGACGGCCATGTTTTTCTACTTTCGCAGTGACTGTTGCACCTTCAACATATGGCGCACCAACTTTGACATCATCTCCGCCAACGAAAAGCACTTTGTCAAATGTTACAGAAGCATTTTCATCTGCTGCAACTTTCTCAACGTAAATTTCTTGACCTTCAACAACTTTTACTTGTTTGCCACCTGTTTCAATAATTGCGTACATAAATATTGCACCTCCTTGATTACTAAGACTCGCCATGCAGGTATCCTTATAAAGGAATTTGAACCTGATCTGTGCGGTTGTAGCACTGGTGCTACGTTTGAATAACGTATTGATGTTATCATGTCTTGACCTTATTTGTCAAGCGTTGTAAACATATTTTATTCATTCCATCATGTTCATGTCATGTGCTTATGGTGAAGATTATTATACATCTAGGCAAGTCGTTTTCCTAACTCTCCGATTGTTCCTTTATAATTTTTCAAATGAAAATAGCTACGTAAACAATCCATTTCATCAATTGTCTGTCGTTCCTTTTGTGGGTATAAGATATAAATAGCATGCTTTTTATCCCTTCTAAAATAAGCAAAAACATCCATGATAAGCGTATCATCGGACACATAAATCGGATGCAGTTTTTTTATTGGTGCGTTACCTTCATAGCGTCTCAGCAAGAAACGCAAGAACACGAAATACCGTTGTTTCCATTCTGTTCGATTTTCCATAAATAAGAACAACATGATTAACAAAAAGCTCAATGAAAAAGATTGATAAACAGACCAGAATATGATTGCAAAAATACTGGCAGCCATGGAAAGTATAATAATCAGCTGGTGAGCCTTCTTATACGGAAAAATACGAGTCAATAACATAAATAATATTTTGCCACCATCCAGTGGCCAAATTGGCAGCAAATTAAAAAAAAGAATGGCACTATTATAAAAATATAGCAATTCAATCGTAGATGCAGATAATAAATTGGTGTCAGCAGCAAACATAATCAGTACATAAAGGATAACATGCTGAAAAGGACCAGCAATGGTAACAAGCATTTCCTCATGTAATGGTCTGTTCCCGTGCTCGTCTGTATGCATGACACCACCAAAAACCCACAGCATCATGCCCTCCACCCGCCACTTAAAAAACTTCGCCATCATATAATGCCCCAGCTCATGTAAGCTGACAATCGCCAGAATAATATATAATTGTATAAACGTCCCCGTCATGAAAGATACAGCAATGAATATAAATATGGTCGGATGTAGCCGTATATTTGGCAACCACATGTTATTGCTGATCAACTTGAATCACCTGGATAGGATCGACATATTCGTGGTCTTTTTCAATTGCAAAATATACGGTTGAATTATTTTTATCTGGGATAAATTCTCCAATATACTCATTTGCTGCTACATATTGATACAGATGTACATCTATTTCACTTAGGTATCCATAAATCGTATTACTTTGATCGGGATGTTGAATAATAACCGTTTTACCAGTCTTACGATCATTTCCGGCAAAAATGACAATGCCTTGCTTCAGTGCTGATACCGGTGTATCATGTTCAGCAGCAATACGAATCCCCGTTCCATTCGCATGAAAGCTTTCCATCACATCTCCATTAACAGGTAGCGAAAAATCCAATACATTTCTAGCTGTGGATTTGGATGTAGGAGAAAATGCCAGCGGGCTACCAAATCGATCCTGATACCATTGATTCACTTTCGCAAACGGAAATTCTTCATTTAGCGAACTACTCGTCCATTGCCTTAGCTTCAAAAATTGTCCAGACTCTGTTTTGGAAACAATGGCTACTCCTAGAAATAATGCAATAGAAAGCACTGCTTTCACAACCATATTGGTTGGAAAACCTGAGAAAAATGAAATATTTGAATTTGGCAGTTCAGCATATACCCCGTGTCTTTCTTCATCTGTTGGCAAAAACGTATGGGGATGAATGACCTGTTTCTGTTTATGCTGTACTGATCGATCACGAATACGTTTTCTTTCTCGTATCGATTTACGCACCTGTCTGACATCTTTGCTCATATACGTCACATTCCTTTTCAGCGTTTTTATCACTATATGCGGATGGTGGACAGGTTATGAGCAGACAGCAAAATGGACAGGCTTTTGCCCGTCCGTTTTATGCATATAAATGGATTAGCCCTTAGGAACGCATCCCTAAAAAGCTGCGTACACGCTGCAAGAATCCTTTTTCATTTTCAAGTGATTGTAATGGCACTGATTCTCCCAAAATTCTTCTTGCGATATTCCGATATGCAATAGATGCTTTTGAGTTTGGATGTAAAGCAATTGGCTCTCCTTGATTTGACCCTTTAATAACATCATCATCATCCAGAACAATCCCAATTAATTCAATCGATAACACTTGAACAATTTCATCGATTTCCATCATATCCCCATTTTTCATCATATGATTCCGAATTCGATTAACAATCAGATGTGGTCGATCGATGGATTCTTTTTCTAGCAATCCAATAATCCGATCCGCATCGCGAACACTAGATTTTTCAGGTGTTGTCACAACGATTGCTCGATCTGCTCCTGTAACCGCATTTTGAAAACCCTGTTCAATACCTGCAGGACAATCGATAATAATATAATCATATTCTTGCTTTAACGCTGCAACGATTTCTTTCATACCATCTATTGTCACGGCAGATTTATCACTTGTTTGTGCAGCAGGAAGCAAAGACAAGAAATCAAAACGTTTATCTTTAATTAAAGCCTGACTAAGCTTGCAACGACCTTGAATAACATCGACGATATCATAAATAATACGGTTTTCCAGTCCCATGATAACATCTAAATTTCGGAGCCCAATATCTGTATCAATTAAACAAACTTTCTTCTCCATTAGTGCCAAAGCTGTTCCTATATTTGCCGTAGTCGTCGTTTTACCAACGCCGCCTTTTCCAGATGTAATGACAATGGCTTCACCCATTTTGCATTCTCCTCTCGAATCCACTTAACGTCTTGATTCTATGTGAAACTGACGCTATACGATCAATTCTAATTTTATCTTCCGCTTCATCGATATAACCACATTCCATATAAACGCCTTCTGCTTCATAATCAGGAGCTCGGCTAATATAATCTGCAATCCGTAATTGTGTAGGTTTCATATAGGAGGCAGCAATGATGGCCTCTCGATTTCCATTTATTCCTGCATGTGCTGTACCATTCATTTGGCCGAGAATATAAATATTTCCAGTAGCCTCTACCTTACCACCAGGATTCACATCACCAATGAGTAACATATCACCCGTTGTTGATAATACTTGGCCAGAACGGACGATTCGAACAAATGATTTTATTTCACTATTTTCCAGCCACTGAATGGCTTCGTCTCTTTCTATTAAATTGGAATCAAATAGTTGTATTCGAAAACGATTATCTCTAACCAATAACTGGATGAGTTGCTCTTTTTCATTTTGATTTAAATAACGATTTCCGAGCTTAATTGTAACCGGAACGATTGGCTCATCCTGCAGTGGTTGGCTAGCTTTTATCTTTTCTTTTAATTCTTCCAATGCAGAATCAAAGCTACATACATCACTGATAAATATTGTCAGGCCATCTCTTGTACCTTTTATGGAAATACGTTGCTTATTTTCTGTCATGTCTTCACCCCAATACTTATCCGTTGCAATTACTTTTTTATATAAGTCAAATCAATAGCTCATCTCATTCTGCATATTTGTAATTTATAAGGAATGATGAAGCCGTTGATCCTTCCAAATCTCAAATCTTTTAGCCAATAATGGATAAAATAATAGAAGGAATAACATATTTGCGACTATTGTTGGCAGTAATCGATATAGGAAATAATTTCCCCATGCCATATCAGCAATTTCTATCATTGAAAATAAAAGATGGATACTGGCATCCGCAAACATGATAGCTAAGATGCCCATTAGCAGTGATGACAAAATATTAGCATGAAAGAACCGTGATAGGCTATGAATCAGATAGATGCAAATACCATATGTAAACATATAGATACCTAGCACACCAGTATAAACGATGTCAATCACTAATCCAAAAATAAGACCATATAAAACGGCAGCATGCGTGTTTTCAGTATCATAGAAAACCGCTACAAGAACGAGTACAATTAATACCCAGTGTGGAATCATATACAAGTGACTTGTTACTAGTTTGGCGGGTAAGAGTTCAAGTGCGACCCCTTCTAAGATCATTACAAAAAATAAAATGAGTGGTATATAAAGTCGTTTCACTACTCCACCCCGCCTGTTTCCTGTCCATCCAATGATGGTAATTTCCGATCAACGACAATCACATTGTCAATTTCATATAGGTCAGCTGCTGGTTTGATCAATGCAGTTCTGGTTAGACCATATTGATCTGGTATTACTTCTTTAACTGTTCCAATTAATAACCCCGCAGGAAATACACCGCCTTTTCCAGATGATACGACGAGTTCTCCTTTTTTCAAATCCTTATCCGATTCCTCAATTATTTTAAATAATAGGGAATTCGTTTCCTGATCATAGTTCTCAATAATACCGAATATATCTTTTCCTTTTTTTCGTGAGATGGTTGCAGATATTCGATTGAATTGATCAAATCCAGTTAGTAATTGAATGGTTGCAGTCGATTTGGAAACAGAATGAACCTTTCCAACCATACCATCGGCAGTAATGACAGCCATATTAGGCCATACACCATTTAAAGACCCCTTATTAATCGTTAGCTGTTCAATCCATCTTTCAGGCGATCTGGAAATGACCGATGCTTGAATCGCCGTATAATCTCGGAGGGAATCTGTTTTATCAATAAGCTTTCTTAATTCCTTATTTTCTTCTTTTAGCTCTTGTACTTCATAAATTAACGTTTTATATTGAGCAAGTTTTTCCTTTAAAATCGCATTTTCATCGTATGTGTTGCGGATGTCATCCATATTGGAAAAAACATCCGTAATATATTTGACAGGGGCATGAATGATACTTTGCATCCAGCCAACCGTATCACTAACAAACTGTTCAGCAGTTGTCAGCTTATCTCGATCACGAATAGAATAACCGATTAGGACGACCAAAATAATAATCCCAATCAATAAAACAAATAACTTTTTTTTGCGTAAAAATGACATGAAAACACCTACTATTCTACGTTGGGGCGATTTGCGACATTGGAATGAGCCTTAAAGTGTTGAATGTAATCCAATGACTTCCCTGTTCCAATGGCAACACTTTCTAATGGTTCATCGGTTATAAACACAGGCATTTTCGTTTCATCACTAATCACTGTGTCCATGTTTTTCAGTAATGCACCTCCACCTGAAAGCACAATTCCACGATCCATAATATCAGCTGCCAATTCAGGCGGTGTCTTTTCAAGTGTCGACTTAACAGCCTCAACGATGGACTGTACCGTGTCTTGAAGTGACTGAGATATTTCCTTTGCAGAAATCGTAATTGTTTTAGGCAGACCAGTTAGTAAATCTCTTCCCCGAATATCAATTTCTTCATCCTGTGTTGGTTCAGTAGCAGAGCCGATATCCATTTTAACAGATTCAGCAGAGCGTTCCCCAATCATAAGACTATATTTTTTACGAATATAATGGATGATTGCCTCATCCATGTTGTCACCAGCAGTTCGAATGGAACGACTCGTAACAATCCCGCCTAGCGAAACTACCGCTACTTCTGTCGTACCGCCACCAATGTCAACTATCATACTCCCTGTTGGTTCCCAAACAGGTAATCCTGCACCGATTGCAGCAGCAAATGGTTCGGAAATTGGAAAGGCATCCTTAGCACCTGCTTGTTTCGTGGCATCTAAAACAGCCCGCTCCTCTACCATAGTAATGCCAGAAGGCACACATATCATCACGTTGGGTTTTTTCGCAAACAACGATCTGCTGCGAAGTGCTTTTTTAATATAATACTTCATCATGACCGCAGTTGTATCATAATCGGCAATGACACCATCTTTCATGGGTCGAATGACGGAAATATTGCCGGGAGTACGTCCAATCATATTTCTTGCGGAACTACCGACCGCTTCAATAGAACCTGTTTCAATATTACGTGCAACTACTGTTGGTTCACGTACGACTACACCTTTTCCTTTTATAAAAACCAATGTATTGGCAGTTCCTAAATCAATTCCAAGATCCTGTGAAAAATTAAATATTCCCAAAAAAATCTCCCTTTCCCAAATAACAGTCATCCATGGTATTTATACTATAACGATTTAATATTGGTCATGCAATAATCGAAATAAACAAATTGCACACAGTATATTCATTATGTATGTTATATATATCACGAATCAATAGTAATAAGCGCCAGATTCAATCCTATTGAAAAATGGCGCTGTTTCATTTGTTACTCTATATAATTATACGAAATAAACTTTAAAATTGATAGTACTTATAAATATCCTTTTTCTTTTAGGGAAATAAATTTTCGATCGCCAATGATGATATGATCCAAAAGATCGATTCCTATCATTTTTCCTGATTCATTTAATCTTTTTGTGACTTGGATATCTTCTTGGGATGGTGTAACGTCTTATCAAGAGTAAATTACTAAAAATCCATTAACATCAATGTTTTTACTTTAAGGACATATATTTAACGCATTAAATCAAAAGAAAAAATACAATGTAATTATGAGATGACAATTGATTACGGTCATA
>NZ_QTSZ01000030.1 GCF_003730295.1 Ornithinibacillus gellani
GTGGAAAGGATAAGTGCTGAAAGCATCTAAGCATGAAGCCCCCCTCAAGATGAGACTTCCCATCACTTCAAGTGAGTAAGATCCCTCAAAGACGATGAGGTTGATAGGTCCGAGGTGGAAGCGTGGTGACACGTGCAGCTGACGGATACTAATTGATCGAGGACTTAACTAACTTATTTTGGTTGATATGTCATTGGATGATCGCTTATTTGGTTTTCAGGGTATAAATATCTTTCATATAAGATTTACTTGCTTTTTTCCTAAAAACAATTATAATGTTTATTGTCGCTAGTTTTACATTATACATAAATGTCTGGTAACTATAACGAAGAGGTCACACCTGTTCCCATACCGAACACAGCAGTTAAGCTCTTCCGTGCCGATGGTAGTTGAGGCATCGCCTCTGCAAGAGTAGGTCGTCGCCGGGCAAAGCTTTTTAGTAAGATAATAGCATAGCTCTGATATAGCAGTATATTTGTTAGTATTCCACAGTAGCTCAGTGGTAGAGCAATCGGCTGTTAACCGATCGGTCGTAGGTTCGAATCCTACCTGTGGAGCCATGGAGAGCTGTCCGAGCTGGCCGAAGGAGCACGATTGGAAATCGTGTAGGCTACGAAAGTGGTCTCGAGGGTTCAAATCCCTCGCTCTCCGCCATTCTACTCTCTTAATTGGCCCGTTGGTCAAGCGGTTAAGACACCGCCCTTTCACGGCGGTAACACGGGTTCGAATCCCGTACGGGTCACCATTTTTACTAGATTCATTACGCGTGCTGGGGAGGATTAGCTCAGCTGGGAGAGCACCTGCCTTACAAGCAGGGGGTCGCAGGTTCGAGCCCTGCATCCTCCACCATTCCATTTAAGCATGCAAATCATTTAAGATTATACATCATGTTATCTTAAAATGCTTTAAATTAAATACTATTTCATATCGCGGGGTGGAGCAGTCTGGCAGCTCGTCGGGCTCATAACCCGAAGGTCGCAGGTTCAAATCCTGCCCCCGCAACCAATTTACTTCATCTCACTACATAGATTTTTCAATTCAGTAGTGCGTAAGTACAACTAAATATGGTCCGGTAGTTCAGTTGGTTAGAATGCCTGCCTGTCACGCAGGAGGTCGCGGGTTCGAGTCCCGTCCGGACCGCCATTTTCAAACAAGATACATAGTAAAAGTATTAACTTTGCATAATCAAAGAGAATCTGGAATAATTATGGCTCGGTAGCTCAGTCGGTAGAGCAAAGGACTGAAAATCCTTGTGTCGGCGGTTCGATTCCGTCCCGAGCCACCATTTTTTAATGGAGGGGTAGCGAAGTGGCTAAACGCGGCGGACTGTAAATCCGCTCCCTCAGGGTTCGGCAGTTCGAATCTGCCCCCCTCCACCATTTCACATTACATAGGGGTATAGTTTAATGGTAAAACGAAGGTCTCCAAAACCTTTGATGTGGGTTCGATTCCTACTACCCCTGTATTAGTCTCACGGCGGTCGTGGCGAAGTGGTTAACGCACCGGATTGTGGCTCCGGCATTCGTGGGTTCAAGTCCCATCGACCGCCCCATCTATTTATTGGGCTATAGCCAAGCGGTAAGGCAACGGGTTTTGGTCCCGTCATTCCCTAGGTTCGAATCCTAGTAGCCCAGCCATTTGCGGAAGTAGTTCAGTGGTAGAACACCACCTTGCCAAGGTGGGGGTCGCGGGTTCGAATCCCGTCTTCCGCTCCATATTGTATTTTACCTGGCGGCATAGCCAAGGGGTAAGGCCAAGGTCTGCAAAACCTTTATCACCGGTTCAAATCCGGTTGCCGCCTCCATTTACCACATGCCAGTGTGGCGGAATAGGCAGACGCGCGGGACTCAAAATCCCGTTCCCTCACGGGAGTGTCGGTTCGACCCCGACCACTGGTACTCGAATGTATAGAGACGACGTTTGGACGATTTATTATCGTTGGAGCGTCGTCTTTTTTAGATTTAGATGTACGATAGTGTTATAAAGCGGGGAGATTCATTTATGATTCGCTGGGCATTCTATTTTATTGGTTTATTGTTATTTAGCCTGGGGTTAACCATAACCATTCAAATGCAATATTTGGGTGTGCACCCTTGGGATGTGCTTCATATTGGATTGTATAATAAATTGGGTTTTTCTATTGGTTCATGGAATATTATTTGCAGTATCCTATTAATAATCATTGCTTTTATACTGGATAAAAGTTATATCAAAATTGGTACGTTTCTAAATGCTTTCCTAGTAGGAATATTAATTGATAGTTATTTATGGTTGGATTTTTTGCCTCGTCCGGGTATTTTCTGGATAGATATTAGCATCATGATGATTGGTATCGTCTTAATGGGAATAGGTGGCGGTGTTTATAATGCCGGTATGGTTGGGGCAGGACCACGTGATGGCTTTATGTTATCTATTTCGGATAAAACAGGTATATCGATTGGAAAAGTACGAATAGTCGTTGAAAGTCTTGTACTTGTGTTAGGATTGTTACTGGGCGGCCCAGTGTTTATTTTTACTTTTTTGATCACCTTCATTCAAAGTCCATTATTTCAACTGACTTATTTAAAGTGTAAGCAGCTTGTAGAATATTTAACGAAGGATTCATCACATCGGAAACAAGTCATTTGATATAAAAAAACCCTTGCTTTTATCATTCCCTTGGAAATATTGTGGGATATGATCTCAAAAGATAGGGTTTTTTTATTTATCACCGATTAACTGGCTGTAAGCCCCCCCACATCAAGCATCTTTGTTGATAATAAGCATTGCAAGTGGGGGAACAACAGCCAGTAAAGGCCTGATTGGTTCAACTAACAATCAGTGGGGGGAGTGCGAAAACCCCCCCTGATTGAAGTTTCACTTTATCACCAATTAACTGGCTGTAAGTCCCCCACATCAAGCATTTTTGTTGATAACTAGAATTGTATGGGGGGCAACAGCCAGTAAAGGCCTTGAAGTTTCACTTTATATGAAATGTGTATTGTCCGTTTGAATAATTTGGGGTCCTTGCATGGTGCGCTCATCAATATCATATTTTTCAATGGTATCACGTAACATGTACCATGCGAGGGCAATTCCTAGTAATGTAACGATAATAACGATTAATATTACTATCTTTCCTTTCAAAATAGATACCTCCTTAGAGAATCTTCTCTTTATTAAAGCGTAGCAAAAAGAAGAATTTTTGTACATATTAAAAAGATAATTTATTTATATTGGACTGCATGATGGAGATCATAATGCGAGAGATCGATTTCAGTTTCTTTCCCTAAAATGGCTTGTACTAATTCGGTGGCAAGGTATGGACCAGTAGTTAAACCTGATGAACCTAATCCGTTTGCAGCATACAACCCTTTAAAGTTAGGGACAGGACCGGCAATTGGCATGGAACCAGGGGTGAACGGGCGAAAGCCAACTCTTGTTTCCAGAATTTCAAAATCCTTTATACCAGGTGCCACTTCCATTGCTTTAGACAGAATTTCATGTACTCCTCCGGCAGTTAACCGATAATCAAATCCTGAATCATCTTCGTGTGTTGCACCTATGACTAATCTATCTTTAAAAGGAACAATCGATAAATTATTGGGCGGCATGACAACTGGAAAATGTTTTGTTTGTTGTTCCATACTTAGATGAATAATTTGTCCTTTCTGCGGATAAGCATTTAAATCGATACCCAGAGGGTTCATTAATTCTTTCATCCAAGCACCGTTAGCGGCGATAATAATATCTGCTTGTATTTGCCTTCCATCTAGCTCAACCGCTGCCTGTTGATTGCCTATTTGTGTTAAAGTGGCATTTCCTGTTATGTATGCTGCGCCATGCTTTTTAGCTGCACGTTGCAATGCCTCGCGCAATTGACGTCCTTTGACCCTGGCAGCGCCACTTACATGTATGGAGCTATAGCCATCTTGAACAAGTGGAAATAGCTTTTTTGTTTCTGTCGGATTTAATCGGGAAACCTCACCAATTTCCGGAGCATCTTTCCGGCGTTCAACAGCTAATTGATAGATAGTGTCCAGCTTTTGGTCAATGTTTCGTATCGTTATGGCTCCGACTTTGGAATAGCCAGTTTCTGTTTCACCATCTTCCTCAAGCTCTGCCATCAGACTTGGATATATTTTGGCGCCACCTTTGGCTAATTGATACCATGCTTTATTTCTACGCTGCGTTAGCCACGGACAAACGATACCAGCGGCTGCATCTGTTGCTTTACCATTTTCGTTTCGATCGATTACGGTCACCTCAGCGCCTTGTTTAGATAATTTATAGGCAGCAGTTGATCCAATAATTCCCGCCCCAATGATGATTACTTTCATTGTATAACCTTCTTCCAGTTGCATATTCCATCATTCCAACTATAAGCGGAATCCTAAAAAAAGTAAAATATCGACCATGATAGTTATTGTAAAATACTATTCAAAGCTTTGACAAAATGGTAATCTTAAATATAGACATTATCTATAATAGAATGAGATGAACAAAGGAGACTGCATGATGGAAAAGACAATTATTTTTGGTCATAAAAACCCTGATACGGATACAATTTGTTCCGCATTAGCTTATGCACATTTGAAACAGACTCTAGGGGTACAAGCTGAAGCAGCAAGACTTGGTGAGGTAAATAAAGAAACTCAATTTGCTTTAGACTATTTTAAAGTAGATGCACCGCGTTTTATTGAAAAGGTGGATGCAGATATAGATCATGTGATATTGGTAGACCATAATGAATTTCAACAAAGTGTAGATAATATTCAAGATGTACACATTTCCGAAGTAATTGATCATCATCGTATTTCTAACTTTGAAACGAAGGAACCATTGTATTTTCGCGCAGAGCCAGTTGGGTGTACGGCGACTATATTAAATAAGCTATATAAGGAAAACCATATTGAGATTCCACAAAATATGGCTGGACTAATGCTATCAGCTATTATTTCAGATTCCTTGCTATTAAAATCGCCTACATGTACGGAAGAAGATGTTACTGCTGCTCATGAATTAGCAGCGATTGCAGGTGTTGACCTGGAAAAGTATGGTTTTGACATGCTTCAGGCTGGGGCAGATTTAAGTGATAAGTCAGCTGCAGAGTTACTATCTATGGATGCGAAGGAATTTTCAATGGGTGGAGAAAAGGTTGAAATTGCCCAGGTTAATGCAGTAGATATTGAAGCAGTCTACGCGAAGCAGGAAGAGTTGGAAGCTGCTATGCAAGCAACCATTGAGGAAAAAGGACTTGGATTATTCCTGCTTGTTGTAACTGATATTATTAATAATGATTCCGAAGTACTGGCTGCTGGAACAGCTACCGACATGGTTGAACAGGCATTTGCCGTACAGCTCGTAAACCAGCGTGCTTTATTAAAAGGTGTTGTTTCCCGTAAAAAACAATTGGTACCAGTATTAACAGATAAATTTATCAATGCTTAATGGAAATGAGCCTGTCATGCGATGACAGGCTCATTTTATATCGTATAGGTCCATTGTGCTGTTCGATAGGATTTGACTGCATCCCAGTCTATTTCATAGCCGATTCCGGAAGTTTGGGGAACAGTAATATACCCGTTATGCACGATTACTTTGGGCGAAATAATATCTTGCTCCCAATAATGACTCGATCCCGCTGTGTCTCCTGGTAAATTAAAATGTGGAAGGGCAGATAAAGCAATATTATGTGCTCGACCAACTCCAGCTTCCAGCATTCCTCCGCACCAAACGGATAATCCATGTTCAGCACAAAGGTCATGGATTCGCTTCGCTTCATAAAGACCGCCAACCCTGCCTAGTTTAATATTAATAACCTGACAGCTATTTAATGTAATCGCATGCCTTACATCATCATAGGAGCATATACTTTCATCCAAGCAAATGGGTGTGTTTATTTCTCGTTGTAATGTGGCATGATCGACAATATCATCATGTGCCAATGGTTGTTCAATCATCATTAATTTAAATTCATCTAATTGTTTCAGTGTTGCCAAATCACGTAGCGTATACGCGGAGTTTGCATCAGCCATCAAGGGCAGCTCCGGAAAATGCTGGCGTACCTGACGTAATAATTCAATATCGTGTCCAGGCTTGATTTTTAACTTTACTCGTTTAAATCCTTGTTCCAAGGCAGCATGAATTTTATCTATTAACGCTTCAGATGTAGATTGCATGCCAATACTAATACCAACATCGATTTGTGCTTTTGTGCCGCCAATTGTTGTTGTCAACGTTTGTTCTTTTTGTTTTGCATAAAGGTCCCAAATAGCCGTTTCCAAAGCCGCTTTAGCCATCGAATTTCTACGGATGACAGAAAATAATGCTGCAACTTCATCTGGATGGGCAATGGGATGCTCTCGAAGTAGTGGTATAAGAAAGTCTCGCATCACATGAAAATTGGTTTCCACGGTTTCCTCCGTATACCAAGGGGATGAAAAAGCGACTGTTTCTCCAAACCCATGCCGGCCGTCCATATCCATAACGTCAATTAGGAATACTTCTTTATCCTGTATGGTTCCAAAGCTTGTATGAAAGGGATGCTTCAGACGCATGGATAATTTATGTAATGTGATTTGATGTAAATTCAAGGCAAACTCCTCCTTATTTATCACAGATTAACTGGCTGTAAGCCCCCCACATCCAGAATTTATGTTGATCACAGGAATTGTAAGTGGGGTATCAACAGCCAGTAAAGGCCTGATTGGTTCAACTAACAATCAGTGGGGGAGTGCGAAAATTCCCCCTGATTGAAGTTTCACTTTATCACAGATTAACTGGCTGTAAGCCCCCCACATCAGAATTTTTGTTGATCACAAGGATTGTAAGTGGGGGATCAACAGCCAGTAAAAGCCTGATTGGTTCAACTAACAATCCGTGGGGGAAGTGCGAAAATTCACCCTGATTGTAGTTTCACTTTATTTTACCATGAAAAGCAATCCGTTTAGATAAACTACATGAGGGGAAAATGTTTTAAAGGAGGATTGGTTATGCATACATTTGATGTTATCGTCATTGGATCAGGTCCAGCAGGTTCTTCTATTGCAGCCATTTGTAATCAAAAAGGAATGAAAACTGCCATTATTGAAGCGGAAAAATATGGTGGAACCTGTCCATTACACGGCTGTATTCCCAAAAAAGTGTTGGCGCAATATGCTAGTGAAAAAGACCGTCTGGATAGAATGCGTCCTCATGGATTATCTAATACAGGAGCGATAAATTGGCAGGATTTGATGGCATTTAAGCGTACTTTCACAGAACCAGCACCAACAGCAAAAGAAGATGATTTGCGTGATCAAGGAATAAAAACCTTTTATGGAACAGCTCATTTTACCTCAAAGAACAAGCTACAAGTTAATGATAAAGAATTGATGGCAGAACATATTGTGATTGCCACTGGAGCTACACCCGCACCATTGCCGATTTCAGGTAAGGAGTACCTCACCTATAGTGACGGATTTTTAGATTTGGATGAGCTGCCAAATGAAATTGCCTTTATTGGAGGCGGATATGTTTCATTTGAGTTGGCTCATATTGCAGCGAGTGCCGGAAGCAAAGTGCATATTATTCAACGAGGTAATCTTCCGCTAAAAGGGTTTGATCCTGACCTGGTAGAAAAACTAGTACAGGTAACAGAGATGAAAGGCATTAAAGTGCATGTAGGCTGTGCTGCTGAAGCAATTGAAAAAAAGAATGATCGTTTATTGGTAACGATGAAAAAAGATAATACATTGCTTACTTTAGATGCGGATATGGTTGTACATGGAGCAGGAAGAATTCCAAATTTAGATGGATTAGCTTTAGAAAAAGGTGCTGTCGATTATGACAAAAATGGGATAAACGTAGATGAGAATTTGAAGAGCATCAGTAATCCACATGTATTTGCTGCAGGGGATGTAGCAAATACAGAGGGAATGCCGCTGACGCCTGTAGCAGGTATGGAGGCGCGTTTACTTGGGCAGTATCTTACAGGGGAATCAACAGAAACGTTGGATTATACAGGTGTGCCCTCTGTTGTTTTCACAAGCCCTAAAGTTGCGTCCGTTGGTATGTCAGTTGGAGTAGCGGAAGAAAATAGTCAACAGATAGATGTAATTACACATGATCTAACAGATTGGTTCACGTATAAGGTGACAGATGAAGAGACGGCTTTTTCGAAGGTTCTGGTCCATCGTAATACAGGTCAAATCGTCGGTGCGCACATACTTGGCGAATATGCCGATGCCTTGATACAATACTTTGCCCTGGCAATTCAGCTCAGGTTAACAAAAGAACAGCTTCGTAAGGCAGTATACGTATTTCCGACAGCTATTTCTGATATTTCATCCATGCTGGAAGAATAAGTATAATCGGCATTACCAAATGAAGGTAATGCCGATTTACATTAATCTTTTTAAACCACAGGCTCTGCCTGTGTGCAAACGAAACTTTTAGAGTTGTATCCAAAAAAACTCCAAACGTTATAATAGAAGATGGCCGTCAAACCAACTTTAAATAACGAGAGGAGTCT
>NZ_QTSZ01000031.1 GCF_003730295.1 Ornithinibacillus gellani
TGTCCACCTTCACTATATGGCAAAATGAGGCTAATAGGTGTCGAATACTGTCGAGGCAAAACTGAATATTCCAAATTGAATCATTCGTACTAGATAACGCACAAATGCGGTCTAGGTGAATGGTAGGGGAGGATTTGCAGATTTCGTCAGATTTAAACGTATCTATTCGTTTTAAGTACATAAGCCTTAAAACCATTTCACTAACTTTCCTTATCATGAAAGAAAAATGAGTAGGAAAGACTACAAACTGTAATGAAAGACTTTGTTTTGTTACTTCGTTGTTAGATAGTAAAGAAAATAAATAAAAGGAGAGTATTTAGGCTGATAAAAGTTGTGATTGGTTTATTACTTCATACCTAGCTTTTTTTGAATAGAACGAAGCACGTCATTCCAGCATTTATGATTGCGAGATTTGCCAGCGGATAAGAGATAATGGCGTGTCTATTGTTTAAAGCAGGATGACTTATTTGCTGTGAACCATATGGAGAGTGCGCAAACGGAACACAAAAAAACAGACCACTAAAAGTAGACTGGTCTGTACACGAAAAAGATGATGCTGATTATAAATAATAAATCAGGAAGATCGTGCCAATAGATACGAATGTAGTTGTAAACATATATCCGATAGCGGCTGCATATTTTTTCTCAACTAGCATCAACAAACTTTCATGTCCAAATGTGGAAAAAGTAGTGTAAGATCCGCAAAATCCAATTCCGCATAATAGCCAGATCCATGGAGAGATATGGTCGGATTGGTAACTGACAGCAAGTATTCCCAATAGTATAGAACCAGTTACATTAGCGATCCAAGTACCAATAGGATGTTTTTGAAAACGTAATGCGATAGCGTATCTAGTCATACTACCGAAAAATCCGCCAACAGCAATCAGGAGCAAGGTCATTTACCAACACGACCCTTCCCTGCGAGTGTATAGCCGATAAAGCTTGCGAATAAGCCGAGTATAAGACTTAAGATGACATAGCTAACAGACAATAGATAGTTTGTTTGCCAAAGCTCCACAGTTTCCAGAGCAAAGGTTGAAAAAGTAGTAAAGGAACCAAGTACTCCTGTACCAATTGCAAGTAAAATAGTTGGTCCTAGTAATTGTTTTAAACGAACTTGATTTAGTATATATCCGAGCAATAAACAACCAATCAGATTTACGGTAAATGTGGCATAGGGGAAGCCATGGGTAGGGTTGAATAATAACGAAATGCTATACCTGGCGCATGCACCAAATACCCCTCCAATACCAACTGCAACAAAACTTGCAATGCCCGGCTTTTTAATTATGCCGTTTGGCAATGCGGACACCGCCCATATATTTCGAATTTATGATCTTCAATTTCATAGCTTTCCAATGCTTCCTTGGCTTCTTCCATCGGACAGATATGAATGGCTTTTGTTTTTCCGCATTGGACACAAATAAAATGGTGATGATGATGTTGAGAGCATTTGAAACGAAATTGTTTTTCGCCGTTTAGCTCTGTATTTTCTAATATACCGATATCATTATATAAATGAAGATTTCGATATACCGTATCAAAGCTAATTCCAGGGTATTTATTCTCCATATGGTTATTTAAATCCTTTGCAGTTCGATAACCGTCTGCTTCAGCAAAAAAGGCTAGTATATCTTTTCTCTTTTGTGTCGTTTTATAGCCCCTTGTTTTCAACAATGTCATAGCTTCATTCATATCCATGCTGAACCCCTCCATTATGACCAGTTGTCTTACTTTTCTTCAAAATAGAAAGCAGTAGAATGATAATGGAAACCATCACAATAGTACCACCAGGTGGGATGCTGAAATAATAGCCTGTTATAAGACCGATAATAACAGCAATTTCGCCAAAAATAATCGAAACGATGATGGTTTGTTTAAAGCCTTTGGTTAGTCGCATTGCAGCTGCTACTGGAAGTGTCATGAGTGCAGAAACAAGTAATACACCAACAATACGAATAGATGCAGCAATAACAAGTGCTGTTAATACAATAAACATAAAATGAATGGCTTTGGCATGAATGCCGGAGATAGTAGCATGCTCCTCATCAAATGATAATGCCATAAATTCTTTATAAAACAAGATGATGATGATGGTAACGATCATGGTGATTCCAGTTATAGTCAATAGATCGTTACGACTGACAGCTGATACAGAGCCAAATAAATAATTGAATAAATCATTATTAAAGCCGTTCGCTAGTGATATGAAAATAACACTTAAGCCGACACCACCAGACAGGATAATTGGAATACCAATTTCCTGATAGGAATGGTAAAGGGAGCGTAATTTTTCAATCAATAATGCGCCAATTACGGAGAATGCCATTCCGCCATAAAAAGGGGGTAAAATGAAAATGGCAAATCTTTTTTCCAGTAACAAGCCAAATGCAATACCTGCCAATGTTACATGTGACAATGCATCAGCTATAAGGGATAGACGGCGAACGACAATGAATGCTCCAAGTAAAGGACCGATAAATCCGATAAGTAATCCAGTTATAAAAGTATGCCGTAAGAAATCAAAGGCAAGTAAGTCAGCAAGCATGGTTGTTGTTCCTCCAAATATTAATGATCATGTTTGACAACATGGACAGGGTGCCCATATATTCGTGATAGATCAGCTTCGGTAAGTGATGTGTATTTTTCGGGTTCCCCATGAAAATGTAGTTCTTTATTCAGACAAACAATGTCGGTTGCGTGCTCTGTCATTGCGCCGGTATCATGGGTGACGAGTAACAAGGTGATTTGATCATTTTGATTTAATTGGTGCAGCAAATCATAAAAGCGTCGGACATTTTGATAATCAACTCCAACCGTAGGCTCGTCTAATATTAGCAATTCGGGATCATTGACAAGGGCACGCGCGATAAAGACACGTTGCTGTTGACCACCTGATAGATTACCAATTGACGCATCTGCATAATCTTCCATACCAACCTGTCTGATGGCATGCATCACTTTTTCCTTATGATGTTTATTGAAAAATTTAAGGTACCCTACTTTAGCAGCAAGCCCCATTGATACGACTTCGCGAACGGTTGCCGGAAACCCTTTATTGAAGGAATTGGATTTTTGCGAAACGAAACCAATCTTTGTCCAATCCTTAAAGCGATCCATTGGCTTACCGAAAAGGGATACACTGCCATTGTCTGGCTTTAGTATTCCAAGCATAATTTTGATTAAAGTAGTTTTTCCTCCACCATTTGGACCAACCATCCCCATGAAAACACCACGTTCTAATTCCAGGTTGACATCCTGCAGCACAGTTTTATCCTCGTAGCTATAATCAATATGTTTCAATGAAATAATGGAATTCGTCATTAGGATTCACCTCCAAGCAGTTTATTCCGTTTCGTCATCGAGTGCTATATTTAATGTATTTATGTTTTCCTTCATTAAAAATAAATAATCGGAGCCGTTTTGAATGTCAGATTCCGTGAGCGATTCTAAATTATGAATTTCCAGTGGTTTTGCATTTATATGCTCTTGAATAATTGTTGCAATCTTATCTTTACCAGTTTGCTCAAAGATCACATAATGAATTTGGTATTGTTTTGCCAAGTCAACGATTGCAGCTAGTTCTTTTTGAGATGGTTCGCTGCTAGTAGAAAGACCGCTTATCGCAAGCTGTTCAATACCATAACGGGCTTCCCAGTAACCATATGCTGCATGGGCAACAAGAATGTGATGCTTTGATTTGGAAGAGATGGTATCTGATAAATCTTTATCCAAAGCGAACAACTTTTCTTTTAAGGAATCATAATTTTTTTCAAAGATTTCTTTATGATCTGGATCCAATGCAATGAGTTCATCTTTTATGACCTCACTCATTTCTGCCATCCGGATTGGATCAAGCCAAATATGCGGATCAACATCGGAATGCTCGTGGCCATCTTCCTGTGCGTCATGGTGTTGGTTCTGATTCGATTTAAATAAATCCTGTTGCAAGGCTCCAATTTCCACAAATGTTACGGTTTGGTTTTGTAAGGCCTGTTCTGCTGTCTCCGCAAATCCTTCCATGCCCGCACCTAAATACATAAATGCATCTGCTTTAGCGATATGGGTCATTTCTTTTGTAGTTGGCTCATAGGTATGTGCATCAACACCTGGAGGATAAATAGAGGAGGCGTCTACGTTATTGCCACCAATTTGCTCGACGGCAAATTGTATGGGATAAATGGTTGTATAAATCGTCAGCTTATCATTCGCGTCAGATGAATGGGAAGAACTATCCGTACAGGCTGTAAGCAACACGAGAAATAGTAGTCCCACTAAATATGTGATGTGTTTAAACAATGCTGGTAACCCCCTTGAATAAAATGAAACTGATTGTTAGTTGAACCAATCAGGCCTTTACTGGCTGTTGATCCTCCACATACAATGCTTGTTATCAACAATAATTCTTGAAGCGGGGGTCTTACAGCCAGTTAATCTGTGATAAAGTGAAACTTCAATCAGTGGGGGTTTTTGCACTGCACCCACTGATTGTTAGTTGAACCAATCAGGCCTTTACTGGCTGTTGATCCTCCACTTACCATGCTTGTTATCAACAAAAATTCTTGAAGCGGGGGTCTTACAGCCAGTTAATCTGTGATAAAGTGAAACTTCAATCAGTGGGGGTTTTTGCACTGCACCCACTGATTGTTAGTTGAACCAATCAGGCCTTTACTGGCTGTTGATCCTCCACTTACCATGCTTGTTATCAACAAAAATTCTTGAAGCGGGGGTCTTACAGCCAGTTAATCTGTGATAAAGTGAAACTTCAATCAGTGGGGGTTTTTGCACTGCACCCACTGATTGTTAGTTGAACCAATCAGGCCTTTACTGGCTGTTGATCCCCCCTAACAATGCTTGTTATCAACAAAAATTATTGAAGTGTGGGTCTTACAGCCAGTTAATCTGTGATAAAGTGAAACTTCAATCAGTGGGGGTTTTTGCACTGCACCCACTGATTGTTAGTTGAACCAATCAGGCCTTTACTGGCTGTTGATCCCCCACTTACCATGCTTGTTATCAACAAAAATTCTTGAAGCGGGGGTCTTACAGCCAGTTAATCTGTGATAAAGTGAAACTTCAATCAGTGGAGGTTTTTGCACTGCACCACTGATTGTTAGTTGAACCAATCAGGCCTTTACTGGCTGTTGATCCCCCACTTACCATGCTTGTTATCAACAAAAATTCTTGAAGCGGGGGTCTTACAGCCAGTTAATCTGTGATAAAGTGAAACTTCAATCAGTGGAGGTTTTTGCACTGCACCCACTGATTGTTAGTTGAACCAATCAGGCCTTTACTGGCTGTTGATCCCCCACTTACCATGCTTGTTATCAACAAAAATTCTTGAAGCGGGGGTCTTACAGCCAGTTAATCTGTGATAAATGTACTAGGAAAGTATAACGTAATCATTACGATTTGTAAATAGGAATGATTTCGATTGAGAATGGGACTAATTTTTCCCCCATAATTGTGAATAGCAATCGATTCATCATTCATATTTATTATTCCATAAAACGCGTATTCAATGGCTGAAATTTCGATTTGTATGGGACGATAATAGAAATGATGGATTATTATGGTGAAAAAGAGTTATAATCTACTGTAGCAGTGCACACATAAACCCATTACATGAAAAAATCAATACAAGAAGTCGGGGTGTGCCAAGGAGGAAATCGAATGAATATTTTACAACAAACAGAAGCAGCATTGAAGGATGCAATTAAACAAGCAGTCATTCAAGCTGGGCTCGCCGAGGAAAGTGACATTCCTTCTATTATATTAGAGAAGCCTAAAAATAAGGAGCATGGTGACTTTGCAACCAATATCGCGATGCAGTTGGCACGTGTTGCTAAAAAAGCTCCGCGTATGATTGCAGAAGATATTATCGGTACAATTGATAAAACAGCGGCATCTATTCGAGATATTGAAATAGCTGGTCCGGGCTTCATCAACATCCGGATGGATAATCAATATTTAACAAAACTGATCCCAACGATTCTTACAGCCGGAGAGAATTATGGTCGTACAAATGAAGGAAATGGCCATCGAATTCAAGTTGAATTTGTTTCGGCAAATCCAACAGGCGATTTACACTTAGGACATGCGCGTGGCGCAGCAGTTGGTGATACATTGTGCAATGTATTAGATGCGGCAGGATATAATGTAGAACGTGAATATTATATTAATGACGCTGGTAATCAAATTGATAACCTGGCGCGATCTGTAGAAGCAAGATACATGCAAGCACTTGGCAAGGAGTGGGAGATGCCAGCGGATGGTTATCATGGAAAAGACATCATCGCGCTTGGAACGAAACTTGCAGATACAGATAGAGATAAATGGGTGGATGCTACTGAAAGTGAACGAATTCATCATTTTCGTGAATATGGGCTTGCCTATGAATTAGATAAAATTAAACAGGTTTTAGCTGATTTTGGTGTACCATTTGATAGCTGGTTTTCTGAAACGACTTTATATGAACAAGATAAAATTGAAGAGGTACTAGCAGACCTCAAAAATAATGACGTCATTTACGAAGCAGACGGTGCTACTTGGTTTCGAACAACGGATTATGGAGATGACAAAGATCGTGTGTTAGTTAAATCGGATGGTAGCTACACCTATTTAACACCTGACATTGCTTACCATAAAAATAAATTGGATCGTGGTTTTGGCACGTTAATCAACATATGGGGAGCGGACCATCACGGGTACATCCCACGTATGAAAGCAGCAATACAAGCATTGGGTTATCCGAAAGATGCGCTTGAAGTAGAAATCATTCAAATGGTTAATTTGTATGAAGCAGGCGAGCGAGTCAAAATGAGCAAGCGAACTGGAAAAGCAATTACCCTTGTGCAATTAATGGAAGAAGTCGGAAAAGATGCGATGCGTTATTTCTTCAATATGCGCTCAAGTGATACCCATTTGGATTTTGATATGGATTTGGCACGCTCTGAATCAAATGAAAATCCCGTATATTATGTTCAGTATGCCCATGCCAGAATTTGCACGATGTTGAAGCAGGCGAAGGAAAAAGGGTTTACAGCCGATCACCAACATTTGAATTTATTAACAGCTGAAAAAGAAATTGAACTATTAAAGCTATTGGGGGCATTTCCGCAAGAAATAGCGATTGCTGCCAAGAAGCGATTACCACATCGGATGACGCAATATGTCTTTGACTTGTCATCCAGCTTACACAGTTTTTATAACGCGGAAAAAGTACTGGATGCTGAGCACCAAGATCGTACTAGTGCACGAATTGCATTGATGGAAGCAGTGAAAATTACCATCGCAAATGCACTGCGTTTACTCGGTGTCAGCGCACCAGAAAGCATGTAAAAAAACATCCATTTCAATAATAGAGGATATCATGTTTCACTCAAGCCAGTGCTGTATTTATACAGCCTGGCTTTTCATTAATCTTTTTAAACCACAGGCTCTGCCTGTGTGCAAACGAAACTTTTAGAGTTGTATCCAAAAAAACTCCAAACGTTATAATAGAAGATGGCCGTCAAACCAACTTTAAATAACGAGAGGAGTCT
>NZ_QTSZ01000032.1 GCF_003730295.1 Ornithinibacillus gellani
TTATCAAGAGTAAATTACTAAAAATCCATTAACATCAATGTTTTTACTTTAAGGACATATATTTAACGCATTAAATCAAAAGAAAAAATACAATGTAATTATGAGATGACAATTGATTACGGTCATAAGAATGTACCACAAATAAAAAAAGTAACTCCTTTTTATTTTATCGAGGAATTAGGCTTTTGACCTGCAACAATCACGCCCAATTTCGGAATATCTATAATATGATTTCGATCTTAAATTATCATCTTTAACTGACGCTACCTGCTCGTTAAAGTAGACATATTTAAAAAAGTTTATACTGCACCTGCCTTTATTATGTAAGTAAAAGTAGTAAAGCTTTAAATTGGTTTTCAAAAAAGTAGGGTTGATTATTTCTTTTTCATCAATTATTATTGTGTTATTATCACAATATGAGAAAGGAGGCAAAAATTTATGGGAATTGATTTCATTAATGTCGAGTTTAGAAAGCATGTAAAAGTTTCAGGGGATTTAGGTACAACGGGATCAGTATGTCCTTTTTTACAAAAACAAAAAATGGAAATCACTACCGGAAAAATTTTTGCCTCCTTTTATATAATGGGCAAAAATTTATGAATCTATTGCATTTGTAAAAATGCATACGAATGATTAGGCACCGGTTGTTAAACTGGTGCCTTTTTTTGTTTGATCAGTTCAGTTAGTTTGGAGAACCGAATCTTTAATCATGCTGTAGAAATATGGTGAGTTAGTTGATTGGGTTTTACAATATAAATGATTATGAGGTGAGGTTTATGGTGAAAGCAGTGGATTTAGCCTCCTAAAATCACAATATATTTTAGGAGGAAATAAAATGAAAAAGGATAGTAAATCTAAAGAAATGATTCAATCTGAAAAAAGGGGTTCTACTAGGCTCTTAATGATGGTACTCTCCCTATCTGTACTTGTAGGTGCAATTACGGCTGATTTTGTCAATCCCGTACTTCCACTAATAAGCAAAGATTTAGAAGCTTCGAAATCTCAAGTGATTTGGATAGTTAGTGGTATTGCACTTGTTCTTGCGATTGGAGTTCCGATTTATGGTCGAATCTCAGACTTTTTTGAGTTACGAAAGCTATATATCTTTGCCATTATGATTCTGGCAAGTGGTAGTCTTTTATGTGCAATTGCCACGAACCTTCCATTGTTGGTTTTGGGAAGAATGGTTCAGGGTGCTGGGATGTCCGCAATTCCAGTTCTATCAGTCATTGCAATTTCGAAGGTTTTCCCACAAGGAAAACGTGGGGGAGCTTTGGGAATTATCGCAGGAAGTATTGGTGTTGGAACTGCTGCTGGTCCAATATTTGGTGGAGTGGTTGGTCAATATTTAGGGTGGAATGCCTTGTTTTGGTTCACATTTTTGTTAGCCATTATGCTTGTTATTGGTGCCTACTACGCGTTACCGACAATTAAACCGGCAGAATCCGTAGGAAGCAATAAGAACTTTGATTTCATTGGTGGTTTATTGCTCGGCCTCACAGTAGGATTACTCCTTTTTGGTATCACTCAAGGGGAAACTTCTGGTTTTTCTTCGTTCTCATCGTTAACTAGCCTAATTGGTTCTGTTGTAGCTTTGGTAGGGTTTATTTGGAGAATTGTTACCGCAGAAAATCCATTTGTACCACCTGTCCTGTTCAATAACAAGGATTATGTCAATACGGTCATAATTGCATTTTTTTCGATGTTTGCTTATTTCGCTGTTCTTGTGTTCGTCCCATTGCTAGTCGTTGAGGTGAATGGACTCTCTTCTGGACAGGCGGGAATGATATTGTTGCCAGGTGGTGTGGCTGTTGCAATCTTATCTCCCTTCGTTGGCCGTCTTTCTGATCGATTTGGGGATAAACGTCTGATAATTACAGGGATGACTCTGATGGGGCTGTCTACCTTATTCTTGTCCACCTATGCATCTGGTGCTTCACCTTTGTTAGTTTCCGTGGGGGTCCTCGGAGTAGGGATTGCTTTTGCATTCACGAATTCTCCCGCAAATAACGCCGCAGTAAGTGCACTCGAAGCAGACAAGGTTGGTGTCGGAATGGGGATTTTCCAAGGTGCTTTGTACCTTGGAGCAGGAACTGGAGCAGGTATGATTGGAGCATTATTATCCGCTCGACGTGATGCTACTGAGCCGATAAATCCATTATATATATTGGAAGCTATGTCCTACTCAGATGCGTTCCTTGCAGCTACAGGGGCAATACTCATTGCCTTAATAGCTGGATTAGGTTTAAAAAAGCGTGGGTAATAACTTAGTTATGTAAAGATTAGTTATTGTTTAGTTCATCTTCTATAGTTTAAGCTGTAAATAAATAGCTTAGGAATCACGCAAATTTGACTTTCTTAGAATAGAATACTTTTAAGTAACTCAACTTTCGTACACTTTTTTATTGGTGCGAAAGTTGAGTATGCTAAGGATGAAACAATGAAAACATTGGTGATCGTTTCTCACCCAGATATGCCAAATTCTCGAATCAATAAAGTTTGGGTAGAAAAAGCAGCGTCCTATCCAAAAGAAATTACCATTCATGATCTTTATAAAGAGTATCCTGATTTTATTATAAATGTAAAAAGAGAACAGGAATTAGTTGAAAATCATGATAATATTATTTTTCAATTTCCATTATATTGGTATAGCTCTCCTTCATTATTAAAAAAATGGATCGATGAAGTGATTATATATGGATGGGCTTACGGATCAAAGGGTAAAAGAATATTTTATAATCGAAAATTAGGATTAGCTATATCAGCTGGCGTAAAAAAAGGTAAATTTACAAGTATGGGTAAAAACAAGCATACATTAACCCAGATGTTAACACCATTCAAATCTTTATGTGCATACATTCACGCTGAATATGTACCAGAGTTTGTACTTTACGGTGCTAATTCGGATATGAAGGGCGAAGAGATACAGAAAAGTGCTAATGAGTATTTGCAATATATTAAAAAGTATTATTTAAGAGCATAAAACACTTCTGCGATCATGCCAACAATACTAGAAGAAAGCCCATTTCCCCTTAACACATTTAGGGAAATGGGCTATTGAAGTTATTGAAGGTTTTAGCGATTTCATTTTAGGTAGCCAATTCAAAGTACCCAATAAATTCCAAGAAACACAAATCTGCTAAAACAGCTTGCCATGTAATTTTTGAACTTGATCCTTTAACCGTTCATTCTCTTCTTCTAACGCCTTTATACGGCTTTTTAAGGTTTTTATTAATACGTCCTCTGAACGAGGGCTTTTACTAGGTTTACGGGGGGTTAACTCACTTATCTGCATCCCTCTTAATGTCTCCACTCTAGTTCTAATATCTTTTTGTTTGTAAAGCCATGACTTTGAAACATTTGCTTTTTGTGCAACGGAATTAAAATTAATCTTCTCTTCTTTCAATGCCATCTCTGAAATTGTCTTTTCAACCCTAATTCTTGTTTTCTCCGACTTGTCTTTAGCTAGCTGAACTATGGCAGTTGTGTTACCTTTTCTAATCATTTTAATTCGTCTCCTTTAACGAATGAATAATCTGTTCTAATCTATTTTTAACACGTTCATTGGTTTCAACCTGACGCTGCCATTGGTTTTGTTTAGCCCTATTTAGTATTTCTTTAGTTCGGTCTAAGTGCTCTTCATGTTCATTAAGAAATTGTTTACTTGTACAGAAATTCGTACAATCTAAACATGCATTTGCATGAGGACATGGTCCTGCAATTACTGGTAACCGACAATAGCCATTAGGAAGTGCCTGTGCATTGATATTCTTTTTAAACCATTGAAGATCTGTATTGTCAGCTTCAGTATTTTCCTCACTTAAATCCAGAATGCTACCGTTATTCGTTACAAAGGTTTCCTTAAATTTCGTAAATTCCTTCTTTAGGGTTTCATCAAAAATATGTGCATATCTTGCCGTCATTTCCGGTGATTCGTGACCCAAGAACTTCTGGACAATATGTTGTGGCACTCCGTTATTTATCATTCTTGTGCCAACTGTATGCCGAAAGGCATGAGCATGAAAACGAAAAATTTCTCCGTTGCTGTCCGTTATCTTTTCTTCATAAGCTAGTTCATTTAATTTAACCCTAAAGGTATCTTGTTTCAATGGTGAGCAATCTTTTCGGGGAAACACATATATACATTCATCATCGAGTTCATCAGCCACCCTTTGCTCTTGAACTAATATCAATGCAGCAATTTCTTTAGAAATAGGAATGATATGCTCTTTCTTCATTTTCCACTGATAATACTTTAAAAAGCAATCCCCTTCTTTATCGGTTATGACGCTCCCTTTTTTCAATGTACAAAGTTCACTGATACGCATTCCGCATTCTTGAAGTACCATAACCATTGTAGCAATATAAGGTTCCAATTTATCTAATTTCCCATTTAGTTGTTCAAGTATATGTTCATCAATATAACGTGGTAGTGCCTTCGGCACTTTAGGGTAATCTTCTTGAAAGATAAGGATCTTAGAAGGTGTATCCTTCCAGTCATACCTTTGAATTGTAGTAAAAAAAACGTCTAAAGTAGATATTCGTCCAGTTACAGTACTGGGTTTTAAACCTTTTAAATTAATATAATTTAAATATTGCTCAATTTCATTTCTAGTTAATTGATGAATCCTTTGTATACCTTCACAATTTTTGTTCATGAAATTAAAAAACTCTTTTAATTTTGAAGCTATATCTACTACGTGAGAAAAGCTAGCTATGTTTAACATTAGTTTACAATATCGCTTAACTATTTCTTTAAAATAATTATTCTCAAAACCCTTAAAGTTGATCGTATATTCGTAGGATGTTGGGTTTACCTTATCTTCCGGTAATGATAATTTTCTTCGATTCCAAACATCTTTTTCCCATTCTTCCCCATCAAAATAGAAGTCCTCATAGAATTCCATAAACTGTTTAAGATGAGTAACGTAATAGGAATTAGCATGTACAGTAACTTTCTGCTGATTTACATCAAGTTTGTAATTAGTAGTCGTAGTTTTTACTTTTTGTTCTGTTAAGTAGGTCCGGTATTCTGTCAGAGCTTTTTTTATAGGCACTTCGGTTATCGATGTAATATTAGGATATTTTAAATTTAAAAATCCCATCATCCGGCTTATCACTGTTCCCTTTCTAATCCAAACGGATTTTGCATTCCAAGCTCCATTATTCAAGTGAAGGTAATAAAAATATTTTAATTCTGTTTTCAACCAGATATTTTCCACCTTATCGAAATTTACCCAACGATTTCTTAGTGACGGATTCTTACTTAACTCAATTGCACTAGGATGTGGACAAATTCTTATATCCCATCTATCTGCTGCCCAATAACCTTTTAAAACACTTGTCATATTAGCTATTTTTTTATTAATCTCTGTACTAGCGATAAGCTTTCGATTAGTCGCTACACTTGGAAATTTCATTGTCATGTTTCTCTCCCTTGAAGATACTTTTTATATTCATTCTTCATATCTTGATCAGAAAGATGAACATAAGTATCAAGTGTTGTTTGTACATGGGCATGCCCTAATCTTTTTTGTACATATGCAGCATCCCATCCACTTCTAATAAGCTCTGTGGCATGCGTATGACGTAATATATGAGCATTGAAAGTAATCCCTGTCCGTTTTCCTAGTCTTCTTATTAGGTCTAATACACTTTGATATTTTAGAGGGTGGCCAAAATAAGAATCTTTAAGATTAATAAATATATAATCATGATCTAAATCTTCCCCATATTCATGTACTAAGTAATCGGTATATAATGCCATTAATTCCTTACTTACATCAATAGTTCTTTCTTTTTTAAGTTTAATATAAGCTCCATTTTCATTGTGATCTCTTGGCCTGATGTTAATCTGGTTATCCCATGTTGAAATATCTTCAATACGAAGGGATAATGCTTCTCCTATCCGAAGTCCCCCTTCATACATAAGCATAATAAGTAACTTATCTCTTTTGGTATGACATGCCTCAATTATTGCTTTAACTTGTCCATGTTCTAATACTTGTACAAGTTTCTTTTTGACCCTAAGCTTTAAAATATTTTTTTTATAGGATCTACCTTTAGTAATATGGTGAAGAAACCCCTTAAAGTTTCTTCCTCTTGCTTCTTTAGACATATCTATAGCTTTAAAATTTTCTGTGCGATTTAAATACTCTAAAAAACTAGTTACGGCGTTAAGTATGGAATTAACTGATGTTTCCTCTCTTTTAGCCTTCTTTGGTTGTATATCTATTACCTTTAAATGCCCTGCTGGATTTCTTAACCATCCTACAAAGTTTGCCAAATCCTCAAATTGTAAATCTCCTAATTCGATTCCACTTTGGCTCATAAATTCATAAAACAACTTGAGATGATAACAATATGTTTTAATGGTATTTGGAGCTTTGCCTGTATTATCCAAGTACTTTATAAATCGCTTAACCGGTTCTATGACTTCAAATTCTTTATCTAGGAGTATGTATAACGGATATGATTTTTCCTCCACAATTACTTTCTGAACCTTCATGTTTCCACCACCTTTAAATACTTTAACTACTATTAATAATACCCTTATATATTTAATAGTTAAAGCACTGTAATTAAAAAATCCTAAACTTCGAGTACTTAGAGTACTCTAGTTTAGGATACTATGTTTAA
>NZ_QTSZ01000033.1 GCF_003730295.1 Ornithinibacillus gellani
GTCCATCTTTTAGAATGCGTGAGACGCAGGAATGGTTAAAAAACGAATCAACTGATGAATAATTATTTATTTTAGGGTGGTTCAAAATTTAATTGCGAAGTGGTTCACTTTTCACTTGCGAAATACAAACATTAAGTATTGATATTTTCAATGAACGGAATACTTACGGTTTAGCCCATATCAGATATAAATAACCTCCAAAGTGGCGTTCTTCCTGAATGATTTTTAAATTTGACTTTTTAACTATGTCAGTAATGTTTCTGTCCTGATGGCAACCTGCAAACTTGAGCATGATAGGATTGAAGGATTTTTGTATCCATCCCACCATTTTATTTGTGGATAGCCCATGCTCTAACAAGAGAATTTTTCCTTCTGGCTTACACCACTTTTGAAAATTATTTAGAACATGGATTGGGTTTTGATAAGCGCATAGACTTCCAGACGATACAATCGTATCAAAGCTGTTTGCGCTAAATTCAACTGATTCTACATCATCATGCATAAAAGTAGTTTTAAAAGGATAATTTCTTGCAGCATTCTGTGCTGCCTTTAGCATCTCGTGGCTAAAATCTATACCTGTTAATTCAATATTTTTATTGTAGAAGGGGAAATTAAGTCCAGTACCAATTGAAACTTCTAATACCTTTCCTTCAGCTTCTCGAAAAATACGTTGACGAAATTTATAAGCATGATTATTTTGTCTTCTTTTAATATATTTTTTTGCTTGCTTATCAAACTTTTTGATTAATGATTGACGATTCATATCATCCCTCTATTCTGTCATTCAAATCGACTTTTACCTGGATGTCTTAAGATTAACTGGCAGTATGCCCCCCACTGATTGAAGTTCCACTTTATCACCGATTAACTGGCTGTAAGCTCCCCCACCGAGAATTTTTGTTGATAACAAGAATGATAAGTGGGGGATCAACAGCCAGTAAAGGCCTGATTGGTTCAACTAACAATCAGTGGGAGGAAGTGCGAAGATCCCCACTGATTGAAGTTCCACTTTATCACATTTCTCTACCCAAATTTCCTTTTTTTAAAGTCAATTAAATCCCTGATTGCTTCGGAAACCTCATCCGAACAGTCCGTGTGAATTGTCGTATGTCCTGCATTTTCAAGGATACGATGTTCTCCCTGAGGAACCGAATTTGCTAATTTTTTGTATATGTATTTTTTCATATTATTGAATGGATCGAGTGTATAACGGAGAAATGATTTACTTGTGATTGGAGTTAAGAATGGGTCGATTCCCATCGCTGTATACACAATTAACGGAATATCCGGCAGTTTTCCTCCTTTTCGTATTTCTTCGTAGATTTCATTATTTAAGTTTTTTCTTTCCGTCATTGTTTTCGATAATGTCTTCAGATGATATTCAATTAGGGGTTTACGGATTTCAACTGGCCAAGTTGTAAACATTTGATTAAACAAAACACGATAGGATTTTTTGTAAGTAAATAGTGCTCGAAGGATCGTAATACTCTGCTGAAGAAGGTAGCGTTTTTTAAACTTTGGTGTATTGGTGAGAAAGTCCTCGTGAGGTGGTTCTAGCAAAATCATCCCAGCAACCTCTTCTGGAAAGCGTTGTGCATATCGTTGTGCATATATACCGCCTAATGAGTGACCGACGAACAGGTACGGGGGCGGAACACCAACAGTTTGCAGCACATTTCGCAATTCATCCGTAACCTCAAGCGCACTCCGGGGAAGCTTAACGTAATCGCTCCAGCCTGTTCCCAATCGATCATAAATGATTGACGTTGTATCTTTATTCATTTCACGATGTAGATTTAAGTAATCAAGCCCGACCATCCCGGCAGCTGGTAGGAATACTACCGCTGGACTTCCAGAACTGGAACGATGGAGCCATATACGATGTCCCTCTACATTGTAGAAACTTCCAATTGATGGCTTACTGTCTAAAGCACTAGTCTTATCAACTTGCTGGTTCTTTGTATGAATTCCCATTTAAGACCCCCTATGGTTACTTTTTCCATGAGTCTGTTACCTTTCCTTTCCTAACATAGCGGAAGATGAAGCTATTATTTTCTGGGAACACATCCTTTTTCGAATGAAGGTTGAAAAATTAGGATGCATTCATTTATAAAAGATTTTCTTAAGTTCATGAAGATAACCATCTAGATCAGCAAGTAGTTTGTTATAATCCAAATCGGTAATTTCCAAGTTACGAATATCTTCCAGTATCTGATTTGTAAAACCAACATTCGCCCAAAAAATAAGCTGCTTGCATCTTTCAAGATTTAGTCCTTCTCTGAACTTTGTTTCATCAACAATTTCAAATAATTCCTCCTGGCATCGTGATAGCTTTTCATTCACTCTTTTTTCCAGCTTTTTATTGATTTCATCGGAATTTGTCCTGTCCGAAATCTTAATAAAGTCAAACATCCAAGGATGCTGTTGTAGTAATTCAATCTGAAGTAAATAGGATTGTCGCAGCCTTGCAAAAATATCTTTTTCTTTCACATTTATTACGTCAAGATATTCTTTTTTAATTCTGTCAGCGCAGTAATCATAAAGGAATAGAAAAAGATCGCTTTTACTATTTATATAGTGGAACATTAGCCCCTTTGAAATCCCAGCTTCTTTTGCGATAACATTGGTTGAGGCAGCATCAAATCCCTTCATGGAAAATTCTTTTAACGCAGCATTTAATATTACATCTCTTCTTTTTGGTTCCAGATTCATAATTTTTAACTGCATGATAACCACCTATGTAAAGTTAATTTCGTTTACCTATTAGGTAAATCCTATTGTAATGTTATTTACCTGAAAGGTCAATAGTGAATATTTAATGAAAATGATGTTTTTAAAACTGTAATAGCTGGATATGCACTATTTGAAATAAAAAACAGACTGACGGAAAACCGTGCAGTCCATATACGTCATGCTTTTCCATTAACATTCAATCGGATACAAAGGTTTGTGGACGATCTTTTTGTTAATAAGAAATAAATCCATATCTTATAGCTGACAAAGTACTATTTTAGAAATTTTGATAACACAGGTATCAACACTTCAGGGTTTGGCATGTGGTCTTGTCCCGCCAGCATACTGTATGCTGCGTTTGGAATTGCACTATTCAACTGACTCGCAACTTTATGAATGGATGTAGGGCTATTTTCACCAACAATGATTTTAGTTGGTGTTGAAAGATCTGATACCTTTTTAATGGGTGGTAAATCACTAGCAAGAATAGTGTCATAGGCAAGTGTTGGTGCAAGCGCCACCATAGTTTCCCATTGCGGAGAATGCTGAAATACAGTAATCACCTCTGGAGGCATGTCAATCCCCTTTAAAAAAGAGACAATCGCTTCTTCATTCTTACCACGATCAATCAATCTATATAATCCTTGACTTAGCTCCATAAATTCTTTTTGATTTGCTTCATTATTAGCATAGGGTACATCATACATGACCAGCTTATTTACTTTGTCGCCCAGTTGCATTGCAGCTTCCAGACCTAGAATAGCACCCGAAGAATGACCGTAAACGTTCACTGCTTCCCCAGCTACATCAATCATTGCTTCGATGTCTTCTAGTTCACGGTTAATGTGGTATGGTAACGTGTTACCACTATCCCCACGACCACGTCGATCATAATTGAAGACAGTAAATTGGTTCGCAAATACTTTTGCATCATGCAAAACGGGTCCAAACGAGCGAAAACAGACAGCCCCCGTTATGAATAACAGGGGAGGCCCGTTACCGTATTCATCATAGGCTAACGTTGTGCCATCTTTTGATTGGGTTGTTTTCACGAAATATCCTTCTTTCTTTTTTTATTTTGTAGTCATGTTGCTTTCAACCTTTGCTCTCACCAATGTGTACCTATCGTTCTAGACATTGATCTGAAGACACTACAACTATGATAAGTTCTGTCGCTTCATCATTTTTCGGGCAATCTTGTTATAGAACTTACTTTCCAAAAACGCTGGTTTTACATGGATTTTATTTGGCATTTAATTTGCTGCTTCGGTATTTTTAACTTGAAAGATGCTGTCCCCTTTACGCCGGAAGACGCTTCCACCAGGCATCTCACCTTTATCCGTTGTTGCCTTGAAATCATAGTTATAGTTACTGTCAAACGAGGAGTACCACGGAAAACTCCAGCCCATTGAATACTTGTACCTTTCTATTTTTTCCAGCGGTGCACGAGAGACATAGGCAAAAGAAGTGTCCTGATTCCGCAAATATTTCAAAGAGACGTCTGAGATTTGGTCGGCAGTTGACGAGCAATCTGGACAGCCCTTATCCCAATTCGGGTCAAACATAAAGTGACCGAGGATGAGCTGATTCCTACTATCGAATAAATCAAGCAAGCTAACTTTACCTTCTGGCCCATTGAAAAAGTATTCCTTATCAACCTCAATCATTGATAAATTGCTACTATCAGATTTGAACGATTTCTTTAAGGAAGTACCTTTCTTTTTTTGGGACAGTGTCCTCGTGTCGTCGAAAGCCCATTCAAAATATGAGAAAAACATAGGTAATTTGATTTTCTTTTCCGACATTATTATTTCTCCTTTCGTGAGCATTTGTGTTGTGAGAATGATCTTATGATTCTTCTTTATCCTAGCATGTAGAATATCACGAAATTTCTTCTGAATTGCTCATGTTGATGAATCCGGTTTTGAAAGTGATTCAACAGTAGAGGAGGGAACCGATATCGGGGGCTATTCGCGATGGATAGATATGAATTAGATTTGGCGACTGACTGTTTACAAATCTCCCATATGAAAGAAAGCAATATTTAAGAAAACAAAAACTCCTCTTGTTTTAAGGGGGAGTTTTTGCTCTAAAGCTTATATAATTATTTAGTATTTGCTGCTCGCATTTATCACAGATTAACTGGCTGTAAGACCCCACTAAAGGAATCTTTATTGATAACAAGAATGTAAGTGGGGGATCAACAGCCAGTAAAGGCCTGATTGGTTCAACTAACAATCAGTGGTGGAAGGGCGAAAACCCCACTGATTGAAGTTTCACTTTATCACAGATTAACTGGCTGTAAGACCCCACTAAAGGAATCTTTATTGATAACAAGAATGTAAGTGGGGGATCAACAGCCAGTAAAGGCCTGATTGGTTCAACTAACAATCAGTGGTGGAAGGGCGAAAACCCCACTGATTGAAGTTTCACTTTATCACAGATTAACTGGCTGTAAGACCCCACTAAAGGAATCTTTATTGATAACAAGAATGTAAGTGGGGGATCAACAGCCAGTAAAAGGCCTGATTGGTTCAACTAACAATCAGTGGTGGAAGGGCGAAAACCCCACTGATTGAAGTTTCACTTTATCACAGATTAACTGGCTGTAAGACCCCACTAAAGGAATCTGGAATGTCAACACTAAACTGAACAAAATTTCTAAGGTAGGGTAACTTGTTTATGATTAAATTTTGCTCAATTCTGTCTGATGTTTGTGTTTATATTCCATCGGCGTTAAATAATCCAACGATCCATGAATTCGAATATTATTAAACCAATTCAC
>NZ_QTSZ01000034.1:0-1707 GCF_003730295.1 Ornithinibacillus gellani
CCTGTTTTTCTTTAAAAAAATTAGTCAGAATTTGTTTCTGATTGCTAAGTATGAAACTTTACTTTTTTGGAGAGTTTGATCTTGGCTCAGGACGAACGCTGGCGGCGTGCCTAATACATGCAAGTCGAGCGCGGGAAGCAAACAGATCTCCTTCGGGAGTGACGTTTGTGGAACGAGCGGCGGACGGGTGAGTAACACGTGGGCAACCTGCCTGTAAGACTGGGATAACTCCGGGAAACCGGGGCTAATACCGGATAATCCTTCTTGCCACATGGTGAGGAGTCAAAAGGCGGCTTTTAGCTGTCACTTACAGATGGGCCCGCGGCGCATTAGCTAGTTGGTGGGGTAAAGGCTCACCAAGGCGACGATGCGTAGCCGACCTGAGAGGGTGATCGGCCACACTGGGACTGAGACACGGCCCAGACTCCTACGGGAGGCAGCAGTAGGGAATCTTCCGCAATGGACGAAAGTCTGACGGAGCAACGCCGCGTGAGTGATGAAGGTCTTCGGATCGTAAAACTCTGTTGTCAGGGAAGAACAAGTATGGTAGTAACTGACCGTACCTTGACGGTACCTGACCAGAAAGCCCCGGCTAACTACGTGCCAGCAGCCGCGGTAATACGTAGGGGGCAAGCGTTGTCCGGAATTATTGGGCGTAAAGCGCGCGCAGGCGGTCCTTTAAGTCTGATGTGAAAGCCCACGGCTTAACCGTGGAGGGTCATTGGAAACTGGAGGACTTGAGTACAGAAGAGGAGAGTGGAATTCCACGTGTAGCGGTGAAATGCGTAGAGATGTGGAGGAACACCAGTGGCGAAGGCGACTCTCTGGTCTGTAACTGACGCTGAGGTGCGAAAGCGTGGGTAGCGAACAGGATTAGATACCCTGGTAGTCCACGCCGTAAACGATGAGTGCTAGGTGTTAGGGGGTTTCCGCCCCTTAGTGCTGCAGTTAACGCATTAAGCACTCCGCCTGGGGAGTACGGCCGCAAGGCTGAAACTCAAAAGAATTGACGGGGGCCCGCACAAGCGGTGGAGCATGTGGTTTAATTCGAAGCAACGCGAAGAACCTTACCAGGTCTTGACATCCTCTGACCACTCTAGAGATAGAGTCTTCCCTTCGGGGACAGAGTGACAGGTGGTGCATGGTTGTCGTCAGCTCGTGTCGTGAGATGTTGGGTTAAGTCCCGCAACGAGCGCAACCCTTGATCTTAGTTGCCAGCATTAAGTTGGGCACTCTAAGGTGACTGCCGGTGACAAACCGGAGGAAGGTGGGGATGACGTCAAATCATCATGCCCCTTATGACCTGGGCTACACACGTGCTACAATGGATGGAACAGAGGGCAGCGAAACCGCGAGGTGAAGCAAATCCCACAAAACCATTCTCAGTTCGGATTGTAGGCTGCAATTCGCCTACATGAAGCAGGAATCGCTAGTAATCGCGGATCAGAATGCCGCGGTGAATACGTTCCCGGGCCTTGTACACACCGCCCGTCACACCACGAGAGTTAGCAACACCCGAAGTCGGTGAGGTAACCATTTATGGAGCCAGCCGCCGAAGGTGGGGCCAATGATTGGGGTGAAGTCGTAACAAGGTAGCCGTATCGGAAGGTGCGGCTGGATCACCTCCTTTCTAAGGATATAATAGAAGGCGGAAGCGGCCGTTTAGCAACGTACGGACTGGAGAAGTCCTGACGAGATAAAGGAAAC
>NZ_QTSZ01000034.1:2237-5183 GCF_003730295.1 Ornithinibacillus gellani
CAAACCAAAAAAGTGGATACAATTGCGAAAGCAATTGTAGAAGCTTGTTTTATTTACAATGCTTATTCATGAGAGATAGTTAAGTGAAGAAGAGCGCACGGTGGATGCCTTGGTACTAGGAGCCGAAGAAGGACGGGACTAACACCGATATGCCTCGGGGAGTCGTAAGTAGACTGCGATCCGAGGATTTCCGAATGGGGAAACCCACTGTTCGTAATGGAACAGTACGTATATCTGAATACATAGGATATACGAGGCAGACCCGGGGAACTGAAACATCTCAGTACCCGGAGGAAGAGAAAGCAAATGCGATTTCCCAAGTAGCGGCGAGCGAAACGGAATCAGCCCAAACCAGAAAGCTTGCTTTCTGGGGTTGTAGGACACTCCATTGGAGTTACAAAGAAATTCTTTAAACGAATCGATCTGGAACGATCAGCCAAAGAAGGTAAGAGCCCTGTAGTTGAAAAGGAATTTTCTCCGGAGTGTATCCTGAGTACGGCGGAACACGAGGAATTCCGTCGGAATCCGGGAGGACCATCTCCCAAGGCTAAATACTCCCTAGTGACCGATAGTGAACCAGTACCGTGAGGGAAAGGTGAAAAGCACCCCGGAAGGGGAGTGAAATAGAACCTGAAACCGTGTGCTTACAAGTAGTCGAAGCCCGTTAATGGGTGACGGCGTACCTTTTGTAGAATGGACCGGCGAGTTACGATCGTATGCAAGGTTAAGTGGAAGACACGGAGCCGTAGCGAAAGCGAGTCTGAATAGGGCGAATGAGTATGCGGTCGTAGACCCGAAACCGTGTGATCTACCCATGTCCAGGGTGAAGGTCAGGTAACACTGACTGGAGGCCCGAACCCACGTATGTTGAAAAATGCGGGGATGAGGTGTGGGTAGGGGTGAAAAGCCAATCGAACACGGAGATAGCTGGTTCTCTCCGAAATAGCTTTAGGGCTAGCCTCAAACAAAGAGTACTGGAGGTAGAGCACTGATTGGACTAGGGGCCCTCATCGGGTTACCGAATTCAGTCAAACTCCGAATGCCAGCTACTTATGTTTGGGAGTCAGACTATGTGTGATAAGGTTCATAGTCGAAAGGGAAACAACCCAGACCGCCAGCTAAGGTCCCAAAGTATACGTTAAGTGGGAAAGGATGTGGAGTTGCACAGACAACCAGGATGTTGGCTTAGAAGCAGCCACCATTTAAAGAGTGCGTAATAGCTCACTGGTCGAGTGACTCTGCGCCGAAAATGTATCGGGGCTAAACGTATCACCGAAGCTGCGGATTGTTCTTTGAACAATGGTAGGAGAGCGTTCCATGTGCAGTGAAGTCAGACCGTGAGGACTGGTGGAGCGCCTGGAAGTGAGAATGCCGGTATGAGTAGCGAAAAAAGAGTGAGAATCTCTTTCACCGAAAGCCTAAGGTTTCCTGAGGAAGGCTCGTCCTCTCAGGGTTAGTCGGGACCTAAGCCGAGGCCGAAAGGCGTAGGCGATGGACAACAGGTAGATATTCCTGTACCACCTCCTTTCCGTTTGAACGACGGGGGGACGCAGGAGGATAAGGAAAGCGCACCGCTGGTCGTGTGCGTCCAAGCAGTGAGGGAGTTGGATAGGCAAATCCGTCCAACAATTCCAGGCTGTGATGGGGAGTGAATTATAGTAGCGAAGTTCCTGATTTCACACTGCCAAGAAAATCCTCTAGTGAGGAAAGAGGTGCCCGTACCGCAAACCGACACAGGTAGGCGAGGAGAGAATCCTAAGGTGAGCGGGAGAACTCTCGTTAAGGAACTCGGCAAAATGACCCCGTAACTTAGGGAGAAGGGGTGCTCCTCTGCCGAGGAGCCGCAGTGAATAGGCCCAAGCGACTGTTTAGCAAAAACACAGGTCTCTGCGAAGCCGAAAGGCGAAGTATAGGGGCTGACACCTGCCCGGTGCTGGAAGGTTAAGGGGAAGCGTTAGCGCAAGCGAAGCGTAGAACCGAAGCCCCAGTAAACGGCGGCCGTAACTATAACGGTCCTAAGGTAGCGAAATTCCTTGTCGGGTAAGTTCCGACCCGCACGAAAGGTGCAACGACTTGGGCACTGTCTCAACGAGAGACCCGGTGAAATTATACTATGCGTGAAGATGCGCATTACCCGCGACAGGACGGAAAGACCCCGTGGAGCTTTACTGTAGCCTGATATTGACTGTTTGTGCAGCTTGTACAGGATAGGTGGGAGCCTTGGAAGCGTGAGCGCCAGCTTACGTGGAGGCACTGGTGGGATACCACCCTAGCTGTATGAACATTCTAACCCAGGACCGTGATCCGGTTCGGAGACAGTGTCAGGCGGGCAGTTTGACTGGGGCGGTCGCCTCCTAAAAGGTAACGGAGGCGCCCAAAGGTTCCCTCAGAATGGTTGGAAATCATTCGAAGAGTGTAAAGGCAGAAGGGAGCTTGACTGCGAGACCTACAAGTCGAGCAGGGACGAAAGTCGGGCTTAGTGATCCGGTGGTTCCGCATGGAAGGGCCATCGCTCAACGGATAAAAGCTACCCCGGGGATAACAGGCTTATCTCCCCCAAGAGTTCACATCGACGGGGAGGTTTGGCACCTCGATGTCGGCTCATCGCATCCTGGGGCTGTAGTCGGTCCCAAGGGTTGGGCTGTTCGCCCATTAAAGCGGTACGCGAGCTGGGTTCAGAACGTCGTGAGACAGTTCGGTCCCTATCCGTCGTGGGCGTTGGAAGTTTGAGAGGAGCTGTCCTTAGTACGAGAGGACCGGGATGGACACACCGCTGGTGTACCAGTTGTTCCGCCAGGAGCATAGCTGGGTAGCTACGTGTGGAAAGGATAAGTGCTGAAAGCATCTAAGCATGAAGCCCCCCTCAAGATGAGACTTCCCATCACTTCAAGTGAGTAAGATCCCTCAAAGACGATGAGGTTGATAGGTCCGAGGTGGAAGCGTGGT
>NZ_QTSZ01000035.1 GCF_003730295.1 Ornithinibacillus gellani
TGTATTTCGCAAGTGAAAAGTGAACCACTTCGCAATTAAATTTTGAACCACCCTAAAATAAATAATTATTCATCAGTTGATTCGTTTTTTAACCATTCCTGCGTCTCACGCATTCTAAAAGATGGACCATTCATATTTAAAACATGTGATTTATGGGTTAATCGGTCTGTTAACGCAGCCGTGAGTACTTGATCATGAAATATTTCGTTCCATCTTGTAAATGGTAAGTTGCTTGTTATAATTGTTGACTTTCTTCCTGCTCGTAAGGAAAGATGGGTAAACAATAATTCTGCCCCTTCTTTATCGAAGGAGATATAACCAAGTTCATCAATTATAACTAAGTCATATTTTTCAAATTTCAGTTCAAATGAACGAAGCGTTCGATCTGACCTACACTCTTTTAATTGATTGATAAGTGAAGGTGCCGTCGCAAAAAACACTTTATATCCAGCTAAACATGCTTCCATACCTATCCCAATAGCCGTGTGGGTTTTACCTGTTCCAGGCGATCCTGTTAAAATGACATTTTGTCCTTTCTTAATGAAATCTAACTGTTTTAAAATCGGTATTTTTTGTTGTGCTTGTGGAGGCAACGCCTCCAAAGATAATTCCTCTAATAACTTCTTTTGCGGGAAATTTGCCGCACGTATTCTATTTTGTTTTGCTCGAATAAATCTATCTTCCTTTTCCTGCACCAACACTTGATGCAGGATTTTAATTGCTTGTTCTGGGTGTTTAAATGATGTTTCTTCGTTAACTAGTTTTCGTATACTTGGTAATCTAAGATCCTTACACATTTGAATAACTTGTTCTTTCATTGTCATGATGAAGTGACCTCCTCTAATTGATTAAATAATGCTGCATATGCCATCATGTTATCTTCCGCTTGTTTGGTTATATCGTCATTCTGCATTGAATGACCTTCATTCGATAAAGATTGTTCGCATAGAAACAAAATTCTTTCTGTCGAAACATGATCTAGCCGTATGGCTTTAAGCTGTTCAATGGCGCTTATCACTTCATCAATATTGTTATTCATTTGTATGTATAGGAGTAACTCTAGAAATTCTTTTTCTTTTCCTATATAATGTTCATAGTAGATATTTTTTATTTTTGTTGGTGCTTGCCTCAAACACTCACTTTGGGCAATAGCACCTTTTTTTCTTTCAAATGTTTTTAAATAATGATTAATATCCATAATCCATTGATGCAGTCCCCAACATCGTTCATGTGTAGCGATTAGCTCACCCTCTACAAATAACTTTATTTTCCTTGCACCTACCTTGGCTTTAATATACTTTCCAACATGTCCCTCAGGGACAGAATAATGATTTTGCTTAAAAACAATCGTACTGTATTTGTTAACTCGTACCTCTATCATATCTGCTGGATCAAAGGATGAAATGGCTGGTCTAGACTGCACTGCTTCTTGCCCCAATAATTCATGATGTGACACTTTATGTTCGTGATGAGTTCTTTTATTTAATTTTGCTAAGGTTGTTTCTAAATGCATACTTGCTTCATTTAAATTTTGAAAAGAGTATACCGCTGAAAATGCCTTTCTACGAATGAAATCAACACTTCTTTCTACATGACCTTTTTCATTACCTTTTCTTGGTTGGCATAATCGAATGTTAAACTCATAATAATTCGATAAATGAACCATGCTGTCAGTTATTTTTCTTTCTGTGCCAACGAATTGCTTCACGACTGTTCTCATATTGTCATAAGTAAATACCTTTGGTATAAAGCCAATATGATTAATAAACTCAGTATGAACATCTAGCACACAAACCATAGATTGAGATTCATAAATTCTCGCAAATCGATAATTACTGTACGGTAAAGTGAAAATCGCTAAATAATATACTTTTAATTTTTGATCAATCTCTAGCTTAATTTCTCCCCAATCAAATTCAACTTCATATCCTGCTTCGGCATGTCGACGAATAAATACTTCTTTCGCTTTTGATGTTTCTTTATTTACAAAATTACGTACCGTTGTATAGCTAATCTTGTGTCCTTCATCCAATAGTTTTTCATGCATATCTGTAATTTTCATTTGCTGCTTTGACATATAATGCTCTTTTTTCCATTGGTTTTCTTTGATATAGCCTCTTAGTTTGGCTTTTATTTTTTCTGTTAATGCTCTTTGTTTTCCTTTTCTTTTCTTGTAAGTTGGAGGTCGAAGGACCTCTTCCGTAATCGGTAAATCTTGTACGTCTACCTGCCTACTTTGTTTAAACTGCTTAATATATTTACGTACTGTATTCCTTGCTTTCTTTGTTTGCTTTGCGATTTTCCGTTCACTCAGACCTTCTAAATGCAATTGAATTATTTCTTGCTTCATCTTCAAAGTGATCACTCCAGCTTCCCCCTTAGCGACAGTTGTGCTAAGGATATTTTCTACTGAAGTGGTTCAGTTTTCAAGTGCGATGGTGGTTCAATTTTAGAGTACCATATACA